>CAWDBO010000024.1:0-593138 GCA_963800615.1 uncultured Chloroflexia bacterium
CGGCGAGGGAGACGCTGAGCCCGAAGAAGCCCAAACCGCGCCGCGGGCCAGAGCAAGCCAAGTCAATCGCATCCATGCTGTGAGCTTTCGCAACGGGGGAGGCGGCCGCGCTCGACCAGCCATTCGACCGGCCCGCGAAGATCGGGCGAGAACACCACGTCGGCCCGTCGAGGCCAGCTCGGCGAAGACGGGATTGACGGCGATCCGCACGCCGGCGCAATCGAACAACTCGAGGTCGCCACGGGTGTCGCCGGGGGCCACGGTTTCGTCGGCTTCGCATCCCCAGCCGCTGCATCAGGTCGCGGTGAACGCAGCCTTGCCGCCCTCGGGCACGTGGTTCACGGCCATGCCCGAGAGCACGCCGTTTCGTGGAGCAGCGTTGGCAAGGACGTAGTCGATGCCGTACTCGGCCACGATGGGGTCGGTGTTGAGCGTGAAGCCCGCCGAGACCAGGGCCACGATCACGCCCGAGGCTTTCAGGCTGCGAAGCAGCTCGGGCGCGCCGGGCAGAAAAGGGTTCTCCGCAAGAATGCGGCACAGATCGGAAACCGGCTGACCCGCCCACAGCGCCACGTCGCGACGAAGCCACTCGGCGTAAGAGATTTGACCGCCGAGCGCCAAACGCGATGTTCCGCTGCGGCCTGGGCCAGGCCGAGCCGCCGGTGGATGTACTGATAGGGCGACTCGGCCTGTTTGAGGGTTCCGTCAACGTCGAGCACCGCCAGGCGTAGTCGTGCCAAGCTCAGGCCTCGTCGTCCTCGGAGTCGTCGCCGTCCTCATCCGGCTCCCAATCGGTGACCATCCAGGCATTGGCGACGATGACCGTCTGCACGTCGTCCCCGTGGCCGAACGCGAGGGCGACCCCGCCCTCTTCCTCGTCCGCCTCGCCGTAGTCGACAAGCTCGAGGTTCTCGTCGGCCAACTTGCCGATCGCGGCGAAAATGGCGTCCACGCCCACGATCGGTTCGCCGTCAGGATCGGGGTACACGGCGGCCACGTACAACTCGAGCGCCACGTTTTCGTCGAAGTACACGTCGCAGTCGACGAACGTGCGCTCCTCGGCTGCCGGTGGCTCATCCTCCTCTTCATCGGCGATGGATTCTTCCCACAGCTCGATGCCGAGGACCTTCCGACCGACTATCTCGTTGAGTTCCGCCCGGCGGTCGTCGTCAAGCTCGTAATAGAGCTCGTCCTCGCCCAGGTCATCGAAGTCCTCGAGCTGTTCATCCAACCCGTTGTTGGCCATGACGCGTACTCCTTTCGCATGCAAGCGCGCTGTAATTGCGGACGCGATTTTCAGATAGGGGTATTATGCCATAGCCCAGGGCAAATCCCATGCTAGCGCACTTACAGAATGGGGACCGTGAGGCGGCTACAATGCTTGCGCCGTTCACGCATCACGTGCCAGGCATGACCCGGCGGCCTGTGCCGGCCGCAGCATCGGAGGCGCAATGGACCAGAGACCCACGCCGACACCGGCCAGCGACCGGGCCGAGAAGACCCAGCCGGGGGTCGAGCGGACGTACCGGACCGAGCAGATTCCGGTGTACTGGGAGCCGAAGCTGTGCATCCCACGGCGAATTGCCTGCGTGCGCTGCCCGAGGTGTTCGACGTGCGGCGCCGGCCGTGGGTGTTGGTGGATGCCGCGCCCGCCGGCGCAGTCGCCGACGCGGTGCGCCGTTGCCCGACCGGCGCGCTCGGTACGAACGCCTCGACGGCGCAGCGCAGGAGGAAGTGCCCGATCCGCCGGCGATCGAGGCACAGCCCGACGGGCCGCTCTACGTGCGAGGCTGCGTACACGTCGTCAACCAGGACGGCGCCGAGCGGGAGCTGCCGCGCGCCGCCCTGTGCCGCTGCGGGGAGTCGAACAACAAGCCGTTCTGCGACGGGATGCACCGCCGGAGCGGATTCAGAACGACCTGATTCGTGGCACTGGCTTTGGTTTTTCGGCGGGCAAGCTGAAGCATGCGGCACATTTGTAACGGAGAAGGCAGTGGAACATTCGTTATTGGCGGTCTTCGCCCATCCAGACGATGAGGCGTTCGGAACAGGCGGCACGCTCGCTCGCTATGCGGGCGAAGGCGTGGCCGTTACACTCGTTTGCGCAACCAGGGGCGAGGCCGGCGAGATTGCCGAAGGGACGGGCGCCACGCCCGAGACGCTCGGCGAGGTCCGCGAGAACGAGCTGCGCTGCGCGGCCGAAACGATGGGTGTGCGAGACGTAGTCTTCCTCGGCTATTGCGATTCCGGCATGGCCGGCACGCCGGAGAACCGGCACCCGAACACGTTCGTGAACACGCCGGCGGAGGACGTGGTGCGACAGCTCGTGGCGATCATCCGCCGGTTGCGTCCCGAAGTGGTGGTGACGTTTGAGCCGAACGGTGGGTACGGCCACCCGGACCATATCGCCATTCACAAGCACACGGTGGCGGCGTTTCAGGCGGCGGCGGACTCAGCGAACGACCCGAGCTCGGCGCACCGTGGCAGGCGGCGCGCTTTTATTACACCACGATCCGCGTTCCTTCTTCACACGCATGGCCGGTGAAATACAAGCGCTGGGGATGGATGCCAGCGACTATGACTGGCTGCGGAGGACGACGGCCGGGTTGGCCCGACGAGAACGTCACGGCGGTGGTCGACGTGTCGGAGACGGTGGAGGCGAAGTGGCAGGCGCTCCACTGCCACCGCACCCAGTTCGGCCCGGGCAACCTGTTCCGCCGCCTGCCCGAGACGACCGTCAGGCAGATGATGGGGCGGGAATCCTTCGCGCAAGCCTGGCCCCAACCCACATCCGGGGTGGTGGCGACGAGTCTGTTCGAGTGAGGCTGCGGGGCAACGGAATAACGGAGCAGCGGATCCCGAGGTTCCGAGGTATCCGTTGCTCCGTTCGTCATCCGTTGCCCCGCAGTTTGTTAGAAGTCAGCCTATTCAGATAGGAACTCGTCCAGCGCCTTCTTGCTGATCCGGTACTCCGTGCCGATCTGCTTGGCCTTGATCTGGCCCGAACTGATCAACGCCTGGACGTCGGCTGCATCCGCCTTCAGGTAAGCCGCCGCTTCCGCCAGCGTCATCACCTCTGGTGCGGGGCCGGCGCCTGTCGGGGGCTGTCCCGCTGCCGGCGCCTGGCCCTGCTGACCTCCGCCGCCGCTGCCTGCATCGCCTGGCTGATCATGCCCGCCATGCCTGCGCCGAGGCCGAAGCCTGCTCCCAGCCCCACACCAGTGCTCGCGCCGCCGCCGCCGCCCTCGCCGCCCGGTTGGCTGGCTGCGTCGCGCATCGACTTGGCGGCCTGGTACTGCATGTACGCCTGCATATTGCCGATGGCGCCCATGACGCGCGTTCGTCGATGGCCTTCTGCGTCTCCTCGGTGGGGCTGACGCTGCCGAGGAACATCTGCTTGAGCTGGATGCCGAGCTGCGCGAAGTCGTCCGCGACCTTGACCCGGATCGCGCCGCTCAGCTCGTCGAACCGGGCCGGCAGATCGAAGATGCTGCCCATCGTCTCGCCGATCAGGTCGGTCAGCCGGCTGATGATGATGCCCCGCAGATAGTCCTCGATCTGGTTCGTCGTGTACAGGCCCTGCGTGCCCACGATCTTCGCGACAAACATCTGGGGCTCCTGGACGGCCATCGAGTAGCGGCCATTGGCGCGCAGGCGCACCATGCCCAGTTCCTTGTCGCGAAGCGTGATCGGCTCGGGCGTGCCCCACTTCATGTCGATGAAGTCGCGCATGTTGACGAAGTAAACCTCGGCCTTGAACGGCGTGTTGCCGCCGAAGGCCAGGCCGAGCACGTTGACCAGCAAGGGGATGTTGGCGGTCGTAATGGTGTGGCGGCCCGGGCCGAACGTGTCCAGGGCCTTGCCATCGCGGTAGAACACCGCTGTCTGGTTCTCGCGCACCACGACCTGCGAGCCGATGCGAAAGTCGCCGCTGCCGCTCGGCGGCACGCGATAGACCATCTGGTTTTGCCCCTGGTCGGGCGCCTCGATAATGTCGAAGATACGGACCATGCGTTTGCCTCCTGTTGTGGTCGACTGGCCGTCAGGCACCCTGAATCACTTCGGCGCGGCGATTGAACGTCTGGTTCATGCCGGACACGATGTCGCCGACAGCCTTGACGCGTCCTTGATGCCGTCGTTGGCCGCGACGGCCTGCTCCAGCTTGCCGATCGCCTCGTCCAGCGGCCCGACCTGGTTGTACAGGTCCTGGTCGAAGCCCGCCAACCGGTCGAGCTCCTCTTCCTGCACCCGGTTGAGGCCGAAGAGGGGCGCGTAGCCGTATGAGGCGGTCTTTACGCGGTCGATGAAAAGCTGCAGGCGGCCGACGACCCGCTCGATGTCGTCCATCCAGTCGAGCCCGCCCGCGGCCAGCAGGTCATTCTGCAGGCTGGTGAGCTTCTGGCGGCGGGTCTCAAGCTGGCGCGCGAGCGTGTCGCGCACCTGCTTATCCGCCTCGCGGCGCAGTTCCTTCTCGCGATAGCCCTTCACGCCGGGCAGGCCGGCAACGGCCTTCTCCAGGCCGCCCATCTCGTCCTTCGCCTTCTGAACTGGATCCATGCTATCCCTCCCTTTTTCACTGCCACTTGCCCGCTGCTAAGTCAGATTCTACCATCACCACAAAGAATCAAAGAACAGAAGCCGCACAAGGAACTGACAAGCTTAGCGAAACCTTGTGTCTTCGTGTCTTTGTGGTAGGTCGCCGCATCAACTTGACAGAAACACCGTGGAGCCGCAGAACGGGCACTCGATGACGTCCTTGCCGGCCAGTTGGAGCTGCCCGCCGCAGTTGGGGCATTTCTGATCCGCCTTGAGCTTCGACGCCTGCTTGGAATACAAGACGCCGTCGTCCCAATTGATGGCGCCGCTGAACAGGTTCTTGCCCACCAGGTCGCGCACCATGTCTTCGACCCGGTCGATCGGCGTGTCGAGCTCGACGGCCACGTCGGACAGGGTCACCTTGCCCTGCGCGAGCACCATGTTCAGGATCTTCTTCTCCTTGGCGACCTCGGCGTACTCGCGCGCCTCCTGCCGGCCCCGGGTGAGCAGGTAAACCCCGCCGCCGCCGAGGGGCAGCACGAAGACGATGAGCGCGATGAGGAGGCCCAGCACCGCGCCGCTGGCTGTCGTCTCGCCGCTCGACACCTGCGTGAGGAGCAGCGCAGCCGCCACCAGGAACGCGATGACCGCGACGACGATCAGGATGATACCCAGGGTTCGGCCCTGTCCCGGCATAATGTCCCTCCTTCAGGTTCCTGTCGGGGCCAAACCTCCGAGGTTGCCTCATCCAAGATGAGGGTCGGAACCTCGGAGGTCTCACACGTGATTATCCGAAGCTGCTTCCGCCGCCGCCGCCACCGCCACCGGAGAAGCCGCCGCCACCCGAGAAACCGCCGCCCGAGAAGCCGCCGCCGCCACCGCCGCCGGACCAACCCTTGCCGCTCTCAGACGGCGCGCTGGTAAGGGTTCGAGACGCCTGCGACAGCATCGCGCCCAGCCCGGCGCTCATGCCGGCGAGGCTCTGCCCCATACCGCGGGACATGTCGCTCAGCGTCGGCCGCGCGCCGCCCTCGCTCATGCTGCCGCCGCCGGGCATATTAACCGGGAAGCCGCCGCCCCCGGCGATCGGGCCGCTCCCGCCGTATCCCCCGCCATAGTAGGGTCGGGGATAGCCCCACGGGATCCACCAGGTGGGCGGAGGCGCCTCGACGTTGCGGAACTTGGCGATCCAGCTATCCTCCAGCCCAAACGCCACGGCGTAGGGCATGTAGTCGCCGAAGATTTGGCCGGCCTCCTGGACGTTGGTGTACTTCTCCAGGTTCTGCAGGTAGCGCTTGAATGCGATCCAGCGGGCGTAGGCTTCGGCGCCCTTCTCGGTGCGCTTGGGCATGTAGCGCGCCAGGATGATGATGCCGATGCCGATGATGCCCAGGCTCAGCGGCAGGCACAGCGCGTAATTCGAAAGCTGGCTCAGCATGGCTGACAGGAAGAAGCCGCCCGACCAGGCCGACCGCCAGGATCGCACCGCCCAGGCAGCCGAACTGCGAGCGGACGGAATCCGGGCTCTGGCTGAAGTAGCCCTCTTCGACGACGGCCTTGTACAGGGCGTTGCGCAGCGTCGGCAGCGCGCTGTAGAACTTGTTCTTCAGGTCGGAGAGCTGGACCTCGTCCTTCCGCCCGAAGAACTCCTTCATGAACAGCTCTTCGTACGGGCGCAGTTGCACGTTGTTTGGCTTGCGGCGATAGGTGAAGTCGCTGCTGCTGCCGATGCCCAGGAAACCGCTCTTTTGCTCCTCTTCGATCTCGAGCACCCCGCGCTTCGCCAGGTCGAGCAGCGTCGCGATGACATCCTGCAGGTCCGCGCGCTCGTCGACCAGCGTCCCCACCATCCCTGCCGGGCAGGTCGGAAGGCGGATCGGGCAGGTAGTCGGCAACCAGGCCAACCGGCGCATCCCGGCCGCGGCGGTACCACCACAGGTACAGCAGGATCGGGCCGCCGATCGCGAGGAGGCCGCCGAGCGAGAGGAAGCCCAAGTCAAAGACGGGACCCCACTGCCTGCGTGTCGCCTCTTCCGCCGCCCGCTGTGCGGCTTGCTGGTCGATGGCTGCCTGCCAGGGCTGCGCCTGGCCCGCCACGATGCCGTGCTGCCACTCGGCCACCACTTCAACTTCCTGGCCCGGGTTGATCGGCCCCTTCACCGTGATGGTCGCATCGCGCTGCCCCGGCTGGAAGTTCGCCTGGCCCTCGGCGCCGTAAACGCCGTAGTTGGTGAACGTGGCCGGCTCGGGCGCATGCAGCGTGATCGTAGACGACTGGGTCGGGAACGGGTTGCCGGCCGGAATCGCCTTCCAGAAGAGCTGGTCCACCCCCTTGTCCGGATAGTAGCGCAGGCCATTGACGACGGTATAGCCCACGACGATGGTTTTCCGGCTGTCGCTGATCGGCGGGAAGTTATAGCGGATGTTCAGGTATCCGTTGTCCTGGAAGTAGCGATAGGTGTACGGCGCGTCGGTCTCGGAGTACTGGTACTCGCGGCCGTTCAGCTCCTTCACGGTGATGTCCGTGATATCGCTGAAGTCGTTGATCAGGAGTTCCCGCTGGCCGTACTGGAACGTGCCGTTCGTAAAGACGAGCTCCTGGGTTTCCTCCACCCGGAAGTCGCCGTTCTTCAGGATCGTGATATCCGGGTCGTAGCGCTGCCAGTAGAGCGTCTTGGACTGCGCGCTCGCCAGGCCGCCAAAGGCAAGCAGCAGGATGAGCGCAAGCAGGAAGACGCGGCCGATAGGCGCAGCGCGATCGCGGCCGAGATGTGGAGCAAATATGCGTCATGCCTGACTCCTCGTTGATGCACAACAAGTTCACGACATCATTCTAACACAACCGCCGGAGGCGTTCGGAAGTCTGGCCGACGATTGGCTGACAGTGCGCCATCCCCTGACGGCGCATCTCCTTACTAATACGCAGCAGGACGCCGGCCGTTTCAAAGCCGCTCCTGCGACACCAAATGCTCTCGGACCGCCGGGGCTGGTGTATAATCGGGCGGAATTCATCCGTGCAAGAGGCATTCCCTTGACCCAATCTCCGCCCGGCCCCGGCAGCCGCCCGCCACTGAGTGACCTGCAGGCCCTGCGCGATGGCCCGCATGCGTTCCTGCTGCAGGTCGCGCGCAGCTACGGTCCCATCGTGCGTTATCCCGTCGGGCCGCTGGCCGTGTACCTGGTGACGGGGCCGGACGGCGTCAAGCAGGTGCTGCAGGACAACCACCGCAACTACTGCAAGGACACCTTCCAGTACAACCTGCTCAGCACCATCACGGGCCAGGGGCTGCTGACCAGCGATGGGGACTTCTGGCTGCGGCAGCGCCGGCTGGCCCAGCCCGCGTTCCACAAGACGCGTGTGTCGGCCTTCGCGCCCATGATCGTCGGGGCGGCCGAGAAGATGCTCCCGCGATGGGACGGATATGCGGAACGCGGTGCGCCGGTGGACGTCGCGGCCGAGATGATGCACGTCGCGCTGCAGATCGTCGGCAAGGCGATGTTCAGCGCCGAAATCGGGGACCAGGCCGACGAACTGGCGACCGCCACCCTGACCGTGCTGGATCACATCGTCGGCCGGGCGCGCACGTTCGGCGTCGTGCCGGAATGGCTGCCGACGAGCGGGAACCGGAGCCACAAGCGGGCGATGAAAGTTCTGGACGGGGCGGTGTACGGGACGATCGGGGTACGGCGAACAGGCGAGATCAGCCCGGAGGATCAGGCACGCCTGGATGATCTTTTGGCCCTGCTGATGCGCGCGACGGACGAGCAGACCGGCGAGCGGATGAGCGACCAGCAGCTGCGCGACGAGTCGATGACGATGCTGATCGCGGGGCACGAGACAGTGGCGAGCGCGCTGGCGTGGACGTGGGACCTGCTGGCGAGGAACCCCGAGGAGGAGGCGAAGCTGCACGAGGAGCTGGCGCGGGAATTGGGAGGGCGAAACCCGGCGGCCGAGGACTTGCCGAAGCTGCGGTACACGGAGATGGTTTTCCAGGAAGCGATGCGGCTCTATCCGCCGGCGTGGATCATCTCCCGCAAGGCGCTGGAAGACGACGAGATTTGCGGCTACCAGGTCCCGAAGGGCGCGTTGGTGGTCACCAGCCCGTACGTCACGCAGCGCATGCCGGACCTGTGGCCCGAGCCCGACGCCTTCCGGCCGGAACGGTTCAGCCCCGAGGAGTCCGCTGGGCGGCATCGTTACGCCTATTACCCGTTCGGCGGCGGGCCGAGGCTGTGCATCGGGAACGGGTTCGCGATGACCGAGGCGGCGCTGATCATGGCCGCCGTCGCGCAACGTTTCACCCTGCGCGGTGTGTCCGGCAATCCTGTGGCGGTCGAGCCGGGCGTCACCCTGCGACCGAAACACGGGTTGAAGATGATCATCGGGCGCAGGTGAAGCGCCGCGCCCTATTTGGAGAGTTACGAGCGAAATGCCTGAGTACAAAGCAATCCTGTTCGACCTGGACGGCACGCTGCTGGACAGCAGCATGGAGCACTTCCTGCCGGTCTACCTGAAGGCGCTGTCCGGACGGGTGGCGCCCTTTTTCGAGCCGAAGCCGTTTGTCACCCGGCTGCTGTGGGCTACCGAACAGATGGTGGCGAACGACGGGCGGGCGACGAACCAGGAAGTCTTCATGGACGCGTTCTTCCCGTTCGAAGGCCGGCAGCGGGCGGAGCTAGAGCCGGTGTTCGACGCGTTCTACGCCGAAGACTTTCCCAAGCTCGCAAGCGTCACCCGTCGCAAGCCCGAGGCCCGGCGGGTGGTGCAGCAAGTGATCGACCTGGCCTACGATACCGCTGTCGCCACGAATCCCCTCTTCCCTGAGGCTGCGGTCCGCGAGCGAATGCGCTGGGCCGGCGTCGAAGATCTGCCGTTCAAGCTAGTCACGACCTACGAGAACAGCCGCTACAGCAAGCCGAACCTGCGCTACTTCGACGAGGTGTGCGCGTACCTGGGCCGTGCGCCCGAAGAGTGCCTGGTGGTCGGCGACGAGCACATGGACATGGTGGCGCGGAACATGGGGTGCGACACCTACCTGGTCGAAGGCCCGATGACCGCGCTCCGACCCGAAACCCCCGAACCGACTTATCGCGGCAGCCTCGCCTACTTGCCCACGCTGCTCGAGAAGTAGGCTGATGGCGATCGCCCAAGCAACAGCCGTTCCGACGGTGAGTACAGCGGAGGAGCGCTTCGACACCGGGGAAGTCACGACGATTACCCTGGGCCACGCGGTCCACGACTCCTACACCGCGTTCCTCCCCCCGCTGCTGCCCGTCCTCGTCGACAAGTTCAGCCTGTCCAATTCGCAGGCCGGACTGCTGAATGTGTTCCTCCAGTGGCCCTCGCTCAGCCAGCCGTTCATCGGCTACCTGGCCGACAAGCGGAATCTGCGCTACCTGGTCATTGCCGCGCCGTCGATTTCGGCGATCTGCATGAGCCTGGTCGGGGTCGCGCCCAGCTACGCGATGATCGCGTTCCTGCTGCTGATCGTGGGGGCTGGAGCGGCCGGGCTGCACTCCGTTGGGCCGGTCCTCGCCGCGAACGTGTCGGGCGGCCAGATCGGCCGGGCAATGGGCATGTGGATGGTGGGCGGCGGGCTCGGGTACACTATCGGCCCGCTCGTGATTGTCGCCACTTTGAATCTCGGCGGGCTGGAGAAGACGCCGTGGCTGATGGTGGCGGGGATCCTCGCGTCCGTCGCCCTGTTCGTGCGCCTGCGGGGCGCCACCTCCGTCGCCGGCAATGCCGACCAGTCCCGGCCCTGGCGCCAGGCCCTGGCGGCAATGCGGCCGCTGCTCTTCCCGGTTGTGGGCATCACACTGGTCCGGGGGCTCATGGCCGCGGCGCTCAGCACCTACCTCCCGCTCTTTCTGAAAAGCGAGGGGAGCAATCTCTGGTTTGCCGGCGCGGCGCTGTCGATCTTCGAGGCAGCGGGGATGGCGGGGTCGCTGGTCGCCGGTACGGTCAGCGATCGCCTCGGGCGGCGCCGGGTGCTCGCAGTCGCGATGCTCGTCTCTGCGCCCCTCATGGCTGCATTCATGCTCACCGGCGGCGCGGCCCGTTTGCCGCTGCTTATTGCGCTCGGCTTCTCGGCCATGGCCATCATGCCTGTGATGATGGCGTTGATGTCGGAGCGCTTCCCCGAGAACCGCGCGATGGCAAACGGGATCTACCTCGGATTGAGTTTCCTTGCCAGCGCAGCGGCAACGCTTGTGCTCGGAATGGTTGCCGACGCGTTGAGCCTGCGGGCGGCATTCACGATGGCGACCGTCGTGCCGCTGCTCGGCCTGCCGCTCGTGGCGCTGTTGCCTGGTGGAAAGAAAGCGTAAGGAAGAAACGTGCACGACATCGAGATGAAGTACTACGGGGACGTCGGCTTCCTGTACCCGTTCGACGTCCGCCACGACCCGCACGACCGGGCCTTCTGCGATCTGCTCCCCGACGGACGGGTGCGATTCCGCGTCTGGACGCAGCCCGTCTTCAAGGAGGCCATACTCGTCTTCAACGACGGAAAGCCGCAGGCGCTGCCGATGGCGCGTGCCGGTGACGACAGCCGCTTCACTTACTGGGAGGCGGCCGTGCGCTTCGCTGCAGCGCAAGTCACCTACTCATTCGCATTCCTGACCGACGACGGCCGTCCGGTCTACCAATGCGCGCACGGCATCGATCACAGCGTGGAGATCCTGGACCGCTACCGGCTCGACCTGGACGCAATGCGGCCGTTCGAGACGCCCGATTGGGCGAAGGGCGCGGTCATCTACCAGATCTTCCCCGAGCGCTTTGCCAACGGCGACCCGGCAAACGACCCTACCGGGCACAGTCCCGTGGGGATCGCCGCCGGCATGGATGGAGTTCCAGGGCGGCGACCTGCAGGGGATCACGCAGAAGCTGGACTACCTGCACGACCTCGGGGTAGACATCCTCTACCTGACGCCGATCTTCACCAGCCCGTCGACGCACAAGTACGACTGCTCGGACTTCTATCACGTCGACCCGGGCTTCGGGGGCGACGACGCGCTGCGGGAGCTCGTGGACGGCTTGCATCGCCGGGGCATGAAGATCGTGCTCGACGCGTCGTTCAACCACTGCCACCCGCGCTTCTTTGCCTTCCAGGACCTGGTGCAGAACGGGCCGGCCTCACGATACAAGGACTGGTTCACGGTGCGGGAATACCCGGTGCGGGTGAAGTATCGCCCCCACGTCGCCGAGCAGGCGCTTGCTTCGCAAGCGGCGGTCGGCCGACGCGCCGCGTACCTCCGCTTCCTGGAAACCTTCCCGCAAGTGACCGGGGTGCAGCTGGAAGAGGTGACGGAGGACGGGCCGCTGGTCGAGGCAACCTATCTCGCCTGGTACGGCGTGCTCGACATGCCGAAGATCAACCTGAGCAACCCGGAGACGCGGGCCTATTTCCTGGACGTGACCCGGTATTGGCTGCGCGAGTTCAAGATCGACGGCTGGCGCATGGACGTGGCGCGGCACATCGTGCCCGATTTCTGGGATGACTTCCGCCGGGCGGCCAAGGAGACGAATCCCGACTGTTACCTGCTGGCCGAGATTTGGGGCAACACCTCGCCCTGGCTGCAGGGCAACCGGTTCGACGCGACGATGAACTACTTCTTCCGTGACCTGGTCGTCGACTACTTTGCAGCGGAAAAGATGGACACGGCGGCGTTCGTCGACGGCGTCGGCCGGATGCTGGCGCTTTACGCGCCGCAGGTGACCCACTGCAACCACAACCTCTTCTCCAGCCACGACGTCACGCGGCTGCTGCACGAAGCCGACGAGGATATCGTCCGGCTGCGGCTGGCCACCCTCTTCCAGATGACCCTCCCCGGCGCGCCGGGCGTCTATTACGGCGACGAGATCGGGATGACCGGCGGCGACGACCCGGACAACCGGCGGGCGTTCCCGTGGGACCAGCCCGAAACGTGGGATCGCGAGACGCTCGACTTGACGCGCACGCTGATCCGCCTGCGCAAGGAACACCCTGCGCTGCGGTTGGGCGACTGGAGGCCGGTGTGGCAGGCGGACAACGCCTTTGCGTTCGAGCGGCGATCCGAAGACGAGCGAGTGCTGGTGGTGATCAACCGGGGGGATGCGATCGAGCAGGCTGGAGCTTGCCGGCCGCCGCGGAGCAGCGCCGAGTTGCTGTGGGGTCAGGCCCAGGTGACGCCGAAGGGTGAAGGGCTGTGACTGTGATGGGGGCTGGGCGCACGGACTGGGGTGATGGTGCAGCGTGTCGGCTGAGCGTCTGGAAAGGGAAGCATGGTCATGAGGTCGGCGCCCTCGCCCGGCATGACGCGTTCCGCCCTTCCGAGCTCAATCACAGTTCCGGAACCGCGTATCTTCAGCCGCTCTCTGCTTCGCCTGTCATCCCGGATCATCTTCATCACCCAGAACACGTTCCACGCAACCATCAGCATCCCGCCGATGCTCACGAGGGTCATGTTCATGGTGGGCTCCGCACTTCGCGCCGTTTTCGTCGATCCTGATGTAGCCCAGCGGCCGGGCCATGCCACCCGCCCCCACCTCCGGCGCCCGCTCCTTCGTCCTGCCCGGTGCCTGCTTCGCCTTCCGGCGCTCCTTCCGGCTTCGGGCTGCGGCCCCAGCCCTGGCCGCATGCCAAAGCCGTAGGTAATCGAGGCGACGGGGATCAGCGTCGTGTCGCCTTGCTGGATGGGCTCTCCGAACACCGCCTTCGCGTTCATCCGGCGGATCAATTCGTCGACCTGCGCGTTGACCTTCGGCGCCGACTCTGTCATGCGATCGTCCATTCCTGGTACCTCCTACTTGTGTCAGATGCTGGCCTTCAACTCGTTTTCTGCTTGCGACCGACAAGCAGCGTGACGAGCAGGCTGGCGAGGGCCACCAGCAGCCCGGCGCACGATCATCCCGCTCAGTGCCTGCGCCTGGGCATTGACGAGGTTCACTTCCTCGACCTGACCAGCCGGGAGCGCTCACGATCATCTTGGTGGGCCGGATCGTCGATCCAGCCCCACCGCCCGCTTGCTCGTTCATCGCTGCTGGTCCCGATCCTTCCGCTGGCATAGGCGATCGGGGTCACGATGTAGCCCCGCGCCTCGACCGGCTCGCCGGTCAGTCTCCATCTTCACGGGTTGCATGTCCTTGAAACTGTCTGCCATCGACCCTCCCTCATAATACGTGCGTCTTCACCTGCCCGCGCAGCAGCGCAAGCAGGCGGTCGCGGTCGCAATGCGGCAGCAAAAGCGCCGCTCGGTCCAGCCGGCCACGCCGGATGTACGCCAGCCATTCCTCTTCCAGCCAGGGCACGGAAACGGAGACGCCGTCCAGATCGACCGTCGCATGGGTGCAAGCCTGCGTGTCCACCCAGCCCCCGTCCTGCCGGCGCTCCTGGTCGCCCATGATCTCCACCTGGACGCCCCCGAAGTCGAAACGGCCGTAGTGCGAACGATACGACCCGTTGTCGCTGTGGGTGACGGGCACGGCGTTCTGCGCCGCAAAGAGCTCCGCGAAACGGTACGCGCCGGCAGCCGTCGTCTGGATGTCGATATCCTTGATCCGGACCGAGACCCCGTAAAGGGCGGCGACGGTTCCGCCGACGATGGTGTAGGGAACGGTTTCAGCGTCGAGCGTTGCAGCGATCTGACGTAATACGGCGCGCCACAACGGGTTGCGTGCGACGACCAGCAGGTGCTCGACCGCGCCGAACAAGGCCGGCTCGTGTGCGGCCCGCCAGTTGGCCTCGAGCCACCAGTCCCACGCCGGGCCCGCCAAGTCGTTCACCCCGGCCTTCTCGAGCACGCTGACCAGCCCTTCGACGCCCAGGATTTCGTCGATCTCCAGGCCCGCCCGGCGCACGAGCGGCTCGACCTCCTCCTGCCGCGCGAAGTACGCCACGAACCGGACGCCTTCGCGCGGCGCCAGCACCCCGGTTTCCTCGATCATCTGGTAGTCGAGCGACATTTCGAGCGGCTCGGTCGGGTACAGCAGGGCGGCGGTGCGATGGGCGGCGAAGCGGGTGATGAAGGCGGCGAAAAGCGGTCCGCCCGGCCGCAGCACCCGCCGTGCCTCCGTCAACGCCTGCAGCCGGTCTTCTTCAGTCAAGAGATGATAGAGTGGACCTAAAAAGAGCACGGCGTCGAACTGGCCGGTCGCGAAACGCGACAAATCGAGCGCGGTCCCCTGCTCGAACGCCAACGAGACGCCTGCCTCTGCCGCCTTCTCGCGGCCCAGATCAAGGTTCCCGGCGGAGAGGTCGAAGAGGGTCACATCGTATCCCTGCCGCGCCAGCTCGATCGCATACCTGCCCGGCCCGCCGCCACAGTCGAGGATTCGGGCGGGAGCGGGCGGGAGGTGCTGGACGAACGCGCGCAGGGAGATCGCGAACTCGGTGCGATGCCGGTCGGCGCGGCCCCACTCGCGCTGCGGATCGCTGTCGTACCATGCCGCAACCGCTTCGCTCACCGGCGCGCCAGGCGCCGCGCCCAAGCTGTCCGCCACGCTCATGCCCTTTCCACCACGGAGTCTGGTGATCATTATACGCATTTTTGCGCGGAGCAGTTGCACCGTCTGATAAGGGTTAGGGCGTCAGTCTGGCCTGGAAAAGACCATGATACGATCGTTGACATGCGAAGGGTGACAGCGTACAATGCCATCATCTGCTGGCTTTGGTCCTCTTTGAGGTCTTCCTAAGACCGCTCGGGCTCAGGTTCGTTATGGCGACGGTACGTTCTTCCTCCCTATGGCAGCGGGCTGCTGCGGTAGGCTTGCTCCTGCTGGCCGTCTACTGGCTCACGGTCAGCGGCGCATTCCACTCGGTTGACGAGCATGCGGTATTCGCCGCGGCCCACAACTTAGCCCTTCACGGCCGCGTCGACCAAAGCAGCCTTGTACTGGAACGCGGGCGACCCCGACCCAGCCTCCATCGGCATTGACGGGGAGCTTTACTCGAAATACGGCATCGGCCACTCGCTGGCAGCGGCGTTCGGCATCCTGCTCGGCCGCGCAATTCCCGGCGCGGGACTCGCCAGCACCACGATGCTGATCAACGGCCTCGCAACTGCGCTCACCGGCGGGCTGTTGGTGCTGGCTGCGGCACGGCTGGGCTACAAGCCGTCTGCGGGTGCAATCCTCGGCCTGTGCTACGGCCTTACCACCTTTGCCTGGCTCTACGCCCGCACGATGTTCGGCGAGCCGCTCGTGGCCCTGGGCTGGCTCGCGGCCGTCTGGGTCCTCCTGATCCGCCAGGACGCCAGGCACGCCCTGATCGCCGGACTGCTCGTCGCGCTAACCGTGACCGTGCGGCCCGCGCTGATCGTGGTCACGCCGTGCTTCGCTCTCCTCTTTCTCGACGTCCCCTCCGCGCCACTGTGACACGGCTCCTAGCGTATGGCTTGCCCATCGCCGTGACCGGCGCGGCGCTGCTGACCTTCAACTATGCGCGCTTCGGCGACTGGTGGCAGTTCGGCTATTCCGAGACCTTCAACGGTTCGCTGGCGGCCGGCCTGAGCGGTTTCCTGGTCAGCCCTGACCGCAGCATCTTCCTCGCCGCGCCGCTTCTGCTCGCGCTGCCCTGGTCATGGCCGGTTTTTTGGCGCCGCAACCGGCGAGTTGCGGTGACCGTGCTGGTCACAGCGCTGGTCACGCTGGTCGTCAACGGCGCGTGGCCGGTGTTCTGGGGCGGGCCGGTCTGGGGGCCGCGCTACCTGCTGCCCATGCTGCCGCTCCTTTTTCTGAGCCTCGCGCCATTTGCCCAGGCCGCGCTCGACCGGCCCGGCTGGCAGCGCGTCGCCCTGCCCCTCCTGGCGCTTGCGGGGGTCGCCCTCACACTGCCCGACGTGATCTGGAACCGGCTCCCGATCGTCCAGACGCTCGGCCAGCACTACCCGTTGTGGCGCGTCGCCCCCCGCCCGGAGTGGCTTGACCTGGCGTGGCTGTCGACGCACCCACAGGGCTTCCTCCTGGCAGGTGGGCTCCTGATCGCCGGAATCATCGCACTGGTCCGGCCCGGCAAGGCCTGGCTGGGTGTGACTTCGCTCGCCTGCATCGCCGGGTCGGTCATCCTTCTGAGCTGGCTAGGCGCCAGCACGCTCGGATACACGAACTTGCCTGCTTACGGGGAAGCCCTTGGCATGCTAGCGTCCCAGGCGGGCCCCGGCGATGCCATGGTGCTGAACCCGGCTCGGTATCAGGATGGGCTGGGCGAGGTGATCTCGTTCCTAAACGCACAGCAACTCCAGATTCCGGTCTATGCCGTGTATCGCGAAGATGCGGCGGAGCCGGAGGCAGGGACCAGTGGCGCGACGGACGCGCAGCGTATCGACCAGATCTTCCGGCGGCACGGCCGGCTTTGGCTGCTGACGCAGGGCGCAGGCGAGGGGGATGCCAACAGCACGACGGAACGCTACCTCGCCCGGACCGCGGCGATCGAGGGCACCCAGTGGCTGGCGGACGGGCGACGGCTGACGGCTTTTGCCCGGCCCGTGCCCGCCCTCGCAAGGGGCGAGTCGCACACGGCGTTGGGAGGCGTGGTCAGCCTCGATCGCTGGGAGATCGGCAGCCGGGCGGGAACGGAGCGCGAACCGGAGAGCGTGCAGGTCCTGTTGCATTGGCGCCCCCTGGCAGCGGTGAACGCGCCTCTGCATACCTTCGTACAGGCCTGGGATGCGGGAGGGAAAGTCCTCGCGCAGTGGTCCGGCGTTCCAGGCGCGGGTTTCGAGCCTACCCAAAACTGGCAACCGGACCAGCCGGTGGATGAACGCGTTTCCCTGGTGCTGCCGGCTGACCGAGCCGGCGGGTCGGTCGATATCGTGGTGGGGATGTACGATTCGGCCAACGGGGAACGGCTGCGAACTGCGGATGGGCGCGACTACGTGGTGCTTCAGCGGCTGAAAGAGCCGTAAGCATCACGGAGGGGGCGCGGCCGGGCAGGTACACGACCTGCCCCTACGCATCCTTGGGTTGGCCGCGCCGTTGACGCCCGCGGCCCTTTCCTGTATCCTTGCGCCATGCCTCTCACACAAGCCACAGGTACAGTCGTCGAACGGCGGGCGGCGGGCGCGGCGCTCGAGCTCGTGATTCACTCGCCCGCGCTGGCGCGCTTGTTGTCCCCAGGGCAGCCCTTGCTGGTCAAGGCCGGCCCGACTCTTTCGCCCTATCTGCGCCGCACATTCTACCCGATCGCGCTCGGCGCGGAGGACTTCACCATCCGCATCCCACCGTCGAGCGACTGGGGCGATGCGTGGCTGCGCGTGGCGCCCCCGGGGGCAGAGTTGGACTGCCTGGGCCCCATCGGTGCCGGCTTTTCGCTCGACTCGGGCATCCGTAACCTGCTCTGCGTCGGGGAAGGCGCTCTCGCCTGGGGCCTCCTCCCGCTCATCGACTGGGCGGACGCGGCCGGGCTGTCGGTGACCTTCGTCGCCGGCAGCGTCGAGCACGCGCGGTGCACTCCCAGCAGCCCGCCTGCCTGCCGGCGTCGAGTATCACCTCGTAACCAGCGACGGGCGGGCCGAGATCGTCCGCCCGCTCATGTCGACGTTGTCGGACCTGCTGCCGTGGGCCGACGCACTCTGCGCCGCGCTGACCGAGGAGCGCCTACCCCACCCTGGCCGCCACGGTACGGGCGGCACGCTACGCGCTCTCGCCCGGCTTCGCCCAAGCCGATCTACCCGAGCCAGTTCCTGTGTGGCACGGGCGCTTGCCTGGCATGCGTTGCGGACGTCGCAGGTGGCCGCCGCCGGGTGTGCCTGCGCGGGCCGGTATTCGACCTCGTGGACATCGTGGGGAGGGCCGGTGATTGAGCTGGCGCCAAACAGCAAGACGGGCCTCTCACTGAGCTCGCCCTTCATGTTGGGCAGCGGCGCAGTGGGCTGGGGCGACGCGCGTGGCCACCTGGCGTGGAGCCCGGCTGGTTCGGAGCGCTTCGTCACGCCTCCGCTGACACTGCAATCTCGCCGCGGCGTTAGCGGCCCCCGGATGGCCGAAATCCCCGGCGGCTTCATCCTCAATACCGGGCGACCACAACCCGGGATTGCGCCGGGTGCTCCGCGATGACGCGCAGGGGTGGGAATCGTCTGGGCCTACCGGTCATCGTAGCCCTGTCGGGAACAGCGCCCGACGACTGGCTGCGCCTCGGCGAGCGGCTGGAAGACGCCTCCGCTAGCGGCGCAGGAATTGCGGGCTGGAGGCGCAGCTGCCGTCGGGTGTCACAGCCCACGAGGCGGCGAACTGGATCGCGAACCTGAAGCGGGGGTGCCAACTCCCGCTGCTGGTCAAGCTGCGGGCGACGCAGGCCGGACCGCTGGCAGAAGCCGTGGCCGGTGCGGGCGCGGACGCGCTCGTCGTCGCAACCGCACCCCATGCGGCTGCGCACTCTCGCCGAAGGGGCGTTGTCGAAGGACCGGTCAGCGGACCCGCGGCGTTCCCGTTTACTTTACGCGCGCTGCGGACGGTTGCCGAGCTTGCGCTCGAGGTGCCGGTCGTGGCTTCGGGCGGGATCACGACAGACGAGGATGTGCGGTGGTGCTGGCGGCTCGGGGCGGCCGCCGTGCAGCTGCGGAGCTTGCTGTGGACGTCGCCCGCATCGGTCGAACGGTTGATTGCGCTACAAGACAATACCGGCGGCAATTAGGCGCGAAAGTGATCGCGAATAGGACTTCCAGTTGAGCCGTGCCGGCCAGCGTCTTGTTGAGGCGCGGCCCGACCACCGTCCAGAGCGCGTGCGCATGGTGGATGGCGAGCGGCAGCGTCAGCCAAGGCAGCAGCACCCACGGCCCCATATCGAAGCCGAGCCACAGGATGACCGGCACGGCATAGGCGAGCACCAGCATCACCACGTACTCGATGCGCGCGCCCGTGCGGCCGAGCACCACGGCAAGCGTGCGTTTGCCCCCGGCCCGGTCCTGTTCCACGTCCCGGGTGTTGTTCACGATCAGAATAGCGGTCACGAGCGCGCCCATGGGCACGGCTGCGAGCCAGACGAGCAGGGGCACATTTTGTGCCTCAGCCGAGGCCGAACCGGCTGCGGCCAAACCGGCTGCGGCCGCCTGAGTGAAATAAGTGCCAACAACGGCGATGAAACCGAAGAAGATGAAGGTGGCGAGGTCGCCCAAGCCGTAATAGCCGAAAGGCAGCGGGCCGTAGGTGTAAGCGACGGCGGCGATCATGGAAAGCACACCGACCGCCAGGATCGGCCAGCCGCCCACCCAGATCAGGTAAAGCCCGCACAGCGGCCGCCCCGGCGAGCACCACGACGATCCCCCGCTTGACGTCCCCCGCAGTCAGCAGACCAGCGGTCGTCACCCGCAGCGGCCCGACGCGCTCCGGCGTGTCGGTGCCCCGGACGAAGTCGCCCAGGTCGTTGGCGAAATTGGAGGCAATCTGGAGCAGCAGCGCGGCCAGGAGCGCGGCAAGGGCCGCCAACGGGTCGAACACGCCGTCGCGAATCGCAAGAGCGGTGCCCACGATCACCGGCCCGACTGCGGCCGGGAGCGTCCGCGGCCGGCTCGCCAGGGTCCAGGCTTGCCGGCGAGTGATGGAGGGGCGCTGGGCATCGGTTGAGGCCGGGGCTTCAGGGTCGATCAACGATGGTTTCCTCGGCGGTGTGGGTCAAGAAGTGCAACGCCGTGCTGCCGTATTGGCGGCGGTCGATCTCGATCAGGTGCGCAAGCGTAGGCTCGGTCCACTCCTTGGGGAAGATCTGAACGATGGCGAAACCACCCGGCGCAAGCAGCCCGGGCCGCTCATCGAGCATTTGAAGCGCCTTCAGCCACAGCCCCTTGTACTGGGGCGGCGCGATGTAGATGATGTCGAAGGGCGCGAGGTCCGGGCGGGCAAGGTATCCGAACGCATCGCCAGGAACGACCTTGCCTCGGTCTGCCAAGCCCGTGTCTTGCAGGTTGCGCCGCAGCGTCTCGAGCGCCTTCCGGTCCTTCTCGCAGAACACCGCCTCCGCCGCATCCCGGCTCAACGCCTCGATCCCGACCGCGCCTGTCCCTCCGAAGAGGTCGAGATACCGCTTCCCCTCGACCATCTCGGCCGACGTCAGGATGCTGAAGAGCGCCGCCTTCGTGCGGTCGGTGATGGGCCGGGTGCTGTCGCCGGGGACGGAGGCCAGGTTGCGCCCCTTGGCTGAGCCGCGATCACGCGCATAGTTAAGGCATCCCAGACCTGTCAGGTTTCGGAAACCTGACAGGTCTCGTCGCGAGTGGAAACCTGACAGGTCTCATGTTCCGCCCCGCCGGACGATCGTGCGGAAGACAGGGGTGTCCACCCCGCCGAACCGGTGCTTGTAGTCCTCGCTCCCCTGCAGGAAATCGAAATGCCGCCGGCCGAGCGCGATGGCGTGCTGGATCACCTGCGCAAGCAGCACCCATCCGGGGCTGAGCTGGGGCATGCTGGCCGGGTCGTAGCCGGAGTTATAGACGAGCACGTCGCAGCCGGGACCCCCATCCGTGACCGCATCGCCATAGTCGAAGCAGAAGTAACTGGCGACGGACTCCCCGCCGACGTCCAGGAAGGCGAGCCGCAGCCAGCCGCGATCGGCCGCGACTTGCGCGATCGCCCGGAAGTAGTCCTGCATCTCTGGCGTCATAAACGCGTGCTTGTCGGACCGGCTGTTGCGATGGAGGCCGATGAACGTGTCGACGGCAGCCGGCACTTCGGGTCCCCCCAGCACATACCGCACCTCGGCGTCCGGCGCTTCGCGCTCCAGCCGCCGCAGCTTGCGGCGGATTTCGTGCCGCTCCTTCTTGTCAAGCGTTTCGAGGTACGCGTCCCAGGCAGCGCCTGCTGGGTCTTCGCCCTCGCCGGCTGGGGCAACGTGATGATCGGGCAGACGTCCTCCTGGAACACCTCGACGCTGTGCCCCGCGGCCCGGGCAAGCTCGGGCAAGAGGGTGTGGCCGAGCGAGACACCCGGCTGATTGCACAGGTCCAGCGCGTCCCATTCGGGCGCCGTCGGGTCCCTGCAGCCACTGCAGGAAGTACCCGTAGACCTCCTCTTCGCGGCCCGCCTCGACGATCAGGTCCAGGTAGTCGGACACCTCGATACAGCCCACGACCTGCAGGGTGCGGCCGGCGTCCCCGCCAGGTACAGCGGGATGACCGCGGCCAGGCGGCCGGCGTCCCGCCCGGCCAGGATGAACAGCGGGCCGCGGGTGCGACCAAGGTGCTGCCACCACGTCGTCTGCCACTCCCAGGTAAGGAAGATCGTATCGAACCGGCTGCTCTTGAGCAGCTCGTTCCATTCGTCCTTGAGCGCGTCGAAGCCGCTTTCGTCCCGATAGAGGGTCCAATCCACGAAGGCATTCCTTTCCGCGTGAACGTAGGTCAAGATCAGCGACGAGGGCTCAATCGCTCGTCCGACGAGCGCCCGCGAATCAATGCAACCACGAGCAAAATGACGAGCAGGACGACCAAACCGATGACGGCCAGCTTCCCGCCCGTGGGCAGGCGGCTGGTGATGTTGCTGAGGAAGCTTGCTGGCTGCGGCGTCAAGGACACGGTGATCGAGACGGCGGGCGTCGCCGGGATCGGGCTGGCTCGCAGGATCAGCGGAGCTGGCCCAATCTCGGGCGCCGGCGTGCCCTCCATGACCGGCGACAGCCCCCCTGGGCGACTCGCCCACCGCCGTAGCCATCTCGACCACCGATGGCGTCACAATCGCAACTTCGGTCCATGCGGGCAGCGGCAGCGCCTGCGTGTCGGTGACGGCAGCGGTCGCAACAACGACTTGCTCCGCTACGGCGGCCGGCGGCATCGTTTCGATCGGATAGACCTGGGGCACCGGCACCGCCTGGACCTCCAGGGGCGCCGCGGGCCACAGCCTCCGGCGCCACAGCCGCCTGCCCTCCATCGGCGCAGGCCATCGGGACAGCTGCGCCGCCGCAGCCCCACAGCCGCACCTCGTCCAGGTAGAGCGCCGTGCGTCCGCCCACGCCATCGTTGACCGACAGCGAAGTAGAGATCGAAGGTTTGGCCGGTCGCACCGACCAGCTCATACATGTGCTGCTGCCACGATCCGGCCGTTCTCCAGCACCTTCCATGGCACGGCCCAAACGACATTTCCCGGCCCCAGCAGAACAAACTGCTGCCTGTCTGCCCCGGAGAGTTGCTCGGCCACGGTGTAGGCCCAAAAGCTGACGATGGCGCGTGCGTAGCCGAAGGGGACGCTGACCGTCTGGCGGATCGACGAGTAGCTGTTCAGGTTCCGGTCCACCGCGCCCAGCTGCACCGCGTACGCCCCGGTCAAGACCGGCGAGGTGACGAGCGCCGGAGGCAGCGGGTTTGCGCCCGGCGTCCAACCCGCCAGCGTGCCGTCGAAGCCGCCATTCTGCACGAGCTCGACGCAGCCGGCCGGCATGGCAGGCAGGACCGGCGCGACAGGCGGCGCGGCCTCGAGTGCTGGCGCGGCCTCAGTGGCAAGCGGGAGGGGCGCGGCCCCGGTGAAAACCGGCGGCGGCGCAGCCTCAAAGCTGGGGGTATCCGTCGGCATCGGAACCTGCTCCTCGGCGGAACTGCAGGCGGTCAGGCTAACGTCATCGACGTACATAGCGGTGCCGCCGCCGCTGCCATCGTTGTTCACGGCAAAGCGCAAGTAAACGGTTTGACCGGCAAAGCTGGCCAGGTTGAACCGGAGATGAACCCAGGCGTCATCGTTGGCGGGGCCCCGGTAGGGTGCGAACAGCAGGCCGCCTGACGAATTGAGCAGTGCGATCTCCTGGTAATCGGCCCCTGCGCCCTCCTGCGCCGACTGCGTGTAGATCGACACGTCGAGGATCACGGACGGGGAGTCTGCGGGGATCGTGACGGACTGTTGCGCGCCAGACAGCCCGGTCAAAGCCAGGTCTAGCGACCCCACCTTGAGCGAGTAGGGCGGGCTTTGATACAGATCGGGGGAGGCCGAGACGCCGGCCGGATCACCGACGATCTGCCAGTCACTGAGCGCGTCGATGAATGAACCGTTGCGAACCAACTCGGTGCATCCGGGCTCGGGGCTGGCGGTCGGGACGGCCTGGCCGCGGGCGATCGCGCCAGGCAGCGCAGCCAGCGCCAGCGATGCCAGCAGTGTAGCGAGGAACAACAAGGTGAGCCGCGGCCCCGGGCGCCACCTGAGTGGCGAGAGCCATTGCTTGTGCATTGGAAGTCCACCTCGCTCTCTCATCACGACCGCGCACAACCCTTTGGGGGCCGCGCCCCTATGTGATCATTCTAGCACGAACGGGCCGTAGCGGGCAATTGACCCTTAAGGACGGGACGTGTATAATGCTTCGTGCAATGAACGCAACTGCCTCTGGTTGCCCCGATCTTGCGATCATTATTGTAAACTACAACACTTGTGACTTGCTGCGCGATTGCTTACGTTCTGTCTTCGCCAGCCAGGTCGATTTGGCGCGGCTTCCCGCCGGCGAGCAGGGGCCGGAGCCGCGCTGCCTGACCGTCGACGTGTGCGTGGTGGACAATGCGTCCCCCGACGACAGCGTCGCGATGGTGCGCCGTGAGTTTCCCCAGGTCCGGGTGATTGCCAACCAGGGCAATGCGGGCTATCCGGCGGCCAACAACCAGGGCCTGCGGCTGTTCGGATTTGGACAGAGCGCGGAACGCCGCCTCTTGCAAGAGGAGCGCGCGATCCGGGCCGGCTCTTACGCGACAAGCCCCGACATGCGCTGCTGCTGAACCCCGACACGGTGCTGCCGCCCGACGCGCTGGCGCGCATGGTCGCCTTCATCGAGAGCCGCCCCGCAGCCGGCGTCGCCGGGCCGCGCCTGGTGCGGCTGGACGGCTCGCTTGACAAGGCGTGCCGCCGGTCGTTCCCCACGCCGCAGGTCTCGCTCTACCACATGCTCTACCTGGACCGCCTGTTTCCGCACAGCCGACGGTTTGCGCGCTACAACCTGACATACCTGCCGGAGGATGCGATCGAGCGGGTCGACGCGATCGTCGGCGCGTTCATGCTCGTGCGGGCGGAAGCGATCGCAGCGGCCGGGCTGCTCGACGATGCGTTCTTCATGTACGGTGAGGACCTGGACTGGGCGAAGCGGATCACCGACGCGGGCTGGGAAGTGTGGTACAACGGCCAGGTGACCGTGCTGCACGTCAAGGAAGCGGCCAGCCGGTTCTCGTACAAGGCACGCGTCGAGTTCTACCGCGCGATGAACATTTTCTACGACAAGCACTACCGCGCCACGACGCCCTTCTGGCTGGACTGGCTCATCCGCGGCGGCGTCGGCTTGTTCGGCCGGACGGACCTGGCCGCTTCGGCGGCTGCGCGGCCAGTACGTGCGTGACACGTCGGCGCGCGAAATCAGCAGGAGCGCAACATGAGGCGGCCGCGCGCTGCTGTACCACCTGTCGCTGGTCGTGCTCGACCTGGCGATGAGCGCGCTCGCTTTTGGCATCGCCTACATCATCCGGCGTGCGATGCTCGGCCCGGATATCGGCCCGTTCTCCAACTACTTCGTGCTCGGAACCGTGCAGGCCATCAGCACGGTGCTCGTCTTCTTCTTCTACAAGTTCTATCACCGCCGCTATGCCGCCTTGCTGCTCGACGAGGTCTACCGCCTCATCGGCGCAATTACGGTGGCCTCACTGATCACCGTCGCGTTCATCACCTTCGCCTTACGCGACACGCTGGAGTTCCAGCGGGGCCATGATGCTCATGGCGTGGGCTGCTTCGCTGGTCACCATCACGGTCGGGCGGGCCATCCACAGCCGGATCCACCGCTGCGCTGCAGCGCCGCGGCGTTGGCGCGGAACGCGTGCTGATCGTGGGCACGGGCGAGGTCGGGCCGGATGATCCTGCAGAAGATGCAGCAGACGCCCGGGCTTGGGCTACCAGGTCGTCGGGTTTGCCGACACGGGTCGAACGGTGCCGGGCCCGAGCGGGTCATGGGCCTGCCCGTGCTGGGGCACATCGAGGATCTGCCCCGGGTGATCGAGGAATGCCAGATCGCAGGAGGTCGTCATCGGCCTGCCCGAGGCCACGCACCAGGAACTGGTCGGCATCATCTCGCAGTGCGAGCGCGAGAAGGTGAGCATCCGGGTCTTCCCGGACGTGTTCCAGATCATGGCGTCGGAGGTCACGATCAGCGACCTGGCCGGCCTGCCGCTGCTGACGGTCCGCGATGTGGCGCTGCGCGGCTGGAAGCTGACGCTCAAGCGGGTCGTCGACATCCTCCTGCAGCAGCATGTTCCTGCTGCTCGTCTCGCCGCTCATGATGCTGACCGCCATCCTGATCAAGCTGGACTCGCCGGGGCCGGTCTTCTTCGTGCAGGAGCGCATGGGGCTGGACGCGAAGCCGTTCAAGATGCTCAAGTTCCGCTCGATGCGGGCCGACGCGGAGCGGCTGGGCAACTGGACCACGAAGGACGACCCCCGGCGCACGCGGATCGGCGCGTTCATCCGCAAGACCTCGGTCGACGAGTTGCCCCAGTTCATCAACGTGCTGATGGGCGACATGAGCCTGGTGGGCCCGCGGCCCGAGCAGCCCGCCTACGTCGAGCAGTTCCGCCAGAGCATCCCGCAGCTACATGGAGCGGCACCGCGAGAAGGCCGGCATCACCGGCTGGGCGCAGATCAACGGCCTGCGCGGCGACACCTCGATCGCCGAGCGCACCAAGTACGACCTGTGGTACATCGAGAACTGGTCGCTGTGGCTCGACTTCAAGATCATCATCCGGACAGGGTTGAAGGCGCTGTTCGACAAGGCCGCGTACTGACGGTCCCAACTGCGCGCCGCACTAACGCCTCAGGTCGCAGCCGGTTTCCTCGCACGCGACGATTCCCCCCGTTTTTGACACACACGACCCTTCGTGCTATCATTTTGCCCAGTTGTTTAGCACTCTCAAGTCATGAGTGCTAAAGAGTGCTAAGCAGTCGCTACGGGTGCTAAGGATGAACGCGAGACCAGAACCCGGAAATGACCCCGCGGCGCCAGGCCGTGCTGGGCCTCATCATCCGCTCCTACGTCGAGCGGGGGATGCCGGTTGGCTCGAAGACGTTCGTCCAGTCCTACGGGCTGGAAATCAGCCCGGCCACGATCCGCAACGAAATGGCTGCGCTGGAAGAAATGGGCTACCTGACCCATCCGCATACCTCCGCCGGGCCGCATCCCGACCGAAGCCGGGCTACCGTTATTTCGTCGAGCACTTGCTGGGCGAGACCGAGCTGCCGCTGCCCGAACAGCACATGATCAGCCACCAGTTTCACCAGGCGCGGCTGGAGCTGGACCAGTGGGTGCGGCTGGCGGTGGCAGTGCTGGCGCACACAACCCGCAAGGCCGCGCTGGCGACGCCACCCCGGGCTCACGTAAGCCGTTTCAAACACCTAGAACTGATCAGCCTGCGCGACACCGTTGTGCTGATGGTGCTCGTGCTCATGGGCGGCACGGTCAAGCAGCAGATGCTGACGCTGGAAGAAGTGGTCGAGCAAGAGACGCTCAGCCGCCTGTCGAATGAGATCAACGACCGGTTCAAGGGACGCCGGGCGGTGGAGATCGAGCACGAGATGCGCCGGCTGCCCGAGTCGAGCCGGCCATGCAGGGCGGTTTATCCTGCGGGTCGTGAGCCAGCTGATGACAGCCGAGGATCGGCAAGGGCGACGACGCGATGTATCGCGACGGCCTGCTGCACATCCTCGAGGAGCCCGAATTTGCGCTGGGCGGGCAGGCGCGCGAGATCGTGCAGGTTATTGAGGGGCCGTCGTTGAACAGCATCGTCACCACAGCTGCCCCGCCGCAGGTGGGCGGCCTGCAGGTGCTCATCGGCGGCGAGGGGCGGTGGCACGAGTTCACCGACCTCGCGCTGGTGCTCTCGCGTTACGGCGTCGAAGGCGGCGCGAGCGGGCTGCTGGGTGTGGTGGGTCCGCTGCGCATGACCTATGATCGCACGATTGGCGCGGTGAGATATGTAGCGAGCTTGATGAGCGACCTGGTCGGCGACTGGTACGATACGGATGAACAGGCGGCCGCACCGCGGCCGGCGGCTGGACCACGGCCGAGAGAAGGAGATCAGGATAAGGATGAACGAAACCGACAAGAACTCTAACCTGGAAGCAGACGATGCAGCCGAGGCGGGCGCAGGTGCGGGAAGCGCCGGCGGGACGGCGGGCGCCAGCCTCGAGCCCGAGTCAGATCTCAGCGAGAAATTGGCACAGGCTGAGGCGCAGGCAACCGAATACCTGGACAACTGGCGCCGGGCCGTGGCCGACTTGAGCAACGCTCGCAAGCGGATGCAGCGGGAGCAGGACGAACTGCGCCGGACGGCTGCCGCTCGGGTGCTGGAGAAGCTGATCCCGATTCTCGACGACGTGGACCGGGCTTTCGCCAACGTCCCGGCGGACCAGGCAAACAGCGAGTGGGTCAATGGTTTCCGCTTGATCCAGAAGAAGCTGCAGGGGCTGCTCGAGAGCGAAGGCGTGACGCCGATTCCGGCGGAGGGCCGGCAATTTGACCCGAAGCTGCACTATGCAGTAACACACGAAGACGCTGACGGCCTGGAAGAAGGCCAGATCATCGCCGAAGTCGCCAAGGGCTACAAGCTGGACGACAAGGTTCTCCGCCCGAGCATGGTCCGCGTGGCCAAGGGCTGAATAACACAAAGACACCAAGACACAAAGGATAGGGCGTTGTGCCTTCGTGCCTTTGTGTTAGAAGAGCTAGCGCAGGCAAGGAGTTACTACATGAGCAAAATCGTCGGCATTGACCTGGGCACTACGAACTCAGTGGTGGCCGTGATGGAAGGCGGGGAGCCCGTCGTGATCCCGAGCGCGGAAGGCTCGCGCCTGTTCCCATCCGTCGTGGCCATCAACCCGAAGAACAACGAACGCCTCGTCGGCCAGGTGGCGCGACGCCAGGCCGTCACCAACCCCGACAACACCATCTTCTCCGTCAAGCGGTTGATGGGCCGGCGCTTTACCGACCCGGAGGTTGCCAAGGCGCGGAAGGTGCTGCCGTACAAGATCGTCGAGCACACGAACGGCGACGCGTGGGTCGCTATGGGCGGCCGCGATTACAGCCCGCCCGAGATCTCGGCGATGATCCTGCAGAAGCTCAAGGCCGATGCCGAGGCCTACCTGGGCGAGCCGGTCACGCAGGCGGTGATTACGGTCCCGGCGTATTTCAACGACAGCCAGCGCCAGGCGACCAAGGACGCGGGCCGCATCGCGGGGCTGGACGTGCAGCGGATCATCAACGAGCCGACCGCCAGCGCGCTGGCCTATGGCCTCGACAAGAAGAAGGTCGACCAGAAGATCGTCGTCTACGACCTGGGCGGCGGGACCTTTGACGTCTCCATCCTGGACGTGGGCGAGGGCGTCTTCGAGGTGCTAAGCACCAACGGCGACACCTTCCTCGGCGGCGACGACTTCGACCAGCGGATTATCAACTGGGTGGCCGACGAGTTCAAGCGCGAGAGCGGCATCGACCTGCGGAGCGACCGGATGGCGCTGCAGCGCCTGAAGGAAGCCTCAGAAAAGGCGAAGATCGAGCTGTCGACCGTCATGCAGACGGAGATCAACCTGCCGTTCATCACCGCGGACGCGAGCGGGCCGAAGCACCTGCAGATGAACCTGACGCGCTCGAAGCTGGAGCAACTGGTTGGCGACCTGATCGAGCGCACGATCCAGCCGTGCCGGCAGGCCTTGACAGACGCGAAGCTCAAGCCGGAAAACATCGGCGAGGTGGTTCTGGTAGGCGGCATGACGCGCATGCCCGCGGTGCAGGAAGCGGTGCGCAAGTTCTTCGGCCGTGAACCGCACAAGGGCGTCAACCCGGACGAGGTCGTGGCAGTTGGCGCGGCGATCCAGGCGGGCGTGCTGGGCGGCGAAGTGAAGGACATTCTGCTGCTCGACGTGACCCCGCTGACCTTGGCCATCGAGACATACGGTGGCGTGGCGACACAGATGATCGAGCGCAACACGACCATCCCGACGAAGAAGACGCAGATCTTCTCGACGGCCGGCGACATGCAGACCGAGGTCGAGGTGGTGGTGACGCAAGGCGAGCGCCCGATGGCGCAGGACAACAAGCTGCTGGGCAAGTTCCGCCTGACGGGCATTCCCCCCGCGCCGCGCGGGATCCCGCAGATCGAGGTGACGTTCGACATCGACCGGGACGGCATCCTGCACGTGAGCGCGAAGGACAAGGCGACGGGCCGCGAGCAGAGCATCAAGATCACCGCGTCCAGCGGCCTGGCGAAGGACCAGGTCGACCAGATGGTGAAGGACGCCGAGCGCCACGCCGAGGAAGACCGCAAGCGAAAGGCCGACATCGAGGCGCGCAACCGGGCGGACAACTCGCACTACCAGGTGCAGAAGTTCCTCCAGGACAGCGGCGACAAGATGACCGACGCGGACCGGCAGATGCTGCAGGCGCAGATGGATGAGCTTAAGGCCGCGCTGGACCGCAACGCGAGCGCCGAGGAACTGGAAGCAGCGACGAACAAGCTGATGGACGCCTGGCAGCAGGTGGGCGGCCGCATGCACCAGGCTGCCGGGACCTCAGGGACCGGATGGGTTCCAGGGTGAAGGCCCGCAGGGCGGACCCGCCGGGAACGGCGGCGCCGGCGGCGAGGATGTCGTCGACGGCGAATACCGGACGATGTAGCTGAAGAACAAAAAGACCCCGTGGCCGAGGCCACGGGGTCTTTTACCATGTCTGAAACGGTCGTCGCTCGAAGCTATGCGTGCGGTTCCACGCAGTAGGTCCACCCGTACGGGTCGGGTGCGCGGCCGTACTGGAGGTCGGTCAGCGCCTCGTACAGATGCGTCGCTACTGGACCGCTCTCGTTGTTATTGATCACATCGACGTGGTTCTCGTCGCCCATCTTCCCCACCGGCGCGATCACCGCGGCCGTGCCAATGCCAAACGCCTCCGTGATCTTGCCTGACCGGATGTCCTTCAGCACCTCATCGATCTCGAGCCGTTCTTCGCTCACCGTGTAGCCAAGGTCCGGCGCCATTCGTATCACCGAGTCGCGGGTTATGCCGTGCAGGATGCTGCCCGAGAGCGCCGGCGTGACGATGTGCTTGCCCTCGTAGACGAAGCCGATGTTCATCGCGCCGACTTCCTCCACATACCGGTGCTCGACCGCGTCGATCCACAGCACCTGCTGGAAGCCCAACTCACGCACCTGTTCGGCCACGTACAGGCTGGCGGCATAGTTGCCGCCGGTCTTGGCCTCGCCGGTGCCGCCGGGAACCGCCCGAACTTTGTCCCGGCAAACATAGACCGCGACCGGGTTGAACCCCGTCGAGAAATACGGACCGACCGGCCCCGCGATGATGAAGTGCAGATAACTCTTGCTGGCGTGTACGCCAAGCCCGACATCGTTGGCGACCATCGGCGGGACGGATGTAGAGGGCAGCTTCGGGTCCCTCTGGCACGGACTCGTGAATCACACTGACGAGCTGCGCGATGGCCTCGAAATGGTCCTCGGGGTCGACGAGAGCCATCGCCATGCGCTGCGCGGACCGGTTGAAGCGGGCGCAATTCTCCCATGCCCGAAACAGGTTGATCTTGCCGTCCGGACGCCGGTAGGCCTTTAGTCCCTCGAAGATTTCCTGGCCGTAATGGAAGACCATGGCCGCGGGGTCCATCACGAAGGGTTGGTACGGGCCGATACGGGCATCGTGCCAGCCCTTATCGGGGGTATAGTACTGGGTGAACATGCGATCCGCGAAGTGACGACCAAACGTAAGTTGTGCCGGGAAGGGTTTCTGTTCACCCCGCGCAAGGGGTTCGATCTGGATTTCCACGCTGATCCTCCAGCAAAGGGTTAATGACCGTAACCGCATCATACACCGTCCCGACGCCGGCAACAATTGGGCGAATGACGGCGTTTGAATAAGCGGTGTATTGGGTGGGTGAGGGAGGAAGCGCGATGAGGTTGACTATCGTCACGGCAGGCTCGCGCGGCGACGTGCAGCCGTACGTTGCGCTTGCCATCGGGCTGCAGGCGGCGGGCCACGAAGTTAGGATCGCAGCGGACAGCGTGTTCGAGACGTTCGTTACCGGCTACGGATTGGCCTTTTCTCCCCTCCGCCAGGACAACCGAGCCGCTTTCTCCGACTGCGTGGACCAGCTCGGCAATCCGGCTGCCATGCTGCGCTGGCTGAAGGCCCACTACACGCCCGGGCGCGCCTACTTTGAGGACCTGCTGGCCGCGATGCGCGGAAGCGACGCGGCGCTCGTGGCGTTCCTGGCCTTTCCGGCCGTTCACGTCGCAGAGGCGCTGGACGTGCCCTGGCTCGGCGCGTTCCTGCAGCCGTGGACGCCCTCGCGCGCTTTCACCTGGACGCTGCCGGTGCAGCTCCCCGGCTGGATTCCCGAGCACGTGCGGGGCGAAATCAACTGGTGGAGCAGCCGGTCGGCGAGCGCCATGACGCTGCGCGCAATGCGCGAGGCAGTGGATGCAGGGCGGCAGGAGGTGCTCGGCTTGCCGCCGGCACCGTTCGAACGGTACGCTGACTTCGGGAGCGGCGACACCCCGGCGGTATTCGGCTACAGCCGTCATCTGATTCCCGAGCAGCCCGCGTGGACTCCTAACCAGCGGGTGACCGGCTTCTGGTTCTTGCGGGGCAACGGTTGGCAGCCGCCCGCCGGGCTGGAAGAGTTCCTGGGGGCAGGCGAACCCCCGGTCGTCGTCGGCTTCGGCAGCATGGCAGACTGCGACGCCGAGAAGACGACGGAGGCGGTCTTGCAGGCGCTGGAAAGGGCCGGCACGCGCGCGATCCTCCTCGGCGGGTGGGCGGGACTGGGCACGAACCGTAGGCTGCCCGATTGGGCTATGCAATTGGACGAAGCACCGCATGACTGGCTGCTTGCGCGTGCCACTTCAATCGTGCACCACGGTGGCGCCGGCACGACGGCAGCGGCGCTGCGCGCCGGTGTCCCATCGGTGATCGTGCCGTTCTTCGGCGACCAGGTGTTTTGGGGGCAGCGTGTGTGCCGCCTCGGCGCGGGGCCTGCGCCGCTCAAGCGGAGGCGCCTCAACGCGGAACGCCTCGCGCTGGCGCTGCGGGAGGCGACTTCGCCCGCCATGCGCCACGCCGCGGCTTCAATTGGCTCTAAGATTCGGGCCGAAGATGGCGTGGGTCAAGCCGTCCAGGCCATTGAGGAGTTGCTGAGCCGCGGATAGGCGGCGCACCACCCGACGATCATCAGACCTCGAGCGCGCGCTTCACCTGCTCCACGGCCGCGGTCTCGAGCGGATCCACCCGGACGCCGCCGAACCCCAACGTCGAACCTTCCTTCGACCGCTCCGCGACGAGCTCGCACATACTTACGATGGCAGCCTTCACTTCCGCCGCCTGGTTGGGCGAGGCTTTCTGCTTCAGCAGCTCGGCTGCCTGGGCACAGCGATTAAGCGCTGCGAGCTTGAAGTCGTCGTAGGCCCGCTGGGTCGGATCCTGGCGGAACTGCGGGTAGAGGCCTTCCGCCTCGGCGCGCGTCTCGTCGGTAAGCAGCGCGCGCACGAGCGGGTTGTCCGGATAGCGGACGAGCGCCTCGCGCAGCCCATCGATAATGCCGGTAAATTCGTCGCGCGTGCCCCCGGCGCCGCTGTACTTCGTGATCGCTACAGTCGCCCCGGCAAGCACTGCGGCCCGGCGCAGCAAGCTCAGGTCGTCCTCGGTAAATCTGGCGTCCTGCATTAAGTCGTCCTCCCGTGGGAAATGCAAGCGTGAATGCGCAAGCACCGACGATTGTAGCGCAACGCGGGCCAATCTCAGGCAGGCAAGTTACAAAAGAGCGGGCCTTCTGCTCTTTGAATCACATATACATTAGAGACTATCAATAAGAAACACAAATGGATATGTGAATACATGCAGCAAGGACTGCGAGTGATATGATTGGCTCACTGTCGGCAGTAATACCATTAACAAATTCGGGGAGGTGTGCAGAGCATGATGCAAGATCTGCAAGGCAAGCGCGTGGCGATTCTTGTCGACAACGGCTTCGAGCAGGTCGAAATGACCGAACCCCGTAAAGCACTAGAACAGGCAGGCGCACGGACCGAATTGGTCTCGCCGTCTCCGGGCAAGGTAAAGGGGTGGAACCACACCCAATGGGGTGATGAGTTCCCCGTGGATGTCCCGCTCGATCGGGCCAACGCGCAGCAGTACGATGCCCTTGTACTTCCCGGCGGGGTTATGAATCCCGATAAGCTTCGCATGAACGCAACGGCCGTGCAGTTTGTGAGGTCGTTTGTACAAGAGGGGAAGCCGATCGCGGCAATTTGCCACGGGCCGTGGACCCTTATCGAGGCAGGTGGGGTTCGGGGACGAAAGATGACCTCGTACCCGTCACTACAAACCGATCTAAAGAATGCCGGCGCCCAGTGGGTCGACCAGGAAGTTGTGGTGGACCAGGGGCTGGTAACCAGCCGGAACCCGAACGATATTCCGGCGTTCAACCGAAAGATGATCGAGGAGTTTGCCGAGGGCGTGCACCAGAAGCAAGCAGCCGTCCGGTAGGACGGCGAGGCACGGCCCCGTCGATTCAGAGATCGTTCCTGCCGGAATGAAGTAACCCGGCCAGGAACGGGGAGAAAATGGAAGATAACACGGTGGCCTCCTGAGGACTGCTGAAATGGCAGCGCCTCAGGAGGTCTTGTGTTTAAGGGTTCATGCGGTGCGGGCGACCGGCCGGTCGCCCCTACGTGCACCGCGCTTACGGCACGTTGACGACGGCGGTCATATTCCACAGCAGCCGCGGATCGGCATTTTGAAGCTTAACGATGGCCGTGTAGGTCATGTCCCCCAGCTTCTTCTCGCCCTTCGCCTGGATTCGCTCGACTGTGCCTTGCAGCTCGAGGCCGGGGACCGCATCGAAGGTCACCCTGACGTTCTGGCCCGGCTGGACCCGCACGACGTCCAACTCGCTCAGGTCGTCCGTCTCGACCTGCCAGCCACTCAGGTCGCCGATTTCCGCGACCGGCGCGGCCGGGGTAACCTGTTCGCCCTGGCGCACGTTCAGCACGGCGAGCGTCCCATCGAAGGGCGCGGAAAGCTCAGTGTCGCTCAAGGCGCTTTGAGCCTGGCGGAGACCGGCTTCGGCCTGCGTCACTGCCGCCTGGGCGGCGTCGATCTCCTGCTTTCGGGCGCCGGCCTTGACGAGATCGAGTTGTGCCTGCGCCTGGCGCACCGCGGCCTCGGCCTCGCTCAACTCCGCCGCAGTCGCCGGGTCCATCAGACGGTCCAGCTGCGCCTGCGCCTGTTTCACGGCCGCGCTCGCCTGGGCGACCTGGTCGGCCTTGGGCGGCGCGTTGACCTCATCGTAGCGGGCTTTCGCGGCGGCGTACGCGATGCGTGGCCTGCTGAAGCTGCAGGCTCTGGGGCATCATGCCGACGTCCGGCTGCATCCTTCACCTTGTCGTATGCAGCTTGGGCCAGGCGCAAGGCCGCTTCGGCGTTCGCCATGTCGGCCTCTGCCGAGATGCGCATGCCCTGGTCGGCGCCCTCGTTCACCCGGGCCAGGGCCGCCTGTGCCGACTGGACGTTCGCGCGGGCAGCCGTCACATCGCCTTTGCGGCCGCTTTCCTGCAGCCGCGCGACCCTGGCTTGCGCCGCATCCAGCCCCGCCTGGGCCGCCGCAACCTGCTCGGAGCGCGCGCCGGCCTTCAGTGTCTCCAGTTGTGCGCGGGCTGCGGCGAGCGCGCCTTCAGCTTCGGTCACCGCAGCCTGCTGGCGCTCGTTGCGCAACCTAAGGATGACCTCGCCGGCCTTAACCTGTTGACCCTCGTTAACGAGGACCTCGGAGACGATGCCGCCCGCCGCCATGCTCAGGGTTGCGTGGTGAACGGGCGCCAGGATACCCTTTGGCGACGATTGCGCGATCGGCAGCCGCGCTGTCCGCTGCCGCAGCAGGCCCCTCTGCCTGCGTTTCGGCAGTGGGCGTGGCAGCCGCGGCCTTGGCCTGCTGGCTCCGCTCCTGCGCGAGCACGACCGCTGCGCCCACTGCCAGGCCCGCCACGACAAGGACAGTCACGAGGACAACCATCATTCTGCGATTCTTCATTCGATACTCCTTGCACCCGGCCCTGCGCCAGGGCTTTGTGCCTTCACACCTGAGCGATGCACGATCTCGTCGACGATCAGGCCGTCGGCCAGCACGACCGTCCGCTCCGCCTGTTCGGCCAACTCGTCATCGTGCGTGACCATCACGATTGTTTTCCCCTCGGCCGCGAGCGTCTGGAATAAGGTGAAGACGGTCTCGGCGGCCTGGGTGTCCAGGTTGCCGGTCGGCTCGTCCGCCACGACGATCGCCGGGTCGTTTGCCAGCGCGCGAGCAATGGCCGCCCGCTGCTGCTGGCCGGCCGAGACGGTGGCCGGGAACTTGTCCGCGTCATCAGACAGCCCAACGTGTTCGAGCAGGCGAAGCGCCCGGTCATAACGCTCCGCCGGGCTGTAGAGCCGCGCCAGGTCCATCGGCAGCATCACGTTTTCGGCAATCGTCAGCGTGGGCAGCAGCTGGAAAAACTGGAACACGATGCCCATCGTCCGGCCGCGCCACTCCGCCATCTGCCCCTCGTTTAGCTCGCGCACTCGCCGGCCGGCGACGACAATCTCGCCATCCGTCGGGTGGTCGATGCCCGTGAACATGTTGATCAGCGTGGACTTGCCGCTGCCCGATTTGCCCACGACCGCGATGAACTCCCCCTGGCGCACCTGCAGATCGATGCCGCGCAGTGCCGGGAAGGGTCCAACGGGCGTCTGGTAGACCTTTGTCAGGCCGCGGAGATCGATCATTGCGGTCCGAAGACCGGCGGACTCGGGACTTTCTCGGAGCGAACCGGCGATCATGGCCGCGCCCCTCCGGTTTCAAGAATCCGTCCATCGACAATGCGGACACGCCGGGTGGCTCGGGCGGCCAGGTCGCGGTCGTGCGTGACAAGCAGGACGGTCTTGCCCTCACTGACGAGCGAAGAGAAAAGGTCGATCATCTCGGCATGCCGTCCGCGAGTCGAGGTTGCCGGTCGGTTCGTCGGCCACCAGGAGCGCGGGGTCGTTTGCCAGCGCGCGGGCGATCGCCACCCGCTGGCGCTGCCCGCCCGACACCGCGGACGGAAGCTTGTCCGCGTGCTCGACAAGCCCCACCCGGTCCAGCAGGTGGAGGGCCCGTTCGCGCCGCTGCCGCGTGCCGCCGTAGAGCCCGGCGAAGTCCATCGGCATCATCACGTTCTGCGCGCAGGTCAGCATGGGCAGCAGCTGAAAGAACTGGAACACGACGCCGAGTGTGCGGCCGCGCCAGGCAGTCACCTGGTCTTCGGTCATGCTTTGCACGGCCTTGTCGCCCACGCAAATCTCGCCGGCCGTGGGGCGATCGATGCCCGTGACCATGTTGACGAGGGTCGACTTTCCCGCGCCCGATTTGCCCAAGATCGCCAGGAACTCGCCCGGTCGCGACGTTCAAGTCGATGCCCTTGAGGGCAAAGAAATCGCCCGCCGGGGTCCGGTAAGACTTGCGGACGCCCTTCAGCCGGATCAAGCCGTCCGCTCACGGGCGCCGTTCTCGGACACTACACTCTCACTCATAAGCCAGCACTTCCCGCACGGTCAGGCGCACCGCATTGCGGGCGGGCACGAGGCTTGCCACGGCGGCGATGGCCAGCAAGATCAGGAACCAGACGGCCGCTCCCACGACCGAGTAGTGGTATTGGAGCGGGATTTTAATCAGGGCCAGCCCGAGCAGCCGGCTTAACACCGGCGCGAGGCCGATCGAGATCGCGGTGCCCACGATCCAGCTGATAACCGCCATCGCAAGGCCCTCAGCCAGGACGATCTGGCGCACGGACGTGTTCGACGCGCCGATGGCCCGCAGCACGCCCACCTCGCGAACCCGTTCCATGATGTTGATGCTCATCGTAGTGGTCAGCCCCAGCCCGCCGACGGCGGCCAGCAGCAGGGCCATCAGGATCAAGAACGCGACGACCACGGTGAAGAGCAGGTTGTTCTGCGTCTGGGTGACGGCCGCGGTCTGGGTGTCGTCGACCTTGAGCCCGCGGCTGTCGAAGTACTCGCGCAGACGGACGGCCATTTCGTGCTGGCTCAAGCTCGCGCCCGGTGCGATGCTCACCTGGACGCGGTTGCCCTGGCCCGCGGCTCGCGTTGCATACGCGTAGTCGTCCCGGCTCACGTATACGGTTGATCCCCGCGACTCCGTGCTGACAATCCCGACGACATGCCAGGTCATCTTCCGATCGTTGATGTCCAGCACGATATCGCTGCCCAGCCGGACGTCACGCTGGTCGTCGGCCAGGTCGGAGTTGATGACAACTGCGTTCGCGACGCCCCCCGCACCCGATAACCAGCGACCCGCAATCACTTCCGGCTCCATCATGCGCGTGTCAGGTGGGACGGCAACCACCCGGAAAGGGTTGCTCTTGCTGTCGTCCGGGCGGACGCGGGTCGCGCCCCCGCTGGACCACACCTCGACCGCGCCTACGTCGGGCACCTCGGCGGCAGCGCTTTCCAGACGAGTGACGAGGTCGGGATGCTCCATCTGCACCGAGACATCATAGCGATGGAAGCGCATGAACGAGTCCAGCGTGGCGTTGACCGACGCGCGCACGCTGAGCACGGAGATGAACAAGGCCGTGCCGAATACAAGCACGATGAGCGTCTGGACGAGCCGGCCCTTATGGCGCAGCGTGTTGCGAATCGCAAGCAGGACCGGCCGCTGGATGCGGCGCACCTTCTGCAGGCGCCCGAGGAACCGTTCGACCAGGCTGTGCCCATAGGCCGCGCCGCCGAGACCAACGTCGTTCAACGCCTGGTGCGTCGTGATGCGGGTGCCCTGAATGACCGGGATCAGGCCGGCGACGAGCGGCAGCAGCAAGCCGATCGCGCCCTGGATCAGCCAAAGGGGCAAGGGGATGGCGTAGCTCAGGACTCGGACGTTGAGCAAGGGCTCGACGATCTCGGTCATCAGGAACCGGGCCGTGATGGCGGCAAGAGGCAGGGCGATCGCCACCGCGATCAGGCCGTAGATCAGGACCGTCGCGAGATACAAGGCCATGATCTGGCTGCGCCGCGCGCCGATGAGCTTCATGACCCCGATCTGCGGCACCTGCTGGGTGATCAGGGCGGACATCGAGTTGACCACCAGGAAGCTGGACAGCGCAAGGATGACGAGCCCGAACAGGGTCAGGATCATGACGACCGACCCGATGAAGGGATCGGCCCGGCTCTCGGTGATGACCTCCCGGCTGTAGACCGTCCTGCCGGAGTCCTTGAGCTGTGCCTCGACCTGGTCGAGCGCCGCGAGGATGTGTGCTTCGTCATGCGCCGGCTCTGTGGCACGGATCAGCAGCTCGGTGTGTGCTGCGGGGTAGCCAAGTCCCTCGAGCGTGTCGCGGGTGACGTAGACCGTGGCGGAGCCCGCCAAGCGCGGGCTGAAGGCCTGCCCATCGTGGACGATGCCCGCTACCCGCAGCGTGCGGACCGCGTCATTATTGAGCTTGATCGTGATCTCGTCGTCCAGCCGGGTCTGCAGGCTGTCGAACGAGGCGCCTTCGACAAGGACCTCGCGCCGGCCGGGCGGGAACGCGCCGCGCAGCGGAGCGAAGGCGTCGATTGTCACATGGTCAAAGTCCGGCACGGCGACGATCTGAACCTCTTGAGAGGCGCCGTCGGCGCGCAAGCACCCGGCCGGAAACAGTGCTGCGTCCCTCGGCAGCGGCGACCAGCGGAAGCCGCGCAACGCTGTCTGCAAGATCTTGCTCGAACGGTGCAGTGTGGATCACAGCCGAAGCCATCAGCGCGCCCACCTGGTCCTGGCGGTACTCACGCACCAGGATTTCGCGGGCGTCCAGCACAACCCCCACCGCATACACGCCTACCGCAATTGCCAGCGCTACAACAAGCGTCCGCCCGCGGTGTTCCCAGATATCCAGCAGGACCTTCGTCCAGGGTGTCGTCAACACGATCTCTGCCAGCTCAACTTCACACGCGAAATAAACGGCGTCCTTGCGCCGCAAGTTCGAGTATAGGGCGCGAGCTGTCATGCCGGGTAGTGACACCTGTCATATTGGTGTCAGCACCCCGCGGCGCTCCTTAAGCAAAGGTGCCTGGCCCGCCCTGCAAAATCTTCTGTGCATTGCGTAACAATATGTAGTTTGTTGCGTCTTCGTAATAGAGCGGCTGCTGCAGAACGATTCGGCCTGCCTGTCGACCGGCGACCGGGGTCAGTCGTGTGCGAGTGGCCGGCCGAGGAGGCAGCATGACCGAGTTACCGCAGTCCCGGTCTGCGGGGTCCACAGTGCTAAGGGCCTCGCTCCTGGCAACCACGAGCCTGGGGCTCCTCATTCTCGCCGTCTTCTCCGGCGTTCTCGCGCCCGTGGCGCCACGGTCCGGCATGATGGGACCGGCTCCTTTCTCGCCGATCTGCCAGATCGATTACAGCGGCGCCAACGACGACCCGGGCCAGAGAGACCTCACGAAGATGTGCCGGGATGGCTCGACGACCGCCGCCGAGACCATTTCGTGGAACTGGGATGACACGGCCTGGGGCGGTAGTAACACGGGCGACGCGTGTGCCCTGTTCGATTCGGACGCCGACGGCAACGCGAACTACTCACTGTGCGTGACCGTCGCGGGCAACCCTGTGTCCTTCCAGGCAACGCGGCTCTACAGGTGTGACGATGACAAGCCGGACCGGTGCGCTAACAGCTTCACCGAAATGACGCTGAGCCCCGCGACCTTCTGCGCCGCGACCATCCAGCCCGACGACCCGTTCGATGCAAGTTACCCGCGGGGCCCGGGCAACTACTTCCCCGACGATATGGTCGCGCATTGCACCGTGGCAACGGCCGATACCGGCGGCCTCTCTTCGGTGCTCATCGACGTGTGCGCGCAGCCGTCGAACCAGCCGAACGCGGACCCGAGCGACTGCGTTATTGCCCAGAAGCCAGGCGAGGACACCCCGACGCCGACCCACACTCCCACCGCCACCGAAACTCCGACGCCAACCTCCACGTTTACGCCCACCGAAACTCCGACCAACACGCCCGCTGCGACGTTCACGCCGACCAATACGCCGACGAATACGCCGACCAGCACGCCGACATCCACCTTCACCCCGACGTCGACGCCGACCTTGACGTTCACGCCAACCAGCACGCCAACCGAATGGTACGACGTCTACCTCCCGTTGATCGAACGGGCGCCAACGCCCACGAACACGCCGACGCCGACGAACACGCCGACGGCCACAGCGACGGCAACGCCGACAAACACCAGCACCCCGACCATCACTCCGACTCCGAGCATCACGCCCACGCCGACGATAACGCGCACCCCCGTCCCGCGCCTGCCACCCTTGCCGCCGGTCGGCTACCCCAAGGGGCTGGCCGTCCACGAAGACACCCACCGGCTCTACGTGGCAGATCGTTCGACCAACACGCTGCAAATCTATAACCTGCTGCTAGGCACGCGGCAAGCCGCCGTGCCTGTGGGCAGGCAGCCGTTTGGCGTGGCCGTGAACCAGGTAACGGGCAAAGCCTATGTGGCGAACTTCCTCGACGGAACACTCTCCGTCGTCAGTGGAAACCCGGCCGGGGTGTCAAAGACGATCTCATTTGCGCCCTACGGCGAGCCAACCCACGTCGCCGTTAACCCAGTGACGAACCGGGTGTACGTCGCGCTTCATAAAGGCGGCCGGGTGGCGATCATCGACGGGGCGACAGATTCGCTGATCACCACGATCGAGGTGGGAACGGGCGCGTTTGGGGTGGCCGTCGATCCAACATGGAATCGAGTGTACGTCTCGTGCCGGGAATCCCACCTCATCCGGGTGCTGGACGGCGCGCAGAACAAGGTGCTGTGGGATCAGACAATCTATCCGGGTGGCGAGACGTATGCGCTGGCAGTCGACCGCGGCCTGGCCAGGCTGTACGTCTCGTTCTCGCCCGAAGGTGGCAACCCGCGGCAGTTGCTAGGGTACGGCCTGTCGTCCGCAGGTCCTGTCGCGGCCGGCTCGGCCTTGATCGACAACGGGGGACCGGACGGCGGTGCGGGGGTGGCGGCCAGCACGGCAACGCACCACGTCTTCGTGACCAACAGCCAGTCCGACACCGTTTCGGTGGTCGACGGCCCGACCATGATGCTGCTGGCAACGGTGCGCGTCGGGGACGACCCGGCTGGCGTCGCGGTCGATGCCGGGCTGATGCACGCGTTCGCCGGCAACCGCTTGAGCGGTACGATTACAGCACTGCCGGACGAATACTGAGTTGCGGTCGTACTCAGACCTCCGAGGCTGCCTCGCGGGGTGAGGACACCGGCCTCGGAGGTCGAGATCCCAGGGTCATGGAGGGATGCGCGCTGATCCGCGTCGTGCTATACTCCCGTCATGCAAACCGCCGCGCCTGAGCCCGGATTCATCCCAGCCTACCGCATCTTCGTGGCGATCCGCATCCTGTTCTGGCTGGCGGTCGGCCCGGTATTGCTGTTGCTACAATTAGCGGGCGATCCGACCGTGACAGCCGACCCGGTGGCCGGCGAACGGCTGATCCGCACGCTCTCGCTGCCAAACATCGCGCCCCTGCTCGCCATGGAGCTTGTGCTGCTGGGCTTGCTCGTCTGGCCCAAGGCCCAGGAACTGGGCCGCTGGTTCGTGCCGCTGACGCTCGCCCTGGGCATGGCGCCCCTCCTCGTCGGTTATTACCTCTGGCCGGCGATCAATCCCCTGCAGTCGCCGTTCGTCATGTTCTTCTTCGTGACGGCAGTGCTCGTGGCCTGGGAGTACCGCTACCGCTACCTGTACTTCTACGTGTTCCTGCTCACGCTCTACCAGACGCTGGTGTCGCCATGGCAGGGCAACGTGCCCTGGACCGTGCCGGTGGGGTTCCTGGTGCTTCAGGCGGTCATGATGCTGCTGGTCGGCTCAGTTGTGGCAACCATGGTGACGGTCCAGGCAGCGCAGCGCGCTGCGCTGGCCGAGGCCTACCAACGCCAGGCAGCCGACAATGAGCGCCTGCAAGCGTACGCCTCGACCCTGGAGGAACTTGCAATCACCCGCGAGCGCAACCGTCTAGCCCGCGAGCTGCACGACACGCTCGCCCACTCGCTGAGTGCGGTCACCGTGCAGCTCGAGGCCGTTCGCTCGCTTTGGGCGCGGCAGCCGGAAAAGGCGCACGCGATGCTGGAAAAGGCAGACGCGACCGCCCGGACTGGCCTGGCCGAGGCACGGCGGGCGCTTCAGGCGCTGCGGGCATCGCCGCTCGAAGACCTCGGCCTGGCGCTCGCGCTCCAGGAGCTCGCTCAGACGGCGGCCGAACGTGCCGGCGCGCGGCTGGAGCTGCGCGCGCCCGACGCGCTGCGCGGCTGCATCCCTGACACGGTCGAGCAAGGCGTGTACCGGATCGCGCAGGAGACGCTGGAAAACGTCGTGCGCCATGCCGGGGCAAGCACGATCGCGGTCGAACTGCGCGAGAACGAGGACGGACTGATCCTGCTCATCGAAGATGACGGCCAGGGGATGGGTGCTTCCTCGGTGGAGGAAGCAGCAGAGGGGCGGCTGGGCATCCGGGGCATGCAGGAGCACGCGGCGCTCATCGGCGGGAACATCGAAATCAGCAGCGAGGCCGGTGCGGGGACACGCGTCCGCCTGACCGTGCCGGCGGATAGGATACCGGATGATTCGTGTCCTGATCTGTGACGATCAAACGGTCGTGCGGGACGGCCTCGAGGCCATCCTGAGCACCGACGACGAGATCCAGGTGGTCGGCGTCGCCCGGAACGGGCAGGAGGCGGTGGATCTGGCTGGAGAGCGGCAGCCCGACGTCGTCCTGATGGACCTGAAGATGCCCGTGATGAACGGCGTCCAGGCGACGGAACGGCTGCGAAAGAACTGGCCGGGAATCCGGGTGCTGGTGTTGACGACGTACGCGGATGACGCGTGGGTGCTGGACGCGGTGCGCGCGGGCGCTTCGGGGTATCTGCTCAAAGATACGCGCCGCGACGTTCTGGTCGAAGCGATCAAGGGCACAGCTGCAGGCAAGACGTTCCTGGATCCTTCCGTCGCCGGCAAAGTTGATCAGGCAGTTCGTCGCGCCTTCGGAGCCGCGGCCGCCACAGGCGGAGGCGCTCACGGAGCGCGAGTTAAGCGTGCTGGAGCTGATTTGCCAGGGCTATAGCAACCCGGAGATCGCCCAACGGCTGCACCTCGCCGCCGGCACCGTGCGGAACTACGTCAGCAGCATTCTGCAGAAGCTGGACGTGGAAGACCGAACGCAGGCCGCGGTGATGGCGTACCAACGCGGCCTGGTGAAACGGCCGGAGCCGCGGTAAGGACGCGAGCGCCCTCCCGACCCCTGCGCCCACTGCGCTATGCCGTCGTTTCCTCGCCGAACACGCCCTGCCGGTAGGATTGCAGCGCCAGCCGCAAAAATCCTTCGTCCAGCACCCCCATCGGCGTTGCCGTCTCGATGATCCGATGCGGAATGCGCACGCCTTCCAAGTCGAAGCCGCAGCGGCGCTTGAATTCGTGCTTTTGCGCCAGCGTTTGCTGCCCGAGCCGGGCCAGGTCGTCCGCCGAGCATTCCATGCCGGCTACTCGCAGCGCGCGCTGGACGAGGTCGGGCGTGTAAAGGTTGCGGGCGAACAGGCAGATGACCAGGCTGTTGAGCACCTGCCGCCAACGCTCCTCGGCCACCAGTTCCTGGCCCACCGTTTCGGGTGTCAGGCCGCCGTTCTTTGCCGCCTTTTGATCCAGCGCGTACCCGGCGTTGTCGAGGTGGCTGTGCCGCGCGCCAGCCAGATAGCCCACGTAGCACGCCGGACCGGTGTGATAGCCCGCCATTTCGTTCCCACCCATCGCCAGCGCGTAATCCGAGCCGCCATAACAATGACTGGCGTACTCCAAGCCCCTTGCAAGCGCAGCGTAGAACTCGTTGGGCTGGCTGACGATTCGCTCCGCGGCCTTGACATAGGTTGTGTAATCCCCCCAGGCCAACGGCAGGCCGTCCGTGTCCTTGACGCTAATTGCCCCGCGCTCCAGCGCCTCGGTGGCCCATGCTAAGGAACAGCCCATGCTCATCACGTCGAGTCCCAGCGCATCGGCCGTGTCGAGCAGGCGAAACATCTCGCACGTGTCGTGGCGGCCGTCCTTGCCGCCCAACATCGAGCCGACCGCAAAGATCGGCTCATGGTCGTAGGCGATCATGTTCGTTTTGTAGAAGTAAGGCTCATCGGGGTAGGGAAAGCGCACTGCGGCAAGGTGAATGCAGGCAACCGGGCAATGCGCGCAGGCGACGCGCCGGCCCAGGTATTCCTCTGCGAGCCGCTCGCCCGAAATATGTTCTGCGCCCTCGTAGTGGCCGGACTGGAGATTGCGCGTTGGCAGCGCGCCCATCGCATCAAGCGGCAATACGTTGACCGCGGTCCCCAGCTCGTGGTACTTCCTGAACAGCGGCGACTCGGTCGTGGCCTTGAAGATCTCGTCGTACGTCTTCCGGTAAAGTCGAGGGTCCGCGACCGAAAGCGAGCGCAGGCCCGAGATGACGATCCCCTTCAGGCGCTTGCTGCCGAACACCGCGCCCAACCCCAGCCGCCCGAAATGACGGTACGTCTCGGTAATAACCGACGCATAGCTCACGCATTTCTCGCCCGCCGGCCCGATCCGCATGATCGTGCGCATCCCTGCGCCCGCTTCCCGCTCACGCATGATCGAGCCGGTCGTGTAGGCGCTGTGCATGCCCCACAGCGGCCGCGCGTCACGGAAGTGGACCTTGTCGCCCTCGATGACGAGGTAGACCGGCGACGAGCTGGCCCCGCGGATCACGATCGCGCCATACCCCGCCATCCGGATGGCGACCGCGCTCCGCCCCCCGGCGTGGCTCTCGCCCAGGTTGCCGGTGTGAGGTGACTTGAACATCGCGACGGTCTTGCTCGCCATAGGGAAGAGCCCGGAGAGCGGACCGACTGAGAAGATGATCGGGTTCTCGGGTCCTAACGGATCTGCGCCGTCCGGGCACTCCTCATGCAGCAGTCGGGTTGCGACCCCCACGCCACCCAGCGCGGCCTCGAAGAGGTCGGGCCGCCGGACGACGTTGGCCCTGCGCTTGGTCAGGTCGATGATCAGGACACGATCCAGGGGATCAGCGGCCAACATATACCACCTCTTCTTTTTGGGACGACAGTTCCTTGAGGGTCAGCACGTCATAGGCGCAATAGTCGACGCAATAACCGCAACCGGAGCAGATGGTAGGCTTGTCGTGTGTTGCGTCCCAGATGGCCGCGCCGAATGGGCACGCGCCAACACAGTTGTGGCAGCCAATGCACAACTCGGGGTGCAAGCGCACGCCGCCTTCCGGCCGGCTTTCCAGCGCATCGACCGGGCACACCCGTGCGCACGCCGGGTCAGGGCACGCGCGACAAGCCGTTACGACAAAGCCCTTGCGGATGCCGCCGGCCGAACGAATCCAAATGCCGGTGCCCGAGGCCCCGCCGACGCCGGGACGGCGCGCGCAGGCGAAAACGCAAAGCTGGCAGCCGACGCATTGATCGGCATCGAGGACGAAAAGGCGCTTGACCATGCTCTACTCCCTGGCCGCTCTCCAATCAGGCGACAGAGATAGAATACGCGACCCGCCTCATGGACGCTATGACGCGGATCACAGTTCGTGTATTATTGCACAAAGTTATCGTTAGAACGGCTTGCGGCTGGGGTGGCAGGAGGATGAAGGCTAAAGAAAAAGCCCGGTGGACGACGCCACCGGGCCTGCAACTCCTAACAGGGCGCGCTAGAGCGCCGCCCAGCCGATCTCTTCGATGGCCGCGAAGATGTCGTTCGCCGATATCATGCCGACGATCATGCCGCGCTCGTCGGCCACCGGAAGGTGATGCACGCCCTTTTCCTTCATCTTGAGCGAGCAGTCCTTCAGGGTCATCTCCGGCTTCGCCGTGATGACCGGCGAGGTCATGATCTCGCGCACGAGCGTGCTCTTGGGATCGCGTTCGACGCCCGCGATCTTGTCTCGAATGTCGGTGCTGGTCACAATGCCGAGGTCGTTGCCGGAAAGTGCGACCATCAGGCTGTGGATATTGCGGCGGCGCATCAAGGTCAGCGCCTGCGAAACGGTGGAATCGGCGTCGATGAAGATAACGGGACTGCTCATCCATTCACGTACGGTCTGGGTCATCTCATCCTCCCCCAACGGCGAAACGGACACTCTGACCCCAGCCTATCACAGTCCTGGTCGGAACGCAACGACTATGGCTCTCTAAATCGGGCAGCGCAAAGGCGAAGACCGGTTATTCAAGCACGCGTTCGTGGGCCGCGAGCGGCCAGATACGGACGAGGTAGTGCGGATAACCGGCCGGCTCGAGCGCGTAGCAGGGAGGCCGCCACGCTTCCGCAAACAGCTTCAAGTGCTTGTCGTCGCCAGGTTGGCTGATCAAGGTTCCTGCCTCGCTGAAGTTCGTCGTAACCAGCACGATCTCGCCATCGCTCAGGCGGAACCGGCTGACGACGTCGCCATCCTCGATCATCGCGCGCAGCTCGTTCTTGCGCCGCTCGCGCGCGGGCACCTCGCCCCAATCGCCGCTCGTGTGCCTCCCGAGCAGCAGTTGAGGGGTGACTTCGTTATACTCCATCGCGCGCAGCGCATCCGCAGTCGCCAGAACGTCACCTGGGTGGAACAGGATTTTACGCATCAAGTCTCTTTCCCTAATCAAAATATGCGCCGATGCAAGGCGCAAAGAACTTTATTATACAAGACTTTGTCAAGTGCCGGCCCTGAACACCAGAAACCAGGTTTCTGGCAGAAACCTGGTTTCTACGGGCGTGCGGCGAACCGGCAGAAATCAAAGAACCGAAGCCTCACCAAACTGGATTCTGCTTGGTGAGGCTTCGGTTCTTTGATTCTTGGTGGTGAAGACCGCTCCGCCTACGCGCGCAGCACCGCGCCGACCTCGCGCTCGAGCCGGGCCACGATTTTCTGTCGCGCCTTCGCCGTGTCCTCTGCAGTGAGTGTCCGGTCGGGCGCTTGGAAAGTGAGCGAGTAGGCGAGGCTCTTCTTGCCTGCAGGGACCTGGCCGCCGCGATACACGTCGAAGAGCCGCACGTCGGCGAGCAGCTTTCCGCCCGACTGGCGGATGAGCGTGGCTACCTGGCTGGCAGGAACCGCCTCATCGACGATCAGGGCAAGGTCCTCGAAGACGGCGGGCTGCGACGAGAAGGCGGTCATCTCCTGCTGCGCGTTCCAGCCGGCAAGCAGGACATCCAGGTCCAGTTCCATCACCGCGACGGGCATGTTCGGCAAGTCGAACGCCGCGCGCACCTCGGGGTGGAGCTCGCCGACCACGCCTACGTTGGCGCCGTCGACCAGCAACTGGGCCGTCCTGCCAGGGTGCAGCGCCGGGTGAGTGCCGCGTTCCCAGGCGACATTCGCCAGGCCGAACCGCCCAAGCAGCGCCTCGACCACACCTTTCAAGTCGAAAAAGCCCATTGGCTCCGCGTCGTGTTTCAGCCATGTGCCGCTCTCGCGCGGCCCGGCCAGCAGCGCTGCGAGTCGGAGCGGCTCGGCGGGCAGCTCTTCCTCGGGTCGCGGCAGATAGACCCGCCCAATCTCGAAAATCGCAACACGCTCCACGAAGCGCAGGTTAGCCTGCTGCTGCCTCGATCAGCGACGGCAGCAGCGTGACGCGCAGGTGACCGCGTTCGACCGTCAAGGGGTTGAGGACGGTCACATGCGGCGCTTGAGGCAAGCCCAGCTTCGCCTCATCGCGCACGTCGATCATGGAGTATGTGATCACCTCGTCGAGGCCGCACCCCACCATGATGTCACGCGCTTTCTCCTCCGCCTCGAGGCGGACGTTGCGCTGAGTCAGGGGCAGCTCGTCCTCCAACAGCGTGGCGGGCAGGCGATCATAGCCGTAGATGCGGCCGATCTCCTCTACCAGGTCGGCCGGGATACTCACGTCCTGGCGGTGGCTCGGCACGCCGACGCTCAGGCAGGCGCCCGAGCGGTCTACACTGAACTCGAGCGCTTCGAGGATGCGCACCATCTCGGCTGCGGGCAGGTCCACGCCCAGCAGGCGGTTCGCGTACGCCGGGTCGAGCTCGATCTGCTTCGGCTCGGGCTTGCCGGGGTAATTGTCGCCGTAGACCGGGACGGTTTTCCCGCCTGCCAACTGCTCTAACAATTGACAGGCACGCGCGAGCGCCTTGACGGTCAGCTCCGGATCGACCCGCTTGCCGAACCGGCTGGCGGCCTCGCTTCGCAGGCCGAGCATCTGGCTCGTCCGCCGAATGCTGAGGAAGTTGAAGTTGGCGGATTCCAGCAGGATCCGGGTAGTCCCGTCGCCGACCTCGGTTTCCGCCCCGCCCATAACCCCCGCCACGGCGATCGAACCCGCGGTGTCGGTGATCATCAGCATCTCGGGATCGAGACCGCGGTCCGCGCCGTCCAGCGTCTTCATCCGCTCGCCTGGCTGTGCGCGGCGCATGATGATGGACGGCCGTCCGCCCGCCCTTTGCCGGAGCAGGTCGTAGTCGAACGCGTGCAGCGGCTGGCCCAATTCGAGCATCACGTAGTTCGTGATGTCCACGACGTTGTTGATCGGCCGCATGCCCGCCCGCTGCAGCCGCTGCTGCATCCACATCGGCGAAGGCCCGATCGTCACGCCTTCGATCAACGCGGCCGAGTAGCGGAGGCAGAGGTCGGGCGCATCGATGACGATGCCGGCGAAGTCCGCCTCGGGAGTGATGTCGACCCGCTCGCGCTCGAGGATCGTCATCACCTCCCGGTTCAATTGCTTCCCGGTGAGCGCTGCGACCTCGCGCGCCGCACCGTAGATGCACTGCAGGTGCCCGAAGGCGCCCTTGACGTCGTAGTCCAGCACCACGTCGCCCATGTAGTCCACGAGCGGCATGCCGACCGGTGCGTCCTGGGGCAGCACCAGGTTGCCCTCGTGGCTGTCGCTCAGGTCCAACTCCTTCTCAGAGCAGACCATGCCCTCGGAGACGATGCCGCGAATCTTGCTCGGCTTGAGCTTGACGACCCGGCGCTCCTCGCTGTGGCCGTCGATCAGCCGCGCACCCGACATCGCGTACGCCACCTTCGGGCCCTTGCCGCCCGACAGGTCCTGCCCGATGTAAGGCAGCATGTTCGGCGCGCCCGTGACCACGGTCATCGGCTCGCCTGCGCCGTAGTCGACCCTGCACGAGGGTCAGCCGCTCGGCATCGGGATGCCGCACCACCTCGAGGATCTGGCCGACGAAGATCTTGTCGCGGTCCCACAGCTCCCCGATCCGGGTGATTGACTCGACCTCCAGGCCCGCCAGGGTCATGCGCTCCGCGAGTCGTTCGACGGGCAGGTCGACTTCGACGAAATCCTTAAGCCATGAAAGAGGCACTTTCACACCACACCTCCGATCAGCCGAACTGAGCCAGGAACCGCAGGTCGTTCGAGTAGAAATACCGGATATCGCTGATCTTGTGTCGCAGCATCGCGGGCCGCTCGACGCCCATGCCGAACGCGAAGCCGGTGAACACGTCGGGATCGTAGCCGCCGTTCTTCAGCACGACGGGATGCACCATCCCCGCGCCGGCGATCTCCAGCCACCCGGTATACTTGCAAACGCTGCACCCCTTGCCGCCGCAAAGCACGCAGTTCATGTCTGCTTCGACGCTCGGCTCGGTGAACGGGAAGTAGCTGCCCCGAACCCGCAGCTCTCCTGCGCCGTACATCTTCAGAGCGAACTGTTTGAGCGTGCCGATGAGGTCGGTCAGCCGGATGCCTTTGCCAACCGCCAGCCCCTCGATCTGATAAAACTGATGCTCGGAGCGCGCGGTGATCTGCTCGTACCGGTAGCACTTGCCGGGCAGGATCACCCGGATCGGTTCAGGACAGCGCTCGCGCATCGCGCGAATCTGGCCCGGGCTGGTGTGCGTGCGCATCACGAGCTTTCGCTGCGTCGGGTCCAGGTTCGCGTCCTGGCTGACCCAGAACGTATCCCACATGTCGCGGGCAGGATGGTAGGGCGGCATGTTCAGCAAGCCGAAGTTGTTCTCGTCCGTCTCGACATCCGGCCCGTCGTAGACCTCGAAGCCCATCTCGGCGAAGACCGCCCGGTACTCGCGCAGGTTCTGCGTGGTGATGTGCAGGTGGCCGATGCTGGGCGGCCGGCCGGGCAGGGTGACGTCGACGGCGCCCTTCGTCAGCTCGGCCTGCAGGGCCTGCTGCTTGAGCGCCTCCTGCCGCTCGGCGAACGCGGCCTCCAGCCTGGCCTTGAGCTGGTTCGCGGCCTGGCCGTACGCCGGCCGCTCCTCGCGCGACAGCTTGCCGAGCATGTCCATTGCCGCCGACAGGGCCCCGCCCTTCCGGCTCAGGTACCGAACCCGCCACGCTTCGAGCGCGTCGGGATCCACCGCGGCGGCCAGGCCCTCCATCGCTTCGCGCATCATGTCAATGAGATTTTCGTGCATTCCTACCTCCCCATCGTAACGTCCCGCGCAGCAACCCGCGGCCCCGCCTTAACGCAAAACGCGCACTCGTCGCAGGGACGAAGTGCGCGCGTTATCAGCGTATTCACTCCGCGGTGCCACCCTGGTTCGCTCGCTCCTCAGTGCAGGACTACACTTGCCGCAGGAAGCGAGCGCTCTCGACCCGGCGGTCCGACTGGCGTCCTATCCGGTCAATAGGGCGTTGCACGGGCTTACCGGAGGCCGGGTAACGGCCGGCGGCCGGGGCAGACTACTTGGCGATTTGAAGATTGAAGATTGAAGGCTCAAGGTGCGCCAGCCTTCAATCTTTCATCTTTAATCTGCAATTTTCAATCGCTTTCACCTGCCCGCTCGGGAGGGAACTTCGTCGGGGTTTGGGGCCGGCCGGGCTTGCAGCCCCTTGCGGGACCCGGCCTCTCTGGGGTCATCCCCCGCCTACTTTCCTCCGTCATCGCTTTGTGGCTGTGCCAATGGCGATTCAGTTGTGGCCGAATTATGCACGAAGGCCCGGGCATTGTCAAGCATTTCGCGCCGGTTCCATCGCGTGCGACGCGGCATTACTCGAGATAGACCCTGACGCCCTGGAGCGTGTAGATGGGCAACCAGGGGAAAAGCACCGGCACATTCTGACTGTAGCTGCGGTATTCGGGCAAGTGGCCGTAACGCTCTACCTGCGTCCGTTCCAGGCGTTTCGTGGAGCCCATCATGATGAGCACGAGGCAGATCAAACCCACCAGGGCGATGAGGGCGCGCAGCGCGCTGGTGAGGAAGGCCGACCCCATGACCAAGCTGCCGCTCCAAACGAGGATTTCGCCCAGGTAGTTCGGGCAGCGAACCCAGCCGTAAAGGCCGGTGGCGACAAAGCGCTGCGGCTCACGCTGCTTCGCAGCTGACTTCTGATGGTCGGCCATCGCCTCGATCACCAGCCCAGCCGTGATGACGAACGCGCCAAGCACCCGCGCAGCCCCCTTCACACCCGACTCAGGCGTGGGCCCTGCCGCTGCGAAGACTGCAGGTGAGATCGTCGCCACGTAAAGCAGCGACACGGAGAGCCAGATCGGGATGCGTTTCGGCCACGGAACCCGCCGGTCGTAGGCCTGTGCGCCCACTAATTGATTACGATACGCGGGTCTCGCCTCCCGACGACGGATAAAGAAGCCAAGGCGCAGGCCCCAGGCGATAAGCAGCAGCGATCTGAATGGCAGAAAGCACGTCGAGGTTCGCTCGAAAGACGAAAGCTGTGAGTAATGCCATCGCAACAATCGAGAACGCGTAGCCAATGCTGACGAAGTACACCACTCGAATGAATCCAAACGCCGAGATAGCGAGCGACGTGAACAAAAGCGCGAGCATCAACGATGGCAAGGTCTGAAACTGTTGAGAAAGTAGTCCAGAAACGGCCATAAGTCCGCCAAATCCTCCTCGGCGACGCCCCGAATGCTGGGCGTATCTCAAGTTGGGGGCAGGACTGAGGCGCAAGACCGCCAGATCGGACGCTGGCGCACGGGAGATGCGTCAAGGCGGTGATATGCTCAGGGTAGCCCGACGCAGGAGGTTGCCCCAATGCGCTACAGTCGCGAGCAGAAGCGCGCGGAGTTGTTGAAAGCTGCCGAAGCGATGATTGAGGAGTTCCTTGACTGGGAAGAGCAGGCGGAGAAGCCGAAGCTGAGCGAGATTGAGGCGGCCGTCCTGAAGGTGCGCCGCCAGATGAGCGAACATATGGCCGTGGTGGCGATTGAGGACCAGGATGCGGCGCAGCCGGTGGAAGCGCCGCTGTGCCCGGTCTGCGGGGCGCGGATGCGCTACAAGGGCCAAAAGCCGCGGACGGTGGTGAGTCTGGTCGGTACACTGCGCTTCAAGCGAGCTTACTACCACTGTAATCACCCGCAAGGTGAGCATTTTCCCCCTCCAGAGTCAGCTTGAGCAAAGCGACGCCGGCTGGAGCGAAGGGGTGGCCCGCCAGGCGACGTGGCTGAGCGGTTTGGTGCCGTTTGCGCAAGCGGAACGGATCTTGCAGGAGATCGGCCAAGTCCCGATCTCGCGGTGTAGCATTTGGCGGCGCAGCCAAACGTGGGGCGCCCACTTTGGTGCGTTGGAGCAGGTCGAGTGCGCCGCGGCCAATGCGTTGCCTGCGCAATGGCAACCGCCCAGCCGGGCGGTGGTAGCCGATCAGCGCATGGGCGTCGCGATGGATGGCCTGATGGTCCACGTGCGCGGAGAAAGCTGGAAAGAACTCAAAGCGGGGGCCGTGTTCGAGATCGAGGTGCGGTTAGGCAAGGATGCACACACGCGCGAGCCGATCCAAATGGCCCACGCCGTCCGCAACAGTTACGTGGCGCATCTCGGGGGGCCAGATGCCTTTGGCGAAATGGTGTTTGCCGAAGCGCGCCGCCGGGGCTGGGAGCGCGCACAAGACACGCAGGTGGTCGCCGACGGGGCCGCGTGGATTTGGAATCAAGCGGATCTACATTTTGGTGCCAGCCGCCAACTCGTGGACTGGTATCATGCCGCACAGCACCTCGCCAACGCGGCGCGGGTGTTCAAGGGGGAAGGTACGCCCGCCTTTCAACTGTGGTTCAACAGCCGCGAGACGGCCCTCTATCAGGGTCACGCGGCACGCATCGCCTGTGAGCTGGAGCAGGCCGCAACTGAGCTGCCCAAAGCCGCCGACGAGCTACGCCGCGAGGCTGGCTACTTCCACACCCATCAACAGCGCATGAACTATCTAGAGATGCGCGAGGAGGAGTACGTCATCGGCTCAGGCATGGTCGAAGGCGGTGCCAAGCAGTACCAGGCTCGGCTCTGCGGCCCAGGCATGCGCTGGAGTCGCCGCGGGATCGAACATCTCGTACCGATCCGTACTGCGATTCTGAGTGACCGCTTCGCCGACGTCTGGCATAAGGTCCATAACTCGCCCCCGTCGTGAGATGCGCCCCCGAATGCTGAGCAGTTTGACAGGGGCTGTCCGCTACCGTAGTATACTGGAAGGTCTATACTGTACCCTGTGTCCCAACGCTGTAACACCGAGTCCTGATGAATCAGAATTTTTCCGAAGAACCGCCGAGCACTGTACGCCATCTGGAAGGCGAGAAACCCAGGCGCTCCTGGGTATCGCTGCTGATCGGCGACCCACTCGCCACTGCCGAAGCACCCGAACAAGCCATTCGAAAGGTCGTCGGCCTGGCCGTGTTTGCTTCGGATGCGCTCTCGTCCACAGCCTATGCGACTCAGGAAATGCTCGCGGTACTGGCGGCGGCCGGCGCGGCAGCCCTGAGTGTGTCGGTCCCACTGTCATTCGCGATCGTCGGGCTCCTCATCATCGTGGTCGCGTCGTACGAGCAGACCATCCACGCCTACCCCAACGGCGGCGGCGCCTATATCGTTGCGCGCGATAATCTGGGCGATACCCCCGCAGCGGTCGCGGGCGCGGCGCTCATGATCGACTACATCCTGACCGTGGCCGTCTCGATTTCGTCGGGCGTAGCGCAGATCGTCTCCGCCGTGCCGGCTCTTATCGACTTTCGCGTCGAACTGGCCGTGGGCTTGGCCCTGCTCGTCATGCTCGTCAATCTGCGCGGGGTCCGCGAGTCCGGCACCATCTTTGCCTTCCCTACCTACTTCTTCGTCGTGATGATGTTCATCACGGTCATCTTCGGTGGCATTCAGTACCTGACCGGTTCGCTGGGGACGGTTAGCCGATCCACCGCCGATGGAGGCGCTCGGCGGGCCGGCCGCTTTGAGCTTATTCCTCATCCTGCGGGCGTTCTCATCGGGAACCACCGCGCTGACCGGCGTCGAGGCCATCGCGAACGGCGTCCCCGCCTTCAAGGAGCCTCGAAGTCGCAACGCCGGCATCACGCTGTTGTGGATGGGCGCGATCCTGGCCGTACTCCTGGTTGCTATCACGTTCCTGGCCGTGCAGGTCGGCGCGGTGCCGTCGGAGGAGGAAACCGTTATCTCGCAGATCGCTCGCACGGTGGGCGGCTCTCGCGGGATCCTCTACCTCTTGACGATGACCGGCACGACGGTCATCCTCATCATGGCGGCCAATACCTCCTACAACGGCTTCCCAAGGCTGGGTGCGCTCCTCGCGATCGATGGGTTCCTGCCGCGGCAGCTCTCGTTCCAGGGCAGCCGGCTCGTCTACTCCCGGGGCATCGTCGTCCTGGCGCTGCTGGCGTGCGGTTTCATCATCGTGTTCGACGCCAGCGTCACCCGGTTGATCCCGCTTTATGCCATCGGCGTGTTCCTGTCGTTCAGCCTGTCCCAGGCCGGCATGTCGCGCAGGTGGTGGAAGTCAGGCCACCTACGCGGGGAACAGACGCGCACGGAACAGGGCTCGACGCTGCGCTACGAAGCGGGCTGGCAAACCAAGATGGGCGTCAATGCCCTGGGCGCCGTGGTCACCGGCATGGTGATGGTGATCTTCGCGGTTACGAAGTTCTCGCAGGGCGCGTGGATGGTCCTCATCCTCATGCCCGTGCTCGTCCTGGTCTTCTTCCGCATCCACCGCCACTACCGGCACCTGGCTGCTCGGCTCACCTTGGAGGGCTTTGACCCGTCGCCCCCGCCGCAGCGCCACCGCGTTATCCTTCCGATCAGCGGCGTGCACCAGGGGACGATGGCCGCGCTGCAGTACGCGCAGCTGCTGTCGAGCGACATTACTGCCGTGCACGTCTCCATCGATCCCGTACAGGCGGAACGGGTCGAGCAGCGTTGGGAGACCTGGGGCGAAGGCGTCCGGCTCGTCGTGCTGGAATCGCCCTACCGGCTGATGCATGAGCCGCTGCTGCGCTATATCCGGCAGCTCGCGCTTTCCCGCCAGCCAAACGAGATCATCACCGTCGTTGTCCCGCAGTTCGTACCAAAGCGATGGTTTGACAACCTGCTGCACACGCAGACCGCCACTTTCTTGCGGCTCGCGCTGCTGTTCATTCCGGGCGTCATCGTCACGGACGTGCCCTACCAGGTCGACTAGCCGCCTCGAGCTTACTCTGCGCCGGCTGGGACGGGCTGCGCTCCCGAAGCCTGGCCGTAGTCGGGCAGCCGGGTTTCCGCGTTGCGAACAGCCGAGAAGAAATAGCCGCTTACGCCGACCAGCGATGCCAGGAGGCCGCAGAGGGCGATCAACAGGCCCATGCCCGCGCCCGGGCCAGTGCCGAACAAGCCGCCGAAAGTCTGCGCCAGCGGACCGGCCGACTTCATGGCCGGTTCAAACAGGAAGTCCGCCATCGTGCCGGCGATCAGCGGGCTGATAGGGTTGGCAAACCAGGCGATCAAACGCCTCGCCGAGAAGACCCGCCCCTGAACGTCGGGCGCCACCTTCGACTGCCAGATCGCCTGGTTCGACCCGTTGATGAGCGCGAACCATAGAGAATAGTAGGCCATCCCCACGATCCAAACCGGGAGCATCTGCCCCACGCCGACGACGACCAGCCCCAGCGAAGACAGGGCCCAGCCGGCAAGGACCCCGTGTACCCGGCGCTTGAACCCGCCCCAAGCACTCATTGCGACCCCGCCGACCACCGCCGCGATCGCGCCGGCAGATTGAACGGTGCCCAGGGCGATCGCGTTGTTCGCGGTGCGCGCCAGGATCATCGGCGTGATCAATGTGTTGGCGATCCCCGCAAACAGGTTCCCCATGAAGAAGATCAACTGCAGCCCCAGCAGGCTGGGCCGCGCGAAAATGTATTTGAAACCGTAGGCCGCCTCTTTCCAGAAACTCCCGGTCGCCTCGTGCCCGGCTTCGGTTACAGCGGGCGGAGGAACGAAGACGATCGCTAGCGCGAGCACAGCGAGGACGAACGTCAGGATGTCGATGGTAAGAATACCCGTCAGGGCGATAGCGGGCAGCAACGCGGCCGCAAAGATGGGCGCCAAGACGCCCGGCCCGGCATCCAGCAAGGACATCATCCCGTTCGCACGGCCCAGCTGTTCCTTCGGAACCATCGTCGTAATGGCGGCCGAATACGCGGGCCACTGGAAGGTGTTCCCGATGCCCTGGAAAGCCGCGGCGACGTAGAAATGCCAAATCTCGAGGCGTCCGGTCGCCGACAGAATCAGAAGACCGGTGGTTGGCAGGATAGCGACGAGATCGCTCAACATCATCATCGCCTTGCGATTGTAGCGGTCAACCATCACGCCGGCGACGGGCGAGAGCACCAGGAAGGGCACGATGAAAAAGACCTGCACCAGCGCAAGGGCCGTCGCGCTGCCAGTCTTTTCATAGACCCAGATCGACTGCGCGAAGGCAGACATGTTGGTGGCAAGCACCGAGATCATCTGGCCCAGCCAGACGATCAGGAAAGCGGCCATGCCGGCGGGCCGGCCCCGGCTGTCGCTGGCATCCCGCGCCCCGTTTGGCAAGGTCATATTAGCTCCCTTTTCGGACCCGCGCGACAGTACCACGAGCCTCGAAGCAGGTCAATACCAGATTTCAAGTATTTGGAGGGCACACAGATAGAGATGTAGGTAGAGCCGCGCTCCTGGAGAAGCGGAGCAAGTGGATCGGCCGGGCGGCGTCTAGTGACGGAAATGCCTTTCACCCGTGAAGACCATAGCCATTCCCCAACGATCTGCGGCCGCAATAACCTCGTCGTCGCGCATCGATCCGCCTGGTTGGATAACCGCAGTCACTCCCGCTTCCCCCGCAACTTCCAGGCCATCGGGGAACGGGAAGAAGGCGTCCGATCCCAGCACCGCACCCCGCGCCCGGTCGCCGGCCCGCCGCACTGCCAGATGAACCGAATCCACCCGGTTCATCTGCCCCGCGCCCACGCCGACCGTCTCGGTTCCCTGCGCCAGCACGATCGCGTTCGACTTGCTGTGCTTCGCGACGATCCATGCAAATGCCAGGGCCGACCGCTCTGCTTCCCCTGGCTCTCGCCTCGTCACCACGCGCCAGGCCGCCTCGTCAACCCCCAGCTCGTCTGGGGTTTGCGCGAGCAGGCCGCCACCGACAGAGCGCAGCACCAACTCGCTCCGGCCCGGCCGCGCTCGCATGACCCGGCAGTTCTTCTTGTGCTCGGCCAGCCACGCCAGCGCCTCTGCGGTGTAACCGGGCGCGACCAGCACCTCCACGAACAGCCCGCCCACAGCCTCGACGAACGAGAGGTCGACCGGCCGGTTGCAGGCGATGATGCCTCCGTATGCGGACACGGGATCGCAGGCGTACGCCTGCCGGTAGGCCTCGACGGGGGTTGCGGCCACGGCCAGGCCGCTGGGATTCGTGTGCTTGATGATCGCGACCGCCGGCTCTGCGAACTCCTGGGGCATCGACCAGGCCGCCTCCAGGTCGACGATGTTGTTGTAGCTGAGTTCCTTCCCCTGCAGCTGCTCGTAGACAGGCTCGGCGCCAAGCCAGCGATACAATGCCGCCGCCTGGTGCGGGTTTTCGCCGTAGCGCAGCGCTTGCACCCGCTCGCTCGACAAGACAAGCGTCTCGGGGAATACCTCACCGCCGGCCATCCACCTGGCGATGGCGGCATCGTAGGCAGCGGTATGCGCGAATGCTTTGGTCGCAAGGCGCCGCCGTTGCTCTAGAGGCACCGGGCCCACCCGGAGCGCGTCGAGAACCGCCGCATAGTCCGCCGGATCGCACAACACGAGCACTGACTCGCGGTTCTTGGCGGCAGCCCGCAGCAGCGTCACGCCGCCGATGTCAATCTCCTCGATCGCCTCGGCTTCGGTCACATCCGGGCGGGCGATGGTGGCGGCGAATGGATAGAGATTGCACGCGACCAGGTCGACCGGCACAATGCCATGCTGGCTGAGTTCCTGAAGATGCTCGCCTGCCCGCCGCGCCAGGATACCCGCATGCACTGCGGGATGCAGCGTCTTGACGCGGCCCCCAAGCAGCTCGGGGAATCCGGTCACCGCCTCGACCGGCGTGACGGGAAGGCCGGCAGCCGCCAGGGCGCGGGCCGTCCCGCCCGAGGCGACCAGTTCGAAACCCAAATCGACCAGCCCCGCCGCGAAGGGGCCGAGCCCGGTCTTGTCATAGACGCTCAATATCGCGCGCATCGAAACACCGCATTTCTCCGGAACGGCTCACGACTTTGCTGGGATGAGGGGATGCGGGGATGAGTTCAAGCCATTTTCGCATCCTCGCATCCCCTCATCCCCGCAAAGTCCTTGCCATGGCCTGACTTACTTTGCAACCAGCCACAGGAACTGGTACGGTGCGAGCACGAGCTGGTCTTGCAGGGCCAGCTTCTCGTCGCTCACCAGGTCGGTGAAGTCGTAGCTCAGGCCGTTCGCACGAATCGTGTTGGTCGCGACCCGCTGCTCGTGTTCGCTGAAATTGCACAGCACCAGCACCCGGCCGTCCGCACTCTGCCGCACATATGCGAAGATGTGTCCGTTGCCGGGGTCGATCACCTGCATTCCACCGTCGGCCAGCGCCGGCGTCTGCTTGCGCAGCCCGATCAGCCGGTGGAGGGCCGCGTAGATCCGGTGCTCCACGGTCCCCGGCTCACTGCGCCTGGCAACATGATCCCAGTCGGTGAACGGCCGGTGTACCCACCGGCTATCGGCCGCCTTGGCCGGATCCTGCCGGTAGCGATAGTCATTAAGCGTGCCCACTTCGTCGCCCAGATAGATCAGCGGAATGCCCCCGATCGACAGGATCACGCTGTGGATGAGCAGGATGCGACCGATGGCCAGGTTCACCTGCTCGGGCCCTTCTTCCCGGAGCGCCTTCTCCAAGCCGGCCAGGCTTGCGCACGTGCCGGAAATCCGCGCGTCCCCGGTGCGGGGGTTCTCCTGGAACGGGAGCCCGCGGGCGAAGCTGCCGGCGAACTTGCCGGTGTAAAATGCGTTCAGGAAGCGGCGGTGATCATATCCGTTGATCCACAGCCGTTCTGCGGCTGTGTCGTCGAAAGTCCAGCCGATATCGTCGTGGACCCGCACGTAGTTGACCCATGCGCAGCCGGCAGGGATATGGAACCGCTCGATCATCGAAGCCTGCAGCAAGCGCACCTCGCGCGTCGCCAGCGATTCCCACAGGAGCGCCATCAATAAGGGATTGTACGAGAGCTGGCACTCGTTCGGCGAAATATAACGCGCGACTTCGTCCGGATGGACGATCGCCTCGGACTTGAAGAGGAGCGCGGGCGCGGCGATGCGGGAAAGCGCGTTGTAGGCCTGGATGATCATGTGCGCTTCCGGCAGATTCTCGCAACTCGTCCCCATCTGTTTCCAGATGAACGCCACCGCGTCAAGCCGCAGGACCTCCACGCCCGCATTTGCGAGAGACAGCATCTCCTCGAGCATCGCCCGGAATACCGCCGGGTTGCCGTAATTCAGGTCCCACTGGAAGCTGTAGAACGTCGTCCAGACCCATTTGCCCATATCCGGCCGGTAGGTGAAACTTCCCGGGCGCGCGTCCGGGAAGATCTCGCGGAGCGTCCGTTCGTACGCATCCGGTACCGTCCTATCGTTGTAAATGTAGTAATAGTCCTCATACTCCTCGTCTCCCGCCTGCGCACGCCGCGCCCACTCGTGCTCGTTCGACGTGTGGTTGAACACGAAATCGACCGTCAGGCTCATGCCCTCCTGGCGCAGCTCGCGGGCCAGGCCCGAGAGCTCCGCCAGCGTGCCGAGCCTCGGGTTCACCTCCCGATAGGAGCTGACCGCATACCCGCCGTCGTTCGCGCCCTCCGGCGCCTTAAAGAGAGGCATCAGGTGGAGATAAGTGAGGCCCAGCTCCTTGAAATACGGCAGCTTGCCGCGCAGTCCGGCCAGGTCGCCCGCAAACAGGTCGACGTAACACACCCCGCCAAGCATGTTCTGCGACTGGAACCAGGTTGAATCCGCCTCTCGCGCGGCATCGAGCGCCTTCAGATCGGCCGGCCGCGCGAACGCCAGGCGCGCCGCGCTCTGAAGGATCTGTTCCAGGTGGTAGAAGAAGTCGTAGCGCCCGCCGTAAAGGTGATACAGGAGGCCGAAAAGACGCCCGAAATGCTGCCGCAGCCGCCGCTCGAAGACCGCCCAGTCCGTGCGGTCGACGCGGGCAAAAGATTCGCACAAACGCGGCAGTACGCGCTCAAGCGTCAACTGGGCCTGGCGCTGCAGCCAGTCAGGGGAGGGATTGCCGTCCACGGGAAGACTCCTCAAAGTCAAATGGAAAGGGTGAGCCTGATCGGCTCACCCTTCGCTGTCATTCGAGCGGATCGCTTAGCCCTTGACCGAACCGGCCATCATGCCACGCACGAAGTACCGCTGCAGGCCGAAGAAGACGATCAGCGGCAGGATCATCGAGACCAGCGCACCGGCCGTCATCAGGTGCCAGTCGTTGCCGCGGGAACCGACCATGTTCGCCAGGAACATTGTCATGACCTGGTTATCCGGCGTCGCGCCCAGGAAGATCAGGGCGACCAGGTAGTCGTTCCAGGTCCATAGGAACTGGAAGATCGCGAACGACGCCAACGCCGGCACCGACAGCGGCAGAATCAGTTTCTGGAAGATGGTGAAGTGCGACGCGCCGTCGATGAACGCCGACTCCAGGATGTCCCTGGGGATCGTACTAATGTAGTTGAACAGCAGATATACGGCGAGCGGCAGGCCAAAGCCCGTGTGCGCCAGCCAGACCCCCAGGAAGGTGCCATTCAGATTTATCTTCGCGTAGTCCTTGAGAATAGGCACAAACGCGATCTGTAAAGGCACCACCAGCAAAGCGACGATCAGGATGAACAACAAGCGGCGGCCGGGGAACTTCATCCAGGCAAAGCCGTAGGCGGCAAACGCGGCGATCAGGATCGGGATCACCGTGGATGGAATGGCGACAATCAGGCTGTTGAGGAACGGAGCGAGCATGTTGACGCCTGGAACCGTCTGGATCGAGCCATCAGGCTGCCGGATGTCGACCGATTTGCCGCCGATCACCTGCTTGTAGTTGTCCAGCGTGAAGTCCGTGTTCGTGGTCCAACTCTGTTTCTGAACCTCGATGTTGCCAGTGCGCCGGTTGCCAATCCAGATCAACTTCTCGTTACCTACCTGGATGCCCTGGCGAAACTGCTCGAAGGTGCCCTGGGCGCCCTCAATCTGCATGACGCCATTGCGGTCGACCCCCTGAGGTACGGGGACCGTGCCCACCGTTTGCCATGCCTGGTGAGGTAATACGGTCCACCAGCCGGACGTCTGGATGTCGAAACGGGTCCGAAAGGACGAGACCAGGAGTGCCACGACAGGGATGAGCCAGGCGATGACGATCAGCGCCAGGCCCCCGTTGATGATGATATCCGACAGGAGGCGACGCTGCCCTTTTGGCTTAACTTTGGTGGCAGTAGGAGCGGCAGTGGTGGTCGCGGTCATTAGAACGCCTCCTGACTGCGGAACTGCCGCAGGTTGTAGATCATTACGGGTACCACGGCGAGCAACAGGATGATCGCAATGGCGGAGCCGTAGCCGGGGTTCTGATTGGTGAAGTACTCCCGGTAGAACTGGGTCGCAATCACTTGCGTGTTGAACTGACCGCCGGTCATGACCCAGACCACGTCGAAAATCTTCAACGTGAAGATGATGACCGTCGTGGCGACCGTGATGATGGTGCCCATGATGTAGGGGATTACGATCTTGAAAAAGGCGCCAATTTCGGTCGCGCCGTCCACCCGGGCTGCTTCGAGCAGATCCGCCGGTACGCCCTTGATGGCCGCCGAGAACAGGGTCATGGCATAACCTGCCTGCAGCCAGATCATGATCACGATCAGGAACAGGTTGTTCCAGGGCTGAAGTTGGGCGGACGCGGTCCATGCCACCGGTGGATTGCCGGTGATGCTTGTGTAGATCGAGTTTAGCAGGCCGATGTTGGGGTTGACAGCGTACATCATGTTCCAGATGATGGCGCCACCGACCATCGAGATCGCCATCGGCATGAAGACCATCGCCTTCGCGAACTTCTCGAAACGGCTCCGATCCGCCAGGACTGCGACCAGCAACCCCAAGATGACGGCTCCGGTGGCCCCAAACACGATCCACAGGATGTTGTTGCGGAAGGCCACAAGCATGGGATTGTTCGCCGTCGGCGCGAATATGGCGAGGTAGTTCTTCAGCCCTACGAACACCTGGCCATCCGCGGCAAAGAGGCTCGCGTAGAACGTGCGCACCGTGGGCAGCGTCAGGTACCAGATCAGGATCGCGACGGCCGGACCGACAAACACGAAGGGCTGTAGCCGGCTGCGCCACGCGTCGCCCATCCGCTCCACGAACCAATTGGAGACAAGATACAACATGGCAACGCCACCGACGCCCCAGACAATCGCCACAACGGCGATAACCCATTTGGACGCCTGGCTGTCCCGCAGGAATAAGAAACCCAAATAGAGGACGATGAATGTCGCGATTGGCACAAATAGCGACAGCAGGATGCGCGCGATGAAGGTTCCCGCTCGTGCCAGCCCGCTCGCCGGTTCCTGGGTCCCTTCGGCCAATATGCCGGCCGGCTTGGCCGATTCTGGCATTCCTTCCATGGCAAGGTTCCTTCCTTCGCCGGGGGGAGGCATGCCTCCCCCCGGCGCTTGCGTTCGAACTCTACTTCGCCGGGCCGCGAGCGCCCCGCTACTACTTAGGCCACGCGGCATCCATCTGCTTGAGGGCGGTGTCCAGATCGGTAGCGCCCGAGAAGTAGTCGGTGAAGCCCTTCCACTCCGCGCCCGAGCCGACCGCGCCGGGCATCAGGTCGGATGCGTCAAAGCGCAGGGTGTTCGCGGCTGCCGCCAACCCGGCGATCTTGCGATCGAGCGGGTCGCCGTACATGTCGGGGGTTACGTCATTCTGCGGACCGAGAGCGCCGCCAGCTGCCAGCCAGCCCCTGACACCTTCGGCCGTCGTGAAGTATTGCATGACGGCGCAGACTTCAGGCCGGTCCTTGGTCGCAGAGACCAGGTCGCCGGCGATCAGGAACGGCTTGCCGTACTGCTCATCGACGGGCGGGAAGTAGAACACGTCGTAGTCCACTTCGGCCTTCACATCCTTCGGGAAGAAGGACGTGATGAAGTTGCCCTGGCGGTGGAGCCAGCACTTCGGCGGGTTCTGGAACATCGGCGCGGGTGCATCGCTGAACTGCGTCGTGACGATGGCCGCCTTGCCGCCGTACACCATCTTGTCGTTGTTCCAGATGTTGTCGGCGAACAGCTGGATCGCCTTCTTGACCTCAGGCGAGTCGAACTTGAGCTCACCCTTGACCCACTTGTCGTAGTTCTCGGGCGAGGTCGTTCGCAGCATCATGTCCTCGGTCCAGTCGGTCGCGGGCCAGCCCGTGGCCGCGCCGGACCCGATGCCGATGCACCACGGCGTATCGCCGTCAGACACGATCTGGTCGTCGAGCTTCAAGAGCTCGTCCCAGGTCGTCGGGATCTTGTACCCGGCAGCGTCGAAGGCCTTCTTGGGGTACCACACCAGGCTCTTGCCATTGAAACGCCACCAGATGCCGGACATCGCATTGCCGTCCGGGCCGGGCATGTTGGCCATGTCGAGCCACGACTGCTTGTAGTTCTCCTTCAACCAAGACTCGGGCACGAACTTGGTGGCCGGAAGCACCTTGCCCTGCTTGAAGTAGAGGCTCGCCAGGCCGGGCTGCGGCCAGTCGATGACGTCTGGGGCGGTGCCGGCGGCCATCTGGGTGCCGATCTCGGCCTCGAACTGCTTCGAGCCGACGTACTGGATCGTGATGCCGGTGGCTTCCTCGAACGCCTTCCTGGATTGCGCGAACTTGACCTCGTCATCCGACGAGAAGGGGCCGGTCATGCTGACCTTGGTGCCCTTCATCTTGCCGTTGTAGGCGTCGGCAAGGCATGTCAGGCCCTTAGCAGCGGCTGCTTCGGCGCTGGCGCCAACACCAGCAGCCGCCGGAGCCGCCGGCGCGGTCGTTGCGGCTGCAGCCGGAGCTTCGGTCGCCGCGGGTGCAGCTGGTGCTTCAGTCGCCTTCGGTGCTTCGGTTGCTGCGGGCGCGGCCGGGGCAGTTGTCGCAGCAGGTTGCTGCGCCGGCGCCTGTGTCGGGGCGCTGGTCGGGCCGCATGCGGCCAACACCATCGCCACCAGGACGAACAAGGTCACAATGGTCCACTTCTTCATGTTCTTCTCCTTCTTACATAGTGGGCGAAATTTCAGCTGAGATCAGTGAATACGGAAGCTCTTTCTTCGCTATCTGTTCCTCCTTTAACGCTAAAGGCCTGCTCTATGCGGTTTGCCGTTTCACAAGAGACAACGGCAGCCAAACATCCTGGGCCGGTCGGGATGGATCGGCGAGGCGCGAGAGCAGAAGATCCACCGCCACCCTGCCTGACTCTTCGAGCGGCTGCCGGATGGTGGTCAGCCCGATGTAATCGGCCACGTCGATGTCGTCGAAGCCCACGACTGCGAGTTGATCGGGCACTTTGAGCCCGCGGTCGCGCGCCGCCTGCAGCACGCCCATTGCCTGGGTGTCGCTGGCAGCAAAGATGCCGGTGGGGCGGTTCGGCAAGTCGAGCAGTGCGAGCGCCGACCGCCGGGCACTTTCGAGGCCGTGAGGCGCGAGGGCGACGTGATCGTCCGGCGCGTCAAAGCCATGTTCGGCCAGGCCGGAGCGGAAGCCCCTCAGCCGGATGTCGCTCGCGGGCAGCACGTAATCCGGCACATCGGCGTCGCCCACAAAGGCACAGCAGGTGTGACCGGTCGAGCAGAAGTGGGTCGCGGCCATCCAACCGCCTAGCGCGTCGTCAATACGGACGCTGGAGAAGCGCGGCCGCGAGAACTCGATCAAGACCGTGGGGAGATCGTGCGCGATCAGCCGGTCGGCAGCCTCTTCGTCGAACGGCAAGGCCATCACGATGAGGCCGTCGATGCGCCGGGTGACTGGCAAGCTGGCGAGATAACCCGCGCGCCGCGACGAAGAGTCGACGTTGTAGATGGCGAGCTCGTAGGGCGAGTCACTCAGGGCGTTCGCGACGCCGCTGAGGCGCGCGACAAAAGAGGGGCGGGTGAAGAATGGAGCCAAGACGCCGATCCGGCCGTGCCGTTTGCGTGCACGGGCGGCTGCTTCGGCCTTGGGAACAAAACCGAGCGCATCGATTGCCTGATACACCCGGGTGCGTGTGTTCTCATTGACTCGATCGGGCGTGTTCAGGACGCGCGAGACGGTAGCAATACTCACTCCCGCCTCTCTCGCCACTTCGTAGACCGTCACCTGTGACACGCCATCCACCTTCACGAGCTATGTGAGAAAAGGTGAACAACTTCCATGAAAGCACTTACAAGGGACAAAATATCACGCGGACTTGCGCCTGTCAAGAGGTTGCCCGGAGAGGAGTGGAAATTTAAGGTTCGCAGAGCCGAGAAAGACGCCGAATATGACCCAGGGAGTCGGACGTTGCTAAGAGCCATGTCCCTGCCGGTTGTCGAGCCGGGCGCGACGCGTCTCTAGCGCCTCGTCCTGATCGGGCTCGGAGATCTGTCCGGCCGGCAAGTTACGAACCGGGATCCCGTTCTCGCCACCGGGCGTGCGGGCGCCGACGCGGGCAAACTCGACCGTGACGCCCATCGAGGTGGCAAGCCGGGCGGCAACCGCTTCCAGCTGCTCGACCTCATCCGCGTACTCGGCCAGTCGAACGCCGTCGTTCGATGCGGTCAGGATGGCCGCGTCGTTGATGAAGAGCCGGGTCTCCTCCCGACCGTCCGCAGTGCGCGCGGTGCGGACGAGCTTGACGCTCGGCTGGCCGCCCTCGGAGGACTTGCCAAACGTCCGCATCAGGATCATACCCAGCAACATGCCGACAATGAGGAAGACAAGCGAATCAAGTACGAAAGGCACGGGACGCCTCCAGCACCGCAATCTGACCAGGAGTATACACCCGCGCTGCGATTCATCCTACTGACAGCCTGCGCCATCACTTGACACGGCTGCGCGCCTCTGTTACGATTCGCAGGATGAAAAATGAAAGTGCTTTTCAATTTTCACCTAACGGCTCGTCGGGCGAGCTGGTGAACGCGCTCACGCGCGCCGGGTACTCCAATACCCGAGCGCGGCGAGCTGTTCTGGAGGCATTGTCGACCGCCGAGGGACCGGTCACGCCCGCCGAGCTGCTCGGGTCGGGACGCAGCCATCACCCCGCGCTTGGCCTGGTGACTGTCTACCGGACGCTCGAAATCCTCGAGAGCCTGGGGCTCGTTCGCAAGCTGCACCTTGCCGAGGGCTGCCACAGCTACGTGCTGAGCACGGTCGGCGTCGAGGCGGACGGGGGCCACGGGCATGAAGGTGCGGACGGTCACGGTCACCACGTGATCTGCCAGGCATGCCATCGGGCGGTGGAGTTCGCGGGGTGTGACATGGACGCGGTGGTCGCGGCGGTGCAGGCGCAGACCGGATTTGCCGTGCGGAGCCATTGGTTGGAGATGTTCGGGCTATGCCCATCGTGCCTGGAGAAATCACAGTGAGAGTGTTGGCTTTGCCGGTGCTAATCCTATCGATCGCCGCGCTGGTCGCGGGCTGCGCGGCGCCGGCGGGCTCGTCCCCGGCGGCCGCGGCTGGCAATCCCCGGCGCAGCCCCTCAGGGTGCTGGCGGCCGAGACGTTCCTCGCAGATATTGCCCAGAACGTCGCGGGCGAAAGGTTGAGCGTGGATGCGCTCATCCCGCCAGGCGTCGATCCTCACAGCTTCGAGCCGACCCCGACCGATGCGCGCAAGGTGGCGGAAAGCCGGCTCTTCATCATCAACGGCGCGGGTTTCGAAGCGTTCCTGAGCCCGCTGATGAACTCGATCAAGGGGCCAACCGTGCTGGACGCGTCGCAGGGGCTGACCAGCCGTGAGCCAAAGCCGGGAGAACACCCCGCGGGCGAGGCGGACGACGCGCACAAGGAGGGCGATCCGCACTTCTGGCTCGACCCAACGAAGGTGATCACGTACGTGCAGAACATCCGGGACGGCCTGACCGCGGCCGATCCCGCAGGGCAAAGCCACCTACGCGGCGAACGCCGAGGCGTACATCGCGAAGCTGAACGAGCTGGACGGCTGGATCAAGCAGCAGGTCGCCCAGGTGCCGGAGGCGCGGCGCTTGCTGGTCACGAACCACGAAAGCTTCGGCTACTTCGCGGACCGGTACGGCTTCCGGATCGTGGGCGCGATCGTCCCGAGCGTCAGCTCGGCGGCTTCGCCCTCCGCGCAGGACTTCGCCCGCCTGGCGGACGAGGTAAAGGCTACAGGCGCGCCGGCCGTCTTCCTCGAGACCGGCTCGAACACCCAGCTCGCCGACCAACTGGCGGGTGAGACGGGCATCAAGGTGGTGACCGGGCTGCTTACCCACTCGACGACGCCACCGGGTGGCCCCGCGCCCGACTACCTGAGCATGATGCGGTACGACGTCGATGCTATCGTGAACGCGCTGCGGTAATGGAGATGGGCATTGAAGCACAAAGGAAACGACACGACGACCGGTCACGACGTTCCATCGCCTTCGTGCCCTTGTGCCTTTGTGGTGATTGAACCGATGGAAGCAGGCAAGCATGGCTCTGGGAAATCTGCTGCGTAAACCCGAGACACACAACGTCAACGCTCCCGTGGTCTCGTTCGACCACGTGACCGTCCGATACAACGGCGCGGCACCGGCGCTGGAAGATGTCTCGTTCGAACTGTGGCCGGGCGAGCGGGTGGCGGTCGTGGGGCCGAACGGCGCGGGCAAGAGCACGCTGCTGAAGGCCGTCGCGGGCATCGTCTCGCCGTCGAGCGGGCGGGCGGACGTGTACGGTTACGGCGCAGGCGGACACATCTGCATCGGCTACGTGCCGCAACGGTCCAACGTCGACTGGAGCTTCCCGGTTAGCGTGGCGGATGTGGTGATGATGGGCCGGGTGGCGAAGATCGGCATCTTGCGGCAGGCCGGCCGCGTCGACTGGCAGCGGGTCCACGACGCGCTCGGCCGGGTGGGGATGGAGCGCTTCGCCGACCGGCAGATCGGCGAGCTGTCGGGCGGCCAGCAGCAGCGGGTGTTCATCGCGCGTGCGCTCGCCCAGGAAGCCGAGTTGCTGCTGATGGACGAGCCGCTGACCGGGCTCGACATCCCGTCGCAGGAAGCGATCTTCGGCATCCTGGACCAACTCAAGCAGCAGCGGATGACCGTGCTGGTGTCGACGCACGACCTGCAGCTTGCGGCCGACAAGTTCGACCGGCTGATGCTCCTGAAGCGGGGGCTGATCGGCCTGGGCAAGCCGGGCGAGGTGCTGACACAGCACAACCTGCAGCGAGCGTACGGGAGCCATCTGACGGTGCTGTCCGCGCCGGAGGGCGTGCATGGCGCTGAGCGATACGTGCTGCGAGGGGGATGGGCATGAGCATGATTGAGTTCGTGCTGTCGCCCCTACGCTACGAGTTCATGGTGCGAGGACTGGTCGCGGGCGTTACGGTGGGCATCGTGTGCGCGGTGGTTGGGACGTACGTGGTGTTGCGGGGAATGACCTTCTTCGGCGACGCGCTGGCGCACGCGATCCTGCCCGGCATCGCGATCGCGTACCTGTTGGGCGGGGCCAGCCAGGGACCGCTGTTTTGGGGTGGGCTGGTGGCGGGCGTGGGAACTGCGCTCGGAATCGGCGCGCTGAGCAAGTCGGGACAGGTGCGCGAGGACACGGCGATCGGCGTGGTTTTCGCGGGGATGTTCGCGCTGGGCGTCGCCCTGATCTCCACGGTTCGCAACTTCAGCGTCGATCTCACCCATTTCATGTTCGGCAACGTGCTCGGGGTTTCGCCGGCGAGCCTGGCGCTGACGCTGGTGTTCGGCGGGCTTGTGCTCGCGCTCGTGGTCGCGTTTTACAAGGAGTTCCTCGTGATCTCCTTCGACCCGGTGCTGGCGCAAATCCTGCGGATCAACGACCAGCGGTACCGCTACCTGCTGCTGGTGATGCTCGCCGTGACGGTGGTGACGGCGCTGCAAACCGTCGGGGTGGGGCTGATGGTGGCGATGCTCGTGACGCCGGCCGCGACGGCCTCGCTGCTGACGCGCCGCTTGCCCGCAATGATGGCGGTGGCAGCGACCATCGGGGGGGTTTCCGCCATCACCGGGTTGTACCTGTCGTACTACGTGAACGTGGCCTCGGGCGCGGCGATCGTGCTGGTGTGTACGGCGTTCTTCCTGATCGCGCTCGTGTTTGCGCCCGGGCGGGGGCTGCTGGCGCGGCGGAATGGGTAGGACGAACCCGCGTACAGATACAAACCTCCGAGGTTTGCGAAACCTCGGAGGTTGTTTTTGATAGAGGAGGTTTTTGGGAAGCCCGAGGTTAGGCGAGATCAGGCTGGTGGGGCGGTGGGACGGATCCGCTTGCCGTTCGTCACGAACCACAGGCGCCGGTCGGCGTCCGTCCGCACCCAGACCGCGGGATACTGGTGGCTCACCACGTCGCCGGCGCGCCAGACCTCGTCCCCGTCGATCACAAAGACGATTTCCACCCGCTCGCCCACGGGGTATCGGTCAAGCAGGCGCTGAGCCATCGGGGGCTTCTTCGTACACGAGCGACAGGCAGGTCACGCCGCCGTCGGCCTTCGCAAACTCCCCAACAGGCACGGGAAACACCCGGAAACCGTGCGCCGCCAGGATGGCTGCGGTGGCCGGATAGCCTTCGGGCACGATCACGCAATCGCCGAGGGCGAGGGTGTTGCACGCGTACGCTTCCTCATCGGGGACGACCAGCACCGTGAGGCCGCCGAACTCGGGGCGGGCTGCCAGCGCCCGGACGGTGAGCACGGTGCTGCGGCCGAGGTAGGTCACGCCGCTGAGCAGGTGCAGTAGGCCCGAGACGGGGATCTCGTCGACGGGCAGTGGATGGAGCACGGCGGCGAGCTGGCGGATGCCCTCGGCGTTCGTCCGGTCCGAGCGGCCGACGTAGACGCGATCGGCGAGGACCAGGACGTCGCCGCCTTCGAGCGTTGCCGGAGGCGTGATGTCCACGGCTGGGAAACGCTGCCTGAGAAGCGGCGCGACGAGCTGCTCCTCGCCGCGGCGGGTGGCGGCGCCGGGCCGGGCGACGATGGCCGTGCCGCGGATCACCAGCGCGGGGTCTTGCATGAAGCAGCTGTCGGGATAACGCTCGTCGGGGGGCAGTACTTCGACCTGCACCCCGGCCTCCCTCAGGGCCTGGCAGTACTGCCGGTGCTGTAATCGCGCGAGCGCAGGGTCGATCCTGGCGCCGGTGCTGCTGATGGCCGACGCGAAGCTGTCTCCCGGCGGGCGCACCAGGGCGTGCAGGCGGGTGCGCGTCGCGCTCAAGGCAGCATCTCGCGGACGGCAGCGGCCACCGCGCGGCCGAGCTTCGGCAGCTCGGCCGCGTCGAGATGGATGCCGTCGACCGGCGACGAGACGATGTGTTCGCCGGCATCGAGGAAGCCGCAGCCAAGCTCGCCGGCGACCAGCTTGTAGAAGTGGCCGAGCCGCCGGGATTTCTCGTCCGCGCCGACGAACATCTCCTCGAACCGGGTGCCGGGTACGCACGTTGGCGCGGGCGCGACCAGGAGGACCTGGGGCGCGGCATCGCCGGGGCCAAAGGCGCTCGCCTGGATGATCTCCGCCAGCGCCTCGGCGCCGGACGCGATGTCCCAGGGGGAAAGGCCCCACCGGTGCTTGAGGTCGTTCGTGCCCAGCATGAGCACGACGAGGTCGATGGGGTAGTGCGACTCGAGGATCGCGAGCAGCGTGCTCTTGCCGCTCTTGTACTCGCCCTCGATCGGGTCGGGCCAGACGGTGGTCCGGCCGTTGAGACCCTCGGGGATGACCAGGTAGTCGGGGCCCAGCTCGCGAGCAAGCACCGTGGTCCAGCGCTGCTCGTAGGGATACCGGCTTTCGGTCGCGCCGTTGTAACCCCACGTGTTCGAGTCGCCATAACAAAGCACCGTTTTCATGCCGCTTCCTTTCGCCTACTTCTGGGAGTAGGCCACAAAGATGGCGTTGCCGAGGACCATGATGAGACCGTAGATCAGGGCCAGGGCGACGAAGGTCTCCTCCAGCCCGGCGCGCAAAGCCCAAGCGTTCAACAGCACGAAGATCACCGCGAGGAGGAGATTGAAGCCGATGTTGAGCAGTGTGACGCGATTCATAGCCGTCATGCTAACTCAAAGGGCATGATCTGCAAAGCCTGCGGCACAGTCGAGGGATGCCGGGCCGGGTTGCGCTGAGGGGCCGCATCCTTCGACTCCGTGCGGCGAAACAGACCGCCGCACTCCGCTCAGGACGCTATACTCCCCTCGTACCCTTGGTCCAGGAGCGAAGATGATTGCGATTGAAGTGGCAAAATGGCATGTCTCACAAACTTCACAAATCTCTCGAATCTCAGGTTTCAGGCACCCCGCGCAACACTTATTCCCTTGACGCGGCCGGCGCTTGGGGCTACAATGACGAACAAATGAGCGAAGCAAACCCGATCAGAAAGAACGCGCTATGGTGAAATCGAGAACCCGATACGTGTGCTCGAACTGCGGGAGCGCGCAGCCGAAGTGGATGGGCAAGTGCCCCGACTGCGGCGAGTGGAATTCCCTGGTAGAAATGGTTGTCCAGGAGCCGTCACCGAGCCGGCCTGCGGGCGCGGCAATCGCGATCGGCGGCGGCGGGCCGCTGGCGCTGCCGGACATCCCGGCGGACGGATACGAGCGCATCCCCGTGCCCATCGGCGAGCTGAGCCGGGTGCTTGGCGGGGGAATCGTGCCGGGCTCGGTGGTGCTGATCAGCGGCGACCCGGGGATCGGCAAGAGCACGCTCCTGATCCAGCTTTGCGACGCGCTGGCGCGGCCGGGCCAGAACCACGCGGGCGAAGGGCCGGTGCTCTACGTCTCGGGCGAGGAGTCGGCCGCGCAGATCAAGCTGCGGGCGGAGCGGCTGGGCATCGTGTCGCCCGAAATCCAGGTGCTGGCGGAGACGCACCTAGAAACGATCTCGAACCATATCCAGGGGCTGCAGCCGCGCATGGTGGTGGTCGATTCGGTGCAGAGCATCTACTCGGACAGCATCCAGTCGGGCGCAGGCAGCGTGACGCAGGTGCGCGACTGCTCGGCGCACCTCCTGCGGCTCGCGAAGGCCCAGACGTTCCCGCTGTTCCTGGTGGGGCACGTGACCAAGGAGGGCGCGATCGCCGGGCCGCGGGTGCTGGAGCACATGGTGGACACGGTGCTCTACCTGGAAGGCGAGCGGTTCCACTCGTTCCGGCTGCTGCGGTCGGTCAAGAACCGTTTTGGCTCGACCAACGAAGTTGGCGTGTTCGAGATGGCGGAGAGCGGGCTGGTCGAGGTGACGAACCCGTCGGAGGCGTTCTTGGCGGAGCGCATTCCCAACGCGCCCGGCTCGGCCATCGCGGTCACGATGGAGGGCACGCGGCCGATCCTGGTCGAAGTGCAAGCCCTGTCGAGCGCGACCACCTTCGCGCAGCCCAGGCGCACCGCCAACGGCGTGGACTTCAACCGCCTGCTGCTGATCACGGCGGTGCTGAGCAAGCGGGCGCGCATCCGGCTGGCGGACCAGGACGTCTTTGTCAACGTCATCGGCGGGCTGCAGGTGGACGAGCCGGCCGCGGACCTGGCGGTCGCGGTGGCCGTGGCCTCCTCGGCGCGAAACCGGCCGGTGGCGGCCGACCTGGCGCTGGTGGGCGAAGTGGGGCTGAGCGGCGAACTGCGGAGCGTGGGACAGCTGCCGCGGCGGCTCAACGAGGCCGCCAAGCTGGGATTCACGCGGGTGCTCGTGCCTGCCACGGCGGCCCGCAAGCTCGAGCATCCGCCGGCGGGCTTGCAGGTGCTGGGCGCGCGCACGCTGCGGGAAGCGCTGGAGATGGCGTTGGTGGGCGGAGAGGGTCACGACGGGGGCGGGGATCAGGCGGAGCCGGGGAAACCGGGCGTACGACAGGAGGCGGCGGATGGGGGAGGTTTACGGGATCGACCACGTGCAGCTGTCGATGCCGCCGGGGGAGGAGGAGCGGGCGCGGGAGTTCTACGTCGGGCTGCTCGGGTTTCCGCGAGACGTCGAAGCCCGCGGCGCTGGCTGGCCGGGGCGGGGCCTGGTTCGAAGCGGGCGGCGCAAAGCTGCACCTCGGCGCAGAGCCGGACATGCGGCCGCTGAAGAAGGCGCACCCGGCCCTGCTGGTTCACGGGCTGGCCGAGCTTGTCGCCCGGCTTGAGGCCGCCGGGGTCGGCGTGACTTTCGACGTCCCGCTGCCGGGGTACGACCGGGCGCACATCGTCGATCCGTTTGGCAATCGCATCGAGCTAATGGAAGCGCTGGACGTCGGGAACCGGACCCTGATTTTCGCGATTCGCGACGTTCCGGTCAAGGTGGTATACTGCGGCCATCCTTCAATGAACGTCAGGAGGCTGGCATGGCCGTAACCGCCGTCGTCGGCGCACAATGGGGAGACGAGGGGAAGGGCCGCATCGTCGACTACCTGGCCCAGAACGCGCACATGGTCATCCGCTTCCAGGGCGGCGACAATGCGGGGCATACGGTGGTCAACGACTTCGGCACCTTTCGCCTGCACCTGGTCCCGTCGGGCATCTTCAACCCTGCGACAGCGTGCATCATTGGCCCCGGCACGGTCGTTCACCCCCCCGCGCTGCTGGACGAGATGAGCGAGCTTGCCGCGGCGGGCGTCAGCCTCGACAACCTCTGGATTTCCGACCGGGCTCACGTCGTCATGCCTTACCACCGAATACTGGACGGGCTGGAGGAGTCCGCCCGGGGCGGCGCGCAGATTGGCACGACCAAGCGCGGGATCGGGCCGGCGTATTCCGATAAGGCGGCGCGCACGGGGATCCGCATGGGCGACCTCTGCCGGCCGGGTTACCTGGCCGACCGGCTGGCCCTCGCGCTGCCGCGCGTCAACCGGGCCGTCACGCAGCTTGGCGCGGAGGAGTTCGACCTGTACGGGCTGGCGCGCCAGGCGATGGGTTGGGGCAACGCGCTCGACGGCCGGATCGTGGACACCGTGCCGGTGGTGCAGGACGCGTACCGGGCGGGGCAGGCGATCTTGCTCGAAGGCCAGCTAGGCGTGATGCGGGACCTCGATTGGGGCACGTATCCTTATGTCACCTCCTCGAATCCGATCGCGGGCGGCGGCTTCTCGGGCGCCGGGCTGCCCCCGCGAGCGATCGAGCAGGTCGTCGGGGTCGTGAAGGCCTACTGCACTGCGGTCGGGGCAGGCCCGTTCCCGACGGAGCTGCACGACGAGGTGGCAGACCACCTGCGGGAGGTCGGGGCGGAGTACGGGGCAACGACCGGACGGGCGCGCCGCTGCGGCTGGCTCGACGGCGTCGCGCTGTCGTACGCGACCTGGCTGAACGGGTTCACGGGCCTGGCGATCACCAAGCTGGACGTGCTCGACGGCCTCCCGGAATTGAGGATCGCGACGGCCTACCGGATCGGGGACGAGGTGACGACTCGGATGCCGGACACGTATAACATGGCGCGCGCGGACCCGGTGTACGAGACTTGGGCGGGGTGGCAGGAGTCGACGCGGCATGCGCGAAAATGGTCGGACCTGCCGCAGGCTGCGAAAGCCTACCTGGAGCGCATCGCGGAGCTTAGCCGGGACCCCGCTGCAGTACGTCTCCGTGGGGCCGGGCCGCGACCAACTGATCGTGCTGTAAGACCAGCCACACACTCACCACGAAGAACCAAAGAACCGAAGTGACACAAAGAGCTTTGTGAACCTTGGATTCTTTGGTTCTTCGTGGTTAAAGGCGGTTTGCGTGAGCGAGAGAAGCTACTCATACGACACTTATCTGTCGCCGTTCACGTGGCGGTACGGGTCGGCGGAGATGCGAGTCGGTGTGGAGCGAGCTGAACCGCAGGCGGCTGTGGCGGCGGATGTGGGTTGCGCTGGCGCGGGCGGAACAGGCAGCGGGATTGGTCAGCGCGGAGCAGGTGGGGGACCTCGAAGCGCATGCCGGGGACATCGACCTGGAGCGCAGCCTGGCGATCGAGGCGGAGATCCATCACGACCTGATGGCCGAGGTGCGGACCTACGCGGAGCAGTGCGCGGTGGGAGGGGGGATCATCCACCTGGGCGCGACGTCGATGGACATCGAGGACAACGCCGAGGCGCTGCGGGTGCGGGAAGCGCTTGACCTCGTGCTCGAGAAGCTGCACGGGCTGCTCGAGGCCTTCGCGGAGCAGATCGAGCGGTGGGCCGACGCGCCAACGATTGCGTTTACGCACCTGCAGCCGGCCGAGCCGACGACGACCGGCTACCGGCTGGCGCAATACGGCCAGGACCTGCTGGCAGACTACCTCGACCTCCGCCGGGTGCGCGCGGCGGTCCGCGGGAAAGGACTGAAGGGGGCGGTGGGCACCTCGGCCTCGTACCGGCAGCTGCTTGACGGGACGGGGATGACGCCGGCTGAGCTGGAGCGCCGCGTGATGGGCGATCTCGGCCTCGAAGCCTACCCGGTTGCGACGCAGGTCTACCCGCGCAAGCAGGATTACACGGTGCTGGCCGCGCTCGCAGGGCTCGGGCAGTCGCTGTACAAGTTCGCGTTCGATCTGCGCTTCCTCCAGACACCGCCGATCGGCGAGTGGGCTGAGCCGTTCGGCCGGGGTCAGGTGGGCTCGAGCGCGATGCCGTTCAAGCGCAACCCCATCCACGCCGAGAACATCGACAGCCTGGCCCGACTGCTGGCCGGCATGCCGCGGGTGGCGTGGGACAACGCCGCGCACAGCCTGCTGGAGCGGACGCTGGACGATTCGGCCAACCGGCGGACCATCCTGCCCGAGAGCTTCCTGATCACGGACGAGCTGATTACGCGGGCGACACGCATTTTGGCGGGGTTGAAGGTAGATAGGGCGGCGAGCGAACGGCTGCTGGCGACGTACGGCCCGTTCGCGGCGACGGAGCGGCTGCTGATGGAACTGGGAAAGCGCGGGGCGAATCGCCAGGAGATGCACGAAATCATGCGGGAGCACGCGATGACGGCGTGGGCATCGGTGCAGGCGGGCGAGGGCAACCCGCTGGTGAAGACCTTGGCGGCCGACCCGCGGCTGAGCGCGTTTGCGCCGCCGGATCAGCTGGCCGGCTGGCTGGACGCGAGCGGATACGTGGGGGATGCGCCGGAACGGGCGCGGGCATTGGCGCTCGCGATCAGGGAAGCCGCCCACAACTGATTTGGGGCGCCCGGCGAACGGTCAAGCGTGCCTAGCGCAGAACTGCGGGCAGGTAGATGTAGTGCCTGGGTGCCGGGCTTCCCGGCGTACTGCTCGGCGTACTCGTCGGCGTAGTGGTCGACGTGCTGGTTGGCGTGCTTGTCGGCGTGTTCGTCGGCGTGCCGGTATTCGTGGGCGTGCTGGTCGGCGTGTTGGTGTTTGCGGGCGTACCCGTGTTAGTCGGCGTGCTGGTCGGCGTTTTGGTCGACGTCGGGGTCGACGTGCTTGTCGAGGTGCTGGTCGACGTCGGGGTGTGGGTCGACGTGTTTGTCGGCGTCGGTTTCTTGTCGGCAATCTGAAGCGTGGGCGCCAGCGTTGCGCCGGCACAGCCCTTTTGCTGCCCTATCCGTTCCCGATTTTCGAAGGAAGCCGTGCTTCTGTCCGCAGCGTCGGCGGCCATCTCAACCCACAGGCTGACAACACCACCCCTGGTGCGAGCGTTCTCGACGTACGCGGCGAACAAATCCGATTCGACGCCGGTCCACGTAGGCCGGGCCGGTAGCAGGCAGGGTGGTGTCGGACGTCAACAGTTTCGATCCCCTTATTGAACTGGCGCCGGGCCCGACCGTGCTCCACTGCGCGGCCGTCTCCGTCCAGGAAGAGGAGGTCGTCCCGTAGACGTCGACCCGAACAGGGTCGGCCGGGTTGGCTGCACTGCTTGCCAATGGCAGCCAGGCTCAGCGCAGCCTGCACGACAGGGGTGTTTGAGCCAAGAGGATCGGCGCCGATGTTGAACTTGAGCAGGAAAACCTTCGTGGGGGCTTTCGCCGGTCCGGCCTGGACGGCAAGCTGAAGCGGATAGGCGTTGAGATTTCCCGACCGGTTGGGGTCCAGCGTAACGTCTTCGGCGGCTGTGAAAGTCACCTGGCCTTGGGGCGCGGCCGCGGTCGGCAGGATCAAGGCGACCGACAGCGCGAGAAATGCAAGAAGCGCGACGGACAACTGTATGCGGTTAGAATTCACAACTCCTCCTTGCGAGCGCATCGCCGCCCCTCGCGTGCAAGAATTCGAATCTCAACCGAGAAGTCCAGCAGGTCACGGCCAAGTGTACGCGACCGTCGAGTAGACGAGGTAAGGATAGCCGATTTGAACCGGGAAGTTGTCGCCGCCGTAGAGCGTGCCCACCTCCCGGATCTCCCAGGTCTGGGTGTCCTCGCGCCATTGCGCGACCTTCGTGACGCCCGTGCCGCCGCGGCCGATCGCGACCGCGAGATCGTCCGCCTTGGCGGGCGCGCCGTCAATGCTGCGATCCAGCGGGATCATCAGCGCGGTCCACCTGTTGGCGCCGACGTTGTAGTGGATGGAGCCCGACGCGGGGACGCCGCCGACCCAGCTGAGGGTGGGCGCGGTCAGCGCCGCGTCGGCCGCGACGAAGAAAGCGTCGCCGAGCCCGATCGCGAAGTTCGTGCTATCGGCGCCGGTTCCGACTTCGTGCGTCTCCCATGCCTGGGTATCGTTCTTGAAATGCGACAATCTGGGGATTGCGCCGGGGCATGGCTGCGCAGCAGGACAGGATGCAACGATGTACGCCGCGACCTCGTCGGCGTTGTTGACGGTTCCAGTGTCCGATCCGTCGATATTCACCTCAAGGGGCACGGCCAAATCGGTCCACTTCACCGAGCCGGCCGCGTCGGTCGCAGAGTCCGGTGCAACAGCAGGCTCGGGCGGCGAAGGCGAGGGCGGGGGCGCGGCCGGGAGAGGCCAGTGCGAAGACGGCGAGCGCTCCCAACCCGAGGAGCAGGACGACCGCAAGGACACTACCGAGAGCTGGTCTCACAGCGGTTCCTCCTTGTGATCAACTGCGTGCAGGTGGCGCAAAAGGCGGCTGCGTACATCAAGCGATGAGGCAATTCGGATTATACAATCCGGCACAAAGGGTGTCAATGAGATAAATTAACACAAACGGCCGGCACAATTGGATGTGCCGGCCGATTGACCAGAGAACGCCAAGACGTTCGACCAATTGCGACTGTTCAGTTGCGACGATTGAAGTAGGCGAGCACGGACGAACGTGCGCTCGGGTTCGGCCTGGGTGCTGCAGCGAGTGCCGGCAGCCGACGGCGCGTCGAAGCAGTTCGGAAAGGTGCGCCAGCTCGGCCCGCCCGAACGACGCACGCGCGCTCTCAAGCAAGCCCGAGCAGCCTCCGACTTCGGCCGGAGGTGCGTGGGCCAGGCAGCGACAGGCGGCACGCCAGGCGTAGGGCCAGGTTCTTACTCGCCGGTCAGGTCAAACAGGTCGGGCATGGTGGGTGGGCTGCCCGGCCCGGACCTCCAACGCCGACTCGTACACGACGGCCGGTTCCTCGTATGGCTTCCGCTCCTGCTTCTGGTCCATGGTGTCCTCCTAGATGATGTACCGCCACACACAATTACGCAGACTCCAGGCGAGTTGTGGTCGCAGCGCCAACGCGCGCTTCACGAGCCGAAGGTCAGCAAGCCACGTTCTGCCAGGTCCTGGCAGAACGCCAGGGCATCCGCCTCTGCCTTGGCCGGACTGACCTCGTACTCGCCGGCGATCACGCGGGCCATGTCGGAGACGGTGTGTTCGCCGTCGGCCAGCTCCCACAAGCGGGCCCCGACGCCGTTCAACACCGTGATCTTCTTGCGCTCCGCGTGAACCAAAACCGCCTCGCCTTCGAGCGCACGACTGGCAACGCTCGAAACCCGGCGTGGAATCACATCTGTCACGTCGCCTCATCGAGGATGACATCCCAGAAGGCGTCATCCTTGCGAAAGTGCAGCCGCCGAACCGGTATCGCCGCTGCGATGGTGGCACAGCGATCGATCAGGGCCGGCAGCAACGCGGGCTGGTCATTGACGACCGGGCAGTTGGCAGCAAGCTCGGCAGCGGCGGCGGCCCGGCCCATCGGCTCGGCAAAGACGACGGTGTCCTGGACGAGCTTGTAGATGCCGGCGACGGGACCCTCGGCAACCTGGTCATCCCGGCCGGTGGCCTCGAGATTCCAGAAGGGCGTCCCGTACGCCTGCCAGCCGCCGGCATGCTTACGCAGCAGGATCAAATCGTCGCCGAGAGCAGTGGCTCGCTTCGCTGCAGCCGACAGCGCCACGACGGTCGATTTGCCGCTGCCGCTTTGACCTACAAACAAATAAACGAGGCCGTTTCGCCTCAGGGTGGCACAGTGGACCAAAAGCCCATCGCGCTGCAGAGCAAAGAAAGCCAGCGCGATGCGCAGAAAGTATTCAAGTTCTTGCGCGGGTTCGGGAGAACGCGAATCCAGGGATGCGCGCCCTTTCGATGGGTCAATCATACCATAGAAATAGGGGCCGTCAAGTAGATATTTTTCACCTGCGGCCAGAACCGGGGCCTGCAGAATGCTTCGCGCCATCATGGCCTTGCGGCGGCGGTTCATGCCGGGCCACGACGACCAGGTCAGGCTCGCCCGGCGCGGCGGCCTTGAAATCCGCATAGCGCCGCTCTGCAGCCTCGGCGAGCGCGGGCTGGCTCAACTGGAGGTCCGACGATCCAGCCGGCGAGCTTGAGTCTCATTGAGGGTTGCCCTGATTCAGGGCTGCCGGCACGCCGGCTCTGCTGCCGGATGCGGCCGCCGCGCAGCCAGATCAGCAGCACGAGCAGGACCAGGCCGGCGAGAATGGCGACCTGGGGCCACTGCAGGCCGCCGGCTCGCACGCTGATCGGCCCGAAGCGGTTGACCGTCCCGTTCTGCTCGACCTCCTGGAGCTCATAGTAGTACGTCGCACCGACCTGCGCGGTCGTGTCGAGGTAGGTGTATTCCTTGCCGGTGAGGGGATCGGGCGATGGCGGGATGAGTTCCTGATTCACCTTCGTATCGAAGGGTCCCTCGGGAGAGGCGCCGCGATAGAGGTTGAAGCCGGCCGTGTTCATCTCGGTCTCGGTTTTCCAGGTGACGCGCACGGGCGCGCTGCACGCCGCCCAGGAGCACGGCGCAGATGACGAGTAAGAGTATCCGCAGCGCAAGGCCGTGAGGCGGCCGGGCCATGATCAAGCCTCCATCACTCCGTACCCGCGGCCGGCTGGGGACCGTCGGGGGGACAGCTGAAGCGAACGTCGGTGGTCAGCGTCGTATTCAGGGTGCAAGCGGCATAGCTGACGACCAGCGGCAGCTCCGACGCCCCGGCCTGCTTGCGAACGAAGAGTTGGTACGGTCCGGCCGTCGCGGGCGCAAGCGAGGCGGGGAGGCGGTAGCGCAGCTTCACCACCTGGACGCTCGCCCGGCTTGAGCACGAAGTCGCCGGTGAAAACCGTCGCGCCGTCCTCGCCTGGCTCGGTGGCGGCGTTGTTCAAGCCCGACGGACTCGATCAGCTCGGCGTCGGGCACGGTGTAGACCCGCAGGTAGTCCCAGTAGCAGCGGGCGGATAGCGAGCCGTAATCCGGCCCGTAGCCCGCGGTGCGGTCGCAGATCGTCTCGGCGCCGGCCGGCGCGCCGTGAGTGTACGTGATGGTGAGGGTGGCCTCAAGCCCGCCCTGGACGTCCTCGACGCGGTAGTCGAGCGCTTCACGGACGAACGAGTTCGCCTTGTTGAAGCCGACGTTGCTGTCGACGACGCCTAGAAAATCACTGCGCTCGGGCAGACGCAAGCCGCCGTCCCAGCCGCGCTGCGCGAGCAGGGCTGCCAGGGCCGGGTCGTCGACGGCTGCCTGCAGGTGGCGGCCGTCGAGGGACGCGTAGACCGCACGCGCGAGCGCGATCGCGTCGAGGTCGCCGCCGGCCTGGAGTTTGGCAAGCGCGGCCTTGACCAGGTCGCCCATGAAGTCCTTGCGCCTGGACCACCAATCACCCGCCGGCTGGCCGTCGGCGCCCTGTGCGGCCGTCGGGTTTTCCCAGGCCGACTTCATCCACTGGAGGGCGTTCGCGCCGGTGATCGGCTCGGCGACGCCGGGCACCGTGCAGCGGGCCGACTGCGCCCACGAGCAGGCGCACCGCCTCGAGATCGAGCGCCACCGCGCCGTCCGTCTCGATCCCCTGGTCCTGCGCGTAGAGCCGCGGGCGACGTCGGCGGAGGTGGGGAAGTCGGGCGACCAGTTGGCATCGCGCAGCACCCACAGGTCGGCGGCCATATATTTCGTGATCGCGGCGGGGGGCCTGGGGTGAGGCTGTTGCCAGTTGTCGAGCGCGTAGCTGTCCTTGAGCACGAGACCGGTCAGGCGGCCGTGGTCGATGGTGACGTGGCCGGCGCCGCTGATGAAGCCGCCCGTGGCGCGCAGCTCCTCGCTGTTTTGCGCCAGCAGGAGGTAGGTGCGCGGCGCGTCGGCCCCGAGCAGTGCCGGGGCAGCCTGGAGCAGCGCGACGCCGTCCTGCGCGAGGGGGAGGAGCTTGTCGACCTTTGCAAGCAGGGCGACGAGCCGGGGCTCGGAAAGGGGCGGCACCTCGGCCCGCAGCTCGGCTGCGCGTGCGAGGCGGGCGCCGGCTTCGGCGATGGCCGGCTGCGCGGCGGTCAGCGCGTCGACGGCCTTGGGCAGGGCGTCGAGGCCGCCGCCCGCGCCGGTGACCAGCTCCGCGACCGGCCCGAGCGCGTCGGAAGCGATGCGGCCGGCCGACGCCACCTCGACCGCCATGTCGACCAGCTGCGGCGCGGCTTGGATGTCGGCGCCGTAACGGGGGAGCCCAGCCGAGGGCGGGCGCCATGCGCATGAATGGGCGGCCGGCCGCCTGCGCCTGGGACAGGTGCTCGTGCAGGCTGGCGAGGTCGGCCTGGGCCTGGGGCAGGGCCGACTGTGAGGGCTGGGCAAGCAGGGCCTGCAGCCGGTCGAGGTCGGCGAGGGCCGCGCGGGCATAAAGCGCGGTGCGGACGGCGCGCCAGCCGAGCCACCCCAACAAGATGAGGGTCGAAACGATGAGTGCGAGCGCCAGCCAGCGGTTCAGGCGGCTGGATAACGCGGAAACGGGTCGATCGGGCATTTGTGAAACCGGCAACCATCACGCCGGTGCGCGGCAGGTGCGCCGTACACCGGTCTCGGGTAGAAGTAAGCTTGGCTCGAGCTCACGCGGCGGCCCCTATGGGGCTGCGAGCCGGGTGAGAACGCCCTCCGGCTGTCCGCCGGCCAGGGATACGCCGGGGCCCAAGTCCTCGGCTGCGTATACCGGCCGTTCGGCCGCCAAGGCATCGACCAGCAGGTCGATGGGCGGCGCCGCGCGGAGGAATGATAACAGGTCAGGGCGTGTCTTCGCAAGCGAACGCCGGTACCAATCGAATCCATACAGGTTGACATTGAGTACTGCGACGTCGGGGCGGCGGCGCAAGCCGTAGACGGCATACCACAAGGCGAAGGTGCGCTCGTCGCCGGCCGCCAGGATGACGGCGTTTGGCTCGGCTTCGGCGAGCGCGGAGTCGACGAAGCGGCGGGCTGCATCGTCGCGGCTCAGGTCCTGGCGCTGCCAATTGACGGCGACGGGCACGACGGCGAGCGCGGCAACGGCGAGCAGGCGCGATTGACGTTTTGGAGACCGGGGCGAGCGGCAATCAGGCCCAGAAGGGCGTGCAGCCCTTCGCCGAGCCACAGGGCCATCATCGCGAAGGCGGGCAGGAGATAGGTCAGCGAGTCGGTCGTGTTGTAGCCGATCGCGTAGACGCGTGTAGAGGCACCAGGTGATGAGCGTGGCGGCCCACCAGGCACGCGCCAGGGGATCGCGACGGGCAAGCTGGTCGATGCGCCAGAGGCCGGCCAGCGACAGGACAAGCCCCCACGGCAGGAACTGGGCCGCGGTCCAGGTGGCCCAACCCTGAAGGCGGGGGCCGAGCGAGCTGGAGCGGCAGGCCGAAGGCGAGGCCCGCATAGGGCCGGCCGGTGACGATCCACAGGAAGCCGGGCAGGGAGCCGGGATCGCCCCAGACGACCGGGGAACCGCCGCGGGCGGCGAGCGGGAGGTAGACGTAGACGAGCAGACCGGCGGCGAGGCCGAGGAACCCGGCCGCCCAATCAGAAGCGGCCCAGCGCGGAGCCGCCTGCGGGCCGCCCAGAACCAGACGGCCAGGCCGGGCAGCATCAGGGCGACGGTGAGGTGATTGCCGAGACCCAGGCCGAGGACGCAGCCCGCGAGCCGCGACCCAGGGCAGGGATGGCGAGCGGGCTTCGGCGGCCTGGACAGCGCGCCAGGAGAGCCAGAGCAACGCGACGCAGAAGAGCGCATTGAGCGCGTAGACTTCGACGATGGTGGCCTGGCCCCAGAGCGCAGGCGAAGCTGCCCAGGCGAGGCCGGCCGCGACGCCGGCCCAGGTTGCGGTCGACGGTGCGAGCATGATCCGCGTGCCAGGCGAAACGCTGCGCCAGGTCGGCGAGGAGCGCGGCCGCAAGCGCCGCGCAAATGGCGGACAGCCACGCGCCGGCCCGCGCCGGTTCGCCCGGATAGAAGGCGGTGGCAAGCCGGAGGAGCAGCAGGTAGGTCGGGTAGCCGGTCGGGTGGGGCACGCCGCCGGTCAGGGCGGCGGCGAGGAAGTCGCCCCCGTCCGCGCCGTTGTTGGCCCAGGTGAGGCCGGGGGGCAGGGTGCGGGCGTAGAGCGCGAGAGCAGCGGAGCCGGCAATCGCCGGGGCAAGGAGCGACCGGAGGCCACGCGGGGCACGGGGCACTCGCAGCCCCCTTTCCATGGATCGGGCGGAATCGGCCGGGAGCGGCGAGCGACGCGTCGGCTCCCGGCCGTCAGGCGGGCTACCGGATGGCGCCGCCGGTGCGCGGCAATTCGGAAGGCGGCAGCGCCGAGCGTCACGCTGGCGGTCTTCGCGGGGCAGCCGGCCGTCGTCGCACCTGCGCGCACGACGATGCCCTTGCCGGAAGGCGCGGTGGCGACGCGGGCGGAGTAGACGACCGCAAGGCGAGCCGCCGGCGCGAGCGCGTCGGAGGTGACCGTGAGCGTCCGGCCCTGCCAGTTCCCGCTACCGCTGATGACCGACTGCGGCTCAAGCTCGGCGGGAAGCTGGTTCTCGAGCACGATCTGCTGCAAGCGGCTGTTGGCCGGTGTTCGTCAGCGTGGCCGTGAAGACGACGGTCGCACCGGGCCAGACCTGGCGGCGGTCCGCGGCGAGGGTGAGCCTCGAGTTCGCGGTACAGGGGCCGGGGGCCGCCGGCGGTCGCGCCGGCTGGATCGTCGCGGCGGGCTGACGGGGTGGCGGGCGGCGGGACGGCAGTCGGGCGGCTCACGGTCGTCGGGCGCGTCGGTTGGCGCGGGCGCGGTGGCGGTGGAGACGGTCTGGGCCGCGGGACTTTGGCCGGGCGTGGCCCAGGCAGCGGGCGCTGCCAGCGAGACGGTCAACAGAACTGCGCCGGCCACGACATAGACCGGGAGACGCAAACGTCGAAACATCCTGCTCACTCTCCTATTCGGACCGCGAGGATCCGCGCGACTATTTCTCGGGCCTGGCGATGACGACCAGGCGATGCGTGTTGTTCGTCGGCGGCCAGCAGGTGATGATCGTTACCCGCTCGTCGCCGGTGGGCAGCATGTAGTGGCCGTTGGCCTCGCGCTGCTGCTGGGGTACGCCGGTGTCCTTCAGCCGGAAGAAGTCCGTGATGACGTACTTGTGCTGCGCGCCGGCGGCATCGAAGAGGATCAACTCCCGGCCGTCGAGGACGTCGGACTTGTCGGTGTAATTGTCCACCTTCACGCGCTTGTCGTTGGTCCAGGCCTGGCTGATCGGCATGAAGACGCGGCCGTAGATGTTGTTGTGGCCCGAGATCACGAGGTTGTCCGGCTGGCCGATGCAGGCGCTGTTGATATGGTGTCCGGCGTCGTTCTTCGGCAGCGCCCACTCGGAGACCGGGCCCGACTTGGTCTGCACCACGTTCCAACCCATCTCCTCGACCTTGGTGTCGATCTTCAGATCGGGGATCTGCAGCCTGACCGGAAGCACCGGAGCCGGAGTCGGGACTGGCGGCGGCCGCGGCGACGCGGTGGAGTCGGCTGTCGCGGTGGCGGCAGCCGTCGGGACGCTTCGTGGCCGTGGGCTGGCGAGTGGGCGTCGTCGTGCTCGTCGGAAGAGCGGCCTCGGCGTGCGCGGCGATGCGCCGGCCTTGGCGACCATGCGCCGGCTGCGGAGTCGCGGAGGCCACTGGCAGGCGAAGCCGTCGCGCCCTGCGGCGTGGAGAGCGCCGAGCTCCTGTGCCATGCGCGTGGCCCGAGCGGCCGCGGCAGCCGAGCCCTGTTCGAGCTCCGAACGAACCTGTGACGCCTGGACCTCGTTCCAAGCGAAGTAGCCGCCGACGCTCAAAATCATGACCAGCCCGACGCCCATCAGCAGGGTGCCGAGGCTGCGTGTGCCGTGCAATCCCATTCTTCTCCCCATCTCGCCGCGCCGCTGGGAGCGGCAGGTCGACTCAGCAAGACCATTATAGCTTAACGGCTGCAGGTTCCGCAACGATACGCGTCCCGCGCACCGAGTACTGTGATTCTCTCGATAATCCCGGGTAATATTTGGAAACGTTCTATTGCACGCGTTGAACAGCCGTGCTATTATCGGTTGAGCGAACACCTGTACTATATCACAAGTTATCGCAAGCGCGGGCACCCGGTCAGGGGCACGGCGCAGCGATGGGTGGAGTGACGGCCATGGCGAACAAGTACGAGCTGCAGGCTGCACGGATCGAGACCGTGCTGGGAGCGCACAAGGTGCCTGCGCGGGTCTGGCAGGCGAAGGTGACGCCGAGGTTCGTGCGCTTCGACATGACCACGGCACTGGGGACGCGGCTGACCAAGGTGAGCAACCTGGCCGAGGAACTCGCATTCTCGCTCGGCGTGCGAGTCGGCGCGGGTCTACCGTGAAGGCGGCGTGCTGCACGTCGAAGTGCCGCGCGACACGCCGCGAGCGGTCGACCTGGCCGAGATCTGCGGAGGGCTCTGCCTCGATGCCGCCGTTCTGCGCGGTCTTGGGGATCGACGAGGGCGGCGCGCCGCTGCTGGTGCGGCTCGACAGCCCGGACGTCGCGCACCTGCTGCTGGCGGGGACGACGGGGAGCGGGAAGACGGCGCTCCTCCGCACGCTCCTGACATCGCTCGCGATGCACAACCATCCGGGAATGCTGCAGATTGCGCTGATCGATCCCAAGGGGCGCGGTTTCGGCCCGCTCGGCGCGCTGCCCCACGTGTGGCGGAGCGCGGGAGTGGTGCAGGATCCGCAGTCGGCCTCCGAACTCCTCTCCGCGCTCGTGGCCGAGATGGAGCGCCGGGACCAGCTTGCATCGAAGCCTGCCCCACATCGTCGTGGCGATCGACGAGCTGGCCGACCTGCTGCAGAGCGGTGGAAAGGCCGTGGGGGACGCTCTGCAGCGGCTGACCCAGCGGGGCCGCGAGGCCGGCCTGCATGTCGTCGCGGCGACGCAGCGGCCCGCCGCAACGCTGGTCGGCGGGCTCGTGAAAGCCAACTTCCCGGTCAGGCTCGTCGGCAGCGTCGTCAGCGCCGAAGACGCAAAAGTGGCTTCTGGCATTGCGGGATCGAGTGCGGAGCGGCTCCTGGGCCGCGGTGACTTCCTGCTCGTCGCGAAGGGTCAGGTGATTCGCTTCCAGGCGGCGTATGCCGACAGTCGCGAGCTAGCCGGCCTCGTGGCGCAAGTGCGCTCCGGCGGCCGGCGGCGGCGGGCATGGCAATCGCAGGCGCTGCGTCTCGCCTCGACGCCGCTGCTGCCTGCCAGCAGCAGCACCTCAAACTAGAAACGGAGAGTACATCCGGTTTGGAGAGTTGATTCGTGAAACGTTTGATTCCTCTGATCCTGCTCGGCTTCGGCGTCGCACTGGCGATCGTCATCGGGCAGCGAATGAGCACCGACGCGATGGCGGTGGTCATCGGCGTGGCAGTAGGGGTGGCGGCCAGCGTGCCGACGAGCCTGCTGCTGATCGCGCTCCTGCGGCGTGAACGGCAATCGTTCCGCCAGGAGAGCCGCGCGGGACATGCCATACCCGCCGTACCCGCAGGCCCTGCCGCAGCAGCCCAACGTGATCGTGCTCGACCCCTCCCAGTTGGCGGGGATGCGGAACATGCAGGCGCAGACGCCGCTGCCACCGCCGGAGTACAGCCCCGACGGCGGGATGCGGCGGCTGCGGGTGGTAGGTTCGGACGACGAGTGGAACGGACGGGATTGGTAGAGGGCGCACGCAGGCGCCCAGGAGCAAGGCGATGGCGGAGACGATTAATGAAGTGCGGGTGCGGATGGCCGCGGATGGGTTCTACCCGCAGGCCTTCCGCTGGGCGGGCCGCGACGTGCGGGTGCTGTCGATCGAGGGTTTGCGGACCTGCGGCCGCGAGCGCCGGTTCCGGGTGCGGACCGTGGAGGGCGTGTACGAGCTGACGCACGACACGCGCGGCGCAGCTGTGGCGCATGCGCCGCAGCCCGACCTGGTTCAGCCGGACAATCGCGCAGCTGGCGCAGGAGCCGCGGTATTCACTGCCGCAGGAAAGCCGGCAGCGCCCCGCGCGGGTCAGGTCACGCGGCCGGCCACATTCGAGGTCGCGGCGTCGAGGCAGTGGAGGCAGCAGGAAGCAGTGCGCGGGGACGCGGGAGGTAGCCATGCAAGCGGGTTTGCTGTGGTTCGATAACGACCCTGGCCGATCGGTGATTGCGAAGGCGACGGCCGGGGCCGAGCGTTTTGCGGAGAAGTTCGGGGCGCGCGCCGGACGTGTGCTACGTGAATGCGCGGGCGCTGACAGAGGGCGACGTCGTGATCCCGTTCCATGAGGGAAAGCTGCGCCTGATGCCTGCCAGCAACATCCTCGCGAACCATTTCTGGATCGGGTTTGGCGGCGACTAAGGCTGTGGACTAGGGTTTGAGGATTCTGCGGAAAGAGAACTCGGCCGTGGGATCCTCAAGCCGTCCGTTCCCGCCCGCCGAGCGTCAGGATACAAGCTCGGCCAACAGCACGTCCATCGCCTCGCGGTCGGTCAGCTTGCCGGTCTTGATCGACTCGTCGGCCGCCAGCATGCGCTCCAGCGCCTGCTCGAGCCGGCCGAAGCTGTGCCGGTTGGCCTGCGCGGTCAGGCTCCCCATCTTCCACTCGAAGATCCCCAGCGTCCGGGCGATTTCCGGCGGCTTCACGCCCTGAGCCTGCATGGCTTTTAGCTGCAGCAGCTGGCGGTAGTGGCGCGCGATCATCGCCAGCAGGCGCAGCGGCGGCTCGCCGTCCACGTCCAGCGCGTGAGTCATCAGCTTGCCCGCCAGCGCGGCGTTCCCCCAGCCGAGCGCGTCGACGAGGTCGAAGACGCTGGCGACGCGGGTGGCGGGCACCAGCTTGCCGGACGTCGTCGCGCGTCACCGTCCGGCCGCGGCGTAGTCGCCCAGCTTGATCAGCTCCTGGTCGAGCTGCCGCAGCTCATCCCCGACGAACTCCGCCAGGTCCATCAGCGCGGGCCCGTCCAGCGTCACCTTGCGCATCTGCGCCCGGCCGCGAATCCAGGTCGGCAGATCGTTGCGCTTCAGCTTCTCGCAGGTGATGATCTTCGCCCGCCCGTCCCGGCTCAGTTCCTGCAGCTTGCGCAGCGGCTGGCCCGGCCGCGATGTCCTCTTCGAGCAGGACGAGGAGCGTGCTTTCGGGGACGTGGTCGAAGTAGGCGAGGAAGGCCTTGGCCTGCCCGTGCAGCACCTCGGGCGACGGCTCGTCGTCGCCCGCCGGTTCGTCCGCCACTCGGCGGCCGCAGCCTCAACCCCTTTGCCCTTGCCCTTGGCCGGCGCGGCGAGACGGGCGAGCAGCCCGTCGACGATCACGAGCCGGCGCTCGGCCAGGAACGGCAGCGTGCCGCACGCGTTCTCCAGCTGCGGCCGGCGTCATGCTCCGGCCCTCGAGCCGGGTCGTGTTGAGGTCGACAAGCTCCGGGTCGTCGCCGCAGGACCGCGCCACCTCCGCCAGCGCCTCGGCGCGCAGCAGCTCCACCGGTCCGTGGATCAGGAAGATCATGGGTTGCCCGGCCCTAGCCGATCAGCACCCTGTGCCGGGTGACCGGGCCGCCCTGCCTGACCACGCCGGTGATCCGCAGGCCGTCGACCTCGGGGCTGGTGGTCACGTTTTCCTGCATCCACCGCCCGGCGGGCACCGCCAGGATGAGCGCCAACGTTGCCGCAAGCAGCGAGGAGGGCACGCGGTCGGCCCACGTGCGGTTGCGCCCGCTGGCAGCCAGCATGGCCGCCATCCCCGACAGCATGCCCGCGGTCACGAGATTCGTGCCGCAGTTGGGGTGGACGGCCAGGCTGGATTCGCCCGACTGCAGGCGGGCAAGCGCCTCGCCTGTCACCTCCTCGATCAACGAGGTATCGGCGTCGCCGAACAGGGTGAAGCCCTGGAGGTCGCTCCGGCCCATCAGGGACACGCCCGGGATCCGCTGGCTCAGCAGCGTCACCGTCGCGTGCTCGATCGCATGGTTCTGTCGCAACATCTGCGCGAATGATCGATTCGCCATTGGGAAGCCTTTCTTTACCACAAAGGAACAAAGGAACAAGGGTACACAAAGGTCTTTGGTTTACGTTCCTTTGTGAGACTTTGCGTCTTCGGTTCCTGGTGGTTACCGTTGCACTAACTTCGCTACCGTAACGCCTTCGCCGCCTTCATTGTTCTCACCCGAGCGAAACTCGCCGACGAGAGGATGGCCGCGCAGCTCCTCCCGCACAGCCTGGCGGAGCGCGCCGGTGCCCTTGCCGTGGATGATGCGTACGAACGGCAAGCCGGCAAGATATGCCTGGTCCAGGTAGCGGTCCAGCTCGATGAGCATGTCGTCCACCGTCATGCCGCGCAAATCCAGCTCCATGCCGGGGCTGGCCGCGCGCGGCTCCTTGCCCGCCCGCACCTGGACGGCCGGCTGCTCACCGCGCTGCTGGAGCTCGACGCGGTTCTGGCTCAGCCGCATCCGGAAGCCGCCGATCTTGACCTCGACGTCGGTCGGGCCCACGCCCACCACCTCACCGCTGGCCTGAAGCGACGGCACCCACACCTTGTCCCCAAGCAGCAGCGGGCCTTCGATGACGATCGGCTGCGGGGCTTCCAGCGGTGGGGGCGCCTGCATCTGGCCCTCCCGCCGGGTCAGCACGTCGCGCGCCTCAGCGAGCCACTGCTCGTGTACGCTCTTGCCGGCCTGGCCGCGCTCGCGGCTGATGCCGGCAAGCTGGGTGCGAACCCGCTCGACTTCCTCCCGCACCGCGGAAAGCTCGGCCTCAGCCTGCGCGCGGGTCTCGGCCAGCACCTCCCGCCGCGCCTCTTCGACCTTGGCCAGCCGGTAATTAAGATCGGCCGTCATCGCTTCGACGCGACGCTGGCCGGCCTTGACGTCCTGCTCGGCGGTCAAAGCCGCCTCCCTGGCCCGCTTGATCTCCGCCAGCATCGCCTCGGCCTCCAGCGACTGCGGCGATACGAGCGCCTCGGCCTGGCCGACGATCTCCTGGGAAAGCCCGAGCCGGCGGGCGATGGCAAACGCGTTCGACCGGCCCGGCAGCCCGATACTCAGGCGGTAGGTGGGGCTGAGCGTCTCGATATCGAACTCGACCGAGGCATTTGCGACGAAGGGCGTGGTGTGCGCGAAGACCTTCAGCTCCGAGTAGTGGGTCGTGGCGAGGGTCGTGATGCTCCGGGCCAGCAGCGTCTTCAGGATCGACTGCGCCAGCGCCGCGCCTTCTTCGGGATCGGTGCCCGCGCCCAGCTCGTCGAGCAGCACCAGCGACCTGTCATCGGCCCGCGCCAGGATGTCGACGATGTGGGTCATGTGCGACGAGAAGGTCGACAGGCTCTGCTCGATGCTCTGCTCGTCGCCGATGTCGGCAAAAACGGCTTCGAAGACCGACAGCTTCGATCCCTCGTCGGCGGGGATGCTCATGCCGGACTGGCGCCATCAGCGTGAGCAAGCCCGTGGTCTTCAGCGAAACCGTCTTGCCGCCCGTGTTGGGGCCGGTGATCAGGATGATGAAGTACTCGTCGTCGATGTATATGTCGACCGGGACGACGGTGAGCGGGTCCAGCAGCGGGTGACGCGCCTTGATGAGCGCCAGCGTCGTGCCGGGATGCGTCGTGGCCGGCCCGCCGGCCGCCTCCTGCTCCACCGCAGCTGCCGCTGCCTTTCGGCGGGACGTCCGCCCCGCCGTCTTCTCCGGCTGCTTGACAGGCACGAGCTCAGGTTCGACCCCGCGCAGCACGCTGCCGTAGCGGGCCTTGGCGAAGATCAGGTCGAGATCGGCCAGCGCATCCACCGTCCGCACGATCTGCCCGCCGGCCGCAGCCACCAGCCCGGTGATCGCGGCCAGGATGCGGTGGATCTCCTCCTGCTCGGCGAGCTGGGCCTCGCGCCACTGGTTGTTGAGCTCCACGATCGGCGAGCGGCTCGATAAACAGCGTCGCGCCCGACCCCGACTGGTCGTGTATCAGGCCCGGGATGCGCCCCTTGAACTCGGCGCGGAGCGGGATGACGTAGCGCCCCTGCCGCTGGGTGATGATGGCTTCCTGAAGGTACTGCGCGTTGCCGGTGGCGCCGATGATCCGCTGCAGGCGGTCCATGAGGCGGGCATGCGCCTCGCGCAGCTCCCGGCGAATCCGCATGAGCGCATCGCTGGCCGAGTCCAGGACCTCGCCCCGCTCGTCGATGCAGCGGCCGATCTCGTCGACCAGGTCTGCCGGGCACGGAGATGCGCTGGGCGTGATCGGCGATGTTCGGGAACGTTTCGCCGAGCCGCCCGAGCGTCCGGGCGAGCGTCCGGCCGCGCACGAGGGTGGAGCGGATCGTCAGCAGGTCCAGCGGCAGGAGGGTGCTGCCGATGGTCGCCTGCTCCACGAACGGCCGGAGGTCGTGGACGCCGCCGAGGTGCACGTCGCTCTTCTCGTCGAGAAGGCGGCGCGCCTCGCGCGTTTCCGCCTGCCAGAGTGTGGCCTGCCGAATGTCGTCGGTCGGGACGAGCGCCAGCGCGCGTTCCCGCCCAAGCGAAAATGAAGTGTGCTCCGCGAGCCGGTCGAGGATCTTGTCGAACTCGAGCACGCGCAAGGTTCGTGCGTCCATGGGCGCGAGTATAGCACAGACGGACGACGGCTCCAATCTTTTATCCGATTTGCGGGCTGTGGTATCATGACTGTTGTCTGGCTATTTTTGGTGATTTCGCGAGCGGTTCTGATCTCTGGCAAGTCGAGGAATGCGGATGAAAGCGGTTGTTATGGCCGGCGGGGAAGGCTCACGGCTCCGTCCCCTCACACTGGTGCGGCCCAAGCCCATGCTCCCCGTCGTCAACCGCCCGGTCCTGGGGCACATCCTGCACCTGCTCAAACAACACGATATCACCGACGTGATCATGACCGTCCAGTACCTGGCCGCCCAGATCCAGGACTATTACGGGGACGGCCACAACTTCGGAATGAACATCGAATATGTCGTCGAAGAGTCGCCCCTCGGCACGGCGGGCAGCGTCCGAAACGCCGCCGACCGCCTCTGCCACGACGAACCCCTGCTCGTCATCAGCGGGGACGCGCTGACCGACTTCGACCTGACCGCGCTGCTGGCCGACCACAAGCGCAAGGGCGCGGCGCTCACGATGGCCCTCTCCCACGTACCGAATCCCCTGGAATACGGCGTCATCAATATCCAGGAGGACGGCCGCGTCCTCCAGTTCCTCGAGAAGCCGAGCTGGGGCTCGGTCACGTCCGACACGGTCAACACCGGCATTTACGCGCTCGAGCCGGAGGTGCTGCAGCGCATCCCGCCCAATACCCGGCTGGACTGGAGCCAGGACGTTTTTCCGGGCATGTTGAGCAGCAGGCGCGCCGCTGTTCGGCCACATTGCCGAAGGTTACTGGTGCGACATCGGTGCGATTGCCGAATACCAGAAGGCAAACACCGACCTGCTCAACGGCCGGCTGAACCTGGGCGACCTCGGCGAGCGCATCGGGCCGGACATCTGGAGCGGCGGCAACGTCAGCGTGGAGCCCGACGCGCAGCTCTTCGGCCCGATCTACCTGGGCGAAGAGGTGAAGATCAAGCGGGGCGTGATCGTCCAGGGCCCGTCCGTGATTCGGGACTACACTGTCCTGGATAACCGGGCGCGCGTCCATCACAGCATCATCTGGCGCAACTGCTATATCGGCGAGAATGTGACCTTGCACGGCGCGGTCATCGGCCGGCAGTGCAGCCTCAAGTCGAGGGCGATGGTGTTCGAGGGCGCGGTAGTGGGCGACGGCACGGTGGTCGGCGCGGACGCGATCATCCAGGCCGGCGTGAAGGTGTGGCCGAACAAGGAAGTCGAGAACGGCGCGACGGTCAACCACAGCGTCATCTGGGGGCTGCAGGGCCGGCGGGTGCTGTTCGGCCGGTACGGCGTGACCGGCGTGACCAACGTGGACCTGACGCCCGATTTCGTGGCCCGGCTCGGCGCGGCGTTCGGCTCGGTGCTGCCCAAGGGGAGCACGGTCACCATCAATCGCGATCCGCATCGCAGCCCGCGCATGATCAAGCGGGCGCTGATCTCCGGCCTGCCCTCGGCCGGAAACAACGTCCTCGATCTCAAGAGCCTGCCCATCCCCGTCGCCCGCTATTACACCCGGGCGGTGAAGGCCGCGGGCGGGGTTCACGTGCGGCTGTCGCCCTACGACCCGCGGGTGGTCGACATCCGCTTCATGGGGCCGGACGGGCTGAACCTGACACGCGAGCGGGAACGGGCGATCGAGCGGCTGTTCTTCCGCGAGGATTACCGGCGGGTGTACCTGGAGGACATCGGGAACATCGACTATGCGGTGGACGCGCCGGACATCTACGCCAAGGGCTACCTGGCAGCGCTCGACGTGGAAGCGATCCAGAACGCGGGCTTCAAGGTGGTGGTGGATTACGCGCACGCGCCTTCCGGCGAGGTGCTCCCCGACCTGCTCAACCGGCTGTCGGTCGACGCCGTGCCGCTCAATGCCCGGGTGGATGCGACGCGGCTCTCGCTGGCCCAGGAGGAACTGCGGGCCGGCCGGGCGCAGCTCGCACGCATCGTGCGCGCGCTGGACAACGTTTCGCTCGGCATCCGGCTGGACGTCGGCGGCGAGAAGCTGTTTGTGGCCGACGACACCGGCAGCACCGTTCCGGACCGGGTGATGGCTGCCGCGATGGCGGCCCTGGTCTTCCGGAGCAACCCCGGCTGCACCGTGGCGATCACGGTGGATCAGCCGCAGGTGTACGAGGAGCTCGCCGCGCAGTACGGCGGACAGGTGCGGCGGACGGCGGTGGACCTGCAGGCGCTGATGGCAGCGGCAACCGAGCCCGACGTCGTGATGGCGACCGACGGGAGCGGCAGCTTTGCGTTTCCCGCGCTGTATCCCGGCATCGACGGCCTGTTTGCCGTGGGGAAGCTGCTCGAGCTGCTGGCGCAGCAGCACACGACGCTCTCACAGGTCATCACGGACCTGCCGCCGTTCCACGTCGCCACGGGCCACGTCGACGGCGCGTGGGAGACCAAAGGGCGAGTGATGCGCTGCCTGATCGAGCAATTCAGCAAACTGCGGCACGAGACGGTCGACGGGATCAAGGTACACCTGGGGGAGCACGAGTGGGTGCTCATCCGGCCCGACAATGACACGCCACAATTCCATCTGACGGCAGAAGCGCGGTCACTCCCTGCGGCCCAGGAACTCGTCGCGGACTACGGCGGGCTGGTCCGCCGGTACGTCCAGGAGCCGTGCTCGAACGGGGAGCCGTCGAACGGGCATCGACGAGCACCTGGCTTAGCCTTCCTCGCACGCAAAACACAGACCGATCCGCCCCGAGCAAGGCGGCTCACAACGAGGTATACAACTCATGGCGATCACGTTTGGGACGGACGGCTGGCGCGCCGTCATCAGCGACGAGTTCACGTTTGCGAATGTGCGGCTGGTGGCGCAGGCCATCGCCGAGGTGCTTTTGGAGAGCGCGGCCTGCCGGCGCGGCCGTGCAGCCGCGGGCGGTGGTAGGGTTCGACACGCGCTTCCTGTCGGACCGCTACGCCTGGGCGGTTGCGGAGGTGCTGGCGGCGAACGGCTTGTGCGTCAGCCTGACGAAGGCCGACGCGCCGACGCCGGTGGTGTCATTCGCGATCCCCACGCTGAAGGCGGTGGGCGGCGTAATGATCACGGCGAGCCACAATCCGCCGCGCTACAACGGGATCAAGCTGAAGTCGGCGTACGGCGGGAGCGCGACCGTCGCGGACACCAAGCGCGTCGAGGCGAAGCTGGAGGCGGCGCTGGCCGGCGGCCGCGAGCCGCGGCGCATGGAGCTGGACGAGGCCATCGAACGCGGCCTCGTGGACCGGTTCGACCCCTTCCCCGCGTATGCCGCGCACCTGGAGCAGCTGATCGACTTCGATACGATCCGGCGAGCGCACCTGCGGGTGGCGGTGGACGCGATGTACGGCACAGGGCGCACTTACCTCCGGCGGCTGCTCGAGACGGCCGGCTGCGAGGTCACCGAAATCCGGGGGGAGATGAACCCGGGGTTCAATGGGATTCACCCCGAGCCGATCGCGAAGCACCTCGGGCCGCTGACGGAGCTGATGGAGAGCGGCGAGTACGACCTGGGGCTGGCAACCGACGGGGACGCGGATCGCATCGGCGCGGCGGGGCCGAGCGGCGCGTTCATCGACCCGCACCGCATCATGACGCTGGCGCTGCGCTACCTGGTGGAGGTGCGCGGGAAGCGGGGCGCGGTGGTCAAGACGGTTTCCACCACGCAGATGCTGAACCGGCTGGCCGCGAAGTACGGGCTGCCGCTGCACGAAACGCCGGTCGGCTTCAACTACATCGGCGACCTGATGATGGCGAACGACGTGCTGATCGGGGGCGAGGAGTCGGGCGGGATCAGCATCAAGGGCCACATCCCCGAGGGGGACGGGGTCTTGATGGGGATGCTGATGGCCGAGCTGGTCGCGTACTACGGCAAGTCGCCCGAGGCGCTGATGGACGAGGTGATGGGCGAGATCGGCCACTTCGACTATGCGCGGAACGACTTCCAGGTGAAGCCGTTCGAGAAGAAGACGCTGGTCGGCGCAGTTAGTGGAGATGGCGCCGCAGGCGCTGGGCGGGGTCGAGCTGGACACGGTGAACACGCGGGATGGGGTGAAGTTCCTGTTCAAAGACAACAGCTGGCTGCTGATCCGGCCGAGCGGGACGGAGCCGGTGCTGCGGGTTTACGCCGAGGCGCACACGCCGGAGGGGGTGCAGGCGCTGCTGGCAGAGGGACGGCGGCTGGCGGACGCGGCGGGAGTGTAAGGGGGAACGGAGAAACCAGGTTTCTGGCAGAAACCTGGTTTCTTTGTAAAGGAGAAAGCGCGAAAACGCCGGCCTGCGATTGGCGGCGAATTCACCGCTGCAAGTCCTTGTACGCGCTCCCTCGAGGTGCGATCTCGATCACCAAGACGATCAACTCGTCCTTGTGGAGCGCGTAGATAATTCGCCAGTCGCCCACTGGCTGGCGGTACACATCCTCGTAACCGGTCAGTTCTTAGCGATCCGGCTGGATGCGGGTTTTCCGCCAACTCACTGATAGCATGCCGCGATACGTTGGCGCAGATCGCGGGGCAAGCGTCTCAGTATTTTCTTGGCTTCGCGATCCAGAATGATCTGCCAGAAGTCAGCCATCCAGGAGTCCGTCCCGAATCATCCTCGAACTCACCGTTTCCCAGTCCTCACCCCGGGAACGATCACGCTCCCATGCCTCGCGAATGACCTGTGCCCGGCGAGCGGCGCGCAGGTCGTCGAGTTCCTCCCGCAAAGCCACGAAGTCCTCGTACGGAATGACGGCGGCAGTGGGTGTATCATAGTGCTCGATGACGGTGTCGTCACCTTTGCGAGCCGCATCCAGGATTCTGCGCCACTGAAGGCGTGCCTTGTCGCTTTTCAGAACTTGTACAGTCATGCTCGTATTCCTCCAGAGTCTTTAGACATTATATCACACGCGTCAAGTCCTTGCCTCTAACGCGCCTCTAACACCCCGCATACACTCATCTAATGCCCAGACCTTAAGCTAGGCACTGTAACGCGATAGTGAGGAGTGGACACGATGAGTAAAGTAGTGGGCATTGACCTGGGCACGACCAACAGCGTCGTCGCGGTCGTGGAGGGCGGCGATCCGGTCGTCATCCCGAGCGCGGAGGGCGGCCGGCTGGTCCCGTCCGTCGTGGCTTTCACGAAGAACGGCGAGCGCCTGGTGGGCCAGACCGCGAAGCGGCAGGCTGTGGTTAACCCGGAAAATACGATCTTTTCAATCAAGCGATTCATGGGCCGGCATTATGACGAAACGGCCACCGAACGCGCGACGGTCCCGTACAAGGTCGTCGAAGGCAAGTCGGGCGACGTGCGCGTGAAGATCCCGATCAACGGCAAGGAATACACGCCGCAGGAAATCTCGGCGATGATCCTGGGCAAGCTGAAGGCGGACGCGGAAGCGTACCTCGGCGAGCCGGTCACGCAGGCGGTGATCACCGTTCCGGCGTACTTCAACGACAGCCAGCGCCAGGCGACCAAGGACGCGGGCCGGATTGCCGGCCTCGACGTGCAGCGCATCATCAACGAGCCGACCGCGGCCGCGCTGGCCTACGGGTTGGACAAGAAGGCGAGCGAGACGATCCTGGTCTTCGACCTGGGCGGCGGCACGTTCGACGTCTCGATCCTCGAGGTGGGCGAGGGCGTGGTCGAGGTTCGCTCGACCAACGGCGACACGCACCTGGGCGGCGACGACTGGGACCAGCGGCTCGTCGATTACATTGCCGACGAGTTCAAGAAGGAAAACGGCATCGACCTGCGGAACGACCGGCAGGCGCTGCAGCGGCTGAAGGAAGCGGCCGAGAAGGCCAAGATCGAGCTGTCCAGCGTGATGGAGACGGAGATCAACCTCCCGTTCATTACGGCGGACGCAAGCGGCCCGAAGCACCTGCAGATGAAGCTGACGCGGTCGAAGTTCGAGCAGCTGACGGAAGACCTGCTGAACCGGGTCAAGGGCCCGTTCGACGCAGTCGCTGCGCGATGCGAAGCTGAAGGCGACGCGACATCAACGAAGTCGTCCTGGTCGGCGGTTCCACACGCATGCCGATGGTGCAGGAACTCGTGCGGAAGATGACGGGCAAGGAGCCGAACCGCGGGGTCAATCCCGACGAGGTGGTGGCGGTCGGTGCGGCGCTGCAGGCCGGCGTGCTGACCGGCGAGGTCAAGGACGTGCTGCTGCTGGACGTGACCCCGTTGACGCTGGGCCTCGAAACGCTGGGTGGGGTGATGACGCCGATCATCGAGCGCAACACGACCATTCCGGTCAAGAAGAGCCAGGTGTTCAGCACGGCCGAGGACAACCAGAGCGCGGTGACGATCCACGTGCTGCAGGGCGAGCGGCCGATGGCGGCGGACAATATGTCGCTGGGCCAGTTCAACCTGGAGGGCATCCCGCCCGCGCCGCGCGGCATGCCGCAGGTCGAGGTGACGTTCGACATCGACGCCAACGGCATCCTGCACGTGACGGCGCAGGACAAGGCGACGGGCAAGGAACAGCAGATCACGGTGACCGCGTCGACCAACCTGAACAAGGAAGACATCGACCGGATGGTGCGCCAGGCCGAGATCAACAAGGCCGCGGACGAGCGGCGCAAGGAACTGATCGAGGCCCGCAACCAGGCCGACCAGATGGCTTACGTGACCGAGCGGAGCCTGAAGGACCTGAACGGCAAGGTGAGCGAGGGCGACCGGCGCGGGCTGGAGCAGCTCATCGCCGAAGTGCGGCGGACGGCGCAGGGCGAAGACGTGACGGCGATCCGTGACGCGATGCAGCGCCTGGAGCAGGCCGCGAGCAATATGTCGCAGGCGGCGTACAGCCAGGCGGGCGATGGTTACGGCGGCGACGGAAACGGCACGAACGGCTCCTACGGCGGCCAAGGCGGCGCCCCGAACGCCGAAGGCGACGACGTCGTCGAGGGCGAGTTCCGGCAGGTCTAGGGAAGTTGCCGCAGCCGAAAACCTCCGAGGTTTCGTAAACCTCGGAGGTTGGGGCCGGGCTAACATGGCGGCTGGTGCAGCGAGAAACTTTCCCGCGGCGCCAGCCGTTTTTGCATGTAGTGGACTCGTTACCGTTGCGGGGATGAGGGGATTAGGGGATGAGCGATACGACTCATCTCCTAATCCCCCATCCCCGCAGGATACGAGCCGACTTTAGGTTGATCTATCCACCGGTGGTTGCGAGCGTCCGCTACTGCGAGTGCGTCAGGCGATTGTCGGCCGCGTAACAGGTTTGTCAAGGGGCAAGTTGCTATAATTGAACGTGGTCACCCTGCGTATGGTGGTATACTGCAGGCTGGCGTCACATAGGAGTAAACATGTTCTACTTTGATCCCATGTACTTGGTTTTCATGCTGCCGGCGTTGGCGCTGGCGTTCTACGCGCAGATGAAAGTCCGCAGCGCGTACGCGACGTGGACGAAAGTGCGGAACTCGCGCGGGATGACCGGGCTCGACGCGGCGCGCGCGATTCTGGGTCCCGAGGGGCTGTATGACGTGCAGGTCGAGGGCACGCCGGGCGAACTGACCGATCATTACGACCCGCGGTCCAAGAAGCTGCGGCTGTCGGCGGGGGTCGCGCAGCAGCCGAGCGTGGCTGCACTGGCGATCGTCGCGCACGAGCTCGGGCACGCGCTGCAGGACCACACGGGCTACGCGCCGTTGAAGCTGCGCGGCGCGATCGTGCCGGCGGTGACCGTCAGCTCGTGGGTTGCGCCGATACTGTTCTTCATCGGGCTGCTCCTGGGCCTCACGCAGTTGGCGTGGGTCGGCGTGATCCTGTTCGGGGCCGGCGCAGTGTTCGCGCTGATCACGCTGCCGGTCGAACTTGACGCAAGCAAGCGAGCCATGCGGCTGCTCCAGACCTACCAGTTGGCGGACGGGCGGGAGCTGCAGGGCGCCCGGGCGGTCCTCAACGCGGCTGCATTGACGTACGTGGCAGCCCTGGCGCAGACGCTGCTGACGCTGCTCTACTACGTTTCGATCCTGGGTCGCCGCCGCGACTGACGGAGCCGGCGGCGGCTCGCCCGGTGCACCGAAAGGAGCCACCGATGAAACGTACGCGATCCCTGGCCTTCATTGCCGTCCTCTTGATCCTGAGCCTGGCGCTTACGGGCTGTGGACTGGTTACCGCTTCGGTGCGGCTCATGTCCGACCCGACGCCGACGCGCTTACCGCGGCCGCAAACGCTGCCGCTGGCAACGAGAACCCCAGCGCGTATTGGCTCAGCCACAGCCGGCGGCTACGACACAGCCGGGGGCGGACACGCAGCAAGCGCAGCCGACGCCCGGAGCGATTCCCGGGCCAGGGACAGGGCCAGGCGGCGCCCGGCCAGCAGCCATCGCAGCCGATTACCGTGCCAGCGGCCGCAGACGCGGAATCGCAAGTCTTCACCGCAGTCTACAAAAAGGTCAGCCCGTCAGTGGTCCGGGTGGACAACCTGCTCAGCGTTTCGAGCAACCGCGGCAACGCGGATCCGACGACGGAGGCCTTGCCGGAAAGCCTCGGGTCCGGGTGGGTGTGGGACGCGAGCGGCCACATCGTGACCAACAATCACGTCGTTTCGGGCGCGGATGCCCTCAACGTCACCTTCGCGGACGGGATCGAAGTTCCCGCCGAGCTGGTCGGCACGGACCCGGACAGCGACCTGGCGGTGCTCAAGGTCGATCCGACGCACGTCCAATTGATCCCGGCCGACCGCGGCAAGCTGGAAGAAGTGGTCGTCGGGCAGCGGGCGATCGCGATCGGGAACCCGTTCGGCTATGACAACAGCATCACGACGGGGATCGTCGAGCGCGCTGGGACGGAGCATCCGGTCAGAGTCGGGGTACAGCATCCCCCTGGCGATCCAGACCGATGCGGCGATCAACCCGGGCAACTCGGGCGGGCCGCTGCTGAACGACCGGGGACAGGTGATTGGCGTCAACTTCCTCATTAGCTCGGCGGTGCGGGCTAACTCGGGCGTTGGCTTTGCCATCCCCATCAACATCGTCGACCGGGTCATCCCCGTGCTGATCGAGCGGGGCGCATACAAGCACGCGTACCTGGGGGTGAGCGGGCGGACGTACAGCCCGGCCTGGGCGGAGGCGCTGGGCTTCACGCCGGATGCGCGGGGCGCGTATATCGACTGGGTACGGCCCGACGGCCCGGCGCAGCGAGCCGGCCTGATCGCGGGCACCCAGGACACCAAGATTCCGCTGGCGGCGGGGATGGGCCAGGTGCTCTACCTGCAGCGGGGCGGCGACCTGATCACCGGCATCGACGACCAGCCGATCACGACGTTCGACGATATCCTGGTCTACCTGGAAAGCTACAAGTCGCCGGGCGAGAGCGTGCATCTGCGCGTCATACGGCCGGGCCAGGGCGAAGGCGTCCTCACCGTGACCCTTGGCGAGCGGCCCCCGGCAGATCAATAGTCAAACGGGCAAACTGCGGCCCGGCGCGTGACACGCGCCGGGCGTTCTTTTCCTGCTCGGCGGGGCACGCCAGCGAGTGGGGGTCCCCGCAGGAGGGTTTCCGTGCGCAAGGCGCTTGTCGTTCTGCTCATTTCCAGCGCGGCCGCGCTGATCCTGGCTGCATGTTCGATGCCCGACTTGTTCACACGGTGCAACAGCAGGCCAGCGGGCCGGCGCCGACGCCCCAGGTCATCATCGTCGTCGCCACGCCGACGCCCGCGCCCGAACCGGCGCCAGGAATCACCCTGGCCCCGGGGAGCACGGACTCGGAAGAGGCGCGCCGGGTGGCGGTCTACCAGCGGGTGGCGTCCGCGGTCGTTAACATCACCACGCAAATCATCCGGACCGATTTCTTCTGGGGCGACATCCCGGAAGAGGGCAGCGGCTCCGGGTTCCTGTGGGACCGCGAAGGCCACGTCGTGACGAACTACCACGTCGTGGAAGGCGCGCAGCAAATCTCGGTGAGCTTCGGCAACGACGTCAACCTGACCGGCGAGGTGATCGGCACCGACCCGCAGAACGACCTGGCGGTGCTGAAGGTGGAGGGAGTTCCCGCCGACGTCGAGCCGGTGCAGTTAGGCGCCTCGGCGGGGTTGAAGGTGGGGCAGTCCGCGTACGCGATCGGCAACCCGTTCGGCCAGTTCGAGCGGACGATGACGCAGGGAATCATCAGCGCGCTGAACCGGACGATCCAGACCGACAACAGCAAGGTGCTGCGCGGCGTGATCCAGACGGACGCGGCGATCAACCGGGGGAACTCGGGAGGGCCGCTGCTCGATTCGAGCGGCAGGCTGATCGGCGTGAACAGCGCCATCTACTCCCCGACGGGCACCTCGGCGGGCGTGGGCCTGGCGATCCCCGCGGACAAAGTGCGTCTCGTCGTCCCCGAACTGATCAAGAACGGGCGTTACCCACATCCCTGGCTGGGCTTGGAGGGGCTGGGATACGAGATTTCGCCCGCGCTGGCACGGGGCTTGAGCCTGCCCGTGCAGCAGGGGCTTCTCATTGCGCGGCTGTACCAGGGCAGCCCCGCCGATGCGGCAGGCGTGCGGTCGGGTCAGGACCAGGTGGTTTTCGGCAACCGGCGCTACCTGATTGGCGGCGACATCCTGACCGCGATCGACGGGCGGCCGGTGAGCACGTGGGAGCAGTTGTCCGCGTACCTGGACGAGGAGGTGCGGGTGGGGCAGACCGTGATACTGGATGTGCTCCGCGACGGAAAGCCGGTGAAGCTGCAGGCCACGTTGGCGGACACGCCCGAACAGTTGCTGCAGTAGACCCCCTCCCAAACCTCCGAGATCTTGCGCCAACTGCGTCGCAAGACCTCCGAGGTCTCTGGTAGTCCGCACCTTACTTGTATCGCTCGGCCCTACAGGGTATCATCAGCAACGGTAACATCTCAGGAGGAGTCATGGATGACAGCCTCCCCTGGCCGCGGTCGCGGCCGAGGCTGCGCAGCGCTGAGCGGCAGGGTCCTGGTGCTGGCGCTCGTGGCGGTCTTCATGCTCGCACAAGCCAGCCCGTCCGCCGCGCTGCCGGCATCGTCCGGACGACGGCGCGTCGACCGGCCGCACCCCCATCTACTTGCCCATGACGGCCGTCGCTCCGCGGCTGCCGACATGGGTGCAGGTGAACGCGCCCGGATTCGGCGAGCATGCCGGGCCGTACACGGGACAGGAAGGCTTCGACCTGACGGTATTCGAGGACCGGTTGTACCTGGGGATGGAGGGCTACAGCTGCGCGCGCATCTGGCGCAGCAGGGCGGGAGTGAGCCGGCAGGGCAAGCCGACTGGGAGCAGGTGGTTTCAAACGGGTTCGATGGGGGGAAGGCGGATTGCACGGCGACACCCCCGCCCACGGATAACGATCACATCGACAGCCTCGAGCCCTTCCGCGGTTACCTGTACGCCTCGACCGCCATGCAAACAGGCGGCCAAGCGCGGGTCGCAGGTGTGGCGCAGCGCAACCGGGGATGCCGGAACATGGGTGCAGGTGAATGTGCCCGGATTCGGCACGCATACCAACGAAAACTTTAAGGACATGATCGAGTACGACGGCTTGCTGTGCGGCGGAACCATGAACAAGGGATCGGCTCAAATCCCCCCTGGCGCGCAGGTGTGGTGTACCGATGGGATCGCACCCGATCCTACCCACCCAGGCCGGTTGCGCTGGGTTCAGCGCAACCTCGACGGCTTCGGTGACCCGGGGAATGTGATCATCTGGTCGTCGGCGGTCTACGGCGGATCGCTCTACTTCGGCGTCGAAGCGCTCCAGGAGGAGAAGCTCCAGCGCGATGGGTCGGTCTGGCGGGCCGGGAACATTCGGGACCCGAACGCATGGGCGCAGGTCTTTTCACCCGCGGACGTGGGCATGCACGCCTCCCGGGTCGAACTGCTGGACCAGCTCGACGACTACCTATACGTCGGCATGGTCACGCCGGACGGGGATGCGGTGATCCTGCGCAGCCGTAGCGGTGACCGCTACACCTGGGAAGACGACCGTAACCGGAGGATTGGGGACGTCCCCATCGGCCCGGTTCACCTCCGATTCGGCCACGGTCCTCGACGGCGTGCTGTATGTCGCCCTGTTCGACAAGTGCACGGCACGGGAATCTGGCGGACGTCGGACGGGACGACCTGGATGCGCGCCGCGGCGCGCGGGTTTCGGCGATCCGGCCAATATGCTCGCCGAACTGATTGCTTTCGACGGCGACGTGTATGCGTGGACGAGCAACTACGCCGTCGGCCAGGGCGTCTGGCGAGGGCATGTCGCGCCGTAGGCCGGACGGAAAAGATCATTTGACAAGCCCTATGCCCGACCATATACTCTTAAGCTACACGACTATGCCGGTCGAGCAGACCTGTCCCGCAGCCACTCAGCCAGACCCTGAGGTCAGCTGCCCACCCGGCGTTCTTGCCCTCCGAGAGTGTTTCCATGCAACGTTTCATTGCGGCAGACAGGAACACGCGACGCACACTGAAGCAGCTTGCTTCGGCCGCGCTGGCCCTGGTCTTGATCTTCACCGTCCTCCTGCCCGCCGCGGGTCCGCTCAGGAAATGCCAGCGGCAATCGTCCGCGTCCGCATCGGCGTGGTGAAGGACGGGATCACGGTCATCGCGCCGGGCGACCTGGCGAGCGCGGGGCTGAATCCCGCGGCAATGGACCCGCGGACTTTCGCAATGACCAGCCTGGGCAAGAGCGTGGCGATCTACGTCGACAACCAGGACCCGGCCGGGACCTTTGAGGGCAACGACCGGCTGTACTTCTTCGGCGAGAAGTTCCGGGGGCCGGAGATGGACCAGAAGTACACCGACGAGCGGGTGTACTGGCTGGAATCCGGAGGGACGCCGGGGCCGCGCATCGAGACTGCCGGCGCGCCTCAAGGCACCCCTGCTCCCGCGCCGCTCGATTTTGCCACGACCGTTCGAGCCGAAGAGTCGATGGTCTGGTTCCCGCTGCACACGCTGACGCTGGACACCGAGGATACGTGGTATTGGGCGCGGCTGCAACCCGGCGTCTCGCCTTCCGTCACGCAGCGGTTGTCCTACGACATTCCCTCCCCGGCGGCAGGTTTTCCGGCCACGCTGCGCCTGGAGGAGGTCAGCAAGGGAGGCAAGTCCAACGTCAATCCCGATCACCACACGACCGCAGTGCTGAACGAGCAGCCCGTTCCCATCCTGGATGCAATGTGGGATGGGCCGTACGTACGACAGCTGTTCACGGTCGATGTCCCCGCCAATGTCTTGCGCGATGGATCGAACGACCTCGACGTAACTGCGTCGACCGCGCCCGGCACTTGGGGCGACGAAGTCTATGTCAACTACTGGGACGTGACCTACCGGCGGCTGTTCCAGGCGCGGCAGGACCAACTGGACTTCCAGGCCGAAACCACGGGGCCGCAGGAGTACGCGGCCGGCGGCTTCACCAGCACCGAGGTGTGGGCCTGGGATGTGACCGACACGGTTACGCCTCGCATTATCCCGGCGACGACGGCGGCCGATGGCAGCGTTCGCTTTGCGACCGACGCGATCTCGGGGAACCGCTACTGGCTTCAAGGCAAGAGCAGCCTGCAGGGGCCCGCATCGATTCGGGAGCGATTAGAGACCGGCTTGAGGAACCCTCCCGGCGGGGCCGACGCGGTCATCGTTACTTCAAAAGACTTGCTGGAGCAGGCGAGGAGTCTCGCGCAATGGCACGCGGACCACGGCCGGCGGGCGCTCGTGGTCGACTTCCAGGACGCGTGCGACGAGTTCAACGACGGCATCTACCATCCGAAGGCCGTGCAGGCGATGATGAAGTGGGCCGCGACGAACTGGGAGGGGACCCCGCCGTCTTACCTGACGCTGTTTGGAGACGGCCATTGGAACTTCAAGAACTACAATCCGTCTAAGTATCCAGGTGGCCCAAACCCCGTCCCGCCTTACCTGGCTTTCACGGACCCGTGGATGGGGGAAGCTCCGGACGATGCCCTGTACGGCGACCTGAACGACGACAAGCTGCCCGAAGTCGCGGTGGGACGGATTGCGGTCAACACGCCGGAAGAAGCCGCCACGGTAGTGGCTAAAATCCGGAACTACGACGAGGGGCTGCGGCTGGCGGACTGGCAGCGCCGTGCCATTTTCGTGGCAGATGCGCCCGATCCGGCCGCGGGCGATTTCGAGGCGATTACGGAGCAGATCATCGCGGCGTACACGCCCCTCGATCTCACTCCGGCCCGCGTGTACCGCAAATCGCGTACTGCGCCGGTCGAAGACGTGAGGCGCCAGCTGCTGGACGAACTGAATGCCGGCGCGTTCATGGTGCAGTACACGGGCCACGGCGCGATATGGTATTGGGCCGACAGCCTGCTGTCGGGCGCTGAGATCGGAACACTGAGTAACGGGACGCGGCTGCCCATCGTTTTAACGTTTAACTGCCTGGACGGCAATTTCGCGTACACGGGCGCGCCGGGGATTGAGGAACTCATGCAGCGAAAGGCCGGCGGTGGCTCGATCGCAGCCATCTCGCCGACGGGGCTGGGCCTCACCCCCGACCAGGTGGCGTTCCGGAAGATCCTGCTCACGGTGATGTTCACGCGAGAACGTCCGCGAGATAGGAAAGGCGCTGACGATCGCGCTGCGGCGGTTTAGCGAGGCAGGTTACGGCGCTAATTATCTGACGCAGAGCATGATGCTGTACGGCGATCCGGCGATGCGCCTGCCGGAGAGCAGCGTGGTGATCAAGTCATCCTATCTGCCCATGATACAACGGTGATGATGTCGGGGGACGGGCGAATTGAGAGACAACCGATGGCCCGAAAACTAGTACTTGCCGGCCTCGTGCTGATCGGGTTAACTGCCGTCGCTGCTGCTGAAGCCCGCCTTCGCCGCGGTGACGTTGGTCTCCTTCACCGCGACGCCGATTAGCGGAGAACACGATCAAGGTCGAGTGGCAAACGGCGACGGAAATGGACGTGCTGGCGTTTCGGTTGTACCGCGCTCAGGCCGAGTTCCCGACCGACTGGGGTTCCCCTTGAGCGAGCAACCGCACCTGGGCGACTCGATCATCGGCGGCCACCTACACCTACACCGACACCGCAGTCGCGCACAGAGTGAAGTACTGGTACCTGCTCGAGGAAGTGACGAGCAACGGGCCAAACGCGGATCGAAGATCTCCGCGGGCATCGACGTGCCGACCGACACCCCTACACCGACCGCGACGACGAGCCCGACGGTGCGACCGACCGCGACACGGACAAGCGCGCCCGCGGGAGGAATCACACCGACGAAACCTGCGCCGACGGCCACCCAGAAGTACACGAACACGCCGGTTATCTCACCCCTGGGCACGCCCACACGACCGCCTGCGACGGCCGCGGCACAGGCGCGTCCGCCGACGGCCACGCCGCTGCCCGTGGCGCGGATCGCTACGCCAACCGGCCAGGTGCCGGTGGTCGCCGCGCCGGCCGCCGCGCTGCCGACCGTGGTCTCGGTCCTGCCGACGCCCCTGCCTGCGGCGATCGCCTTGGCGCCATCTCCGTCGCCCACACTTAGCATCAGCGACAAGGCAGAGACCGCCACTCCGATTCCCACAAGGGAAGATACACCCGTAGTCTTTGTGGCCCAGGCAAAGCCGGCGACGGCAGCGGCTGAGACCACGGAACAGGTCGCGGCGGGTGGCAGCCAAAGCACCTCGCTCGCGCTTGTCATCGGGGGCAGCCTCGTCGGGTTCGCCGCGCTGCTGGCCGCCGTGCTGCTGTTCCTGCGGGTCGCGAAAGTCGTAGGGATGCGCTTCCGCCGTCCTCCCGGTCCGTTACCCGCACTCTGCCTGGCGTGCGCGGTGGTCCTGCTCGTCGTGGCTGCTGCCGGATGCGGCTCGGCGAAACCGCCGTCGGGCGTGACGGCAGTCAAGCTGGGCGTGGACGCAGATGCGACGTACCAGGTGACGGCGGCGAGCCTGCGCGAGGTCGGCTTCGACCTGGCGGCCGGGCCACGCGACGAAGTGGTGCTTTCCGCGGGTGGTCAGCCCGTGCCGTTCGAGTGGGTGGGAGAGGGGGCGGGCCTCGGCATCCGATTCAAGGGCCTGCGCCTGGCGCCCGACTCATACACCCCGCGCAACGTCTACTGGCTAAAGCGGGAGCAAGGCGCTTCATCTCCGAAGCCGGCAGAGGGACCTCGCCCCACCGCGACCGCGCCGAGCGCGACGGGCGCCGTGACCGCAACGGTGCGCCTGGAAGAAGCGCTGCGGTACGACCCGCAGGCGAGAAAGCCCGACGAGCGATGGTATTGGCAGGCGCTGTTTGCGCCGGCGAAAGCCGAGATTTCGTTCGACGCGCCCGGCGTCGAGGCTGCGCCGGCCGAACTCCAGGTCTACCTCGTCGCCAAGTCGTCCGCGCCGGTGGACCCCGACCACCGGGTGCTGGTCTCCCTCAACGGAAAGCTCGTCGCCGATGCGCCGTGGGACGGCATGGTCCCACACCTGGTTACGGCGAGCATCCCGTCGGGCCTGCTTAAGCCAGACGGGCAATCAACTCGTCGTCCAGGCCCCCGGCGACACCGGGGCGCCGGCGGACATGGTCCAGCTGCACTGGGCGGAGATCGCGTATCAGCGCACGCCCGGAGACAACGCCCGCCGTTCGCACGCCGGAGTCGATCGAGGCGGCGACGAGCAGCGCCCTGCCCGATTGGCCGGGCGGCGCGGACCTGGTGATCGTCACCGCGCCGCAGTTCCGCGATGCCCTCAAGCCGCTGGTGGATGCCCGGACCAAACAGGGGCTGCGGGTGGCCGTGTTGGACGTGGAGCAGGTGTACGACGCGTTCAGCTACGGCCGCGTCGACCCGAGCGCGATCCAAGCGTTGATGCGCCATGCCCGCGAGCACTGGCAAGGGCCGGCCCCTCGTTACCTGCTGCTGGCGGGCGACGCCAGTTACGACGTGCTCGGCCGCAAGAAGGGCGCCGAGGTAGATATCGTCCCCACGCACGACGTGTACACCCCATTCTCGGGCTGGACCGGGTCAGACGTCTGGTATGCGCTGCCCGACGACGGCGAGACGGCCATGCCCGCTTTTGCCGTCGGCCGGTTCCCGGCGCAGACGGCGGCGCAGATGAGCGCGATGGTGCAAAAGACGCTGAGCTACGAGGCGCAGGGGAATGACCGGGGATGGCGTTCGACGGCGCTGCTGGTGGCGGACAACGACGAGCCGGGTTTCGCGGAGGAGACGCAGGCGTTTGCCGGGCAGTTGGCCGGCGAGCGGACGCAGCAGGTGACGATCCAGGACGATGGGAAGAACGCCCGCACGGCGCTGCTGGCCGGCTTCAAAGACGGCACAGGGCTGATCGGTTACTTCGGACATGGCAGCGTGACGCTGTGGGCACAGGAGAAGGTGTTCGAGGTGGCGGATGCGGCCAGGTTGGATAACAAGGATTATTTGCCCATCGTGTTCACCCTGACGTGCCTGAGCGGTTACTTCGAGGACCCGTCCACGGTCTCCCTGGGCGAGACCCTCCTGCGCCGCCCGGAGGGGGGAGCGGTGGCAGCGCTGGTGCCGAGCAGCGCCGCCGTGCTGACCGAACAGAGCCTGCTGGCCGGGTGGATTGTCGGCGGCGCTGGCCCGGCCGGGGCCGCGGGCGCTGGGCGATATCGTCCTGGAGGCGCAACTCGCTCTGCCGCGGCAAACCGGAGGCGTGCGCGACGTGCTTCTGACGTTTAACCTGCTGGGAGATCCGTCGGTAAGAGTCGACCTCTCCCCCTGACCCCCTCTCCTACTACCTCTCCCGGCAGCAAGGCTGCGTGACCTCCCCCTCTGCTACCGCAGCATAGGAGAGGAGGCCGGGGGGAGAGGTCACCTGCACGAATTCAACACGTCCGGCTGGGGAAACAGCGTGCGGGCGTCGGCGGCGTGGGCCCAGATGTTGCTGTAGGCGATGGTATCGTCGACGGTCAGCCAGAAATAGAGGCGATTCAAGGGATCATTGGCGCCGCTCACGTCAATGTCGTTGAAGTCCCAGGCCAGGAACTTGACTCCGTTCGCAGCCGTGACGACCCGCGGCGTCCCTTCCACACCCTCCCCGGCGCGGCCTCGGGTTCGCTATTGACGCTCGAGTGCAGGCGGACGACGGGCGTCCAACCACCTGATGATGAAATGTCGGGCGAGAGCGCCTGGTCGCTGCCGGCCGCAAAGAGGTAGGCGGTGATGTTGGCCTTCTGCGCCTCTTCGACGCTGAGATTGTCGTGGGGCCACACGATTTCGATGCGGGCATCTACGGCGTCGGGGCGCGCGGCGACCGTTCCGCTCGGCGTGTCGGGCTGGGGGAACAAGGTGCGGGCATCGGCGGCGTGGACCCAGACGTTGTGGAAGGCGCGGACGGTTTCGCCGTCCGCGCCGGCGGTGACGAAGAAGGTCATCTTGTTGGCCGGGTCACGCGCCGCGCTCACGTCGACATCGTTGAAATCCCAGGCCGGGAACCGCCGGCCGCCCCCGGTAAGCATGCGTTTCTGGCCGGCGCCGAGCAGCTGGACCGGCTGGTTGTCGAGCGCGCCCCAAAGCTGCACGGTCGGCTCCCAATCGCAGGGGACAGAGTCCGCCTGGTTGGCGATGGCCTGCGTCCCATCGCCCGCAAGTAAAAAGGCGGTAACGTTCACCTGATCGGCATCTTGCACCCCGGCGCCGCCGTGGGGCCACACGATCTCGATCTTCGCGCGAACGTCGACCGGGCGGGGAGTGGGGCTCGGAAGCGATACCGCGGACGTTGGGATGGGGACCGGCGTTGGGGTGGACGTAGGTAACGGCACGCGCGTTGGCGCGGGAGTTGAAGTGTGGGTGGGTGCAACAGCCGTGGGCGCAGGCGCCGGCGGCCGGGCGCGACAACCGGTCGAAAAGACGGCAGCCGCAACGAGCACAAAGACGACCGCCGAACGATATCTCATGGGGGGCTCTCCATTGGGCAGCCCGAGAAAGCTATCACATTTGGGCGTGCGAAGCAAGAAGCGCACAGAAGGCACGATAAGCAAAGCGGGCATGACCCCAAGAGAGGTCATGCCCGCCTTCGCATACCGGATCAGGCGGCCCGGCGGGTGAGGATGCTATTTGGCCGTTTCTACCGCTCGGGTTTCACGGACGACCATCACCTTGATCTGGCCGGGGTACTCGAGGTTGTCTTCGATCTTCTTGGCGATGTCTTTCGCCATGCGCAGGGCGCCAAGGTCGTCGACGTCCTCGGGCTTGACGATGACCCGCACTTCGCGGCCGGCCTGGATGGCGTAAGTCTGCTGCACGCCGGCGAAGCCGTTGCCGATTTCTTCGAGCGCCTGGATGCGCTTCACGTAGCTCTCCAGCGCCTCGCGGCGGGCGCCCGGCCGGCTGCCGCTGATAGCGTCGGCGGTCGTGGCGATGGCCGCTTCCACGGTCAGTTGGTCGACCTCGTGGTGATGCGACGCGATGATGTTCACGACGTCGGCCGGGACGTTGTAGCGCTTGGCGATGTCCGCGCCGACCTGGGCGTGCGCGCCTTCCACCTCGTGGCTGACCGCCTTGCCGATGTCGTGCAGGAGCGCGCCCATCTTCGAGATATGGACGTTGGCCCCCATCTCGGCGGCGAGCATGGCGGCGATGTGCGTCGCCTCGACGGCATGAGCCAGCTGATTCTGGCCGTAGCTCGTGCGGTATTTCAGCCGCCCCAGCAGCTTGATGATCTCGGGATGGAGCATCTGCAGGCCGACCTCGATGACCGCCTGCTCGCCCGCTTCCTTGATCGACTTCTCGACCTCACCCCGGGCCTTTTCGACCTCTTTCTCGATGCGGGCCGGGTGGATGCGACCGTCTTGCACCAGCCGGCCGATGGAGATCCGGGCCACCTCGCGCCGGATCGGATCGAATGACGAGATCAGGATAGCTTCCGGCGTGTCGTCGACCACCAGGTCGACGCCGGTGGCCTGCTCGATGGAGCGGATGTTGCGGCCCTGGCGGCCGATGATGCGACCCTTCATCTCGTCGGTGGGCAACGGGACGCTCGCGACCGTCGTCTCTGAGACGTGATCCGACGCGACCCGCTCCATAACCCGGGTAATGATTTCGCGCGCCCGGCCCTCCGCCTCGGCGGCGGCCTGCGCCTCGACTTCCCGAATCTTGCGCGCCATATCCTGGCGGGTGGTCTGTTCGACCGCGGCCAGGAGTTCCTGGCGGGCCTCTTCCCGGCTCATCTGCGCGATCCGCTCGAGCTCGGCGGCCCGTTCGGCTTCCGCTTTCTCCAGGTCGGTTTCACGCTTGTCCAGCTTCGCCTGGCGCTGATCGAGCTTGCGGTTACGCTGCTCGGTCTGCTCCAACCGGGTCTCGACAGCTTCCTGCCGGCGCTGTATGCGCTCTTCGGCGCGATCTATTTCGCGCCGTCTACGAACGACTTCCTGGTCGGCTTCTTCCAGCAGTTGAACCTTTTGCCCCTGTGCGGCCAGCTCGATGGATTTCGCCTTTGTCTCGCCTTCCGCAAGCATGCGTTTGGCCTCGATCTCGGCGTTCTTGATGAGGGCTTCGGCTTCGGTTCGGGCCGCTAGCTGGCGTGACTTCATGATCAGGTACCCGATCACGCCGCCTGCAACCCCGGCTGCCAGGAAGATAAACAGGTCCAGGATGATACGGAGACCTGTGTTTCCTCCGAACATTGATTTCCTGCCTTTCAGTTGTCAAGGGTGGGTAAGGATAGAATATCAGGGGCGACATAGATAAAGATGCCGCCAGGATAATATCTGTTTTGCCGCAGAGATCACAGAGGGCTCAGAGGGCGCTTGGAGAGACACAGGTCTTTCACCTGCCCTCCAAAGGTCCCTGGCGTCCTCGCTCGGCAGCTAACCTTCTTCTTTCATTTCGCGCAAAAGCCTGTTTGTGGCCTCACGCGCCACTTCGTAACTGAACCCGCGGCGCAACAGGAAGTTGCCCAGCTTGTGCTTGAACTCGGCCGGGTCTTCTGCAGCAAGCGCGGCCAGGCGCTCGGCTCTCGGGCGAGCAGCGGCATATGCGGCCTCTGCCGGCATCGAGCCCTTCGAGGCTTTCGTCGATTGCCTCGTTGTCGACCCCGGCCCGGCGGAGCTCCTGGCGGAGCGCCTGCTCGCCTTTGGGCCTGAACCGCTGCCGGTTTTCGACCCAGTAGCGGGCGAACTCCGCATCGTTCAGGTAACCCTGCTCGGTCAGCCGGGCAACGACCGCCTCGATGGTTTCCTCGTCGATCTCGGCCTTCTGGAGCCGGCGCCGCACTTCGGCCGCGCTGCGGGGCCGGCTGCCCAGGTACTGGACGGCCCGGTCGTAAGCCTTGGCGACGGCGTCGAGTTCGCGTAACCCTTCGAGGTCGGCATCGGTCAGCAGCTGCCCGACCGCGAGCTTCGCAGCCTCCACGGCAGGCAAAGCCAGCGCGAACCTCCCGTCGAGATATACGTTCACACGCTCGTCGGTGCGTTTCTGAAACTGTAAAGCTGGTAATTCGGCCAGCCATTAGTGTTTAAACCAAAAAACCGTGGCGATAGGTCACCCACGGTGATCACCGACCACGGCCCTTGTTCAAGACTACGCCATGAGCAGCGTTAGCACGAATCCGAATACCGGCGTCTTTGCCACAGAGGTCACCGAGATCCCAGAGAAGTCGTAGAGAGATAAGAGCGGGCGCCCTCGCTAACGAGCCTCTGCGAACTCTGTGCCCTCTGTGGCAGAAGGCACGTCGTTTGTCGATTGATTCAGTCCATCGGCAAATATCGCCTACGGTCCTTCGTAGCCAACGCCGCCGCGCGGCGTGTCAAGAACAAGGTCAACCATGATCGGGCGACATCCTGCGGCCGGGACTTCTTCCCGGCCGTCAGCGAGGCGCTTACTCTTCGCCGTCCCCTTCGTCGTCTTCATCCGGGCCGGCCAGTTGCACCGGCACAAAGGAGGCCTTCCCCCGGATGGCGTCCTCGATCTGCTGCGCGATCGCCGGCTGGTTCTCCAGGAACTCCTTGGCGTTCTCGCGCCCTTGGCCGAGGCGACTATCACTGAACGTGTAGAAAGCGCCGCGCTTGTCGATGATCCCCATCGTAGTGCCCAGGTCCAGCAAATCACCCGACTTGCTGATACCCTTATTATACATGATATCGAACTCAGCCTGCTTAAATGGAGCAGCCACTTTATTCTTCTTGACGGTGACTCTTGTCCGGCTGCCCACCGTATTGCCACCCGCCTTGATGCCCTCGATCCGGCGCACGTCGAGCCGGACGCTGGCGTAGAACTTCAGCGCCATGCCGCCGGACGTGGTCTCCGGGTTGCCGAACATGATGCCGATCTTCTGGCGCAGCTGGTTCGTGAAGATCAGGGAGGTGTTGCTGGTCTTGATCGCGCCCACGAGCTTACGCAGCGCCTGCGACATCAGGCGGGCCTGCAGGCCGACGTGGCTGTCGCCCATCTCGCCCTCGATCTCGGCACGGGGCACCAACGCCGCCACCGAGTCGATCACGACGACGTCCAGTGCGCCCGAGCGGATCAGCGACTCGGCGATTTCGAGCGCCTGCTCGCCGGTGTCCGGCTGGGAAATGTAGAGCTCGTCCACGTTGACGCCGCAGCGGCGGGCATAATCCGGGTCCAGCGCATGCTCCACGTCGATGAAGGCCGCGATGCCGCCCATCTTCTGGGCCTCAGCGATGATGTGTTGGCAGATCGTCGTCTTGCCTGACGATTCCGGACCGTAGATCTCCGTGACGCGCCCTCTCGGCACCCCGCCGATACCCAGGGCCAAGTCCAGCGAGAGGGAGCCGGTTGGGATGGCGCCGACCTTGAGCCGTTCAGCCTGTCCCAGCTTCATGACCGTTCCCTCGCCGAAGCGCTTCTTGAGATTCGCCAGCGTCGTGTCCAACGCCTTGAGTCGCGCTGAGTCCGCCATGTGGTAGGTCCCCACTTCCTTGCAGTAATTTTCTCTCCGGTCGATTGAGTTTTTCAATGTCTGGTGCTAAACTCTGCAAGTATCATAACCCAGACGCTAGAAATGTGCAAATCGCGAAACGGCCAAATGAACCTTTGTTCTGTCACACTGGAGGCGCAGAAGCACGCTTCGCGCTTGCGTCTTGTGCGGAAGCAGGGACGCGGTACAATTGGTGCATCTCCAGATGCCCTTTGCCGCGCCAGAGCGTCCGGCGCCCGTCGCGGGCTAGGCTGGATCAGCGCTTCGGTCACATCACCCACAGGAGGACAGCATGAGCAGTGTTGTGGCAATCACCTTCGACGACCCCGAACAAGCCACCCAGATGCGCGAGGCCTTGCGCGATTTAGAGAAGAAGGGCTTGCTCAGCCTCGACGACGCCGCAGTGGTGGTGCGCGACGAGAACGGCAAGTTCCGACGTCAAGGGAGAGATGGACCGCGGCGTCAAAACGGGCGCCGTGGCCGGCGGGGTGATCGGCTTGATCCTCGCCTCGATCTTCTTCCCGATCGGAGGCATCATCTTGGGCGCTCTGGCAGGCGCGGGCATCGGCGCATCGACCAGGATCGGCATCGACAAGCAATTCGTCAAGGACCTGGAAGAGGCCACCCCGAACAACGGATCGGCCATCATCATCTACGCACGTCACGGGGACGCGAACGCAGTCCGCGCCGCGGTCGAGCCGTTCCACGGCAAGGTCTTCCAGTCGTCGCTGGACACGGACGCCGACGAGGCGCTGCGCCGGGCACTGGAAAAGTAATCGAGTCTTAAGCGAACTGCGGGCCTGGGCGTCACAAGTTGACGCCCAGGCCCTTTCGCGCCAGGTGACCGGGCCGCAAGCCCCTAAATCGCATCGAGCTGCTGCCCTAGCGCCTCGGGCGAGGTCACCGGCAGGTTGCAGGCATAGTTCCGGCAAACGTAGGCCGTCGGCTTCCCGTCCCGGAGCGGCCGGTCTGCCAGCAGCGCGATCTGCTCGCCTGCCTCGCTGTCCGGCGCCGCGCCCGCCACGACGCTCGTGGGCAGGAACCGCTGCCACACCGCGGCGAGCAGCGCTTGCGTCGCCGCATCCTTTCGCTCGCCCATGATGGCGATCTCGTACCCCGGATGCACATAAGCGCCCAGCACGCTCAACAGGCGGCCGAACGCCAGCGGCTGCTCGGCCATGCCTTCTGCCATCAGGCTCAAGCCGCCGGCGGCCGCGTCCACGTATCCCGGGTGATCAAGAAGCTTCGCCAGTCTCAGCAGCAGCTCGGCAGCGAGCGAGTTTCCGGCGGGCACCGCGCTGTCCACGAAATCCTTGCGCCGCGCCACCAGCTTCTCGTGGTCCGCCGCGGTCTGGAAGAAGCCGCCGTTTTCGATGTCGGCAAAGCGATCGAGGATCTCGTGCGCCGTGCCGATCGACGCCTGCAGCCAGCGCACCTCGAACGTCACCTCGTACAGCGCGAGCAGGCCAAGGCCGGCCGCGCCGTAATCCTCCAGGTATGCGTTCAGCCGTGCCTCGCCCGCCTTCCAGCTGCGGCAGAGCCGCACGCTGTCTTCGGGCACGCCCGCGGACCGGTCGCGCATTTGGGCGAGGAGGAACTCGCCGTTGCGGCGGGCGGCGCGCAGGTAATCGGCCCGGCCCAGGACCGCGCCGGCCTCGGCGAATGCGTGGAGCATCAGCCCGTTCCATTCGGCCAGCACCTTTTCGTCACGTCCCGGGTGGACGCGCCCCTCGCGCACCTTGAAGAGGACCTTACGGGCCCGCTCGATCGCCTCGGCCAGGCGCTCCGGCGTAACGCCCAGGTCCGCCGGCCACCACCTCCACGGGCGCTGCACGTGCAGGATGTTCGCCCCGGCGTCCGCCTTCGCGCCAGTTGCCCCGCTGCGTGACGCCCCAATAGCCCGCGACCAGCCTGCCATCTTCGGGGCCGAGCAGCGCGTCGATCTCCTCGCGGCTCCAGACGAAGAACTTGCCCTCCTGGCCCTCGCTGTCCGCATCCTGGGTGGAGTAGAAGGCCCCTTCGGGCGAGGTCATTTCGCGCAGCACGTAGTCGAGCGTCTCCTCGACGATGCGGCGGAAGAAAGCCTCGCCGGTGACCTGCCAGGCGTGCAGGTAGGTCCGCGCAAGCTGAGCGTTGTCGTAGAGCATCTTCTCGAAGTGCGGCACGAGCCACTCGGCGTCGGTGCTGTAGCGATGGAACCCGCCGCCAAGCTGGTCGTACATGCCGCCCTGCGCCATCTTGGTGAGCGTGAACGTGACGGCTTGCAGGAGCGCCGGGTCCCGCCTCTGATAGTAGCGTTGCAGCAGGAAGTCGAGGTTCATCGGCTGCGGGAACTTGGGCGCGCCGCCAAAGCCGCCTTCGACTTGTCGAACGAGCGCATCAGCCTGGCCGTCGCCCGCTCCAGCAGCGCCTCGTCCAGCGGGGTCGTCGACGCCTGGATTTGCGCGGTCCGGTTGAGCGCTTCGACCAGCCGGTCGCCGGCCGCGAGAAGTTCCTTGCGCCGGTTTTGCCAGGCCTCGGCGATGGCCGATAGCAACTGCGGAAAACCGGGCATGTTGTACCGGGGCACGGGCGGGAAATAGGTGCCGCCGTAGAACGGCTTGCCGTCGGGCGTCAGGAACACGGTCATCGGCCAGCCGCCCCCGCCCGTCATCGCCTGCACCGCCTCCATGTAGATCGCGTCGATATCCGGCCGCTCCTCGCGATCGACCTTGATGTTGACGAAGTGCTCGTTCATCAGCGCGGCCGTCTCGGGGTTCTCGAAAGACTCGTGCGCCATGACATGGCACCAATGGCACGCCGAGTAGCCCACGCTCAGCAGGATGGGCTTGTCCTCCGCGGCGGCGCGGGCCAGCGCCTCCGGCCCCCAGGGATACCAGTCGACCGGGTTGTATGCGTGCTGCAGGAGGTAGGGGCTGGTCTCGTGGATCAGGCGGTTGGGCCGGCCGGCGTGCTCGGGCATCAGATGGTCCTTTCAAGAATAGAGATCGAACGAGTCTATCATCAGGCGGCCAAACAAAAAGAGGCTTCCCTTACAGGAAGCCCCCGAATATTCGCCCCGGCGATCAGGAATCGCCGTGCCCGTTGCGCCGGAAGTGCGCTTCAGACTGCAAGACGACCTGGTCGGGGTTGCGACCCTTGCCAATGATCTCACGCGCGTATTGGCTCACGACCTGCATCTGCTCGCGGCTGGCGAAGAGGCGCACCTCACGGGGATCGTGCTCCTCTTCTTCCTCGGCCAGCGCCTCCTGGGCGACGAGCAGGATCTTGTCCCGGTTAGCATCGTAACCGAGACCCATCGCGCCGACCCGGAAGAGCGGCTCTTCCTCCTTGACTTGCATCGCGTTCTCGTCAACCCTCAGGCCCTCGAACCGGGTCAGCCCGAATTCCTGCTCGAGGTTGGTCACCATCTCATCGACCGCATCGGCGAGCGCCTGCACCTGCTCCTTCTCGCAGACCAGTGTAACCCGCTCGAGGCCCTTTTCGGCCTGAATGAAGAAGGTGCGCTGACCGGGCTTGCCGACCGCACCGGCAGTGATGTGGGTGACGGGATCCAGTTCAACTACGGTATTAGCCATGCAGATATGCTCCGTGCGACGTCGAATCGAATGACAAAAGCATAACGGGCGGCATGTGGTTTGTCAAATGAGTTGCGCCAAGCGGCTACGCCGTGGCTAAGCCACGCGGCACGCTGCGCCCACCTGGCTCATCGCATACTCCGCCAGCGCGGTCGTCGTCAGGCTTGGGTTCACGCCCGGGTTCGCGGGCATGATCGAATTGTCCATCACGTACAGCCCCGGATAGTTGTGCACCTGGCAGTCCAACCCGATGACGCCTTCGTCCGGGTTCAGCCCCATCGGCGCGCCGCCGAGGATGTGCGCGGTCATCGGCACGCCGAAGAGCGACTCGCTCACCGAGGCGGCGGGAATGCCGCTTATCTTGTTCGCAAAGCCGTAAGTGATCTCGTGCGCCTGCTCCACCTCACCCATCTTCTGCCCCTCACCCAAATGGGAGACAAGGCCGCGGCGGCCCGCGGTCAAGGGGCTGCGGCCGAGCCGGACATGCATGTAGGTGTCCTCGGTCTGCATCGCGAGCAGGATGGTCGCATTCCTCGCCCATCCGGGTTTGGCCATGAGGCGGTAGCTGTCGCCCGGGTACTTGAAGGTCTTGGCGAGCACCTTGCCGAGGCGCTCCCGCACCCGCGGGCCGGCCTCGATCATGGGCCCGGCCAGGAAGCGCATGAGCGACGAGCCATCCGGGTATCGCACCGGCTCGACATAGGTGACGGGATCGACCTGCGTAATCGAGGTGATGGCGATGCCCTTCGAGTAGTCCGCGCTCTCGTCGCGCGCGATGACGCCGGTCAGCGACTCGCTGTTGGTGCGGACCATGTCGCCGAGCCGGGGCGAAAGATGGGGCAGCGACCTGGTCACGTCGCGGCAGCGGAACAGAATCCGCAGGGTGCCGATCACGCCGGCCGAGACGACCACGTTGCGGGCGCGCACCCGGCGCTCGCCCGCCAGCCAGTTCGACGTGCGATGGTAAGCGACCTCGTAGCGCGCGCCCGTCGGGCTGGCCTTCGCCAAGCGGCCGGATATCGGTGACGTGGCAGAGCGGCGCGCACCTCGGCGCCGCGCTTCTCCGCGAAATACAGGTAGTTCTTGACCAGCGTGTTCTTGGCGTTGTGCCGGCAGCCGACCATGCACGCGCCGCAGTGCGTGCAGCCCCGGCGGGCCGGGCCCTCGCCGCCGAAATACGGGTCGGGCACCTCGACGCCCTCGGGCCCGAAGAACGTGCCCACGTTGGTCAGTTGGAAGGATTCCGGCCGGCCCATTTCCGTGGCGATCTGCTTCATCAGGTGATCGGCCGGCCACATGCAGGGGTTCTGCGACACGCCCAGCATCCGCTTGGCGCTTTCGTAGTGCGGCTTAAGGACGCTTTTCCAGTCGGCGAGGTCCCGCCAGCCGGTCACGTCGAACAGCTTGCCGTCCGGCTCGGTCAGCACGTTGGCGTAGCCGAGGCTGCCGCCGCCCACCCCCGATCCGTGCAGGACGACGACGTTGCGGAACGGCGTTAGCTGGAGGATGCCATACCAGCGGAGGGCGGGCATCCAGAGGTATTTCCAAACCTGCCAGTTCGATTCGGCAAAGTCCTCGTCGCGGTAGCGGCGGCCCTTCTCCAGGACCAGCACGCTGTACCCCTTCTCGGTGAGACGCATTGCGGCGACGCTGCCACCAAATCCCGACCCGATGACCACAAAGTCGTAGACCTGATCTTCCAACACCTCGGCCATGCCCCACCTCTACTGCTTCGACTGCTCAGACCTGCAGGTTTCCGAAACCTCAGAGGTTCAGGCGACCCTTCGGCAGGCCTCATTCCGTATAGACGAACGGCGTCTTCTCCAAATACTCCGCCAGCGACTGAGACTGGCGATCGCGCTCCGAGAGCAGCGGCTCGCCGGCCGGCCACGGGATGCCTACCGCCGGATCGTTCCAGCGGATGCCCTGCTCGTGAGCTGGGCGAGTAGACGCGGCTCGTCTTGTACAGCACATCCGCGGACTCGCTCAGCACACAAAAACCGTGTGCGAACCCTTCAGGGATGTACAACTGCCTGAAGTTGTCCTCAGCTCAGCTCCACGCCGACCCATTGGCCCAACGTTGGCGAACCCTTGCGTATGTCGACGGCGACGTCCCACACGGCGCCGCGCACCACGCGCAGCAGCTTCACCTGGGCCGCGGGGGCAGCTGGAAATGCAATCCACGGATGGTGTGACGGACCGAGCGGGAGTGGTTGTCTTGAACGAAGATGGTGTCGATGCCCGCAGCGCGCCAGACGTCGTAATTATAGCTTTCACAGAAGAAGCCGCGCGTATCCTTGAATACGCGCGGGGTAAATATCAGCACGCCGGGGAGGGAAGTGGTCTCGATGCTCATGTGACTCGCTCCACAAAGATGACCTATTTTACCACAGCCGGCGTGCGCTAAACGGTGGTAAAATCCGTGGAGGAAGAAGCATGATCGGAGGCGGGCATGAGTCTTGAGAATCGTACGGTCGTGATCACGGGTGCATCAGGCGGGCTGGGCTCGCAGCTTGCGAAGGACCTCGGGCAGGCAGGGGCAAATCTCGCGCTGCTCGAGCGCGACCCGGCGAAGCTCGCCGCAGTGGTCGAGTCACTCGGGCTGCCGCCCGGCCGCGTGCTCACACACACCGTCGACCTATTGGATGGGGATGCCGCCCGCGTCGCTGCCGACGCGGTGGCGAACCACTTCGGTCACGTCGACGCCCTCATCCACGTTGTCGGCGGCTGGGTGGGCGGCAAGACGCTTGCGGCCACGCCTGCCGGCGATCTCGCCATGATGCTGAATCAGCACGTGTGGACGACCTTCAACGTGCTGCAAGCCTTCGTCCCCCATCTCGTGGCGAACCGCTGGGGACGCATCCTGGCGATCGGCTCGCCCGCCGCTTCCCGGCCGAGCGCCAAAGGCAGCGCTTACGCAGCCGGCAAGGCGGGGCAAGAGGCCCTGCTGCTCACGCTGTCCCAGGAACTGAAAGGCACCGGCGTCACCGCCAACCTGCTGCTCGCCCGCACGATCGACGCGAAGCGAGAAAAGGTATCGGCGCCCGGCCCGGAGAACGCGAGCTGGAGCACACCCGAAGAGATCTCGGCCGTCGTCCAGTTCCTGCTCTCCGACGCAGGCGGCACCATCAACGGCGCCAAACTGCCCGTCTTCGGGAGCTACGCCTGAACGGCTCACTGCGGGGATGCGGCGCTAGCGTGGCGCAGGATGACTCGGATTTCCGGCAGGGCGATCCCTCATCCGCGCAGTCCCCTCATCCCCGCAAGTCACGTGTCCCACGCGGAACCCTCGTCTTGGAGCATTCGTCCCGAAGTTGTAAAGCTGCGCATTTCCCCACGTAGTCAAAGGAGGAACCCATGTCCGCCCGCAGTCGCACCGTTGCCCTCGTTGCACTGCTCGCAATCGTTCTGGCCGTCGCCGTCTCGTGTGGCGCCGCGGCCCGGCAGGAGGCTGCCCCTGCGGCCACGGCCGCGCCGGCGGCGATGCCTGCAGCGCCCGCGGCTCAGCCCACGATGGCGCCGTTTCCGACCGCGGCGCCCGCCGCGCAAGAAGCGCCCGCGCCTGAAACGGGCGCGGCGACAGACGCCGGCACATCGCCCCTACCTGCGCCGGCAGGCTCGCCTTCCAACCGCAAGATCATCAAAGATGCGGAGCTGAACCTGCTCGTGGACCAGATCGTGCGGGCGGTCGACCGGGCCACCACCATCGCGGCCGACTCCGGCGGCTACATCCTCTCGACCGAGCTCAACACGCAGGGCGACGGCAGGACCGCGACGGTCAAGCTCGGCGTGCCGTCTGAAGCCTTCGAGGACGTGCTGCGCCAGCTCAGGGCCGTCGCGCTGAAGGTGAACTGGGAACGGGCCTCGGGCACCGACGTGACGTCCGAATACGTCGACCTCCAGTCGCAGCTGACGAACCTCCAGGCCACCCAGGCCCGGCTGCGCGAGTTCCTGAACCAGGCCAAGACCGTGGAAGAAGCGCTGAAGGTCAACGCCGAGCTCAGCAAGATCGAAGGCGAGATCGAGACGATCCAGGGCCGGCTCAATTACCTGAGCAACCGCTCCGCCTACTCGACGGTCACGCTGTATCTCGAGCAGATCATGCCGACCCCGACGGTCACCCCGACGCCGACCACCACGCCAACCCCCACGACTACGCCGACCGCGACGCCGATCGTCTGGCATCCGACGGAGACGTTCGACTCGGCGCGCATCACGCTGCAGTACGTGCTGCGCGGGCTCGGCGATGTCGCGATCTGGGCGGGAGTGATCTGCGTGCCGCTCGGCATCGTCGCGCTGCATCGTGATCGCGCCGGTCGCCTGGCTGCGCCGCAGAGCCCGCCGGCAGCGGGTGACCGCGGCACCCGCCTGCCCACGCCCGAACCGCCTGCCAAGACGGACGGGTAATCGCCCTCTGGCGTGAATGATGGAGCAACCCAGGTTTCGGCGGCGTCCTTCACGCCGTCGAAACCTGGCTTCCCATTTCGGCTGGAGGTGGGAACCGGCCGACGTGACGAGCGAGGCCGATGGGGGCGAGTGTTTGTCGCGGCGAAGCCCTCTTATGTTATAATCCCCTCCATGAGCGGAGAAGCCAAAGTGCTAACCGGCTTGCTCCAGCGGCGGGCACTGGAACAGGCCTTCGCTGAACTCGGCCACACCACGGACCCGGCCGAAGTCCAACAGCAGGCACAGGCCATCGCCGGGTACGGTTCGGCGGCGCTTCAACACCTCCTGACGTTGCTGGATACGCCTGATCCCCAACTGCGCGGCGGCCTCGGTCAGGTCGCGCGCCACTTGCCACACGAGCAGGTCGTTTCGGCGTTGCGAGCGGTCGCGCGCGACCAGGCGCGCGGCGATCAGGCGCGCCTGGCTGCCGTTACCCTGCTCGAACGCTTCCTGGGCGAGTCGATCGACAGCTCGCTGATGGGGAACCTGGGCGATCCGGAGGTCGCGGCCCGGCAGTCACTGGCCGAGCTGGTTGCGGCCATGGACGAGGAGACGGTAAGCGTCGTCGAGTACCTGGAGCAGCTCGGCCAGCAGCCGCCCGAGGTCGTCGACATGCTGCTGGAAGCGCTGCCCGCCGTCGAGCCCAGCCCACACCTGGCAACGTTCCTGCGCATGCTGGCGCAGGGTGAGGACGCCCGCGTCGCGCGGACAGGCCGTGGAGGTGCTGGTCAAGCTCCGCACTCCGGCCGCAGCCCGGGCCCTGTCCAGCCTCATACCGAATCTGCCGCCAACCCTTGCGCCCGTTGCCGAGCGCGGGCTGCGGAAGCTGCGCTTTAGCGGCGTGCAGGAGACCGCCGACCATGACTCCGGCCCGCGAGCCGTGGTACAGCGCCGGGTTGCGGTTGGCGGGCGCTCGATTTCGCCGGTTGACGCAGTCGGGCAGCCAATTCCTGTGGTTCATCGGCAGCCCTGAGCATCGGCGATGACGGCTGACGCAAACGACGGCCGTACTGTCTTCTTCACCGTGCTGCTGCAGGACCCGCACGGCTTGCGGGATGCGTCGGGCTCGCTGGACGCGTGCGGCCGATCAGGTGCCGCCGAAACGGCGCGAAGGCGCGATTCACTTCATCGTCGGCGATGGCGCTGCATCCGGCTTGACGCTGCTCGAAGCGCCGTTTGCACTGGCCTGCCAGGCCCTGCGCGAGGCGCTCGCGCTTAATTGGGCGGCCGGAGAGGCGACGCCGGTCGGCTATCGCCTATTCTCCCCGCTGATCTGGTCGGCGGGGAGCGCCGGCGATTGCGGTGGAGAGGAGGCTCGGCCTGACCCCCGACGACCCGACCTGCGCTGACCGAGGCCGAGCTTGTGGCCGGCGCTCGAACATCCGGCCTTCTACGGCTGGTTCGACGCGTCGCAGGCGTGGAACTGAAGCCGTCCCGGGCCAGCGTCGTATGCCCGGCGCTTCCGAACGATGAGCCGCTGGCTGGCGCTGGCCGGAGACGAGGCCATGGCCCGCCTGGCGGCAACCTCGCCCATCATTTCGATGCATGGACGGCTGAGGCATCGACAATCGTGGCTTCTGCCCGGCTGGCATCCGCTGGCGCAGCAGCGGCCGGCAATCGGCAAGCAATGAAACCGAGGCAAGGAGAGTCGGAATGTTTAATCTGGGTGGATGGAGTGGGCACATCCTGCTGTCATCGTGCTCATCGTGTTCGGCGTGGGACAAGCTGCCCGAAATCGGTGGCGCGATCGGCAAGAGCATCCGCGAGTTCCGCGAGGCCTCCAAGGATGAGCCAAGGATGTGACGCCCGCCGAAACAGCGGCCGAGACCAAAGGCGACAGGCCGCGAGCGGCGACACGATCGACAAGGCCGGCTGAGCCTACAGTCCGCCTCGTAGCAACTCACCCTGGGACGCTGTCGCCTTGACAGCGCCCTCCCTGCCCCTTCCATTCCACTGCAGCGCCGGGCAGCGGCGCCGCCGGCGAAGAGCAGCAGCGCGTGCGCGAGCTCGCGGCGCTCTTCGCCGTGTCTGCCGCCATCAACCAATCGCTGACCGAAGCCGATGCGCTGGCGGCTGCGCTGCAGCAAGTGCTGCAGGTGCTCTGTCTCGACAGCGGCCGCATCTACCTGCTCGACGAGACGACCGGCGAGTACACCCTCGCCACGCACGCCGGCGATCCGGCCCTGCTCGACCCCGGCGAAAGCGACATGGTGCCCGGCGAGTGCCTCTGCGGCTTCACGATCGCGCCCGGTTTTCCGGTCGAAGGCCGGGAGGAGATCAGGCTCGAACCCCACATTGCGCGCGACGGCTGCCGGCGGCGCCATCGCCTGACGGCGTGCGCGGCCGTGCCGCTGCTCGCCCGTGACCGGATCCTGGGGGTGCTGCACGTCGGCAGCCTGGACCACGAAGCGCTCGGAGAGCCGGAGATGGCGCTCCTGCGCTCGGTGGGCATGCAGATGGGCTTTGCGCTGGAGAACCTGCGCCTGCGGGAAGAGGCGCGGCGCGCGGATGCGCTCGCCGCGCTGGTGCAGGAAATGCACCACCGGATCAAGAACAACCTGCAGACGGTGGCCGACCTGCTGAGCCTGGAAATGTCGGCCAGCCCCTCGCCGGTGGCCCGCAAGAGCCTGCGCGACAGCGTGGGGCGCATCAAGAGCATCGCGGCCGTCCACGAGCTCCTCTCCCTCGAACAGCTGCGCCTCACCGACATCACCACCCTGGCCCGGCAGGTGTGCGACATCTCGCTCAAGCACTTCGTCCGCCCGGATCGCCGCATTGCCGCCGAGATCAGCGGCCCGCCCATCTTCCTGCCCTCCAAACAGGCCACCGCGCTGGCGTTGATCATCAATGAGCTGGTCTCGAATGCGCTCGAACACGCCTTTCCGATCGGCTATTTCCCCTGTCACCTCCAGATCGAGCTGAGCCAGGAAGGGCCGCAGGTCACGCTCACGATCGCCGACAGCGGCCGCGGCCTGCCGCCGAACTTCGATCTCGCCACTGCCAAGGGATTGGGCCTGCGGATCGCACGCACGCTGGCCGAAAAGGACCTGGCCGGCTCGCTGCGCCTCCAACCCCAGGAGACAGGCGGGACGGTCGCCACCGTCACCTTCTACCAATAGGCCGGCACCGATGAGCATGTGTCTGCGGGTCCTGATCGCCGACGACGAGAGCATTCGCCTGCTGAGCCTGGGCAGCCAGCTTGCGGCGCTGGGCCACCAGGTGGTCGCGGAGGCGACCCGGGGGGACGAGGCGGTGCAGCTTGCCGCGGAGACGAAGCCCGACCTTGCCATCATGGACATCAAGATGCCGGTAATGGACGGCATCGAGGCGGCCGAGCGGATTACGCAGGCGCGCCCGATCCCGATCATCCTGCTGACTGCATACAGCGAGACGCAGCTTGTCGAGCGGGCGGCGCGCGCCAATATCTCGGCTTACCTGATGAAGCCCGTAGCCGAGGAGGACCTGCACCCGGCGATCACGCTGGCGTTGACGCGCTTCCAGGAGTTCGAGTCGCTGCGGCGGGAGGTGGCCGACCTGCGGGAGGCGCTCGAAGCGCGCAAGGTGGTCGAGAAGGCAAAAGGCATCCTCATGCGGCGGCTGGACCTGAGCGAGGAGGAAGCCTTCAAGCGGCTTCAGAAGCAGAGCCAGGACACGAACCGGAAGCTGTCAGAGGTGGCGGAAGCGATCGTGATGGCCGACCGGATGTTTTAGGGCGCTAACGAGACCCCAGGTCGATCGGGCCAAGGGCAAAACCGAGTTCACGCATATCCCCGGTGGCAGGCTCGAAGTCCACGGGCCGGAAATTGCCCGCCTCGCTTTCGATTATCAGCACGTTCCATCCCTGCTTCAGGTCTGTCTCCACCGCGAACCGTTCCCCCGCCCGAGCTTCAAAACGTGACGGCTCGCCGCCCCCTACTCTCAAAGACAGCGCCGCGCGGTCGCCCTTGCCGGTCGCCGAATCCGGGTCGTGCGCTGCGACCAGGACCGAGCTAAGGGCCACCCGCCGGTGGTCGGGGCTGCGGACCAGGATCACCGCGGGGGACGCCGGCCCAACGCCAGCTCACTTCGCCTGCACTTTCCCGCTCGAACCAACCCTTGCCGAAGACAGCCTCGAGTCCGGACGCGCCCGGGTCTTGCTGCTTGCCGTTTACGGTGATGTCCTGGGGCGGGATGAAGCGGATGTCCTCGGGTGAAATGATGCCGGGGGCCGCTCCAACGTCCCTTCTGACGAGTGGTAACAGCGTCCGCGTCGTGATAACCCCCGCATTCCCCCGATCCGGCGGGGCCGAGTTTATCCTGAGGCCATAAGGGACCACGAGCGTTTGGCCGACCCCGGCCGCATCCGTCCGGTCGATTCGCACCCCGCCGAGGCTGTGCTCGCCGGGTCCATAGCCGGCCAGGTCGAGGTAGAGCACCAAATCGAGACTTGACTGCGGCAGCACCTTGAGCTCTTCCGAGACGACCGACGGCGCGGCCGCTATCTTGGCCGGGAGCTCCACCCGGACCTTCACGGGCTTGTCTCCACCATTGAGCAGCGTCAAGGGCGCCGGGAGGTGATCGTCGCTTGGCCCGCTCATGGTGACCGAGAGGGCCTCTGGAGACACGGCCAGGTTTCCGGGCCTGAGCCCGCGCAGGAATTGGGGATCGCTCCAGTCCCAAACGCGCTGTGGTGCGGCTCCAACATCCGCGACCAGCGCGCCCGCTTCGTTCCAGCGCCGCGTGGCGAATTCCATGGCGCCCCGCGAGTGTGTGAAGAAGCTGAACGCGGCCAGGCAGACAAAAGAAATGAGGAGGAGCGCCTGGGCCGCGGTACGAGGCCGGTGCAGCGCGGCGACGACCGGGATCAGCAGGAAGGCCAGGTACGGAACTACGTCGCTGAAGAGCCTTGGTCCGTAGGAATAGCCGCCAATCCACGGCGAAAACGACGAGATCGCCACCCAGTGAGCGAGCGCCACGCAACACAGGGCGATGTCGACGGGGGTCACCGTGCGGTTTCGGACCTTGAGGTAGGCGCCATAGCCGGCCAGGAAGAAGATCGGAGAATAAACCAGTAGCCCGCGAGCGGGGCTGACCAGGTTGCCGAGCAGCGCCTCGCCGAAAGTCGGGGCGCCGCCGATCCGATTCGCCAGGTAATACGGCGGCAGCAGGGCGCCATACGCGGCCCGGTTGAAAAGCAGAAACGGTATGGCGATCAAGCCAGCCCAGAGGAAGTATCTCAGCAAATACCGGCGATACATGAGAGCAATCAGCACGGTAAACGCAATGACGGAGAGGCTATTCGTAGGGCGGATGACATAAGCAGCGGCGAGCGGGATGCTGACGAACTGCGCAAGCGACGGCTTATCCTCGGCGCGGAGCAGCAGGTAAAGGGCCAGGCTGAGCATGAGGATCGACGGGCCGTGCTGCCACAGCGCCCGGCTGGCGACCGACCAGAGCGAGGTGCCGAAAGCAAATATCGCCACCAGCAGAAGGGATCGAGGCGGGCTCAAGTACCGGCGAGCGATGAGATACATCACGACGGCGGCAAGGGCGGCGATGATCGACGCGATGCATTGTTCCAGGCGCCCGGTGAACGGGTTGGTGGTCACGCGGCCATAGTACTCGCGCAGGTCGATGTGCCACAGCCGGGGCGCCAGCTTGTCGGCGACGAACACAAACGGCACGGCGAGTACGGAGGCGCCCACAGGGAAGTAAGACTGCAGGTGCTCGCCGGTATTCACGACCCCATAGTAGTTTTGCTGCGCCACATTCCGCGCATACTCGTCCAGATCGGTATTGCCCTCGTGGATGATGCTCAGTGAAATGGGGACAAACCAAATGGAGTCGTAGACCGTCACGACCGGGCTGAGAAGGAAGTGCACGATGAAGACGGTCACGAAGACCAGGGCCGAGATCGGGCCGTTGCGCATAGATGTGCTCGCCAAGGGAAAAGTCTCGAAGCAAACGCGAAGGAGCTTGCCCGGAAGATACGACCTCCCCATTCTACAACGCCCTCGACGGAGGCCCAAAGCCACGCTGCGTCGCCCTTGGGCTTCGGCGGCCGGTTCCCTCAACTCCGGGGCAGCACGAGCACCCCACGCGTCCCGGCTTCCGCGGTCACTTCGGCGGAGAGCGAGCCGCCCGCGATCGCCATGAGCGCGGTGTGGAGCTCCAGCCCGTGCCCCGGGCTGACCCGGCCGTCCCACCCGCTGCCGTTATCCTCGACGACGACCCGAATCGAACCATCCCGGCACCCGGCCGTCACCTTCAGCCGGCGGCCCTTGCCCCGACGCCGGCTGTGCGTGGCGAGCGGCATTCCGCACCAGCTCCCTGCCCGCGAAGTAGAGAGTTTCGGCCTTGAGCGGCGGCAATTGGCCCGCCGCCTGCGTCGGCCTCGTCGTCGACCGCCCACGTCACCGATTCGAACGCCTGGCCGAACTCGCCCTCGACTGCCTTGCGCAGCGCGGCAAGCGGGCCCAGACGCGCCACGTCGGGCGTGGTGGCGGCCGGCAGATCGCGCAGCAGTGCCGAAATCTGGCGATGCGCTTCCGACAGGCGCTCCAGCGCGGTCTCGCTGCGCTCGCCGCTTGCAACGCCGAGCATCGCCGTGTGGATTAGCGGGAGCACCTCGTCGTGCAGCACCCGCCGCGTGCGCTGGTCGAGCAGCTGCGTGTGGGCCATCTGCTCGCGCTGCAGGGCCATCAACCGCTGTGACAGCGCCAGGCTGGCCGCGGCGTCGATCAGCCGCTCGCCGGTCGCCCGGGCGATCTCCAGCGCTTCTTCGCTGTACAGGCTCCCATCCGGCCGCGCGCCGAGGAGCAGAACGCCCGTCAGCCCACGCTCGCTCCACAGCGGGATCGCCCAGCTTGCGCCGCCGAATTCCTCCGCCCGGATCCGCACCGCCAGCTGCCCCGACGCGTCGGCGTCGGGCAGCCACGACCTGCCCGGCAGCGGCGCGCCGGCCGGGTAGGCCTGCGGGGCCACGAAGGATGCGAGGGCGCCGGTCGGGATGAGGTAGCCGAGGGGCGCGGCGAGGACGTCGCGGCAGAGCAGATCAAACGCGTCCGGGCGCCGGCGCGCCGGCGCGCCGCCGGGCGCCGTCAGCTGGTCGTACCAGCTCTCGCTCATCACGATCGGCCGCAGCTGCCGCATCGCCTGCCGCCACTCGAGCGACGAGCGCCAGCTCAGCAGGGCGAAGAACGACGGTCATCAGCACGGCCGTTAGCAGGACCGCGTAGACCGGCTCCAGCCCGAGCACCAGCGCCCCGCCCAGCAGCACGCCGTAACCGGCGGCAAGCGCCACGGCCTGCGTCCAGTGCCGGGCCAGGCCGCGCTGGGGCAGGGCTTTGCCCGAAAAGAATTCGTAGCGGGTCATGGCCTGGCCGAGCAGGACCGTCACGACGGCGATCAGCACGGCGACGACGAAATCGAACGCCGCGATCACGCCGACGTCGTCCGTGCGGAGCACGTAATAGCTGCCCTCGCGGGTATTCGTGATCGTCCACACGACGGCGAACGGCAACGAGGACGGCCGACGAGGAGGAGGACCAGGCTCGCGGCGATCAACTGGCGGCGCGAGCGGCGGAAGTCCGCGCCCAATTCGCCCCGCGACCGGCTGTCCACGATCTGCGCCCGGAGCGTGTCTACGGACAAGCCCACGCACAGCAGGACATAGAGGGGGTAACCGAGCGCAACCAGCGGAATGCCCCAAATGGGGACCTTGATCAGCTGGCGCAGCGGCCAGATGAAAGCGGTGAGCGCGCTCAGCTCGGGAATGAAGGGAATGCCGAGGAGCAAAAGGCAGACGAAACCGACCGCCAGGATCCCCGTGACGAGCAGCAGCCAGGGGCGGTGCCGTGTCCGCAGGTCGCCGCCGGACTGGCTCCAGTAGCCCGCATTCCGCAAGAGCACGACATACCACACGTACGGCAGCGCCAGCAGGGGCAGCATCGCGATGGCGAGCCACAAGGTGTTGCTGCGGGTGAACTCCCACGAGCTGCTGAGCAGCAAGGCGGAGTGGCTGATGAAGAAGAGGCTGCCCAGGAGGAAGCCGCCGGCCGGCGAGGACGACGCCCGGGTCACGGCGATGCCGGGCATCGGTTCGGTCGCCGTGAAGCCACAAGGTCAGCCCGAGCCAGAGCAAGAAGACCGTGTTGAACAACGAGACGGCCACCAGCGCCCAGGTGCGCAGGCTCTCCCCCGGCAAGCCCCCTGCGGTCAGCCAGTCCATGGCGTCCACTCGTCCCGCTCGTCCAGCACGTAGGCCACGCCCTCGTCATCCCAGCGGATCAGCCGGCCGCTCAGTGCGATGATGGAGGCGCGGGTCCGCGCAATCTTCTCGTCGGTCGCGTTCCGGTTCAAATCCCAGGCCGCATAAATCTGCCCGGCCACCCTGCTGATCGTCCGCTTGTCCCGGAAGCCCATCCTGGCGGCGATTTGCTCGTTGGTCAGGCCCTGCGCCAGCAGGTGGGCCACCTGCTGCTCGTTCGGCTCGAGGAGCGCCAGGGGATCGTGCCGGTCGCGACGGCGCACTTCCTGCACCCGGCTCGCGATATCCGGGTCGATGAAGCTGCGGCCCGCGATCGCGTCCCGCAGCAGCGGCACGAGCATCGACGGCAGCAGGTAGTTCGACTTGCGGACGTAGGCGAAGTGCGTGAGGATGCCCGCCCGGAGGAAATCGCGGTAGTAGGCGTCGTCGTCCTGGATCGAGTAGAAGACGACGGGCATGCGCGGGATACTCGCGGCGAATCGCCTCGGTCGCCTCGATGCCGTTCATTGGCCCGGCCAGCTGGGCGTCCATCAGGATGGCGTCGGGCGGCTCGGCGAGGCAGGCTTCGAGCGCGGCCTCGCCGCTTTCGCACGCGCCGGTAACCCGCACCGCCCCGTGGCATTGAATCCTTCGGCCAGGGCGGGCCGCAAGCGGGCGTTGTCTTCGACGATCAGGAGTTGAATCATGGCTGCCATTCTCCGCAAGCGAGGCTTGCGGCAGACCTCTTCGTCATTATCAGGACCTTCTCCCGACCGTCAAGCACCTGCGTGCGCGGCCGGCGGCACGAGGACGGCCGGCCGCGCGCGCCGGACCGTTGCGGCGCGACCGCCCAGTGCGCGATGCTGTGCCGGAAAATGCCGGAGGTGTCCGCATGCCCATCCGCCATCCTGTCCGCATCGTCCTCGCCGGGCTAGCGCTCGGCCTCGCTGTTCGACCGGCTCGTCTTCGGCCACCCGCTCGGCTTCGGGTGCGCGCTTTTTACCTCGCTGGTGGTGGCCGCTTTGGCGCTGACGCTGCCTGGGAGCGGCTTGCGCCGATCCGCCAGAACCTGTGGATAGCTGCGCCCGCTGCTCTTCTTCGCCGCCATGGTGGCGGTGCGCGCAAACGAGCTTCGTGACGTTCCTCAACGTCGTATCGGTCTTCTTGCTGCTGTGCGTGATGGCAGTCTTCTTCCTGCGTAGCCGCTGAAAGAGATGACGCTGCCCGGCCTGGCGTTGTCGCCGCTGCTGGCGCCGGTGATGGCCGCGCTGCGGGGCGCGCAAACGGGCCGATGGCGGCCGACGGGGGGGCGCGGGGTGGCAGGGCGACCGGGGCAAAGCGTGGCTGCCGCTGTGCGCGCGGGTTCTGCTGGCCAGCCCGGTCGTGATCATCTTTGCCGTGCTGCTCTCGTCTGCCGACCTGATGTTCGCCGAGGTGCTGCGCCAGCTTCTGCCCGTCGACTTCCTCGACTTCGTCCGGCGGTCATGGTCCACGGTGCGGTTGCGCCTTCGTGGGGTTCTTCCTGCTGGGCGGGCTGGCCTCGTGGTGTGGCGGGAGCGAACGGACGAAGGACCCGAGCGTCGCCTTGCTCTCCTTTCCGTATCGCCCGCGTCTGGGGCTGACAGAGTCGGCCGTCGTGCTCAATGCGGTCAACGTTCTCTTCCTGGCATTTGTCATCATCCAGATCCCCTACCTGTTCGGTGGGCAGCTCAACATCGACCTGGGCAAGGTGACGTATGCGGAGTATGCGCGGCGCGGCTTCGCCGAGCTTGTGTTTGTCTCGGTGCTGGTGCTGGGGATGCTGCTGGCGCTCGGGACGCTGACCCGGCGGGAGACTGCCCGCCAGCGAACCATCTTCAACCTGTCCAGCACCATCATGGTCGGCCTGACCGTGGTCATGCTCGTCTCGGCCTTCAAGCGGCTGCTGCTGTACGAGGAGGCCTACGGCTTCACGGAGATGCGGGTCTATCCCCACGTGTTTATGCTGTGGCTCGCCTTGCTGTTGGGCTGGTTCCTGGTGACGCTCTGGTTCAAACCGGGCCGATTTGCGATCGGGCTGCTGGTGGCGTGCATCGGCTTCGTGGGGACGCTGGACGTGATGAACGTGGACGGTTTTATTGCGAGCCAGAATATCCGTCGGTACGAAGAGCTGGGGGCGGACGCGTTCCGGTATGACACTTCAACAGGCGCGGATTACGAGCGAATCGACGCGTCCTATCTGACCACCCTCTCGGACGATGCCATTCCTGCGCTGGTCGCGGGGGTGAACCGGTTGCAGGGCAAGCCGAAGTGGGACCTGGAAGATTACCTCAACGCCCGGCGAGAGGAACTCAAGGCCGACGACAGCGGACGCACGTGGCCGTCCTACCACATGGCCCACTGGCGGGCGTACGGACAGCTGGAACGGTGGCAGCAAGAGAAAAAAGGCGCGATCTTGCGAAATTGAACACACCCTGGTACATGACGCGCGTCATATTTGTGCGGCGATAGCAGGAGTATGTTGAGCCTGATATCCGCAGGCTGATGATGGTCTGCTCCTCTCTGCCAGGTGATGATGCGCCTGGCCCGTGCTTCCACGCGGGTCAGGCGCTTTCTTTTTTCCGAGACGCCGGTTCGGGAAGACGCCCGAACGTGATCTTTTTCACGTAACGATGACGTGCGTCATAGCCAAAACGTCCGACTCCGTGCAAAACTGCACGATGTTGCCCGCCAGCCAGCGTCATGAGGGTCACCAGCTCGCAAGCCGCGTACCTCCGGGACACCAATCGTGAAGACGTGTTGGGAAATCAGACAGGAGCTTCTCACCACTGCAACCGGCGCTCGGACGCAGTGATGTGGCCGGGTGGAACCTCGCGTGCTCCGAGTGCACGGTGCCCTTTGACGGCGCCCGTGGCGCTCGCTCGTGCTGGGAGCAGTGCGCAGGCAGCCCATGCTGCTGCGCGCCTGTCCATGTCACCTGTGATTTCTGCGAAATCTATCTCGAACACCGGCGCGAGATCGCCGGCCTACCGCAACACGAGGCGGCTCTGACGGCTGCCTCGGCATCCCCCAAACTAAATGAGCCCCAACCGCAAGGAGGTACGCCCATCATGGAGAAAGTCCAGTTCAACGTGCCCAACTTGTGGGCCGACCATCACACCCTGAAGGTGCGAGAAGTCCTGACCCAGCTGCCTGGCGTCACGGACATCGTTGCCAGCTCCGCCTTCCGCATGGTCGCCATGTCCTACGACCCGGCCGTCACGAGCGGTCCGAGGCCATCGGCCAGGCCCTCGCGGCGGCGGGTTACCCTGTCGCCGACGAAGGCCAGGGCGTGCTGACCCAGCCCGTGCCCGTGCAGGACGGCCGCCGCGATCCCGCATGGAACCGCCTCGGGATGCGCCAGTTCAAGACCGACGAGCGGGATCTGAAGACGAAGCGATAAGGAGCAACACTCATGGCAAAGGTCAATATCGTTCCGAGCATCGACCCCGCGGCGTGCAACATCCTGGAATGGGCTGACACGCGCGGGCATTTCGACCTCCTTCAGCCGCGCGGCCGACTTCAAGCCCTGCACCATCGGCAACGGCCAGTCGGGCATCTGCTGCAAGAACTGCTACATGGGGCCGTGCCGCCTGACCAAGGACGGGCAGGTCGGCATCTGCGGCGCGACCGTCGACACGATCGCTGCCCGCAACCTGGCGCGCGCGATCGCTGCCGGTTCGGCCGCGCACTCGGACCATGGCCGCGACCTGGCGTTCACGCTGCAGGCGGTCGGGCTGGGCGAGGCCCAGGGCTACGAAATCCGTGACGAGGCGAAGCTGTACGCGGTCGCCGCGAAGCACGGCATCGCCGACCAAGGGCCGCTCGATCAACGAGGTCGCCCTGGACATCGCGAACAAGGCGATCAGCGAGTTCGGCCAGCAGCGCGGGCAGTTGAGCTACCTCTCCGTTGCGCCGGCCAAGCGCCAGAAGATCTGGAAGGAACAGGGCGTGGCCCCGCGCGGCATCGACCGCGAGGTCGTGGAAATTCTCCACCGCACGCACATGGGCGACGACCAGGACGCGAGCCACATCCTCACCGCTTCGGTCCGCACCGCGCTGTCGGACGGCTGGGGCGGCTCCATGTGGGCCACCGACATCTCCGACATCCTCTTCGGCACCCCCAGCCCGAAGGTCGGCGAGGTCAACCTCGGCTGCCTGGAAGAGAAGCAGGTCAACATCATCGTCCACGGCCATGAGCCGACGCTCTCCGAGATGATCGTGACCGCGGTCCAGGACCCCGAGCTGATCGCGTACGCGCAGAGCAAGGGCGCCGAGGGCATCAACCTGGCCGGCATCTGCTGCACCTCGAATGAGGTCATGATGCGCCAGGGCATCCCGTCGGCCGGCAACTTCCTGAACCAGGAACTGGCGATCCTGACCGGCGCGGTCGAGGCGATGGTCGTCGACGTGCAGTGCATCATGCAGTCGCTGACCGGCGTGGCCGACCATTTCCACACCGAAGATCATCACGACCAGCCCGAAGGTGAAGATGACCGGCGCGACGCACATCGAGTTCGACGAGCACCATGCGCTGGATATCGCCAAGAACATCGTGAAGCGCGCCTGCGACAACTACGCGAACCGTGGCGAGACGCGCATCCCGAAGTCGAGCGCCCAGGCCGTCGTGCCCGGCTTCAGCCATGAGTACCTCAACTACATGCTGGGCGGCATGTACCGGCAGTCGTTCCGGCCGTTGAACGAAGCCATCGCCACCGGCCGCCTGCGCGGCGTCGCGGCCGACGTGGGCTGCAACAACCCCGGCCTGACGCAGGACAAGGTGCACATGGACGTCATCACCGAGCTGCTGAAGAATGACGTCCTCGTCGTCGCCACGGGCTGCGGCGCGATCGCCGCCGGCAAGTACGGCTACCTGCTCGGCGAGGCGGGGCTGGACAAGGTCGGGCCCTGGCCTGCGCGAAATCTGCGAGACCATCGGCATCCCGCCGGTGCTGCACCTGGGCTCCTGCGTCGACAACAGCCGCATCCTCACGGTCCTGTCGCAGATGGCGACCGAGGGCGGCCTCGGCGACGACATCAGCGACATCCCGGCCGTGGGCCTGGCGCCGGAGTGGATGAGCGAGAAGGCGCTGGCGATCGCGGCGTACTGCGCCGGTTCGGGCGCGTACGTCATGATGGGCGTGCGCAACCCGGTGGACTTCTCCGACGGCGTCACCGATATCCTGTCGAAGGAGTGGGAAGAGCGCTTCGGCGGCAAGCTCGAGTTCGTGGTCGGAGGCGGAAGAGATCGTGCGCAGGACGCTCGATCACATCGACAAGAAGCGCGCGGCGCTCAAGCTGCCCGCTTACGATCCGACCCGCTTCGGCGCTTCGGGCGACGCGGCGATGGAGAAGTTCCTTAGCGAGCCGGTCGAGCAGCAGATGGCCGAGATGTACGGCTGAGCATGTTTTGCCGAAGAGGGCGCAGCGTCTCGATCGAGACCGCTGTGACCTCTGTGGCCAAAGAAGGAGACACCTATGTCGCGATACATCGCAACCCGCGCCATCCGCGGCGCGAACCTGATTACGCAAGAGGCGGAGGCACTGCTCAACAAGGCGCTGGCCGAAAAGGGCGCGGATGCCCGGTGGCTTTCCCGAACACCGCCTACTACCTGCCGACGATCCTCGGGCATGACCGGCCGCGAGGTCACCAAGCTGGGCGAGCTGAGTCCCCGTGCTCGAGCACGCCAAGGACCTGCTGCACCCAGTCCCGACGGCGCAGTGCTGGACGCCCTACCTGGGCGAGACGCTCGACTCGGGCATGTCGACGCTGCTGGCGGCCGAGATCATCGAAGCGGTCCGCTTCGTCTACGGCGAAGAGCCGGGCCGCATCCCCGGCTTCCACATGGCCGGCGGCTCGTTCACGAGCCCCGACGGCTCTGCGGCGAACGGCAACGGCCGGCTGAACGGCCCGATCGACGACATCCAGCTGCGGGCGTGGGGCATCCAGTTGGTCGACGGCCGCATGCCCGGCTTCGCCGCCATCGTCGGCTGCGCCAAGAGCAACGAAGTCGCCGTGAAGATCGTGCGCGAGCTCCAGAAGCGCAACGATCCTGATCTTCCTCTGCGGCAACGTGAACGGCCGCTCGATGATCCACCAGCTGCAGGAAGAGGGCGTCGAGATGGGCTACGACACGTACATCGTGCCGTTCGGCCTGGACACGCTCTCGGCGATCTACCCGATGGGCTTCGCCACCCGCTCGGCCCTGACGTTCGGCGGCATGAAGGGCGGCCAGGCGAAGGACATCCTGCTCTACAACCGGCAGCGCGTCTTCGCGTTCGTGCTCGCCCTGGGCGAGGTCGACGACCTGAAGTATGCGGCGGCCGCGGGCGCCATCAACTACGGCTTCCCGGTCATGGCGGACACCCGGATCCCGCAGATCCTGCCGACCGGCGTCACCACCTACGAGCACGTCATCTCCATGCCCTTCAACGAGATCGAGGGCAAGGACGACCTGGAGCGCGCCGAGAAGCTGGTCCAGAAGTGCATCGAGACCCGCGGCGTCAAGATCAAGATGACCGAAGTCCCGATCCCCGTGCCCTACGGCTCGGCGTTCGAGGGCGAAGTCGTCCGCAAGAAGGACATGCGTGTCGAGTTCGGCGGCAAGTACAGCCGGGCCTTCGAGTATCTGCGCATGGTCGACATGGACCAGGTCGAGGACGGCAAGATCGAGGTGATCGGGCCGAGCTTCGAGGACCTGCCGGACGAGGCGTCGATCGACATGGGCATCCTCGTCGAGGTGGCCGGCCGCAAGATGCAGAAGGACTTCGAGCCGGTGCTCGAGCGCCAGATTCACTACTTCGTGAACGGCGCGAGCGGCATCCAGCACATCGGCCAGCGCGACATCACCTGGATCCGCATCGGCAAGGCTGCGGCGGACAAGGGGTTCGCGCTCAAGCACTTCGGCGACATCCTGCACGCCCGCTTCATGGCCGACTTCGGCGCGATCGTGGACAAGGTGCAGGTCAAGATCATCACCGACCCCGCCTGCACGCCGAGTGGCTGCAGAAGGCGCGCGATGCGTATGACTACCGCAACAACCGCCTGGCCGACATGACCGACGAGGCGGTGGACGAGTTCTACACCTGCACGCTGTGCCAGTCGTTTGCGCCGACGCACCTGTGCCTGGTCAGCCCGCAGCGCCTGGGCCTGTGCGGCGCCTACAACTACCTGGACTGCGCGGCGTCCTACCAGATCAACCCGACCGGCCCGAACCAGCCGATCCGCAAGGGCATGACGCTCGACAAGACGAAGGGCATCTTCGTCGGCCTGAACGAGATCGCCAGGCAGAAGTCGAACGGCACGGTCGAGGAAGTTTCGATGTACTCGATCATGAACGCCCCGATGACGGCGTGCGGCTGCTTCGAGTGCATCGTGATGCTGATCCCCGAGGCCAACGGCGTGATGGTCGTCTCCCGCGAGGACACGAGCATGACCCCGGCGGGCATGACCTTCTCGACGCTGGCCGGCATGGCGGGCGGCGGCCTTCAGACCCCGGGCGTGATGGGCGTCGGCAAGTACTACCTGACCAGCCCGAAGTTCATCTCGGCGGACGGCGGCTTCCAGCGCGTCGTCTGGATGTCGAGCGTGCTCAAGCAGACGATGGCAGCCGAGCTGCAGGCCGTCTGCCGAGCGCGAGGGCGACCCCGACCTGATCAGCAAGATCGCGGACGAGACGATCTGCACCGACGTCGACGGGCTGCTGGCGCACCTGGAGACGGTCGGCCACCCGTCGTTGATGATGGACCCGATGTTCTAAGCAGGGATTTCAGGCGGTGCGGGCTGTTGAAACGGACAGCCCGCCCCGCCGACTTGCTGCAACTTGCCGCACCTTTACAGGTTGTAGCTTTTGACGCTACACTCATGACAGAATTCATCATCAGTTACTTGAATACACAGACCGAAGATGGTCGCAAGCCCGTTCAGCGAGTGGTTGGCTGGGCTCCGAGACAGGAACGCCGCGCACCGGATACGACGCTCGACTTGACCCGGATGCGTCTCGGCAATTTCGGTGACACGAGGCCCGTAGGCAAAGGAGTCAGCGAGTTGCGCATGCCGTATGGGCCGGGTTATCGCGTCTACTTCGCACGCCAGAGGTGACATGGTCGTCGTGCTGCTGTGTGGGGGCGACAAAGGCTCGCAGGCCAGACGATATACGAGCGGGCGCAGATGTACTGGGCGGACTTTCTAGCGGAGAATGTCATGAGTGAGCCGTGGGTTGATTACAAAATCGGGTTGTTGGAAGATCTACGCGATCCGGAGTATGACGCTTGCCTATCTCAATGCAGCCCTGGAAGACGAAGACCCGCGTGTTTTCCTGCTCGCTCTCCGGGACGTGGCCGAAGCGCGAGCGGCATGAGCCAGGTAGCGCGGGACGCGCAGCTGAACCGGGAGAATCTGTACCGGATGCTGTCGCTGAACGGCAACCCGCAACTTTCGAGCCTGACGGCGCTGCTGCGGAGCATCGGGCTGCGCCTGGCCATTCAGCCCGACCAAGTCGCAACCGTGCGCGAAGCTGGCAGTGGCCGAGGAGCCGGCCGAATACAACACCGAAGATGAAAACGATGAGTGAACCGCTTCTCGTCCGTGATGTCATGCGCATCGGCGTGCCGACGTGCAAGGTGACGGACCCGATCGTTCCCCTGGCCCAGCAGATGATCGAGCAGGGGTGGACGGCGGTGGTCGTGATGGACGACGACGGCGATGCGCGCGGCTGGATCAACGAGCGCATGCTGGCCGTGGCATATAGCGGCGCCGCACAAACCTCCGAGGTCTCGACCCTCAGCGAAGCTGAGGCGACCTCGGAGGTTCAGCCGGCTGACCGCCGCCGACATCATGGACGAGGACGTGCCGGAGGCGCCGGCCGATATCCCGCTGTCGGCCACGGTCCAGATCATGGCCGACATGGGGGTCGACCACCTTTTCTTCATGCACAATGCCGGCGGGAAGAGCTGGCCGGCGTCCGTGCTGAACCTGCGCGATGTCGTCAAGGCGCTGGCAGGGCCGGAGTACATCAAAGCGCAGGGCATGCACGCCGCCCGGCCGACGCCGATGGACCTGTTCCGCCAGCGCTACAGCCTGCCGAAGAAGTAGGCGGCCGTGCCGGACGTTACCGGCGACCGGCCGATCGGTCGAACGTTAACATCTGGTTCGGCTCAGGGTATAATTGGCTTGACTGCGAGCGCATAACGTCCAGACGAAGGAGACTAGCCGTGCCTGAGCCTGCTCTTAATGCCGTCGTCGCCCTGCGTACCGAGATTTCGCCCTGGTTGATCATCCTGCGCGTTGATGCCCGATGGGTGGCGACTGCCGGCTTTCAGCCCCGGCCAGTTCGCGGTCATCGGCCTGCCCGGCTCCGCGCCTCGCTGCGCGATGTCCGAGCCCGAAGAGCCGGCGTCTGACCCGAACAAGCTGATCCGCCGGGCCTACTCCATCGCCTCTTCCTCGATCGCGCGATGAGTACATGGAGTTCTACGTCGCGCTGGTCACCTCAGGCGCCCTGACCCCCCGGCTTTTTGCCCTCAATATCGGCGACCGGCTCTGGCTGGGGCCGAAGATCACCGGCATGTTCACCTTCGACCAGGTGCCCGAAGACCAGAACGTGGTGATGATCGCCACGGGCACGGGGCTGGCGCCCTACATGAGCATGCTGACGACGCACCTGATCTGCGGCGGGCCGCGGCGATTTGCCGTCTTGCACGGGGCGCGGCACTCCTGGGACCTGGGCTACCGCTCTGAGCTTCTCACGCTGCAGCACCTGTGCAAGAACTTCAGCTACAGTCCGGTGATTAGCCGGCCGCAGAGCGAGCCGGTGCCGTGGCAGGGCGCGGGTTGGCTATGTCCAGGACCTGTGGAAGAACGGCGCGATTGCCCAGCGATGGGGCCGGCGCCGTCACCCGACAACACGCACGTTTTTCTCTGCGGCAGCCCGCAGATGATCGACGACACCGTCGCGATGCTACAGAACCGAAGGTTACAAGGAACACACGAAGAAAGAACCCGGCCAGATCCACGTCGAGCGGTACTGGTAGGGTTCGTAGCACGGGCGACCAGCCGGTCCGCCCGTACCACGCAATCATAACACCCGTCAGGGGCAACCCTTGTGGTTGCCCCACATCCAGGAGGTAAGAATCATGCCCGTAACGGTGGAAACCCCTGTTGAAAAATGGGCCGGAACGATCCGCCCCGTTGCCGTGGGCGCAACGGCCGGCGAAGGCGGCACCGCGCGGGAAGGCCGTCAGCCTTGGCGGCGAAACCACGTTGCCTTTCCTCGGTTTCGAGGGCCAGAACCCGAACGCGCCGCTGGTGGCGGTCGAGGTCTGGAACCGCAATCCCGGCGAAGAGTGGTCGGCAGCGTTGACCCAGGCGTGGGGCGACGCGCTCAACGATCCGGCGCTGTGGGCCAAGGAAGCCGAGGCAGCCGGCGCGGACCTGATCTGCCTGCGCTTCTTTACGACCGATGCCGCGGGCGCACGCATCACCGGGAAGGCCGCGCGCGCGCCACGCTGCGCTGCGTGCTCGAGGCGACGAAGCTGCCGGTCATCGTCCTTGGGCCGGGCCAGGCCGAGCTCGACAACGAGGTGCTGGTTGCGTGCGCGGAGGAAGGCGCGGGTGAGAAGCTCGTGCTGGGTCCGTGCGAGGACAAGAACTACCGCACCATCGTTGCGGCGGCTATGGCGAACGGCCACCTGGTCACGGCCAAGACCCCCATGGACGTGAACCTGGCAAAGCAGCTTAACATCCTGATCCACGACATGGGCATGCCCATGGAACGCATCGTTCTCGACCCGACGACCGGGCTCGCTGGGCTATGGCATCGAGTACGGCTACAGCGTGATGGAACGCCTGCGGCTGGCGGCGCTCCAGGGCGACGGCATGACCCAACAGCCGATGCTGGTGACCCCTGGCGAGGAAGCCTGGCGGGCGAAGGAAGCCCGCACGGGTGAAGGCGTCCCCGCGGCCTGGGGCGACTGGCATACGCGTGCGGTCAATTGGGAAACGATGACGGCCGGCGCGCTGGTCCAGTCGGGCGCCGACGTGGTGGTGCTGCGGCATCCCGAGACGGTGCGGCGGATCAAGCAACTCGTTGCCAGCCTGGCAGCCTAGCTGGTCATTGCTGGCTCGCCAGCACTAGGAGGATAAGAAGATGGCCCTGAGTGGTCTCGAGATCTATAAGCTGCTCCCTGGCAGCAGCAAGGACCCCGCCGAAAAGGCGCACGGCAACTGCAAAGAGTGTGGTTTCCCCACCTGTCTCGCCTTCGCCATGAAGCTGGCTGCCAAGCAGGCAGACCTGGGATTGTGCAAGTACGTGAGTGAAGACTCCAAGGCGAAGCTGTCCGCCGCGGCGGCGCCGCCCATCCGGCTGATCACCCTGGCGGCAGACGGTCGGGAGGTGAAGGCGGGCAACGAGACGGTGCTGTTCCGCCACGAGAAGACCTTCTACAACCCGACCGGCCTCTTCGTGCGCGTTCAGGATACGATGAGCGCGGCGGAGATCACAGCACTGGCGCACGCCGTCGCCGACTACAAGGTCGACTACGTCGGCATGGCGCTGCGGTTGGACGGGCTGGCGATCGAGTGCGCGTCGGGCGACGCCTCGACGTTCGGCCTCGCCGTCGCGGCGGTACAGTCCGCCGTGACCATCCCCGTCATCCTGGTCAGCGAAGACCCGAAGGTCCTCGAAGCGGGCGTGGCGAAGATGGGCGGGGCAAAACCGCTGCTCTGCGCTGCCACGGCCGCAAACTGGGAAGCCATGGCGAACGTGGCGAAGGCCGCGAAGGCGCCGTTGGTCGTGCGGGCCGAGACCCTCGCGGGCTTGGCCGAGCTGACCGAGAAGCTCGTCGCGGCCGGCGTGGAAGACCTGGTGCTCGATCCCGCGGTGCGGCAGTTCGGTGCGTCCCTGGCCGCGCTGACCCAGCTCCGCCGCCTGGCGCTGAAGAAGAACTTCCGGCCGCTCGGCTACCCGATTATCGCCTTCCCGTACCTGGGCGCCGCCGAGCCGGCGATGGAGATGCTCCTGGCGGGCCAGCAGATCGCCAAGTACGCGGGCTTCGTGGTGCTCAGCAGCTTCGAGCCGGCCGAGGTCTACCCGCTCCTGGTGCTGCGCGCCAACCTGTTCACCGATCCGCAGAAGCCGATCCAGGTGGAGCCGGGCATCTACGAGATCAACAAGCCGACGGCCGACTCGCCGGTGCTCGTCACCACCAACTTCTCGATCACCTACTTTGCGGTGGCGAACGAGATGGAGTCGAGCGGCCAGCCCGCCTGGCTGATCGTGGCGGATGCGGAAGGCATGAGCGTCCTGACGGCCTGGGCTGCCGGCAAGTTCGACGCCGAGAAGATCGCCAAGAGCGTGAAGAACACCGGCGTAGCTGAAAAGGTGAGCCATCGCAAGGTGGTCATCCCCGGCCACGTCGCCGTCCTCATGGGCGAGCTGGAAGAAGAGCTCCCCGGCTGGCAGATCAAGGTCGGCCCGCGCGAGGCCGTGGACCTGCCGCGGTTCTTGAAGACGGCCTGGTAAGGACGCAATCAGCAGCAGACCGGCGAGTATGCCGGTCTGCTGTACAGGTGAGCGTCGCGGGAAATCGCATGACCGAAGAAAGACAAGTCGCTAAGGTCGTCACCAGGAAGAAGCTGCACGACGAAGACAGCGATTTCGAGTACTGGCAGAGCCGCTCGCCACTGGAGAGACTGGCGGCGCTCGAGGAAATCCGGCGCGAGTATCATTTGTGGCGGTACGGCGGCGAGCCGCGGATGGCTTGTGTGGCGAGGGTCGTGACAAAGAAAGGCAAGCTGATCAGGCATGTCGGGCGAAGACAGCACTGACGCAAAGTCAGAACAGGTAGCAGACAAGCTAAAGCGGGTCACTGTTCGAATAGATGAAGCGAAGCTAGCACGCTTGAGACAATATGCCAAACGGGAAGGCGTGAGCGTCAGCGCAGCGGTCCGGCGAATTGCCGATGCAGTGCTGGCCGAAGCACAAACACGAGACGGATCTTTAGCGAAGGATTAGTTCGTGCCTTTTATCTCAAATCTGATCATGATCATGGTGTTATTGGCCGCCTGGTGCTAAGCTGTGCTTATCGTCGGCCATCATCGCCGGCGTGTCGAGCACTTATCCGAAGAGAGAAGCTGCAATGTACAAGATTCTCGAAAAGCAAGTCCTGAGCGATGTCACCAAGCTGGTCGTCGTCGCGCCCCGCACGTGGCGCGCAAGGCGAAGGCCGGCCAGTTCGTGATCGTCATCGTGGACGAGCAGGGTGAACGCATTCCCCTCACCATTGCGGATAGCGATGCGCAGGCCGGGACCATTACGCTCATCTTCCAGGAAGTCGGCAAGTCAACCATGCAGATGGGCCTGCTGGAGGTTGGCGAGGCGTTTCATTCCATCGCGGGACCGCTGGGACACCCCACCGAAATCGAGAACTTCGGCACGGTCGTCTGTGTCGCGGGCGGCGTGGGCATTGCGCCCATGTACCCGATCGCGCGGGACCTGCACGCGGCGGGGAACAAGGTCGTCTCGATCATCGGCGCGCGCACCAAGGACCTCCTGTTCTGGGAGGACAAGATGCGGGCCGTGTCCGACGAACTCGTGATCTGCACCGACGACGGCTCGTATGGGCGGAAGTCGCTCGTGACCGAGCCGCTGAAGGAGATGCTGCAAGCCGGGCCTTCCCGCGGCCAAGGTGTGGGCCATCGGCCCCACGATCATGATGAAGTTCGTCTCGTTGACCACCAAGCCCTTCAACGTCGAGACCATCGTCAGCCTGAATACGATCATGATCGACGGCACGGGCATGTGCGGCGGCTGCCGGGTCGCGATGACCGACGGCGCCAAGTTCGTCTGCGTCGACGGGCCGGAGTTCAACGGCCACCTGGTCGACTGGAGCAACCTGCTCTCGCGCGTCCAGTTCTACAGGGACGAGGAGAAGGCGGCAATCGAGCATTGGCAACAGGCCAAAAAGGACCACGAGTGTAACCTCGACGTGGCCGCAAGCAAGGCATTGGCCGAGGCTGCCGTGGCAGGCGGTGAATGATGACGCAGTTAACCAACAAAGAACGCATGCAGATCAAGCGGCAGGAGATGCCGACACAGGAGCCTGAAGTCCGCCAGGCGAATTTCGAGGAAGTCGCGCTTGGGCTGACCTGGGAACTGGCGCAGCTCGAAGCCGACCGCTGCCTCCAGTGCGCCAAGCCGCACTGTGTGGACGGCTGCCCCGTCGGCGTACAGATTCCCGCAGTTCATCAAGGCGCTGCGCGATGCCGATTTCCTCGGCGCGGTCGAGGCGATGAAGGTCAAGAACAACCTCCCCGCGATCTGCGGCCGGGTCTGCCCGCAAGAGTCGCAGTGCGAGGCTTACTGCATCCTGGGCAAGAAGGGGCAGTCCGTGGCTATTGGCCGCCTCGAGCGGTACGTGGGCGATTACGCGCTCCGCGAGAACGCCTGCCCGCCCGTTGCGGCAGCGCCGACCGGCCGCAAGGTCGCGGTCGTGGGCTCCGGTCCCGCAGGTCTGACCTGCGCGGTGGACCTGGCCAAGCTCGGGCACAAGGTCACGATCTTCGAATCGCTGCACCTGCCCGGCGGCGTGTCTGATCTATGGCATCCCCGAGTTCCGTCTGCCGAAGAGCATCATCAAGCAGGAAATCCGCACTGCGGTCGACTATCTCGGCATCGAGCTGCGCACCGACCACGTCATCGGCAACACCTACACGCTCGAGGAGCTGCTGCAGGAGTTCGACGCGATCTTCCTCGGCACCGGCGCGGGCCTGCCCTCCTTCATGCGCATCCCGGGCATCAACTTGAACGGCGTCATGTCGGCCAACGAGTTCCTGACCCGCGTCAACCTGATGAAGGGCTACAAGTTCCCCGACTACGACACGCCCGTGAAGACCGGCCGCCACGTCGCGGTGATCGGCGCGGGCAACGTCGCGATGGACGCCGCTCGCTCGGCCAAGCGCTTGCAGATGCTCTATGCCCCGGCGGACAGCAACGGCTCGGGCAACGGCGAAGTTCACCTGGTATATCGCCGCTCGCGAACCGAAGTGCCCGCCCGCGAGGAGGAGTTCCACCATGCCGTGGAGGAAGGCGTCATCTGCGACTTCCTCACCAACCCGGTAGAGATCTTCGGCGACGAGAAGGGCAACGTCACCGGCATGCGCTGCATCCGCATGGAGCTCGGCGAACCCGACGCGTCGGGCCGCCGCTCGCCCGTCCCGATCGAGGGCTCCGAGTTCGAGATGAAGGTCGACACCGTCATCTTCGCGCTGGGCACCAGCCCCAACCCCATCGTCTTCACCGACGCCCAGGGGCTGCAGCGCACCAGGCACGGCACGGTCGTCGCCGACGCGGAGACGGGCCGGACCAAGCTGGCCGGCGTGTGGGCCGGCGGCGACGTCGTCACCGGCGCAGCGACCGTCATCAGCGCAATGGGCGCCGGCAAGCGCGCCGCTGCGGACATGCACGCCTTCCTGTCCGACCCCGCGTTCGACGTAGGCTAAACGGTTTCTGCTCATGAACTATACGATTCACTTCGAACCCGGCAACGTAGCCGTTGAAGCCCCTAGTGGGACAACACTGGGAGAGGCAGCGCGCAAAGCCGGGTTTGACCTGAATCAGCCGTGCGGCGGCCAGGGACGATGCGGCCGCTGCGCGGTCGTCGTCGATCCCGCCCGCTCTGCCGTCCGCCGCCGCTCCACCATCCGCCTCTCTCCCGAAGACGTCGAGTCAGGTTACGCGCTCGCATGCCAAACGGTGATCGAGGGCGACTGCTGGGTGACGGTGCCGCAGCAGGAAACCATCGAGCGACGCCTCGTCACCCAGAAGGCAGCCGCCAAGGTTGCGGTCCCCTTCGACTACGACCCCGACCGCCAGCAATCCATCCGCCGCTACTTCCTGCGCCTCGATCCGCCCGACTACTCGGACCAGACCGACGATTGGTCGCGCATCCAGCGCGAGCTGGCCCGCCAGGGCGTTCCCACCGTGCGGGCCAGCCTGGCCTTGCTGCGCCAGATGGGTGCGGTCCTGCGCGGGGAGACGGCCGCGCCCGGCGGTGACGGCGACGGCAACGGTCACGAGGGCGACACGGCCTGGGAACCCTGGGAAGTGACCGCGGTCGTATCTTTGGACCGTTGGGACGCGCCGCAGGGACCCGCCGAAGTCCTCGCCATCCTCCCCGGCGACCAGGTCGATCGCAATTTCGGCGCGGCCATCGACATCGGCACGACGACCGTCACGGCATGGCTGGTCGACCTCGACAGCGGCGAGGTCGTCGCGCAGGCATCCGATTACAACGGCCAGATCGCGCGCGGCGAGGACGTCATCTCGCGGATCATCTACGCCAAGAAACCGGGCCAGATCGAAGAGCTGCAGGGGCTGGTCGTTGGGACGATCAACCGGCTGCTCGAAGCTGCGTGCAAGCAGGTGAGCGCCCGGCCCGACGAAATCTTCAAGCTGACCGTCGCGGCCAACCCGACGATGATGCACCTGCTGCTGCTCATCCCGCCCGAGCAAATCCGCCTCGCGCCGTTCATTCCCGCGGTCAACCACACCCCGACGATCAGTGCGGGCGAGTTGGGGCTGGTCGCCCACCCCCAGGCGATCGTCGACTGCCTGCCCGGCGTGGCAAGCTACGTCGGGGCGGACATCAGCGCCGGCGTGCTGCACACACAGATGCACGAGCAGCCGGATCTCACGCTGTTTATCGATATCGGGACGAACGGCGAAACCGTCCTCGGCAACGCGGACTGGCTCGTCACCTGCGCGTGCTCGGCCGGCCCTGCCTTCGAAGGCGCGGGCGTCGAGCACGGGATGCGGGCGACCGCCGGCGCCATCGAAGAAGTGTGGATCAGCAGCGAGACGCTCGAGCCGAGCTATCGCGTTATCGGGCGCCGGCGAAGGTGAAGAGAAGCCCCGCGGCGTCTGCGGCTCCGGCCTGCTCTCGCTCCTGGCCGAGATGTTCGTCACCGGGGTCCTCGACAAAGCCGCCAACCTGCAGGTGGGCAAAAGCCCCCGCATCCGGGAGGGCGAGCACGGGCCGGAGTACGTCGTCGCCTGGGCCAACGAGACGGCCCACGGCCGCGACATCGTCATCACCAAGGTCGATATCGACAACCTCATGCGCGCGAAGGCCGCAATCTATGCGGGCTTCTCAGTGATGGCGCAGAGCGTTGGGGTGGACCTGGCCGACGTATCGCAGATGCTGATCGGCGGCTCATTCGGCCAGTACATCAACGTCGAGAAGGCCGTCCAGATCGGCCTGCTCCCAGACCTGCCCGCGCCGCCCGGCGCGGCCTCACCCTGGGACCGGTTCAAGTTCCTCGGCAATACCGCGATTCGGGGCGCGTACATGGCGCTCCTCAGCCGGGACGTGCGCGTCCGGTTGAGCGAAGTCGCGGGCATGATGACTTACCTGGAGCTTTCGGCCGACAACAGCTTTTACGACGCATTCACATCCGCGCTCTTCCTGCCCCACACAGACATGACGCAGTTTCCAACGGTGGAAATGGCGTTGGCAGAGCGCAACTAGGAGGCAACTTATGGTCACCGTCGTCGAATCCGCCGACCAGCTCACAAACTACCGGCACCTGGTCACCCTGCCAGACGGATTGCGGGTGCTTCTACGACCGCTGGTCCCAAAGGATCGGGACGCCGCTGGTGGCCCTGTTCGCAAACCTGCCACGGGGAGGAAACAGCCTCTTTCCGCAATAAGGTGACGCAGCCGGGCTTGGTCGCAAGCTGGGCCGAGAACCCGCAGTACGAGAGGGTATTCCCGCTTGTCGCGGTCGTTGCCGACCGGATCGTGGGCAACTGCACCCTGCACCTGGGAAGCGGCTATACCCGGCACATCGCGGAGATTCGCATCTTCCTCGCGCGCGAGTTTCGGCGCAGGGGCATCGGGTCCGCCATGATCAAGTCACACCTGGAAATCGCCCGCAAGCTGGGCCTCCACCAGGTGGTTGCCGAGATCGTGGAGTCCCGGCCGCAGGTGATCCATGCCTTCGAGCGCCTCGGTTTCGAGCGCCGGTTTGCGTGGCAAGATCTGTTCATGACGCCGGAGGGCGAGACACTGGACATGATCGTGTTGGTAAATTACTTAAAGAGACCTGGAGAGACCTTTTAGATGACAGTAACGATCGCGGTCGCCGGTAAAGGCGGCACGGGCAAGACGACGCTTTCGGGCCTGCTGGTCCGTTACCTGGTTGAGAAAAAGGGCGGGAAGATCCTGGCGATCGACGCGGATCCGTCGAGCAACCTGCACCTGGTGCTGGATTTGAATCTGCACCAGACCATAGGCGATATTCGTGAAGAGACGCGGGCCGGCGTGACGCCCGGCACGACCCGGCAGGACTGGCTCGGCTATGCCGTGCGCATGGCGGTGGAAGAAGGCGACGACTTCGACCTCCTTGCAATGGGCCGCCCCGAGGGGCAGGGCTGCTACTGCGCGGCAAATCACATGCTGCGCGCCATTATGGACGGGATTAACGCGGCCTACGACTGGGTGATCATGGACAACGAGGCCGGCATGGAGCACCTGAGCCGGCGCACGACGCGCGACGTGGACTACCTGCTGCTGGTGAGCGACGCCAGCATGCGGGGCATGGTCGCGGCCGAGGCCATGGTCAGCTTGAAGAAAGAGCTCGAGATCAACGTCAAGAACACCTACCTGATCGTCAACCGGGTGCAGGGACAGCTGACCCCCGAGCTGGCCGCCAAGGCCGAGGGCATGGGCGTCCCGCTCCTGGCCGCGCTCCCGTACGACCCACAGGTCGCCGAGTTCGACAGCCAGGGCCGCGCGCTGATCGAGTTGCCCGAGGACGCGCTGCTCAGCAAGGCGCTCGGCGAGGTGGCAAAGCAGCTCGTCGGCTAGGGGTGTCTACAGACGAGATGGTTTCATGCGCGCGATGATCTTGCGGGCGCTTGCACCGCTGCAGGATAATCCAAATCCGCTGCAGTTAGCTGACCTGCCGGTTCCCCAACCAGGGCCCGGCGAAGTTCTCTTGCGGGTGTCCGTCTGCGGCGTTTGCCACACCGAGCTGGACGAGATCGAAGGGCGCCTGCCGCCGCGGCGATTGCCTATCGTGTTGGGTCACCAGGTCGTCGGCCAAGATCGCGTCGCTGGGCGAGGACGTAAGCGGGCTTAAGCCCGGGCAGCGTGTGGGTGTGGCCTGGATTTACTCGGCGTGCGGCGAGTGCCACTGGTGCAAGACCGGCCAGGAGAACCTGTGCCCCCAGTTCCGGGCGACCGGCCGGGATGCGAACGGGGGCTACGCCGAGTACATGGCGGCGCCGGCCGCGTTCGTGTACGCCATCCCAGACGTTTTCACCGATGCCCAGGCCGCGCCGCTGCTGTGCGCGGGAGCAATCGGCTACCGCTCGCTCCGCCTCGCGGGCATCTCCGACGGTGACCCATTGGGCCTGACCGGCTTTGGTGCATCGGCGCATCTCGTCCTGAAGATGGTCCGCCGGCGGTTCCCGCACACGCCCGTCTACGTCTTTTCCAGGACGGAGGCCGAGCGTGCTTTCGCCCATGAATTAGGCGCCGCATGGGCCGGCGACACAGCAGACCGGAGCCCGGAACCGCTGACTGCGATGATCGACACGACGCCGGCCTGGGGCCCGGTCGTTCACGGGCTCGCGAATCTTGCCCCCGGTGGGCGGCTCGTCGTCAACGCCATCCGCAAGGAGAGTCGCGATCAGGACGCGCTGCTGCAGCTGGATTACCCGGCGCACCTGTGGCTCGAGAAGGAAATCAAGAGCGTCGCCAACGTGACGCGGCAGGACGTGAGCGAGTTCCTGGCGCTGGCCGCCGAGATCCCCATCCTGCCGGAAGTGCAGACGTACCCGCTGGAAGAAGCGAACACGGCCCTGGCCGACCTGAAGGCCCGCCGGATACGCGGAGCGAAGGTGCTAAGAATCGCCTGACCGCCGCAGGCAGACCAAGGAGACAACCATGGTGGAAGACCCGACCCAAGTGATTGGCAGGCTGCTTTCGAGCACGGACCCGGAGGAAGTCGCGGTCGGCCTGGAAAAGGTGTGGGGGCGTGTGAGAAGCGCGCCGGTGGAGGAAAAGCGCCGGTACGTCGAGATGATCTCGGCCCTCTTCTATATCGACCCGCTGGATCATCCCGAGTACCTGCCCGTCCTCGAGGATGCGATCGGCCTGATCGGGAGCATCGGCGAGGTCGCCATTCCCACCCTCATGGAGGAGTTGGAAGGCGGCGACGTCAAGGCGCAAATGGCGATCGGCCTGGCGCTCGGCCACATGGGCGCGACGGCCATTCCAGCCCTGCTCGAACAATATCACCAGATTTGCCCCGAATCCGGCTGCCGGGCCTTCGTGCTCTACGCGCTCGGCAAGATCAAGTCGCCATACATCGTCGATGCCCTGCCCACCGCCATCGAAGCAGCAGGCGCGGAGAACCAGGAAGTGCGCGACAGCGCGACCCGCGCGCTCGGCAAGTTCGCCGAGTCGATCCCTGCGGGCAGCCTGCAACCTGACGTCGCAGCCGCCATCGTCGAGCGCGTGCGAACCAACCTCGCCGACAACAGCCCGGCAATCCGTGCGAAAGCGGTGCGGACCATGGGCAAGCTGGCCCGCTACGGGCACCTGTCCTCCGAACAATGCGGCGAGTTGTCCGTCATCTTGCATCGCATCCTCGGCGAAGACGAACACTACGAATGGGATCGCGCCTACGTGGTGCGTAAGGAAGCGCGCGAAGCGCTGCAGTACGTCTAAACGACCCAACCGTCGCGCGTGCGACGATTCTCAAGTCCGTTACAGGGCGCCGGCGCTGCCGGTGCACATCCACAGGAGGAAGTTCAATGCGCATAATCGGTGAGAATATCCACATCCTTTCGCCCAAGGTCAAAGAGGCCGCGGGGTTTGCAATTGATGCATGGACCAAAGAAGGGCTGACGGCGGCCGAGAAAGAGGAACTATTGGCGAAGGCCCGGAAGTTCTTCCAGGAATCAGCAGTGCGCCAGGTCGAGGCCGGCGCGTGGGCTGTCGACCTGAACATTGGCCCGCAGAAGAAGAACGGGCATAAGCTCCTGCCGTGGCTGGTCGAAACCGTGCAAGAGGTGGTGGATGTGCCGCTGTGCCTGGACACGACCAACCTGGCCGCCATCGAAGCCGCATGCGAGGTCGTAAAACGGCAGCCCATCATCAATTCCACGTCTGCCGAACCCGCGCGCCTGGAGTCGGTGCCCCTGGTCGCTGCAAAATACAATACCAAGCTGATCGCTCTAACCATGAGGTCGGAAGGCATCCCTGTTAGTGCGGACGAGCGTGTCAATATGGCACTCGAGCAACTGCTCCCGCGCTGCGAAGAGGTGGGGCTGCCGCTGGAAGACCTCATCATCGATCCATTGGTGCTGACTGTGAGCGGGTGCCAGCAGTACGTACCCGAGTGCATCGAAGCCGTGCGCACGCTGCAGGTGACGGGCGCAGGGGTGCAGGTGGGCTTGAGCAACGTGTCAAACGCGGTGCCCAATGAGATGCGACCATTGATCAACCGGGTCTACTGCGTGATGTTGATGGGCGCGGGGCTGGACACGATGATCGCGGACCCGCTGGACGCGAAACAGAACGAGTTCATCCGCATCATCGAGGAGCGCGACGACAGCACTGCGCTGGGCCGGCTGCTGCTGGCGCTGCACGATGCAGTGGCCGCGAGCGAAGAACTGCCCGCGGATGCGGTCGATTTCTCCGACCCCGACCAGGTTGCGATCTGGAAGACGGTGCAGATCCTGCTGAACAAGGTTATTTACGCCGATTCGTACCTGCGCGTGCTGACCTCACCCCCCAGCCCCCTCTCCTGATGCGGTCAGGAGAGGGGGAGATGTGGACGGTCGGTTCGGCTTCCCACGGAGGACGCGAAGGCGTCCGGGTGACGAACGGATATTTGATCACTAACACGTAATGCACTATACTATTTGATACACACTGCGCTGACCAGAAAGGACTTCCCCATGTCCGCCCAGCTTATTGACGGCAAGATCATGGCTGCTGCCGTCCGCCAGGAGGCCGCTGCAGAGGTGGCCGCGCTCAAGGCAAAGACCGGGATGGTTCCCACGCTTGCCGTCGTGCTCGTCGGCGAGAATCCGGCATCCCAAACCTATGTCGCCTCGAAAGGCAAGTCCTGCATTGAGGCGGGCATGGGATCCATCACTCACCGGCTGGATGCCTCGGTATCCCAGCAGGAAGTGGAGGATCTCGTCCGCTCGCTCAACGCCGATCCCGCCGTCAATGGCATCCTCGTCCAGCTTCCGCTTCCGAAGGGTATGAACGAACACGCCGTCCTCGACCTGATCAGCATCGAGAAAGACGTCGACGGCTTCCACCCGATGAACATCGGCGAGTTGGTCATGAAGGGCCGCAACCCGAAGTTCGTGCCGTGCACCCCCGCCGGCTGCATTGAGATGCTGAAGCGCTCGGGGATCCAGATTGCGGGCGCGGACGCGGTGGTTGTCGGCCGCTCGAACATCGTCGGCGTCCCGGTCGCCGCGCTGCTCCAGAACGCGGATGCGACCGTGACGGTGTGCCACAGCCGGACGAAGGACCTCCCGGCCAAGGTCCGCCAGGCGGACATCGTCGTCGCGGCGATCGGCAAACCGTATTACGTGAAGGGCGACTGGCTCAAACCGGGTTGCGCGGTCATCGACGTCGGCATCAACGCCATTCCCGATGCGACGAAGAAGAGCGGGCAGCGCCTGGTCGGCGATGTCGCTTTCGACGAAGCCTGCGAGGTGGCAGGTTGGATCACGCCGGTGCCAGGCGGCGTGGGCCTCATGACCGTCGCCATGCTCCTGAAGAACACCGTGCGCGCGTTCAAGCTGCAGCACAATCTCGAGTAAGATCTCCGAACCAGACCTCCGAGGTTCTGGCAAACCTCGGAGGTCTTGCTGAGATGGAGTAGACCAATGTCCTTACGCTCATGGATTCAAGATCACCCGGCGCCGCTCGTCTGGTCTTGGGAGGCATCGTCCTTCATGCTGAAGAAGATGCGACCGATCTTCGCGAAGCTCGGGATGGAAACCTCGTCCAAGCTGATGAAGATTCCCGAAGAGCTGGTCAAGAAGCCGCTCTTCAACTGCCAGGATTGCGCCCAGTGCCAGCTGCACTACACCGGCATGACCTGCCCGATGAACTGCCCGAAGAACCTGCGGAACGGTCCCTGCGGCGGTGTCCGCCTCAACGGGCATTGCGAAGTCAAGCCCGAGATGGAATGTGTCTGGGTCGCCGGCATTCGACGTGCGGCGAAGACCCCGTACCAGCACGAGCTCATGCGGCTGAACCCGCCCGTCGACATCCGGCTGAAGGGCCAGGCCTCGTGGGTGACCTACTCGCTCGGCGTGGACAAGATACCGACAGGCACCGACGTGGAGGTGCGCTACGCGGACGAGGCGCTCGAGAAGGGCAAGGCGCTGAAGCAGGCGGCCGCCAACAAGGTCGTTGAGACCCCGAGATGCTGGAGGCTTCGGCCCCGAAGGAGGCCGCATGAACGCCCCTGACGTGAAAGTTAGCCCGGCCCCTGCGCCCTCCGCTCCGCCCCCGGTCGTGCAGACGGGCCTGCGCGGCAACGTCAGCAACCTCGCGAAGGTCCTGAACGCCGGCAAGTTCGGCGTCTGCGTGGAAGTCTCGCCGCCGGTCGGGCCGAACGTCGAGGCGATCGAGCGGGAGATCAAGACGCTCAAGGGCTACGGCGACGCCTACAACGTGACCGACAACCAGTCGGCCATGGTGCACGTTTCGTCGCTGGCCGTCAGCATCATGCTCAAGCAGGCCGGCATGGAGCCGGTGATCCAGTTCACCGCCCGCGACCGCAACCGCCTGGGCATCCAGGGTGACCTGCTGGGCGCGTCGGTGTTCGGAATCAACACCGTTCTCTGCCTTTCGGGCGACCATCCCATCTGGGGCGACCACCCGCAGTGCAAGCCTGTCTACGACATGGACTCGCTGAACCTGGTCCGCATGGTCCGCATGATCCGCGACAACCAGGTCTTCGAGAACGGAAAGACGATCCCGAAGAAGGCGCCCGACTTCTTCATCGGCGCGGTCGAGAACCCGTTCGCACCGCCCGTACGACTACCGGCCGCTGCGCCTCGCCAAGAAGATCGTCGCGGGCGCGCAGTTCATCCAGACGCAGCTCATCTTCAACGTCGATCGCTTCCGCGAGTTCATGAAGCGGGTGGTTGACCTGGGCCTGCACGAGCAGGTAGCGATCTTTGCGGGCGTCGGTCCGACGAAGTCGGCCAAGGTCGCCGAGTACATGAAGAACGAAGTGGCAGGCATGGACGTGCCCGATTGGGTGCTCAAGCGGATGGAGGGCCTGTCCAAGGAAGACCAGCAGAAGGCCGGCCTGGACTTGTGCCTGGACGTTGCCCGGCAGGTGATGGAGATCGAAGGGGTCAAGGGCCTCCACGTCATGGCCGTCAACTGGCCCGCGGCCGTGCCGCAGATCGTGAAGGAGCTGGGGTTGTATCCCCGGCCGGTCATCGAGACGGTGACCGCAGCCGCGCCGGTAGCGGTGCCGGCGTAATAACCGAACCTCCGAGGTTGCCTGGCCGACCAGGCAACCTCGGAGGTTTTACCTCATCGTTCTACTCTCGGATCAAGCCCCGCAGCACCCGCAGGTTCTCCACGTCCTCGTGCATGTCATCGCTCTTCTCGGTCTCCAGGATCTTCGGGACTTGCCCGAGCCGCGGATCGTTCAGGATGAAGCCGAACGCGTCAAGCCCGAGCTGCCCCGTGCCGATGTGATCGTGGCGGTCGACCCGGGAGCCGAGCGGCTTCTTGGCGTCGTTGAAGTGGAAGCACTTAAGCCGTTCGATGCCGCAAAGCTCGTCGAACTGCCCCATCGTATCCGCGTACGCCTGCTCGGTCCGCAGGTCGTAGCCGGCGGCAAAAAGGTGGCACGTATCCAGGCAGAAAGCCAGGCGCTCCGGCTCGCTCACGCCGTTCAGCATGGCCTGCAGGTGCTCGAAGCGGTAGCCCAGCGCAGTGCCTTGCCCCGCCGTGTCCTCCACAAGGGTCAGCGTCTTGAACCCCGGCGTGCGCTTGTGCGCCGCGTCGATGCCCTTGACGATCCGTGCGATGCCCGCGTCCTCGCCTCTCGCCCATGTGCGCGCCCGGGTGGAACACCACGCCCAGCAGCCCCAGCTCCTCGGCCCGCGTCAGCTCGTCGGCCAGCGCCTCGACCGACTTGTCCCACAGCTCCGCGTTGGGCGTGCCCAGGTTGATGAGGTACGCGGCGTGCGACACGACCGGCCGCGATGCCCGTCGCCGCCTGCTTCTGCGCCCAGCGCTCGATTTCCTCAGGGGGCGTCGGCTTCTGCTGCCAGCGGTTCTGGTTCTTGGCGAAGATCTGCATCGTCGTGCAGCCCACCGCGGCCCCGCGGTCGAACGCGGTGCTCAACCCACCCGATGTCGACATGTGCGCGCCTAACAGAGCCATCACTCCCTCCACTACCTAACAAAGACCTCCGGGGTTTGGCGAACCCCGGAGGTCTGGGCCTCAATCGTCTACTCACCCCGCGCCAGGGTGAAATGCTCCACGCCTGCGGCCTTGTCTTCCACCCGGCCCATCACGAACAGCAGCGAGGACAGCCGGTTCAGGTACTTCAGCGGCGCGTCGTCGCGCAGCTCGCCCTCATGGCTCAGCCGGGCCACCAGCCGCTCGGCCCGCCGCACCACCGTGCGGCAGATCTCGAGGCACGCGCTCGACGGGCTGTCGCCCGGCACGATGAACGCCTTGGGCATCTGGACCTGCTCGCCGAACAGGTTCGTCTGCTCCTCCAGCCAGTCGAGCCGCGCTTCCTTCAGCCACGGCTCACGCGTCGCGGTCTCGGGCAGCGTCGCCAGGTCGGCCATCATCAGGTACAAATCGCGCTGGATGGCGAGCAGGACGGACGCGACAGCCGGGACATGCGCATGGGCCCGCGCCATCCCGAGAAAGGCGGATGCTTCGTCCACCGTCCCGTACGCTTCGGGCCGCAGCGCATACTTCGGAACGCGCTCCCGTCCCAGAACGCCCGTGAAGCCATCGTCGCCCGTCCCGGTGTACCACTTCGTCGAATCCATCACTCAACTCCACGTTCCTGCAACACTTGGGTGTGTCTGTACAGTGAGACAATTGAGACACTTGACACAGTTCGGGTTAAACTTGCGAACAGCCCACACTGCGCCCGAGCTTCAGCTACTGCACCCCCACGCCCAAGTGGTACACCAGCTTGCCGCCTAACCAGCCTTCTACCAGCACCAGCACCACGATGACGGCCAACAGCCCGACGTAACCCCACTTCGCCGAGGTCGTCCACAGCTTCTTGTTCCGCAGCGGCCAGTACAGTGCGAGCCCGACCGCAATCAGCAGGGCGATGCCAACGGTGATGTGCTGATCGATGACCGCGGCCACCTCCGCATTCTGCGGCGCGCGGGTTTGGTCGATCAGCCCGGTGACGACGGCCACCATGATCCCGAGCCATCCGAGCAGCAAGCTGATCTGCCCGTAGCCCGTCCACCGGTCCTGGCGCCTCAGCAGGCCGGCAGCGATGAACAGCGCGCCCACGATCGACAGCGCAATCGGGAAATGCACGACCCGCGGGATGGAAAGGCACCAGTCCTTCAAGCATCAGGCGCTCTCTCCTGGCGCTGCCAGGTCCTCAGTCCAGCCCACTATACGAGGCCGCGATCAGCCGCTCGGCAAAGTGCTTGCCGCGCGGCAGGCCGCCCGTGCGCATCTCCTGCACCACCAGGGCCGTCGGGTACGCGACACGCCGGTGCTCCGCCCGCCAGGCGCCATCGCCGCGCCGGTTCCCAGGTCAGGATGGCGTACGCCGCCCGCCGGTCGCCGTCCATCGGCAGGCCCACGCTCGCCACGTTCACCAGCAGCCGGTCGCGCCAGCCCCGCACGAAGGGCGTGTGGACATGCCCAAAGGCGAGCGCCCGCCAGGCCGGCGGCTGGCCCTCCTCCAACAGCAACTCGTCAAGCTCGGCGTCGGATGCGCGCCTGGTAATCGCCCGATCAAGGTCGTGCGGATTCGCATGAACCACGAGCAGATCGTTGCCGGGAGCCGGAGAGATGAGGTGGCTGAACGGCAGGCTGCGAAGATACGCCGCGCGCTCCGGTCCAAGCTGCCCGAGCATCCAGGCAAGGTGCGCCGCAAACCGCCCGGGTTCCTTGCCCTCGGGCGCCTCGCCGTTCGCCGCATCAAAAAAGGCGTCCGTGTTCCCGCGGATCACCGCCGCCGCCCGAAGCGCCAGCACCCGGTCGATCACCTCGCGGGGCCGCGGCCCCGACCAAACCAGGTCTCCGGCAACAACGACTTGGTCGAACGGACCACGGCCCGCCAGGTCGGCCAGGACTGCGTCCAGGGCGACCGCATTACCGTGAATGTCCGACAGGATTGCTACTCGCATCACTGCGTCTCCTCAACGGCAGTGTTGAGCTGGCAGGCCCGGTAAAATCGATCAACCACGGATAATGGCCGCGCCGATTGCGTTCGGTCCCGCATGGGCTGCGAACGCTGGGCCGACCTCGATCGCGAGCACCTCGGCCGGATGCAGCCCTGCGAGGGTTGCAATGCGGTCGGCCAGTTCGGCAGCCGCTTCGCAGCCGCGGGTGTAAGCCGCGGCCAGCCCCTGCACCGGCAGTCGTTCGCGCACCTCATCTTCCAGCCGCTGCAAGGCGCTGCGCGTCGACCGTGCGACCGCCACAAGCTTGAACTCGCCATTGCACATCTCGAGCACCGGCTTGACCTTCAGCGTTCGAGCTACTTTATCCACGAGCGGGATAACCCTGTCCAGGCGTCCGCCCCGGCGGACCCATTCCAGCGTGTCAAGCACGAAGAAGACAGAGGTTTGCTCGCGCAGGCTTTCGATCATGTGCTGGATGAAATCCGCGCTCTTGCCCGCAAGCGCCTCTTTTGCCGCGGCCAGCACTTGCAGGCCCATGCCCACCGAAAAGGAGCCCGTGTCGACCACTCGCACCCGCTCGCCAAAATCCTGGGCCGCCAGCCAGGCGGCGTTGTAGGTCCCACTGTGCTTGCCCGGCAGCGTCAGGCAGACCACATCGTGGCCGGCATCAACATGGGTCTGAAACACGTTGTAGAAAGTGCCCGGAGGAGGGGAGGAAGTGCCCGGCGGCTCGGGTGACTGCTCGGCGCGGCGCCAGAAATCATCATTGCTCAGGTCATCGCTCGAGATCATTTCCTGACCGAAGCGAACGTACACGGGCACAAGCGTAATGCCATATTGATCCACCAACGGAAGCGGCAGATCACAACCGCTGTCGGCAACGATGCGTACGATGGGCATTAATCCTCCGGCGACGGGGTCGCTCGATCCTACACCCCACGGACTTTGCATCATTATAGCACCCACCACAGCAAGTGCAATGATCCGTGACACGCAGCCGTCGCGACGCCTTGTCGGGCCTGCGCGCTTTGTGCTACAATCGCCGTACCAGGTGCTTACGGAGTTGGAGGCGCAGCATGAGGCCCAGAATTGAAGATACGTGGTTCGGCAGCATCACCGTGGAAGGGACGCGCTACGAACACGATATCATCATCCGCTTGAGCGGCAAGGTGCGCCGTCGCAACAAGCAGCTTTCCAAGGCCATCTACGGCACTTCCCACAAGATCAGCCTGGACGAGATTCGCGATCTGTATCGTAAGCGCGCCGAGCGCCTGGTTATCGGGACGGGCCAGGAAGGGCAGGTCCAACTTTCACCGGAAGCTGCCGAGTATCTTGCCGCGAAAGGGTGCGAAGTCTTCCTGCTGCCCACCCCCGAGGCAATCAAGTGTTGGAACGAAGCCGAAGGCGAGGTCCTGGGCCTGTTCCACATCACCTGCTAGACTCCGAGAGGATTGATGCCTGAAGCAATCATCATTCACGGCGGCGCCTGGGATATTCCTCGGGAGCTGCACGCCGATCACATCGCCGGCTGCCGAGCGGCCATCGCAGTCGGCTGGGAGATTCTCAGTGGCGGAGGCTCTGCGCTCGCTGCCGTTGAGGCGGCAATCCGGGTCATGGAAGACCATCCGGTTTTCGACGCCGGCCGCGGATCGCACCTGAACGCCGACGGGGTGGCCGAGCTCGACGCGGGCATGATGGACGGCGCGACGCTCCGGGCGGGGGCAGTGGCCGCGGTTCGCCACGTAGCCAATCCCATCACGCTTGCGCGGCGGGTGCTCCATGACAGCCCTCATGTGTTCCTCGTCGCCGAAGGCGCCGAACGCTTTGCGAAGCAGGCGGGCCTTCCCCTCTGCAGCGAAGAAGACCTGATCGTGCCGCGTGAGCGGGCGCTTTGGGAGAAGAAGCACGCCGAAGCCGGCGGCTTGCCGGCCTTCGAGTCCGATTCCGGCCGGCGCGCCAACGCCGAGCGCGGCCGCCGACACGGTCGGGGCGGTCGCCCTTGACAGCAGCGGCAACCTGGCTGTGGGTAACTCGACCGGCGGGACATTCTTCAAGGCGCCGGGCCGCGTCGGCGACACCCCAATCATCGGCTGCGGCCTTTACGCCGACAACACCATGGGCGCGGCCGTTTGCACCGGCTGGGGCGAGCAGATCATGAAGACCGTGCTCGCCAAGACCACGGTGGACCAAATCGCGCTCCTGCAAAGCGCCAACGATGCCGCCCGGGTCGCCATCGCGTACTTCCGGCACCGGGTCGACGGGCTCGGCGGCGTCATCTGCATCTCGCCCGACGGCCAGATCGGCCTCGCCCACAGCACCCCCTACCTGGCCCATGCCTATCGCAGCACCGGCATGCCGGCTGCCACGGTGGGCCTGCGAGTAGAATAGGGCCGCGACCGGCGCCATCTGCCGGACAGACAACGCGAGCGGACGGACGCCTGGCAGGGAGAGGGCGCAAGTGACCAAGACACAGATCAGTGGTGAGCTGGCCGCGGATGGGGGCGCGATTGCGGCGCACCGCGCTGCAGACGATGCTCGCCCAGCTGGCGACCATCCTCCTCGCCGACCTGCTCGTGCGCTCCCTGGTCGAAGGGATCTTCAGCCGGAATGCGTCCGAATGGCCCTACAATCCGGCCGTCACGCGCATTGCCGGCATGGTCGTGTCACGGTTTGTCGAAGTCCTGGCCGTCTCTGGCCGCCCTGGCCATGCTTTACCGCATGACGCGCTACGGCTCCTTCGGCGCCCTGGGGCTGCGTCGCAAAGGCCTCAGGTGGCTCCCCATAGGCTTCGCAGTTCCGGTCGCCAGCCTGTTGCTCGCCGCGCTCATCGCCGACGTGGCCGGGCTGTTCAGCATAGACCGCCTGCTTTATCCCGGCCCCTGGCCCACACTCCTCGCGCTTGCCGCGGCTACACAGGCCGCCGTCGTGGAGGAGATCGCGTTCCGCGGGGTGCTGATGCAGGGCATCGAGGGCATCGCCGGCGGAGGACCGAGGGCGCGCACGATTGCCGTCCTTGTCAGCGGCGTGCTCTTTGCCTCGCTGCACATCCTGGCGCCATTTGAACTGACGTGGGCCTGGTGGATTGCCGTCATCGCGGCGGGCGTGGGGTTTGGCTGGTCCTTCTACGCGGCCGGGCGGAACTTGTGGCTGCCAATCGGGCTCCATTGGGGCTTCGACCTCGGGCTGTTCCTCCTGTTGGGCCTGCCCGGCGAAAGCCGCGGCTGGATCGTGGCGCAGGGTCTCGGAGCCTTCCCGTCGCAGTCGACGGTTGGCGGCTACATCATGCTCATCGGAGCGTTCCTCACCGTTTCCGCCCTCCTTCTGCTGCTACACAAGGGGCAGAGAACAGGAGCTTGTGTGATGGCCGAGAAACGCGTGCGGGTGATCGTTCACGGCTACGTTCAGGGGGTCGGCTTCCGGGCCCACTGCCAGGAGGAAGCAACGGCGGCCGGGGTGCGCGGCTGGGTGCGGAACAAGTGGGACGGCTCGGTTGAGGCGCTGTTCGAGGGGCCCGAAGAGGCGGTCGACCACATGATCCGCTGGTGCGAGCGGGGTCCGCGGATGGCCGACGTGGAACGGGTGGAACAACTGGACGCGCCCGAGCCCGCGCCGCCGGGACCCTTCCGGATTCGCTGATGCCCGAAGCCACCGGCAGCGACCCGATTCCCGTCGTCATCGTCACCGACGGCGCATGCAGCGGCAATCCGGGTCCAGGGGGATGGGCCGCCATCCTGCGCTACGGCGAACACGAGAAGGTGCTCCAGGGCGGGGCCTCGCTCACCACGAATAACCGGATGGAACTCCGCGCCGCCCTCGCGGCGTTCCAGGCATTGACGCGTCCTTGCACGGTGACGGTCTATACGGACTCGCAATACCTGCGGCGAGGCATCACCGAGTGGCTGCCGAAATGGGTGCGGAACGGGTGGCGCACGCAAAGCAAAGAGCCTGTCAAGAACCAGGACCTGTGGCGCGGCCTTCAGGCTGCGATGCGCCCGCACCGGGTAACGTGGCAGTGGGTCAAGGGACACGCCGGCAACGAGCTGAATGAACGGGCCGACATGCTCGCCGTCAACGCACTTAACAGCATCGGCGTGAGGGGCCAGCCAGATCTGGACGGGCCGCCGGCGGGAACACTGATTTAGCCACAGAGGTCTCAGAGAACACGGAGGGATTACGGGAGAGAGAAGGAGCGGGCAGCGTCTCCTATCCTCACTCCAGTCTCTGTGTCCTCGGTGTCCTCTGTGGCTAAGCAGCCGCCATCACCTCGTCCATACGTGCGTAGGCGCGGCGCAGGTGCGGGATGACGATGGAGCCGCCGACGATGAGGCCAACAGCGAAGGCTTCTTCGAACTCGGCGACTGTGACGCCTTGCTTGACGCACTGGATCACGTGGTACGTGATGCAGTCGTCGCAGCGCAGGACGAGCGAGGCAACCAGCCCGAGCAGTTCCTTGGTCTTGGCGGTAAGGGCGCCGTCTTCGTACGCCTCTCCGTCCAGCCGGAAGAACCGTTTGACGACACGATTGTCGCCGTCCTTGAGAATGCGATCGTTGGCTTGCAGCCGTTCGGCCTGGAATTCAGCCAGGGTCTTGGTCACGTGGGCCTCCTGAGTTTGAAGACCCGTTTTCCACTGGGAACCGGGCAAAGAAACCCGGTTTCTGGCAGAAACCGGGTTTCTGAATGCAGAAGAGTATATCATGAGTCTGATTCTCGCTATCGAAACATCCTGCGATGAGACCGCTGCTGCGGTCATCGAGGACGGGCATATCATCCGGTCCAACGTCGTTGCCTCGCAAATCGACATTCACCGGCAATACGGCGGCGTCTTCCCGGAGATCGCTTCGCGCCAGCACGTATTCGACATCGTCCCGGTGATCCAGGCAAGCCTGGACAACGCGTCGCTGGGCTGGAACGACCTGGCAGGCGCTTGCAGTTACCCGAGGGCCGGGGTTGGCCGGGTCGCTCCTCGTCGGCGTCAACGCAGCAAAGGCCATCGCCTGGGCGCGCGAGCTGCCTGTTGTCGCCATCAATCACCTGGAGGGCCACCTGTATTCGAACTGGCTGGACCAGGGAGGCAAGATCAATCCAGCCGCGATCACCCGGCCCAGCCTGCCGGAGCTCGACGCAGCAGGGCAGGCCTTTCCGCTGCTCGTCCTGATCGTTTCGGGCGGGCACACCGAGCTGATCCTGATGCGTGGGCACGGGCATTACGAGCGCCTGGGCGCGACGCTCGACGATGCGGCGGGCGAAGCCTTCGACAAGGTCGCGCGACTGATCGGCTTGGGCTACCCGGGCGGCCCGGCGGTCCAGGCGGCAGCCGAGGGCGGCGATCCGCGCGCGATTCGAGTTCCCGCGCGGGCTGACCAACTATGCGATCCAGCCCGAACACCGGTACAATTTCAGCTTTAGCGGGCTCAAGACGGCCGTTCTGCGCCAGGTGCGCGGACTCGGCGACCAGCCTTTGCCGGTAGCCGACCTCGCGGCCAGCTTCCAGGCCGCGGTCGTCGACGTGCTGGTCAGCAAGACGGCGTATGCCGCGCGAAGCCTGGGCGTGAAGCGGGTGTGCGTTTGCGGTGGCGTGGCGGCCAACAAGGCGCTGCGCGAAGCCGTGCAGCAGCGGCTGCCGGTGCCTGCATCCATCCCGCCCTTCTTCCTCTGCACGGACAACGCCGCCATGATCGGCGCGGCCGCGCATTACCGGCTCCGAACAGACGGTCCATCCGCGCTGGACTTCGACGTCGAACCAGACCTGGCGCTGGAGCTGCGATGAATCCGGTCGGTACGCAGGCGTAAGCGGACACAAAAGACCTCCCGGTGCCTTTCGACACGGGAGGTCTTTGTTTCTAGCGACGCCCTCGCACTACTTGATCGTGAACTTCGACAGATACTCGTCGTAGTTGCTGTCCGCCGCGGACCACCCGCAGCCGCAGCGTGTGCTCGCCCGCGGGCAGGCCGGTCGTGTCCAGCGAGTAGGTGAACTGACCCGCTTCTTCGCCGAACGCCAGGAAGATCGCCTGCGCCGCCTCGCCGTTCGGCAGCAAGTCCAACTGCCACTTCATGAAGTCGGGCGCGTTGGCATACCCGCGCACAGCGACCGTCCCGCTAACCGTTGCGCCGTTGGCCGGAGCCGTGATGCCGTTAGCTTGCTGACCACTCGCGGCCGCGCCTGCACCGCTGCCAGTACCCGTCGTTCCGGTAGCCGCGCCGCCGCTAGTCCCAGCACCGGTCGTGCCAGTTGCTGTCGCCGCAGCCGGCGTAGCCGCCGCAGCGGGCGTGGCTGCCGCGGGGGTAGCGGCGCCGCTTGTCCCAGCGGCCGCCTGGCCGATGGTGAAGCCCGTCGTGTACTCAGTATAGTTGCTGTCATTGCGGACGACGCGCAGACGCAGACGCGTGCTTCCCTGCAGGCAAGTCGGTCGTGTTCAGCGTGTAGGTGAAGACGCCGGGCGTCTCACCGAGAGCAAGGAAGATGGCAGAATTGGAGTTGCCTTCGGGGAGCAGGTCCAGCTGCCACTTCATGAAGTCCGCATCGTTTGCATAACCCCGCACGACAAACTGGCCGCCGATCGCCTGACCTTCACGTGGGGTCGCAAGGCCGTTCGTCGTCACCCCGGCGCCCGTCGCCGCAGCACCTCCGGTGGATGCAGCCGGCGTCGGGGTCGCAGTGATCGCGCCGGCGGTTCCGCCGGTCGTGCCTGCGGCCGATGCTCCGCCCGTCGTCGCAGTCGCAGTTGCAGCTGTGCCACCGCTCGTGCCGGCCGCAGCCTGACCGATCGTGAATTTCGTGAAGTACTCGTCGTAGTTGCTATCCTGCCGGACCACCCGCAACCGCAGGGAATGTTCGCCGGCCGGCAGGTTCGAGGTGTCGAATGAATAGGTGAACGCACCTTCGGTCTCGCCAACCGTGAGGAAGATCGCTGCGCTCGGATCGCCGTTGGGCAACAGGTCGAGCTGCCACTTCATGAAGTTCGGGCTGCTCGCGTATCCCTGCACCTGCACCGTGCCGCTCAGCGCGGCCCCGTCTTTGGGGCTGGTGATCCCGTTCGTCGTGGCTGCGGCCGCGGCTGAGGCCGTCGATGATCCGCCGGTCGTCTGCGCCGCGGCGGCCAGGGGTAGAGCTTAACAGCAAGATCGCGACCAAACCCAGCACCAACAGCTTCGTTCCATTTCGCTTGTCCTGCATACTGCACTCTCCTTGTCGGGATGTGATAATGGTAGAACGCACGACATTATGCGTACGGTACGGGTATCTACGTACCTTGACGCATCGAGCGCAGTAGGCTGTCATTCATTTGAAGCAAGATGGGGAGTTACATGGCAACAAAAAGAGAGGCTCGGTACATCCCGTTACCGCTCGCAGTACACGCTCCATCCCGTTCCATCACTCACCAACTCGATCCGCCCCCGCTCGTCTGTGCGCAGCACTTCGACCTTGCGCGAGACGCGCGAGGAGCTCGGGCGAGGGGTGGCCGAAGCGGTTCTCGGCGCCGACGGAGATGACGGCAAGGCGGGGCTGGACAGCGGCGAGGAATTGCGCGGATGTGCTTGCGCTGCTGCCATGATGGCCGACCTTGAGCACATCGGCCCGAAGTGGAACGCCGGCGGCGAGCATGGCCTGCTCGGCCTCTCCTTCCGCATCCCCCGTCAGCAGCGCGCTGCTTCGGCCATAGTCGAGCCGCAGCACGATGCTCCCATTGTTGCCGTCATCGATTGGGGAGTTCTGGCTCGCGGGATTGAGTACGGTCAACACCAGCGCGCCGGCCACAATCCGCAGGCCCCGCACGGCCTCTTGGCGTCTCGCCTTGCTCGCACCCGCTGCGGCGAGCCATGCGGCGCTGTTCTTCTCGCCCGGACTCACGGTGTCTACGACGCCGGCGACCCGGTAGCGGTCGAAGACGGGAATCAAGCCGGCGGCGTGGTCGGCATCCGGATGAGTCAGGACCACGAGATCAAGCGAGCGAGCCCAAAACGGCAGCACCTCGCCCAATTGGTCCAGAAGCGCGCTCGGACTCGGTCCGCCGTCCACGAGGATGTGGCGGCCATCGGGGGTCCGGATGAGGATCGCATCCCCTTGGCCGACGTCGAGGAACCAGACGTGGAGGCGACCATCGGGCAGGCTTCGCAGAGCGAACCAGGCCAGGGCCAGGAGGAAGACCAGCGCGAGGACCAGGCGCCGGCGAGTAACGAGCTTCTGCATCGAAGCACCTTGTGATCAGGCGTGGAAAAACGGGGGTCGCCCCAACAAATCCGATATGTTATACTAGCCCGCGCCAAACTCACTGTCAAGGAGCCCGAGATGGGAACCGAAACGGGACAAGAGAAACGCCCTCTGATCATCTACGGAACGCCCTGGTGCCCGGATTGCCGACGGAGCAAGCAGTTCCTGGGCGAGCATCGTGTTCCCTATGACTATATCGATATCGACCAGGACCCCGAAGCGCAGGTCGAAGTGATGCGAATCAACCGGGGGAATCGCAGCGTGCCGACGATTGTCTTTCCCGACGGCACGTCCCTGACGGAGCCGAGCAACGAAGCCCTCGCACGGAAGCTCGGGCTCGTCACTACGGCCAAGTACGACTTCTATGACCTGGTCATCATCGGGGGTGGGCCCGCAGGACTGACGACTGCGATCTACGCGGCGCGCGAGGGGATCAAGACGCTCATCCTGGAGCGGGGCGCAGCCGGGGGGAACGTCGGCAACACGCAACACATGGAGAACTACCCGGGCTTTGACGAGGGCATTTCGGGCCAGGAGTTCGCCGAACGCCTCACACGGCAGGCGAAGAAGTTCGGCGTCGAGATCGTGCAAGCGAGCGGCGTGCAGGGCTTGGGCCGCGACGATCAGTATCTTTGCATCGGCACGACGTCCGGCAAGGAATACAGCGCCCGGGCTGCCCTGATCGCCACGGGCTCGCAGTACCGTCGCCTCATGGCGCCGGGCGAGCGTGAGCTGATCGGCTCTGCCATTCACTTCTGCGCCATGTGCGACGCGCCGTTTTACCGCGGCAAGGACGTCCTGGTCGTCGGGGGCGGCAACAGCGGGTTTCAGGAAAGCCTCTTCATCAAGCAGTATGCAAAGCGCGTCACCATCGTCGAGTTCTTGCCCGAGGTGCGCGCCAGCAAGCTGCTGCAGGAAGCCGTTGCCAAGGAACCGGACATGACCGTCATCACCAACCACGCGATCCAGGGCTTCCGGGGCGAGCGGGGGAAGCTGCTCGGCGTGGATGTCGTGGACCGGGCGACAGGCGCCCAGGAAACCTGGAAGCCGGACGGCATTTTCATCTTTATCGGCCAGAGCCCGAATACCGAGTGGGTCCCCTCGACGATCGAGCGCGACCGGTACGGTTTCATCACCACGAACCTCAGCCTGGAGACCAGCATGCCGGGCGTGTTCGCTGCCGGGGACGTGCGGTCGGGGAGCACCAAGCAGGCCGCGTCGGCCGCGGGCGAAGGGGCAACCGCCGCGCTGATGATCCGCGAGTACCTGCGGGACCATTGAGGGCATGAGGATGCGGTGAAGAACCGGGTGATCTACGGCGACAACCTGCCGTGCCTCGAGGTGATGCCGGACGCGTCGGTCGACCTGATCTACATCGACCCGCCGTTCAACACCGGCAAGGTGCAGAGCCACACGCGATTGCGGACCGTGCAGAGCGACGACGGCGACCGCAGCGGGTTCGGCGGGCGAAGGTACCGGACGTCAGCCGTCGCCACCCGCGCCTACGACGACGCGTACGACGACTACCTTGCGTTTCTCGAGCCGCGGCTGGTGCAAGCGCACCGGGTGCTGGCTGGGAGCGGCTCGCTCTACTTCCACATCGACTACCGCGAGGTTCATTACTGCAAGCTCCTGCTCGACGGCATCTTCGGCCGGGCGTGCTTCCTCAACGAAATCATCTGGGCCTACGACTACGGCGGGCGGCCGACCCGGAGGTGGCCGGCGAAGCACGACAACATACTGCTATACGTCAAGGATCCCAAACACTACCTGTTCAATACGGATGAGGTCGACCGGATCGCCTACATGGCGCCCGACCTGGTGGGGGCGGAGAAGGCGGCCCGCGGCAAGCTGCCAACGGACACATGGTGGCACACGATCGTGCCGACGAATGGCCCCGAACGGACAGGCTACCCGACGCAGAAGCCAGTCGGGATCCTCAAGCGGATCGTCGCAGCCTCCTCGCCGCCGGGGGGCCTGGTGCTGGACTTCTTTGCGGGCAGCGGCGCGCTTGGCGCGGCCTGCCTCACGCTCGAGCGGCGTTTCATCCTGATCGACAACAATCCCGAAGCCCTGGAGATCATGGCCCGGCGGTTTGCCGGGATAAACGATATCGAGTGGGACGGGTTCGATCCCGGTCCCTACCAAGGAAAAGACGAGGCATGAAGATCCTGATCGCAGCCGACATGGAAGGCATCACCGGGGTCGTGAATTTCGACCAGACGACGCCGGGACACCCGGAGTACGCGCGCTTCCGGCAGTTGATGACGGACGACGTCAATGCGGCAGTGCGCGGCGCGTTTGCGGCCGGCGCAGACGAAGTGATCGTCAGCGATGGGCATTGGGACGCCGCGAACATCCTCATCGAGGGGCTCGACCCGCGCGCCCGGCTCAACTCGGGGACGCCGAGCCCCCTTTCGATGGTCTCCGGGGTGGACAGTGGGGTTGACGGCGTCCTCTTCGTCGGTTACCACGCCCGAGTGGGGACGCTCAACGCGGTGCTGGATCACACATGGTCGAGCACGCGGGTGGACGGGGTCTGGCTGACGCCGGCAGACGGGCAGCCTCGGCCGGTCGGGGAGATCGGCTTGAACGCCGCGGTGTGCGGCCACTTCGGCGCGCCGGTCGTGATGATCTCGGGCGACCAATCGGCCTGTGCGGAGGCCGCGGAGTTGCTGCCCGGCATCGTGACCGCGGTGGTCAAGCAGGCGAAGGGGCGCACCGCGGCCGAGTGCCTGCCGCCCGCGGTTACCGGGGAGCTGATCGAGCAGTGTGCGGCGAAAGGCGTCGAGCACCTGCTGTCCGATAACCCGCCGCAGCCGCTGCGGCTGGCGGGGCCGGTCACGGTCACCGTGGAGTTCGTGAAGACGCAGATGGCGGATAACGCAAGCCTCGTGCCCGGCGCGCGGCGGGTGGATGGCAAGAGGGTGGCGTTCGAGGCGCGCGACATGGTCGAGGCGTATCGGGCGTTCAGGTCGATGGTGGGACTGGCGTAAGGACCGCGGAACTGGTTGATTTGGATAGGCGGTGTAGGAGAGCAGCGGGTATGAGCGTGAATCGACGATATGCAGCGTTTGCGTGGGGTGTTTTGGGATACAGCGTCCTCGTGATCCTGTGGGGCGCGTTCGTGCGTGCGACGGGTTCCGGGGCGGGGTGCGGGAGCCACTGGCCGCTGTGCAACGGCGTGGTGGTGCCACGGGCGGCCCAGGTCGAAACCATCGTGGAGTTTGCCCACCGGCTTACCTCGGGGCTGAGCCTGGTGCTGATTGCCGCGCTGATCGTGTGGGGATGGCGGGTGTCCCGGCCGGGTCACCCGGTACGCAAGACCCTGATCGCATCGGGGGTGTTCATCATCCTGGAAGCGCTGATCGGCGCGTGGCTGGTGCTGGCCGGGCTGACGGCCGGAAATGACTCGGTGGGGCGGGCGGTCTCGATGGCGCTGCACCTGATCAACACGTTCTTCCTGCTCGCCTCACTGGCCCTTACGGCGTGGTGGGCCTCGGGCGGCGAGGCGATCCGGCTGCGGGGGCAGGGGTGGCTGTTGGCCGGGTGGCTCCTGGCGCTCGCCGCGGTGCTCATTGTCGGCATGAGCGGCGCGGTGACCGCGTTGGGCGACACACTGTTTCCCTCCGCCAACCTGACCGAGGGCTTCCAGGCCGACTTCTCGCCCACGGCGCATATCCTCGTCCGCGCGCGAGTGCTGCACCCGATGCTGGCGGTGGGTTACGCGGTGTTCGCGGTGCTGCTGGCGCGGCCTGATTGCGGCCAAGCGGCCCGACGACCGGACGCGGCTGCTTGCAAACCTGATGACGATTCTCGTCCTGGCGCAGGTGATGGTGGGCGCGCTGAACATCGCGCTGCTGGCCCCGGTCTGGATGCAGATCGTACACCTGGCGCTGGCCGTTTCGGTGTGGCTGTCGGTCGTGCTGCTCGGCGCGTCGGCGTTTGCGGTCAGAGAGCAGCCTGCCGCCGCGCAGCAGCCATCGCTGACGGTGGCGGGGCCGTGAGAGGAGTAACGGAGATGGCGTTCGATATCCGCCCGGCGCGCCTGGAAGACGCCGATGCCCTGGCCGAGTTCCTGAAGGAGCTCCACCACTTCGCGCGGCTCGAGCCGCTGTCGCTGGACGCGGTGCGGGCGCAGGTGCGGCGGCACCTGGACGCTGTGCCTGAGCAGCGGGAGCCACTCGGTTTACCTGGCCGAGAGCGGGGACGGGCGAATCGTCGGGTACACCAGCGTCCACTGGCTGCCGTACCTGTTTCTGCCGGGGCCCGAAGGGTACGTGTCCGAGCTATTCGTGGCAGGGACCGCGCGGGGGCAGCGGGTCGGCACGCGGCTGCTGGAGGTGGTCAAGGAGGAGGCACGTAGGCGCGGGTGCTCACGCCTGTCGCTGCTCAATATGCGGGACCGCGAGTCGTATGCGCGGGGGTTCTACGCTCAGGATGGATGGCAGGAGCGGGCGGACGCGGCCAATTTCGTCTTTGACTTCCGGGCCCCGGCCGCTGGCTAAGGCCGGACGGCCTGTTAGCGTGTAGCGACGGGGCTGTGGCGGCGGAGCCAGAAGGCCCGGCCGTCCGAAATGACCTCCACGGCCGCGGCTGGCTCGATGCGGGCAGTAGCTACCCGGGTGGCCAGGTGGTGGGACACATCGGGCGGGTAGGTGGCGTCGAGCGGCCAGAGCACGAGCTGCGGGTCGATTGCTTGCAGAAACCCGACGGACGGCCAAGCGCCGGTTCCCGGGCCGGCAGCTCTTCAGAACCGACACCGGCGCGAGCGACGCCGATGCCCTGCTGGCCCTCGGCGCGCAGGGTTGCGGGCAGGACCGTCCGGAAACGGCCGTAGGTCACGAGCAGCGCGGGCTCGCCGCCTGAGGCGAGGCGCGTGATGTGGACGCCCTCCGCGAGCGCAACCACTGTGCCGGGAGCCAAGGTGCGGGGATCGACGCACGGGCGGCCCGGCCACGGGTTGAGATCGCAGTTCGCCAGAACCACGTCTGGCTTTCCCCGCAGAAACCCCCCTCGCACCGTCGCCCTCGCCAGGTCTCTCCCGTCTCCGCGGCCATCCCAGACCCAGGCGGTGCGCCCGCCCGGAGCGGCGACGACCGCAGCTTCCCCACGCTCGCCGGGGACGAAGACGACGTGCAGGCGGCCGTCAGGTTGGGCGCTCCAGGCGAAGTACGACAGGGCGAGCGGAAGGGCACACAACGGAACCCAGCTTGCCGCCCCCGGGACGGCGGGGCGCCGGCGCAGCGCGCCCGCGATTCTGGGCAGGGCAAAGACGAGAAGAAGAACGGCATAGCAGCCGACGACGAAGAGGGGACCGCTGCGGCCGGTCTCGACTGAGGCGAAGGGCAGGGCCGCGGTGGCGCGGACGATGCCGACGGTATAGGTGAGGAGGAGCCAGGGGACGGTTGCGACGAGCTGGCCGAGCGGCTGCCACAGGGCGCCCGCGAGCAGGCTCGCGATGCCGCCCGCGAGAACCGCCGGCTGGACCGGCAGGACGAGGCAGTTGGTGAGCAAGGAGATGGGCGACAGGCGGCCGAAATAGGTGAGGATCAGCGGGAGCACGGCCAACTGGGCGGCCACGGTGACGACGAGGACGCCCTCCAGCATGCGCGTCCAACGCCGGGCGACATCGAGGGGAAGGCGGAGGCGCAGGGCCGCGAGCACGGCGCGGCTCAGCGGACGGCTGAAGAGGATCAGGCCGAGGCTGGTCATGAAGCTGAGCTGGAAGCCGATGTCCCACAGGGTGAGCGGGTTGAGCGCGAGCATGCCCAGGCCGGCGGCGCAGAGGGAGACGTAGGCCGTGCCGCGGCGGCCGAACACGATCGCACCGAGGCCGAGGAGGCCCATGACGCCGGCCCGCAAGGCGGGAGGATCGGCCCCGACGAGCAGCACGTAGAGGAGCACGGCGGGGGCGGCGACGAGAGCCGCGCGACGGCGCGGCAGGCGGACGCCCAGCGCGGCGACGAGAGCGCCCGCAAGGAGCGCGATGTTGCTGCCGGAAATGACGATCAGGTGCGACGTGCCGGTGGCCTTGAACGCGTCGTCCACCTCAGCCGAGATGCCGCCCTCGATGCCCAGGACCATGCCGTTCGCCAAAGCCGCGGCAGGCTCGGGCATGATGCGGTCGACGATGGCGGCGCCGCGGGCACGCAGGTGGTAGAGGACGCGCCAGAAGGGCTGACCGCCGCCCGACGCGAGGCGCTGGACGACGGGGCGGCGGAGCAGGCTGTGGATGCCGCGGATGGCGAGGTAACGGCGGTAGTCGAAGTCGTCGGAGAGGGGGGGCGCGAGGAGCACGCCTTCGGCGCGGAGCGTGTCGCCGTAGGCGAAGAGGGGGTAGCGGGGGACTTCTACCAGGGCGCGGCCGCGGACGAGATGGGTGCGGCCGTCGACGGTCACTTGCGAGACGGCGAGCTGGTAACGGGTCCCGTTGTCCCGAACATCCGGATAGCCGACGACCTCGCCTTCGAGCGCGGCCCAGACGCCGTCGGCGGTTTGGTAGAAGGGCAGGTCGCGCTCGGTCCAGCAGCGCTCGAAGGGGTTGGCCGAGTAGCGCCAGGCGCCGAGCACGAGGAAGAGTGCGACGGCCGCGATCAGGCGGGCTGCGGGATGGCGGCGCAAGAGCGGGAGCGCGACAAGCAGGGATGCCGCGAGCGAGGGGAAGAGCCACTCGGGCGCGGTGCAGCCGGCGAGGCCCTCGGACCGAAGGACGTGAGCGGTGAGGATGCCGGCGGTGAAGGCAATGGCGAGATAAACGAGGGTCAATGGACGGCTCAATGCTGCGTCGATGAAGTGCCGCGGAAGCATTCTACCGCCAGTTGAATGAGGCCACAAGAGACGGTATACTGTGCGAATGGGACGGGGCGGCTGCGGGGATGGGGGGATTGGGGGATGGCTCGTATGCTATCCCCTCATCCCCGCAGGAGTGCTATGGTGCGGGCGGGGGGCGGATGGTGGGAAGGTTACGCGGCTTGTTTCAGGATACGGTGGGATATTGCATGTCTCACAAATCCCACAAATCTCAGAAATCTCAGGTTATAGGCATACCGAGAGACAAGTGTTGCCGGATTCGGAAGCTGTCTCAGTTGGAGGACGCCCATGCCCGACGACGGGAGTTACATTCCTAAAGTGCACCGCATTCACATGATGTTGGGGGCTTACCCGATCCTTGGCGACGTGATGCGCGAGCGCATGCGCGAGGAGTTGTTCCGGCGCGGGATCATCTCGAAGGAGCGCTTCGAGATCGAGGTACACGAGCGCGCGCAAGCCTCGCAACGGCGGGAGGGGGTGCTCAATCCGTACCAGGATGAGCCGGTCGACGTGTGGGAGCGCCGGCTGCGGATGATCCGCGACAACCTGACCGAGTTCTACTGGGCCTACAACCTCAGCCCGCAGCTTTTCGAGGAACTCGCGCGCGAGGTGCTGGCGCAACGGCCGACGGCCGAAAAGGCATTGGCGTTCAACCCTGAAATGGCCTCGATGGAGATCCTGTTTCAGCAGATGGAGAACTACACGAAGCTCCCACCTGCGGAACAGGCGCGCGCGCGGCACCACATGCAGGAAACCAAGGTCGTGCTGATCAAGGCGCTGATCAGCGACGAACTGGACTTCGTCCGGGTGGCGAAGGAATACCTGACCTACGAGGACCTGTCGTGGATCCGGCAGCACCGGGTCGGCCGGGGCAAGATCGGCGGCAAGGCGGCGGGGCTGGTGCTGGCGTGGAAGATCCTCCAGGTAACGCTCGACCGGTTCTGCGAAACCTGCCAGCAGATCGAGCTGGTGATGCCGGAAACCTATTTTGTGGGCGCGGACGTCAGTTACGAATTCCTCGAAGTGAACGACCTGGTCAAGTATCTGAACCAGAAATACAAGAGCATGGACCAGATCGAAGGGGACTACCCGGAAGTCCAGGCGGGGTATGCGCGGGGCCGCTTCCCGCCCGACGTGATCGAGCGGCTGCGGAGCGTGCTCAGGGACATCGGCGACCGGCCGGTGATCGTGCGGTCGTCCAGCCTGCTGGAAGACAACTTCGGGCTGTCGTTCGCGGGCATGTACGAAAGCGTCTTCTGCGCCAACCAGGGCACGCCGGAGGAAAACCTCAATGCCCTCCTGAGCGCGATCGCCCGGGTCTATGCCAGCGTGTACAACCCGGACGTGCTGCTCTATCGCAAACAGCAGAAGGTGCTCGACTTCGACGAGCGGATGGCGATCCTGCTGCAGGTGGTGCAGGGAGAGCGGTACGGCGACTACTACTTCCCCCCTGCGGCGGGCGTGGCATACAGCCGCAACCCGTTCGTCTGGAACCCGAAACTGCGCCGGGAGGACGGCTTCACCCGGCTCGTTGTCGGGCTGGGTACCCGGGCGGTGGAGCGGGTGGGCGAGGACTACCCGCGAATGGTGGCGCTGAGCCACCCGAACCTGAGGCCGGAGAGCGGCGCGAAGGACATCCGCTACTATTCGCAGTACTACATGGACGTCATTAACCTGACGAAGAACGAGCTGGAGACGCTGCCGGTCCAGGAAGTGCTGAGCAGCAACTACCCAGGGCTCCGCCTGTTGGCGTCGGTCGACAACGGAGAATATATCAGCCCAATGGTGTCGCTCGACCGGAGCCTCGACCCCAGGTCGCTGGTCATCACGATGGAGTCGCTGCTGACGCAGACGCGGTTTGCGAGCGATCTGAAGACGGTGTTGAAGGCGCTCGAGTTCAGCTACAGCCACGCGGTCGATATCGAGTACACGATCAGCATCGGCAAGGAGTACCCGAAGCCAGCGGTCCGGCTGCACCTGCTGCAGTGCCGGCCGCACAGCAATCCGAGCGAGACGGAGACGGTGGCGATCCCGGACCGGGTTCCCGAGCAGGATATCATTTTCGGGACGACAAAGCTGGTGCCGACGGGCCGCGTCAAGGATATCGCCTACGTCGTGTACGTCGAGCCGGAGATGTACGCAGCGGCCAATCCGAGCCAGAAGCTCGAGCTGGCGCGGCTGATCGGCCGGATCAACCAACGGCTGGAAGGCAAGACGTTCATCCTGATGGGGCCGGGCCGCTGGGGCAGCTCGAATCCCGACCTAGGGCTCAAGGTGGGCTACGCGGACTTTTACAACACGCGCGCGCTGGTGGAGATCGGGTGGGGGCAGGGCAAGAACCGGCCGACGCTGTCGTACGGGACGCACTTCTTCCAAGACCTGGTCGAATCGCACATCTATCCGCTGGCGATCTATCCCGGCGAAGCGGGGAATCCCTTCAAGGACAGCTTTTTCGAGGCGGCGCTGAATGCGCTGCCGGCGCTGCTGCCGAACGATGCGGGCTGGAGCGCGCACGTCAGGGTCATCGACGTACCTGCAACGACCGGCGGCAGGCGCATGCAAATGGTGATGAGCGGCGACGAAGGGCGGGCGCTCGCCTACCTCGAGTGAGGGGCGGCCGCCAGGCTCATCCTTAACGTTCAGCGCAGACAGCACCTTTGCCTCGTCGCTCAGGTCGCCAATGACCCGAGTGCGAAGACCGGGCGCTAGTTTGACCAGAGTGGGTGTCATCAAGATATCGTCGCTCAGCGCGCGGAGCGGCTCCTGGAGCACGTCGATGATTTCCACGCTGCAGTCCCCCGGGAGGTGCAGCTCACATATCGCCCTGAGATTCTGCGATTGCGCGAAGCGAGTTCGGAGCTGCTCCTGCAACGTAAAGCCGTAGGAGCAGGCGGGCTTCGCGAGCGCCATCCCGCGGTGAGGCGTGATCTGGGTCTGGCATCAAGACCTCGCCTCATCCGCGCGACGCCGGCGCAGAAGCTCGTTCAGATCGGCCGACCCGGCATCGCTGCGCGTCAACTCGTGTCTATCAAGTAGGCTCAGCTCTGCAGCACGCGCCTCAGCCTCACGCTGAAGGATCGCGATCCGCGCGTTCGCCTCGGTTACTGCGAGTTCCAACTCGCGGCGTCTGCGCTCCAACTCGGCCTGCCGCCGCAACTCCTCACTCCGTTCAGCTATCTCCCGCTCCCAGCGCAGCGTGCCCATCAACACAGCGCCACCCGACGAATACACGTCTGCCAACGTGATACCGTCATCGCTCAGGATCAGCTCGCGCACCTGGTTGGAATGCCTCGTGCCGCGTGACTTGATGATCGTCAAGGCGCGGTTCCGTTCGCCGCCCTGGACGAGGTAGGAGAGGTGGATCCAGGTGTCGGCAATCGTAGAAACGCGCAGCGGGGAAGACTCAACGGCGAAGGATCCGGGCCCTCCAACAAGCTGGTAAAGACGGACGTGATGCCGTTTGCCTTCGTCAGGAAGAGGAGACGGGAAGCAACACTGAGGGCGTTCAGCTGCCCGCCCGCCTTGATCAGTGCGGAAAGCGGATCGACGACGAGGCAACGCGGCTCGTGCTCGCGGATCAGGTTTCGCAACTGGATCAGGTGCTCCTCGGCGCTGCCCGTCTCGGTCTGACCGGAGAACTGGCAAAGCAGGCCAGCGTCGATGTAGGGCTGGAGCTTGATGTTGATGGATGCCAGGTTGCGCACGATTTCCGGCGCCCGCCTCGTCGTAGCTGACCATCAAGGTGCGCTCGCCGCGCCGGCAAGCAGCGGCCGCGAACGCGCCGGAAAGCGAGGACTTGGCCGTGCCTGGGGCACCGGTGATCAGGACGCTGGAGCCACGCAGGTAGCCCCCGTTCAGCATGGTATCGAGGCGCTCGACGCCAGAAGACACGCGATCGGTGAACACCTGCACCTTGGACGGATCGGTATCGAACGCAGCCACCTCGATCCCTTTGGCGGCGATCACGAACGGGAATTCATTACCCTGAAAACCCGAGCCCCGGTACTTGACGATCCGGAGCTCGCGCACCGCCACCCGCTCGGCCAGCCGCGTCAGGAGCTGGACCGTGCAGTCGGTGGTGTACTGAATGAAACCAAAGCGTTGATCGTCCGCCGTGACGCCGGGGTCGCCACGCGTCGTGATGATGCCAGTCAAGCCGGTGCTGGAAAGCCATTCGTGCAGGCGGTAAATCTCCTGCCGCTCGCCGAGCGGATCGTTCATCAGCGTGAGGAGTACGTCGATGGAGTCGAAGACGATGCGGCGGGCGCCCATCTGCTGCGCCTTGGCGGCCAAGCTCGCCAGCATGCCCGTGAGATCGAAAGGGCCAGTCCGCACGGTATCGGCCGACATACGGGCGTCGAGAAAGAACAGTTCTTTCTTGCTGAGCGCTTCGAGGTCCCAACCGAACGAAGCAGCGTTGGCGACGATCTGCTCCGAGTTCTCCTCGAAAGCGACGAATATGCCCGGTTCCTGCCAGCGCCGCGCACCGTTCACCAACGTTTGCAGCGCGAAAACGGTCTTGCCGCTGCCCGGCGAGCCGATGACCAGCGTGGTCCTGCCGCGCGGCAAGCCGCCGTGCGAGATGTCGTCGAAGCCGTCGATCCCGGTCGGCGCCTTCTCGAATTGACTTCATACGGTTGGGCCTCCCTCACCGTTGCCCTGATCCCAGCAAGGAGCAGAACCTTCTCCCTCGACCGTGCTATCGCGCAAAGGGCACGATCGCCGTGATGCGTGTTCCCTGGCCGGGGGCGCTGTCGATGCTCAGCTGGATATTCATCTCCGCGGCTCGCTCGCGCATCGACTGCAGGCCGTAGTGCCGCTGACGGGGCTTTAGGGGATCAAACCCGATGCCGTCATCATTGATTTCGAGGATCGAGGCCCTGGCCGGTCTCGAGCAACTTCAGCCTGACCTCAGTAGAGCGGGCGTGCTTGGCGGCATTGTGCAGCGCCTCCCGCGCGATACCGTAAAGGGCCTCCTTGCAGGCGGGCCCGAGGGCCGGCTCGGGGCACAGGTCGGTCCGGACGGCCAGGCCATGACGGAGGCGGAGAAACTGAGCACGTTCGGCCAAGGCGTTGACAAGGCCGGAATGCACGACGGAATCGCTGCGCAGATCGAAAAGCAGCGCACGGAGGTCTGCCTGCGCCGCGCCCGTGAGCGACTCTATGTTGTCGAGCGCACGGGCCACGCGGACGAGGTCTTTGGCGAGATTCGAACGTCCGGCGTTGACACTGAGAACGATCGCGTAGAGCGCCTGGGACACGGAGTCGTGCAGGTCACGGGCCAGCCGGTTCCGTTCTTCAAGCGCCGCCGCCTGCCGCACCTGTTCGTAGAGCTCAACCCGTTCAAGCGCGGAAGAACACTGCTGCGCGAGGACGAGCATGAAGGCACGATCTGCGATGCGTGAAGGGTCTGGGCGCCGCGAACCCGACTGCCATGACGCCCCAGACCCGACCTTGTACGATGAGCGGAACGACAGCCAGCGATGCAGGCGGGGTTGCCATGGCGTCGGGCCAGCCGGGGTAGCGCACGAGGATATCTTGCGGGGTTTCGAGCCAGGCGGGCTGACCCGTCCGCGCGACCTCGGCGAGGGGCGATGCCGGATCGGGAGCCGCGGCAATACGACCGGAGCCGGCTGCGTCAACCAGCTTAAGGACGCCGTTGTCGCCGGCAAGCATGATCATGGCCGCGGCGGCAGACAAGGCGGGCAAGGTCTGGTTTACGACGACGCTGGCGACCCGCGCCGGGGTCAGCGCCACGGACAGCGCGGTGCTGATCGCATAGAGGCGAGTCGTGCGTTCGGCGGTCCAGACGGGCTGATCGGCGGCGGGCGTGGTCGCGATCTCAGGTGTTCCGGCGGCGCCTTCGCCCGGGTTTCCGGCCGGCCCGGGTTCGCTGTCGACCGTCGCGCTGAACCGAGCGATGGCCGCGTGCATGCGGTCGAGATCGGCGCCGACGAGGGCGCGCTGATCTGCGGGCAGCAAGGCGAGGGACTGCTCCAGCGAAATCAGCTGCGCTTCGAGGGCCGAAACCTGGCTCCGGATCGGGTGATGGTCCACGCTATGTCCTGTGACCAAAAAAGTTTAGGCGGCGCTTGTTGGTTGAGCAGTAGTATAACGGGTGGACGGCTAAGCTGCAAGCGATAATTGCGGTATACTAGGACTTCTAAATGGGGCCCGCGAATGACGCCGAGGGGCCGCATCCTTCGACTCCGCAGCCCAAACAGCGGGCTGCTCCGCTCAGGATGCTCTCACTCGCCTACGTGCGGCATTCCTGGCGGTATACTAGCTTGTGCCGCGGTTTTCGCGGATGCGAGCGGTAAGGAAAGCAGTGGGACACATCTTCGAACTGGTATTGGAAGGCATTGCACACGGCGGCGAGGCGCTGGGACGGCACGCGGGCAAGACGATCTTTGTTCCGTATGCCATTCCGGGCGAACGGGTGCAGGTCGAGATCGTGGAGGAAAAAGAGCGCTGGGCGCGCGCCCGGCTGTTGGCGGTGCTGCAGGCCAGCCCGGACCGGGTGAGCCCGCCGTGTCCGTACTTCGGGGCAGACAAATGCGGCGGCTGCCAGTGGCAGCACATCAGCGTACGAGCGGCAGGCGGAACTGAAACAGGAGATCGTGGCCGACCAACTGCGCCGGCTGGGCCGGATTGGGCAGCCGAACGTCGCGGACGTGATTGCGATGGCGGACCCGGAGGCGGGCGAGCAGGAAGCGCCGTACCTGAACTACGGTTACCGGAACCAGATCGATTTCGCGATCGCGGACGGCCGCACGGCGCTGCGGCGAACGGACGGCCATGCCCTCATCCCGGTCGACTTCTGCCTGCTGGTCAACGACCGCATCGACGAACTGCACGCGGCGCTGCAGGTGGAGTATCCCGAGCTGACCGGGCTCAGAATCCGCGCAAGCCAGGATACCGGGGATGCCCTGGTGCTGTTCGAGACGGCGGGAGAGGCCAGCGGCGCCGGAGCTGGAGATCGACCTGCCCGCGGCACTCGCGGTGCGTGGTGAGCGGGGGGTGCAGCCGCTCATCGGCGAGCCGTACATTACGGAGGAAGTGCGCGGCCTCACCTATCGCGTTTCGCCGCTGACTTACTTCCCACCGAACACGGCCGGCGCGGCGGCGCTGGTGGACGCGGTGCTGAGTTATGCGGACGTGCAGCCGGGACAGGTGGTTTTGGACGCCTATTGCGGCGCGGGGCTCTTCTCGATGCCACTAGCCGACGCGGGCGGGGTGGTGATCGGGGTCGAGTCAAACGCTGCGGCGTGCGAGGATTTCGCAGCTAATGCCGGGGCGCGGGAGAACCTGACGCTGCACGAGGGGGCGGTGGAGGAAGTGCTGCCCGCGCTGCTGGCCGAAGGCCAGCGGGCGGACGTCGTGGTGCTCGATCCGCCGCGCACGGGCGTGGGTCCTGACGTCCTGCGTATGCTGGCAGACTTTGCGCCCAGCCGGCTGATTTACGTCGCCGGCGACCCGGCGGGCTTGGCCCGCGACGCAGTACACCTGGCCGGCCTGGGTTACCGGCTGGCCGAAGCGCAGCCGATCGACCTGCAGCCGCAGACGTTCCGGGTGGACACGGTCGCGTTATGGAAACGGCGAATTGCCACAGAGGTCACCGAGGACTCAGAGGTGGGACGAGAGATCTGAAGCGGATGCTCTCGGTCTCCGGCCAGGGATTCCAAATGCAACCCGAGAATGGGGCCGCGTCCTTCGACTGCGCACGGCGAAACTGATCGCCGTGCTCCGCTCAGGATGCTCATATTCGGGTGCGTTTGGAACTTCTGGTCTCCGGCGGAATCCTCTGAGCCCTCGGCGACCTCTGTGGCAAAAACGGCACGGCTATTTTGCCGCCGCCTGGCATCCCGTGGTATACTCTGGCTTAGTTCAATGACTGGAACATGCGCCCCGGTATTCCAGCGGTGTTCCGGTTACATTCACTAAGGAGTGTTCCAATGGCTCTTTCGACGACTGAGAAAAATGCCATCATCCAGGAATACCACGTGCACGCGAGTGATACGGGGTCGCCTGAGGTGCAGGTGGCGATCCTGACGACGCGCATCAATGCGCTGATCGATCACTTGAAGACGCACAAGCACGATCAGTCTTCGCGGCGCGGCCTGCTGAAGCTGGTCGGCCAGCGCCGCCGGCACCTGGCGTATCTGAGCAGCAAGAATCCGGACCGCTACCAGGAGCTGATCCAGCGCCTGGGCTTGCGCAAGTAAGGCGGCGCGCTGCGCCTCGAGCGCTGCGGGCCGAATAGGTTTCTGAACGAAAAACGTAAGCGATCCCATTGACGAGTAGATGCGAGTTGTCGTATCTACTCGTTTGTCGTTAAGTTGATTTGTGCCGGAAGGCGCAGGGTTTGGGGAGTGAGGCTTATTGGCATTGGAGACCTGACAGGTTCCCGAGAAACCTGTCAGGTCTGAGCCGATAAGCAACAGTCCCCAGTCCCTGATCCTCTCCGGCTAGCTATCATCTGTATTCGCATTGGGGGAAGCGGATTGCTTTCTCCTCCCACGGCAATTCCTGGTGCGACCAGGAGAGAGGTTCCAGGGTTTACGATGCAAGAGTATTCTTACACAACCAACATTGGCGGCCGCGATATCACTATCGAGACCGGCACACTGGCGAAGCTGGCTTCCGGCGCCGTCACCGTTCGCTCGGGCGATTCGGTGCTGCTGGGCACGGTCACGTCGGCGGGCCCGCGCGAGGGCGCGGATTTCTTCCCGCTCAGCGTCGATTTTGAGGAGCGGTTGTACGCGGCCGGGCGGATCCCCGGCAGCTTCCAGCGCCGCGAGGGCCGGCCTTCGGACCAGGCCATCCTGACTTCCCGCCTCATCGACCGGCCGCTCCGGCCGCTGTTCGCCAAGGGGTTCCTGAACGAGGTCCAGGTGATCGTCACCGCGCTGGCGCGCGATCCCGAACTGCACCTCGACATCCTCGGCATCATCGCGGCGAGCGCGGCCGTCCACATCTCGGACATCCCGTGGGAAGGCCCGATCGGCGCGGTGCGCGTCGGCTTTATCGATGGCGCGTTCGTGATGAACCCGACGGTGGAGCAGATGAACGCCTCCACGCTCGACCTGCGCATGGCGGGGACCAAGGATGCGATCCTGATGGTCGAAGCGGGCGCGGACGAGCTGCCCGAAGACCTGATGCTGGAGGCGCTGCGCGCCGGGCACGAGGCGATGCAGTCCGTCATCGAACTGCAGGAGCGGATGCGGGCCGAGCTGGGCAAGGCGAAGTACGAATACACCGCCATCCTGCCGGACGCGACCGTCAAGGATGCCGCCGCGAGCTGGATCGGCGGACGGATGGACGAGATCTTCGCTGCGCCGCTCAAGAAGCAGGAACAAAGCGCGGCCATGAAGGCCCTGCGGAACGAGATGATCGCGGCGTTGGGCGAGCAGCACGATCCGAAGGCGCTGAACATGGCCTTTGACAATGTCGAGAAGAAGGTCGTGCGCGAGCGCATCCTGGGCAAGGGCGTCCGGCCCGACGAACGCACGGCCAAGCAGATCCGCCCGATCGACGTCCAGGTGGGCATCCTGCCGCGCGTGCATGGCAGCGGCCTGTTCACCCGCGGCGAGACGCAGGTGCTGACGGTGGCGACGCTGGGCACGCCCGGCGATGCGCAGACGCTGGACACGCTCGGGATGGAAGACTCCAAGCGGTACATGCACCACTACAACTTCCCGCCCTTCTCGACCGGCGAGGTGGCCCCGAACCGCGGGCCCAAGCGCCGCGAGATCGGGCACGGTGCGCTGGCCGAGCGGGCGCTGGAACCGATGATCCCCGCGCAGGAGTCGTTCGCGTACACGCTGCGGCTGGTGTCCGAGGCGATTTCCTCCAACGGCTCGACCTCGATGGCGTCGGTCTGCGGCAGCACGCTGGCGCTGATGGATGCGGGCGTGCCGATCAAGGCGCCGGTGGCGGGCATCGCGATGGGGCTGATCACGGACGGCGATCGTCAATGCGGAGAACCTGCGGTACGCGATCCTGAGCGACATCCAGGGGCTGGAAGATCACCTCGGGGACATGGACTTCAAGGTCGCGGGCACGGAGCACGGCATCACCGCGCTGCAGATGGACATCAAGATCCACGGCCTGACCCAGAAGATCCTGGAAGAGGCGCTGGCGCAGGCGCGCGAAGGGCGGCTGTTCATCCTGGGCAAGATGCTGGAGGTGCTGCCGGCCCCGCGGAAGACGCTGTCGGTGCATGCCCCGCGCATCCTGACGGTACACATCGATCCCGAGAAGATCGGCAAGGTGATCGGCCCCGGCGGCAAGATGATCCGCAGCCTGCAAGAGCAGTACCAGGTCAAGATCGACATCGAGGACGACGGCTCGGTGTTTATCTCGGGCGTCGAAGGCCAGGGCGCCGAGCAGGCGGCCTCCGAGATCGAGAAGATGACCGAGGAAATCAAGATCGGGCGGATCTACACGGGCAAGGTGGTGCGGATCGAGGCCTACGGCGCGTTCGTCGAAATTGCGCCCGGACAGGATGGTATGGTACATATAAGCCAGCTGGCCGACTACCGAGTGCCGAGCGTCGAAGATGTCGTGAAACTGGACGACGAGATCACCGTAATGGTGACGGACATCGACCCTGCCGGCAAGATTCGCCTGAGCCGCCAGGCCGTCCTCGAAGGCTGGACCCCTGAAGAAGCCCGCGAACACGACCGTGCGGGCGGGGGCGGCGGACGCGGGGGCGATCGGGGCGGCGACCGCGGGGTGCCGAGCGGGGTGACCGTGGCGGCTCGGCGGTGGCGGCGACCGCGGCGGCTTCGGCCGCGGGACCGGCAGGTTCGAGCGTCGCCGCTAATCACCTGAAGCCAGCGAACCGCAAAATCCACATTTGCGAGTGAGTCATGAACCAAGACCTGCCGGCGCTCCCTCAGCCGGGAGCGCCGATGCCAGGCGCGCCGAAAGCGCGCTCAGGCATCGGCGGATGGCTGGGGGCAGCGCTACGAGACGCGGCGGGCACGATCGTGCCTGCCATCGTCATCGCACTCCTGATCCACGTATTCCTGGCCCAGGCGACACGAGTGTACGGCCAGAGCATGGAGCCAAACCTCCATACGAACGAAAGACTCGTCATCGAGAAGTTCAGCTACCACTTCCACGGGCCCCGGCGGGGCGACGTGGTGGTGCTGCGCGACCCGGGCGGCACAGCCGAACTGCTGATCAAGCGGGTGGTCGGGCCTGCCGGGCGAGCGCGTGACGCTGGCGGACGGCAAGGTCTACATCGACGGTCAGCCGCTGGACGAGCCGTACCTGGACCAGTCGACGCAGGGCGGCGGGCGTTCGTGGGTGGTGCCGCCGCTGTCGGTGTTCGTCATGGGAGATAACCGCTCGGCGAGCCGGGACTCGCGCATCTTCGGCCCCGTGGCGCTGGAGGAGTTGGTCGGCAGGGCCTTGGTCCGGTATTGGCCGCTCGGCGAAGTGGGGCCGGTGCCGTAAGGCGCAAGCATGCACAAACGCAGCCGTCACAGCAATGTGGCGGCTTTTGTTTTCCTTGGGGCAGGCCGTCCGCGCCTGTCGGATTGCTGCGCTGCGTTACAGCTTAAGCCGCTCTATGGTAAGATTTCGCGGCATGAACATGGGCACGCGGTGGAATCCGTTCACGAAGCAACTCGTCGTCGTGGCACTGCTCGTCGGCACCGTGTTCCTCCTGTTCCGCGTCAGCGAAATCATCCCGCCGCTCATCATCGCCCTGTTTCTGGCGTACCTGATCGCCACGGCCATCCCGTGGCTGCAGCGCCAGACCGGCTGGTCGCGCGGCGCGGCGGCCATCGTCATGGAGCTGTTCCTCGTGCTGGTGGTGCTGACGCTGCCGGCGCTGATTGCGCCGTGGATGGTGAATGCGGTGACGGCGTTCGCCGCGACTTTGACGAAGGTCGTCAACGAACTGCTCAGCGTCACGCCGAAGCCGATCGAGATCACGCCCAAGCTGGTCATCAACCTCGGGCCGTTCTACCAGCCGATCAACCAGTGGCTGCGCGGGGTGGTCGGGCCGGAGATCGGGAACCTGCAGAACCTGGAGAACCTGCAGGGGCTGCAGGGCCTGCTCACCCCGTTCGCGAGCGGCGTCACGACCGTGCTGCAAGGGCGCGCTCAGCGGGATCATCTGGTTCTTCTTCATCCTGGTCGTGGCGTTCTACGTCGCGCGCGATGGCGAGCGCTTTGGCCGGTTCGTCTCGGAGCGGGTGCCCGACGATTGGCGCCCCGAGTTCGGCCGGCTCTGGCGCGAGCTGGCGCTCATCTGGGATTCGTTCGTCCGGGGCCAGCTGCTGCTGGCGCTGACCGTGGGCTTGGTCGTGTGGCTCTCGATGACCATCCTCGGCATCGGCAACGCGCCGGTGCTCGGCCTCATCTCCGCCGTGCTCGAGTTCGTCCCGTCGATCGGGCCGGTGCTCGCGGCGGTGCCCGGCGTGCTCATCGCGCTCGTGCTCGGCTCGAGCTGGCTTCCCCTGCCGAACACCTGGTTTGCGGTCCTGGTCGGGTTCGTCTACTTCCTGATCCAGCAGGTCGAGAACCTCTACCTGCTGCCCAGGGTCGTGGGCGCGCGCATCAGGCTGCACCCGGTCGTCGTCATCATCGGCGCGCTGGCCGGGAACGCGGTCGGCGGGCATCCTGGGCATCCTGCTGGCCGCGCCGACCATCGCGTGCGCGCGGGTGCTCGTCGGCTACGCGCTGCGCAAGCTGTTCGACCAGGAGCCGTTCGCAGAGCCGGAAACCCCGGACCTGCGCCTGCTGTGGGGCGAGATGGTGCAGAAGCGAGCGGTTGCCGCCATCCTCTTCGACATCGACGGCACGCTGGTCGAGACGGACGACTACCTTTCGCGCTGGGTGTCGAACACGCTGCGCATCGGCGAGCGGTTGGTGCCCGAGGCGCGGCGCCTGGTCGCTCGCGCGGCGGAGCGTCATGGCGATCGAGGGGCCGGCGAACCTGATGGTCACGGTGCTGGACGCGGTGCGGCCTGGACGAGCCGGCATTCCGGCTGCGGCGATGGGTGCGGCGGGCGACGGGCATGTCGGAGACCACGAGCTGCGAGTGCGTGGACGGGCACGGCGAGGCACTGCGGGTGCTGCGCAGCCGCGGCTACCTGCTCGGCGTCGTCACGAACCGGGACCGGGCCGAGGCGGAGCGAATCCTGCAGGACGCGGGCCTGCGCCCGCTCGTCGGGATCGTGGTCACGCCGCGAGGACAGCCGCCGGATGAAGCCCCACCCGATGCCCGTGCGGCTTGCGGCGGAGAAGCTTGGCGTCAAGCCGGAGCAATGCATCGTGGTGGGCGACACGGGCGTGGACATCCGGGCGGGCAAAGTCTGCGGGCAGCCTGGCCGTCGGGGTCCGCTGCGGCTTCGGGCAGGACGGCGACTTCCGCGAGGCGGACCTGGTGCTGGACAAGCCCGAAGACCTGATCGGCTGGCTGTAGCTTTACACAAAGACACCAAGACACAGTGCATCACGAAGTCTACTGTGTCTTGGTGTCTTTGTGTTAAGGGGCGTTACCTCGGTCTGCAGCAGCCTCTCCACCCAGCGGAGGAGCAACGCCAGCCCAATGGTCATGACCAGGTAGAGGAACGCGACCACGTTATACGTCTCGAAAAAGCGGAACGTGCTGGCGGCGTAAACCTTCCCCAGCTGCGTGATGTCCTGCACCCCCAGCACGGACACCAGCGAAGAGTCCTTCAGCATCGCGATGAGGTCATTCCCCAGCGGCGGCAGCACGTTGCGCACGGCCTGGGGCAGGATCACGGTGCGCATGGCCTGGGGATAGGTCATGCCGAGCGACCGCGCCGCCTCCATCTGGCCCCGGCCGATCGACTGGATGCCCGCCCGGAAGATCTCGGCGATGAACGCGCTGTAGCCGATGGTCAGCGCGATGATGGCGCGGGCGGTGAAGTCGAGGTCGCGCACCTGGAACTCGGCGAGAGTGCCTGGCCGACGCCCGCCAGCCGGGCCGAACCCGGAGATGGCCTCGGCCCAGCGCGTTGATCCCCTCGAGCGAGGCCCGGCGCGCCGACGAACGCGATGTAGTACAGGATCACCAGCATCGGCACGGCGCGGACGATTTCCACGTAGAAGGTGGCGAGTTCGCGGGCCGCCCGGTTGTGCGACACGCGCATGAGCCCGAGCAGGAGGCCCAGCAGGGTGGCGAGCATGTATGCGACAGCGGTAACGTAGATGGTGGTGCTCACGCCCTTGGCCACCGCGGTGATGATGACGCGGTAATCGGCGCGGGTGAGCATGATCCACAGGAAGATCACGCCGAACAGAACGGCCGCGAGCAGCCAGTACGGCAGCCGCGACAGGCGATTAACGAAGAGCATACAACCCCGGGACTGGGATTCGTGGGATTGCGGATTTACTGACGCGAGGGGCTCGGCAAATCACCCGCTCAGACGAATCCCGGTGAGGATTCACTTGATGAGCGCCATTCACCGCGGCGCTCATCAAGTGAATCCGGTTATCCTGCGAATCCTAGTCGGCGGAATAGAGGTAGAACCAGCGTGTGTTCAGATGGTTGAGGTAGCCGTCGTCCTTCATCGTCTTGATGGCGGCGTTGAAGGGTGCGACGAGGTCGGACTTGGGCGTGAAGATGAAGCCGAACTCCTCGGTGCCCAGCGGCTCGTCCAGCGACTTCAGCTTGTCGGGGTTCGCGCCGACGTAGCCCTTGGATGAGGCCGCATCCATCAGCACCGTGTCCACGTCGCCCGCCAGCAGCGCCTGCACCGCAGCCCCGAACGTCTCGAACAGCTTGATGCGCGGGTTGTGCTCGTTGCCGTCCAGCACCTCGTACACCGCGGTGTAGAAGTTCGTCGTCCCCGCCTGCGACCCGATCAGCAGCTTGTCGTTGGCCTTGAACTCCGCCGCAGTCTTGAACCGGTTCTCGTCCGCCCGCACCAGCATGAACTGCTGCGACACCATGTACGGGTCCGAGAAGTCCACCTGCTGCTTGCGCTCGTCGTTGATCGTGATCCCGTCCATCCCGACGTCGAACTGGCCGCCCTTCACCGCCGGGATCATCGCATCCCACGACGTCACGCCCCACTCCACCTTGCAGTTCAAGCCGGCGGCAAATCTCGGCCGTCGCGTCGTATTCCCAGCCGACAGGCTGGCCGGTCTTGGGGTCGACGAAGTTCAAGCGGCGTGTACGCGTTCTCGGTGACCGCCTTGATCGTGCGCCCCTTCAGGTCGGGGAGCTTCTTGTAGGCGTCTTCGCCGTTCGGATTGTTGAAGAAGAACCAGCGGTTGTTGAGGTAATCCAGGTAGCCGTCGGCCTTCATCTGGCTGATCGCGGCGTTGAAGGGTGCGACGAGGTCGGACTTGGGCGTGAAGATGAAGCCGAACTCCTCGGTGCCCAGCGGCTCGTCCAGCGACTTCAGCTTGTCGGGGTGCGCGCCGACGTAGCCCTTGGATGAGGCCGCATCCATCAGCACCGTGTCCACGTCGCCCGCCAGCAGCGCCTGCACCGCAGCCCCGAACGTCTCGAACAGCTTGATGCGCGGGTTGTCCTCTTTGCCGTCCAGCACCTCGTACACCGCCGTGTAGAAGTTCGTCGTCCCCGCCTGCGACCCGATCAGCAGCTTGTCGTTGGCCTTGAACTCCGCCGCCGTCTTGAAGCGGTTCTCGTCCGCCCGCACGAGCATGAACTGCTGCGACACCATGTACGGGTCCGAGAAGTCCACCTGCTGCTTGCGCTCCTCGTTGATCGTGATCCCGTCCATCCCGACGTCGAACTGGCCGCCCTTCACCGCCGGGATCATCGCATCCCACGACGTCACGCCCCATTCCACCTTGCAGTTCAAGCGGCGGCAAATCTCGGTCCGTCGCGTCGTATTCCCAACCCATCGCCTTGCCCGTCGTGGCATCCACATAGTTCAGCGGCGTGTACGCGTTCTCGGTGACCGCCTTGATCGTGCGGCCCTTCAGATCGGGCAGGCGGAGGGTCTTGGGCGCCGCGCTGACGTCTGCGGCGGGCGGCTGGGCGGTGGGCGCGGTCGTCGGGGCTTCGGTGGGCGCGGCCACCGTCGCCACAGGCGCCGCAGTTGGCTCCGCGGCAGTCGCCGGGGCAGGCTCCGTTGCAGCCGGCGCCTGTGCGGGCTGCGTTGCCGAGGGGGCAGGGACCGGCGTGCTCGCGGCAGGCGCCGGCGAACAAGCGGACAGGACCATCACGAACAGGACCAACAGCGACACAGCACGGAACAAGCTCTTAGCCATGACTATCTCCTCTAAAAGGTGCGGGCAAAACAGCACAAGCCGCGTCAAGCGTCGACGCGGGGATAGCGTTGACGGTGTCAACGCCCGAGTAGGGATTTTAGCGCATGCGGGGTAGGTCGGCAAGGGTGACAGGTTACCAGAGTGGGGTGTGGGACTTGGGAGCCGCTTGGACCACGAAGGCGTTTGGAACACGAAGACACGAAGATGATCGAAGAGCGCGAACGCGAAGCCCGCGACTACCCGCGCAGCATCTGCACCGCCTCCGGCGCTGCGGGGTGGCAAGGTATCTGGACCACGAACGGGAACGCGTGAAGCGGCCACGGTGGCGCGCAGCGGCTACGTGGACTTCGTGCTTCGCGCTCTTTGATCATCTTCGTGTCTTCGTGATCCAAACGGCTCCCGAGAGCGCGCATACATGAACCGTACCCGCTTACCAGAGCGGGGTGCGAACGGTTAGTCTGTGGGCGGGCCCGGGCACTCCGTATCGGCTTGCTTTTTGCCGAGATCTTCGAGCGGTTTCCGGAGGAAGAGTTTTTCCTTCTCGGCTTGCAACGCGGCCTGGTCTCCGACGGCCAACACCCATTCGCCCTTGTCGGTGATGGTCTCTTTGAGCGCGTTCATGGTGAACTGGAAGCCGTGGACGTCGGACGGATGGAGGCCGGCGCCGAACTGGGCCAGGCGCACGAGGTCCATGATGCCGAGGTCCGTCGTGTAGAGATCGGACATCGCAGTGAGCAACTGGGGCAGGCGCGGGAGCAGGTTGATCTCGAGCGCGCGATTGCGGAGCGCCCATATCAACTGCTGCTGGCGCTGGCTGCGCCCGAAATCGTTCGTGACATGGCGGTAGGTGACGAACTTGCGGGCTTCGTCGCCGTCGAGCGTCACGTCGCCCGCGGGGAGCGACCACGGCGTGTACTCGGTCATCTGAGCGTCTTTGGGGGTTGCTTCGTACAACGGGCAGTCGAGGTGCACGGTCACGCCGTCGAGCGCATCGACGAGCTTCGTCAGGCCGTTGAGGTGGATGCGGACGTAGTGCTGGGTGGGGATGCCCAACGTGTCCGAAATCACGCGAGCCGCGAGCGGGGGCCGCCGCCGGGGTATCCGGTCTTCTCGCCCACGTAATCCGTAATGTTGATCCGCTCGCTGCCGTAGGTGGGGATGTCCACGTAGAGGTCGCGCGGGATGCTGATGATGCCGACCTGCCCCCGCTCGTGGTCGATAGCGAGCACCATGATCGAGTCGGTGCGCCAGGATTCCCAGCCGGGCCGCTGGTCCTGGCCCAGGACGAGGATATTCTCGGTCTTGTCGAGCCGGCGAGCGACGCGCGTTTCGACGTCCTGGAGAAGCTCGGGCTGCTCTTTTGCCGCGAACGTGCTCAGGCGTTCCCGCGCCAGGTCCGCGTCGCGGTTCAGCGTGTAGGATTCGGCCACAACGTCGAGGTATCTCTCTCGCTCGCCGGGAGCCAGATCGATTCCGGCCGCGTCCGTCCACTTGACGGGGAAGAGCCACCAGCCAAACACCATCCAGCCGATGAGCAGTCCGGCAGTCAGGGCGACCCCTATCGACACCCAGGTAAGCCGTCGCTTGTCTCGCAGCATAGGCGCAGTCTCTCGGGAGCCAGAATGACAAATAAAAGGTGATGCGATTCTAACACGAGACGGTGGAGAATGCAATAGGCAATCCGGCAAATAAGACGGCGCTGGAGCATTCTTGACAGCGTGGCGAAAGGGAGTACACTCACTGTAGATTTACAGCCGCTGTAAGTTTATAGCAGGTGAAACATGACCCTCTCGCTCCGCGACGTGAAACGCTCGCTCACGGAACAGACCATCGTCGAGAAGGCGGTGGCGCTCTTCAAGCAGCACGGCTTTGCCCAGGTCTCCGTCCGCCAGATCGCCAAGGCTTCGGTGGTGAGCGAGAAGACCGTCTTCAACTACTTCCCCTACAAAGAACTGATCGTGCTGGCGGGCGCAGAGCCGGAGCTGGCCGAACTGATGAACGCGATCCAGCAGGAGATCGACAACATCGCGGAACCAACCGAGGTGCTGCGTAAGTTCGGGACGGACCTGGCGGACTGGTGCACCGCGAACCCGGAGGTCGCGTGCATCGTCATCGCGGAGCTGCTGTCACCCGATGCCGAGCGGCTGTACAACGCCGCGCGGTCGCTGCCCGACTTCTATAACCCGATCAGAACGGTCATGACGCTGGCACGGGCGCAGGGGAAGCTGCGGCCGGAAGTCGCCGCTGGAGTATGCGACCGACTTTTTTCTGAGCAACGTGTTCACGGTGATCCGGACGCACGTGGCGGTCGGCCAGCTGGACCGGCTGCGGGGGATGCTGAACGCGACCCTCGAGATCTTCCTGCACGGGGCGTTCGTATGAGCAGCCGGGGAAGACATCTGGGCGCCGGAAGACCTCCGAGGTTTGCGGAAACCTCGGAGGTCGAGATGAGGATCGGTGAGTGGAGGTGGCGAAGATGAAGGTTCTGCTGCTGTATCCGGAGTTCCCGACTACGTTCTGGAGCTTCAAGCACGCGCTGGCGTTTGTGGACAAGTCGGCGGGGATGCCGCCGCTGGGATTGCTGACCGTGGCGGCCATGCTGCCGGCGGACTGGGAGCTGCGGCTGGTGGACATGAACGTGACGGCGCTGCAAGACGCGGATCTTGCATGGGCCGACTGCGTCTTCGTCAGCGCGATGATGGTCCAGCGCGAATCGACCGCCGCGGCTATTGCAGAGATGCAAGGCGGCGGGCCTGCCGGTCGTGGCCGGCGGCCCGCTGTTCACCGCCGAACCCCAGGCCTTCCCGGAGGTGGACCATCTCGTCCTGAACGAAGCCGAGATCACGCTGCCGCGCTTCCTGGCCGACTTGGGAGGCAGGCTGCCCGCAGCGGACGTACACGACCGACCAGTTCGCGGACATGGAGGCCTCGCCGCTGCCGCGGTGGGACCTGGTGGACCTGCGGCAGCTATGCCACGACCGCGGTCCAGTTCTCCCGCGGCTGCCCGTTCGACTGCGAGTTCTGCAACATCACCACGCTGTTCGGCCACCGGCCGCGGGTGAAGACCGCCGACCAGATCATCGCGGAGCTGGACCTGTTCTACCGGCTGGGCTGGCGGGGCCGGGTCTTCTTCGTGGACGACAACCTGATCGGCAACCGGCGGCAGCTGAAGGAGGAACTGCTGCCCGCCATTATCGAGTGGCGGAAGGGCAAGAGCGGGATGCCGTTCAACACGGAGGCGTCGATCAACCTGGCCGACGACGCGGAGCTGATGCGGCTGATGGTCGAGGCCGGGTTTGACGAGGTGTTCATCGGGATCGAGACGCCGGAAGAAAGCAGCCTGGCCGAGTGCAACAAGAAGCAGAACGTGGGCCGCGACCTGATCGAGGATGTGAAGCGCATCCAGCGGGCAGGGCTGGAGGTGCAGGGCGGCTTCATCCTGGGCTTCGACAGCGACACGCCTTCGACCTTCCAGCGGCAGATCGACTTCATCCAGCAGAGCGGGATCGTGACGGCGATGGTGGGCCTGCTGCAGGCGCCGCCCGCAACGCGGCTGTGGCAGCGGATGGAGGCCGAAGGGCGGCTGACGGGGGATTCGTCGGGCAACAACGTGGAGGCAGGCACGAACATCCTGCCGAAGATGCCGCTGGAAACGCTGACGGCGGGATACAAGGCGGTGGTGAGCCAGCTGTATGCGCCGGAGCAGTATTACGCCCGGGCGCTGACCTTCCTGCGGGAGGTCAAGCCGCCCAAGTTCACGATCCCCATGGACGCGTCGTACGTCCGGGCGTTCTTCCGCTCGGTGGGCCGGCTGGGGATCGTGGGGCAGGAGCGGCGTCCAATACTGGAAGCTGTTCGTGTGGACGTTGTTCCGGCGGCCGAGACTGTTGCCGCTGGCGATCACCATCGCGATCTACGGGTATCACTTCCGGCTGCTGTCGGAGGCGTTGTAGCGCGTTCGGGGCGGGCGCGGGGGCTCGTCGAATAAGCCTGGCCGGCTCGATTGCCCGTCTTCGGCACCCGCTGCCGCAATACCTTGCCACCCGAAATCTCGTGGCGAGGCGCGAAGGCCAGCCAGGCGCAGAACTGTTTGCTGGTCGGCCACGCCGCGACCGAGCCGCCGATCTCGGCCAGAATTTGCTGCACGGTGGTGGGGTTGAGGCCGTCGATGGCACACAGGTCGACGCCCGTGGCTTTGTAGAGTAAGCCGCGCGGCATCATAGCGCGGCCCATTCTTGGTCCTGACCCCGGCTTGCTGCGTTGCGCCGGCGGCGGCAACTCGTCATCGCTCTGCGGACTCAACGCACGCAACTGGCGCTCGATCTCGCCATCACAGGCCTGCACCTGCTCGGTGTAGGTGTCGTACAGCACGAGCGCTTGCTTGAGCGCAAACACATGCTCCAGCCGATAGTTGCCGGTCAGGGCCTGCGCAATCTCGGCCGGCGACTTCGCACAATTGCGCTGCCGCAACGTCGCCAAGTGCTGCGGATCGCGCTCACCGGCCACAATCGCCCGCATGATCGCCAGCCCCGTCACCCCGGTGATGTCTTCGACCGCTTGCGTCAGTTGCACGTTCATCTGCAGCAGCGCCTTCTGCATGTGTTGAATGTGCGCCGCACGGTGTTCGAGCAGCATACTGCGCTGCCGCAGATAGCTGCGCAAGGCCCGCATCTTGGCCTCCGGTTGAAACGAGTTGCGCAGCAGACCATAACTATGCAATTGCTGGATCCATTGGCAGTCCTGAATATCGCTCTTCCGGCCCGGCACATGTTTCAACTGATGCGGGTTGAGCAGGTACACCTGCAGCCCGCGCTTCCAGAATCTCGAACACCGGCAGCCAGTACACCCCCGTCGCCTCCAGCGCCACACTCACGATCTGGCAACTCACCAACCAATCCGCCAACTGATGCAGATCCGGGGTGTACGTCCCATAACGCCGCACCGGCGTCGCCGTCCGATCCGCAGGCACGCAGGCCCATATCTCCGTACTGCCAGGATGCTCATATTCGCCTACGTTTGGAATTGCGTGCGACTTGTGCGCGTTGACGTCGTGTAGGTTATATGGTATAAGAGGTCAGCTTTTTTTGGGGCGGTACAAGGAGCAGGTTATGCCGACACGACCACAGATTATCGCGCGCGAGCGACACAAGCTGGCTGACGAGCAGCAGCGCATCGCGGGCGAGTTGGAGCGCCTTCGCGAGGCACTTAAGATCGAAGTAGACGTAGATGCGGAGGAAGGCGATCCGGATTTGATCGAACGCGAGAAGAACGTGGCGTTGGTGAGCCAGCTCGAGGGGCGCCTGGCACGCGTCCAGGCGGCCTTGCGCTCGATCGACAAGGGGCGCTATGGCACCTGCGAACGCTGCGGCAAGGAAATCCCGACGGAACGCCTGGAAGTCCGGCCGGATGCGACCCTTTGTGTCACCTGCCAAGTCGAAGTCGAGAAACTCATCAAGCGCGGGCAGCTGCCGCGCGAGCCGCAAGAGATCGAGTAACGCATGAGCGTGCTGCACAGAGGGCCGGTTGGGGTGCGCCGGCCCGCTTTGTGACGGGTTGGGACAGCCCCGCAGGGGGCCGCCCAGCCCGTTTTTTTACGTTCCAGGCACAGAGGACCCAGAGGCGGAGAGGACTCTCGCCCCCTTGCTCCGACCCCTCGGCTCCCTCTGTGCTCTCCGTGGCTAAAAGCGGCGCCTATTCGTTGAGTCTACAGGGAGGACCCGTGGCTGCCTTACCCGACAACGTCTACGTTTCAAACCACCCACTCATCCAGCACAAGCTCTCGATCCTGCGCGACAAGCGCACGGAGCCGAAGAAGTTCCGCGAGCTGATCCGCGAGATCGCCATCCTGCTGGCCTACGAAGCAACGGCCGACCTGCGGCTGGCCGACAAGGATGTGGAGACGCCCCTGGCAACCGCGGCCTGCCGGCAGGTGACCGAGACCATCGGGCTGGTGCCCGTGCTGCGGGCCGGCCTCGGCATGGTCGAGGGCATCTGGGAGATGATGCCGGGCGCGGAGGTGTGGCACATCGGCCTGTTCCGCGACGAGCGGACGCTGCGGCCGGTGCAGTATTACAACAAGCTGCCGATCTCGCCGACCGTGCAGGTGTGCCTGATCCTCGACCCGATGCTGGCGACGGGTGGCTCGGCCTCGGCGACCGTCGACATCCTGAAGAAGTGGGGCGCGGCGCGCATCAAGTACGTCGGGATCATCGGCGCGCCCGAGGGCGTCGACCGGCTGCACGGCGCGCATCCCGACGTGCCGATCTATCTGGCGGCCGTGGACGAGCGGCTGAACGACGTCGGGTACATCGTGCCCGGGTTGGGCGATGCGGGCGACCGGCAGTTTGGGACCGGCTGATGAGCGAGGCGCAGCACGTACGTCCCTCGTGGGACGACTACTTCATGGACATCACCTTCCAGGTGGCGAAGCGGAGCACCTGCGACCGGGCGCGGGTCGGCTCGATCGTGGTCAAGGAGCGCCGCATCCTGACGACGGGCTACAACGGCGCGCCGGCGGGCCTGCCGCACTGCGACGAGGTGGGCCACCTGATGATCGCGAACCACTGCGTGCGCACGCTGCACGCGGAGCAAAACGCGATCATCCAGGCCGCGCTGCACGGCGTCAGCGTGGCAGGCGGGACGATCTATGTCACGCACCAGCCGTGCCTGACGTGCGCGAAAATGATCATCAACGCGGGCATCAAGCGGGTGGTCTATGCCGGGCACTATCCGGACGAGAATGCGGTTCTGTTCCTGACCGACGCGGGGGTCGAGCTCCAGCATTGGTCGCGCCCGGCGGCGGCCGGCTCGGAGCCCGAGGTGAAGGACAACGAAAGCTCGAATTAGGTCACGACAAGCGACGGAGCTAATGAGCGAAATCCTACGTTTTCCCGATGAGTTTCGCTGGGGCGCGGCCACGGCAGCGCACCAGAACGAAGGCGACAACTGCGGCAACAACTGGTACCAGTGGGAGCAGGAACCGGGGCGCATCTTCGAAGGTCAGAGGTGCGAGCAGGCCACAAACTGGTGGGACCTGGAGACGGCGGCGAGCGATTTCGACCGGGCGGCCGAGATGGGGCTGAACGCGCTGCGCATCTCGGTCGAGTGGAGCCGGATCGAGCCGGCGCCGGGCGAGTTCGACCCGGCCGCGCTGGCAAAGTACGCGGAGATGGTGCGGCTGCTGCGCGAGCGCGGGCTGGAGCCGATGGTCACGCTGCACCATTTCACCGACCCGATCTGGCTGGCGGAGGTGGGCGGCTGGGAAAGCCCGCTGATCGGCGACTATTTCTCGCGCTTCACCGAACGGGTCGTGGACGCGCTGGGCGACCAGGTGAACCTGTGGTGCACGGTGAACGAGCCGATCGTGTACGCGTTCTACGGGTTTCACCAGGGGCTGTTCCCGCCGGGGGGCGTGAGCCTGCCGCGGGCGCTGACGGTGCTGCGCAACATGCTGCTGGCGCACGGCCGGGCGTATCGCACGATCCACCGGATGCAGAACGGCGCGCGCGTGGGGCTGGCGCACCACATGCGGTACTTCCTGCCCGCGAACCCCGGCAACCCGCTCGACCGGCGGGTGGCGGCGTTCTTCGACCAGATCGCCAATCGCTCGACGCTCGACGCGGTGACCTACGGCCGGCTGGGGCCGCTGGTCGGCGTGGGCCAGGTCGTGCCGCAGCTGATCGATTCGAGCGACTACATCGGGCTCAACTACTACTCGACGGCGCACATCAGCTTCGCCGCGTCGGAGCCGAAGATGTTGTTTGCGAAGCAGTATTTCAGGCCGGACCTTGCCAACTGCGAGTGCACATCGGACGGGCAGCCGTTTTGCGAGATCAACCCGCCGGGGATGTACCTGGCGCTGAAGAAGCTCCAGGAATACGGCAAGCCGGTTTATATCACGGAGAACGGGCTGCCGGACCGGGAGGACAAGCAGCGGCCCTACCTGTTGGCGACCTACCTGCCGGAGGTGTGGCGGGCGATCCAGGATGGGGTGGACGTGCGGGGCTACTACCACTGGACGCTGGTGGACAACTTCGAGTGGGCGGAGGGGTGGAACCTGCGCTTCGGGCTGATCGAGCTGGACCCGGAGACGGGCGAACGGACGCCGAGGACGAGCGCAGCGATCTACGGCCGGATCGCGCAGTCGAACGGCGTGCCGCGGTCGCTGGTGGCGCAGTGGGCGCCGAAGGACGTGGAGAAGTATTTCGGGTAGGTTTTGCCCGAGGGCGAGACCTGTGCTATGATCAGAGCGTCGCACGGCGACGAGCGCTGGGCCCATAGCTCAATTGGCAGAGCAGCGGCCTTTTAAGCCGCGGGTTGCAGGTTCGATCCCTGCTGGGCTCATATAGGGAAGCCAAGGCATTACGCGCGAAGGCCGCTGAACAGTTGTTCAGCGGCCTTCGCACGTGAGAGGGAGGCCGTTAGCTCCCTCCAATAGCCCCGTTTCGGCACGTCATCTGGCTTCTCCTCGGCATGTACAAGCTAAACTGGCATACGGGCCCAAGGCCCTTATTATCGACGGATCGGGCAAAGCGTCAAGCGCCGGCGCTACTGAACGGGCTTATCTAGCGGCAGCCAGCGGATCAGATAGATCCGACCGACGATCGGCCAGTCAACCGTCCAGGTCGCTTCCTGCCGCCTACCTCGCATTACAGGGTGATATGCACCGCGGGTGCGTTCTTCCTCCTTATAGTCCCTGCGAGGCTGTTTGGAGCCGCGAAATGGGATCTGAATGCGAACCTCCGGTCGAAGATCCCTGGGCTCACAACCGACGGGGAAGTATACCTGGAGGTTAAAGCGACGCATGGGCCGATCCACGCGCCAGCCGATCCAGCTCTCGGTGATGTGCTGCAACTCTAAACGATCAGGGGTGTAGCCAACGGCGTAGTAGTCCGGCGGAAGATCCTCCTCCAGGGCTAACACAGCCTTGTCGCGGTGACCCAGAGGCGGGTCGAAACGAACTCTGATCAGCCAACCGTTATCTGCGATGTATGGGTCGCTCATTTCCGCCGCAACATTCGTGCTCAATGGCAATAACCGCACCTGGGGCATGACCCACTTGTTTTCTTCGGCGGGGGTACTGTTGAGCGATTGCTCGACTTGGCTGGCGGCTCCGCGGACATCAACCTCGATGGTTCGCCGAAGAAAAGCAGCCCCGTCTTCGCGGATGTCGCACGCGAATTCCAGATTGGCATAGCCCCACGTCTGCCGCTCGGTCATGATTTCGTAGGCCAGCTCCCAGCGAGTCTCAGGCTCCTGCCCAAGCTGAAGCTGCAGGCCAGCCTTCTCGCCACGAAGAGCTTCCGTCATCCCTGATCGTACAGCATCGTTGATGGAGCGTAGCCGTTCTTGCTCTTCGAACGCTTTTCGCCGCTTACGCTGGACGTTAAGAGTCAAGACAAGCACGAGGATGGCGATGGCGCCAACTACGGCTGCCACCGCCGCAAGGCCGAGATAGGGCCGAGCAGGATCGGTTGCGGCGACCAAAAACCCAATAATCGCGATGGGGGGCATAACGACAGCTAGCGCCCAGGTCAAGAAACGGCGCAAACGATTTTGCTCGATTCGATCCAGTGCCTCCACGATGGGAGGCTCAGAGACCTCTGGCCGCATCGCTTGGGGACGATTAGCCTTGGGCTGGGATGCTCGGATCGCTCTTGGGAGGAGGGTTGTTCGTGCTAGGGGCGGTGTCTGCCATGGCAACCTCGATGAAGCAAGACGAGAGAGGCAAAGAGCCGTCTCTTTTCCTCTCTCGTCGGTGCAATCCCGAATTACGTCGCAGTTCAGGTGGGTGGTAGCGACCGATCAGCCGCCGCCGATTGCTCCATTGGTGGCGGCAACAATCGCTCCACCGAGGATCAAAGCGTTGAACGCGAGCGCGTAGAGCAGCTTCCAATGACCGCGCATCAGTGGTGTCTCCTCCCCTCAACTTCCGCCAATTGCACCGTTGTTTTTACACATGCAGCATATCTCCTTCTGCGAATGCACGCTGCTGCTGAGCAGCAGAGCCTGCCCCCCCACGGCGAGCAAAAAAGAGCCCACCCGGTTGGGTCAGCCGGGTGGGCGAAGCTAGAATGGGGCGTTACGCGCCGCATACGGCATGTTCGCGCCTGGAGGTGTGACCAAACGCGATTAAGGAAAGAGCATTCTCAGAGCTCGAGCTGTCGGTCGGATCGGTCTGCAACTGTCATGCCCTCTGCTGCTGGGACGCGCGGGCGCGGCCTGGCAGGCAATGGCTTTACCGAGAAAAACTCAGTGCCGAACAACCGGGCGACATCGGTGTCGCTGGTCGCGTTAGTGTACGGTTTGGACAGATGCGAGGGCGGGGAGTACGTGCCGATACAGACTCGCTAACGTAGTTCTTTGTATCACAACCGTAACATTCTGTCAATAAGTTGCAATAGAAATACGCATATTCTTTAAGGAAATTGCGTACCGCCGTCTGACGCCACATTCTGCCACTTGATTTTCCCATAAAATGCTATTACAATGATATAGGAAATACTGGTCAAACACGCTTAACCCTGGGAGAACGCCATGAGCCGCTCACCGACTATCCGGGCCACGTGTGTACTTCTCGCGGCCGAGCCCCAAAAGGGTTGAACATCGTCGCGCTCACGATGGATGACGAGCGTCAGCGGGTCGAGACGGCCCGTGCGTGGTCGAGGCGTGCCGCGAGCTGTTTCCTGCAGGTGATGTCTGGCTGGACCTGCAGAATGTTGCGCCCAGGCTCACCGCCATCCGCCAAGGCGGAGTTGGCACTCGGCGTGGGGCGCTCGGGGGACCTGGATTTGGTGCGGCGCGGCCGCGCCGTCCAGCGGCGGCTGAGCGAAGCGGGCGCGCGCTCCTCGTTCTGGCGGAGCCGACGGAAGCGGGGATCGCCGAGTGGGTACTGGCGGAGCTGGCAGCGGGGGATACGGGCGTCCTCCTACTGACGGGCAGCGGAGAACTTGCGGGCCGGCTCGGTGCGGTCAGCGTGCCCTCCCTCGAGCGCGGTGACCGGGGGATGAGTGCGGCGGGCGAGGACAGCGCGGCCCTGCCCGATGCCCGCTTCGCCTACGATTCGCTCCCGCCGGCGATGCAGTGGCGGTTTCGCGCGCTGGGGGCGTTCGCGGCGGGACACGTCGATCGTGCGCTGGCCGCACGGGTGTTGGGGGATGACCCGAGCGAGGCCGAGCGCGGGCTGGACGAGCTGCGCGGCTGCGGGGCGCTGGAGAAGCATGGCGGATGCGAGAACTTCCTGCCGCCCTACGTCCAGCAGCATGGCGGCTGGCGGCTGGCGGCGAACGGAGAGGTTGGCGCGGCCCGTGAACGGCACGCGGAGGCGGTGCTGGAGTTCATGGGCCGGGCAGAGGCAGAGCACCGGGCGGGCGGCGAGGGCGGGCGGGCGGCGATCGACCGGTACGCGGAGAACTGGGCACAGATTGCGGCGGCGTGGGATTACCTGGCCGGACGGGATGATTTTCGGGGACGGGCGGCCGCGGATGCGTTCCTCGGCGCGGCGCCGGGCCTGCTGGCCTGCGTGGCCCCGCCAGCACTGCGCGCGGCCTGGCTCGACCGTGCTTTGCGGCCGGCAGCGATCCCGGGCCGCGGGCGCTGGGAAGCGCGGCACCTGGCGCTGCTGGCTGAAGCGCAGCAGCAACTCGGACAGGGGCCGAGGCGGTGCGAAGCGCGCAGCAAGCGATCGCGATCGCGGTCGAGGCGGGCGACGTTGGGGCGGTGCGGCTGGCCCAACTCAAGCTCGGAGGGATTTTGGCGGTCACCGGGAAGGCGGCAGGGGCTATCGATCCGCTGACGCAAGCGTTGGAAGCCAGCCGGATGGCCGGCGACGGGCAGGCGGAAGCTGAGGCGTTGGGCTATCTCGAGGCCGCGCTCGGCGCCCTCGACGGGTGCGATGCGCGGGGCGGCGGGGGCGGGCCCTCGTACCGCTCCTGCCTGCACGAACGAGCGGCGTGTGCGCGGCGGCTGGGCGATCCATTCACGGAGCTTGCCGCGCGGGCGGCCATCGCACGGGCAGAGGCGGCGCTCCCGGCGGGGCGGTTCGGCGCGGCGTCTCCGGCGGCCGAATCGTACCGGCAGGCCGTCCTCCTGGCGCAGCAAGTGGGCGACGTGGACCAGGAAGCAAGCCTCACGCGCGAGCTCGCCGACATTTGCGTGACGAGCGCGCCCGCCGAAGCCATGGCTCACTACTCGTCGGCGTTGAGGCTGGCCCGGGAGGCGGGCGACCCGGCGGGCAATGCCTGGGGAAGCGGCGACGCTGTGCGGCCTGGGCCGCGCGTATGCCGAATCCGGACAGGTGGCGGCAGGGCTGGAGGCGCTGGACCAGGCGCTGGCGAAGGCGCGGGAGTTGGGCGACAGCCGGCTGACGCTGCAGGTGCTGAAGCAGCTGTGCGACACACTGGAAGCGGCGGGGCAGGTGGCCGCGAGCAGCGCTGGCCGCGCAGGAGACGCTGCCGTTGGCGACGCGAGCTTCGGCGACAAGGCGGCAGAACTGGCTGCGCTCCGGCGCATCGCCGCGGCCCATGCGGCGGCGGGCGACGCGGCGCCGGCCATCCGGTCTCTCGAAGAAGCCCTGCCGCTGGCTCGTGCGACCGGGTCGCGCGGGGCGGAGTTGCAGGTGCTCCTCGCGCTCGGGCGCGGCCACCTCGACATGGGGCTGACCGGCCCGGGGGTGGAGTGCCTGCAGGCTGCACTGCCACTGGCGCAGGAGCTCGGACGGCCCGATGTGGAAGTCGATTTGCTCGTGCGGCTGGGGCGGCAGCATTTCGCCGCGGGCCGGGACGACCTGGCCGCGTCCGCTCTTCGAGGCTGCGCTGAAGCTAAACCGGGCGGACGGCAACAGCGGGCTCGAGGGCGAACTGCTGCAGGCGCTGGCAGAGTGCCGGCGCAACGAGGGGCGGTTGGACGAAGCGGTCGGGTTACTGCGGGAGGCGCTGGCATTGGCCCCTGCAGGGCATGCGGACAGCCTGGCTCGACGTGACGCTGCGCCTGGCGGAGATCGAGCGGGAGGCGGGGCGCACGGCGGAGTCAGTGGGGTATGCGACCGAGGCGCTGGCGGCGAGCCGCGAACGGAGCGACCGGCACGCCGAACTCGGCGCCTTGCTGCACCTGGCGGCAGCGTGGGACGCGGCGGGCGAGGTGAATGCCGCGATGGACGCGTACGAGGAGGCGCTGACCCTCAGCCGGATGGCAAGCGAGCCGGGCATCGAGGCGCCCTTGCACCGGCGGCTGGGCGATGAGGCGATCCGCCACGGCGATGACGAGCTGGCCGAGGCACACTATCGCGCCGCGCTGCCCGTTTTCGCGGATGCGGGAGACGTGGGAGCGGCGGGCGCGCTGCAGTTCGACCTGGCCAGAGATCGACCGGCGGGCGGGACGACTGGCAGACGCCGAGCAGGGCTATCAGAGTGCGCTCAACGGCCGCCGCGGATCGTTTGTGATCCGGGGGCGGAGGCGACGGTGCTGCGCGAGCTGGCCCGGGTGCAGGCCGCAATGGGGGCACAGGAGCAGGCGGTGCGGAGCCTGGCGCAGGCGGTCGAGCCGGCGAGGCTGGCAGGCGACCGCGGCGCGGAGCTGGACATCCAGCTGCGGCTGGCGTCGGGGTACGAGCAGACGAACCGGGACCTGGATGCGGCGGCGGCGTACAAGGTCTCGGCCGACGCTGGCAGAAGCGGAGGGGGATGGGGAGGTCGCGATCGAGGCGTACCGGTCGGCGGGGGTGCTCGCGCTGGCGAAGGGCCAGCCGGCCGAGGCGTGTGAAGCGTTCGCGAGCGCACTGGCGGCCGCCGCGGCGGCCGCCGGCCGGCGAGGGGCAGAGGCCGGGACGGGGTCGAGGACGCAGACCGGGAGATCGATCTCCTGACACACCTGGGCGAAGCACAAATGGCTGCGGGGCGAGCGCAGGCGGCGATGGACACGTACAGCGAAGCGCTGGCGGCGGTGCGCGAGGGGCAGGGGCAGACCTCCGAGGTTGCGTCACCTGCGGTGACGCCGGAAACCGCGGAGGTCTATCGCCGGGGATCGGGGCCAGAGGTCGAGCTGGAAATCCTGACCCGGCTAGGGGAGGCGTGCCTGGCGGCGGGCGAGGCGGCTTCTGCGGTGGCGTATTACGAGCAGGCGCTCGCCTGGCACGTGGATGCGAACCGGGCGGATGCCCGGCAAGCGGATGGGAACCCGGGGGTCTCGCTTCCGGAACTTCGAGAACCGGAAGATGGCGGGACGGCGGATGGCGGGACAGAGGCCGCGATGAAGACGCTGCTGGGGTTATCGGCGGCGCTGGCAGCACGCGGACGGGTCGCGGGGTCGGCCGAAGCAGCGGAGCAGGCCCTGGCGCTGGCACAGTCAAGCGGCCGGGCCGACATCGAAGGCGCGGCGCTGCTGCGGCTGGCCGAGGCACAAGCTATCCAGGGCCGCCACGGGCAAGCGGAACTGACCTATCAGCAGGCGCTGCCGCTGCTGAGGGCGGCCGGGGATGCCACGACGGCAGCCGACGTCCTCATCCGGAGCGGGCAGGCAGTGGCCACGCGCGGGGCGACGGGAGAGTCAGCGCTGCACGAAGCGATGCTCTGCTACGAGGAAGCGTTGGCGCTGGCACGCTCGGAAAACGACCGCTGCCGGGAGGCGGCCGTGCTGCGACTGCTGGCGGCGGCCGCGGAGCAAGCCGGGGACCCGGCCGCGGCGACCGAGGCATACGAGGCGTTGGTGACCGCAACCCGCGCGATGGACGACCGCGAGGGCATGGCGGAAGCCTTGCTCGGTGCGGGCCGCAACTATTACAACGCGGAAGCGTACGGGGACGCGGTGAGGGCCTACCAGGAAGCCTGGGGGCTGCTGGCCGACCGGGGAGACCGGCGGGGTGAAGCGGAGGCGTTGCTGGCCTGGGGCGAGGCTCATGCGGCAGCCGGCGAACTCGAACGGGCAGGGGCCTGCTTCCAGCAGGCGGCGGGAATCGCCGGGGAACTCGGGGAGGCGGGGGCCGGGCTCGAGGCGGCGGCGCGGCGCCGGGCCGGCACGGTCGAACTGGCGCTCGGGAACGGCGAAGCCGCGCTGGCCGAGCACGAGGCGGCGCTGGGGCTCGCGCGCCGGGCCGGCGAACGAGCGGTGGAGGCGGATGCGCTTTACGGACTGGCGGCATGCGAGACGCTGGCGGGGCGGCGAGAGAACGGAGCGACGTACTACGCCGAGGCGCTTGAAGGTGGGACGGGAAGCCGGCAATGCGGACGTGGTCTGCTGGTCGTCGCTGGAGCTCGGGCGGGCGGCGCAGGACCGCGGGGATGCGGCGCTCGCGCGGCGATTCTACGTGGATGCGCTGGCTACGGGGCGCGAGGCGGGCGATAACAGAGGGCAAGGGCTGGCGCGGGCTGCGCTGGCGCGGCTCGATGCGGGGGCCGGGAGCCTGGCTGCGGCCGCGACGGGTTACGAGGAAGCGCTCGCCGTGTTGCAGAGGCCCGGCAGGCGCCCGGACCGGCCAGGCGTGGCTGTGGGCCACGGACCTCGGCGGCGGACGGCGAGACGCCGAGATCGCCCAAATCCAACTTGCTCTCGCATCCACCCGGCTCGAGTTGGGGGAGGGGCAGGCTGCGGTCGAGGCCTATCGAGGCGCGCTGGACCTGGCCCGACTCCACGGCTTGCAGCGCGAAGAGATGGCGGCGTGGCTTGGCACGGCGCAGGCACAGCGGCTGCTCGGCTCGGCGTCGCGCTGCGCGGAGGCATACCGAAAGGCGCTGGCGCTGGCGCGCAGCCTGCACGACCGGGCGGTCGAGCTCCAGGTTCTGCTGGGGCTGGGCGCGGCGGCGCGGGCCGCGGGCAAGACTCGGCGGCGGCGAACCATTACCGGGCCGCGCTGCCGATCAGCCGGGAGCTGGGTCAACCGAAGGCCGAGCTCGCGGCGCTGATGGGCCTGGCCGCGCTGGAGAGCGCGGGCGATGCGAACGCACCGGCCGGGCGGGGGGCCACGGCGGCGGACTACCTGGGGGACGCGCTGGCGCTGGCCCGGACGCTGGGCGACGCGGACGAGCGAAGCCGGCGCGGCACTGCAGCTTTACCGGCAGGCGGCCACCGAGGAGCAGAGGCGAACGGCCCTGACATCCATGCCCGTCGTGCTGAAGGTCAGCTGCGAGCGCGGCGACCGGGCCGGCGAGCTGGCCGCCCGGCTGGCGCTGGCGGAACAAGATGCCCCGCGCGATCCGGCGAGCGCGGTCGGGGGCTATCAGCGGGCGCTGAAGCTGGCCGGCGAGCTTGGCGACCGGGATGCGGAGGCGGAAGCCCGCTACGGGTTAGCCAGCCTGTACGCGGCGCTCGGGGACCGGGCGGGCGCGGTGGAAAACGACCGGTGGGCGCTCCTGCTGCTGCGGCTGGTAGGCGACAAGGCGCGCGAGATGATCGTCCTGCGCCGGCTGGCGGACGCCGAGGCGAGGTTGGGCGAAAACGTGGAGGCCGCCCGGCACTATGACCAGGGGCTGGCGCTGGCGCGGGAAGCTGGGGATACGGCAGCGGAACTGGCCTTGCTGCTGGGGCTGGCGCCCGTGGCGGCGCGGCTGAACGAGCCCCGCAGGGCAGCGGACTGCTACCGGAGCGCGCTGCCGCTGAGCCGCGAGCGTCACGAGCCCGGGACCGAAGCGAAGATCCTGATCGCGCAGGGGGATGCCTGGCTGGCCGCGGGAGAGGCGAATGCCGCAATCGAGGGGTACCGGGCAGGTCTGGCCGTGCTCCGTCAGCTCGGGGACCGGGCGGGCGAGATCGCGACGCGGCGCATGCTGGCGAGCGCGTGCGCGGGGTCAGGCAAGGGTGAGGAAGCCGCCGCGAACTATGAAGCGGCGCTCGACTTGCTGGCGGCGGACGACCGGGCGGGGCGGGCCGAAGTTCTGCACCGGCTGGCCGACGTGTACGCAGGGCTCGGGCGGCCGGACGACGCGATGCGGACGTACGGCGAGGCGCTGGGCCTGGCCGCGGCGACCGCGGACCATGCGGCAGAGGCCGACATCTCGGGCAAGATGGCGATCCTGTATGCGAACGCCGGGGACACGAAGATGGCGATCCAGGCGGGCGAGCATGCCATGATCGCGGCCAGGGCGGTCGTGTCCTGGCCGAACCGCGCAACGGTGCTGCGGACGCTGGGCGACGCGTACGCGGACACGGGCGATCACGCGCAGGCGATGGTCTGCTACCGGCAGGCGCTGTTCCTGTGCCGGGCGACCGGGGACCGGAGGACGGAGGCGACGCTGCTGAACAGCCTGGGCAACACGTCGTCGCAGTTGGGGATGCCGAAGGATTCGGTGGACTTTTACGAGAAGGCCCTCGCGGTCAGCCGCGAGACGCGGGACCGGGCGCTGGAAGGGAACATCCTGAACAACCTGGGCAACGCGCACGCGGACATGAACAACATGCAGGCAGCCACGGAGTGCTACCGCCAGGCGGTGGCGATCAGCCGCGCGCTGGGCGAGCGGCGGAAGGAAGCGAACCGGCTGGCGAACCTGGGGCTGGCGCAGATGGAACTGGAAGAGACACGCAGGGCGATCGAGAGCTACAGCCAAGCCGTCGAGCTGTTCGGCGAGCTGGGCGACCGGGCGAGCCGGGCGCGCTACTCGTGGATGCTGGGCATGCTGCTGCAGCGATCGGGCCAACTGGGCCGGGCGGCGGACGTGATGCAGGTGGCGGTGGAGTACGAGCAGGAGATGGGCGCGCCGGACGCCGAAGAGCATGCGGCGCAGGTGGCGCGGCTGCGGCGGGCGGTCGTGGTGTGAGGTGCTAGACCTCCGAGGTTTTCGAAACCTCGGAGGTCTGACCCCTACCGGGTGGCGCGCTCGAGCATCAGCTGGATGCGGGGTGCCATGTTGGCAGGGTTGGGATGCAGGCCCTCCAGCAGGAGCAGATTGTCGAAGAGCAGCTCGATGGCGGGATCGATGACGGGCGCGGCCGGTTCGGTCTTGATGCGCTCGGCAAGGTTCCGCACCAGCGGGTGGCGGCGGTTCAGCTCGAGAATCTTCGGCGGCGTCTGGTAGTCCTCTTCGATCAGGCGGCGCACCCGCTGCATCTCGCGCTCGAAGCCGGCCGTTGGCCGAGACCAGGCGGGCCGGGCTGCCGGTCAAGAGCTGTGACTCGCGGACCTCGGTCACCCGATCGCCCAGGACGGTCTTGAAGCGAGCGACCACCTCGGCCCACTCCTCATCCGCAACCGGCTCGGCTTCCTCCGGCTTCTGTTCCACCTCGCCCGGCAGGGTCAGCCCGGGGTCATCCACGTTCCGCAGCTGCTTGCCCTGGAACTCGTGGACGCTTTGCATCACGTACCCGTCGAACGGGTCTGCGAGCAAGAGGACCTCGAGGCCGCGCGCCTTGAACGGGTCGAGGTGGGGACTGGTCGCGACGGACACCGGATCGCTGCCGAGCAGGTAGTAGATTTCATCCTGGCCGGCTGCCATCCTGCCCACGTATTCGGTCAGCGAAACCTGCTTGCCGCCGGTGGTGGACGGGAAGCGGAGCAGTGTCAGGAGCTCATCCTTGTCGGCCGCCGAAGTTGCGACGCCCTGCTTCACGAACACGCCCATCTCGTTCCAGAAGGCCTCATAGTCCTCGGGCTTCTCCGCCGCGAGCTCGTTCAACACCTTGAGGACGCGGCCGGCCAGCACCTTCTGGATGGCGCGCAGGACACGGTTGCTCTGCACCGTCTCGCGAGACGTTAAGGGGGATGTCTTCCGAATCGACCACGCCTTCTACGAAGCGGAGGTACTCGGGCATGAGCTCCTTGTTGTGCTCCTGGATCAGCACCTTACGCGAGTAGAGGCGCACGCCGTAATCCGAGCGGAGGCTGAGCACGCCGCGGTCCACTTTGCGCGGGACGTAGAGGACGGCGCGAATCTCCACCGGCGCATCGGTGACGATATGGGTGTGGAGAAGAGGCGGCTCCGGGTCCAGCGTCAACTGCCGGTAGAACTCGTCATACTCCTCGGGCTTGACGTCGTTGATCGGCGTGCGCCACAGCGCGGTCCGCTGGTTGACGACCTCGCCCTTCAGATAGATCGGGAACGAAACGTAGTTCGAGTGGCGGCGGATGATGGTTTCCAGGCGCCATTGGGTTGCGAAGTCGCTCGCGTCCTCCTTCAGCTTGATAAAGACCTCGGTGCCGCGCGTTTGCTTGTCGGCAGGCGTGAGCGTGAACCGGCTGTCGCCGCGCGAGGTCCAGCGCCAGGCCTCGGCCTCGAGGCGGTACGAGCGAGTGGTGACCGCGACCTCGTCGGCGACCATGAAGACGGAATAAAAGCCAACGCCAAACTGGCCGATGATGTCTACAGGCTTCTGGCCCTCGCCGATCTTCTGCAGAAAGGCGAGCGCGCCGGAGTGAGCGATGGTGCCGAGGTTTTCGATCAGCTCGTCGTGCGTCATGCCGATGCCCGTGTCGGAGATGGTCAGCGTGTGGGCGACAGGGTCGGACTCGATGCGGATAGCCAGCTCGACGTCGCGATCCAGGACGTCCCGATTCGTCAGCATCTCGAACTGGATGCGGTGCAGCGCGTCCGACGCGTTGGAAATCAGCTCGCGCAGGAAGATCTCGCGCTCGGTGTAGAGCGAATGGGCCAGGATGTTGAGAAGCTGCTGGACTTCCGCCTTGAACTCCAGCGTTTGGCCGGTTTCGGCTCCGGCTTCCGCCTGCGTGCGGGGTTCGTCAGTCATGAGACTCTTGCCTCCTGTTTGATATCAGACTAAACCGAGATTTAATCCGATGCGTTAGCAGGATGCAAATGAAGCGTTAGAGTTGCGTTAGAATAGCGCCGGCGCTTGAAACAAACTCGATGTGCGTAACAGGAGAACAGATAATGGCAGACACTTCTCTATACACCCTCGCCGTGCATGCGGGTGAACGGACGACAAAGACGACGCCGCTCACCGGGCCGGATGCCGGCCGCAGTTACGAACCGGTGGTGACGCCGGTCCACCACAGCGTCGGCTACACGTACGAGGATACCGAGGACCTGGACCTGGTTTTTGCCGGCGCATCCGACAACCCGGTGTACACCCGCTACGGTAACCCGACCGTGGCGGCGTTCGAGACGGCCGTCGCCGCACTCGAAGGGGGCGAGGCCGCGCTCGCCTACGGCTCGGGGATGGCCGCGATTCACGCCGCGCTGCTGGCAGCGGGCGCGCGGGCGGGGGCAACAGTCGTCGCGGCGCACGACGTTTACGGCGCGACGTATGCCCTGCTGAGCCGGCTGCTGGCGACGCAGGGGGTGAGCGTGCGCTTCGTCGACGCCGCGGACCTGAACGAAGTTGCGGCCGCGGTGCGGGAGGTGAAGCCGGCGGCGCTGCTGGTCGAGACGGTGTCAAACCCGCTGCTCAAGGTGGCGGACCTGCCGGCACTCGCCCGGCTGTGCCACGAGGTTGGCGCGGCGTTCATCGTCGACAACACCTTCGCCACGCCCGTGCTTTGCCGCCCGCTGTCGCTCGGCGCGGATTTTGTCGTACACAGCGCGACAAAGTACCTGGGCGGGCATGGGGACGTGCTGGGCGGGGTCGTGGTCGTGCCAAGCCGCGAGAAGCGGCAGGCGCTGAACGAGCTGAACAAGCTGCTGGGCGCGAACCTGGCGCCCCAGGAGGCGTGGCTGGCGCACCGGGGGCTCAAGACGCTGCCGCTGCGGATGGAGCGCCAGTGCCGGAATGCGGCGATCGTGGCCGACTGGCTCAGCCAGCAGCACGGCGTGGCGCGGGTGAACTACCCCGGGCTGAAGTCGCATCCGCAGCACGGGCTGGCGCAGGCGCTCTTCGGGGGCGAGCTGTTCGGGGGGATGGTCAGCTTTGACCTGGCGGGCGCAGGGCGGGCGGAGGTGTTCCGGTTCCTGGAGGCGCTGCGGCTGATTCAGCCGGCGACCACGCTGGGCGACGTCTACACGCTGACCCTGTATCCCGCGATGTCGTCGCACCGGGCGCTCGATGCCGAAACGCGGGCGCGCATCGGGATCGGCGAGGGGCTGGTACGGCTGTCGATCGGGATCGAAGACCCGCGCGACATCGTGGCGGACCTGGAGCAGGCACTCGCAGCGATGTAGGGCGAGAGCGTCAGGATGTCGTACCCGCGGGTCAGGCGTCCGGGCCGCGGGCAGCGTCGAGAATGGCGGCGGTGGCGGTCGCGCCGATGCGGGTGACCCCGAGGCTGCGGACCCGCAGAAGGTCGTCCAGGGTCCGCACGCCGCCTGCCGCCTTGATTTGCACCTCGGGCGCGGCGTGCTCGCGCATCAGCCGCAAGACGTGATCGGTGGCGCCCTGGTAGTTGTAGTCGCCGTTCGGCTGCTTCACGAAGCCGTAGCCCGTCGACGTCTTGACGAACGCGACCTGGTGCTCCGAGCAAATCCCGCACAGCCGGACGATGTGCTCGTCCGCCAGGTAATCCGTCTCGAAGATAACCTTGAGGATCGCGCCCTGCGTGGTGCAGGCGCGGTTGATCTGCCCGATCTCCTCGGACACGTAGTCCCAGTCCCCGCCGAGCGCTTTGCCGACATTGATCACCATGTCGACCTCAGTCGCGCCGTCGGCGATGACGTGGAGCGTTTCGGCGAACTTGATGCGCGGGGTGCTGTTGCCGTGGGGGAAGCCGATGACGGCACAGATGCCGACGCCGGACCCGGCAAGCACGTCGCGCGCCAGGGGCACGGCGTAAGGCTTGACGCAGGCGGTTGCCACGTCATACTTTAGCGCCAGCTCGCAGCCCCGGCGGATGACCTCGTCGGTCATGGTCGGGTGCAACAGCGAGTGGTCGATCATCTTGGCGAGGGCGCGCAACGGTATTACGTCTTCGGTCACGGATATCTCCTTAAGGTTCTACCAGCAGGGCATGCCACTCTCGTTCGAGCTCGTCTTCGGGTGGATCGTACACGGCCGCGTGCGCGGACAGAAAACAGATCTGTGCGTGCGCCCTGATGCCAAGGATCTGCTCCACGGCCCGGGAGTAGACGGCCATCTGCCGGAGATACGGTCCGACCGCCGCGTCAGCGAGCGACTGGCCGCGACGAACCGGCTCCGTCTTCCAATCGAGCAGGCGCCACTGGCCCTGCGAGTCGCAGTATAGCAGGTCAAGGATGCCGTGGAGCATCCGCTCGCCGGCACAGATGCTCAGCGGGACCTCGGCGTGGCGCTGAGACGATGCGCAGATGTCGCGGTAGAGAGGGGTGGCCCGCAGGTGATCGAACAGGCTCATCACCCGGCCAACGGCGGCGGACACATCGTCCGCCGCGAATAGGCCGCCGCGGCGCGCCCAGCGCACGAGCCGCTCGCGTAACTCGCCCGCGGGCAAGCGCGAGGCAATCCCAATCGGCAAGCGCGCGGTGGGCCAGGTTGCCGAGCAGGAAGTGCCAGGGGCGCCGTGCGCCGGCGCGGCGGCGGCCAACTGCACGATGGGGCGGAGCGGCGGAAGCTGGTCAGTAGAGTCCTGGTCGCCGGGGAGATGCGTCACGGCCACCGGCCACCGTGCGGGGCGCAACGGCAGCGGCTGGGCGAGGGGCGGAACGGCGGCGAGGGCAGACGCCAGGCCGGCGGCGGGCAGAGCATAAGCGGGCAGGCGAGCGGGTTCGACGTCGGGCGGGACGGGCCAGGAAACGCGGAGACGGTAACCGTCGCGGTCGAAAGTTTCGCTGCGGTCCGCGGTGCGTTCTTCGACTGCTTCCGCCAGATCAAGCCCCCAAGCGGCGGCCAGCGTCTGGAGCCAGCTGTCTTTCTCTTTCGCGCTGCCGGACAGGATGAGGAGGTCGGCCGCGCGGGTGCAGGCGACGTACAGCAGGCGGCTGCTCTCGGCCCGTTCCATCCGAGCGTCCAGCCATTCGGCCCAGCGATAACCGGCGGGGCTGAGCCATTCCCCGTTCTCGTCGCGCACCTGGCAGGCAAGCCCAAACAAGGGGTCGTGAATGATCCGCGGGCTTCCAGCAGGGCCGCGGGCGGACCGGCCGAGATCGGCGAGGACTACGACGGGGAATTCGAGGCCCTTGGCGGCGTGGACGGACATGATCTGGACCGCGCCCGCATCCGGCGTGCCGGGGAGGGCTTCGCCCTCACGCGCTTCGCGGGCGCTGAGGTCCTGGACCGACTGCAGGAAGGCGGAAAGGTTCGGCTCCGCCGCTGATCGCGGGCAAGCTGCAGGAACTTGCCCAGGTTGACCCGGGCGCGGCCGCCGCCGGCGGCTGTCCCGGTCGTCGCCGCCATATCGGCAAGGGCCAGGGTCGCCTCGTAGCCGGTGCGGTCGAGGGCCAGGCGCAGGAGGGTCCAGACGTCGACTCGGCCGGCGGCCGCGCGCAAGGCGGCGAACGTTTCCCGGGCTGCTGCGACTTCGGCGCCCTGGGAGGTGGGAGGGGGATCGGCAAGCGCGGCAGAGAAGGGGATGGCCGCGGGCGAGGGCGCACCGTCCGGGGTGAACCAGCGCAGGCGGTACAGTGTCTCGTCGCTCAGGCTGAACATGGGCGAGCGAAGGACGGCGGCGGTGCTCAGGTCGTCGGCGGGGTTGTGCAGGCAGGCGAGCAGCGCGGCCAGGTCGCGCACTTCCGGGCGGTCGTAATAGCCGCGGCCGCTCACGGTGAGGTAAGGAAGACCTTCTGCCTTGAAGACCTCTTCGTAGAGCGGCAGGGAGGTGGTGGCACGGAAGAGGATGGCAACGTCGCCGTACTGGACCGGCCGCAAAGACGCCGGTCCGGCGATCCCACACGAGGAAGCGCCGGTCGACCAGGTCATGAAGACGGCGCGCCAGGAGCGCAGCTTCGGCCCGGCGGGCGGCGGCAGCCAAGGCAGGCGGGACGACCAGGATTTCGACGCTGCCCGGCGCGGCCTCGCACGGAGCGAGCGGGGGACGCTCCGGGTCGAGCGCGGCGGGGCGAGCCTCGAAGTCAGCATAGGACGCGCCGACCGGCTGCAAGACGGTCTCGAAGGCTTCATTGAGCGCGGCGAGCAGCGCGGCGTGGGTGCGGAAGGAACGGTTGAGGGGGAGGGCCTCGCAGCCGGTGCGCCGGTAGATCTCGCGCATGACGCCGTTGAAGACCTTCACCTGCGCCTGGCGGAAACGGTAGATGCTCTGCTTGGCGTCGCCCACGGCGAAGAACTTGCCGCCGGCGCTCAAGCCGGCCAGGGCAGTCAGAATCTCACCTTGGACCTCGTTGACATCCTGGAACTCGTCCACGACCAGGTGGTTGATCCCATCGACGGCGGCCTGCACGCGCTCGTCCCGCGGCTCGGCGGAGAGCAAGCGCCAGGCGAGACGCTCGAGATCGTCGAAGTCCAGCCCGCGAAGCTCCTGCTTCAGGCCGTCGTAGACGCCCGTGACGAAGTCCCACAGCACGCGCCAGCACTGGAGCGCCTCGGCGGCCCGCTCGTCGGCCGGGCCGACCGGCTGATCGCCGGCGGCCTCGGTGAGCCGCGCGCCGAGCTCACGAACGGCTTTGAGCCAGCCCTTGAGCTCGGCCAGAGCCTCTTTGCCGCCCCAGGCGTTCGCAGCGCCGACGTTGACCTTGATGCGGGCAAAACAGGCGGCCGCGGCGAAGAGGTCGCCTCGTGCCGCGCACGCGCAGCCCTCCCTGGCAGACAGCACATGCTCGACGAGCCTGTCCTGGGGAGCGGTGACGGGCAGGACCGGCAGTTGCTCCAACGCGACGTTCAGCTCGGGGATCAGCGCGGCGCTGCTCGTCCCAGACCGCGGCCTGCATCGCGGCGACCTGCTCCGTCCAGTAGGCGAGGAGATGCGCGGGAGCGAGCAGGGGCGCAAACAGCCGCTCGACCGCGCCGCGCTCGGCCGAGCAGACGGATCATTTGCTCGTGCAGGTCGCGCGTCTCGAAGTCGACCAGCAGATCGAAGGGGTCACGGCCATCGGCGCCGGGCGGCCGAACCCCGGAAGCCAGTTGGGCGAGGGCCTGACGCACCGCCTCTTCGCGCAGGAGGACGGTCTGCTGCTCGTCGAGGACGGTGAAACGCGGGTCGACGGCGGCGGCGATGGGGTTTTCGCGCAGGATGCGGGCGCAGAGGCCGTGGATGGTGCTGACCGCCAGCCGGTCAAGCTGGCGGCGGCGGTCGTGCCACGGCGACTGCGGAGAGGCGGCGGCAGCGCGCGCCTCCACGCCCGCGCGAATTCGGCTCCGCATCTCGCGGGTGGCCTTCTCTGTGAAAGTGACGGCGACAATGCTGTCGACCGGCCAGTCGGGATGGCGTTCCAGGAGGTGCAGAAAACGCTCCACCAGCACCGCGGTCTTGCCGGTGCCTGCGCCCGCCTCCACGATCAGCGGGCGACCCTCGGCGACGACCGCGGCTTCCTGCTGAGGAGTGAGGTTCATCGGGCGCCTCCGCCAGCAAGCAGCGGCCCCGAGTGCTGGGCCTTTCGCACGCCGTGGCGTGTGGCGCGGCACAGGCCGAGGTAGTCGCACCTCTCGTCGCAGGCCCGGGCGCCGCTGCCCTTGCTCGGCGCGGCGGGGAACCAGCCCTGTGCGGCGAGCGAAGCCATCGCGACGGCCTGCGCGGCGGCCTGCAGGACGGCATCGCACTCATGCGCGGAACCTGCCTGGATGCGGCCGCTCTGGGAGCGGCTGCCCGTGTGGCGATAACAGCTGTCGACGACGACGCCGGCAGCCGGGCAAGATTTCCTCGACCGCCCAGGCGTAGAGGGCGGTCTGCAGCGCCCGGCCGGCGGCGATGTCCTTCTCGGTGTACCGCGTGCTCCCGGTCTTATAGTCGATCACGCGCAGGCGGCCGGCTGCGTCGAGGTCGACCCGGTCGATCACGCCGCGGAGGGCGATTGCAGCGCCCTCGAACCCCGGAATGAGGACGGGGGCAGTTCCCCGCTCCATTCCAAACCGCAGCTCTTGCCGGTAGGGCTGGAAACCGGCCGACTGCTCCGGAGCGCACTCCCAGGCCATGTACCCGTGCAACTCCGCCCGCAGCTCGGCCTGCTCGTGCTCCCAGAGCGGGCCGGGGCGGAAACCGTAGCGCTCGGAGGCACCGGGAAAAACCTCATCGCAGACCGTGTCAAGGAGGGTGCGAATGGGGTCAAGCGTGTCCGGACCTGGGGCGATGCCGGCCGCGGTGAGCCGCGCAAAGAGGAGCTCGAGGAGCTTGTGGATGAGGGTGCCCCGCTGCATGGCGTCCATGCCTTCGGCAGGATCGATCAGGGCTTCGAGCTCGAGCGCCTGCTGGGCCCAGAAGGCGTAAGGGCAGATCCCGTAACGGTTTAGCCGGGAAAGGCTCCACGAGCGGCCGGGGCCGTAGCGGCTGCGCAGGTGTGCGACCACCGCGTCGCCGACCATGACGCCCTCGTGCGGGGTGAGCGCACCCCAGCCGTCGCGGCATGCCGCGACCGCCTGCGCTGCCTGCACGGCGGCCCATGAGGCGGCAAGGGGAAGTGGGACGGCGGAGGCGCGACCAGAGGCAAGGGCTTCCAGTAACTCACTGCAACAGGCCGCGGCGTCCACGCCGGGGCGATCTCCGAGGCCCGGCTTTTCGATTCGCCCGGAAAGGCCCTCGACCAACTGCACGACGGCGTCCCAATACGCGGAGGGCAGCCACTCGGCGCCGTTGGCGTCGTAACGCGAGCGAAGCAGGGTCAGAGAACACTGGCAGTTGCACAGGACCTGCCACCACAGGCTCGCGTCCTCGCCGTCGGCGACCTGCACGAGGGGCAGGGGCGCGCGGACCTGCGGCACCCTGCCGTGCGGCCGCACGGCGCTCGGCCGGCGTGTAAAATGGGTCGGGCTGGGGCTGGCGGGGAAACTCACCCTCGCCGAGGCCCAGGACGAAGAGATGGTCGACGGCGACGGCGCGGTTCATCTCGAGCGGCCCGAAGCGGACGGCGCTGCGGCTGGGGTCCGGGGGCACGGGGACGGCGGGCAGCCACTCGAGCAACTCCGCGGAGAACTCATCCCAGGTGGCGGCACGGGCGGGACTGGTGGCCGGATTCAGCTCGGTGGTCAGCGCGACGGCGTCAAGCCAGGTCCGCAGCGCCTGAAGCAGCACGGCGATCGCGCGGCGATCGCGATCAGCCCATGCGCCCTCGGACGCGGCGGCGACGATGCCCAGGCCCGGCGCGGCCGGCGCAACCTCCTCGCCATCCCGGTCCGCATCGTCTGCCAGTCCGAGCAGCGCGGACTGAATCCATGAAACATAACCGGCGTCCGTTGCCTGGGCGGGAGGCGTGAGGTGATCGAAGAACGCGGCCAGGCCGGTTTGCAGCGCGGCAAGAACGTCGGACGGCAGCTGGGCAAGCAGGGGCGGTTTCCCGCGGTCCTCGTCCTCCAGGTCGTCGGCGTCTGCGCCCGGCTTCTCCGCTCCCTTGCCGAGCGCGTACCACCATTCGTCCTGCCCGGCGACGACCGGACGCTCGCGGGTCAGGGCGTCCAGCAAGGCAACCTGGCCCGGGTCAAGCCAGGGCTGCTTCACGTAGGGGGAGCGGAGCGCATCGAAGGTTTGCCGCCAGGGGAAGGCGGGCGCAAGCGCGAGCAGGTTGAGGAGCGCGGCGATGCAAGGGTTCTCGCCCAGCGTCGTCTCGCAGGCGACCGGCACCCCGTACTCGCGGCTTACCGCACTGACGAGCGAGCGATATGCGCCGGGTTGGGGCGCGGCGAGGGCAATTTGCTCCTCACGGGCGCCGTCAAGCAGAAGACGCTTGATGCAGCGCAGCGCATGGCGGACCTCGGCCTCAGGTGAAGGCGCGGCGACGGCAGCGATCGAGGCGGTCGCGTCGGCTACCGGCGGGCGCCCCGGTTCGAAGAGGGCACTTCGCACATGAGCGAGCGCGGGGCCGCATGAGGCGGCCGGCCGTGAGTCGACGGGCAGCAACTCCTCCCTCGGCGCAAGGGCCGCCAGGAGCGCTGCGCGGGTGGGTGCGAGGCGGGCCAGCGCGAGGCTGGTTGCGGGGCGCTCGCGATCCCAGAGAAGGTAGACGCTGACGGGCATTCGGGCGGAGAGGGCCGCGACGATCCGCAGTTGTACAGGGCTGAACTGGTCAAAACCGGCGAGGATCAACTCGCCGGCGCCGGCCAACAGCGCAGGATCCCGCTCCAGCAATTCGGCCGAAAGCCAGAGGAGTCCGTCAGCGTCGGCGCAGTCGCCCCGGCTGCAGCGATTCCTGGTAGCGGGCGTAGAAGAGAGCCAGCTGCCGGTCGCGCGGCTTGCCCGAGTGCCGCGCGTGCTCGGAGACAGCCTGCGGGGCGATGCCCTGGGTCTTCATCTCACGCAGCCACTCGACCAGCACGTCGACGAAGCCGGGCTTGTCGAGCATGGGCGCGAAGGTGGTGAGCTGCCCGGCCTCGTGCAGCTCCGACGAGGATGGCGCGGACGAGACGACGTGTGGCGAGGTCGCTCATCTCGTGGGTGGCGCTGCCCGCTTCGGACAGGACTGCCGCGCTGAGATTGTAGAACTGGTGGAAGCGCACGCCGATGGTGTTGCCGAGCGTGCGGCGAAGCTGGCGGATTGCATCGCCGGTAGGCAGCAGGAAAGTGAGCGGCGCCAGGCGGTGTTCGCAGCGAACGACACGAACCTGCTCGACGATATGAGCTAGGGTGGCGCCGGTTGTAGGGGACAGGTAGAGGGTAGTAGACATAGGCGAATTGCAGATTGAAGATTGAAGATTGAAGATTGTGGCGACGGTTGGTAATCTGGTCTGCAGGGGCAGGACCTGGTGTCTTCAATCTTCAATCTGCTATCTTCAATCTCGGATCACAGCGCCTGCCCCCACGAGCCTACTCGCCGACCTTGGCGGCCGCCTCGTCGAACAAGGCTTCCAGCGCGCGGTAATCGGCTTGCTTCAGGTTCTCGCCCCGACCGCCACCGCGCAGCCACTTCTTGACAGCCTTCGTGTCCAAGACGGGCACGTCGGGGTCGGTGACGTCCAACTCGGCGCGCGGGTCGAGGAATATGATGGCGGGCTGCACGTTGACCGGGGTTTCCGGCAGCTTGGCCTTGACCCAGTCGGCCAGCTTGCCGGCGTTCGACTGGGCTTCCTGGGACGGGTTGCCCATCCCTTCCTGGCTGAACATCATCAGCGCGCGGCTGAGAGAGAACGCGCTGTGCCACTTCGAGCCGTTGACCTGAATCTTGCCCGTCTGGTCGCGGGTGATGAAGCTGTAGAGCCCCTGGGGGGTCAGCAGGACGAACGGCACGGGCAAGCGACCATGCATAAAGGTGGTAGCGGTCGTCGAAGCCCTTCATGCTTTCTTCGATCACCTGGTCGGGCCGGGGCGAGCGGCCGTAGCGGCGCAGGTTGTAGTTGCCGTATTGCGCCAGCAGGAAACCGGCGATCAAGGCGACCAGCGAGAGCCACACGTAGCGCGGCTGGAAGGACGCGATCATGCCGCCGGCGAGGACGGCGATGCCGCCCAGGCTGGCGTAGGTGCCGAACTTGGCCCGGCGCTTGATGAGCTTGGTATTGGTAGTAACGCGCATGTGAGAATAACACCTCGAAAGACATGGTCTGGGCGGGCACAAGGCCCGCCCCTACGACGGATATTTGCCGAGCACCAGGCAGGCGTTCTGCCCGCCCAGGCCGAAGGAATTGTTCAGGGCGACGTTGACGGTGCAGCGCCGGGCGGTGTGGGGCACGTAGTCCAGGTCGCACGCGGGATCGGGGCGATCCAGGTTGATGGTGGGATGGATCATGTCGGTGTAGACCGACATGATCGTCGCGATGGCCTCCAACGCGCCGCCCGCTGCAATGCAGTGCCCGATCATGCTCTTGGTGCTGCTGATGGGGACGGTGTAGGCAGCATCGCCGAATGCCAGCCTTGATGGCAGCCGTCTCGGCCGGATCGTTCTGGACGCGTGCCGCTGCCGTGAGCGTTGATGTACTGGACGTCGCGCGGGGTGACGCCGGCATCGGCGAGCGCCCAGCGGATGCACCGGGCCGGGCCGTCGCCGGTCGGCTGCGGCTGCGCGATGTGGTAGGCGTCGGCCGATTGGGCCTCGCCCAGGACCTCGGCATAGATGCGAGCGCCGCGCGCCAGCGCGTGATCGAGCGATTCAAGCACGACCATGCCCGCGCCTTCGCCGATCACGAAACCGTCGCGGTCCGCATCGAAGGGCCGGTTGGCCTTCTCGGGTTCGTCGTTGCGGGTGGAAAGCACGTGGAGCGCGCCGAACCCGGCGAAGAACAGGGGCGTCACCTGGGCCTCGGTTCCGCCGGCGATAACGACGTCGGCGGCGCCCCGGCGAATCCAGTGAAGCCCCTCGCCGATGGCCTGGGTGCCGGCAGCGCAGGCCGTCACGAGGGTCGTGAGGGGTCCCAGGCAGCCAAGGTCGTGGCTGACATGGAAGCCGGGCATGTTGCAGAGCGGCTCGAGCGCCTGGTGGGGCGTCACGCGGACGAAATTCTTCGCGGCCGAACCTGGCGATGGGGTCGACGAGGATCTCGATGCCGCCGATGCCCGGTGCCGATCGCAACAGCCACCCGCTCGCGATCCTCGGAAGCGAGGTCGAGCCCGGCGTCCGCGACCGCTTCGCGGGCGGCGACGACGGCGAACTGGGAGCAGCGGGCCATCCGGCGCGCCTCTTTGGGGTCCAGATGGTCGGCGGGCGAGAAGCCTTTGACTTCGGCCGCGATGCGGGAGTTGTAGCGGGAGGCGTCGAACTGCGTGACGGGGGCCGCGCCCGACCTGCCGGCCAGGAAAGCCTCCCAGGTGGCGGGCGCGGTATTGCCGACGGGCGACAGCGCGCCCATCCCGGTGACGACGACCCTACGATTTTGGCGCAAGTTCATCTGCAATTACCTGAACGAGGTTCTGTTGTGCGCTCTTCTCGGCCATGCGGATCATGCTCTGGATGGCCTTCGCGTCGCTGCGGCCGTGGCCGATGACCACGACCCCGTTCACCCCCAGCAGGGGTGCGCCGCCGATCTCGCGCCAGTCGATGCGCTTGCGCAGGCCGCTGACGCTCGGCCAGAGCAACGCGAGGCCGGGCAGCGCGAGGACCAGCCCGGGGATCATCAGGACCAGTGCGACCTTGTTGCGGATGCCGCCCGTGAACTGGCGGGCGATGTACTTGAGGATGAAAGAGAACAGGCCTTCGCTCAACTTGACGATGACGTTGCCCGTCATGCCATCCGCGACGACGACGTTCGCGACGCCCTTGCCGATGTCCTTGCCTTCGACGTTGCCGACGAAGTTGAGCCCGCTGGCCTTCAGCAGCGGATACGTCTCGCGGACGAGCGTGCTGCCCTTGTCTTCTTCTTCGCCGTTGGAGACGATGCCGACCTTGGGTTCCTTGATGCCGAACATCAGCCGGGCGTAGGCACTGCCCATGTGCGCGAACTGGACGAGGTACTCGGGCTTGCAGTCCGCGTTGGCGCCGATGTCGACGACGAGGCACGGGACGGGCGACGCCGGATAGATGCTGCCGAGCGCAGGGCGCTCCACCCCGCGAATGCGGCCGAGCCCAAACAAGGCGGCGGCCATCACCGCGCCCGAGTTGCCGGCCGAGGCGAAGGCCTGGCCGCGGCCCTCCTTGACCAGCCGCATACCGACCATCATCGAGGAGTCTTTCTTGGCCCTGACGGCCATCGTGTGCTCCTCCATCTCGACGACCTCGGACGCGTGCACCACCTCGATCGGCAGAGCCGACGTGTCGCCATGCTTCTTCAACTCGGCCGCGAGGACTTCCTGCTTACCGACCAGGATGATCTGCGTGCCGCGAGCGCGCGCTTCGGCCACCGCCCCGGCAACCACGACCTCGGGTGCATGGTCCCCGCCCATGGCATCGACAACGATCTTCACCTAGGTCCCTCCGGGCTCATCTGTACTTCCTCCATGTCAGGGTCGAGGCTATAGGCGCCGAGGCCAAGCAAGCCGGGACCGCCGAGCGCGGCGAGCATGCCGAGATCAAAGAAGACGAGTTCCCTGACATTAAGGCGCTGCCGGACTTGCTCGGCAAACGCGGCCCCCTCGTCTGGCACATTGCAGTGGCCGACCGCCACGCGTGCCGGCAGCGATCCAAGCTCGGTCGCGATCAGGTCGAGCATGTACTCCTGCGCCTTGCGCTGCGTACGAACCCGGGCGACCGGCTCAAGCATCCCGTCGATCGTGCTCATGACCGGCTTGATGTTCAGAAGGTCGCCGATCATCCCTTGCAGACGAGGAACGCGGCCGCTCGCGATGATGTACCTCAGGTTCGCCGGCGTGAAGGCCATGTGGATACGAGCGCGAATCGCCTCCAAATGCGCCAAAATCCCGGACGAGTCCAAGCCGGCCTGCACAAGCTCGCCGGCGGCGATGGCGACCCAACCGGCGGCCATCGAAACGTGGAGGGTGTCAAACACCCTGACGGGCAGCGGCGCCTGTTCCGCCGCGACCACCGCGCTGTTGTACGTGCCGCTGAGCTTGCTGGTTACGGTGACCGCGACCACCTCGCCCGCGCCTTCATCCGCCGCTCGCTGGTAAGCCTCCAGAAACTGCTGAGGGGGCGGCGCCGAAGTGGTAGGCAAACGATCACTCGCCGCCATCCTCTGATAGACGGCTTCGAGCGGCAGCTCGACCTTGTAAAGAAAGCTTTCCTGACCGAAAGTAACGACAGAAGGCACCTCGATGATATCGAGGCGCTGCAGGTAATCGTCGGGAACGTTTGTGTTGGAGTCGGTGACGATGCGGACCAGCATGTGGCTTTGACAGGCCTTCCACTTCGAAGCTTGTGGGAAAGTATACTTTAGCTTGCCACACTACCGCAAGCTAAAGCCCGGCAGGCGCACGGACAGGGGGAGAGGGGGCAAGGGGAGGGGGCGCAAGCAGGGGACAGCGGAGGCTCGGAAGAACGTGCGAAATCGCACTTTGATTTGACAGCGCGTCACGCCGGTGCTAAGATTCTGCCCGTCTGGGGATAGAAGGCGTTTTGTTGACAATGCTGAGGAAACGAGTATAATCCCAGTCACATCATGCCCCCGTGGTGGAATTGGCATACACGGCAGGTTGAGGGCCTGTGTCCATAAGGACGTGCCCGTTCGAGTCGGGCCGGGGGCATGCGCATTACCCTTCTTGATCCCCACACACTGCGAATGCATCCCGGTTGTCTCTCAATCTGTCTCATCGCGCACCTAAGGACGGCCTACCCGGGGGAATACGCGCCTGGAGGCCGTCTTTTTGTGTCCGGGCCATGCCCAGGCACATAAGGAGCCGCGACGTCGCAGCATGCCGGCGCTTGCCTCGCAGCGAGCCAGCCGACGGCACGCCGGAAGGCGTGTTTGCTCCGGAGCGGTCCCTGATACCGGTTCACCTTCTCTGACTTGCCATCGGGTAGCGTGCGTACTGCAGACAGCGCAACGGGTGTTGTGCGACTTGCAGACTACGCAAACGCCCATTGCAGGGGCCGCGGAGCATGGGCGCTTCCTGCGCCAACAATGCAGATCCAATGAGAGTGGAACAGATGAAAGACCAGCTTTTACAGAAGATCCAGGATCGCAAGGCTGTCATCGCCATCGTCGGGCTCGGGTACGTCGGGCTGCCGTTGGCCGTGGCATTCGCGGAGCGCGGTTTCACCGTGAAGGGCATCGACGTGGACCGCCGCAAGGTCGAGGCCTTGCAGCGCGGTGAATCCTACGTCCAGGACATCGCTTCGGACCGCCTTGCCGCGATCCTGCCCACGTTCTCTGCCACGACCGACTACGCTGCGCTTGCGGAGTGCGATGCTGCGATCATTTGCGTGCCCACCCCGCTGAACAAGACCCGGGACCCCGACGTGCGTTTCCTCATCGCCGCCGGCGAATCCACCGCCCAGTACATCCATCCGGGCATGCTCGTCAGCCTCGAATCGACCACCTATCCTGGCACGACAGAAGAATTGCTGCTGCCGATGTTGACGTCGGCCGCGGTGCTCAAGCGGCTGGGCCTGGAACGCTTCGAAGTGGGTGAAGACTTTTTCCTGGCCTTCTCGCCCGAGCGCATCGACCCCGGCCGAAAAGACTTCATGGTGGAGAATACGCCGAAGGTCGTCGGCGGCGTGACGCCCGCCTGCCTCGAGGTTGGCCAGGGCGCTCTACGGTTCGGCGATCGAGAAGATCATCCCGGTCTCGTCGACCCAGGCGGCGGAGATGGTGAAGCTGCTCGAAAACACCTTCCGGGCGGTCAACATCGCGCTCGGTGAACGAGGTCGCCATCATGTGCGACAAGCTGGGGATCAACGTCTGGGAAGTGATCGACGCGGCCGCCAGCAAGCCGTATGGCTTTATGAAATTCACGCCCGGCCCCGGCGTGGGCGGGCACTGTATTCCCCTGGATCCGCACTACCTCTCCTGGAAACTCAAGACCCTCAACTATAATGCGCGGTTCATCCAGCTCGCCGGCGAGATCAACACCGAGATGCCGAAGTACTGGGTCGACAAGGTGCAGGATGCGCTGAACGAGCACGGGAAGCCGATGAAGGGCAGCGTAGTGCTCGTGCTGGGCGTGGCCTACAAGAAGGACGTGGACGACGTGCGGGAGTCGCCGGCGCTGGACATCATCGAGCTCCTGCGGACCAAGGGCGCCGAGGTGCGCTTCCACGACCCCTATATCACGAGCCTGCACCACAACGGCCATGCCATGCACGGCGAGCCCGACCTCGACCTGGCGCTCGAAGCGGCCGACTGCGTGGTGATCGTGACGGATCATTCCGCGTACGACTGGAAAGAGATCACGGGACGAGTCGAGTGCCTGGTGGACACCCGGCACGTCTCGCCCGAATAAGACCGCACGCTCCCGGAGGCATCATGAAAGGCATCATCCTTGCCGGCGGGGCCGGCACCCGGTTGTATCCCCTGACGATCGCGGTCAGCAAGCAGATGCTGCCGGTCTACGATAAGCCCATGATCTACTATCCCCTGTCCATGCTGATGCTGGCGGGGATCCGGGAAGTCCTCGTCATCAGCTCACCGGACGCGCTGCCGGGGTTTCCGCGCGCTGCTGGGCGACGGCGAGCCAGTGGGGGTTGGGTTCAGCTACGCCGAGCAGGCGACCCCGCGCGGGCTGGCGGATGCCTTCATCGTCGGCCGGGAGTTCGTGGGCGGGGAGCCGGCCTGCCTGATCCTGGGCGACAACATCTTCTACGGGCATGGCCTGCCGGCCAAGCTGCGGGCCGCGGCGCAGCTGACCGAGGGCGCGAAGGTCTTCGCCTACCCGGTGCGCGACCCCGAGCGGTACGGCGTGGTCGAGTTCGACGAGAGCGGGCGAGCCATCAGCATCGAGGAGAAGCCCAAGCAGCCGAAATCGCATTACGCGGTGCCGGGCCTGTACTTCTACGACCGCCAGGTATCGGACATCGCGGCGAACCTGAAGCCCTCGCCGAGGGGAGAGATCGAGATCACGGACGTCAACCGGACGTATCTCGAACAGCGCCAGTTGATGGTGGAGCAGATGGGCCGCGGGGTGGCGTGGCTGGACGCGGGGACGCACGAATCGCTGCTGCAAGCGGCCGGGTTCGTGCAGGCGGTGCAGGACCGGCAGGGGATGATGATCTCGTGCCCGGAGGAGATCGCGTACCGGATGGGCTACATCACCTGCGAAGACCTGATGCGGTGCGGCGAAAAAATGAAGGGCAACTCCTACGGGCAGTACCTGATCCGGCTCGCCGAGACCGAGTGGAGGTAGACCCATCACGCCCATCCCCGCAGGCTCCGCAGCTTTCCTACAACAAGCACATCGCAACAACTGGCAGCGCTACGTGGCGTCGCTGCGCGACGACGCGCGGCGCGGGTGGGACCTGTGCATCCTCACCGCATCGGACGAGCGGCAGGCGGACATGGTGCGAAAGCAACTGGCCTGGCGCCGGGAAGCGCACCTGCTGCCGGCCGGGACCGAATTCGTCGTTCTGCCCGACCCGGACGGGCGGCGCATCGGGTCGGGCGGCGCGACCTTGCGCGCGCTGGCCCTGCGGACGGAGCTGCACCCGTACCCGACCGCCCGCCGCACCCTGATCATCCACTCGGGCGGCGACTCTAAACGGCTGCCGCACTGCTCGGCGCTGGGCAAGCTGTTTGCGCGCATCCCGCGCACGCTGCCCGACGGGCGCGCGTCGACGATCTTCGACGAGTTCCTGATCACGCTGAGCGGGCTCGCGCCCGTGCTGCCACCCGGCGCGCTGGTGGCTTCGGGCGACGTGCTCCTGGTGTTCGACCATCTGCAACTGGCCTTCCGCCGGCCCGGCGCGATCGGCGTGGCGGCTGCGGCGCCGGCCGACATGGGGCTGCGCCACGGCGTCTTCGTGACGGATAATGCGCCCGACGGGCGAGGGCACCACGTGCGGGCGTACCTGCACAAGCCCAGCCGGCCGGAACTCGAGCGCTGGGACGCGGTGCGGGGCGAGCAGGTGCAGATCGACACGGGCCTCGTCTGGTTCGACGGCGGCATGTTGGAACGACTGGGGGTCGTGCTGGGACATCCGGCCGTGGCCGCCGCGCCGCTCAACCTGTACGGCGACCTGCTGCTGCCGCTGGCGCAGTCGACCGGGTTCGAGGCATACCTCGACGATACGAGCGACGGGCAGGCGACCCCGGACGTAAGGGCGGCGCGGAGCGTGTTGTGGGAGTTATTGCGCGGCGCTCCGTTTACCGTCGAGCAGCTCCAGCCCGCAGTGTTCGTCCATTTCGGGAGCTCGGTCGAATACTGGCGGATGGCGGCGGAGGACAAGCCGCTTGCGAGCCTGTGCGGGTGGGAGGAGCACGCGGCCGGGTGGGAAAGCTGCAGCGCGCTCGCCAGCATCCCTTCGCAGGGGCGTGGACGGGCTGGTGCTCGTCAACGCTGCGGTCGAAGGCGAGGTCAGGCGGACAAGCGAAGCCCCGCTGCTGGTCTGCGACAGCCGGGTGGGCGGGCCGCTGGAGTGGGACGGGCCGGGGGTGATCTCGGGGGTCGACACGGCGCAGGCGCTGCGGCTGGGCGCGGGGCTGGTGCTCGATCAACTGCCCATCGGGCCAGGGAGCGAGATGGTCAGCCGCTGCTTCGGGCTGCACGACGATCCGAAGCGGTCTTTCGAGCAAGCGACCGGGACGTTCTGCAACATGCCGTGGACGGACTGGCTGGGGGCCGCGGGGCTGGCTCCGGAAGCGATCTGGCCGGAGCGCGGATGAGCAGCGCACGCTGTGGAACGCGAAGCTGTTCCCCGTGCTCCCGGACCGGGAGGAGGGCCTGCGGCTGGCCTTGCCCCTGGCAGAGCCGGGCGCGGCGCCGGACGGGTGGCGTGAGCGGTGGCTGGCGGCGCGAAGGCTGTCGCTGGCCGAGAGCGCGGCCCTGGCCGACGGGGACCGGCTGCTGGGGCAACTCGTCGAAATCGAAGACCACGTCGCGGTGCGCAAGTTCGTCGCGGCGGTGGTGGACGAAATGCCGGCCCGGGAGGCGAAAGAACTGCTGGGCGCGCTGCCGGCCGCCCGGGCGCGGCGCAGCCCGCTGTGCGACGAGCACGTGAGCGCGCTGGACACGCTGCCGAAGCTGCGGGTGTACCGGGCGCTGGCCGAGGCGACCGGCGACGTGGGCTGGGAAGACCGGGCGTTTTGCCTGCTGGCCGAGATGATCGAGCGGGCGACGCCCACCGCAGGACAGGTGCGCAAGGGCGGGCGGAACCGGGCACAAGGCGAACGGCGCGCCTGCCAGGTCGCGGCTGCGGCGCGGATCGACCTGGGCGGGGGGTGGACGGACACGCCGCCGCACAGCATCGAGCGGGGCGGCACGGTGCTCAACGCGGCGATCTGCCTGCACGGCAGCCACCCGATCACCGCCGAGGCCTGCGCGCTCGACGAGCCGCGGCTGATCCTGGCGAGCCGCGGGCTGGACATGACGATCGAGCCGAAGTGCGCGGGGGAGGTCCTGGCATACGCCAACCCGGCCGACCCCTTCGCCTTGCCCAAGGCCGCGATCGTGCTGCGCGGGCTGGTGCCGCCGGACGCCGATCCGCAGCAGCCGCTGGCCGAAATCCTGCGCGACACGGGGGGACTGCGGCTGAACACGGACGCTCGCACGCCGATGGGTTCGGGGCTGGGCACGAGCTCAATCCTGGCGGGCGCGGTGCTCGTCGCGCTGAGCGAGTTACTGGGCGACGGCGCGCCGCCGGCGGGGCAGCTTTTCGACGAGGTGCTGTGCCTCGAGCAGATGCTGACAACAGGCGGCGGCTGGCAGGACCAGGTGGGCGGGCTGACGGGCGGGATCAAGCTGGTGAGCTCGGAGCCGGGGCTGCCGCAGCGCATCACGGTGACGCCCGTGAAGCTGAGCGGGCAGACGCAGGCGGAACTGGCGCAGCGGCTGTGCCTGGTCTACACGGGGCAGCAGCGGCTGGCGAAGAACCTGCTGCGAAGCATCATGAGCCACTGGATGGCGCGCGAGCCCGAGATGGTGTGGATGCAGGGCGAGATTGCCCGGCTGGCGCTGGCGATGCGCGACTGCCTGCTCGGGGGCGACCTCGACGGGTTCGGCGAGCTGCTGGGCGAGCACTGGATCGTTAACAAGGCCATGGACCCGGGGTGCACGAACCCGTTTATCGACGACCTGTTCACGACGATGCGGCCGTACATCAACGGCGGCAAGCTGGCGGGCGCGGGGGGCGGCGGGTTCGCATCGGTGGTGGTGCGGAGCCCGGATCACGGCGAAGGCGCTGGCGGCCGCGCTGGCCGAGCGTTACCCCGGCACGCGGGTGGGGCTGTGGCCGTGCGCGATCCCGGATGAGGGGATAAAGACGACGCGTGGCGATGGGCAATCCTGATTCCTGGTACACAAGCCGGCTCCGTTGGGGGCCGGGCGCGGAGAAACGCCTCGCATAGTAGACATAACACTGCAAGCGGAGGGCATCAAATGAGGACAGCTGTGGTTTGTGGCGCCGGTGGGTTCATCGGGGGGCACCTGGTGAAGCGGCTGAAGGCCGAGGGGTACTGGGTGCGCGGGGTGGACATCAAGCAGCACGAGTTTGCCAAGAGCGCGGCGGACGAGTTCTGCCAGCTCGACCTGCGGGAGCCGGAGAAGTGCCGGGCCGCCCTGACGCTGGGCGACGGGACGTTCGACGAGGTGTACCAACTGGCGGCGGACATGGGCGGGATGGGATTCATCCATTCGGCGGAGTGCGAGATCATGCACAACAGCGTGCTGATCAACGTGCACATGATCCACCAGGCCGCGCTGCTGAAGGCGCCCCGCTACTTCTACTCCTCCTCCGTGTGCGTGTACCGGGACATGCAGCCGGGCGAGCCGGAGATGACGGAAGCGCAGGCAGTGCCGGCGAATCCGGACAACGAATACGGTTGGGAGAAGCTCTATTCGGAGCGGATGCTGCAGGCATACGGCCGCCACTACGGGATGACGGTGCGGATCGCCAGGTTCCAGAACTGCTACGGGCCGGAGGGTACGTGGACGGGCGGCCGGGAGAAGGCGCCGGCCGCGACGTGCCGGAAGGTGGCCGAAGTGCCGGACGGCGGGACGATCAAGGCGTGGGGCGATGGCACGGCAGTCCGGTCGTACACGTACGTGAACGACATGGTGGACGGGATCTACCGGCTGATGCACTCGGACCTGGAAGGGCCGACGAACATCGGGAGCCCGGAATACTACACCGTCAAGGAGTTGATCGACATCGCCGCGGAGGTCGCGGGGAAGAAGATCAACGTGGAGTGGATCGCGGGGCCGGTGGGGGTGCAGAGCCGGAATTTCAGCAACGAGCGGATCTACTCGCTGGGGTGGCGGGCGAAGTACTCGCTGCGGGATGGGATCGCGGAGACGTATCCGTGGGTCGAGCAGCAGGTGCTGAAGGCGCGGGTGGGGCAATAGGGCGCGCCTGCTCCGGGAAATACCGACTACGGGGGGAAACATGGATGAAGAAGGCGATCTGCGCACCTATATCAATGTCTTGCTGAGACATTGGCGGGTGATCCTGGCGGCGACGCTGCTGGCGGGCGCCGCGGCGTTTGCCGTGAGCTTCCTGTCACCCCCGAAATACCAATCTAGCGCGGTCCTGCTGGTCACCGGCCCGTTGTACCAGTTCCGGTTCTCATCGGAGATTCAGAATCTGTCGGCCAACTCCGCGGCGCTCGCTCTGACTGCAGGGAAAGCGGCTTCTGACCTCGCGACCAGCGATGCCTTGATGCAGCAGGTCCTGCAGACAGAGGCGCCGCAGCTGCCCGAGAACGCGCGTGAGTTATCTGCGTTTCGAAAGATGCTCGCGGTCAAGATAGGGAGCGATCCTTCGATCATCCACCTGATCGTTACCGGTCGTGATCCTCAAGTCGTCGCGCAAATCGCCAACACTTGGGCCGATCTCTATGTGAAACTTGCCAACATGCTGTACGGCAAGTCGGACGACCAGATCCAGTTCTTCGAAGGACAACTGGCAGAGGCCAAAACCGACCTGGACAGAGCCGATCAAGCGCTTATCGACCATGAAACGCAAAGTGACCAGGCAATTCTCAAGGCGCAGTTGGCTGCCAAGCAAGCCGCGCTGCAAGACTACCTCGGGATGAACGAGTCGCTGGTGCTGCTGCAACAGAACGTGAAAGACCTGCAGACCCAACTCGCGCATCGCCCGGCGGACGCGCCCTCCAACCTTGGCGACAATCTCGCCCAAGTGATGCTCCAGGTCAACGCGCTCAGCTCGCAGGCAAGGACACTGCCTATCTTCCTGCAATTGCCGAGCTCGGCCAGCATGTCGGCCGCGACGGTGGGGGAGCAAAGCGCGTACCTGGCAGATCTCGCCAAGACGATCGAAGCGAAGCAGGCCGAGGTCAAGAAGCAGGCCGAGGCGCTGCCGGTGGAGATTAAAGCGCTGCAGGGGAAGGTGCAAGAGCGGGAAGCCGAGGCTGCGGGGCTGAAGCGTGAGCGGGACCTGGCTGAGAGCGTGTATACGTCTCTGGCGCAGAAAGCGAGAGAGACGCAGATCTCGGCGCAGGATGTGGCGTCGGGGAACGTGAGGATCGCGAGCGAAGCGGTGGCGGCAGATCGGCCGATGAGCCGGAAGGTGTTAGCGACTACGGCAGTTGCGATTATGTTGGGTTTCATGATGAGCGTAGCCGGAGTCTTCGTTGTTCGATATTTCCAGATATCTCCGAGCATCTCAGACGGTGCGAGGTCTGGGTCTGCCACCCTGGATGAATCGCACGACCACCGTGTCGCAGCGAAGGAAGCGCGAGGGTAGGGAACGGACTCGCCGGACGCCCCCACAGTTCCAAAGGTGATACCGGGTTGTGTCGGGGTCGGCCTCCGAAGCGCGAGTCGCAAAGCCACAGGGCCGGGGGCTTCGGTATGACACCGCGGAGTTCTGCTGTGACAACGGGAGTTTTGGGAGGATGAACGTCGGTGCAACTCGGATGAGCCGTAGGGACGGAGCTCCACTTCCCCCTTGGAACAGGTCCTAGAGCATGTCGCGCCTGTCTAGGACAACGGGCATTGTGATGGCGTTGACAGGGCTAACGGTAGCTTTGGGCATCGTGCGCGACTCCGTCATCGCCGCGATGTTTGGCGCATCCAGTGAATCCGATGCTTTCTTTTCTGCCTTCCTCCTGTTGAACATTTTGCATCAGATGTTGGTCAGCGGTGCTTTAGTCCCAGCATTTCTGCCGGTCTTTGCATCATTGCTGGCAAACGGCCGTTCCAATGATGCGATGATCGTGGCGTCATCGAGTACCAACATCTTGGCTCTTATCCTGACATTTGTCGCAGTGCTGCTGGCCTTTGGAGCGGAAACTGTTGTGAGCACTATCGCTCCGGGCTTTTCAGGCGCTGCGCATGCTCAAGTTGTCGCTTTGCTTCGAATCTTGGCGCCCGGCATTGTTTTTATGGGCGTATCCGGACTGATCGGCGCGCAACTCAACTCGCTGGGTCACTTTGTTGTTCCGGCCTTGGGCGCCAGCTTTGTTAGCGCCGGGATTTTGATTTCCGCAGGTTTGCTCCGTGGTCATCTGGGAGTCGCGGGCTTGGCGCTTGGCGCGCTGGCTGGCATGGCAGCCCAACTACTGCTCCAAATCACAGGCTCCAAGCACAAGATTAGGTATACGCTGGTCTTTAGCTACAGGCATCCAGGTGTTCGACGCGTGGCGCAATTGACGCTTCCATTGTTGATGTACTTAGCCCTCGCTCAAACGTCAACCATCGTCGAGCGAATGTTCGCCTCGACGTTACCATCTGGCACTGTCTCATGGCTCAGCTATGCCCAAAAGATCACATCACTGCCGAACATGCTGATTACAGGTTCGGTGTTGGTCGTTCTGTTCCCTACCCTGGCCCGTTCGACTACACAAGACCTTAACCTACAGTTTCGGGAAGAGCTATGGCGCGGAATCAGATTTATCTCTTTCCTGGTCCTACCCGCGACCGTTTTGTTATGGGTTGCCAGCGAGGAAGTGGTGTCAATTCTCTATCAACGGGGACAGTTTACTGCGTTTGATGTACACCTCACGGCGGTCCTGACCATGATCTACGCCGCCGGCATTTATCCGACCGCACTGGGAATCACATTTGTTCGCGCCTTTCATGCCACGCAAGACATGCGGACCCCCCTTTGGACTGGGATTCTCACCACTCTCATCTACATCGGTTTCGCCGCGAGTCTGTCGAGGGCCAAAGGGGCAGTGGGACTCGCCTGGAGTCTGTCACTAGCTGCGATTTGTTCGATGCTGATGCTGGGTGCATTAATACAAAGGAAGGTCCATTTCCTTCGATGGAAAGCGGTCCTGGATCCGACCTTGAGGATGGCGGCGGCAGCGCTGCTTGGAGGTGTCGTATATTTGGTGCTGGCTAATCTATTCCGACCTGACGGCCAGCCATCAACATCGATAACCGTGCTAGTCACTCTACTTATTAGCCTGAGTGCGGCAGGCGCCACATATCTGTTTGCCTGCTCCATCCTCAACGTCGAGCCTGCGCGGCGATATTGGCGTGCGGCCGTCGTCACGGCCAAACAACTCGTCTTGGGTCGCGCATGAGATCACCAGGTGGATCGACAGTGAATGATCGCAGGAGTGGTGCAGGCCTTGGGCAGCGATCGAACGTGTGAGCTTTCTTAGCGAACAGCGTGAGTTGCCCGCCGTGCGGGATCGTACAGAGAAGCCAGTGGAGGACAATGAACACTGTCAGCCTCTATCAGTTTGGAGGTCTTGAAAGACATGCCCTGCAGCTGCAGAAACGCTTTGTCGAGACTTTCAGGAATGCTCCCGGACCTGTCGTTGATCTGGGTTGCGGCAAAGGCGCCTTTATATCAGCACTGCGGGCCGCTGGAATACAGTCCCTTGGGGTGGACCCCGCAACGGAATCCGTCGAAACCTGCCGGAGCAAGGGGTTTGAGATCGTCCAAACGGATGCGCTGAGCTACCTTGCATCGCATCCAACTCATTACGGGGGCATATTGTTAAGCCACGTCATCGAGCATTTTCCACCTGACAAGGTAGAGGAGTTCTTCTCCCTCGCTCGAGGTTCGCTTGTGCGGGGCGGCAAGTTGGTCGTAGTCACACCCAATGTCGCTGATCTTTGGACCATGACAGAAGCATTTTGGCTTGACCTAACGCACATACGACCATATCCGTTGCCGCTACTGCGCGCGTTATGTGCTCAGGCAGGCGTCCAGCCGATTGAGTGGGGCACCCATGGTGTTGGTTGGAGGGCAATGGGTCGAAGGCGGGCCCTTCAATACGTTTGGCGGAAATCCGTATGGGGACGAGAATATGGCCGGACTGATGCGTGGTTGGTTGGGGTGGTCGAGTAGATTTACACGTCGATTTGCGGATCTACGACGTGTTCGAAGGCAGGAACCGCGATAGTGAGTCTCTCGAACTCCTCCCCAAATTTGCGCCAGAAAGGAACACCCATACTGTTCCTCTCGTCACGCTATGGGATTTCTTCGGGGCCAACCCATTCGGCATGGCAAACTACTATCGTGGGCTCCAGGGGGATGGAACACAACTAAGATTTGAGCAACATGTCTACCATTCCAGAGTAGGGCGCCACTTACCGCGGGTTATTCAGCCATTTTTCACAGACTTTTACTGGCCGATGACAAACGCCAGGATACTTGCGTCCTTGCCCGATCGGCCATGGGTGTTGGGCGGGCAGCAGTTTGTACACCTGATCCCTGAGCGGTATCTGAAAACGGCTTGTGTTGTGGTGTTCGACGTGCTGGAGCTGGACTTTCCCGACTACAGAGCCTACACGGATGCTACGGGTTCCCTCCTCAGGCAACTATCAAACCTGCGACGAGCGCAGCGAATTATCACTATTAGCCAGTATTCCAAGCAGCGCCTGGTAGCTCATTTCGGCATCGATCCAGCTCAGATCTCAGTAGTCCCATTCGGCGTGGACTCTCTGCGTTTCAAACCGTTGCCCGAAGACCATCGCGATACCATGCGCGAACGCTTGCAGCTGCCCAAAGACGCGTTTGTCGTGTTGTACGTCGGTTCAGAGCAGAGACGAAAGAATCTAGAAGCACTTGTGAGAGGCCTGGGAATGCTGCTTCACTCCCTTCCGAATCTTGTATTCCTCAAAATCGGCAAACCCCAGTCACCCGTTGGGCGGCAGGTGTTCGAAGGTGTGATCGACTCCACAGGTATGAGGGAAAACGTCAAAATGATGGAACAGGTAACAGATGACAAGTTGCCTGATTGGTATGCCGCGGCAGACCTCTTTGCCTTCCCGTCGGTTTGTGAGGGCTTCGGAGTACCTCCCTTGGAGGCAATGGCTTGCGGCCTGCCGGTGGTGACGACGTCTTGTTCGGCCATCCCCGAGGTTGTCGGCGAGGCGGCCGCTGTTGTTGCTGATCCCTATTCCCCGGAAGAGTGGAGTGAGAGTATCAGCCGGTTAGCACACTCGCCGGCGGAGCGTTTGAGGTTATCGGATGCTGGCAGGAAGAACGCTCTCAAATTCAGATGGGATGAAGCAAGACGCCTGTTCCGGGAAGCCATGGGATCATGCGACGCCTGACACTTGTTGCTCTAATAGCAGGAAGCGCACTACTGGCGATGCCTGCAGTGGCATCCAATGTGGCAATGGTCATGGCGAAGCAAGCCAACATGACCCGCCTCGCTGATGAACGCGCCGAAAGGTTAATGCCCACTCTCGGCTTGCTAGGATGGGCGAGTTCTTGGCCGGACGCGAATCCGGCTGCATCCATGAGGAAACTGGGGATGGCATTGGCTTCGGTTGGACGTTTCTCTGAAGCGGTGGCCCCCCTGAAAATTGCGGCCACGCGGGGCAGCAATGTGATTGCCATGTATTGGCTCGGCGTCACTTACGAGGCGTTAGGGGAGCACGGCGCAGCGGTCGATGCCTGGGTGTCGGCGGGATACGAGCAAAAGGCATTGGAAGAGGCAGATTCTTTGTTCAACGCAGGAAGACTGGACGAGGCCAATCAACAATACGGAACGGTTGTTTCGAGCAATTCGCATGTCATGGGTGGGTTATTGGGCCTGGGTCGCATCGCGTTCTTGCGCGCGAATTGGGCAGACGCGGATCGCTTTTTCAGCGATGCGCTTAAGGTATCGTCGAATAATCCGGAAGCCCTTGTCGGGTTGGCAAAGACACGGTATTACGGGCAGCGAAGACAGGCTGAGGCATACACGCTGATCCGTTCCGCTATCGCGAACGCGCCAGACTGCTACTGGTGTTATCTGGAACTGGCCGACATGTATATCGACTCGGGAGCACCAGATCCTGTACGAGAACTCTTGCCAGAGCTTGAAGCGCACAAAGTAGCCGGCGATGCGGTAATCTATCTCAAGCTCGTCGAAGCTTACCTGGGAGCCGATAGGCCCATTGACGCCCGAGACACAGCAATGCGAGGGATTAGCCGCTATCCCCAAAGCGGCCATCTGTACTTTTGGCTGGCCAAGGCGCAGGCCAGACTCGGGGCTTGGGAGGCAGCACGCACAGCTTTGGAAGAAGCCGAACAACTCGCGCCTAACGACGCGAATTTCTTTCAGGATTCGGTGTTCAAGTAAACGAGGAGGACCATGCGAACCGGCTTTGATTTGCAGATGGCCTCGATGAATGCAACGGGCATCGGCGCCTATTCGCGGGATTTATTTCGCGCATTGCACCTTACGGGTGCCGTGGAGGTCGTGCCTCTACATCGTTCATACAAGCGGTCCAGACGCGCCTGGCGAGGCGCCAAGCTGCTCAATGCCGCGCTGGATTTCGGATATCTGCAGATGGGGTATGGTAAGGAAGTGAATTCACAGGGACTCAAGTTGGTGCATTACCCTGCCAATATGGCTCCGCTCTTCGTCAGTTATGTCCAAATTGTCACAATCCACGACTTGAGTTTCTATTACTGTCCTGAGTCCTATGATCCGCTGTATCGCTTGTACGCCAAGTTGTTTACCCTGCTATCAGCGCGAAAGGCAGATCTTATCGTTACGGACTCAGAAGCTTCCCGCAAGGATATCGCGTGCATTTGTCACGTTCCTCCGGCCAAGATTCGGGTAATTCCACTTGGAGTGGCGGCACATTGGTTTGAGGACAACCGTCGCGACAGCGCAGACCAAGACCTTCCGGCATCAATTCGGGGCCGACGCTTCATTCTCTTTGTCGGTGAGCTTACCCCACGAAAGAATCTCGAGCGTTTGATCATGGCATATTCGCTTCTAAAGGTTGAGGAGTTCTCGGAAGTCCCACACTTGGTCCTGGTTGGTCCCACATCTCACGCCATATCGCAGCGGTATCAGGAGCGCCTGGCTCGATGCATTGAGGAACAGGATTTGCAAAATAGGGTGCATTATCTGGGGCCGGTGTCCCAGGCTACGCTGATGGCGCTCATGCGGCGAGCGGAGGCTCTCGCATTCGTCTCGCTGCACGAAGGTTTTGGGTTGCCGATCATGGAGGCTATGGCTTGCGATGTGCCGGTGCTCACTTCCGAAGTTTCATCGATGCCAGAAGTTGCAGGAGATGCCGCAGTTCTTGTCAATCCACAAGACGTGTCGGACATAGCTGATGGCCTACACCGCATCCTGGTTGATCAACAGCTGCGTCAATCGTTGGCAATAAAGGGTCGTGCGCGTGCTGAGTTGTTCACCTGGGAGCGAACGGCCCGCTGCACACTCGATGCATACCAAGCTCTTCTCTCGGGGGAAGCAAAAGGAGTCTCAGATCCCTATGGAACTAGCTTGAAGGCATGAACTTTCGTTCTTTCTCTGGTGGCTTCGCTGCGAACACGGTTCGCCCGTATTTTCTGGCGGCGCTCGGGTCGATAGCGGTCGGCGCAGTCATAGGCGTGGTCCAGCCTCCTTTTTGGGTTGGGGTCTCCGCCACATTGGCCTTTGTCAGCGTGTGGCTTGTTGCGGCTGTCGGCATGGCACTTGCTCCGTTTGTGCTGTTCTTATTTGGCTACATTCAGCACCCAAGCACCTGGATTTCTGTGCTCGGGCTCAATGTGAAGCCGGAGCATTTAGCTGTCGCATTCGTTGTATCTATCATCATCGCCCGCGGCCTAATGGTGAGACGCGGGCCAGATGCTAAGCGACGCAAGAGAATGGCGGGCAGTCTTGCTGTCGCTGCTCCCTTCCTATGGACACTCAGCACCGCGATGTCATCGTTCTTCTCTCCCAATCCCACGCGAAGTCTAGTGCTGTGTTTGCAGATACTGCTTGCCGTCCTGCCGGTCTTGCTGCTCTCGCAGCTGATTCGGACGAAGTGCCAATTCGTTCGCGCGACGGATGTTTTGCTAGCAATAGGAGTCATTGGGCTGCTAGTCGGGTTAATCGGATTTGCGTTGAGTTACTTTGGCGGCTACATCAATATCTTGGCGAGTTCTCGCCTCATGGATGCGCCAGAGACACGCCCAAATGCGCTTTTTAAAGAAACAAATATCTACGCGGACTTCGGACTGTGTACACTGGCCCTGGTTTTGCCCAGACTTATGGGGAAGGGTAGCGGAAAGTATTGGGCAATCATGGGCCTGAGTTTGGCCGGATTGGCGTTATCTCAGACTCGGATCGCGTGGTTAGCAACGCCTTTTGTTTGCCTGCTCTATGTGCTGGGGGAGACATTCGCAGGCCGCACGAATTTGTCTCGCGGCGTGCGGGTGTCCTCGCGTTTGACAATGGTGTTCCTCTCAGCCTCCCTGCTTGCTTTGATTGGGGTTACCCTGTTGGCTCCAGCGACGGTTAGGAACCAGACAGCTGTCGTCGCTGCTGATATTTCAACTCGGGTCATCAGTCTCGGGACGCCCAGCGCCGACTTCAACATCGCGAGTCGCTTACAGATTATCAGTATGGCCTTCAATTCCTATCTGGGCGAGAGTCCTCTCATTTTAGGCTAGGGGCCGATAGTTTTCCGATGATGTACACGGTAGTTGGAGAGGGCGCCGACTGGATTCACAACACCTATGTCGCCGTACTGCACGACGGTGGGGCATTAGGTTTCGTCTTCTTTGTGTTGGGGTGGATTTCCTTGTTGTTTTCAGGATGGAGGGCGATCGGCGCAGCGAATCAGCCCATCCGATCAAGACTCTTTGGTTTGTGGCTGGCAGCCTGGGCGTTGCTCCTTACAGGGAACAGCAACAACCTCTCCTGGATGGCACTCTACTGGATCTATTATGGATTGCTCGCTGCTGGCGTGCAGGTTCACGCGGGCGAAAGCACACGCCTTGCTAAGGTTGAAAATACTTCTCAGATATAGCAGAACCGGTGGCAGTTCTGGCTTTCACAATAGGGCAAGCGAGGATGGCGAATGGCGAATGACCCCGTAGACCCTGATTTCAAGCAGAGCATCATCCTCGTGGGATTGGTGCCGCCTCCGACAACAGGGGCTTCCATCGCTTGCAAGACACTCCTTGAGTCGAAGTTCGGCGCACATTCCACATCTACTATCTAAATACCGTCTTTATCCGCCAGCTTGATGAGATGGGCAAATTGTCTCTTCGGAAAATCGGGCTGGCGCTTGCATATTTCGCGGTTCTGCCTGTGCCTAGTGCGAGACCGGCGCGCCATCGTCATACTGAATTTCGCTTCTGTCGGGTGGGCTTTACTAAAAGATAGCGTGTTTGCACTGACAGCGAAGGCTTTGTTCAACCGGCAGGTGGTGCTTTGGATGCACGGGAATGGAATAATCGATTTTGCACAGCGGTCTCGACTTTCCAGCAGGTCGTGGCCGCGGCGCTACGCAGTGCGGCATGTGTGGTTGTGCCAGGAGAGGCCTTGAAGCCGAGCTTCGAGCGATGGGTTCCACAGCAACGAATTCGTGCTGTACATCATGGCATCGTTCCCAGTCTGGCCTCTGATTTGGCCGAGAGAAGGCGACTTGCCCGAAGAGAATGCCTAACGGTCCTGTTCTTGTCCAACCTCAATCGAAAGAAGGGCTGGGTTGTGACACTTGAAGCTGCAGCGGAGGTTTTGCGGCAGCGCCGCGATATGCGGTTCGTATTCTGTGGCCCGTGGTGGCCGCCGAGTGATGAAGAATATGCCCATGATCTACTCGTGCGATGGGGCATTGAGGATCGCGTCGAATTCCATGGCGCCACTACCGGAGAGGCCAAGCGTCTGGCTTTCGTTGAAGCTGACATTTTTGTTTTTCCGACCTATTTGCCTCGTCGAGACATTTGGCATAGTGAATATCGAGGCCTTAGAAGCAGGGTTGCCTGTGATTACAACACCGGTAGCTGCCATTCCGGAAATCATCAGCGACGGAATTAATGGATATTTCGTACCTCCTCAAAACCCCCATGCGCTTGCGGAAAGAATAAACTATCTTGCCGATCATCCGGAAGTTCGCTACCAGATGGGCAAGCAGAACCGAAGCGACTTTGAGCAGAGATTCACGAGTGACTCGTTTGCGCAGAGATGGATAGAGTTGTCGCCAGCCTCTGCTAATTAACATGGCGGGGTAGGAACGTGGACTGTTTGCAGTTGCTGAAGAAGGATCAAGCGTTATGAGAGTCGCGATGATCGGAACAAAGGGAATGAACGTCGGGCCAGATGCGTTCGGAGGGTTCGAGACGGTCGTGACAGAACTTGCTCCCCGACTCGTTTCTGCCGGTCACGAAGTTACCGTGTTCGGCCGGCGCAAGCTGTACTCGGCTGACGCCATCCCGGAGGAGGTGCGGGGTGTACGGTTGCGAAACGTTTGGAGCTTCGAGACCAAGAACCTGGGAACGATGACGAATTCGCTCCTCAGCATATGGTGCGCCGTCCGAGAACCCGTCGACCTGGTGATACTCTTCAACCTGGGCGCTGGCCTCTTTCTCCCCCTAATAAAGGCGTTAGGAATCGCGACGGCCGTGCACTTGGACGGGTAGAATGGCAACGGAGCAAGTGGGGATGGCTCGCAAAGGTTTTTTCGGGCTGGGGCGTTTCTGAGTGTCAAGTTTGCTGATGTGCTGATTGCTGATGCAGAGGAAATGCAGCGCATCTACATGCGAGTCTATCATCGAGACTCGGTGATGATCCCGTATGGTGCGGAGATCCGCACCGATCTCTCGCCAGAGTACATTCAAAACCAGGGGCTGCAACCACACCAATACTACCTGTTGGTGACTCGCTTCGTGCCGGAAAACAACGCTCTCTTCATCATCAAGAACTTCCTGAAGGCCAAGACTGACAAACCCCTAGTTGTCCTCGGGAAAAACTACTACCGTTCCGCATATGAGGACGAGATCATGAGATCCGGATCTGAGTTCTCTTCTTGGGCATATCGCCGATAGAAAACATGTACGAGTATTACCGATACAGTTACTGCTATCTCCACGGTCACTCGGTCGGTGGTACCAACCCCACAATGCTGGAAGCATTGGCTAGCTCATGCGCGGTGCTCGCTCTGAACACGCCCTTCAATCACGAAATGCTCGACAGCGGAACGTACGGTTTGTTCTTCCGAACGATGGGGATGATTTCGTCCAGAAGCTTGAGTACATCGAGGCCAGTCCCGAGATAATCGAAGGATGCGACCAGGGCACTGAACGAATCAACTCCTACTGTAACTGGGATCGGGTTACCGAGAGTACCTGGATCTTTTCAAGCGAATTGAAAAGGGGTGCAAATGATTGGCTTGCACCGTCGAGCGATCATGACACGAAGTGAAGTCATTCGGCGGTCCAGCGGCACGGGGGAATCAGCATATCCATTGCTGAGTCGCTGTGCCGTTCCGGGGGACAAGGACAGATTGAGGAAGAGAATGTGATTCCGATTCGCATTTTCTTCTGGCTATCGATGCCACAGCACTGATTCTGGCCTTTGTCTTCGCTTATGGACTCATTCCGCGTGTCATGCAATCGCTCATGCGAGTCAGCCCATCTATGCAGGAGTTCGTGTTCGCAATCAGCCAATCGGTAGCGACCGGAGTGCCAGCGTTGCTCTTGAAAGAAGTGCTGTGGGTCCTGCCGGTGACGGCGCCCGTCACGTTGCTGGCGCTATCGTTGCTCGGCAACCATTGGCCACTTCTCGCCAATCCAAGGCGCGAATCATGGTGGGGAGTTTCCTCTTCGCGCCGATTGTCGGCGTTAGCTTTGCGGCGTTGATCCTGGTTGCCTTCAAGAATTCGTTTGCCAGCCGGCTCTTGATCTTTGCCTTCGCCCTGGTTAGCGGTCTTGGCCTGTGTCTCTACCGCCTCGTACTGCGGACGCTATTTCGCTCACCGACGCGCGGCGGGCTATACACCGAACGTCCTGCTACTGGGCATTCCTGAAAGCATCGCCTGGATGACGAAGCTACTTTTTGAGAAAGTGCCGAGAATGCTCGACTATCGCTTGATCGGCTACGTCACCCCGGTCGGAGCGAGTGGACCCCGCGGGTAGCGCTCAACGATATGGTTGCGTCGTTGCCCTACCTGGGGAGCGCAGGCTGCATAGGTCAGTTGCTGAGTCAACCAGCCTATCCACGAAGTGATCGCGGTCCAATCGTCTGACGGCGCGAGGGCCATGGCGCAGGTCGTCCAGGACTGCGACTACTTCGGTATTCTTTTGCGAATCGTGCCCGAGGTGCTGTTGTCGGCGAACGGCGCACGCTGGAGACACTCTATCCGTTCGAACCATTGCACCTGCCTGCCGTGGTGCTCTGCCGCCCCATTGGGATTCGGACGCGCTCTTTTGTCAAACGCCTGTTTGACATCGTGGTGTCCTGCTCTGCTGTTGGTCCTGCTTTCGCCTCTCATCGGCGTCATTGCTCTTGATCGTCAAGTGGAGCGAGCCAACGCACCGGTGTTCTATCCGTGGCGGGTGATCGGCCAGAACGGGGTGCCATTCACGGGTTACAAGTTCAGGACGATGGTTCTGAATGCCGACGCCTAAGGCCGAACTTCAGCGATTCAACGAGATGACCGGTCCGGTGTTCAAGATGAAGAACGATCCTGCGCTGTCACGCCAGTGGGTCGGATCCTGCGCAAGTTCAGCCTGGATGAGCTGCCCCAGCTGTGGAGCGTGCTCAAGGGCGATATGAGCCTGGTGGGCCCGCGACCGGCAGGGCCGCACGAACTGGCTCGCTACGAGTTCTGGCACAAGCGCAAGCTCTGCATCCGGCCTGGCATGACCTGCCTGTGGCAGATCCGGGGCCGCAATGCGATCAACAATTTCGATGAGTGGGTCAAGATGGACCTGGAATACATCGACAAATGGTCGCTCTGGCTGGATTTCAAGATACTGATCGGCACGGCATGGGCCGTGGTCGCGGGGACAGGGGTGTAGGAGGATGATGGAAAGGGTCCTGGTAACGGGCGGCGCGGGCTTCATCGGTTCGCATACGGTGGATCTGCTGCTTGCAAGAGGGTATGGGGTCCGTATCCTGGACAATCTGCAGCCGCGGGTGCACCCCCGAGGCAAGCCGCCCTGGGTGCCCCGAGAGGCCGAGTTCGTGCAGGGAGACGTTGCGAACCCGGCCGACCTCGCCCCTGCGCTGCGCGGCGTGGACTACGTGATCCATCTTGCCGCTTATCAGGACTATCTGCCCGATTTCTCGACCTTCATCCACACCAATACCGAGAGCAGTGCCCTTCTCTTCGAGTTGATCGTGGCCGGCAAGCTGCCGGTCAGGAAGATCGTTTTCGCGTCGTCTCAATCGGTGTGCGGCGAAGGGCTCTATCGTTGCCCGAAACATGGTCTGTTGACCCCGCCTGCCCGCCCGGTCGAGCAGTTGCGACGCGGCGATTGGGAAATCCACTGCCCTCACTGCGGGAACTATTTGACCTACGCCTTGATCCCGGAGACCGTTGTCAGTCCTGGCACCACCTATGGTATCTCCAAGTATGCCATCGAGTTGCTGGCCGACCGGCTGGGTCGGCGCTACGGCATTCCGACCGCATGCATGCGTTACACCTACGTTCAGGGCACGCGCAACTCGTTTTACAACGCGTATTCAGGCATCGCGCGTATTTTCGCCTTGCGCCTGCTCCACGGCCTGCCGCCGGTCTGCTTCGAGGACGGGCAGCAGTTGCGCGACTATATCAACGTCAAGGATGTCGCACGAGCCAACGTGCTGGCGATGGAAGACGAGCGCGCAGATTTTGGCGTGTTTAACGTTGGCGGAAAGCGGCCTGTCACCGTGATGGAATTTGCCCGGATCATGATCAGAGAGTTCGGCAGCGATCTCAAGCCGTTAGTGCCTGGCGAGTTTCGATTGGGCGACACGCGGCATACCGTCTCCGATGTCTCCCGACTGGAGGCGTTGGGTTGGGAGCCGACGATCGCCGTGGAGCAGAACGTCCACGAATATGTCGAGTGGATGCGGCAGCAGCAGACCACCGACGAGTTCTTGCGGGAGGCAGACCGGATCATGCACGAACAGGGCGTCGTTCAGCGAGTGGCAGGGGCAGCTGCGTCATGACGAGCCAGCTACAGAACCTTGTCCCCAGAGGGTTACTCGCAGGCGAGATCGCACTTATCACCGGTGCGGGGCGAGGGATTGGGCAAACTATTGCCTTGGCGTTAGCTGAAGCCGGCGCTGACGTGATCCTAGTAGCACGGACGGCAGTCGAACTGGAACAGACGGCGTCAGCCGTGCGAGAGCGCTGCTCGCGATGCGTTTCCTGTCGTGGCTGACGTCTCACGTCGGGCAGATGTCGCAGCAAGCAATTGGCGCAAGGTCTGGAGCGGTTCGGCCGGATAGACATCCTGGTGAACAACGCGGGCATTCAGCCGCCCATAGGCCCGCTGGTCGAGAACGATCCCGAGGCCTGGATGCAGGCTGTCGCGGTCAACCTGTTTGGGCCGTTCCATTGCACCCAAGCCGTGTTACCCGGCATGATCGCACGGAAGAGTGGAAAGATCATCAACCTCTCGGGTGGCGGAGCGACCGCTCCGCGGCCCAACTTCAGCGCGTACGCAGCTTCAAAAGCAGCCCTCGTGCGGTTGACCGAAACGTTGGCGGAAGAGGTGCGACCGTTCAACATCCAGGTTAATGCGATTGCGCCGGGCGCGGTCAATACGCGGATGCTCGAGGAGGTATTGAGAGCCGGCGAGGCGGCCGGGGACGAGCTGGCGGCCGCGCAACGGCGCCGAGTCGAGGGCGGTACGCCCCCGGAGATGGCAGCGGCCTTGGTCGTATTCCTGGCCTCTTCGGCCTCGAATGGTCTGACCGGGAAACTCATCAGCGCGGCGCACGACGACTGGCGCGATTGGGATGGCGGACGCATTGCCGAGCTTGCGGACACGTCATGGTACACGCTGCGGCGACTGGATCCGCACACCGTAGGACCTCTGTTGGAGAAACGTGGATGACACTTCGGATAGGCATTATTGGCTGCGGTCTGATCGGGAAGCGCCGGGCACAGGTAGCCTGTGAGCTCGGGGAACGTGTCGTAGCCGTAGCTGACGTGGATCGGGGCAGGGCACAGGCCGTGGCGCAGGAATGCAGCTGCGACTGGACGCAGGACTGGACTGAGGTGGTAGCTCGACCGGATGTGGATGTTATCGTGGTATCCACGGTCAACAAGGTGCTGGCGCCGGCGACGGTGGCGGCTGCGCGGGCGGGGAAGCACGTGCTGTGCGAGAAGCCGTTGGGCCGGAATGCCACTGAGGCGGAGGAGATGGTCGACGCGGCGCGGCAGGCGGGCGTCATTCTCAAGACGGGCTTCAACCACCGACACCATCCGGCCGTTTGGCAGGCCCACGAGTTGTGCGGGAGCGGCGCCCTGGGTCCGGTGATGTTCATCCGTGCAGTGTACGGTCACGGTGGGCGGCCGGGCTACGACAAGGAGTGGCGAGCCGATGCTGACTTAAGCGGCGGCGGCGAGTTGCTGGACCAAGGGGTCCATATCGTTGATCTATGCCGCTGGTTCATGGCCGGTGAACCGGGGCAGGGAAACGAATTCGTCGAAGCCTTTGCCGCGTTGGATACCTACTTCTGGGACCTTGGCTACTGGCCGCAGGCGTGTGGAGACCCGCCGGTCCGGCCGCCGCAATTCGAGCCCCAGCGTCGTTTAGAGGATAACGCCTTCGCTCTCTTGCGCACGGCGAGCGGTCAGGTGGCGCAGTTCCATACGAGTTGGACGCAGTGGAAGAACCGGTTCAGTTTTGAGGTTTTCGGTCGCGACGGGTACTCGCGCGTGGAAGGATTGGGCGGCAGCTACGGCATCGAACGGTTGGAGGTCGGGCAGCGAAAGCCGGAGGGAGGAGCGCCAAACGTGAAAACCTTCGAGTACGGTGGTCCGGATCTCTCATGGCAAGCCGAATGGCAGGAGTTCGCGGCGGCAATTCGCGAGGGCCGCCAGCCCCTGGCGAACGGTTACGAGGGCCTGCAGGCTATGCGCATCGATCGCGGCGCTGTATCGCTCGGCGCAGAGCGGGCGGATGGTGACGGTCTAGTATGAAGGCGATGATTCTGGCAGCGGGATTGGGGACGCGGCTGCGACCACTAACGGATCGCGTGCCAAAGTGCATGGTGCCTCTCGACGGCAAACCGTTGCTCGAACATACCATCGCGCGGCTCCCGGACTACGGTGTATCCGACCTCGTCATCAACCTCTGTTACATGCCCGAAGCCGTCATCGACCACTTTGGTGATGGACACAAGTGGGGCGTACGCATCACGTACTCCTTGGAAGCGGAGGCGTTGGGGACGGCAGGTGGGGTCAAGAAGGTTGCAGAGTACTTCGGCGAGCCGTTCCTTGTCTGGTACGGCGACAACCTCAGCACCTGTGACGTGAATCGCCTCTATGAGCAGCATCGCATCAAGGGCGCGGCGGCGACGGTGGCAGTGCATTTCCGGGAGGATGTGACGCAAAGCGGAATCGTCGAGCTAGACAGCGAAGATCGTATCACCCGCCTGGTCGAAAAGCCGAGACCGGATGAGGTCTTCTCTCATTGGGTGAACGCAGGAATCTACGTGTTGGATCCCCGTGTCTTGGAGCATATCCCTGACTCGGCGGCACCGGATTTCGCCCGCGATGTCTTCCCGGCAATGCTGAAAGAGGGCGAGCGCCTGTACGGCTACAGGCTGAGCGCGGCCGAGCGGCTATGGTGGATCGACCGTCCTGAGGATTTGGACCGCGTGCGGTCGGAAATGGAGGCGCCAGCGTGATCATGTCTCGAGCCCCGTTCCGTATCCCGCTGGGAGGCGGCGGCACCGACTTACCCTCATACTACTGTCAATACGGCGGATTCGTACTCAGCGCAGCTATCAACAAGTATTTACACATATGTGTCAACCGGCCCGCCGCGGACGAGTACATCCGCGTCAAGTATTCGCGCTATGAGCAGGTGTGCACGCCGGACGAGGTGGAGCACGACCTGGTGCGGCCAGCGCTCAAGGAACTTAAGCTGGGTGGCAGCCTGGAGATCGTCTCGATGGCCGATGTGCCGGCAGGCACCGGTCTCGGTTCCTCCAGCACCTATCTGGTGGCACTGCTCACCGCGTTGTACGAGATGAAGCGAGAGCGAATTCCGACGCAGGCGCTCGCGGAGATGGCATGCCATATCGAGATCGACATCGCGGGGCACCCGGTGGGCAAGCAAGACCAATACCTGGCCAGCTTCGGCGGCATCACCTGTCTCGAATTGGCTACGGATGGCCGGGTGCGTGTGACGCCGCTGGATGTCTCACTGTCGACTGTCGAAGAGTTTCGGAACAACGTGCTGCTTTTCTACACCGGCATCACCCGATCAGCCGATGGCATCCTTGCGGCACAGAAACAGGATACGCGAGCAGGCAACGGCGCGGTGGTGGATAGCCTGCATCGCACGAAGGAGTTGGGGTATCGGATCAAGGAAACGTTGGAACAAGGAGACATCGAGCAGTTCGGGCTCCTGCTCCACGAGCACTGGGAGAACAAGAAACGGCGCAGCGGGCAGATCAGCGATGGTCGCATCAATCGATGGTATGACCTGGCGCGGGAGCACGGCGCGCTGGGTGGGAAGATCATGGGCGCAGGCGGCGGGGGCTTCTTTATGTTCTGCTGCACGAATGGGCGAAAGGCTCGGCTTCGGCAAGCACTGGCCGCCGAAGGGTTACGCGAGATGCCCTATGACTTCGATTTCGAAGGCGCCAAGGTGGTGGTCAATTTCTAAATCGGAGATACGATGACGTATACGGAACAACACCTCTGCGAGGCTCTCGCCATTCTGCAGCTTCTCGATCAGGATGGAATCGAGCGCATGGCGACGCTGCTTGCCAGCATGCGGAACCGCGGCGGCCGGCTCTTCGTTCTCGGCGTTGGCGGCGGCGCGGCGCACGCGGCGCACGCGGTTAACGATTTCCGCAAGCTGGCGGGCATTGAAGCGTATGCGCCGACCGACAACGTTTCCGAGCTGACCGCGCGCACCAACGACGAGGGTTGGGCGACGGTTTTCGAGGCCTGGCTCAAGACGAGTCGTCTTAGGGCGGACGACATGCTCTTCGTCATCTCAGTGGGCGGCGGAAGCCTCGAAAAGAATGTCAGCCCCAACCTGGTGGCGGCACTGAAGTACGGAAAGGAGGTAGGCGCATGCATCATCGGTGTGGTGGGACGCGATGGTGGTTACACAGCTCAGGTGGCTGATGCCTGCGTGATTGTGCCCACTGTTAATCCAGCGACCGTTACGCCACACACCGAGGCATTTCAGGCGGTCATCTGGCACCTGCTGGTGTCACACCCGCTGGTGCAGACTGCGGTAGCCAAGTGGGAGTCAGGGCGGTGAAGCGACGGGCTGTGTTCCTGGATCGGGACGGGGTGATCAACCGGGCGCTGGTTCGCGAGGGCAGGCCGTATCCGCCGGCGGACGTATCGCAACTCGAGGTGCTCCCTGGGGTCGCCGACGCTTTGGCGCCGTTTGCGAGCGGCGGGTTACCGGTTGATCGTCGTGACCAATCAGCCAGATGTAGCGCGCGGCGCCCAAACACGCGCGACGGTCGAGGCACTCCACCGAGAGCTACTTGCGCGGGGTCTTGCCATCGACGAATTCAGAGTGTGTTATCACGACGATGCCGACGACTGCGACTGCCGTAAGCCAAAGCCCGGGTTGCTGCTGGCAGCCGCAGAGGAAGAAGGCCTCGACCTGGCGTCGAGCTATCTTGTTGGCGACCGCTGGCGCGACATAGAGGCCGGCAAGAGCGCGGGGTGCGCTACGGTGTTCATCGACTATGGCTACGCCGAGCGCGAACGCAGCCAACCCCACACGCGCGTGAGATCCCTGAACGAGGCTGCAGATTGGATCCTCGAGCGTACTGACCGCAAGGAAGAGATCGGTGTCATGGACATCAATGAGCTGAGGGTGAAGATCTTCGCCGACGGCGCGGACAAAGCCGGCATGTTGGAAATGTACCGAAAGCCGTATATCAAGGGTTTCACGACCAATCCGACGCTTGATGCGTAAGGCGGGCATCGCGGACTACAAAGCCTTCGCCCTTGACATCGTGCAGGCCATCCCAGACCGGCCCCTGTCCTTCGAGGTCTTCGCAGACGAGTTCGCCGAGATGGAACGCCAAGCCTGCGAGATTGCCACCTGGGGCAGACAAGTCTACGTCAAAATCCCCATTACAAACTCGCAGCGGAGAGCCGGCCTACGATCTAATCCGGCGGCTATCGCACGCCGGAGTGAAGCTAAATGTCACGGCGATCATGCCGCTGTACCAGGTGCGGGCAGTGGCGGATTGCGTGGTTGGCGGCGCGCCCTGTTTTGTGTCGGTCTTCGCCGGTCGCATCGCCGATACCGGTCGCGATCCGGTCCCCCTCATGGCTGCCGCGGTCGAACTCCTACGGCCGACACCAAACGCCGAGTTGATCTGGGCCAGCCCGCGCGAACTTCTCAATATCTTCCAGGCCGATGCCATCGGCTGCCACATCATTACGGTGACCAATGATTTGCTGAAGAAGATCCCGGTGATCGGAAAAGATCTGACCGAGTACTCACTGGACACTGTGCGGATGTTTTATGGGGATGCCAGGTCCGCGGAATATGCGCTTTAGGAAGATCCGACAGGTTCTGCACGTGAAAAGAATCCGGGAGATCGCGCAAGTGGTGGCCGGACTCGAATTCTGGATCATGGGGCTTGGAGTCGCAGTCGGGATCGTTGCGACCCGCGTCTTGCCATTCGTCATCGGCCTTGGGCTTATTGTTCTGGCTCGTGCGCTGGCTTGCATACGGCCGCCTGACGATTTGCACGCATGCCGACGTCGCCATCAGCGTTCTTTTATTGACGGTTCCCGTGACGCTTTGGGCTACGGCCCTGCCTGAGGTGACCCGGCCGCAGATTTACCGATTACTGGCCGGTGTGCTACTCTTCTACGCAATTGCCAACTGGGCGAGTTCGGCAACCAGGGCACGCCTGGCCACAAATGGGATAGTAGCGGCTGGCGCGCTCCTCGCCCTCGCGGCGCCGGTTGCAGTGCAGTGGATGCCGGGTACAAAACTGCTCTTCATTCCAGAAGCGATCTACCGTCGGGTGCCGCTACTCCTGTCCGATGCGATTCACCCAAACGTGATGGCAGGCGCATTGGTCGTAATATTGCCGCTAGCGTCCGGGCTACTCCTGTTCGGATGGGGTCAGCAGAGCGTCGCCGAGCGAGCGATCAGCATTGTCGCGGACATTCTGATGCTCGGCGTGCTCCTCTTGACAAAGTCGCGCGGTGGGTTATTCGGCCTCGCCGCTGCGGCAATCGTCCTGGTCGCGATGCGTTGGAAACGCGGCTGGCTGGTCGTGCCGTTGGCAGTCCTTGTCTCGGGCTTGGTAATCTGGCAACTCGGCAGCGCGCGGATCATAGAAGCGATGACTTCCACGCAATCTCTGGGCGGGTTGGAGGGACGCCTGGAGGTTTGGTCACGGGCCGATGTACATGCTTCAAGATTTTCCTTTCTCCGGGATAGGGATGGGCACGTTCAAACAGGTAGTCAACGCCTGGTACCCGTTATTTCTCGCCGGGCCCGATGCCGACGTTCCGCACGCGCATAACCTCTTCCTCCAAGTGGGCGTGGACGTGGGGATGTTGGGGCTGGTAGCCTGGCTGGCGCTGCTCGCGCTTGCTTGCAGTGCCTCCTGGGAGGCTGTATCGGCGGGGCTGGGCAGCGGGCGAGCGAGGACGCCATCCCTACCTGGCTGGACTGGGCGCAGGATTGCTGGGGAGTCAGATCGCTCTGGCTACCCATGGCTTGCTCGATGCAGCTACCTGGGGCACCCGGCCAGCTGTGATCATCTGGGCGCTCTGGGGGATAGCGGCAGCGGCCAATAACTTGCAGGCGAGTAACGTGCAAACTGGCGCCCCAGGAACAACTTTGGAAGCCTGACCGGACGGTGTCGGCATGAGCGAAGGTAACCCCGTCGCGTGCATGGGAGTCGTCGCAGGTGGCACCCTGCGGGGCCATTGACTTCCTGCATGGCTTGATGGCAGAGGATGCAACCCCACTTGCCACCTGGGCTGCAGGGCCAGCCGGATGTGACCTGGGCGACATGGTTGGAAGCTCATGGACTCGCGCCACTGACGTTCTACCGCCTGCGAGCGGCAGGGCTGGTACAGGAGCGGGAGGAACATCTCGGATACCCTGCGCTCAAGCTACTACACCTCTGCCGCCAACCACACTTTGCTGTCCGAAATGCTGCGGGAACTACTGGCTGACCTTAAGCCGCTGGGCATCCAGCCCATCATATTGAAGGGCATGGCGCTCAGCAGCACCCTCTACCCGACGCCGGCGACACGACCGACCGCCGACCTGGATCTGCTGATCGAGCGAGTCCAACTCGGCGGCTGTGAGACAGGTGCTTTTGGGACAAGGATACAATGACATCCTAGGCCTGGATCCGGAATCACACCTGGCCTTTACTAACCACTTACAGGTGCAGAGAAGCTTGGGCGGCCGGTCAAATGGTGAGCATCGAGGCACACTGGCACCCCCTGCACGATCCCGGATACGTGCGGTACGTAGATGTCGACCAACTGCGAGCACGAGCGCAGCACGGCAGACCTAGACGGCTGTGCTGCGTTCGTGCTCGAGCCGGCCGATCAATTGCTCCACGCCTGCGCACATCTTGCTGTTGCACCATGGCCAACAACCGCGGCTGATCTGGCTTCTCGACCTACGGATGCTGGTCCTCCGCTACGGCCAAGAGTGGAACTGGACCGCTTCTGGTCGATCGTGCCGCTACGATGCACCTGGCAGCTGCGCTGCGTTACTGGTTAGCAGCAGGCCGAGGGCTGGTTTGGCGCCTTTCTGCCCGAAGACGCGCGCCAAGCGTTGGCAGCCAGTTCATCCAGCCGAAGGATGAGGCTCGATATATCGCCGCGGCGCAAGCGGGTGACGAGCAGCTCTGGGAGCATCATTGGCGGCGTATGAGCGGAGCCACCAGTTGGCGACAACGACTAGCGTACATGCAGCGAAATCTTCTTCCCTCCTTGGGCCTTTATGCAGCGGCGGTACGGCGCGCGCTCGCGCTGGCTCGCGCCGCTATACTACGGCTGGCGGCTTCATCCGTGCCGGCGCTGACCGCTTTTCAGCGGTCTGGCTGAGTGGTGCGAGCGCTTTGCCGATCAGTTCAGCCGCAGACGCTGCCAGCGCAGTTTGCACGCTGTCATCCGGGCTCACGCTGTAGCGGACGTCGGCGATGTTGCCGTGCTCGTCGATCAGGAAGTGCGAGCGGATGATGCCCATGTAGGTCTTGCCGTACATGCTCTTCTCGCGCCAGACGCCGTAGGCTTCTGAGACGGTGTGCTCGGGGTCGGCGAGGAGCGTGAAGGGCAAATTGAACTTGGTCCTGAACTTCGCGTGGCTGCTCTCGCCGTCGGGGCTGATGCCAAGCACCACGGCGTTCTGCTCCTGGATCTCAACGTAATTATCCCGGAAACCGCAGGCCTGGGTGGTGCAGCCGGGCGTGTCATCCTTGGGGTAGAAGTAGAGCACCACCCGCTTTCCCCGCAGGTCGCTCAACCGCACGGTTTTCCCCTCATCATTCTTCAGCTCAAAATCGGGCGCCGGGGTTCCCACTGCCGGCACGCCGGCCGGTGCTTCCACTGCTTTCTTCGCCATACTGTCTTCTCCTGATTCTTTAGGGCATCGTTAGAAAAGATTATACAAAGCATGGACAAGCGGCACAGGAGTATCGCGTACAATCGGCACACGCACGCCCGGGTAAACGTGTTTGACCGGTACGGCGAACGGTTGACGGGGCGAGAAGGGGGCGGAAGGAATCCCCTCCGCCCCCTTACTCTCAGCGTTTTGCCGGCAGGTCGACTGACCCGAAGCCCCGCGCGACGCGCGGGCCGAGTTCGGACGGCCATTCGGCGACGTCGATGGGAGAGCCGGGCGTGCCTGGTCCGGTCGAGAAGTAGTAGGTCTGCACTTGCCACCAGTCGAGCCGCTGGCCGGACATGGCGGCAGGCAGGACCATGCTAAAGCGGCCCTTCTCGTCGGGCCACGTGGCGGCCACCGGGCGCACCGGCTTGCCGCCTTGCGCGACGCCGACGAGGAGGCCGTCGTATACCACACCATCCAGCGCCTGGGGCTGCGGCGGCCGGATCGTGCCCGCGGCCCGGTCGATGGTGAGGTCCATTCGCGCGCTCTTCAGCGGCTCGAACGTGACGTCGGCGCCGCCCTGGACACTGTACGCCTGGTCGCCGTCGTACACCGCGACGTGTAAGGTCGGGTCCTCCGGGGTCGGCCAGAAGATCGCGCGGTAGTGGCCCTTCGCGTCTGTCGGCTCGGAGACGGTCCACCGGTCCTCGACCTTGCCCGTCACGAGCACGCCCTGCACGGGCCGCCCGGACGTGTCCTTCACCGTCCCTTCGAGGCGGAACGCGTAGAGCCCGACTGCCGGAGGCGGGTCGCCGGCGGCAAACGAGAGCGTGCCGCTGACAGCCACCGTGCCGTCGGGACGTATGGCGCTGGAGACGTCGCTCACCTTGTAGTGCACGACGATCCCGCCGTCTGCCGCGAGCAGCGCGGAACGCTGGTCGGCCGTCAGTGCGCTTCCGCCCACCTGGGCGTTCCCCGCGTCGGCCACCTTCACCGGATAGCGCTGCACGACGTTACGGTCGACCGGAAAGACGAACCGGCCCTGGGCGTCGGTGGGCGCGGGCAGCCGAAAGCCGCCCACGACCAACGCGGCGCCGGAAACCGGCTGCCCGCCGAGCGTGACCGTGCCGGTCACCGGCTGCCACTGGTCGCCTCCGCTGGTCGACCATTGCGCGACGGTCACCGGCGGGGCGGCGATTTCGCGCCCCGCCGGCGCCTTGCGCGACGGCTGACTCGGCGAAGCTGACGCTGCCACCCCCGAAGACGAGCAGGGCGAGCCCGAAGAGGACTGCCGCTGCCGCAAGCAGGAGCAGCTTGCGGCCGAGATCAGCGTTTCGCATGTGATCAGCCTCCGTTCCCGGCGGCTGCCGGCACGTACGGCTGCCCGTTGCCCGCCTGCCACGAGGGCTGCGAGTCGGGGGCGTCGACGTAGAACCAGATCCACTGGCCGGCCTGGCCGTGACCCGGCAGACCACAGATCAGGATGTACTTGCCCTGCTTCTGGGCCTTGAAGGTGAAAGCCTGCGAACCGGACGTGATGCCCGCCTCGTAGTTGGGCGTTGCCGAGTCAGGGAAGGCGGTTTGCGTGATGCGGACATTGTTCTGTTGGCCGTCGGGCGCAACGACCGCGCTGTGCGGCGACTGGGTGCTGAGGTTGCGGAAGGTGACCTGCACCGTCCAGCCCTCGGGCACGTGGTAAGCCGCCTCGCCCTTGACGTAGCCGTTGAAGTTCAAGCCACCGTTGGCCGGGCTCAGCGATGCGACGACGGTGAGGTCAACCTGGTTCTTGACCTTCTTGTCAATCGTAATGAACTGAGACGCATCCTCTTTGCTCTGCGTCGCCTGCTTCAGAATGTCCTCGGGCGAGGTGCCACTCGACTGGTTGCCCGGGGCGCCGAACTGCATCGGATCGCCGCCGAGGGCGAACGCCATGATCTGCGAGACTTTGCCACCCGCAGACGAGGTGCTCGTGCCGCCAACCGTAACGACGACGTATTCGATGCCGTTTGCCTCATAAACGCTCGGCGCGGCTGCGATGGGAGCGCCGGTTTGGTAGGCCCAGAGGACGGCGCCGTTGGAAGTGTCGATCGCCCGAATGTAGCCGTCGCCGCCGCCAACGAAGGCAATGCCCGAGGCGGTGGTGGTGACGCCGCCCCGTTCCGGCTCGGAGGTGCGGAATTTCCACGCGATCTTGCCGGTGTTGATATCTACGGCGGTAATGCTGCCGTAGTCGTGCCAGCCCAGGGGCGTCGTGCCGAAGCCATTGAGGGTGCCCGTGTCCACGTCACCACGGGCGCGGGCTTTGTCCACCTCCTCCGGGCGAACGAGCCTGCACCAGCACGGTCTTCGACTCGACGGCGGAGACCAACGCGTAGTTGGTGCCCGGGTCGTAGGACATGGGTCCGTAGTTCATGCCGCCCAACGCGGAGGGGTAGACCTCGACCGCCTTGCCCTGCTCGAGCGGCGGGTGGTTATCGGTGTCCAGGATCTTCACCGTCTCATAGATCGGATCGCCGGTCTTCGCATCGTAGAGGAACCAGTGGCCAGCCTTGTTGCCGACCGCGACCACCCGGCGCTCCTGGTCGTTGACGCGGCCGGTGAACACCATCGGCGGTGTGGAGGTGTCGTAGTCCCACTGATCGCCGGCCTGCTGCTGCTTCCACCACTTTTCCTGGCCGGTCTTGAGGTCGACCGCGATCAGGGAGTTGGTCTTAGGATTGTTGCCCGGCCGCAGCTGCGGGTAGAAATCGGGCGAAGGATTACCCACGGAGAAGTAGACGGTGCCGAAGTCGTGTCGATCGAAACGGGCATCCAGACCGCGCCGCCGCCGTGGAACACGCCCTGCTTGCGCCAGTCCTGGTTCACGGGCGGCACAGTCCAGTACGGATTCGGCCAGGCGGGCGTCAGGTCTTTGGCGTTGTAGGCCATGACGAAGCCGCGGAAGCCATTGTCGCCGCCGGAAGATCCGATGAGCAAGGTGCCGTTATAGCAAATCGGTGCGGCCGTCTCGTAATAGCCAAACTCGGTCTTGGCGTCGGGGATCGTGTCCGCGATGTTGATTTGCTTGACGAGCTTTCCGCTCCCGGCGTCGATCGCCATGATGCGCATGTCGAGCGTGAGCATGTAGAGCGTGTTGTCGCAATAGGCCAGGCCGCGGTTGAAGTTCAGGCCGAAGTTGTGGAACTTGCCGATTTCGCCCGGCGAGAAGTGCCATTTGACCTGTCCGGTGGCAGCATCCAGCGCGAACGCGTGGTTGAAGCTCGTGCTGACGTAGACAGTGCCGCCGACGACCAGCGGGTAGCCTTCCTGGCCGCCGGGGATCGATTTGTCCTGATCCTGAAAGTCGAGCGACCAGACGCGACCGAGGTTCCGCACGTTGTCCTTGGCGATTTGCGCCAGCGAGGAGTGTCGCGTCTGCTCGTAGTCGTAGCCGAACGTGGTCCACTCACCCGGAGCGGGCGTGGGCTGCTGCTGCGCGCCGAGCTTGGCTGCCTCAGGCGCCACCGTCGGGGCCGGCCCCTTCGCGGCCTGCGCCTTGAATTCGGCGCGCGGGGTGGGCAGGGGCGGCCGCGGAGTTGGCGAACCTGACTGCTGGCCGCCACCTGTCGCGCCCATCGCCATGCCCCCATTGGCGTTCGCCTGGCCGGTCCCAGTCATGGCGCCGGTGGCGGTCACCTGGTTCGTCGCAGTCATGGCGTTCGTGCCGGTCACGGCGTTCGTGCCGGTCACGGCGTTCGTGCCGGTCATAGCATTCGTGCCAGTCATGGCATTGGTGCCAGTCATGGCGTTCGTGCCGGTCATGGCGTGTCGTGCCGGTCATGGCGGCGGACGGCGCGGGCGTGGCTGCTTGCGCCAGTGCGCCTGCCGACCCCGCGGGCGCCTGGCCTGTGGCGTTAGCAGCGCTGCCTGCTCCGGCGGCGAGGTTCCCGGCCGTTCCCGTGCTCGTCGTCTGGCCGGTCCCGGTGATGGTGGTTCCCGGCGTAGCCGCCGCGGCTCCGGCTTGAGCGCCGCCGTTAGCCGAAACGCTGCTGCTGTTCGAGGCGGCTCCGCCGGATGAAGCCGCTGCAGATGGTGTTAAGACAGGTAGTGTTGGCTGAGCTTCCGCGCTGCTGCTCTTGCCGCACGCGGTCGCCACAAGCGCTACGATCAGCAGGACGAAGAACGTCGTCGCGCTGATGAGCAACTTACTTTTCCGTGGCATCCTGGCCTCCTTAATCCAATACCCCGGCGCTTCGTTCGGCGCACCGGGGCGGAATCCGATCATAATCCTCTGGTTGCAGGAGGCAGGAATTATTATTACATTTTTGAGAGAAATTCAGTTTATCAGACGCCGCGGGTCATTGGTCCTTACGCACGCGGGCCCGGTGCGCCGGCTGACCGAGATGGGCGGCCTGCGCGGCATGGACCAGGCGCTCCATCAGGTCGGTCGTTTGGCTGACCGTGACGCGGAGGTCGAACTGCGTTTCAGCCCTGCGGCGCCCCGCCTCGCCCATGGCCTGCATGCGTGCGGGGTGTTCGAGCAGATCGATCGCCGCGCTGGCCGACGCCGCGCCAGTCGCCCGGTCCTGCGATCATGCCCGTCCGCCCCTCTTCGACGATTTCGGGCACGCCGCCGACGCCGGTGGCCACGACCGGCAGCCCACAAGCCATCGCCTCGAGCAGCGACAGCGGGAGGCCCTCGATCCGCGAGGTCTGCAGGAGCAGATCGATGCCGGGATAGACCTGCGACGTGTCGGGCCAGAGACCGGCGAAATGCACGACGCCCTGCGAGCCCCAGCTCTGCAGCCAGCTCCTGCATTTTATCATATTGGTGGCCGGTCCCACCATGACGAAGTGCGCGTGCGGGGCCTCGGCATGAATCACCTGCGCGGCCTGCAGAAACTGGTCCGGGCCCTTCTCGACGTCGATGCGGCCGACAAAACCCACCAGCGGGGTCTCGGGCGCAATGCCAAGCGAGGCGCGGAATGCGGCGCGGGCCGCATCGTTGGGCTTGAAGAGCTCGACATCGACGCCGTTACGGATCAGGGTGACACGGTCGAGCGGAACGCCCATCGCAAGCGCCTGGATGTACGCTTCCTGGCACACGGCGATCAGGTTGGTCCCTGTCGTGCGGTGGATGCCCAACTCATGGGTCGTGATGCTGTTGCCGTGGACCGTCGCGACGACCGGCGTGCGAGTGAGCGCGCCGGCAAGCCCGCCCAGGACGTGCGCCTTGGGCAGGTGGGCATGGATCAAGTCGACGTCGAAGTTGCGGACGATCTCGACCACGGTCTGGATCGAACGCCACGGGGGATCGTCGTCCATGCGGGCAACGAAGACGGCAACGCCGAACGACCGCAGAACCTCGGTGATTTCACTTTCATAGGGACACAGGCAGGTGACTCGGAACCGGTCGGGGGGCATCAGGCGGAGCAGGTTTCTGACGTACGTTTCCATCCCGCCGACGATGGCGCTGGCCATGATCTCTAGCACGTGCAGCCTGCCCTTGCCGCTCAAGTCGCCCTCGGCGACCGTCCACACCGTGCGCATCTCTCGCTCAGCCACCGCATTCCTCCCGCGGGAAGGCTGCGGCCCGCCGACTATTCAACTGTAACATGTGCATTCAATCCTCAAGAGTACAGGTAACGTGCAACTGACAAATACCATAGTCATACTGCACAATGGACTTATGTAGTATACGCGGACATTCACACAAAGATGTAAGGTCGTGTTAAGGAAAGCGCTGCGGCGGATTTGCGTTTCTGCAGGGGCGCGCTATACTACTGATTATCCGATTGATCGGATCAATCGGAATATTCTGCCGAGAGGCCGATAGGAACGATTGGTGATCTTCAACCGCATCGACTCGGAATTCTTGCGCTACCTGCTGACGCGCGGGTGCGAGCCGGGCACGAAGCTGCCGCCGCTGGACGAGATCTCGAACGAGATCGGGATCAGCGTCGGGAAGCTGCGCGAGCAGTTCGAGGTGGCGCGTGTGCTGGGGCTGGTCGAGGCAAGCCCGCGGCGCGGCATCCGCTGCCTGCCCTACAACTTCGCAAACGCGGTGCGGCTGGGGCTGATGGTCGGGCTGGCGCTGGATCCGGGCGCGTTCCGCGCGTACAGCACGCTGCGCATCCACCTCGAGATGGCGTTCTGGGACGAGGCGGTCGCGCTGCTGACCGGCGAGGACAAAGCCGAGCTGCTGCGGCTGGTGGAGCAGGCGCAGGCCAAGCTGAACACCGAGCGGGTGCAAATCCCCTACCCGGAGCATCGGGCCTTCCACCTGGCGATTTACCGGCGGCTGAACAACCCGTTTGTCCTGGGCCTGCTGGAGGCCTACTGGGACGCGTACGAAGCCGTCGAGCTGAACACCTACGCAGATTACGGTTACCTTCAGGAAGTGTGGTCGTATCACGAGCGGATCGCGCAGGCGATCCAGGCGGGCGAATACGAACGCGGCAAGGAGCTGCTGATCCAGCACATGCAGTTGATCGACCGCATGGGCGTGGCGCACGAGTTCATCGCACCCAGCGAAGCCACGCACCAGCCCAACGTTGCGCCCGCGAACGGCGGGCCAGCCCTCCCTGTCACCCTCCAACAACTCCAAGGAGAAGCGGTATGAGTATCGCAGTACAAGAGGCGCCGATGCCGGTGGCGGACCGGCCAGAAGTGATCAACAACTTCTCGCTGAACATCGCCACCATCAACGGGTCGGGCAGCCAGACGAGCAACGGCGTGTTGCTGCGGGCGTTCTTCAAGATGGGCATTCCCGTCGTCGGCAAGAACCTGTTCCCCAGCAACATCCAGGGTCTGCCCACCTGGTACATGATCCGCCTGAGCAAAGACGGCTACCTGGCGCACCGCGACGCTTACGAGATCGCGGTCTGCCTGAACGGCCGGACCGCGGCGGAAGACATGGCCAAGGTGGCCGAAGGCGGCATCGTCCTGTACGACGACTCCCTGCCCATCGCCGCACGGCGGCCGGACGTGACCTATTACCCGATGCCGGTGAGCAAGCTGGTCAAAGAAGCCGGCGTGCCGTTCGAGCTGAAGGACTACATCGCCAACATGGTGTACGTCGGCGTGCTGACGTACCTGCTCGACATCGACATGCAGGAAATCGCGGACGCGGTCTCCTGGAACTTCGACGGCAAGCCGAAGCCGATCGAGCTGAACATGAGCATGGTGCGCCGGGCGTACGACTGGGCCAAGGAAAACCTGACCAAGAGCGATCCGTACCGCGTGCAGCGCATGAGCGGGTTCAACGAGGACAAGATCCTGGCCGACGGCAACACGGCTGCGGCGCTGGGCACGATCTTCGGCGGCGTCAGCTTCGTCGGCTGGTACCCCATCACCCCGGCCTCCAGCGTGGTCGACGGGCTGAACAAGTACCTGCCGAAGCTGCGCACCGACCCGGATACGGGCAAGGCGAACTTCGCGGTGGTGCAGGCCGAGGACGAGCTGGCCGCGCTGGGCATGGTGATCGGCGCAGGCTGGGCCGGCGCGCGCGCGATGACCGCGACGGCCGGCCCGGGCCTCGACCTGATGGCCGAGTTTGCCGGCCTGGCGTACTTCGCCGAAGTCCCCGCCGTCATCTGGGATATCCAGCGCATCGGTCCCTCGACCGGGCCTGCCGACCCGGACGAGCCAGGGCGACATTTCCGCGGCGTACTTACCTGAGCCACGGCGACACCCGGCACGTGCTGCTGTTCCCGGCGGACCCGGCGGAGGCGTTCGAGTTCGGCATCACGGCGCTGGACCTGGCCGACCGGCTGCAGACGCTGGTCATCGTGCTGAGCGACCTGGACCTGGGGATGAACATCTGGATCAGCCCGCGGTTCGAGTACCCTGAGAAGCCGATCGACCACGGCAAGGTGCTGACGCGTCGAGCAGCTCAACGAGCTGGGCCACTCGTGGGGCCGGTACAAGGATGTGGACGGCGACGGGATCACCTGGCGCACGCTGCCGGGCACGCGGCATCCCGCGGCCGGTTATTTCACCCGCGGCACCGGCCACACCGAGATGGCGACGTACAGCGAGCGGCCCGAGGACTGGGAGAACAACCTGCGCCGCCTGCGCCGGAAGTTCGACACCGCGCGCGACGCTCGTGCCCGCGCCGGTCGTCGACGCCCCCGAAGGCGCCCGGATTCGGCATCATCAGCATCGGCTCGAACCACCCGGCGATCGTCGAGACGCGGGACCTGCTGCGGAAGCAGGGCATCGAGACCGCGTACATGCGGCTGCGTGCGCTGCCGATCAACGACACGGTGCGCGAGTTCATCAACTCGTACGAGCGGGTTTTCGTGGTCGAGAACAACTTCGACGGCCAGTTGCACCAGATCCTGCTGTCGGAGGAACCGGTGTGCGGCGGGCAGCTCGCTTCGGTGGCGCGCTGCAACGGCATGCCGCTGACCGCGGAGTGGATCGCGCGAACGCACGATTCAGGGCAGCAATCAGGTGCAGCAATGACAAGCCCCGACTCAACCAGCTGCCCGGCCCGCTGCAGCGCGGCAGCCGCCGTGAAGGTGAACAGCATCGGCCTGGAGAAGGCCGCGTACAAGGGCGCGCCCTCGACGCTGTGCAAGGGCTGCGGCCACGATACGATCAGCCAGCGCATCATGACCGTGGCGTGGGAGCTCGGCCTGGACCAGACGCAGGTCGTGAAGATGAGCGGCATCGGCTGCTCGTCCAAGTCGCCCGCGTACTTCATGAGCATGAGCCACGCATTCAACGGCGTGCACGGCCGCATGCCCGCGGTGGCGACGGGCGCGTCGGTCGCGAACCGGGACCTGACGGTCATCGGCATCAGCGGCGACGGCGACACGGCCTCGATCGGCACGGGCCAGTTCAAGCACGCGGTGCGGCGCAACGTGCCGATGGTCTACATCGTCGAGAACAACGGCGTGTACGGCCTGACCAAGGGGCAGTTCAGCGCGACCGCGGACCTGGGCCAGCGGCTCAAGTACGCGGGCGTGAACAACCTGCCGCCGCTCGACATCTGCCTGGAAGCGCTGGCCGCAAACGCGACGTTCGTGGCACGCTCGTTTGCCGGCGATCCCCGCCAGGTGGAGACGCTGCTGAAGGCGGCCTTCCACCACCGGGGCATCGCGGTGCTGGACATCATCAGCCCGTGCGTGACCTTCAACAACCACGACGACTCGACCAAGAGCTATACGTGGGGCAAGCAGAAGGAAACCGCGCTGAACGAGCTGAACTTCATCCCGCCGTTCGAGGAGATCAGCGTCGGCTACTACGAAGGCGAGATGGAAGTGGCGATGCACGACGGCTCGCGGATCGTGCTGAAGAAGCTGGACCCGGACTACGATCCGACGAGCAAGCTGAACGCGTTCCAGACGCTGGAAGAGGCGCGGCAGCGGCAGCAGTTCATCACGGGGCTGATCTACATCAACCAGGACGAGCGGCCCGACCTGCACGAGCTGCTGCACTACTCGGACACGCCGCTGGCGTACCTGCCCGACGAGAAGCTGCGGCCGAGCCGCGAGGCGCTGGAAGAGGTGATGGCGAAGCTGTAACTGGGATGTGCAGATCGAGGACTCGGTCTGCGATGAGTTCGACACCGCTGTCGCCGACATACAAGAAACCTGGTTCCTGCGGCAGGAACCCGGTTTCTTTATGTTGCTTACAGTGCGTGTGCTTACTTCACCCAGCCGCGGGTCGCGACTGCGTCGGCCACGCGCTTCACGGCGACGAGGTACGCGCCGAGGCGGTTGTGGGTCTTGTGGGCGATGGACATGTCGTTGACCGCATGGAACGCCTTGGTCATCTTGGCGTCCAGGCGGGCCTGGACCTCGTCGATCGGCCAGTAGAAGTTGTAGGCGTTCTGGACCTGCTCGAAGTAGCTTACCGTGACGCCGCCAGCGTTGCACAGGAAGTCAGGCAGGACAAAGACGCCCTTGTCGAACAGGATCTTGTCCGCTTCGGGCGTCGTGGGGCCGTTCGCCAGCTCGGCGACGATCTTGGCCTGGATCTTGTCCGCGTTTTGCTCGGTGATGACGTTTTCGAGCGCGGAGGGGAACAGCACCTCGACGGGCAGCTCGAGCAGCTCGGCGTTGGTGATGTTGTCGGCGCCGGGGAAGTTGACCACGCTGCCGGTCTTTTCCTTCCACTGCACGGCCTTCGTCGAACTCGATGCCGTCCTCGCTTGTAGATGCCGCCCTTGGAGTCGCTGATCGCGACGATCTTCAGGCCGAGGATATCCTTGCCCAGCTGGTGCGCGAACTGGCCGGCGTTGCCGTAGCCCTGGATCGCTGCCGGCGCGCCCTCCAGGTTCATGCCCAGGCACTTCGCGGCTTCGCGCGTCACGTAGATGCCGCCGCGGGCGGTTGCATCGCCGCGGCCCAGCGAGCCGAAGAGCGGCACGGGCTTGCCGGTGATGATGCCGGGCAGGTGGCGGCCCTTGATGGTCTCGTACTCATCCATCATCCAGGCCATGATCTGCGGCGTGGTGTACACGTCGGGCGCCGGCACGTCCTTGTCTTCGCCGATGAAGTACGCGACGCGGCGCATGTAGCCCCGGCTCAGCCGCTCGAGTTCCGTCACCGACAGGCTCTTGGGGTCGCAGATGATGCCGCCCTTGCCGCCGCCCAGCGGGATGTCGACGACGGAGGTCTTCCAGGTCATCCAGGCCGACAGCGCCCGGACGGTGTCGATGGTCTCATCGGGATGGAAGCGGATGCCGCCCTTGGCCGGGCCGCGGGCGTCGTTGTACTGCACGCGGAAGCCCTGGAAGGTCTGGTAGGAGCCGTCGTCCATCTGGATGGGGATGCTGAAATGCATCTCACGCATGGGCACGCGCAGGAATGCGTGCATGGCCGGCGAGAGGCCCAGCAGTTCGGCCGCTTCGTCAAGCTGGTGCTGAGCGATCTCAAAGGGATTGAGTGTGGACATTTGGAGTCACTCCTTCGTGTAGAATCAAGGCAGGGTGACGAGCCCCGCCCGTGCAAGAGTGGCACAGAACAGCCTGAAGGAGCTACATCCGGACAGATAAGGTGATCCAGAGCCTGGAGCATTTGCGAGGGCGCATGAGGCAAGCCCAGGTCACCTTTGTCCTCAGGCACGGGTATTATACTTCTTTTGTGGCGCGCGCTACAAATTCAGACACGGCTTCTTGCCGCTACGCCGGCGCAGCGTCTGCAACGCCTGACCAGGCGAAAAACAGACGCGAAGCCGATCACGAAGAGGCCGCAGCCGAAGAGGATGCCGCGGTAGATCCGGTCGCCGATCAGGCCGCGGCCCGAGGCCATGAGCACGCTCAAGCCGCCGAGCCAGCCGAAGTCGGTCAGCCAGTGCATGAACCACAGGCCCGACGACGGCCAACAGCCCAAGGCCGAGCCCGGCGGTGCGGGCGACGTAGGTGGCGCCGAGGCTGGCCCACCACAGCGACCAGTAGGGGTTGGTGACCGTGAGGGCGACGCCGCCGGGGACGTGCCCGTACTCGAACATGGCCGGCGCAGGGGCGGTCGCGGCCGCGTCCAGGCTGAGCTGGCGCCGCAGCACCCCACTGACCAGCCCGTAGCCCATCCAGAGCAGCACGGCGGACCCGAACAGGGCGACGAGTCCGTTGACCAGCGGCCGCTGCAGGAACTGGCCCAGGCCGAAGGCGATGGCGAGCACGAGCGGAAACTCGACCAGGCCGTGGCCGAACGCGAGCTGGCTCCCGACCAGCGGCCCGCGCGCACGCCCTCGCTGAAGCGAGACGGCGGTGAGCGGGCCGGGCGAAAGCGCGCCCGACAGCGAGACCAGCATGAAGGTGGCGTAGAGCGCAAGCAGACCCGTCAAGGCTTAGGCTGCCTCTCGGCCAGGAACCTGGCGGCAGCGGTGGCGAGGATCGCCGCGCCGAGCGGCAGCGCGCGTTCGTCGAAGTCGAACCGGGGGTTATGGTGCGGCGCGTTCAGCCCCAGCTCGGGGTTGCCCGAGCCGAGCAAAATGAAGCACGCCGGGCACCCGATTCGCAAATTCCGAGAAGTCCTCGCTGACCATGAACGGCGGCTGCCAGACCACGTTGGTCGCGCCCACAACCTGCAGGGCCGCCGACCGGGCGATCTCGGCCATCGCCGAATCGTTGACCACCGCGCCCGTCACGTCCTGAATCTCCAGATCGTAGCGGGCCCCCATGCCTGCCGTCACACCGTTCAGAAGCACCTTGAGCCGGGTCAGCACGGTCTCACGGACGGCAGGCGAGAAGGTGCGGATCGTGCCTTGCATCTCCACCGTTTCGCTGATGACGTTGAATGCGGTGCCGCCGTGCACCGTGCCGATGGTCAGCACGGCGGTCTCCTGGGGATCGACGTTGCGGCTGACGATGGTCTGCAGCGCGGAGAGGACCTGCCCGGCGACCGCGATGGCGTCGACGGCCTCGTGGGGCAGCGCGCCGTGTCCGCCCTTGCCGCGGATGAGGATGCGGATCACATCGGCGGCGGCCATGATCGGGCCGGCCTGCGCCACGACGCGGCCGAGCGGCATCGTGTTCCAGAGATGGAGGCCAAACGCGGCCGCGGGCTGCGGGTCCGGCAGTGCGCCGTCGTCGATCATCGCGCGTGCGCCGCCCATCGCCTCCTCGGCGGGCTGGAACACCATCAGGACCTGGCCGGGCAGCTCGGCGGCGTGCCGGGCGAGCAGCGTCGCCGCGCCCAGACCGATCGCCACATGGCCGTCGTGGCCGCACGCGTGCATCACGCCGGGCGACCTGTGAGACGTAGGGGGCGTCGTTGATCTCCTGGATGGGCAGCGCGTCCATGTCCGCGCGCAGCATGACCGTGGGTCCGGGCTTGCCGCCGGCGATGAGGCCGACCACGCCGGAATGCGGCCGATGCCGGTCCGCACCTCGCAGCCCAACTCGGCCAGGGTGCGGGCCACGATGCCCGCGGTGCGGTGGACCTCGAAGCCGAGCTCGGGGTGCATGTGCGAGATCGCGGCGCCAGGCGATCAACTGCGGCGGCAAGATTTTCCGCTTCAGCGCGGAAGTTGGTAGGCGTCATTCTTTCGCTAGCCCTTGATCCCACCGTAGGACCACGGTGTGTCGTGCAAGACCATCGGCCTGGCCGGCCGGCGCACGCCCGCGCCCGAAACTTCGCCCAGCATCAGCGCATGGTCGCCCGGCGACGGAGGCTCGGCCACCAGCTTGCACTCCAGCCAGGCCATGCCCTCGGTGAGCAGCGGGCACTTGCCCAGGGTCAGGCGGAAGGGCCAGTCCGGGCCGCCGGCCGGCTCGGCCGGGACGCTGTGGTGCGTGAAGAAGCGCTGCGCGAGCGCCTGCTGGTCCTCGGCGAGGATGTTCAGCGCAAACCGGTGGGCCTTGCGCACGGCCTGAGCCAGGTGCGAGTTCCGGCGCAGCGCCACCATCACGAGCGCGGGCTGGAACGACACCTGCCCGGCCCAGGTGACCGTGGCAGCGTGGAGCGTATCCGCCGCGGCCGCGGTCAGCACGTAAACTCCGTTCGAAAGCAGGTTCAATGCTTCAGTGCGAACATCGGAAGTCGCCGTCTCTGGCGTCATGACAGCCTCCTACGTTCTTATCCGCCGTAATGCCACACAGTATCGCGAAGCGAGAGCGGACGGACCCCGGGCGCCTGGATGTCGCCGTCGACGACGGTGGCGATGAAGATGGCGTGGTCGCCCGTCTGGCCGGCCTGCTCGACGACCTCACACTCGAGCCAGGCGACCGCGGCCTGGAGGATGGGGACGCCGCTGGCGAGCACGCCGTAGCGGTACCCGCCGATCTCCATCTCGCCGCTCTCCTGAATCTTGAAGAAGGCGCGGGCGAACTCCGGCTGGTTCTCGCCCACGACGTGCAGGCCGAAGCGCCGCTCAGTTTGGACCGCGTCGCAGATGCCCGTGCCCTTGCGCAGGGCAACGGCCACCTGTTTCGGATCGAAAGAAACCTGGGTGGCCCAACTCACCGTCGCCGCACGCGGGGCGCCGTGGCCGGCGCACGTCGCGACGAACAGCCCGTAGTTGAACATCCGCATGATGGACCTTGATCGTCTCAGACTCAGCCAATCTCAGCCTCCGGCCCCTACTTTACCACAGACTCCGGTCAGACGCGCCAGCGAGCGCGGTCTCGATCGGTTCCCGCCAGGCCGGCTCGAGGTCCGCGCAGGCGCGCAGCAGGCCGAAGCAGCCGGCCAGCATCTGGTCGCCGTGCGGGACGGCGAAGTACGCCGGCAGGCCGGCATCGCGCAGCAGCGCCCGGCGCGGCCCGACGACTGCCACATGCGACAGCGGCTTCGGCGCGTCGTCCAGCACGAGCGCGCCGTGGCCGTTGTCCGCGAACACCGCTTCATGCCGGATCGATGCCGTCGGCGAGCGCAGCGATCCAGGCCACCAGCTCGCGCCTGGGTCAGCTCGCCCGTGTGGTGCTCGAAGAGGCGCAGGAACCGCCCGCCGGCGAACTGGAAGGCCAGCGTGTGGAAGTTGCCGACGTTGCAACGATGGGCGCAGGCTGGCCCGCCACGACCGGGTCTTCGAGCGCGCCGAGCACGGCCGCGGGCGCCGTGTCCATCACCACGACCGGCAAGCCGGAGGCTTCCTGCGCGGTCGCCGGCCAGCGCAGCCAGCCGGGTCATGTCGGCGGGGACGGAGTCGGCGGGGAACGCAAGGGCGCTCAGACGGCGGCCGCGCGCAGGCGGTCCGCCAGGTAGTCCATGCGGAACTGGCGGTCGCTGACGTGCGGCGGGGCTGCGCCGTGGTCGAAGACGGCCAGGGCGAGCGCGTCCGGGCGCAGGTCGACGCCGAACTGCGCCGAAGGCGGCGCGAATCGCCGCGTAATCGAAATCGCGGAACTCGACGTGCGCGTGGCTGACCCTGGCTCAGCAGGCCGGCGCGCCTCGCCTTCGTCGACGAACTCGACGCCGAGGTCGGCGCCGGACCGCGTCGAGGTCGTCGTTGAAGGTGCGGGCGGCGGTGGGGGTTGCGAAGATGGGCAGGCCCGCGCGGTGGTGGGCTTCGACGGCCCAGGAAACCGGGCCGCCGCCCATCAGCACGCCGGTAATCAGGAGCGGCCGGCGCGCAGCCGTGGCCGGCCTGAACCTGCCGGCTCAGAAGAAGCGTGGGCGAGGGGACGACGAGCTTGAGGCAGTTCTCGGGCGTCCGCTCGGAGTCGAAGAGCAGGATGTCCTGCGTGCCGGTGCCGACGTCAACGGTGAGGATCTGCATGGGCTATCCTGGCTCCAGGCGGTTAGCAAGTCGCCCGCGTGCGAGATGCACGCGGGCGAACGTCCGGTTCCGGCGAGCCGCGCCGGCCGGATGCACCGCCCCTACGAGTTGCGCTTGGGAATGATGCGGGCCTGGCCGTCGGCATGATACGACGAGCGGACGAGGGGCGCGGACTCGACCCACTTGAAGCCGCGGGCGTAGGCCTCTTCGGCCAACTCATCGAACTCGTCCGGATGGTAGTAGCGCTCGATCGGCAGGTGGTCCTTGGTCGGCTGCAGATACTGGCCGATGGTCAGGATGTCGACGTCGACCGCCCGCAGCGAATCCATCACCTCCAGCAACTCGTCCCACTCCTCGCCCAGGCCGACCATCACGCCGCTCTTGGTGAGCACGCCCGGGTCCATCTCCTTCGCCATCCGGAGCACGGCCAGGCTGCGGGCGGGGCTGGCCTGCGGCCGGACCGTGCGGGAAAGCCGCGGGACGGTCTCGGTGTTGTGGTTGAGGATCTCAGGGCGCGCATCCATGACCAGCTGCAGCGAAGGCGGGATCGGCCTTGAAGTCAGGGATGAGCACTTCGATCGTGCAGTCGGGCAGGCGGCTGCGGATTTCGCGGATCGTGTTGGCGAAGATGTGCGCGCCGCCGTCCGGCTGATCGTCGCGATCGACGCTGGTCAGCACGACGTGGCGCAGGCCCATCCGCTCGACCGATTCGGCCACCCGGCGGGGTTCGTCCTCGTCGAGGGGCAGCGGCTTGCCGCTCAGGACGTTGCAGAACCGGCACGCGCGGGTGCAGATGTCGCCCATGAGCAGGAAGGTCGCGGTGCCCCGGCTCCAGCACTCGCCGAGGTTCGGGCAAAACGCTTCCTCGCAGACGGTGTGCAGCGTCTGCCCGCGCATCAGCTTCTTGAGTTCCCAATAGCTTTCGTTCTGATTGAGCTTGACCCGCAGCCACTCGGGGCGACGGCCGAGGTTGCCTCGGGCGTGTCGGGCCGCTCGCGCAGCCGGGCGCGCTTCGGGGCATTCCGAGGCGTTACCTGGAGTGGAATCGGATCGATCTTGACATTACTTTCCATAACCTGCTACCAAACCGGATTTGTACCAGTGAAGTATAACATCAGGCACAGAGCGAGGCAAGGGTGTCAGCTTCCTGATCGAGCGCCGAGCAGCCGACTGAGCTCAGCGCTCCGTGCTCGGGCCGACTGGTGCGTGGAGCCTCGGCAGGTCCGCTTGCGATTCGCTAGATGTGGATCGCCTGGCCTTCGACGCCGTGCGCGGCTTCCATCAGCGCCTCGGAGAGGGTCGGATGGGCATGCACGGTGCGGGCGATCTCTTCGGTCGTCAGCTCCCAGGTGCGGGCCAGCACCAGCTCGGGCAGCAACTCGGTGACCTCGGGGCCGACCAGGTGCGCGCCAAGGATCTCGCCGTACTTCGCGTCGGCGATGATCTTGACGAAGCCTTCCTTCTCGTTCAAGCCCAGAGCCTTGCCGTTCGCAACGAAGGGGAACTTGCCGATCTTGATCTCGTAGCCCTTCTCCTTGGCCTGAGCCTCGGTGTAGCCCATCGAGGCGACCTGCGGCTTGCAGTAGGTGCAACGCGGCATGAAGGCGTAGTCGGCATCGCGCAGCGGCCGGGTCTCGTGGCCGGCGATGGTCTCTGCGGCGACGATGCCCTGCGCGCTTGCGACGTGGGCCAGCAGCAGCTTGCCGGTGACGTCGCCGATCGCGTAGACGCCGGGCACGTTGGTCCGCAGGTACTCGTCGACGGTGATGAAGCCGCGCTTGTCGGTCTGGACGCCGGCGGCCTCGAGGCCGATGCCCTCGGTGTTCGGCGCCACGCCCACCGCGACCAGCACCATGTCGGCCTCGATGGTCTGCTCGGCGCTCGTGCCCTGGTCCTTGACGCGGACACGGACGCCGGCGTCCGTTGGCTCGACGGCCTCGGTGCGGGTGTTGACCAGCGTCTTGATGCCCTGCTTCTTGAAGGCCTTGGCGACCTCGGCCGCGGTTTCCTCGTCTTCGAGCGGCAGGACGTGCGGGCAGCATTTCGATGACGGTCACCTCCGCGCCGTAGGCGCGGAAGACATAGGCGAATTCCATGCCGATGGCGCCGGCGCCCACGACGACGATGCGCTTGGGCGCGGTCGTGAGGAAGAGGGCCTCGCGATAGGTGATGATCTGCTTGCCGTCGGGCGTCATGCCGGGCAGCGAGCGGGGATGGTGACCGGTCGCGATGATGATGTTCTTTGCCTCGATCAGGCCGTCGTACTTCTGGCCGTTTACCCCGGGCGCTTCGGCGGTGGCCTTGACCTCGATCTGCTTTGCCGACTTGAGCGTGGCCGTGCCCTGGTAGACGTCGATCTTGTTCTTGCGCATCAGGAAGCCGACGCCCTTGACCAGCCGGTCGCTGACCTGGCGGCTGCGCTTCTGCGCGACGCTGTAGTCGAGCTTGAGGTTATCGAAGCTGAATCCGAAGTCCTTGTACTCGCCGGTCAGGATGTTCGCCAGCTCCGCGTTGCGCAGGAGCGACTTGGTTGGGATGCAGCCGATGTTAAGGCAGACGCCGCCCAGGAACTCGCGCTCCACGACGGCGACCTTTTGACCGAGTTGGGCCGCACGGATCGCCGCGACGTAGCCGCCCGGCCCGCCGCCGATCACCACGACATCGTAAGAAGGAACGTCAGCCATGATTAGTCCATCTCCTTTGAATTGCCATCGAACAGGACGAGTGTAGCCTCATTGCACCAGATACGCAATGACGTGCATCAGCAGAACTTGCGGATGAGACGCGAGGTATGCCGAGCTTATCGCATCCACGCGCCAGGTCTGCTTTCACTGAGAGTAGTTTTCCAGGAATGCTTTGACGGCGGCCAGGAAGCCGTCGGCGGTTTGACCGTCGAGGACGCGGTGGTCGAACGTGAAGCTCAGGTAGGCCATCGGACGGATGGCGATGACGTCGTCGGCGTCAGGGAGCAGCGGGTGGCCGTTACTGATGACCACGGCGCGCTTCTGGATCGCGCCCACGCCCAGGATGCCGGCCTGCGGCTGGTTGATGATCGGGGTGGCAAAGAGGCTGCCCGCGGTGCCGTGATTCGTCAGCGTGAACGTGCCGCCCTGCACCTCCTCGGGCGCAAGCCGCTTGGTGCGGCCGCGCTCGGCCAGGTCGTTCACGGCCCGCGCCAGGCCGAGCAGGCTGCGCTCGTCGGCGTCACGGATCACGGGCACGATCAGGCCATCCGTGATCGCAACGGCCATCCCGACATGGATGCGCCGGTGCACGAGCAAGCCGTCTTCGGTAAACGTGCTGTTCGCTTCGGGCCTGGCCTTGAGGCCGGCCACGATCGCCTGCACGAAGAAGGGCGTGAAGGTCAGGCGGACGCCCTGGCGCTCGAACTCGCCCTTCAGACGCTCGCGCGCCTTCACCACCCGGGTCAGGTCCGCTTCCATGACCGTGGTCACATGCGGCGACGTCTGCTTGCTCACCACCATGTGCTTGGCGATGCTCTTGCGGATGGTGGACAGCGGGACAAGCTCGGAATCGAACGTCGTGCTCGAGGTCGCCGACGAGACCGCGCGCGGGTGGGGTGAAGGCAGGGCGGCGGGACCCGGCGGCGGCGGGGGCAGCAGGGCGAGCGGGCTCCGCTTCCTCGCGGGCCATTTCGTCCGTCGGCTTGAAGAGGTCGCCGGTGCCGGGCCGCTCCCAGGGGGGCACGTCTTGAGCCGTTGACGCGGACGGGCTCGCCACGGGGTGAAGGCGTGGCAACGTAGGCCATGACGTCCTTCTTGGTGATCCGGCCGCCTGCGCCCGTCCCGACGACCTGCGACAGGTCGACGCCCATCTCGGCGGCGAGACGGCCCACGGCAGGCGAAATGAACCCGAGGTTCTTCGACCCGGCAGCGGCGTCCTCGCGCTCTTCAGTGCCGTCGGTGGCGGCGAGATAGGCTTCGACATCTTCCCGGGTGACCTTGCCGCCCGGTCCGGTGCCGGGCACCTGGTCCAGGTCGACGCCGTGCTCTGAGGCCATGCGCTGGGCGAGCGGGGTGAAGTTGGCCCGGACTGCAGGGGGTCCAGCGGGTTGAGAAGGGGCGGCCTTTTCGACCGCCGCTTCTAAGGGGCCGGGGCGACGGCATGGCCGTTGCCTCCGCCCGAACTTCCGTCAGCACTTTCCTCCGGCGTCCCGATCTCCGCAAGAAGCGTGCCGCGGCGACGGTTTGCCCCTCATGCACATGAATCCTGAGCAAGATGCCGCTCGCCGGCGCGGGGATCTCCGTGTCCACCTTATCCGTCGTCACGGCCAGCAGCGGCTCGTACTCTTTTACCGGCTGGCCTTCCTGGACCAGCCAGCGGCCCACAGTACCCTCGACGACCGATTCGCCGAGTTGGGGCATGATCACCTTGGTTGGCATGGCAGGCTCCTAATACGCTGCGAGGGTGCGGGCGGCGGCGGCGATCTTTTCCGCGTTGGGCAGGAAGAAATCCTGCATGGGATGGCTGAACGGCATGGCGGGGATGTCGGGCCCGGCCAGCCGGGTGATCGGGCCGTCGAGATGCTCGAACGCACGCTCGGCGATGAGGGCCGCCACCTCGCCTCCCAGGCCACCGGTGTAGTTGTCTTCGTAGACGATCAGCGCCTTGCCGGTCTTTTTGACCGACGCGATAATGGCGTCCTTGTCGAGCGGGGAAAGGGTCCGCAGGTCGATCACCTCGACGGAGATGCCTTCACGCGCCAGCAGGTCGGCGGCCTTGAGCGATTCGTGCAGCATCAGGCCGTAGGTGATGATGGTGAGATCCTCGCCTTGCCGCTTGACATCGGCCTTGCCGATAGGCACGAAGAAATTGCCTTCGGGCACTTCGCCCTTGACCGCCCGGTAGAGCTTCTTGTGCTCCAGAAACAGGACCGGGTCAGGGCTGCGGAGGGCCGTGCGAAGCAGGCCGGCCGTGTCGTAGGGCGTGCTCGGGGCCACCACGTACAGTCCCGGGACGTGACAGAAGAAAGCCTCTATCGACTGGGAGTGGTAGAGCGCGCCGCTGATGCCGCCGCCGTAAGGCGCGCGAATCACCATCGGGACGCAATACTGCCCGTTTGAACGGTAGCGCATTTTAGCGGCTTCATTTACGATCTGATTAAAAGCAGGGTGGATAAAGTCGGCAAACTGGATCTCGCAGATGGGCCGGATGCCATTCAGGGCCAGGCCAACGCCCACCCCGACGATGGACAACTCGGACAAGGGGCTGTCGATCACACGGCTCGGGCCGAACTCGGCGAAAAGGCCCTCGGTGGCGCGGAATACCCCGCCCGCGGTCCCACGTCTTCGCCCGTAATGATGATCGTCGGATCACGCCGCATCTCTGCAGCCATCGTTTCCCGCAACGCTTCGATGTTACTCTTAACCGGCATTGGGTAAGCCTCCGAAGACCGGATGGAGGGCGTCTTCGGCACGCGCGGGTAGGGTGCGCGCTGTGCGTACTCCGTCGCGTCGTCGACCTTCGACATGATGCGGTTTGCGATGCGCTGCTGCTCGGCATCGTCCAGGATGCCCCGTTCACGCAGCACCTTCTCCGCCTTGAGAAGCGGGTCGCGCTTCTTCCACATCTCAACTTCGTCCCGGCTCCGGTACGACCGGTCATCGTCATCCGACGAATGGGGCGTCGGGCGGTAAGTTTTCGCCTCCAGCAGGGTGGGCCCCTCGCCCCGGCGGCCGCGCAGGACGGCCTCCCGCGCCACGTTGTAGCTCTCGAACACGTCGTTGCCGTCGTACATCACGCCGGGCATGCCGTAGGCATCGCCACGGTCGGCAACGTTGGGCACCGGCATCTGTTTCTCCATGGGGACGGAAATGGCGTACTGGTTGTTCTGCACCAGCGTGATGAGGGGCAGGTCGTGGATGCCGGCCCAGTTGAGCGCCTCGTGAAAATCGCCCTGGCTGGTGCTGCCCTCGCCGAGGCAGACAACGACCACCTCATCCAGCCCGCGCAGCTTGGCCGCCAGGGCGATGCCGGCGGCCTGGGGGCACTGAGTCGCGACGGGGCTCGAGCCGGAGACGATGCGGCTGGGCACGTAGCCGAAGTGAGCGGGCATCTGCCGGCCACCGGAGCTCGGGTCTTCGGCTTTGCCGAACAGGGCCAGCATGAGGTGGCGGGGCGTCATGCCTAACGCCAGGACGAAGGCCATGTCGCGGTAGTAAGGGTGCAGCCAGTCCTTGCCGCGCTCCATCGCGAAGGCCGCACCAACCTGGCAGGCTTCCTGGCCCATCCCAGAGATGTGGAATGCGACCTTGCCTTGCCGGTGCAAGACCCACATCCGCTCGTCCAGCTTGCGGGCGAGCAACATGCTCTCGTACATCCCAAGCTGCTGCTCGAGCGTCAGCGAAGCGGCGTAGTCGCGGGTAACGAATTGTTGCGCGGTCAGTGCAGGCATGCGTTGCCTCCTCAGTACCAAAGGTTAAAGTAAAGACCGCAAAGAGTCTGTAATACTCTTTGCGGTCACTTGCGTCGCAGACCAGTATTGAGGGCGGTCGCAGCTAAACCGGGCTACCTCGTGATCGAGCCTCCGTCGACATTCACGTACATTTTCCCAGAGCAGGTGCTTCGGCAGCCCGTAGATCCAGTTGGCTATCCCGCCAGATGGGGCACCTATCGCTCTGACATGCCACGGATACACTGCGAGGCGCTCCGGGACCGGCCGACTATGGCATGGACCCTGAAATTGTCGACAGCACCAGAAATATCGTGATCGAATGCAGGACAGTCTGCTGTCATTGCCATCGATATCGCTTGTCACCGGCATCGAGAACCTGGACATCTACTTTGTCGATCCGATTTGCTGGTGGGATCGAGTCGGAACGCCCTGTGTCGATCGAATGGATCGACCCGACCGGCGCTGACATCGGGCTTCCAGGTTGACGCCGGTATGCGTATACAGGGTCATAGCGGCCGTTCTGAACTGGTTCCGAAACACTCGTTCCGTCTGCTCTTCAAGAAAGTCCTATGGCCCGGCAGAGTTGGAATACGACCGGTGTTTCCTAGCTCGACCGGCTGACTAGCTTCGATACGCTGGTCCTGCGAGCAGGCTACAACGAGAGCTACGCAGGCGTACCCTGGATACGACGAAGCGCATGGCCACGTATGCGAGGGATGAGTGGCTGCGCAGGACGCAGATAGACGATATCGGGATTCGGCTTGCACGGTCGGTATGTGCATCTGTATCTGAACGGGCTGTACTGGGGCGTGTACAATCTGGTAGAACGCCCCGATAATTCATTCGCGCTTCCTATTTCGGCGGAGACAGAAGAGGAGTGGTTTTCAGCGAAAACCGAGCGGCGCCGACGCGGGCGTCCTCTGATCGTTTGGTTGCGATGCGGCGCCTGGCGGAGCTAGGCGGAATGGCGGACCCTGCCCGCTACGCGACTATGCAGGCAGTATATCGATCCGGTGGATTCAGCGACTACATGCTGTTTCATTGGTACGCTGGCGTTGATGATTGGCCCGAGAACAACTGGTACTATCACCTGCGATCAGCCGGACAGCCAGTTCCTGTTCCTTGCGTGGGATGACGAGTTGAGTTGGCTGGACGTGGCGAGGTTAAGCTAAGCGTAGATCGCAAGCCGGATCTATCCATTTTCCCAACATGATCAAGCTAGCCTCTTACAGCGCCCTCATCATCAACCCTGATTTTCGAATGACGTTGGCCGATCGCACTGTACAAGCAGACTCACCGGGCGGCCCTATCGGATGAGGAAGCAAAGCGCGCTGGATGGAGATCACCGGCGAGCTGGAGGAGGCGATTTTCGCCGAATCCGCGCGCTGGGGCGACACCTGGTTCGAAGCGACCGATCACGGAGGATGACTGGCACCAGGGCCGCGAGAACGTGCTTGAGCAGATGGAACGGCAACGACGCCAAGCTACTGGATCAGGCCCGTGCTCAAGGCTATTATCCCTGGTTGGATCCTCCTTCCTTCAGCCAGGGGAGCACTGGATTCCTGGATTCGATGTCCTTAGCGCTCAGTGCACCGCAGGGCGACATCTATTATACGCTCGACGGCGCCGATCCGCGCGCGTATGATCACGGGCGCAATCGGTTCTTCGAGCGGTCAAGCATACCGGGCCTATCGAATTGACCCGCTCGACCAGTGCGGGCGCGCCTTTCCAGACGGAGTTTGGAGCGCTCTGAACGAAGCTGACTACGTCGACTAAGCCGGCCCGGCGGCCTGCGTATCACGGAGCTGATGTACAACCCTCCGGCAGCAACGACTACGAGTTTCTGGAACTGACCAACTGGGCCTTCGATGTGGATCTGTCGGCGCAGCGTTCGAGGCATCGACTGCGCTTCGACCATCCCACGCACCTTGCGGCGGGTCGACAATGGTTCTGGCAGCGGACGCCGACGCCTTTCGAGACACGTTATCCCGATGCGCCGCTGGCTGCGGTCTATGGCGGTGAGCTCTCCGATCGTGGTGAGACGTTCGGGCTGCGCAGCGCTGTCCGGCGAGCAGCTCCTGTCGCAGACCTTCGACGACGAAAACGGCTGGCCGCTGACGCCCGACGGCCGGGGCGATTCGCTGGTGCTCGTGGATGCCGCCGGCGACGCCGACACCCGCGCTCCTGGCAGGCGAGCAGCGTCCTCTACGGGACGCCCGGCGCCGGAGACCTGGCGGGCGCGCCGTGGACGGACACCCGGCGCAGCGGATTGGCGGAACGTTTGCGGCTGCCGGTTTGTCCTTCGACGCCGATGCCTGTTCAACCGTCCAAGCACAGTCGATGTCCGTTTCGGAGACGACATGCTGCTGGCCGGCTACGACCTCTACCTCAACGGGCGCCCCTTGTCGCCCGGCAATCTCCCCACCGTCCGTCCCGGCGACGAGCTGGAGTATGTGCTATACTGGCGCAAAGACCGCCTGGCGAGGCCGGGACCTTACGCGGATTCGTTCAGCTACTACGCCGGACGGGAAGACCCTTGCGCAGGACGATCACCCCGCCGGGCCTGGTCTTGCGGCACTGTCAACGATTGTCCGGCCCCGGAGCTGGCGCCCGATCGCTACACCCTGCGCATCCCTGCCGATGCGGACAGAATGGTGCTCGTCCAGTCCGGTCGTGGGCGGTTACGTTCCGGGACACGGGCGAGACGCCTCCCCGCCCTCGGAAGCGACGGAACCCGCTGTGGTGACGATTACGGGATGCCCGCGCTGAAGATCGTCCGCAGCGATCCCGCTCCCGCGCCGCAGCATCGCGCTCGCCGCCCGCTACGGCGACCGGATCAACCTGCTCGGTTACGACCTGGAGCCGTCGGACGCCGTCTTGCAGGCGGGCGAAACGTTGACCCTTACGCTCTACTTCGACGCCGAGGCCTCCGTCGATGACGACCTCATCCGTGTCGTGCAGATGCACAGCCCCGAGCACGGCATGGCGGCCCAGGTCGATTCCCAGCCGGCAGGCGGGCGTAATCCCACGTGGGCCTGGAAGACCGGAGAAGTTGTCGCTGGATCAGGTTGTCCTGGACGGTCGCACCGGACGCCGCGCCAGGCGCCTACTCGCTGTTGGTTGCCTTCTACAGGCCTGCCGACGGCGTGAGGCTGCCCGTCCAGATGCGCAGGGCAATTCGGCGCTCGATCGGATCTGAGAATAGAGGTGACGTCCGCCGCCGGACGATTCACCGGCAGCGCACAGGCGCAGGCTTGAGCAGTCCATGACAACCATCCGGGCCGAACAGCGCTACGAGCTGAAGTACCTGGTGCACCACACGCAGGCCGCCGAACTGGCCGCTGCCTGAGCCGCCCAGATGCTACCCGACGCGCACGGTGATAGCCGAAGGAATACCTGGTGACGAGCCTGTACTACGACACCGCGGATCATAAGGCGTACTGGGACAAGATCGACGGCCACCGCAACCGGCGCAAGCTGCGGGTGCGCATCTACGGCGATCGGCTGGTGACGCCGGAGACGCTTTGCTTCGTCGAAATCAAGCACCGGCTGGACAGGGCGCTGCAGAAGCGGCGGGTTCTGTTGCCCTACGGAACGGCGGACGAGCTCGACCGGATCGCGCAATCTACTGAGGCATGTTCGGAAGACCGGCCCGTCCTGGAGGAAGTGGAGTATCTCTATCGGGCCCTTCGGCTGCAGCCAGCCTGCGTGGTCAGTTACCGTCGCCGTGCGTTCGAGGGCAGCGAGACCGACCCGGGGCTGCGCGTCACCTTCGACGCCAACCTCAAGTACCGCACGCACGAGTTGAGCCTGTACGCCAACGGCCAGGCCACGGACCACGATTCCCTGTCTCCCGACTGGTGTATCATGGAGGTCAAGATCAACCACCGCGTGTCGTTCTGGCTGACCGAAGTGATCGGCATGCATCAGTGTGTGATCAGACGGATCAGCAAGTACTGCACCGCCCTCGACACAGCAAGCTCCGTTCTCAGCCGGCAGCCATCTCGCCAACCTTTGGGGTCTGAATCAGCCTTTCACGAAAGCTTGGAGTCGAGACTAGTCATATGAACAACTTCGATTCCAACGCTGCTCAAGAGCCTCCAAGACACGACCCAGGCCTTCACGGCGCTGGACGTCGTCCTCACGATCGTCCTGAGCTTCGGCCTCAGCCTGCTGATCGGCGGGTCTACCGCGCACGCACCGCGGCACTCTACAGCCAGACCTTCGTGCAGACCCTGATCATCGTCGCACGGTGGTGGGCGTTGTCATGTTGATCGTCGGGTCCAACATCGCAGGGCGTTCACCCTGGTGGGGGCGCTCTCCATCGTGCGCTTTCGTAAGCCGTGAAAGAAACGCGCGAGTGGGCATCTTCTTTGCATGGCGATCGGCATGGCTGCGGACCGCTTTATCTCCTGGCCGTCGTCGCACGCTCGTCATCGCGTCCTGATCCTGGGCCATGGTCAAGCTGAACTGTTCGCAAAGAGCTGCGCGAACAGATCCTGAAGATCGCGTGCCCTCGGACATCCCCAGCCGCGCTTTTCGATCGCGTGTTCGACAAGCACCTGTCCGCGCAGATCTGATAGCCGTCGAGAGCGTGCAGGCGGGTCGCTACTCGACTCGTGTACGGGGTTGAGCTGAAGCGCGGAGCAGCGCCCAGAACTGATCAACGACGTGCGGAGCCTCAACGACAACAACAGGGTGGTCCTGGTCACGGGTCAGCAGGAGGTCGATGTAACCGGCGAGCCCCTTACAAAGACCTCCGAGGTGTTGGACACCTCGGAGGTCCGGTGGGCGCGGTACGTACGGAGGGCCGGCAGGGGCGCTCAGGCGCTCTGCTCGGCCGTCTCGGTGCCGCGGGTGAGGATCAGGTTTTCGGCAACGATTTCCGCGATATCGCGAATCTGCACGTTCTCGGCGTCGAGCGCACCGCGGGCATCCTCAAGCATGATCATGCAGAAGGGGCAGGCCACAGCCAGCTCGTTCTGACCCGTTTCCAGGACCTGGGCCATGCGGTTGCGGTTGATGCGGACCTCGCCTTCGTCTTCCATCCAGACGCGCGCGCCGCCGCCGCCGCAGCACATCGACATATCGCACGAGCGCGGGATTTCGACCAGCGACTTGCCGCTGGAGGTGGCAACCTCGCGGGGCGCGTCGTAGATGTCGTTGTAGCGGCCGAGGTAGCACGGGTCATGGTAGGTGAGCGTTTCTTCGCCCGCCCGCCGTCCGGCGCACCCGGATGTCGCCGTGATCCAGCAGCTTCTGAATCAACTGCGAGTGGTGCATCACCTCGTAGTTGCCGCCGAGCTGCGGATACTCGTTCTGCAGCACGTTGTAGCAGTGCGGGCACTGGGTCACGATGGTCTTGAACTTGTACTGTTTCATCGTCTCGATGTTCTGCGTGGCGAGCTGCTGGAAGAGGTACTCGTTGCCTGCCCGGCGCGCCTGGTCGCCGTTGCACGTCTCTTCCTCGCCCAGGATGGCGAAGTTGACGCCGGCCTCGTGCATGATCTTCGCCAGGGCGCGCGCCACCTTCTGGTTGCGCGGGTCGTAGGACCCCGCGCAGCCGACCCACCACAGCACATCCGCCTCGCCCACGTTCGCCATGATGGGCACCTCGAAGTCGAGCGCCTGCGTCCACGCCGCGCGCTTGCGCTTGGGCTGCTTCCACGGGTTGCCCGCCCGCTCCATGTTGGTCAGCGTGGTGCCGAGGCTGGATGGCACATCGCCTTCCATCAGCGCCAGCTGCCGGCGCATATCGACGATGGCGTCGACGTGCTCGATGAGGACCGGGCACTCGTAGACGCAGTGCATGCAGGTGGTGCAGTCCCACAGCTCCTCCGTGCGTGATGATGTCGCCCACCATGCTTGCGACCGTTGCCGTGGCCGTTGCTCTTCGCCGTGCCGTCGTCCGATGCCTTCGGCGCTTCGGCAGCCTGGCTGGCGTCGCCGCTCGTCGCAACCTTGCGCTTCGCCGGCAGCTTGCGCAGCTGCGCCTGCTGCTCGGTCATGTAGTCGCGCAGGTTCAGGATAACGTACTTCGGGTTGAGCGGCTCGAGCGCAGCAAAGGCCGGGCAGACGTCCTGGCAGCGGCCGCACTCGGTGCAGGCGTCGAAGTTAGCCAGGCGGGGCCACGCGAAATCGGTCAGCTTTGCGGCGCCCAACTGGTCGGCCTGCTCCAGGTCCTTGATCGGCCACAGCGCGCCCCGCTTGCGGAAGGGCGCGACGAAGATGTTGGCCGGCGACGAGAAGATGTGGAACAGGTTGGTGTAGGGCAGGACCGCAAAGAAGACGGCGACGCTGAGGTAGTGGATGATCCACATGGAGCGGTGTGCGACCAGCAGCGACTGGGTCGGGGCGCCCTGCAAGAGGCGGCTGATCGGATACGCGACCACCTGCGCCGGACCCCAGGGTGGGTTCATCACGGCGAGGCGCAACGCACCGATGAAGAAGCCGGTGAGGATGATGAAGCCGAGCAGCGGGAGGGTGAAGTTGAAGCGCCAGTCGATGTTCAGCCGCGGTGGGCGGACGATGTAACGCCGGTACAAGGCCATCCCGAGGCCGATCAGAAAGCCCAGGCCCGCCAGGTCGAGGACGATCTTGTAGAAGACGTAGAAATCGCCGAGCAGCAGCTTGGCGTTGAAGAACAGCTCGAAAACGTCGCTGTCGAGGGTGGCTAGGACGGTCCCGATGAACAGCGTGACCATGCCCCAGAACAGGGCGAAGTGGAACGTGCCGGGGTACCGCTGGCGGAGCACTTTGACCTGGGCCACGCCGTACTTGATCAGCCGCTGCAAGCGCTGCACGGGGTGGTCAAGGCCGAACTCGGGCTGGCCGCGGCGCCAGAGCTGAATGCGCCGCACGATGCCCCAGATCAGGAGCACGACGGCGATAGCCATGCTGGCGTAGAAAACGATGACTAAAGGCTCGGGAATATTCCAGAAGCCGTAGCGGCACGGCACGTCGGGAGGACAAAGCGGTTCGTGAAACATCTCCTCTGCTCCTTCGCGTGAGGGCTATGTGCAGCGGCAATCGGGACATGATAACAGGCAGGATGATATGCCGCGCTGTGTCACAGGTCTATTTGTACCATACAGATACAAACGCGCCAAGTGCGGAATACCACAAAGACACCAAGACACAGGGAGGAGAAAGAGACCTCCGAGGTTCTCCAAACCTCGGAGGTCTTGCCGCGGCCGAAGTGTTGTGGGTCTACAGCTCGAGCTTGATGGGGGTGCGGGGCGCGGCGGGGCGCTGTGCGTTCAGGACGCTGACCTGGGCCGCGATGCGCTGCGCGATGTCGCGGAAAACCTCCGCCTGCTCGGTCTCGGGGCAGCAGGCCACCACCGGCTCACCCCTGTCACCGCTCTCCCGGACGACCGTTGCCAGGTTGACGCGACCGAGGAATGGGATGCCAAGCTTCTGGGCCGCGGCCTCGCCGCCGCCCACGCCGAAGACCTCGCCGGCCATGTTTTCGATGAGGCCGAGCACAGGCACTTCCAGCCGGTTGAAAGCGGTGATGCCGCGCGTTGCGTCGGCCAGGGCCACGTTTTGGGGCGTGGTCACGATCACCGCGCCGGTCAGCGGCACGAGCTGGGCCAGGCTCATCTGCGCGTCGCCGGTTCCAGGCGGCAGGTCCACGACGAGGTAGTCCAGCTGGCGCTCGTCGTCGTTTCTGCCCCTGGGATCGCCCCAGGCCACGTCGGTGAGCAGCTGCTGAATGGCCTTGTGCAGCATCGGCCCGCGCCAGACCAGCGCCTCGCCGTCCGGGACGAGGAAGCCGATGGACATGACCTGGATGCCGTGCGCGAAGGGCGGGACCATCTTGTCCGATTCCACATCCGCCAGGCTGTTCACGCCCATGACGATCGGCACGTTCGGGCCGTAGATGTCGGCGTCCAGGATGCCAACGCGGGCGCCCATCTGGCTGAGGGCGACGGCGAGGTTGGCGGAGACGGTGGTCTTGCCGACGCCGCCCTTGCCGCTGGCGACCGCGATGATGTTCTTGATCGGCACCGGCAGCTTGGCGTTGATCCGGTGATCGGCGCGCACCTGCGCGTCGAAATTGACCTTGACGTTCCTCACACCCGGCAGCTGCGCCACCGCTGCCTTGGCCTCGGTTTCGATCTGCGACTTCAAAGGGCATGCCGGCGTCGTCAGCGTCACCGTGAATGCGACGTCCCCGTCCTGCACCTGGATATCCTTCACCATGTTGAGCGTCACCAGGTCCTTGTGCAGCTCGGGCTCTTGTACGTGCTTGAGCGCGCCGAGCACCATATCGGCGGTGACTTCCTTCTTACCGAAAATCATGCTAACTCCGTTCTTGGGTCAAATCTTCCATGACCAGGCGGGCCACCCTGCGCCCGATTTCCACGGCGTAATTCGTGCCGCGGTCCCAGGGGTACACCTGGCTCATGCTGGCAAAATAGAGGCCGGGCACCGGGGTGCGCAGCGGGGGGATATTCCGCGAGTGGTTGACGGGCGGAACAGGCTGGGCGTAATTCGTCTTCCACAGCCAGGCATCCTTGACCCAACTCCGGTCGAAGGCGGGATTGATGCGGGTAAAGGCCGGCAGGAAGCGATCGAGCACCTGCTCCTTGGTCAACGAGAAGTACTCGTGGTCCGTTTCCAGGTAATCGCCGCAGTAGATGATTGTATCCCCGCCGTAGTGCTCCCGATCCATGAAGTTCGTGTGCTCGACGAGCGCGAGGAACGGGAAACCGGCTTCCTTGGGCAGGTTGTGCCAGTAATAGGGCGAAAGGGAGCGGTCGAGCGTGACGACGAGCACCACCGCGCCCATCGACTTGAGCTTGCGGAGGGCCGCGGAGTAGCTGTCGGGCAGGTCGGGCGCGAGCTTCGCCATGAGCGCGGGCGAACTCGTGGAAATCACCGCGTCGTAGTTCTCGCTTCCGTCAGAAGTATCGAGCACGAGGAGGTTGCCCTGCTTGCGGACGCCGGTGATCGGCGTGCCCAGGCAAATCTTGACCCCCCGGCCGCGCAGGTTATCCGCCAGCAGATCGAGGAAACGCTGGAAGCCGCCGGCAAAGGTGCCGAGCTTCGTCGTACGCGCCTTGATGCGGGCCCAGAACCACGCCGCGTTGACCACGTCCAGGTTCTGCTCGCCAAACTTGCCGACGAGCATCGGGCGCCAGATGGCGTTGTAGACCCGGGGACCCACCCACTTGCGCAGCCAGGCGTCTGCGGTGACGCGCTCCAGCGGCTTCCAGTTGGACGTCAGCTTCAGGTAGACGCCCACCAGGCCGAACCGGACGAGGTCCACGACGCCGAAGTTGCGCAGGGTGAACTTGACCGCTTCGACATACGAGTCGAGCGCCTGGAACTTATCGTTATAGTAGACCACGGTCCAGGGCCGCCGGAAGATGACCTTGTCGCTCCAACCCAACTCCTCGATCAGGCCCAGGATGTCCTTATCACCGGCGAACCAGTGGTGGTAGAACTTCTCGAGGGTCCAGTCCCAGTTTGGGGCCTTGAAACCAGAAGCGAGGCCGCCCACTTCAGGGGCAGCCTCGTAAATGGTTACCTCGTGACCGGCCTTGTTCAGATCATGAGCCGCGGCCAAGCCGGCCACGCCCGCGCCGACGATTGCGATTCGCTTGCTGGCAGCCATGGAACTTCCTAGATCCGGTCCGTCTCTTCGACCACTTCAGGCATGTCGTCTTCATACACGGGCTGCCCTGCACAGATGCGCGTCGATATCCCGGCGCGCCTTCAGGTACAGCTGATAGAGGTCGTTATCGGACCCTTTAAACTGCATGACTGTCTGCGTGGCGCAAAGGTGACAGCCGCGCATATATTTGAAGCTGCCCTCGTGGCACTTCACGCAACCGTCAAGGCGAATCATCATCAATGAAAACGCCAGGCTGTCCGGCTCGGTCTCCGGCAACTTCGCCACCCGTTCGACGAGCGCGGCCCATTCGGGTCCGCGCAGGTTCTTCAGGACGGGAATCAGCCTGGGCGGGAAAAGTAGTTCTGCTTTTGGATACATCGAAACTCAGTTACTCACCTTTACATTTGAAATCCTGGCGCCCTGGACGGTCGCGGCCAACCCGGTCGAGCCGCCGCTGCCGCCCGAGACCAGCCCGTTCAACGCCTTCATCAGGGCTGCCTGATCGATACCGTAGGTCTGGCACGCGCCTTCGATCGTGTCCACGTCGCTGACGGCGCAGTGTCGAACAACCGCCAAGGTGGAAGCTGGCAAGAACATCGACCACCTTGGGATGCACGCCCATCGCCTCGGAGATGGTCATGCGGGGCTCAAAAATCGGCTGTCCCGCCTGCCGTCGCGCTTGGAGCCGCAGGTCGTTGACCTTGTTCTGAAGCTCCTCGAGGGCCGCTTTCGACATGCTGCGCAATTCGTGCAGCTCGCTGGTTGTCCGATCCAGCTGCTCCTGCAGCATGGCGACGCGGCGGGTTGCCAGAAAGGCGCCCAACAATGCCAGAACGGCGACGATCAAAGCGGCGATGTCCATCAGAGACTCCTTAAGCCACAGTCAGGGTTTCCCCGGGTTTCAACAGCACGGGCTGGCTGTTGGTCTGCCGACGGACGGCATCGGCGACGGCCTCGGCGTCCTGGGTGATGACCCCGAAGGTGTTATAGTGCATCAACACAGCCTGTTTCGGCTGTAAGAACTGCACCGCTTTCACGGCGTCTTCGGGACCCATCGTAAAGTTGTCGCCGATGGGCAGCATCGCGACGTCGATGCCTTCCTCGCCGTACAACCTCATGTCGTACGTCAACGCGGTGTCCCCCGCAAAGTAGAGGACCTTGCCCTCGAGCCACAGCAGGAAGCCACACGGATTCCCGCCGTATGAGCCGTCGGGGAACGAAGAGCCGTGATGAGCGATCGTCAGCTTGACCTTGCCGAAGGGATACTGCCTCGCGCCACCAATGTGCATGTGATTGGCAGTGATCCCGTGCCGCTCCATGTAGTTCGCGATCTCGAAGTTCGAGATCACCTCCGCACCGGTGCGGCGGGCGATCGGCACGGTGTCGCCGAGATGGTCGCCGTGGGCATGAGAGACCAGGATGTAGGTCGGGTTAAGCTGCTCGGGCTTGACCTCGGCCATCTCGTTGCCCGTCAGGAATGGGTCGATCAGCAGGTCGGCCGAACCGGTCTGGATGGAAAAGCACGAATGACCGTGATAAGTGAGCACAATGCTCATGGGCGACCTCCCTTCGCACCGGCTGCCCGTCGACGCCTGGCAGTCTTCTCCGATTGCTTTGGAAAGAGAGTTATGATTGTGCGTAGAGCACGGTTGACCGATTCGGAATCGGGGAAAAACGCCTTCACGTCAGGCTCGAGGACCACAGCATCCTTACTGGGAGCAACCACCGTGACCTCGGTCGAGCCGTCGTCCTTGTGAACCGTTATCGTGTAGCCTTGATCCAGAGGGCGGTAGGCTGCACCCCGCACACCGCCGCTAAAGTCATACTCCGGCCGCATGTCGTCTTCTTCAAATTCATGAAGCTCAAATTCCTTGCTCATACCGCCTCCTTTCCGCTACCGTAGCTCTCCGGCAGCTGATAATCCTCGCTACAACTCCCCGATCTGCAAACGACACAACCAGTAGATCACCCCGCATTGAACGGCCGATGACGATGTATCGCTGTTCTCCCTCAGAGTGATCCGGATCCGAAATCAGGTCACCAAGGGGATCATCGAAAACGGTGATCGCCTCCTCGAAGCTAATTCCGTGCTTCCGCAGGTTGCTATCAGCCTTTGACTCGTCCCAGTCGAAGTTCCGCATTGTCTTCTCTGAGAACCGATAAGGGAAGCTGGCGCTCTAGTCCGTCAGCTTCCCCCCTCACGCAATTACGCGTCCTACTTCTGCTCTTCGCCGCCCTGAGCCGCTTTCGCGGCGCGGCGTGCGGCGGCCTCGGCCTTGAGGCGTTCGATCTCTTCGGGCGAGCGCTTCGAGCCCACCCCTGACGGCGCGGCTGAAGGAGCTTCGGGCGCCGGCGCGAGCGCAGCGGGTTCGGGCGCCGGGACCGGCGCTGCTTCGGCAGGCGGTACCGGCGCTGCCTCGGCAGCAGGAGACTCACCGGCGGCTTTCGCCGCGCGGCGGGCAGCCGCTTCGGCCTTCAGCCGTTCGATCTCCTCTGGCGAGCGCTTGGCACCTGCTGCTGCGGCGGCTGCGGGCGCTTCGAGCGCGGGCGTTGCTGGCACGGCGGGCGTCGGAGCGCCCTCGGTTCCTTCGACCGCCTTTGCCGCGCGGCGCGCGGCCGCTTCGGCCTTCAGGCGCTCGATCTCTTCGGGCGAGCGCTTGGCAGGGGCTTCAGCCGGCGCGGCGGTTGGAGCCGGCGCAGCTGAAGCGGCTGCGGCTGCGGCGGGCGCAGCGGGGGCGGCCCTTGTGATCTTCTCGACCGGCTTCGCGGCCTTCTCGGCTTCCTTCGCCTTCTTCGCCGCCTCTTCTTCTGCGTAGTCGGTGGGCCGGATGCGCACGTAGTAGCTTACCGGAACGCTGAGTTCTTCCAGGTCGAAGACGAGATGCGGCATGCGCTTGTACGCCGAAATCTCGAAGTCGTGGTTCATCTTGATCGCATCGAACGGGCAGAACTCGGCGCAGAGGCCGCAGTTCATGCAGATGCTCGAGTCGATGTAGAACTCGGACGGCCGGGTAATCGGCTTGCCGTTCTCGTCCTTGGCGCGCACGATCCAGATGCACTGGGGCGGGCACACCTTGGCGCAGATGCCGCACGCGGTGCAGCGGTCGTCCTTGGCCCCGGTCTCCGCGTTGGTCTCGTACAGCAGCATCGGGATGTAGCGGAAGCGCTCGGGCAGCTTGCGGTGCTCCTCCGGATACTGGATGGTGAACAGCCCTTCCTGCGCACCAACGTCCGTCTGATCGATCGCTTCCTTCCCGCCCGCGTAGCGGCTCGGGATCTTCTTGACATCGTCCAAATAAGTGGCGACGAATTCCTTGAGCGTTACGCCCAGTCCACGGAACACGCCAGATCCAAACATGCTTGCCTCCGTCCTTTGGGCGGGGAGACCCCGCCCCTACCGATTGGGGGATCCGTCCCTACCGGTCTACTTCGCCCAGCACGATATCCACCGCGCCCAGGATCACCACGGAATCGGCGATCTTGTGGCCGAGGCTCATCTTTTCGAGGCTGGTCAGGTTGATGAAGGTCGGGGCGCGCACGTGATAGCGGTACGGGTTGGCCTTGCCGTCGGAAACGACGAAGAAGCCCAACTCACCCTTCGGCCCTTCAATTCGCGAATACGCTTCGCCCGCGGGCACGCGCACCTGGTACTGCTTCTTGCCGGGCGGCATGATCGGGCCTTCCGGCAGCTGCTCGAGCGCCTGCTTGAGAATCCGCAGGCTTTGGTAAATCTCGTCCATGCGCACACGGAACCGGGCCCAGACGTCGCCTTCGGGCCGGCTGCAGACGTCGAACTCGAACCGGTCGTAGATCGAATACGGCGCGACCTTGCGCAGGTCGTACGGCACGCCGGAAGCGCGCAGCATCGGGCCGGCCATGCTGTAGGCGATGGCCTCCTGGGCGGTCAGAACGCCGATCCCGCGCGTCCTGCTGATGAAAATCTCGTTACCTGCCAGCAGCGTCTCGAAGTCCTGCATCACGCGCGGCAGCCGGTTGTAGACGAGCTCCCTGGCGCGCTCGACCCAGCCCTCGGTCAGGTCGCCCGCGACGCCGCCGAAGCGCATGTAGTTGCACATCATGCGGCTGCCCGAGACCGCCTCGAAGAGGTCCAGGATCAGCTCGCGCTCACGCATGCCGTAAAGCGCGGGCGTGAAGTAAGCGCCAAGGTCGTTGAACAGGAAGCCGACCGCGATAAAGTGGCTGACGATCCTGGTGAACTCGGCCATGATCACCCGGAGATACTCGGCCCGCTCGGGCACCTGGACGCCCATCAGCTTCTCGACCGCGAGGACATAGCCCAGGTTGTTCGACATGGAGCTGATGTAGTCGAGCCGGTCGGTGAACGGGATGTTCATGATGTAGGTGTTGCGCTCGCCGATCTTCTCGTGGCAGCGGTGCAGGTAGCCCATCTCGGGCTCGAGGCCCACCACATTCTCGCCCTCGATCGCAATGACCATGCGGAACACGCCGTGCGTCGACGGGTGCTGCGGGCCCATGTTCACCAGGATGCGCTCGGTCCGGATGTTCGAGCGTCGTCGTCGACTGCGCTCACGGTCGTCGACGCCCATGATCCGGCGGTACTCGACCTGGGGCGACGTCCACAGGTCCGGGTCCCAAGCGACCGGATAGCTCACGTTGTCCTTCCAGGGCACGCGATCCTCGGCCCACTGGTGCTGCCCATCGGGATGCCGGCTCTTGAAGGGCTTGAACTCCTCCTCGTAGTACGGCTCCTTGTAGTCCTTGCGGAGCGGGTAGCCCTGGAAGCCTTCCCACATCAGGATGCGGCGCAGGTTCGGGTGCCCCTCGAACCGGATGCCCATCATGTCGTAGACTTCGCGCTCCTGGAAGTCCGCGCCGGGCCAAATGGGCGTCAGCGACGGCATGACCGGGTTGGCCTTGTCGGTCAGGCGGACGCGCAAAACGAGCGCGTCTTTCGGCTGAGCGACGCCGTAGAGGTAGTAAACCACCTCGAAGTATTGCGGCCAGTCGATGCTGGTCACCATCGAGCAATAGTCATAGCCCTGCTGGTCGCGCAGATAGCGCGCCAACTCCGCCACACGGTCGGGGGCGACCACGAGGCCATTCTTAGCCTGCTCCAGGACGGCTCCGGGCACGGCATCGTCATACGGGAGCGCCTGGGTCATCGTCGGTGTGGGTGCGGTCATTGCACGTCTCCCTTAGGCCCGCTCGAGCGCCGGCTGCGCTGCCGGTTCGGAGGCCGCTGCTCCGCGTCCGGCATCTGCGGTCTGCGCCTGCTGCTTCGCCGGCTTCGACGAGCTTCTTGAGCGCCTCACGGTCCTGCGGGTTGTACAAGTCAGGGCCGAGAACAGGCAGCGGGATGCGACTCGTTCAGCTTGTCCTTGCGATACCACGGCGCAGTCCTGACCGACTGGCGGAACACCTTCTTGTGCACCTGGAGGGCGCCGTAGAGCAGCGCTTCAGGCGTGGGAGGGCAGCCAGGCACGTAGACGTCCACCGGGATGAACTTATCGATGCCGGAGACGACGTTGTAGCCCTCCTTGAAGGGGCCGCCCGACGTCGCGCAGGCGCCCATGGCGAGCACGTACTTGGGCTCGGCCATCTGGTTGTACAGGCGCACGATGTTGGGCACCATCTTCTTGCTGACGGTGCCGGAAACGATCATGAGGTCCGCCTGGCGCGGCGAGGCCCGCATGATCTCCATGCCAAAGCGGCTGAGGTCAAAGCGCGCGGCCTGGACGGCGATCATTTCGATCGCGCAGCAGGCGAGGCCGAACATCATCGGCCACATCGAGCGCGCCCGGCCCCAGTTGTAGACATTGTCGACCGTGGTCATGAAGACGTTTTGCTTCAGATCTTCCGGCAGGTCGTTGTCGATGTCGTCCGTTTTCATAAGGAGATCTTCCTCCCGATAAATGCTCAACTCGCCGGCAAAAATCCCGTGCGAGTGCGCTGTTTTTCTTCGGTGCGGCCCAGCACGTACACGGTCGCATCGCTCCGCTGGCCGATGCTCAGCACCCGCCAGCCCTCCGCCAGCAGCTCATTGACCCTGGCGATGTCGTCGTCCTCGCGGACGGTGACCTGCTTCAGTTGGCGGAATTCGGTGTCCCGCATGATCGTCGGTGTCGGCACGTCTGTCATCAGTCCTCCCTATACCATCCAGTTATGCCAGGTCCACCAGGTTATCCGTATCGATCTGCGCCCGCTGGAGGCGGCCGCTGTAGTCCACGTAGACCGACTTCCACTCGGTAAAGACCTCGAACGCGGCCTGCCCCGCCTCGCGGTGCCCGTTGCCCGTGCCGCGGGTTCCGCCGAACGGGAACTGGATCTCCGCACCGATCGTGCCGGCGTTGATGTACACGATGCCGGTGCTCAGGTCGCGGATCGCCTCGAACGCGGCATTGACGTTCGACGTGAAGATCGAGCTGGACAGCCCGTAGGCGGTCTCGTTGTTGATGCGGATCGCGCCTGCCAGGTCGTCCGCCTCGATCACGCTCAGGACGGGGCCGAAGATCTCTTCCTGCGCCAGCCGCATCGTCGGCCGCACTTCGTCGAAGATCGTCGGCGTGTAGAAGTTGCCCCTGGCGAGCTCGCCCTCGACAGGCCACCCGTCCGCCCGTCGCCAGCACGGCCCCTTCGGCCTGCCCGATGCCCACGTACTCGTGGATGCCCTCGAGCGCCCGCCGGTTGATGACCGGGCCGACGTCCGTCGTTTCCAGCAGCCCATCGCCCAGCCGGAGCTTCTCGGTCCGCGCGACGAGGCGGTCGACCAACTCCCGGTGGACGCCCCGCTGCACGATGACCCGCGAACAGGCGGTGCAACGCTGCCCCGTCGTGCCGAACGCCGACCACAGGATGCCATCGAGCGCAAGGTCGAGATCGGCGTCGTCCATGACGATGATCGCGTTCTTGCCGCCCAACTCCAGGCAGACCTTTTTCAAGGTTGGCGCAGCCAGCGCGGCGACCCGCTTGCCCGCTTCGGTGCTGCCCGTGAAGGTGACCACCTTGATCGCCGGATGCGCCACCAGGGACTCGCCCACCGCACTGCCCGGGCCGGTCACGATGTTCAGCACGCCCGGCGGCAACCCGGCTTCCTCGAAGAGGCGCACGAACTCGATCGCCAGGACCGGCGTATCGGACGCGGGCTTGAAGACGACCGTGTTGCCTGCGACGAGGGCCGGCAGAATCTTCCAGCTAGGGATCGCAATGGGGAAGTTCCACGGGGTGACCACCGCGACCACCCCAACGGGATCGCGCAACGCCATGCCGAACTTGTCCGGCAACTCCACGGGCGCAGTGTAGCCGAACAAGCGCCGGCCCTCGCCGCCCATGTAGTAGGCCATGTCGATGGCCTCCTGGACGTCGCCACGCGCCTCGGCAAGGACCTTGCCCATCTCGCGCGTCATCAGCTGCGCCAGGCGTTCCTTATTCTGTTCGAGCAGCCGCCCCACCCGAAACAACACTTCACCACGTTTCGGGGCCGGGACCTTGCGCCACTTGGCAAAGGCCTCCGAAGCTGCTGCTACCGCCCTCTCGACGTCCTCACGCCCACCCTTTGGCACCTCACCAATCAACTGCCCGTTTGCCGGATTTGTCGATTCGAAAGTTTCGCCGGACAGCGCATCCACCCACTGGCCGGCGATGTAATTCCGATGCATGGCGTCTCCGTTAACGCATTTGCGCTGTGACTTGACGGCGCGCAACACCGCTGGCAATGGGAGATATGGCCCGCGCCGTGTAGCGAATTTTACACTAAAAGCCCGAATATGTAAAGGTTGGTGCGCGTCGCGCAACCGTCGCGGCTCAGGCCGTCTTGTCCGGGTAGCGGCACAAGTCAATCAACACGCACTTCCCGCACTCGGGCCGACCGGCATGGCACACCTGGCGGCCGTGGCGGATCAGGTTGAGGTGCAGGGGATAGTACCATTCCGGGGGTGCGATGCGCTCCCACAGGCCCTTGATCTTCTCCTCGTTGTCCTTGGGTGCGGCCAGCCCCAGCCTGCGCGTGACGCGGCCGATGTGGGTGTCGACGGGGAAAGCGGCCCGGTCGAAGCAGAAGAGCATGACGATCGACGCGGTCTTGTGCCCGATGCCGTCAAAGGACGTCAGCCAGCGCATGGCCTCGTCGACGGGGAGGTCGGCCAGGAAGTCGATGTTGAACTCCCCGCGCTCGCCTTGATGCGACGCAGGGCTGCCTGGATGCGCGGGGCTTTCTGGTATGCCAGCCCGCCCGAGCGAATCGTCTCGGCCAGTTCTTCCACCGGCGCGTCGAGCACCGCCTGCCAGTCGGGGTACCGCGCCTTGAGCGCGGCGAAAGCCCGGCCCGAGTTGAGGTCGCTCGTGTTCTGGCTGAGGAAGGTGAGCACCAGCTCGTCAATGGGCTGGTAATACGGCCGCCACGTGGGCCGGCCGTAGGCCATGAGCAGCCGATCATAGATCGCCGCGGCCCAGGCCCGGAGATCATCCGTTGGCGTTGTCGTCATGCGTGCCTCTCCCGACCGGCGCATTATACCTTTCATCTGGCCGAATGACGCTGTGCTATACTTGTGCGCGAGCGTCGACGGAGAGGCGCAGCGCAACGACAGCTTGCTGTGCCTTCCCTGTATCCGCAGACTCCTCCTGTAATTGCGAAGGATATGAACTATGAACTACGTCCATCTCTCGCCGCACTTCCCGCCGAATTACTACCTGTTTGCGGTGCACCTGGCCCGGCTCGGCGTCAACGTGCTCGGCCTGGCGGACGAGCCCTACGAGATGCTGCGTCCTGAGCTGCGCGAGTCGCTTGACCGAGTATTACCGGGTGGGCGACATGCACCACTACGACGACCTGCTGCGGGCGTGCGGCTACTTCGTCCACCGGTATGGCCGCATCGGCCGGATCGACGCGCATTCGGAATACTGGATGGAGACCGAGGCCCGGCTGCGCACGGACTTCAATATCCCCGGCCCGCAACTGGGGCAGATGGCCGGCTACAAGCGGAAATCGCTCATGAAGGCGGCGTTCCAGCGGGCAGGCGTGCCTGCAGCGCGCGGCGAGGTGGTCAGCAGCCTCGGGCAGGCGCTGTCGCTGGTCGTGCAGACCGGATTCCCGGTCGTTGCGAAGCCCGATATCGGCGTCGGCGCGGCGAACACCTTCTGCATCGAAGACGCCGCAGGGCTGGAGCGTTTCTTCGCCACGAAGCCGCCGGTCGAATACATCTTGGAGGAGTACGTACGCGGCACCATCTGCACGTTCGACGGCCTGGCGGACGCCGACGGGCAACCCGTCTTCTTCGGCTCCCTGGTGTACAGCGAAGGCATCATGGAGGTCGTCAACGGGGACGACCACGTCTACTTCTACTCGGACCGCGAAATCGCGCCCGACCTCGAGGAGGCCGGCCGGCGCTTGCTCAAGGAGTTCGACGTCCGCGAGCGGTTCTTCCACTTCGAGTTCTTCCGCACGGCCGAGGGCCGGCTGGTCGCGCTGGAGGTCAACATCCGGCCGCCGGGCGGCGCCGCACTGGACGTCTACAACTATGGCGCCGAGGTCGACCTGTACTGGGGCTGGGCCAACGTCGTGGTCAATAACCGCTTCGTCGACCACTACACGCGCAAGTTCTACTGCTGCTATGTCAGCCGCAAGTACCACAAGCCGTACATGCACAGCCATGAGGACGTGCTGGAAGCGTTCGGCTATTGCATCGCGAACCACGAGACAGTCAGCCCGATCTTCAGCCTCGCCATGGGCGACTATACCTACCTCGTCCGGACGCCCGATAAGGAAGAGATGCTGGCGGCCGCGCACTACATCCAGGAGCTGACATGAACGTCGAATACTGCAAGTGGTGGAGCCCGAACCTGTCGCAGGACATGGAGCTGAAAGTCTACGGCCACGCGGGCAAACCCCTCCTGGTATTCCCCGCGCAAGGCGGCCGCTTCTACGAGTACGAAGATTTCGGGATGGTGGAAGCCTGCCGGCCCTCGATCGACGCAGGGCGCGTGACCCTGGTGACGATCGACAGCATCGACAACCAGTCGTGGTGCAACTGGAGCATCCCGCCGGACGACCGGGGCCGGCGGCACAACGATTACGACCGCTACGTGGTCGACGAGGTCGTGCCGTTCATTCGAGACCGCGGGTGGGGGGCGGAGTTGGGCGCGACCGGCTGCAGCATGGGCGGCTACCACGCGGCCAACTTCTTCTTCCGCCATCCCGACGTCTTCGACACCATGATCTGCCTCAGCGGGCTTCTGCAGCTGCGAATGTTCGTGGGTGACGCGGGGGACGAAACCGTCTACTTCAACACGCCCCTGGCCTACCTGCCGGGACTGAATGATCCGTGGTATATCGACCGCTACCGCCGCAGCCAGATCATCGTCTGCGCGGGGCAAGGGCCGTGGGACGAAGACATGCTGGCCGACGCGCGGGCGCTCGAATCGATCCTGGCAGCGAAGGGCGTGGCCGCGTGGATCGACGTGTGGGGCCACGATGTCAGCCATGACTGGCCCTGGTGGCGGCGCCAGATGCCGTACTTCCTCCATCACCTGGGGCTCTAGCTTCGCGGGCAGCGGGACTACTTGGGTCCGCCCCCGCTTTGTGCTAGCATAGGCGTGTCGCCAGGCGCGTCTTGCATGCGCCCGGAAGCCGAACCGCGGCGAAAGCATGAGCTTCGCCGCTGGAGCGATACCTGGTTATGGATGCACCGCCTCGCACACCGCCGTATCCGGCAGCGCTTGCCGCTCAGAAATTCGAGCGGGCGCAATCGCGACCGCTGATCCGGCACCTGTTGAATTTGTTCGGAGGGAAACCCGAGGAGACGCTGCTGTCTCTCGAACAAGTGCAGGAACTCGTCCGCAGCCGCACGGAAATCGACCGCGGCACCCAGTTGATCCCTATCGCAAGCATTATCGGGAGTGTCGGTCGGTACCGGGACTTCGACCGCGCGTTCTTGCCCCTGAGCGGGGCCGACCGTGAACGCTGGAAGCGACTCGATATCGCGTTCAACGAACTGCGGGACCTGCCGCCGATCGACGTGTACAAGGTCGGCGACGCGTATTTCGTGCGGGACGGCAACCACCGGGTCTCTGTGGCCAAGGCGAACGGGCTGGAACTCATCGAAGCGCAAGTCACCGAAATCCCCACGCTCGTACCCCTCACGCCCGAAACCGACGTCGACGACCTGATCATCAAGACCGAGTACGCGCACTTCTTGCGGGAAACCCACCTGGACGAGACCCGCCCGGACCATGTGATCAACCTGACCGAGCCCGGGCGCTACAGAATCCTGCTCGAACACATCGAAGTGCACCGGTATTACGTGGGGCTGCAGTGCCATTGTGACCCTTCGGTGGCGGAGGCGGCCGCAAGCTGGTACGACAACGTGTACATGCCGGTGATGAAGGCGATCGAGGAGAGCGACATCCTGAAGTCGTTCCCGCAACGAACCGAGGCCGACCTGTACATCTGGGTCGCGTATCACCGGGAGCGGCTGAAAGTGCGTTACGGCGAGATGCCGAAGGATGGGGACGTTGCCGCAGACACTTGCCAGGCGGTACAGCGGGCGGCCGGTGAGCCGCTTCGTCAAGATGATCAGCAGGGCCGTCAGCGCGGCGGTCAAGGCGGCAGCGGAGTCTCCCGAGCCGCCTGCGCCATCCGAGCCGGAACCGGAAGAAACGAAGCCCGAAGAATAGGATATTCGCCCGAAGAGGTTAGCCCATGCTCCCACTACTGCGCACGAAGATCATCTGCACCATCGGGCCTGCCAGCCGCGATCCCAACCAACTCAGCGAGTTGATCCGCGCGGGCATGGACGTTGCGCGCCTCAATTTTTCGCACGGCGACCACGCCTCTCACGCCGAAACAATCCGCCGGATTCGGGAGGCTGCCAGCCAGAGCGGCAAGCCGGTCGCGATCCTCGGCGACCTGCAAGGGCCTAAGCTGCGGGTGGGCGCCATGCAGGAGGGGGGCGTGCCGATCGCCGCGGGCGAGACCCTCGTCATGACGACGGACGACATCACGGGTGGGCCGGGACGGGTGCCGGTGCAGTACGAGTTATTGCCGCAGGTGCTGGAGCCCGGCGACCGGATCCTCATCGACGATGGCTTGTTGGAAGTGACGGTCGAGGAGATCAAGGGGCGGGAAATCTTCACCAAGGTGGTGACGGGCGGCGTCCTGAATTCGAACAAGGGGATGAATTTGCCGCGGGCGGCGGTGAGCATTCCGGCCATCACCGACAAGGACCGCGACGACCTGGCCTTTGCGATCGAGCAGGGCATCGACTGGATTGCGCTCTCGTTCGTGCGAACGAGCCGGGAGGTGTGGGAGCTCAAGGGGTATATCCGCAAGCTCTCGGCGTTCGGCCGGCAGACGCCGGTGATCTCGAAGATCGAGAAGCCCGAAGCGATTGCCAACATCGACGATATCATCGAGGCGTCGGACGGGGTCATGGTCGCGCGGGGCGACCTGGGCATCGAGCTTTCGCCGGAGGCCGTCCCGATGCTGCAGAAGGAGATCATCGCCAAGTGCAACACGGTGGGCAAGCCGGTCATCACCGCGACGCAGATGCTCGATTCGATGATCCGCAACCCCCGCCCGACGCGTGCGGAGGCCTCTGACGTAGCGAATGCGATCCTCGATGGCTCGGATGCGATCATGTTGTCGGGGGAAACCGCGTCGGGCAAGTACCCGGTCCAGGCGGTGCAGACGATGGTACGGATCGCGCAAGAGGCCGAACACGTGCAGCTGCACGCCGCCCGCCGGCAGGTGGCGGCGAAGAGCGGCCGCACCTTTGCGGAAGCCGTCTCGCACGCCTCGGTGGAAACCGCGCTGGACCTCGAGCGCGGCCGCCATTATCACGCCCACCGTGTCCGGCTCGACCGCGCGGTCGGTCTCGCGTTTCCGGCCGCCCTGCCCGGTCGTCGCAGTCACGCCCAGCCCGTTCGCCCAGCGCGAGCTCGTGCTGTTCTGGGGCGTTTACCCGCTGCTGTCGCAGCGAGGCGCCACGACGGATGCCGTCATTGCGGACGCGGTCGAGGCCGCGAAGGCGGCCGGGTACGTCAAAGAAGGCGACGTGCTGATCGTCACGGGCGGCTCGGTCGAGGGCGGCGGCGGGACCACGAACCTGATGAAGGTACACCTGATCGAGCGGGTGCTGGCGCACGGGCTGGGGCTGGGGGATCGCAAAGTGATCGGCCGGGTGCGCCGGCTGGAGGCGCCCGCGCCGGCCGACGCCGACATTCGCCCGGACGACATCATCGTGGCGGAGAAGACGGACCGGAGCTTCATGCCCGATTTTGCACCGGGCGGCAGGCCTGATCAGCGCGGACACCCGGCCGGACGCGCACTGCCGGCTGGCGGCGCTGGAGATGGGGCTGCCCGCCATCGTCGGGGTGACCGAAGGCATCGATGCGCTGACGGACGGAATGCAGGTGGTGATGGACTCCAAGCGCGGGCTGATCTACGAGCGGCCGCCGGCGTTGTGGCGGTCACAGGACGAGTAGGTGATTCCCACGCAGACCTCCGAGGTTTTCCGAAACCTCGGAGGTCGCACGTCATGGGGTTCGCTCAATACTGCTTTTCGTAGATCGTGAACTGCTGCGTGCGACGCGCTCCGAGGGCTGACAGGGCCTCCCGAGCGCGTTCGTCATTGTCGGCGATCGGCGCGACGACCAGTTGGCGGTAACCGCCCTGGATGGCCCGGTCGAGCAGCGTTTCGTATAGCGTCTGCAACCGACCCGCGTCCGCCTCATCCCCCACCGCAGCCGGAAACACCCGCAGCCGGCGGGAGCGGCGCACAGCTGCCTCGAAGAAAAGCCAGCCGAAGGGAAACCGGTGGCCGCCGGCGGCGCGCAGCGCGGGCGCGAAATCCGGAACCCCAAAGATGCCGACCGCCTCGCCGCCAGTCTTCGTCCGGACGCGACCACGATAGCACGATCAAACGCCCGGCCGACCACCCATTCCCACGCGCGGTTGAACCCGAGGGATCTTTCCCGGCCAGGTGCTCCAGCCATTGCGCCAAGCCCGGGCACGAGCCTGGCGCTCCCTGCCGCACCCCCGCTTTCGCCGCCATGAATCCGGGAGACGCGGTCCCAGACGCCAGGGCCACACAGCGGCCGAATGGGTCTGTGGGGCTCGGACGGGGGCGAAACCAGGTCAAGGACGTAAGCGCTCCACGTCTCACCGGATTCGTAGCCTTGCCCGGCGATCATTTCGGGATAGTAGGGCGGGTTGTAGGGCAGGAAGGTGGCGGGATCGGCGTCAAAGCCGTCGGTCAGCAGGCCGGGCGGGGTGAGCGGCAGAAGGCTGCCCGGGCCGCGAATCCCGATCAAGCCGGGGGTGTGCTGGAAGAGCCAGTTCTCGGCTTCGTCGAACAGCCTGTCGGCGAGGCCCGCCACGTTCATCGCATCGAAATGGCCCCACCAGCCCCAGGCGCCCTCCTCAGGCTGTGCAGCAGGGCGAGCGTACCAGGCCGCGAGCGCGCCCACGTTTTCGTCCCCCAGACCCGAAGTTTCGAGCAACGCCCAGAAAGGCTCCCAAGTCGCCGCCGCGGAGGAGCGGGTTCCGCTGCGGCTGCAGCGCGTCCGGAAGCGAGGCGGCTACGGGCGGGAGCCAGCGGCGGTCGCCGCGGTAGAGGTAGCGAGCGACGCCGGCGAACTGGCGCCGCTCATACCCGGTCGATACGGGCTGCAGATGGAAGACGAGCTCCGTCGCGCGACGGTTTGGAGGGACGATCGGCGGCAGTAACGCAACCACGCTTGTCCTCGCACGAAGGGCTTACCCCGGAAGCAGCGTAATCAGGGCGGCCTGGGGCCGGGAGCCGAAGCGCAGCGGGATGCTTTCGCCCATGCCGCGGCTCACGAACATCTTCGACCGGCCGCGCTCGAACCAGCCGGCAGGCGTCTTGCGCGGGCAGATGCGTGCCCTGCGTGTGCAGCGCGCCCAGGAAGGGCAACTGGATCTGGCCGCCGTGCGTGTGACCGGAAAGAACCAGGTCGGCGCGATCGACCCCGCACTGCAGCCAGATGTCGGGATTGTGCGCCAGCAGGATCAGCGGCACGCCAGGCGGGATGCCTTCGAGCGCCGCGCCGAGGTCAGGCTTGCTCTCCATCTCGTCGTCGACGCCGGCGAGCCAGACCTCGCCGCCATCCAGCGGCAGCCGCATGGACTTGTTGACGAGCGACTGCACGCCGACGGATTCCAACTGCGCGATGATCTCGGAGACGTCATTGAAGCATACCGGCATCCGGACCAGCTCGTTCCGCACGATCTTGCGGACGAAGTCCTTGAATGCGTCGACCACGTGCCTCAGGTCGCCCGCGCTGAAACCGCCATCCGCGCGCTCGTGCCAGTTGCTGCCGAACATGCCCCACTGCGTGTACTCGGCGTAGTCATGGTTGCCGGGGACGAAATAGGCGCCGCAACGCGGCGATAGGCTCCGGATCAAAGCGAAGGCCTTCGGCAAGCCGGCAGTGTCGTGAATCAGGTCGCCCGTGAGTGCGACGAGGTCGTACCTCTCGCCGGCCAGCAGCCTTTGGAGCTCGGCGAGCTTGCGCGCCTGCACCCGGCCGTTGGCCCTGAAATGGAAGTCGGTCAGGTGCAGGATGGTCAGCCCGGATGGCGGAAGCCCCGGTTTGGCGACCCGGATCGTGAACCTGTCGAGCTGCACCTGCTCGCGCGCGAGCGAAGTCGCGTACAGTCCAAGGGCGCGCTCCGACGGCGGCCATGCCGAGAAGGCCTGCGAGGACCTGGCCTTTAGCACCACTCCTAACCACACTACCTCTCCTCTATCCAACCTGCTTCGATGCAACGTTACGCGGAACCAGGCGGATCAGCGCGGCCTGGGGCGGCGCGCCGACCCGGAACGGGAAACTCTCGCCGAGCCCGCGGCTGACGAACATGCGGCTGTCACCATCGACGAACCAGCCGGCGGCTTTGTGCCGGTCGAGCCGGGTGCCCTGGCGGTACCAGGCGCCGACGAGCGGCAGCTTGAGCTGACCGCCGTGCGTGTGGCCCGACAAGATCAGGTCCGCCTCGCGGGCCGCACTCCCGGCCGATGGGTCGAACCAGATGTCGGGGTTGTGGGCGAGCAGCACCAGCGGGGCGCCGGGTGGGATCGGGGCCAACGCGGCCGCGAGGTCGGGGCGGCCCTGCGTCCAGTCGTCGATGCCGGCAAACCAGAGATCATAACCCGGCCCGGCGAGATTGGCGGCGCAGTTGATGAGCGGCTCGATCCCTTGCGCCCGCAGCGCGGCGTTCATGGCGGCGACGTCGTTGCCGTGCAGGCGGAGGGCCTGGCGCTCGTTGCCGGCGAAGCTGCGGAGCATGCCCCTGGCCTTGCGGGCCGCGAGCCGAACGCGGCCGCTCAGCGGCAGGCCGGCGCGCTCTTCGGGCGTGCCAAGGATCGCCTTGAAACTCGACTCCCAGTAGTCGCGGTTGCCGGGCACGGAGAACGCGGCGACGGCGGGGTGCAGCCCGCGGAGGAACTCGAGGGCGCGCGGCAGGCCGGCTTCGTCGTGGATGAGGTCACCCGTGAAGGCCAGGATATCGTAGGTGCTCGGGCTCGAGCAGGGCGGCGAGCCGCGCCGAGGCGGGCCTCCTGCACCGGGTCGTGCGCGGCGGAAGTGGAAGTCGGAGAGGTGAAGGATCGTCAGGCCGCCCGGGGGGAGGCCCGGCTTGTCTACGACGACGGTGGCCCGGTCGAGTGAAACGCGGACCCGCTCGACGTGGTGCGCGTAGTAATACGCAGCCAGCCCCAGGGCCGCCGCGCCCGCCCCACCCAAAACCCAAGCTTTCCATATGCGACGCATCGAAAGTCGATTCTATCACACTTCACGGGACTCCTTGCGGGTCGCTTGCTTACAGAACGAGTAATGAGCCTGTAATACATTGTTAAGGTCGCTTATAAGAAATATCCCTTAAGCTACATGTAAACACGGGCACACCTCGCGGTCGGACAGCACAGTCTGTCGGAGAGCACCCGTAGAAAAGGCTCTACCTGGAGGGCAGCATGACCAAGACCAAGTGGCCGATCATCCCATCGTCGGAGATTACGCCGGAGTCGACGTATATGAACCGGCGGCAGTTCATGAAGGGGGTGGCGCTGGGCGCGGGCGCATTGGCGCTGGCGGCGTGCGCCGCACCGCCCCCGGCAGTCCAACAGCCCGCCGCGCCGCGTGCGACGACGGCGCCAGCGGCAAGCGTGCCGGCGGCCGGCGCGGGGCTGCTGCCGGCTCCCGACGCGGAGCCGAAGGCGGGCAAGACGACGGACGAGCTCGGCGACGCGCTGACGAGCCACGAAGCGGTCACGACTTACAACAACTTCTACGAGTTCGGCATGGACAAGGGCGACCCGGCGCGCAACTCGAAGGGGTTCGTGACGTCGCCGTGGACGCTGCAGGTGGGCGGGCTGGTGAACCGGCCGAAGACCTACGCGGTCGAAGACCTGATCCGGCTGTTCCCGCCCGAGGAGCGCATCTACCGGCTGCGGTGCGTCGAGGCGTGGTCGATGGTCATTCCCTGGCTGGGGTTCCCGCTCGGCAAGCTGCTGAAGGACGTCGGAACCGAAGTCGGACGCGAAGTACGTGCGGTTCGAGACGCTGCTCGACCCGCAGCAAATGCCCGGGCAGACGCAGGGCTTCTACAGCTGGCCGTACGTCGAAGGGCTCCGGCTGGACGAGGCGATGAACGACCTCGCGCTCCTGTCGGTCGGGCTGTACGGGAAGCTGCTCTATCCGCAGAACGGCGCGCCGATCCGGCTGGTCGTGCCGTGGAAGTACGGGTTCAAGAGCATCAAGTCGATCGTGAAGATCGACCTGGTGGCGGAGCAGCCCGTGTCGCTTGTGGATGAAGGCCGCGCCGGACGAGTACGGCTTCTACTCGAACGTGAACCCGGACGTGCCGCACCCGCGCTGGTCGCAGGCGTCCGAGCGGCGGATCGGGGAGGCGGGGACGGCGGCAGACGCTGCCGTTCAACGGCTACGCGGAGCAGGTGGCGAGCCTGTACGCGGGGATGGACCTGAAGGCCAACTATTGATGCGAAGGGTGAAGTGGCTGCAGGTGCTGGTCCATGCCGCGGCGCTGATCCCGCTGGCGTGGCTGGTGCTGGATGCGGCGCTCGGGCGGCTGTCGGTGAACCCGATCCAGGACATCGAGCAGCGGACGGGGAAGTACGCGCTGGTGCTGCTGGTGCTGTCGCTCTGGTGCACGCCGGCCAACATCCTGACGGGCTGGGCGCCGGTGGTGCGCTGGCGGCGGCCGCTGGGGCTGTACGCGTTCGGCTACGCCGCGCTGCACTTCCTCACCTTTGTCGGGCTGGACTACGGGTTCAACCTCCGGTTCCTGTGGGCGGACGTTGCGGGGAAGCGGTACATCTTCGTCGGGCTGGCGGCGCTGCTGATCCTCATTCCCGCTGGCCGTGACGTCGACAAAGGGCTGGCAGAGGCGGCTGGGAAGGGCTGGCGGGCGCTGCACCGCTGGGTGTACCTGGCGGGCGGGCTGGTCGATCGCGCATTACGTGTGGGCGGTGAAGGCCGATATCCGGGAGCCGCTGATTTGGGGCGCGGTGGTGGCGGCGGGCCTGTTGGTCCGGCTGCCGGCGGTGCGGGCGGCGCTCGTCGCACGGCGGGCGAGGCGGCGAGCGGCGTTCGTCCGCAAGCCGGCGCGAAGGGTGATTGCGCGGGGCGGCGCAAACCCCGCCTTTTGTCGCATTGACGATAAAGACGCCAGGGTGTAATCTTGGCTACAAAGGCCCGGATCAGCGGCCTTAATCCCCGACTCAATGGAGGGCATCGATGGCGGCCCGCCTCAAGCGCGAAGTCTTCGCTCCGGTCGACGCGACCTGGCTCCGGATGGACCGGCTCACGAACAAGATGATGATCACGCGGCGTGATGATGTTCGAGGAGCCGCTGGATTTCGGGCGCGTCAAGGAAATCGTTGGCTCCCGGATGCTGCAGCACGACCGCTACCGCCAGCGGGTGCGCGAGACGCCGCTCGGGCTGGGCTTGCCGAGCTGGGAAGAAGACCCCCATTTCGATATCAACGCCCACCTCCACCGCGTGGCGCTGCCCGCGCCCGGCGACGTGACGGCGCTGCAGGAGCTGGTGAGCGACCTGATGAGCACGCCGCTGGATTACAGCCGGCCGCTGTGGGACTTTCACGTGGTGGAGAACTTCGAGCAGGGCGGCGCGGTGGTCGTGCCGGATGCACCACTGCATCGGGGATGGGCTGGCGCTGGTGGACGTGCTGCTGGGGATGACGGACGAAGCGCCGGAGCCGGTCTCGATGCCGCGGGCGCGGGACATGCTGCGCGCGAACGCAGGACCGGAAGGGCAAGGCGGGCGGGGCGGGGCTGCGGGGGCTGGCGGGGGGCGTGGTGCGGGAGAGCTGGGCGACGCTGCGGCGGCCAAGCCATGCGGCGGAACTGGCGGGGCAGGGGCAGGAGCTGGCGCGGCAGTGGGTGAAGCAGGGGACGGACGTGGTGGCCGCGGCGGGGAAGCTGCTGCTGACGCTGCCCGACAGCAGGACAGTCTTCCGGGGGTCGTGCGGCAGGACGAAGCGGGCGGCATGGTCGGACCCGTTCCCACTGGACGACGTGAAGGCGATCGGGAACCGGCTGGGCGGGAAGGTCAACGACGTGCTGCTGGCGGCGGTGGCGGGCGCGCTGCGGCGCTACCTGGAAGGGCTGGGGCAGCCGACCGAGGACGTGGAGATGAACGCCATGGTGCCGGTCAACCTGCGGCAGCCGCACGAGGTGGGCACGCTGGGCAACCGGTTCGGGCTGGTGATCCTGACGCTGCCGGTGGGGACGCGCGACCCGATCGAGCGGCTGGTGATCATGAAGAAGCGGATGGACGACATCAAGAACTCGCCCGAGGCGCTGGTGGCGTTTGCGATCCTGCACGGCATCGGGCATGGTCCCCATCGTGGCGGAGCACCTGGTGGAGGACTTCTTCGTGGGGAAGACGTCGGCGGTGATGACGAACGTGCCGGGCCCGAAGGAGCCGCTGTACATGGCGGGGAGCCGGCTGAACAGCCTGATGTTCTGGGTGCCGGTGTACGGCAATACGGGCATGGGGATCAGCATCATGAGCTATGCGGGGACGGTGATGGTGGGGATCATGACGGACACGTGCATGGTGCCTGACCCGATGACGATTGCCGAGAACTTCAACGTGGAGCTGCGGGACATGGAGCGGTGGCTGCTGCCCGCGGCGACGCAGGCGGTGGAAGAGGAAAAGCCGGCTGAGGAAGAGGAGTGGGATCTGGCGCCGGAGATGATCACGGAGGAGGCGGTGTCCGTGACGCGGAGGCCGGCGGAAGCGGAGGCTGAGATCCCCGGCCCTCTCCTACGTGCCGTAGGCGAGGGGGAGGAGGGCGACCGGCCGGTCGCCCGTACAGCGGCGTGTTCCCTCTATCGCGTGCCGCAGGCGAGGGGGAGGTTTGGAACACGAAGGCGCGAAGGTGAGCGAAGGACACGAAGCGCGAAGCTTGAAGCACGAAGGGCGAAGGGCGCGAAGGGGGGCGCGGGGGAGTTTCGGAACTGGTCAAGTGTCTCAGGTGTCTCAGGTGCACAGGCATACCCCCTGATCGAAGATTAAGCAGAGAGTAGACAAACCTCAACTTGAAGATGGGCCTCCGCGGAGCACTGCGGAGGTCTTTTTATGCCTGGGCGGGGGAGCGGACGCCGGTGAGGGCGGCGAGGTCGTGGATCGTTTGGGGGGTGGTGCGGAAGTGGATGGCGTGGAGGCCGACGCGGCGGGCGCCTTCGACGTTGGCGGCGAAATCGTCGACGAAGACGGCCTCGTGGGGGCGGCGCCGGCGCGGGCGAGCGCGATCTCGAAGATGCGGGGGGCGGGCTTCATGACGCCTTCCTCGGCGGAAATGGTGACGCTGTCGAAGTGGGGCAGGACGGCGAAGCGCTCGCCGAAGATCCAGCGGGCGTTGTCGCCGGCGTTGCTGAGCAGACCCAGGTGGAAGCCGGCCGAGCGTAGGCGGTCGGCGTAGGCGAGCAGGTCCGTGTCGAGGAAGTCCTCGGCGAAGAAGTCGGTGCGGAGCGCGGCGAGGTCGGCGGGGCCGAGGCCCAGGTGGGAGCCGAGCCACTGCCAGTGGGCCTCGTCGGTGATGCGGCCGTGCTGGACCGCGGTGCCGCGCTCGCCGCCGAAGATGAGCGCCTCCGCGCCGCCGGGGGGGAGGCCGAGGCGCTGCTCCCAAGCCGTGCGCAGGTGCTGGCTGCGGGTGCGGACGAGGACGCCGCCGAAGTCGAAGATGATGGCTTTCAGGGACATTCGCGCTCCACCTGGGGCAGGTGTATGAGGCCGCCGAAGTCGTCGGTCATGTAGGGGGCGAAGACGGGCGCCAGGGCACGGCCCCAAGGCGCGATGTCGTAGACGGCGAGGGTCTCGTCGGCGATGGTCTGCCAGGAGAAGCGCTGGGCCCACTGGCAGGCCTGGGTGCCCAACTGGGCGCGGAGCTGGTCGTGCTCGAGCATGAGCTCCATCTTGTAGGCGAGCTCGTCCACGTCGCCCTTGGGGATGAGGTAGCCGTTGAAGCCGTCGGCGACGTTGAGGGAGAGGCCGCCGACGTCGGAGGCGATGACGGGGGTGCCGCAAGCCATGGCCTCGAGCGCGACCATGCCGAACGACTCGTAGTGCGAGGGGACGACGACCATGGAGGCAGCGTTGTAGTAATTGACGAGGGTGTCCTGGTCGCGGGAGCCGAGGAAGGTGACGACGTCGTCGATGCCAAGCTCCTGCTCGAGCGCCTGGAGGCGGGCGAGCTCGGCGTCGGTCGCGGGATCGTCAGTCCCACCGACGATGGTGAGGGCCAGCTTGCCCTTGAGGTGGGGGCGCTTGCCGACGAGGACGGCCATGGCGCGGATGAGGGTGTCGATGCCCTTGATGGCCTGGATGCGGCCGACGAAGAGGATCATGTGGTGGTCGAGGGGCACGCCGACCGCGGCGCGGGCCTCGTCGCAGGGGAGGGGGCGGAAGAGGTCGAGGTCGACGCCGGGGGGGATGATCTCGATGCGAGCCGAGCCGGCGCCATAGTACTCGCGCATCTGCTCGCGCTCGAGGGTGGTGGCGGCGACGACGACGTCGGCGAAGCGCATGATCTCGCCCTCGCAATTGCTGCGGAGCGCGGGCTCGAGCTCGGCTGCGGATGGTGGCGACGCGGTTCTTGAGCTCGGCGAGGGTGTGGAACATGTGGACGATGGGGGCCCGGTATGTCTCGCGCAAGTCCTGGGCCGCGACGCCGGAGAGCCAGTAGTGGCTGTGGAGGACGTCGTAGGTGATGCCCTCGCCGGCGGCGAAGCGGCGGACGCCGTCGACGAACTCGGGCAGGTGATGGTAGATCTCGTTCTTGTTGTAGGGCCGCTCGGGGCCGGCGGGCAGGTGGACGACACGCACGCTCTTGCCGAGACGGGTGGAGACGCGCTTGATGCCGGGGTCCTGGGAGCGGGTGAAGACGTCGACGGCGAGGCCGCGGTTGCCGAGCTCGCGGGCGAGCTCGCGGACGTAAACGTTCATGCCGCCGGTCTCCTTGCCGCCAAGGGTGGCAAGGGGACAGGTGTGAACGGATAGCATGGCGATGTGGGGGTCGTGTGTCAAGTGATCCTCGCTTGGGTCGGGTGGGGGTAGTATACGGGGGGGATGGAGGGGAGTCAATAACGACGCAGCGGATGGGCTGCGGGCGAAACGGAGAAACGGATGTCGCAGCGCCGCAACCTCTCCCCCCGACCCCTCTCCTACCCGACCCTGCTGCGGCAGGCGGTAGGAGAGGGGGAGGCGTGGTTTGGACCGCGAAGCGCGAAGGTGACGAAGGACGCGAAGCGCGAAGCGTGGCGGTGCAACGGATGGCCTACGGCCGGAACGGAGAAACGGATGGGGGGCGCGGGAGTTCCGGAATTGCCTGGCAGATTGTCTCGCTAGCTATGTGGGCTGCCGGCGACGGTGGTTAGGCCGTATCGCTCGTCAACGTAGCGCAGCCACTCGGCCCACTGGTCGCGGATCGCCGTGCGCGCGGACCCAGTGGACCCAGTCCTGGTGGGTGAACACGGAGAACGATGCCTTGCCCTTGAACAGGGCGCCCCACTGCCGTATGTCGGCGATGCCGGTTTTGGCGAGGCAGGTGCGCAGGTCCTCGTTGCGTTCGTCGACGGCGAGACAGGAAACGACAAACTCGTACTTGGCCGATGTGGCGATGCCCTCGGCTAGGGCCTGCTGACGGAACAACTGGTAGCCGGCGGTTGCGGCGGGGCAGGTGCGCAAGGCGGCCCAGCGCGCCGGGTCGGCCACGGGCTGCAGGTGCTGCCAGTACTTGCGGCCCCAGGCGACCTGATGGCAACGGCCCTGGGGCCCGGCAAGGACCGACGGTCGCGCTGAGGCAGCGGTCGGGGTCGGGATTGGCGGGGTGTTCCGGGCTGCCCGTCCTGGCTGTGGCCGAGCAGCGATAGAAGGAGTGCTCGAGCCACTTGTTTTCGACCAGGATCAGGCCGCGTTCGCCGTTGACAAGAAACGCGAGGTCGGGCGAGGTCTGGCCCGAGCCGCGGCTGCCGCCTTCCTCACCGAGCAGGGCAGAAGGATGGAGGGGCGAACCGTTCGGCTCCGCATATTCCAACTCGAGCCGGTCGACGACGCTCGACGCCGGGATGGACGCGCGCCCGGAGAAAGCCTGCCAGGAGGCGCGAGCCCTTCGGCGGAGGCGCGAAACGGGAAGTAGAGATTCGCGCAGAGCATCCAGGAGCTTTTCAGGTTGTGGCTGCCCGCGTGTCTCTGGATGCCCTCGGCGTCGAGGTAGGCCGGGAGCGAGTTGGCGGCGTCGCTGCGGATGCCGGGGTAGAGCCCGGCTTCCCACATCCGCTGGGGCAGAATCCACTCGTGCTGCTTCTCGTTCTGCCAGCCCCAGTCGCGCGACGCAAGGTGGGCGCGGCGCCACTCTACCTGGCGGGCAGTCATTTGATCCTCGAAACTGATCATGCTGGAGCCTTTCATGCGGGCTGCGCCGTCGGCGGATCACGGCCGCGAGAATCGACGTAACCGGCCGATGAGAGCGTGCCGGGCTACAGACTCGACGAGTGGACGACACTCTCATTCTAACCGATATCCGGCTACTTTACATTATAGTCCTTGGCAGGAAGCGTATGCATTGGCAACGGGAATCTTCGGTGCTACACTCGTGCGGGGTGCAACTTCCGGTGCGACTGCTTAGGAGGGGGCACGCGTGAGGTGAACCAGGAATGATGAAGAGATACATGACCGTGTTCCAGCCGCCGACGGCTGATGAACTGGTGCGTCGGGAGTCACGTGCCGATGGCGAACGCCGCTGAGTAGGCGGTCGCCACCGGCAGGCGATGGAGGTCGAGGATGTCAACAGGGAACGCCGACAGCGGGGGAGCCGTTTCTGCGCTTCTATCATTCGCAAGAGCTGCGCATCAAAACACTAGCGCCCTGACGGTGCTGGAACAGGCGCCGGACCCGTCGCGCTATCGCAACGCGGTCGGCGGACCTGGTGATGGAGTTGACGGACAGCGGGCTGGAATACTCTACTTCATGCGGGCGCTGGACCTGGCGAAGGCGGGGTTTGTCTCGAAGCAATCGGCAGGCGCGGGGCTGGGGACGGTGAAGAAAGTGATGGGGCCGGTGGTGCATAACATGGTCGGGCGACTGGACAAGGAACAGTTGTTGATCGTGGCGGGGCACATCAGGCAGTTGATGACTTGAAGCGGGGACGAGATGTGCGGGCCAGGGGAGGAAAAGAGTGGTAGAGCAGGAGAAGCAGGGCAAACGGGGCTGGCGTGCGGCGCCTGAGGAGCTCCAGCAGGCGTTTGGCCAATTGGCCCTGGCGCTGCCCGAGGTTGAGACGAAGAAGATGTTCGGTTGCACGTGCGCGCTGATCGACGGGCGGATGTTCGCGGGGTTGCACGATCGTGGGGTGTTCCTGAAATTAAGCGACGAGGACCGGGTGGCTGCGGCGGAACTGGGTGCGGCGCCGTTCGAGCCGATGGCGGGGCGCGCGTCGCGCACGTATGTGATGATGGCGCCGGGGCTGGTGAACGAACCGGCGCAATTGATGCCGTGGTTGGAGAAGGCGCGGGCGTATACGGCCGCGGCGCCAGGGCGGAGGAAACGGTAGGCGGGGAGAGCGTGCGAGTTAGCCGGGCAGGTGGATCGAACCGGTGAGGTACTACGCAGCGAGACGGGTCTGGTTGGGCATGGACCGGGTTAACCATACCGTTCGCGGCCCTCACGGATGAGGGCGACGATCTCTCCGGTCGTGACACCCAAATCGACGCTGGCGATATCGAGCGGGGAGCCGCCTGCCGTTTGTGGACGCAGCACGAAGACGCGACCGTCCCGCCGGCGGATGCGTACTTCACCCTCCCGTGCTGCCTGCTCAAGCACGGCCGCCAGATTTTGGCGTGCTTCCGAGTAGGTGTACTCAATCGATTCCGTTTGCACAACTGGAGTTTAGCAGGAATCAAGATGGGTTGCAAGCGCTTTGCCGGTCGTGACAAAGACCTCCGAGGTTGCGTCACTGCGTGACGCTGGAAACCTCGGAGGTCGTTTTGTCCGGGCGGCGCGTCAGTCGGGCAGGTGGAGGGAACCGGCGAGGTACTTGACGGCGTAGCCGGCGAGGATGACGCGGTCGCCGCGGTCCTCGCAGAACAACTCGCCGCCACGGGGTGACAACTGCCGGGCGTGGATGGCCGGCTTGCCGAGGCGCTGGGCCCAGTAGGGGACGAGCGAGCAATGAATGGAGCCGGTGACGGGGTCTTCGGGGATGCCGGCGGCGGGATGGAAGAAGCGGGTGGCGCAGTCGGAGGCGCGGCCGGGGGCGGTGATGGCGACGGCGCCAGGGAGTTGGGCCAGGCGGGCGAAGTCAGGCTGGATGGCGCGGATGGTGTCCTCGTCCTCGTAAAGGGCGACAAGGGTGCGGCCAGGGACGACGGCGAACACCTGCGACGGTGGGATGTGCAGCGCCTCGAGGAGGTCGGGCGCCTGGTCGGGAGCGGGTGCGAGCCGCTTGGCCGGGAAATCCATCGCGAGAAGCTCACCCGCGCGGCGGACGGACAGCTCGCCGCTCAGGGTCAGAAAGCGGACGACTTCCCCGCGGAAGCCTAATTCGGTGAAGAGCACGAATGCTGAGGCCAGGGTGGCGTGGCCGCAAAGGCTGATTTCCTTGCGCGGGGCAAACCAGCGCAGACGGAAGGCGTCGCCTTCGGGTGAGAAGAACGCCGTCTCGGAGAGGTTATTTTCGGCGGCGATGGCTTGCAGGGTGGGATCGTCGGGCCAGTCGTCGAGCGGGCAGACGGCTGCGGGGTTGCCGCCGAAGAGCCGGCGGGTGAACGCGTCGACCTGATACAGTCTCAAAGTGGGCATTGTAGCTCCAGGGAGGACCTCCAAATGCCGCCGATGGCGGCGGATTCGGGGCGAGGATCGGCGGGTGTTTAGAGTGAGACCTCCGAGGTTGCTCCAAACCTCGGAGGTCGGTTGTTGCTCGCTGCTAGACGTCCAGGTTGCGGACCTTCTTGGCGTGGGACTGGATGAAGCGCTTGCGGGGGGCGACTTCGCTGCCCATGAGCATGTCGAAGGTGCGGTCGGCGGCGGCGGCGTCTTCGACGGTGACCTGGAGGATGATGCGGTTGGCCGGGTTCATGGTGGTTTCCCACAACTGCTCGGGGTTCATTTCGCCGAGACCCTTGTAGCGCTGAACGGTGACGCCTTGCATGCCGCCGAGTTCCTTGATGAAGGTGTCCTTCTCGGCGTCGGAGTAGGCGTATTTGGCCTCTTTGCCCTTCTTGACGAGGTAAAGAGGCGGCTGGGCGATGTAGAGATGACCGTTGTCGATCAGGGTGGGCATGTAGCGGAAGAACATGGTCAACAAGAGCGTGCGGATGTGACTTCCGTCGACGTCGGCATCGGTCATGATCAGGATGCGGTGATACCGCAAGTTGCCCAGGTCGGTGCCGTCGCCGATGCCGCTGCCGAGGGCCTGGACGAGGGACTGGATCTCGCGGTTGGCGAGTGACTTGTCGAGGCGGGCCTTTTCGACGTTGAGGATCTTGCCGCGGAGGGGCAAGATGGCCTGGAAGCGGCGGTCGCGGCCTTGTTTCGCGCTGTTATGAACGAAAATCCCGGCCGCTAGTGCGAAGTTGTGGTAACGGTCGACGGTGAGGTCGTACACATCTTCGGTCCGTTCGATGGCAGCGCAGGGACTGGACCTTGCAGTTGATGTTGGCAGCTGCTTCGAGCATCTGCGCCTCGTCTCCAGCGAAGTAGCCGTGTAGGAGGCGAGCATAGGATGGTGACGTTGGGGCGACCTGCAGGCGCAGGGCGTCGTACGCACCTGCCACGTTCTCTTCGCACGTTACCTGGCTCAGGATGCGAAGCGCTCTCGACTTCTTGCCTTGGCGAACAGCCTCGCTTTTCTGCTCGCTGCTCGTCGAAGCGCGCCAATCAGCCAAAGCATCCTCGATTCGAGACCGCACCGCCGCGTCAGACCACCCTCGTTTGCGGGCTGCGACGACTTTCTCACGGTGCTCGGGATGTTCCGACCACCATTCGCTCACAACGGCGGCGTGATGACGGCGATATGACTCGTCGCGCCACTGCTCCTTGGTTATTTCCGAACGCCAACGCCGAAGTTCGGCGTCCTCCCACTGCTCGATGGCCTCTGCACGACGCGCTCTGCGCCTCGGGATGCTTGCCATAGAAAGCAGTTGTACGCGCTGATTGCTCTCGCCTGTGCTGTGGATCGGCCCAATACGCCGACATCAGCTCCTGCGTACGCCGGCAGTAGCTCTCGTACTCTTCCGCCGACAGACCGGCGAACCAGTCCTGGAAACCGCGCGATACGCGTTCGTTGAGTTCCTCGTTTTGCCGCTGCAAACGGACACGCTCGCGCATGTAAGCGCGATACTCCGGGTTCTGCCATTGGAGTGTGGCCTGCTCGCTCAACTGTTGAATCTTGCGCTCCCGGAACTCGGGATCATTCCACAAGCGGCGAGCCATGTTGCCGACTAGCTCTGCATGCAGCTGCGTGTGTGCGCGCCATGGCATCCGCTGGATATTGCGCGGATCATTGTTTCGCTTCTTCAAATCGACGTGATGGCACGCGTTGCCGGCCTTGCGTGTGTAAGCACCGGTTACAAGGTTGTAAAGATCGGCAAGGTGATGGGTGTGCCACCACTCCTGCCGGTCATTCATCCAAACCATCTCATAGCCAGGCGCCGGAAGTTCTTCGCCTTCGGTAAGGCGGGTCTTCAAGGGCATCAAGCTCTCGCCAGGCTGCAGCTCGAGCGCGGGCTTATAGGAGCCATCGCGGAGACGGAAGAGGTGCTCCGGCGTGCAGCGAAGGACTTCGCCGTTGTCCAGCGTTACTTCAACCAGCCCGGCGTTTCGCTTCGTCAGGCGCGGCTCGATCAACGGCACAATTCGGATGTCACCCTCGTCGTTCGTCGCGTATCCGAAATGCTGGATGCCCAACGCCCAGTCCTCGGCCAGCTCGGCCATCGTCTTGCTGATGCCGGAGGCCAGCGCGACACGGGTCTCTCCGACGAAGCAACCCCCTGCAGAATCGCCTTCTACGATGTAAAGCTCACACTTCGACGGGTCGCGTTCGGAGCAGTCGGCGAGCTTGCCGGGGAGGGTCAGGCTTTCGAGCGCGCTCTTGCGGATGACGAGGTCGCGGGCTTTGCGGGCGGCGTCGCGGGCGCGGCTGGAGGTAATGCACTTCTCGACGATCTTGCGGCCGTCTTTGGGGTTCTTCTCGAGCCACTCCATGAGAGCTTCGGCGACGGCGGACTCGACCTGGTTACGAATCTCGTTGTTGAGCAGCTTGACCTTGGTCTGCGACTCGAACTGCGGGTCGGGGAGCTTGACGCTGATGATGGCGGTCATGCCTTCGCGGGTGTCGTCGCCGGTGAAGCTGGCGTCGGCTTCCTTGAGCAGGTTCTGCTTGCGCGCCCAGTCGTTGATGGTGCGGGTAAGGGCGGAGCGGAGCCCGGTGAGGTGGGTGCCGCCGTCGGGCGTGTTGATGGTGTTGGCGAAGGCGTAGACGGATTCGTTGTAGCCGTCGTTATACTGGATGGCCGCCTCGACCATGTTGCCTTCGACTTCCTTCTCCACGTAGACGGGCTCGTGCAGGACCTCGCGGTTCTTGTTGAGGTAGCGCACGAAGGAGCGGACGCCGCCTTCGAAGTAGAAGCTCATGAAGCGGGCGCCGTTGTCGGTGCGCTCGTCGGAGAACTCGATGGTCAGGCCGCGGTTGAGGAAGGCCATCTCGCGGAAGCGCTGCTCGAGGGTCTCGAACTTGAACTCGGTCTCCTCGAAGATGGTCTTGTCGGGCAGGTAGGTCGTGCGGGTGCCGGTCTCGCCGGCGCGCGGCCTGGCCGACGATCTTGGCGTCTTCCTGGGGGATGCCCCGGTGATAGCGCTGGGCGTAGACCTTGCCTTCGGTGCGGACCTCGACCTCGAGCCAGTCGGAGAGGGCGTTGACCGCGGAGACGCCGACGCCGTGGAGGCCGCCGGACACCTTGTAGGCGCCGGAGCCGAACTTGCCGCCGGCGTGGAGCTTGGTCATGACGGTTTCGAGCGCGGACTTGCCCGTCTGGCGGTGGATGCCGACGGGGATGCCGCGGCCCCAGTCCTGGACGGTGACGCTGCCGTCCTTGTGGATGGTGACGGCGATGCGGTCGCAGTAGCCGGCCATGGCCTCATCGATCGAATTGTCGACGACCTCGTAGACGGTGTGATGCAGCGCCTTGATGTCGGTGCCGCCGATGTACATGCCCGGGCGGCGGCGCACGGCCTCCAGCCCTTCGAGAACCTGGATATCATCTGCCGTATAATGATTCGGGCGACTCACCTGATCAACCACAACTTAACTCCTACTAGGGCCCCGTTACTTGCTAAGCTGCCGGCCAAGCTGGGCTGCCTGCCAGAGCCGGCGAAGATCCTGATAATAAACATAGATGCCGATGGTCATTGCGGTCGCCAGATAGCCGTTGACGACGATGGCGAGCAGCGCGCCGGCCGGGTTGGCGCCCACGATGCCCCAAATGGCGCGTGCGCCGAGCATCAAGACGTTGACGAGGCTGGCGAGAACGAGCACCCGGAAACCGTTGCCGCGGACGAGCAGCAGGCTTTGCATGAGGCTGGGCCACAAGGGCAGACCGTCGAAAGCCAGGGCGTCGCCGACGAAGAAGAGCGAGCTCAGGTACCACATGGTAAGCCAGAGGGTGATGCCGCCGCCGATGACGAAGAGCATGCTGGCTGCGCCGCTGCCGGAAAGGACCGCCAACGCGTAGACGAGGAAGAGCGGCAGGCGCAGCATGAAACACCCGAACGATGCGATCAGGCTGATGACGGCGAATCCGCCGGCGAGGCGCAGCCAGCCGCCCGTCACGTTCGCGGCGGGGGCGGACGCGCCGGGCTGTGCACCCAGCGGACGGATGGCGAGGCCGGAAGCCGTCATGCGGAAGAACAGGGCGGTCAGAAACTGGCCGATCACCCACAGCGCCGCGACAAGCGCCATCACGGCCAAGGGCGAGACGATCTCGAAGGAGGTCTGCCAGGGCGAGGGCGCGAGCGACTTTGATCTGCACGCCGAGGGTGAGCGGGCGCGAGCACGGCGTCGCTGATCATCAGGTAGCGGGTGGCCTGGGTGGGCATCAGGGCGCTGGGCGGGGTGAGCCAGCCCGCGGTGAGCGCGCCGCCGAGGTTGACGGACCGGGCGAGCTCGATCATGCCGGTCTGCATGAGCTCGAGCCCTTCGCGGGCCGCGGCCATCTGGTCGGGCGTGTAGATCAAGGGCAGGAGCGCACGCCACGCGTCCATGAGCTGCGTGGTCAGAGTGGTGATCGATAGGCGTGGGGCCAGCCAGAGGACCAGGTCAACGACGATGGGGACGATCCACAGCAGGGGGCGGCGAGCCGCCTCGGTCAGGCCAGTGCCGATCGCATCGACGATGCCGGTGCGCGGAATTGCTTCAGACTTCATCCGAGTTATTTTACCATAACTCTTGCGTTTTTCGAAACTTAAGGGGACTGTTTACCACCAAGAACCGAAGAAACAAAGGTTCACAAAGTTCTATGAAGCTTCGTGGGGCTTCTATCCTTTGGCTCTTGGTGGTGAGCGCTTCGCTTGTCATTTCGGAGCAATGATAGCACAAGTGTTTGGTTTGTGTCAAGAAAATGGGGTTGACGGAGTAAAAATGTAATGCTATAATCCTGTCGCCATGACCATCATCACATTGACCAGTGACTTTGGCATGCGTGATGCCTACGTAGGCATCATGAAAGGTGTCATCCTGGGCATCGCACCTGATGCCCGGCTGGTCGACTTATCCCACGAAATCCAGCCCCAGGACATCGAGCAGGCAGCCTACACGATCGAGAGCGCAATCCCGTATTTTCCGCCGGGGACCGTACACCTGGCTGTCGTCGACCCGGGGGTGGGGAGCAGCCGGCGGGCGCTGGTGGTGACCACTGAGCGGGCCGCGTTCGTGGGGCCGGACAATGGGCTGTTTTCGTTTGCGCTGCGCGAGGCGGGCAGCACGGGCGTGGGTGCTGGACCGGCCGGAGTGGTGGCTGCCGCAGCCGAGCCGGACGTTCCACGGGCGGGACGTGTTCGCGCCGGTGGCGGCCTGGCTGGCGGCGGGCGTGGCTCCGGAGCGGCTGGGAACGGCGGTCGGCGATGCGGTGGTGCGGGAGCGGCCGGGGCCGGAGCGCAGGGGGAACGGAGAGATCGCGGGGCACGTCCTGCACGTAGACCATTTCGGCAATATCGTTACGGACGTACCGGGCGAGCTGGCTGGCGGGGGGCCGGTGGGCGTGCCAGATCGCGGGCGCGACGGTGCGCGGGCCGAGCGAGACGTATGCGAGCGTGGAACACGGGGAGCTGCTGCTGCTGATCAACAGCACGGGCATGGCCGAGATCGCGGTGCGCGAGGGAGCGCGGCGGAGCGGCTGCGGGTGGGGAAGGGCGCGGGGGTGGTGTTCCGGGCGGGGTGAGGAAAGGGACCGCATCCTTCGGCTCCGCACGGCGAAACCGATCGCCGTGCTCCGCTCAGGATGCTCATTTTCCCCTAAAGATGTGATTTTTCGCCGCAGGATGCGCTTTATCGCCGTAACTTTGAGTCCCGGGTTGGGCGGGGCAAAAAAGGAGCTAGCAATGGAAACGTTCATCATCGAGGGTGGGCGCCGGTTGAGCGGGGACGTGACGCCGGCGGGCAACAAGAACGCGGCGCTGCCACTGCTGGCTGCGGTGCTGCTGACCGAAGGGGAAGTGGTGCTGCGAAACGTGCCGCGCATCGGGGACGTGGGCACGATGCTCCGCTTGCTGAGCGACATGGGCGTGACGGTGGAACAGGAGGACGCGACGCTGCGCCTGTGCGCGAAGGACGCGTCGATGGGGCGGATGCACCCGGAGCTGTTCCAGCAAATCCGCGGGTCGATGCTGCTGGCGGGGCCGCTGCTGGGGCGGTTCGGGAAGGCGATCCTGCCGCTGCCGGGGGGCGACCGGATCGGGCGGCGGCGGGTGGACACGCACATCATGGCGCTGGAAGCGCTGGGCGCGAAGTGCGAGTTCAACAACAAGGACTTCACGATGACGTGCAGCAACGGCGGGCTGCACGGCGCGGACATCATGCTGGACGAGGCGAGCGTCACGGGGACCGAGAACGCGGTGATGGCCGCGGTGTGCGCGAAGGGCGAGACGGTCATCAGCAACGCGGCGTGCGAGCCGCACGTGCAGGACCTGTGCAACATGCTCAACTGCTGCGGCGCGAAGATCCAGGGGGTGGGCAGCAATACGCTCATCATCGAGGGCGTCAATTGCCTGGGCAACGGCGACTTCACGGTGTCGCCGGATTACCTGGAGGTGGGGAGCTTTATCGGGCCTGGGCGCGGTCACCCGGGGCGAAATCCGCATCCACGGGGTCGTGCCGAGCCACATGCGGATGATCAACTGGACGTTCCGCGAGCGGTTGGGCGTGCAGATGCGGATGGAGGGGGACACGATCACCGTGGCGGACGAGCAGGAGCTGTGCATCCGGGAGGACCTGGGCGGCGCGGTGCCGAAGATCGACGACGCGCCGTGGCCGCAGTTCCCGGCCGACCTGATGAGCATCGCGCTGATCGTGGCGACGCAGGCCAAGGGCACGGTGCTGATGCACGAGAAGATGTTCGAGAGCCGGCTGTACTTCGTGGACAAGCTGATCGGGATGGGCGCGAGGATCATCTTGTGCGACCCGCACCGGGCGGTGATCGTGGGGCCGTCGACGCTGTACGGGCAGGAGCTCTCCAGCCCGGACATCCGGGCGGGGATGGCGCTGCTGATCGCGGCGCTGGCGGCGAAGGGGACGAGCACCATCGCCAACGTGGGGCAGATCGACCGGGGCTACCAGGATATCGACGTGAAGCTGCAGTCGCTGGGCGCGGAGATCAAGCGCGCGAGGTCGTAGGATTTTTTGCCACAGAGGTCACAGAGGGCGCAGAGACGAACCTGAGAGGCAAACGTGGGCGAATTTATTGGGCCGGACGGGGCGCGGATCCGCGAGCTGGCGGGGCGGACGACGGGGCTGACGAGCCACAGCCTGGCGGTCATCACGCACCCGGCGGGGATGGCGACGGTGGAGCATCACCACACGGTGGCGGACGAAGTGTACTTCGTGCAGTCGGGGCGGGGGCATCTCCGGGTGGACGGGGAGATGCTGGAACTGGCGCCGGGGGACACGGTCACGATCCGGCCGGGGCAGCGGCACAAGCTGTGGGCGGACGCGGGGGAAGACGTGGTGCTGGTGGTGACGTGCGCGCCGGCGTATTCGGTGAGTGAGGTTATCTGGGACGAGTGACGCTTGGACACAGAGACACAAAGACACGAGGGCTTAAGCCTAGACCCTGGTGTCTTTGTGTCTTGGGGCGAGTCGCCCTACTTGGAGGGCTCCGGCTTGGCGGGGGGCGGGGCGAAGATGGTGACGACCCGCTCGAGCTGGTCGTAGACGAAGTCCTGCTTGAAGCCGGCGAGGACGGCGACGAGGTAGGGGATGAGGCGGGCGCCGGCCGCGGCATCGGGATCGGTGATGTTGACCTGGACGATGAGGAAGCCGCCGGCGATGATCAGGAAGGTGATCGCGCCGAGGACGAGGCCCATGAGCGGCTGCGCGTAGTACCACATGCTGTAGTGCTTGTCGAAGTCCTGGCGGTCGGCGATGTGATACCAGAGGGCGTAAAGCCCGCCGACGACGCCGCCGATGCCGCCCCAGAGCATCGTGTTGAAGATGGGGCTCAGGTTTTGCAGTTGATCCCCGGCAATACGGCCCCAGACACGGATGAAGTCGGTGATGAAGTTAGCGAACATCAGCCCCGCGGTGAGCACGAGGAGCCAGAACGACAGGTAGAGGAAGAGCCACGGGCCCAGGATCCGGCCCTGCTGGCGGCTCTGGCGGCGGCGCTGCACGGATGTGGCCACCTGCATCACGCGGTATTCCGCGGTGCCGTACTCTTCGGGCGAGTCGATCATCAATTGGCGGGCGTCGCGCAGCGTCTCCAGCTGCTTCTGGGCAATGTCGGGCGGGGTGCTGAACTCCTCGGATATCTCCTTGTACAAACGGTCGATCTGCTCGTGGAACTTGCGCTGCCACTCGGCATCGCGCACCGTGTCAAGGCGCTTGATGACCGTGGTCTTCTGGTCCTCGGTGCGGACGACGATGGCGGGCAGCGGGGCGGGGTCGCCTTCTTTGCCGGGGCCGGGGGGCATGGCACGCGGATCGTTGATGCCGGCGGCGAGCTCGGAGCCGGTGGTTCGGACGGGGGCGTCGAGGATGATGGCGCCGAAGCGTTTGGTGGCGGGAAGCGGGCGATCGGGCACCGTGGAAAGGTAGCTGCCGGTGCTCGTGGGAGGGGGCGCGACGCGCGAAGCCGGAGCGGGGGGCGCATCCTCCACGACGACGGACGCGGCGACCACGGGGTCAGGGGACTTGCTCGCGGGCGTCTCCGCGCCGGTCATTTCAGCCTCGAGCAAGGCCGACAGCTCGGCGTCCGAATCTGCGCTCACGGTTCGCACGTCGACAGGGTCCCCTGCCGGCGGCTTTACGGGCACGACGGCCTCACGGCTGCTGCCGTTGCGGCTCGATTTACCGGTGCTGCGCGTTGCCATGGCGATCACCTCCGCATTGACGAAACCGTTCGTAGTGCGATAACGGGCGTAGTGCGCCTGGGCGTGATAAGCACAACCGATCTATGTCTGTCGACGGACACGATACCATTTTGCCACAGAGGTCACAGAGATCGCAGAGGATTTAGCTTGAGAGGCTAAGAATCACTCGTTACTCTCCAACCAGCTCTGTTTCCTACCCTCACCGTGGTGAGGCGAGCCTCTGTGGCAAAACCTTCTCGACATCCCGCACATTCAATGTGGTTGTACTTAGGCCTGGGCACAACGCTCGCGGCCACTCGCAAAGATTATAATAGTATATACTGGATAACGAGCGGTTTGTCAACTATTAGATATATGCTTTAATGCGGCGGATGGACGCTGAGGTACTGCATGAGGAAGGGATAGGTTTCGCCCAGGAGCTCGTAGCTCTCCCAACCCGGGGAGGCGGCGGCGGCGAAGATGGCGGCGCCGAGGACGTAGGGGTCCTGCATGAGGTGCGCGTCGTACCAGGCAAGCTGTTCGATGTAGTTGCCGGGCGCGTCCTTGCCCATGCCGAGCGAATCCCAGAAGGCGCCGAAGTCCTGCCAGCCCTTGCCTTGCGGGCCGGGGCGGTTGCCCAGCAGGCCGTCGATGCCGACCTCGGTGAGCAGGAGGGGGATGTTGAGCTTGTTGGGCTGGAGGTAGCCGCGATAGACCTTGCGGTAGCGCAGGGTGATCCAGCCCTCCTCGGACGGGTTGACGGCCCAGCCGAGCGGGTCTTGCGGGGTGCCGTACTGCATGGTGGGCGCGCTGTATTCGTGGAGGCCGAGATAGCCCTTGTGCTTGATGGCGGCCTCGATAGCCGGGCGGAATTGGGGCCACCACTCGAGCGGGGGCATGCCAGCGCTGAAATTGCCGATGCACGAGCGGACGCCGGCATTGATGAGGAGCTCGACGCGGCGGGCCTCGAACTCGGCCAGGCGGCTCATCTGATCCGGGATTGCCGGGGGCGGGCTCGTTGAAGGCCTCCCACGCGTCGATGTTGGCGAGGCGGCGCGGCTCGGTCGCGATGGGGAGCAGCAGGTCGGCGAAGGCCTGGGCCGCGGCTTTCGGGTCCGTCATCTCGGCGAGGTTCACCTGGGGGATGTCCATGCGGCCGACGACGAGCGTCTTCGGGGAGGTCGCTTTAAGCTCGGCGACGAAGTTCGGGTCGTACTCGAGCGTCTTGACCAGGGTCACGTTGCCGGTCTTCAGCAGGTCGACGATCCGCGGGTCGTTGCGGGTGACGAAAAGTCCCAGCTTGGTGGGCGGGCCGGGCGGGAACACGGTCGCGGTGGGCGTCGGCGTGGCCGCGGGGGTCGCCGTATCGGTTGGCGGCGGCGTGTTCGAAGCAGTGGCCGTCGCGGTGGCGGCGCCGGTTGCCGTGGGCGCGGCCAGCGGGCTGATTGGCTCCGTGGGCAGCAGCGTGGGCGATGCACCGGCGGTGGGCGTGCCGGTCGCTGCGCCGGTGGGCGACGCGGCAGCGATCCCGCGGGGGGTGCGGGTCGGCGTGGGCGTCGGGCCGGGCGCTCGAGCACCGCAGCCCGCGGCGGCAGCCATCGCGCCCAGACCGGCCAGGGTCTGCAGGAAGGCGCGGCGGCTGAGGCGGCGCCCCGAGTTATTGGGTTTGTGTGTCGTCATAGATGCTATCGATCGGAAACGAGTTTATCCGAAGCGCGGCGTGCCACGCTGGAATCCCGTTTCCTAATTGATGCCGAGACCTTCATCCTTGGGCAGGATCACTACCGGCACGCCCTGGGGGTCCCAACCAGTGAACCAGGCCGCGTCGTCGGGATCGAGCCGGATGCAGCCCTTGGATGCGGGGTACACACCCAGGGCGTCCATTTCCTCGTAGACCTTCTCGCCGTTGACCAGGCGATAGGGCGTGCTGTGTATCAGGATGTCGCCGGCGTCCCGGAAGAGATACCAGCCGTCGTCGGCGTAGACGCCCGAAGCCTGGAACGTGCCCCAGTAGTCGCCGACCAGGCCATACCACGCGAGCGTCCGGTAGCCGCGGGACTCGTCGCCGGTGCTGACGGGCATAATGCGGGTGGGATGGCCGGGGTCCCAGACGGTCATGGTCTGGCTGGCGAGGTCCACGACGACGAAGCGGCGGGACATGTCCATGCCGTAGCGCTTCACCACTTCGACCATGTAGGGCGTCAGCGGCTCCGCGGTGGGTGCGGGCGCGGCGGGAGGCAGCGGCGTCTGCGTGGGCTGCGGCGTTGCAGTGGGCAGCACGATGGACAGGTCGACGGTGGCGGGCGGCGGCGTGACGGTGTCGGGCCGGGGCGTGCGGGTGGGCGTGGCGGTGGCGCCGGCGGGGGCCAGCGCGAAGAGGCCGGACCAGCCGTGCCGGGCCGGGCCGAAGGCAGCCCAAACGGCGCCGCCAAAGACAATGAAGATGACGGCGACAAGAATCAGGATAATTGGAGTGCGCCGGGAGGTGCGCAACAGAAAGCGTCGGTTAGGCGTCATCGATGCGTTCAGGCTGACCGGTGCTGCTCGAAGGCCTGCATAGCGGCCTCGAGCTCTTCCTGGCGGACGGCAACGGTGAGGTCGCCGCGGGTGCGTTCGAGCACGCCGCGCAGCATGTCGGTGGTGCGGCGGAGGCCGCCCGTCAGCGCGTCCGGGAAGTCCATGGTGACGAGATGGATATAGACGTCGTCCATGACCGCCAGGTAAGGCTCACCCTCGCGGGTGCGGCCGAGGCGGATCAGGTCGAGGATGAAGCGGCGTAACTCGCTGGCGGCCTCGGCGAGGCCGTTGAGATAGGCGGCCGAGGGCACGTAAAGATCGGCGGGGCCGGGGAGCGGGCGGCCGCGCACCATGGCATAGAGCGTGTGCGCCTCGACCAACTCCTTGAGCGCGTCCTGGGTATAGCCCGCTTCGTAGAGGTCGCGATACTGGGCGAGGTCGCGGGCCATGACGTCCGCGGCCTGGCGGGCGGTGTCGAGCAGCTTCTCGGCCTCGTCCCACTCGTGGCGATGGATCGCGCGGATGCCCAGGGCACAGTAGCGGATCAACTCGCGGCTGCGGTTGAGGGTCGTATCGCGAATCGCGTTCTTAGCGGTAAACTCGGCGCGGATGTCTTCGATTATCTGCGGCAATTCAAGCATAGTGATTGATTATAAGGGCAGAAGCGCTGGTTCCCAAACGAGGACCAAGGCCGCGCGTTTAGGCCATCCCGGCGCTTCGTGTTATGATTACTTGCGTTATGCCCTCTGCTCTGCGTGCGAGGGATGATAAACGGCGGCCATCAGCACTTCCGCAAGGAAGCTGTTATCCCGCAAGCGTGCGGGCCTCGACGCCGCCCATGACGAGGTATAGGACCTGATGCAGTTTCCCCCTGAGCTATTGAATCAGATCGGTGTGGCCCTGGAGCTGATCGTGGCTGCCGTGGTGGCCCTCACCGTCGCTTTCTGGATCGCCATGGTGGTCTGGGTGTTCCGCGATATCCGGCTGCGCACGCGCGACGTCTTTGCCTGGATCCTCGCTGCGCTGCTGGCCCTGGTGCTGGGCCCGATCGGCGTGATCCTGTACCTGTTCCTGCGGCCGAAAGAGACGCTGGCGGAAGTGTATGACCGGCAGCTGGAAGAGGAAGCACTGCTGCGGGATATCTCGCTGCGACGGGCGTGCCCGACGTGCCAGGCCGTGACCGAGCCCGAATGGCTGCTGTGCCCGCACTGCCGGACGGAATTGCGGCGGCTGTGTGCGGAGTGCGGCAAGCCGCTGGACCTGAGCTGGGTGGTGTGCCCGTACTGCTGCGCCGCGCCGGATGGCCGGATGGCGGCGCTGCCGGCGCCTGCGGCGGCTGTCGCGCCGGCGCCGGTGAGCGTGCAGGCCGCACCGGCCGGGGGCGACGGGTGGGGCGTGCAGGGGTAAGCCGGACTCGCCCGTGTTGAAGGCACGGTTTTTGCCACAGAGATCACAGAGGTAACAGAGACTTTTAGCATGGAGGCTTGACGGCCTCTTTCTCTGTTACCTCTGTGATCTCTGTGGCGCAAAGATAAAAAACGGCTGCGGACGCGGCACCCGAGGGGGTGAGCGGTTCGCAGCCGTTTTGTTTTGGGTAGGGACGATCAGCCGAAGGCGCGGGCGGCGGCAATGCGGGCGGCGAAGGCGGCGGCGACCTCTTCGACGGTGCCTGCGATGCGCTGGACGGTGATGCCGTCCGCGACGAGCTCCTGCTCGGACTGTGTGCTGACGTCTTCAGGCGAGCCGACGATCGTGACGGCGGCGGCGGCGGATGCTTCGTTCAGGCTGAACCCGAACGCGGGCCGGAACGCGAGGACGTAGTCCAGGGCGAGGAGCAGCAGGCGCGCGGGTGCGCGGGCTGTCGTTCGGCCCGAACAGGACGTAGTGCTCGATGAGCCGCCCCTGGACGGGCGCGACGAGGTCGGCGGTAGCAGAATCCTCGCCGTTTAGCGTGATGACGCCGGACGACACGGCGGTGTCCGCAAGCGTGACGCGGTAGGAACCGGCCGCGAGGCCGGTGAAGCTGTAGGTTTCCTCGGGCGGCAGCACCTGCTTCGCGACCTCGGCCGTCCCCAAAAGCAAGATGACGGTGCGCCCGGCGCCGCCGCGGACCTTGCCCGAGATGGCGCTCTTCTTGAGGACCAGGGTGAGGTCAAGCATGACCTGGTCGCGGCCGTTGACGCGCGTTACGGCCGACTTGAAATCCGTCCCCTCGACGGCGACGACGTATCCACCTGCGCCCAACCCCGGGAAGCGGAAAGTCTCATCGGCAGCGAGCGTCTTGCGGGCGACTTCCTTCCCCTCCTTCGACAAGACGGCCGTGCGGCCGGCGCCGCCATGGATCACGCCGTAGATCACGCTCTCGGTGTAGATCTGCTCCGCGGCCTGCACCTTTGCGAAAACGACGTGGAACGAATGGTGGAACAGGGTGTTGCCCGGCGCCTCGTCAGGATGGCCGGTGTGCAGGCCGGTCACGCGGTCGGAGGGGAGCGGCTGGCCGGGCAAGCCGAGACATTCGACCGCGCAGACCTGCCACTTCCACATGGGGAAATTCGTGCCGGGCTCACTAGGCGGCTTGTCGATCGTGACGACCTGCTCGCCGCCGTCCCAGGTGACGCGGAGCTGCGCGCCGTCGACGCGGGCGCCGTAGGGCGCGGGCGCGGCGCCGTCGTAGACGTCCAGGTAGATGTGGTGATTGCCGCCGTTTTCCTCGGGCGTGCGGTGATGGATCCGCACCGCCTGCCAGTAGACCGTGCCCGGAGCGACGCCGGCCGGCTGAATCTGGACCCCATAGCCAGTCGCGTCGTTGACCACCTCGCGTGGCCGGTGCTCTCAGCGTGCGCGGCCGAATCCGCGCCCGCCAACTGGGGCTCGGGCTGCCGGCCCAAGAGCCGGCTTAACCGGCTGCCTCCCTTGTTCGTAGTCATCGTCTCAGCCCTCCGCAAAGAGATGCGCGAACGCGCTCGCCAGAGCGTACCCATCGCCGCCCAGCCGGGTCACCCGGCAGCCGGAAGCGGCCAGCAGGCTCTCGGCCGTCGCCGGGACGCGCGGGCCGACGATCGTTACCCGGTCCGCGGCTTTGGCCTCGTCGAGGCTGAAGCCGGCAGCCACGTCGCCCGCCAGGTAGTGCGCGGCCAGACCGAGCAGGAGCTTCGCCTCCGCGGCGCCGGGCTGGCCTGCCGCGGGCGGCGGCGCGAAGAGGAGATAGTGGGCGATGACTTTTGCGGGACCGCCCGGGACGGTCACGTCGCGGACGACTGTGGCATCGCTCGGTCATGGCGATGTCGGTGACGAGCGGATCGCCGTCGCCGACCGCGAGCGCGTACGTTCCGGTCGCGAGGCCGGTGAACTTGAACGCGCCCTTCACGTCCGCCTCGACGTGGGCTACCTCCGCGCCGCCTTTCAGCAGGCGCACGAGCGCATAGGGCACGGGCGCGCCGGCCGCGTTGAGCACCCGGCCCTGGAGGATGCCGTTGGCGGCCTCGGGCGGCCAGACGACGTCGACGACCGCTTCGGCCTCACCGTCAAGGGTCACTCCGCTCTTGACGACGGCCCAGGCCCGCGACCTCCACGCTGTAGACGCCGGCGGGCAGGTTGGCGAAACGGTAGGTCCCGTCGGCCGCAGTGCGGGTCTCGGCGACGAAGACCCCGTCGCGTTTCAGCGTCACAGCGCGATCCGCCTTGGGCTGGCCCGAGGCATCTGCGACGCGGCCGCGGATGACGCTGCGGCGGCCGGCGGCCAATTCGATGGGAGCGAGCACGAGCTTATTCTCGCCCGTGAGCGCGAGGTCGCTGAGGACCTGGCCGCCGACCTCGAGGCGGTAACGGCCCGCGGGCAGGTTGTCGAAGAGGAAGCTGCCGTCGGACGCGAGCGGGACCTGGCGCGTCCAGCCCCAGGACGGCGGGGAGTAGAGGACGGCCACCAGGCCTTCCGGAGGCCCAACCACCTTCCCGCTCAGACGGCTGTTGAGCGCGAACAGCACCTTGAAGAGCGCGCCGGAGGTGATGGCGATGTCCGAGGCGATGACGCCGACGCCTTCGAGCGCCAGCTCGTAGGCACCCGCGGCGACGTTGGGGAATGCAAACGCGCCGCCGGCGGCGAGGGCAGCCTCGCGGGCCGCGGGCGGGGAGCTTGCCTTCCGGGTTAGCGTGACCTTGCGGCCCTGGGCCCCGCCGGCGATCACGCCATCGACCTGGGCCGCGCCGCCGGCTGCCTGGAGCTTGAAGTTCACCTCGTAGGTTACAGGCTGACCTTCGCGGCCCGGAACGTTGGCGGTCTCCAGCCCCGCGGCGGGGTCCGCGGGCCAGTCAGCCCCGACGATCTGCAGCGTAAACGTGCCGGGCGTGTGGAGGAACTCGAAGTAGCCCGCGGGCTTGTAGGGGTCGCTGCCGCTGGCGCGGACGGGGAAGACGGTGTCCGCCCCGGCGCCGGCCCAGGACATCTGCACCTTGACGCCGTTGAGCGGCGCGCCGAGCGCGTCGGTGACCAGGCCGTAGAAGAGGCGGCGGTTGTTCGTCTCTTCAGCGGGGAGCAGCCGGGTGGAGGGGACGTATTTGTAGCTCGCCGCGACGCCCGTGGTCAGCTTCAGGCTCTTGGCCTGCCAGCCGTCGAGTGCGATGCCGTCGACCGTGATGCCGGGGACGGAGAGGCGGTAGCGGCCGAGGGTCAAACGCTCGAAGCGGAAGCTGCCGTCAGCCGCACTTGTGGCGCGGGCGACGACCGCGGCGTCCCGGTGGAGCGTGACCTCGACGCCCGCGACCGGCGCTGACGTGGGGCTCAGAACGGCGCCGGAAAGAACGCTCGTCTGCCCGCCCACGAGCCGGAGCGTCAGCGGCTGGGCGGGACCGGTGACCGCGGTCACAGCCTGGCGGACGAGGCCCCAGGGCGCGATCGCCAGGTCATAGGCACCCGCAGCGAGGCCGGTGAAGGTAAACTCGCCGGCAGGGCCGGTTTCGCACTTCGCAACCTCGGCCTGGCCTTTCAGCAGCCGGACCACCAGGCCGGGGATCGGATCGTCCGTGTCGGCCCGGAGCACCTTGCCGCTAATTCCCGCGGACGGGGTCACGGGGCTGATCTCGCCGGTCGGGAGGGCCTTGAGCGCAGCCACGACGGGAAGCTCGCCTTTGAAGCCGAAATCCTGGTTCCACCAGTCGGTAAACCAGGACTGGCTCTCCCAGCCGGGCGCATTGAAGCCGATGCGGTAGTTCGCGATCAGCCAGTGGCAGAGGGCGAAGTAGTTGCTCGGGCAGCGGGCGCCATTGATCTCGCGCGTGCCCTGGAGGTACTCGGTGATGGCGACGACGCGGTCACGGTGGAGGGTGGGGGTGACGCGGGGGTAGCGGCGGTCTTCCTTCCAGCCGACGACCGGGCCGCCCTCGGTGCTTATGATGGGAACCGGGAAGCCGAGCGCCTGGCGCGCGAGCTGGTCGGCATACTGAAAGCTCAGGAAACACGAAGGGTCGTCCAGGATCGTGTCGCCCGGGTTTTTGTCGGAAGCGCGCCACTGGTTGATCTGATCGCGCGAGACGCCCTCCCAGGCCCACGGGCCGAGCGCATCGTATTCTTCCTGGCTGACCGGCTGGCCCTGCTGGTTTATGGGGTCATAAGGGTAGTCGAGCGGGTGGTTGAGCGTGTAGTTGTGGACGGCGAGCCAGGCGCCCTTCTGGAAGAGATCGGCGCGACCCCGCTGGACGACGAGCGCGACCGGGTCGGCCCGGGTGCCGACCGAGAGGGCGGGGAACGCGGGGAGGCCGCCGAGGCCCAGGACGATGTCCGCGTCGACGATGAAGCTGTCGACGATCTACTCCAGCCAGTTGGCGGGCGCCTGGCCGTCCTTCCACTCGACGTTCAGGTCAGGCTCGTTGTTCGTCTCGAAATAGCGCACGCCGGCCGCGACCAGCCGGCGGATGGTGTCCTGCTCCCGGCCGCCGATGCTGCCCGGGTTGGGCTCGGGGCGGTAGAGGCGGACGACGGGCATCATGTCCGCGGCGAGAAGGCGCTGGCAGAGCTCCAGCGAGGAGCCGCCGCTGTCGTCCAGGACCTTCACCCACTTGATCTTCATGGCCTGGAGCTGGGCCAGCCAGGAATCGAGCGTGGCGCCGGTGGGGTGGTAGATGGACGCAGACCAGTGAATGCCGCGGCCGTTGTTGCCCTTGGGACGTGGGAACTCGTCGATGCGCATGAAGGCCTCCAATAGGGTGGCCGCCAAGGAACAGCCGCCAGTATGACGAGTATGGATGACGCACAGGCTGCGGGCGAAAAAGCAAGATGGGAGCTGAATTATTGGATTACGAGACGGCGCGGTTGGGGGCAGTTGTGCATCGATTGGGTTCGTGGCATGATGGCGGGCGGGAGATTATGATGCATCGCGCCATTATCCTCATATTGGCAATCGTCTCGTTTGGGGCAGTTGCTTCGAGGTCCTCTCTTGCGGCGGCGGGGCCGCTGACGATTCCGCAGATCCAGGGAGCGGGGGCGACTTCGCCGTTTGCGGGGCAGCAGCTGAGCCGGCCGCTGCGGGGGTGCGTGACGGGGGTGGCGGCGGAAGGGTTCTTTCTGCAGGATCCGGCGGGGGACGAGGACGCGCGGACCTCGGACGGCATCTTCGTATTCCGCTACAGCAGCTGGAAGAACCCGCGGGGGCTCAAGCCGGGCGACCTGGTGGAGATGTACAGCTACAAGGTGATGGAGTTTTACGGGCAGACGGAGATCAGCGGGCTGCCGAGCGACAAGAACCAGGCGTACCGGGTGCTGGGAAAGTGCGCGCCTGCCGCGGCCGGTCCGCATCGAAGCGCCCATCGCGATGAACAAGCCGCCGTCGGAGCAGTACGAGCCGCTGGAAGGGCAGCGGGTGACCATCGACTTCACGGCCTCGGTGGCAGGACCGACGCAGCGGTACGAGTCGCGCTACCCGGCAGGCGATCCCGAGATCACGCTGGCTCCGCTGGGCAGCCCCATGTGGGGCGAGCGGATTCCGGCTGCGCTGCTCGACGTCGACATCGGGACGATGACGCTGACCGGGGGGCTGGGCGTCGACCTGCCGATGGTCAACACCTTCGACCGGGTGGACGCGAGGGGACTGACCGGCATCCTCGCGTACCAATTCGGGCGCTACGTCTTGCTGGTCGAGAATCCAGCGGCGCTGCAGGTCACGCCGGGCGACCTGAAACCGGCCACGGTTGCGCCGGCTGGGGCGGACGAGTGGACGGCATGCACGTTCAACGCGGAGAACCTGTTCGATGCGGTGGACGACGGCGACGGGGATGTGGGCGACTGGACGCCGGCGAGCGCCGCGGTCTATCGCAAGAACGTCGACCGGCGGGCCGAGATGATCCGGGAGCGGCTGGGCGGCTGCACGGTGCTGGCGGTTCAGGAGGTCGAGGGGAAGGACGCGGTGTGGGCGGACCTGGCGGCCGCGGTGGGCCCTAATTACCGGTTCGATTACCGGGAGAGCGCAGACGTCCGGGACATCACCGAGGGGCTGATCTACGACGCGACGCGGGTGGAGCTGCGGCGGAGCGCGGCGGCGCAGGCGTGCAGCCCGGTGGACTACGGGGTGAATCACGCGAGCGCCAAGGGGCCGCGGGCAGACCGCAATCCCTGCCCGGCGGGGACCTTCCCGCTGTATGACCGGGCGCCGTATCTCGCGGACATCGTCGTGAGCAGCGGGGACCGGGATCGACGGGCCGATATCCGGCTGGTGGTGGTACACCTGAAGTCAAAGCGGGGGGATGAGGAAGAGAACGCGGGGCGGCGGGTGCAGCAGGCCCGGTACGTGGCGACGCTGCTGAGGGATGACCTGGAGAAGTTCCCGCGGGGGATCGCGCTGGGCGACTTCAACGACGACCTCGGCTCGGAGTCGATCGGGGAGCTGAGGGAGTACGTGAACCTGTACGAGCGGTACGTCCCGCCGGGCGACCGGTACAGCTACATCTACAATGGGCGGGCGCAGGCGGTGGACCACGTGATCATGACGGAGGAGATGGACCGCTACGTGGTGGAGGGCGGGCCGGCCCACGTCGAACGCGGACTTTGCGGAGCCGCTGCCCGGCGCGGAGGGGCGGACGTCGGACCACGACCCGGTCGTGGTGCGCTTCCGGTTCGAGCCGACCGGCCTGGGCGACGCGCTGGTGGGCGCGGCGTCGGGCGGGGTGGGGCGCAGCTACCACCAGCCCTTGCGCTTGAAGTAGGCGCGCGAGGCCGCCGCCGATGACGAGGATGAGGAAGAGCGCCCACAGGCTGCCGATGCCCCAGCGCAGCTCGGGCATGTTCGTGAAGTTCATGCCGTAGAAGCCGGTGACGAGGCTGGCGGCCATCAGGATGATGGACGCGATGGTAAGCACCTTGACGATCTGGTTCAGGTGGTTCGACTGGAGGGACAGGTAGGAGTCGAGCGCGCTGGACAGCAGATCGCGATAGGTGTCGATGTTGTCGGTGACGCGGACGAGGTGGTCGTAGACGTCCTGCATGTAGGCGACGTCTGCGGGGCGGAAGATCGGCAGCTCGCGGCGCAGCAGGACGTTGAGCACGTCGCGTTCGGGCGCGACGATGCGGCGCATCGACGAGCAGGTCCTTCTTCAGCCCGAAGATGCTCTGGATCGCGTCGCTCGTTGAAGCGCTCGAAGATGCTGTCCTCCAGCTCCTCCACCCGGTCGGCCACATGATCCATCAGCGGGAAGTAATCGTCCACGATCGCGTCGAGGAACGCGTGGACGAGCGCGCCCACGCTGCCGCCTAGCGGGCTGTCGGGCGCCTTCCAGCGCGCGAGGGTGGCCTGGATCGTGTGAGTGGGTCCCTCGTGAACCGTGACCAGGTAGTTGGACCCGACAAACATGTTGATGGCTTCGGTCGTGACGTGGTCGTGCGACGCGTCGAACTCCGCCTCGTAGAAAACGATGAAGTAGTAGGCCTGGCGGCCGGGCTCCTTGCCGTCGTCGGGCTGGGGCGCCGGCTCGTCCTCGGGGCCGAGCGGGTGCTGCAGGACGGCGTGCTCGTAGGCGTCGACCTTGGGCCGCTCGTGCGCGCGGGTGGCGTCCTCGATGGCGAGGGGATGGAAGCCGAACTCGTCGCGGAGGAGGCGGACGTCCTCGGCGCCGGGGGCCTCGATGTCGAGCCAGACCACGTTGGACTGCGACTCCAGCACGTCGCTGATGTCTTGCGGCGCGATGTCGCTGGAGAATTTCCGATCGCGGCAGATCGTTAAGGTTCGCATGCCGTTGCCTTCAATTTGTCCACGCCTGAATCGGCGCTCGTCCGGCTAAATCACGGTGATTGGCGCGACCGTTCATCACGTGCCGTCTGATTCATACTCGTGATCGGGCCGCGGCGCATCGGAGCGCGAGGCTTTGACCCGGTTGCTGACATAAACTATACTGCGGTCTCGCATGATGGACCAACGCGCGCGCGACCCCCGGCCGCGCAGATTCGATCCCACGCTCCTGCTGGCGTTCCTGCTGCCTGTCTTCGCCTGGGCCCCGCTGACCTACCCCGGCTATTTCGTGCTTCGCAGCGGCTTCCTGCCGATCTTCAACCTGGCCGACCGGCTGGCGCACATGGGTGACCCGGCGTGGATGCCTGCGGTCGGGCGCGGGTACAGCCTGCTCGGCGGGGAGGGATGTTGCGCGTACCTGCTGGCCGCGCTCCCCGCGGCGCTCGGCGCGGGCCATGCCGACGCAATCAAGCTGGTCTTCGGGCTGAGCTTCGTCGCGGGGAGCGTCGGGGCGTACGTGTGGACGCGGCGGAGGCTGGCGGATGGATGGCCGGCGCTGGTGGCGGCCGCGGTCTACGTGCTGAACCCGATTTCGCTGGGGACGGTGTACTCGCGGGGCGCGGTTGCGGAGGCGGTGCTGCTCGGGCATTGCGCCGTGGGTGCTGTGGGCGGCGGATCGCGGCGATGGGCGGGCGGCGGGAGCGCGGCGGTAATCCTCGGCGGCACTGGCCGCTTGCGCGGTGTGGACGCAGGCGGCGCTGGGGCTCGGGCTGCTTGGCGCGACTGGCTGTGTACGTGCTCGCGCTGCGAGCGGTGTGTCACCTCCCTGTGCGGCGGCTGGGGCTGCCGCTGGCGGGGCTGGGGGCGGGGCTCGTCGTGGGCGCGGCGGGGCTGCTGCCGGCCGCTTTGCAGAGGGGCATGGGCGCGGCGGACTGGCCCGCGCCGGAGTGGCTCATCCTGATCACACCCTGGCTGGCGCTTGCTCGGGGGCTGGATCGCGGGACGGCTGGGGGCCATGCTGCCCGAGCAGGAGGCTGCGAGCAAGATGCCGCTTTACGCGGCGCTGATCGGGCTGGTGCTGCTGCCGGCGTATGCGGAGCCTCCAACCGACCGCGACTGGCGGTGCGATCCCCGCGGCGCCGCTGGCTATCTTCGGGGAGAACGAGATCGCGCTGCTGAGCGTCAAGACGGAAGGGACGCCCGGGCCGGGGGCGCAGGTGGCGGTGGACGTGGAGTGGCAGGCGCTGCGGCCGATCGGCCGCGACTACACGGTGTTCTTCCATGTCATTGCGGGGGAGGACCAGCGCTACGGGCAACTGGACACCATGCCGCAGGCGGGCAAGCTGCCGACGACGCAGTGGCAGCCGGGGCAGGTGGTGCGGGACCGGTACGAGACGACGGTGGCGGCGGACGCGCCCGAGGCGGGCGGCTACCGGTACTGGCTGGGCTGGTACTTCGGGCAGACCGGGGAGCGGCTGGCCGAGAGCCAGGGGCCATCGGCGCCGCCGGGCGACAAGTACGTCTTCACGCCGGAACACGTATGCATCAGCCGATAACGGAAGTCATTCAGGTCGATGTGAAGACGGGCCGGACGCGGCAGGAATGGCTGCACGTGGGACTCGTGCTGCTGTTCGGGCTGGTCGTGATCGCGCCGCTGCTGCAGCCGGGCTATTTCTGGGGCGCGCACGACGCGCGGCACGACGTCTACTTCATCCAGCAGTACGGGCTCTCCTTCAAGGAGGGCATCCTCTGGCCGCGGTGGTCGCCCGACTGGGCGTTCGGGTACGGGTACCCGTTCTTCACCGTGTATGCGCCGCTGAGCACGTTCGTCGGGGTGCTGTTCAACCAGTTCCTGGGCCTGGGGTACGAGGCGAGCGTCAAGGCCGTGCTGGCGCTGTCGGTGCTGGGGTCGGGGCTGGCGATGTACGGGTTCGTGCGCTCGTGGCTGGGGCGGCGGGCGGGCTGGTCGCGGCCGTGGCCTACATGGCGATCCCGTATCACCTGGTCAACCTGTTCGTCCGGGCGGCCCTGGCCGAGTCGGTGGCGCTGGCGTTCCTCCCGCTTGCGCTGTGGGGATTCCGGGAGGCGGTGGTGCGACCCGCGGCTCGCGGCGGTGATCGCGGCGGGGGCGGCGTTTGCGCTGCGTCATGTGGACGAGCAACCTGGTCGCGCTCGTGTTTGCGCCGGGGCTGGCCGCGTACGTCCTGCTGCTGGTGCTGCTGGAGGCGAGGGAGCGGCAAGCGGCCGCGGGGGAGACGAAGGGCCTGCTGCGGAGCCTGTGGACCCGCGAGACGTTCCACACGCTGCTGGCGCCGGCGACTGGCGCTTTGCGCTCGGGCTGGGGCTGAGCGCGGCGTTCTTCGTCCCCGCGCTGGTGGAGAGGGGTACATCAACAAGACGCAGTGGTATGGCGATTATTACAATCCCGAGCAGCACTTCGTCTATTTCAACCAGCTGTTCGACCCGCGCTGGGGCTTCGGGATCAGCCAGCCGGGGCCGGACGACGCGAGCCAGGGAAGCCTGAGCTACCAGCTGGGCGCGGCGGCGACGCTGCTTACGCTCATCGCGCTGGCGTTCAGCGGGCGGTTCAGGCCGCGCATCCGCGGGGAACTGCGCTTCTGGGGGTGTGGCTGGCCGTCGCGGTGTTCCTGATGCTGCCGGCTTCAGTGCTCCTGTGGCGGTACATCGCCGATCGTGGGGTACGCCCAGTTCCCGTGGCGGTACCTGATGCTGGCGATCCTGCCGTTGAGCATCCTGCCGGGCGCGCTCGCGCGGGCCGAGACGTTGAGCTCGCCGGACGATGCGGCGCTGCGCGGGCTGCCGGCGGGGCTGTCCGGCGCGTTTCCGGCATTCGTGCTGAGCACATTGCTGCTCCTGTCGAGCGCGCCCTATCTCAAGGTGGAGATCCGCGAGCCGACGGCGGAGCAGGGACCGGTCTCGATGGCCGCGCTGATGCGGTTCCAGCGGACGAGCGACGAAATGACCGGGGTCACAGCCTGGGTCGATCCGACGCGGCGGCCGATCTGGTCGGACATGGCGGAGACGTGGGTGCAGGGGAAGCCGGTGGGCACGCGGGTCGACTACGGCCAGGTGCCGCAAACCGAGGAACTGGCCGATGAACTCGGAAGACGTGGGCACGGAGCACGAGCAGATCTTCTTCTACACGACGCAGAGCCGGGCAAGACGATCACCTTCAACCGTTTTTGGTATCCGGGCTGGACCGCGTGGCTGCTGGACGGGAAGAACGGGCGGCCGGTCGAGACGGCTGGACGTGCAGCGCGAAGACGGGCCGCTCGCGCGGGTGGTGGTACCGATCCCGCAGGGACAGGGCTACATCCTGCTCCGATTCGAGGACACGCCCGCTGCGGCTGGTCTCGAAATGGATCACGGGCGCGGTGATCCTGGTGCTCTTGCTGGTGATTCTCGGGTTGCGGCGTGGGCCGGGCGGAAGGCGAGGAGGGCGCGATGATTTCGGACAATCTGTGGACCGGCGAGGTCGTGCGGCTGACGGGTCTCAGGCGGGAGATGACGCGTGGATCTTCTCGACCTGGCACGAGGACGCGGGATTCCTGCGGCTGCTGGATGCGCCGATCGCGCGGCCGCGAAGCGAGGACGAGATCCAAGTGGTTCGAGGACTGGCACAAGGACCCGAAGATGATCGCCTTCGCGGTGCGCCGGCTCGACGCCGAGGACGCTGCTGGCGCTCGTTGTGCTGGAAGAGCATCCAGCTGCAGCACGGGGTGGCGTGGCTGGGGGTCGGGCATCGGAAACCGCGAGCAATGGGGCAAGGGCTACGGCCGCGAGGCGATCGGACCTGATCCTGAAGTACGGCTTCAACGAACTGAACCTGCACCGCATCCAACTGACGGTGTTCGAGTATAACGAGCGCGGGATCGCGCTGTACGAGAAGCTGGGTTTCCGGCGGGAGGGCGTGTTCCGGGAGTTCATGCTGCGCGAGGGGCGGCGATACGATATGTACCTGTACGGGCTGCTGCGCCGCGAATGGGAGCGGAACTGAACCAGCGATGAGGGAGCGACGGGATTGGCTGACGAAAGGCCGCTGATCCTGTTGACAAACGACGATGGCATCGCATCGCCCGGGTTGTTGGCCGCAGCGAGGCGGTCTGTGACCTGGGCGAATTATTGATCGTCGCGCCCGCGACGCAGCAGACGGGGATGGGGCGCGGGCACGCCGCCGATCCTGAACGGGGTGCTGACGGATCGAGACGCTGCGCGTCGGGTGCGAGGACGTGAAGGTGTACGCGGTGAACGGGTCGCCGGCGCAGACGGTCGTTCTGGCCGTGCTGGGCATCGCGCCGCGGCGGCCGTCGCTGGTGGTGTCGGGGATCAACTACGGCGAGAACCTGGGGACGTCGGTGACGGGCTCGGGGACGGTGGGCGCGGCGCTGCAGGCGCGCGGAGCTGGGGATTCCCGGCGCTGGCGGTGTCGCTGGAGACGGACAAGGCGTACCACTACAACCACGGCGGGGACGTGCAGTGGAGCGGGGCGGCGCATTTCACGCGATCTTTTGCGCGGCGGATGCTGGCGCGGGCAATGCCCGCCCGATGTCGACGTGTTAAAGGTGGACGTGCCGGCGGATGCGACGCCGGAGACGCCGTGGCGCATCACCCGCCAGGCGAAGCAGGCGTATTACAAGATCTTGCCGCCGGCGCAGCGGTTGACGCCGGGACCGTTGGTCGCTGGACTACCGGATCGAGATCGACTGGGAGACGCTGGGGGAGGACACGGACGTGTACGCGTTTGCCCGCGACCGGGTGGTGTCGGTGACGCCGCTGAGCCAGGATTTGACGTCGCGGACGGATTTCGGGGGGTTGGCGGGGGTGTTACGGGTTGAAGGTTGAAGGTTGAAGGTTATCGCTGGGGGAAGAGGTTGGGGGGATGCGGGCGAAGACCTCCGAGGTTTGCGAAACCTCGGAGGTCAGTGTCGAGAGGACCCCGGGGGTCGGTTTCGAGAGGAGCCGGGGGTCGTTTCGGGACATCCCGGAGGTCTGGACGCGAGCAACTCGCAGCTTCCTCGCCCGTATTTAAGGAATGGAAAGCGAGGGTTCGATGATTCGAACAGAGGGATTTATCCAAGCATTTTCAGAGCGACGGCCGCGAAATTCGGGCGGTCGACGGGCTGGACCTGCAGGTCAACGAGGGGGAGGTGTTCGGCTTTCTCGGCCCTAACGGCGCGGGCAAGACGACGAGCGTCCGCCTGCTCACCAGCCTGATCGCGCCGACGGGCGGGAGGGCGTGGGTCAATGGGCTGGAAGCTGGGCAAGGACGACGAGAAGATCCGGGCGGCAGCGTGGGCATCCTGACGGAGTCGCCGGGGCTTGTACGAGCGGCTGAGCGCCGCCTACAACCTGCAGGTGTTTGCCGAGTTGTACGGCTGCAAGGACCCGAAGGGGCAGGTCGAGAAGTACCTGCGGCTGCTGGACCTGTGGGACCGGCGCGACACAGAGGCGGGCACCTTCTCGAAGGGCATGAAGCAGAAGCTGGCGATCGCCCGGGCGTTGCTGCACGAGCCGCCGGTCGTCTTCCTCGACGAGCCGACGGCCGCGCTCGACCCCGAGTCGGCCAAGACGGTGCGCGACTTCATCGAGACGCTGCGGGGGCAGGGGCGGACGATTTTCCTCTGCACTCACAACCTGGACGAGGCCGAGCGGCTGTGCGACCGGATCGGCGTGTTCAAGCAGCGGCTGATCGCGGTGGACACGCCGGACGCGCTGCGGCAGAAGCTGTTCGGCAGGCAGACGGTGGTCCAGCTGGCGCCGGGCAGCGACGTGCAGCCGGCTGGCGGGCGTCGGTGGCACGCGTGCCCGGCGTCAAGCAAGTCGAGACCGTGCGGCGGCAGAACGGCGGCGGGCCCGCAACTGGTGATCAGCCTGGGCGAGCCGGCACAACAGAACCCGGCGATCGTGCGGGCGCTGGTCGAAGCAGGCGCGTGCGATCGAGTTCGTGAACGAGGTGCGGCATTCGCTCGAAGACGTCTACCTGAGCCTGATTCACACCGGCGCGGCCGGGAAGGCGCACCGGAAGGGGGTGCAGAAATGAACGCGATCGGCACGATCATTCAGAAAGAGTGGGCCGAGGTCCGCAGGAACAAGCTGGTCCTCTCCGTGGTGATCTTTATCCCGCTGCTGATGACGGCGATCCCGCTGGTGATGATGGGGATTATGGGCCGGGTGGGCGTGAGCCAGGGCGACCTGGAGGAGATGAGCGCGATGCTGAAGAACCCGCTCTTCCAGGGCCTGGACCCGGTCGAGGCGGTGCAGTCGATGATGGCGTCGCAACTTCCTCGTCCTGTTCCTGATGATGCCGCTCATGGTGCCGGTGACGATCGCCGCGTACAGCATCGTGGGCGAGAAGGTCACAAGGTCGCTGGAGCCGCTGCTGGCGACGCCGATCAGCACGACGAAGCTGCTGCTGGGCAAGGGCGTGGCCGCGGCCGTGCCCGGGATCGTGGCGGCGTGGTTCGCGCTACGTCGTGTTCCTGATCGGGGCGCGGTTCCTGGCGGTCAGCGACCGGGTGTACCGCATCTTCCTCAACCCGATGTGGTTGATCGCGATGCTGGTGCTGGCCCCGCTGCTGACGATCATGGCGGTCAACGTCGGCATCATCGTGAGCAGCCGGACGTCGGACCCGCGAGCGGCCGAGCAGCTGGGCAGCCTGATCATCATGCCGCTGATGATCCTGTTCCTCGGGCCGCTGGCAGGGTTGATCCAGCTGAACGTGTTGACGTTCCTGATCGCGGCGCTGGTCGCGGTGATCGCGGACGTGGTCCTGGTGTACCTCGGCGTGAAGCTGTTCCAGCGGGAAACGATCCTGACGCGCTGGAAGTGATGCGGGGGATGCAAGGGGCCGCATCCTTCGACTCGTGCGCCAACTCGGCGCACTCGCTCAGGATGCTCGTTTGGAAACCGACCGTGGGGGCGAGGGAACTGATCGTTGAGTTCCCTCGTTTTGTTGGCGGGTTTTGTTTCGCGCGTTCACAGGAGGCGGCGTGATGAGCCGTGGCCGTCGCATTTATCTGTACACCACCGCTCTCTTCGGTCTGGTGGTCTCGCTGGTCAGCCTGATCTCATTCTTGTGGCGCTTCGCCGGCGAGCAGGCCGCGGCGCTGCTGGGCGCTTCGCCCCCTCCAGGGCATGCTGGCATCGCCGGCGCTGCCCTGGCTGGTCGTCTTCCTACTGGGCCTCGCAACGTGGGTCTTCCATATCGTCATCGCGAACCAGGCAGCGCGGCCGCTGACGATGGCCGGCGCGACCGAGCGGGCGACGCCCGAGCGCAAGATGTACCTCTACATGGGCCGGCTGGCCGTGGTTGTGGCGCTGGCCGCCCAGGCGTGGCTGCTGATCCGCGAGGTCTTCACCGCGTTCCTGGACAATGGCAGTGGCGGGCGTCAGGGCGGGGCTCGCGTGGCCCCTGGGGCTGGGGGCCGGCATCCTGGCGGCTTTCGGCTACTATGTCTATCTGCGGGTCGAAGCGCAGCGGGACGGCGACCTGGGGCAGGAGCGCGGGCGGGCAGTTTCGTGGCGGCGGCTGTACACGTACCTGGCCGCGCTGGCCGCGACGATCCTCGCGTTCGTGGGCGGCGGGGAGCTGATCCGGGTGGCGATCCGGGTGCTGATGACGCCGCTGAGCGGCGACGTGACGTGGCACGGGGCCGCCGCGGGCGCGGCCGCTGCGCTGATCGTCGGCATCCCGCTGGGCGCGATGGCCTGGGGCGCGGCCAACCGGGCGGCGACGATGAATCCGGCCGCTGAGACAAACTGCCTCAGCCGGGTGCTCCTGCGGTATGACGGCATCCTCGATCGCGACGCTGATCACGCTGGGGACGCTCGGGTACCTGGTGGAGCAGATCATCCTGCGCGCGATCAGCCGGCCGGAAGGGGCGGCGGGGCGGCCGCTGCTGGGGCTGTTCGACTGGCCGTGGGCGCTGGCGTACTTGCCCGTGGCCGCGCTGACGTGGATCAATTTCGCCAACGGCGCGCGGACGGATGCTGAGTGGGGAGGAGAACAGCCTCGCACGGCGGGAATCCGGCGCGTCGTGCGCTACCTGCTGACCGCGGTCACGCTTGCCGCGTTCTGGTACGGCCTGACCCAGTTCGCGCGAGTTGATCCTGCAGGTGTTCCTGGGCGCGGACAGCGCGAGCGTCAGACGCAGCCGTGTGGGTGCAGCGGTTTGCGACCTCGGCGGCGTTCCTGCTCGTCGGCGCGCCGGCGTGGTGGGGGCACTGGTGGTCGCAGCAAATGCGGGTGCGTACAGAGACCTTCGAGGGGGATGGGACGGGCGTGAGCGAGCGAGGATCGCGCGTCCGGCGAGTCTACCTGGTGGGGGTCGTGCTGGCGGGCGCGGTCGTCGTCGTCGCGGCCGGGGGATTCGCCGCATTCCTGGCGTTGAACTGGCGGGCGGCGGGCGCGCTGGGCGGGGTGCGGGCAGCAGTGGCGGGCGCGGCTGCGGCGGCGATCGTGGCATTGTTCTGGGCGCTGGTCCACGGGCTGATGCTGAGAAGCGACGTGCGTTACCTGGAACGGGGCCCGGCGGCGGAGCCGGCGGGGGCAGTCGCGGCTGCAACGGCGATCGCGGCGCCGACAACCCAGGCAACGGTGGTCGCGCCGGCCGTGCCTGTTGCGGCAATGGCGATGGCCGCGGCGGGGCCGCAGGCTACCTCTCCGACTCCACCGGTGGCGGCTGCCGCGGGGCAGAGCCGGGAGTACCGGCGCGAGGAACTGGCGCCGCTGGCCGTGGAGGCGGGGCTGGCGACGAAGGCCGGGTACCGGCCGCCCCACGCGCTGCTGGTGATCGACGGGGCCGACGGCGGTCTCGGCGCGCGGTTGTTGGCCGCGCTGCGGACGGCGTTCCCCGACGCGACGCTGTGGCCGCTGGGGCTAAATGAAGTGGCGCAGAAGGCCATGGTCGGTGCGCTGGGCCAGGAGGAACCTCCGATCGTGCCCGAAGGGGCGGCCGAGCAGGTTGCCGCTATCCTGGCGCCGTCGGACATCATGATCCCCGGGTCGATGGACGGCCAGGTGACGCTGGAACTGGCGCAGCTGCTGGCGGACACGCCGGCGCGGATCATCCTGCTGCCCCCGCGGGACGGACGGGTGTCGTGGGTGGCGGCGCCGAAGTGGCCGGTGGAGCGGTGGGTGGAGAATGCGGTGATCGAGGCGGGGAACGTGCTGGGGGTATATAATTTAGAAAGTTATAAGATTAATTATTGTAGTGGAGAGATGTTAATTTTAAAAAGGGTTGTGGTAGTATAGTAAGAAATTATTGTTAGGGAAAAAGAAGATGAAAATAAGAAAGTATGAGATTAGGTAGAGTGGTCAAGAAAAGCAAGCCTTGAGATAAATAAAGAGAAAAGGAAAGACTGAGAGACGCCTAGAGGATAGGGCTAGGATCGTACTGTGGACGGGCGAATGAGTGGAGGTGGATAAGATTGAAGAAAGGTTGGAGATATAAGGAGATAAGGTGATAGTCTGGAGAAGGCGCTTTCTGGAAGGTAGTTAAGAGAAGTTGGTTGTGATAGATTGATTGTATGATAGGTTAAGTTAGGGAAGGTAGTAGAAGTTTGAAGAGAAGAAAATAGATAAGATAAAAGAGATGGATTGAGAAAAGATAAGAGAAATAAAATAGATGATAAGATGATTATAGATGGATGAGATAGTGAGATGGATAAAGAAGGTGGAAGTGGTGATAGATATAAGAGATAGAAGAGTATGGAGTTTGATGAAATAGGATGATATTAGGTTTTGGTAATATAGAGGTTGGTTATTTATAAGAGATATAAGATTTAGTGAGAAAGGTTGAATGGATATTGGATTTGTATGGGTGGAGTTGGAAAGAAGAGATGATAGGAATTGAAGATTATGTGATATAGGTAGGTGAGAAAAGAGGAATGAAAGTGATGGATAGATTGAAATAGATTTTAATAATAGGTATTGGGTAGGTTGGTTGATAAGAATTAGATTATATAATATAAGGTAATATGGCTTATCTGGCGGCGCTCGACGTCTTTAGCGGAAGCATCTTCGGTAGGTGCGAAGACAAGACTGGGATTGTGCCTTTCGACCGCCTGGTGGACCAGGTGATGCAGCAGAACAGTTTAGTACGGTCAAGAGGATCTTCTGGATAGTGGATAATGGCTCGTCGCACCGTAGCAGCACAGCACTGGCTCGCTAGCGGGCGTGATAAAAGAACATCGTCGTCGTGCATACAAAGAAGCAAGAGAGTTGGCTCAACTAGATCGATATCTACTTCTAGATAGTGCAGCGCAAGGAAATGAAAAAGATGGATGAGAAAGAATGATTGATGATGGATGAGAGTATATTGTGATATAAAGATAATTAAAAAAGGAAGGAAAAGAAGTTAAACTGGAAGTAAAAAAGAAGCGAACTGCAAGAAAGGATGAGGGAGCTGGAAGAAGAAAAGTAGGAGAACTTATGAAATAAAAGTGACGGAAGGAGAGTGACGATGCATCGCTTCTTGGTCGTCATTGAAAGGGCTAACGGAAACTACTCTGCGTATTCGCCTGACCTCCCAGGCTGCGTAGCGACTGGCGAGACTCGCGACCAGGTCGCACACAACATGTATGAAGCTATCGAGATGCACGTGCGCGGGTTACTGGAAGATAAGCTACCGGTGCCCGAGTCCACCTCATTTGCCGAGTACATAGCGATCCCTGCCTAGCCACCATTTGCCGGCATTAACGTTACGGTCCGACTGTGGCGAAGCAAGCAGACCTGGAACTCGGCCCTCACGGCCGCATTCCAGGTCTGCCCGTTTTCAGGCGATTTCGCGCAGGCAGTCGAGGCAGTAGTCGACTTCTTCCCGGGTGTTATAGTGGGCGAGGCCGGCGCGAACGACGCCGCCGGTCTCCTCGATGCCCAGGCGCTCGGTCAGCGCGAGCGCGTAGAAGTTCCCCGACCAGACGTAGACGCCCCGGCGGGCGAGATGCTCGGCGACCTCGTCCGGGTGCTTGCCGGCCAGCCGGAACGCGGCCGTGGGCGTGCGCCGGTCGAAGCGCGCCGGATCGGAGATGCCGTAGAAGGTCAGCCCGGGGATCGCGAGCAGGCCCGCGACGAAATGCGTGAAGAGCTCGCGCTCGTAGGCCTGGATCGCGGCCATGGCCTGCTTGAGCGCGAGCCGGCGGCCGGCGAAGCCGGGGAACTGATCGGCGAACGCGCCGCCGCACGCATCGCCGAGCTCGGCGAGGTATTCGACCGCGGCGAGCACGCCGGCCTGGGCCTCGTGGGCCTGCGTGCCGGTCTCGAACTTGTCGGGCGAGGCGTTGCCCGCGGGCCGCACCTTGTATGCGGCAGGCGCTCCAGCAGGTCAAGGCGGCCCCACAGCGCGCCCGAGTGCGGGCCGAAGAACTTGTAGGGCGAGCAAATCAGGAAGTCGCAGCCGAGCGCCTGCACGTCGATCGGGCCGTGCGGGGCGTAGTGGACCGCGTCGACCCAGAGCCACGCGCCCGCGTCATGCACCATGCGCGCGATGTCGGCGATCGGGTTGATCGTGCCGACGGCATTGGAGGCGAAGCCGACGGCGACGACTTTCGTCGCGGTCGTTGAGCTTGCCTGCAGGTCATCGAGGCGCAGCGTGCAGTCGGCGGGGTCGAAGTCGACCTCGCTGACGACGACGCCCTTCTCGGCCAGCGCGAGCCAGGGCGCGCGGTTGGCGTCGTGGTCGAGCCGGGTGATCAGGATCTCGTCGCCGGGCGCCAGCTCGCCGGCCGATGGCGCGGCTGAGCGCAAAGGTCAGCGTGGTCATGTTTGCGCCGAAGACGATCTCGTCGGGCGAAGCGGCGTTGAGCGAAGTCGGCCATGGCTTCGTGCGCGGCGTGGAGCGACCGCGTCGCTCTCGCGGCTCGTGCGGAACGCGCCGCCGTGGTTGGCGTTCGTGTGGACGAGGTAGTGCGCCATCGCGTCGACGACGCGACTGGGGGACCTGGGTGCCGCCGGGGCCGTCGAAGTAGACCGCGGGCCGGCCCGCGTCGATCAGGGCGAGGGCCGGAAACTGCGAGCGGACGAAGGAGAGATCGAGCTGGGACATGTTGAGACTCCTGTAGGGATGAAGCGGAGGCAGTTTACCGCCGAAGGAAGCAGGAGTTTCGGCGCAGCAAACGTCGCAGCAGCGCAGGCGCTCAGTGGCAATGATCGGGCTATGCCGATAACCGATTCTCCTGCAACGAGGTCAACTGCGTGGCAACACAAGTTCGCCTGTTCGTCAGCGCGGGGCCGGCTGAGGAAGGGGCGAGGGAACACCTGGGCCGGGCGCTGGCGGAACTGCCCGTCAACGTCGGCTGGGTCATCAAGCGCACACCTGACGTGGATTCGGTGGCCGAGTGCCACCTGTTCGTCGTGCTGCTCGGGCACGACATCGTCGCGCCGGTCGGCCTCGAATTGTGGTGGGCGCGGCGGACGGAAAAGCCGGTCCTGGCCTACACCGCCGAGGGCCTGCGAACGCCGGCCTGCCAGGTTTTCTACCAGGACAACATCTTCCTCGATTGGCGCACTTTCCCCGACCTGGTCACGCTGCGCCGGACGTTCCTCCTGGACATGAGCCGGTTCCTGCTGGGCCACGCCGAGCGCTACGGGGTGACGGTGCCCGGAGGCCGAGGCGCTGCGCGGCTTTGTGGCGCAGCTGGAGAAGCCGGGAAGCCCGTGCCCGGCCGGGCGCCCGCTCGGGAAGGGCCGCTGGCGAAGGCGCAGGGCGCGGGCGGCGGGGGCGTGATCCTCGCGCCGGGCAAGGACACCCCGCGCGGCGCGCGCATCGTCGGCGAGGAGTGACGGCGACCAGCTCATGAACCTGTCACCCGCAATTTTCCCCTGCCGCGTCCTCGCGGCGCGCTCTCTGAACTCTGTCGTGGGCCTGGCTCCGCCGGATCCGGCCACCTGTGGCTCGTCCTGCTGCTGACGATCCCGGCGATGCTGCCGCTGTTTGCGCCGGGCTATTTCATCAAGGCGCACGACGCCCGGCACAGCATCTTCTTCCTCGTCGAGTTCGACCGGAGCTTCAGCGAGGGCGCGCTCTGGCCGATGTGGGGACCCGACCACGCGGTCGGTTTCGGGTACCCAACGTTCCTGCTGTATGCGCCGCTGGCGTTCTACGTTGGCGAGGCATTTCACCTGCTGGGGCTCGGGTTCGCGGCGGCAACCAAGGCGACCTGGGCGCTGGGGTTCCTGCTCGGCGCGGCGGGAACTTACCGGCTGTCACGGCGCTGGTTCAGCCCGGCGGTGGCGCTCGTCGCGGGCCTGGCGTTCACGTACGCGCCGTACCACCTGTCGCAGATCTATGTGCGGGCCGCGCTGGCCGAGTTCATGGCGTTCGCCTGGCTGCCGTGGGCGGTGCTGGCGTTCCTCGCACTGTGGGACGAGCCGGGGCCGCGGAGGGCCGCGCTCGCCGCGGCTCGCGCTGGCCGCGCTGCTGCTGTTCCACACCGTCTCCACGCTGACGTATGTGCCGCTGATCGGCGCGCTGCTGGTCCTGCTCTTCGTGCGGCGACGCGGTGCGGCGGCGCGGCGCGCAGGCGCGCTCGTTCTGGCGGACAGTCTTGCGGTCGCCCGGCGGTCGGCTGGACGGTGGCGAGCCTGGCCCTGGCCGGGCTGCTGACGAGCATCTTCTTCGTCCCGATGCTGCTGGAGCGGGGCGGGGTGGCGCAGTGGCAGTGGGTGAAGGAGAGCTACAGCTACCGGCTGCACTTCGTGTATCCCGGCCAGTTCCTGCTGCCCGGGCTGGGGCTACGGTTACTCGATGCGCCGGCCCGAACGACGGGATGAGCTTCCAGTTGGGGGTCGCCGATCTTCCTGCTGGCCGTGCTCGGGGCGGCCGCGGCGCTGTTCGGGGGAAGCGGAGCTGCTGAAGCGGACGGGGCGGAGCCGGGCCGGCGCGGGATGGGAGCGGGCGGCTGATTGCCCTCTTCCTGGCGGGGGTGACGCTGCTGGCGCTGCTGGTGATGATGCCGGTGGCGGAGCCGGTCTGGAACGTGCTGCCCCTGGTGGAGCTGATCCAGTTCCCGTGGCGCCTGCTGGCGCTGACCGCGTTCACGATGGCGCTTCTGGCGGGGTTCGGGACGCGCAGCCTCGATGGCGGCCGGGGCGGGCGGAACAAGCCCGTTCGTTTACGTGGCCGGACTGGTGGTGGTGGTCAGCAGCCTTGCCTTCACCCGTCCGCAGCTGCTGCCGCTGCGGCCCCAGGACGAAAGCCCGCTGGCGGTCCTCGATTTCGAGCTGAACTACCCCGACATGCGCGGGATGACCGCGTGGGCGGAGCGGCCGCCGGCCGATGCGGATTCGCCGCTGATCGCGGAGTATCTTGCGGGGCAGCCGCTGCAGAGGGCGGCGATCGTGTCGGGTGCGGGCCAGATCGTCGAGCAGTCGGCGCGGGCGCTGGGGGCACGGGCGCGGGTGGCGCGGCAGACGCCGGTTCACCTGCGGTTCTACACTTACTTTTTCCCGGGCTGGCGGGGGACGGTCGATGGGCGGCCGGTCGAAATCCGGCCGGAAGGACCGAACGGCTTGATCGGCCTGGACGTGCCGGCGGGGGAACACGAGCGTGCAGGTGAGTACTGGGGCTGACGCCACCGCGGGTCGCGGGCAGGCGCTGCTTGTCGCGGCGCTGGGGTTGCTCGGCGTGCGCGCTGCTCTTGATCGTCGACCGCCCGAGACGCTCGCGGCGACCCTACATCGGCAAACTTGCGTTGTTCGGTTCAATTCTTATAATCTCTTAACCTATGAGCGAACCGGATATACCCCGGCCGTCGCACGGCCAACAACGTAGTTGTCCCCAATGCGGGACACGAGTTGCTCAGAAAGCCCAAACCTGTTTCTTCTGCGGTGCGATGCTCGATACTGCGCCGCGCCGCCGCCTGCGCCTGCCCTGGGCGGATATGCTTCCTGTTTGCCGCGATCGCAGGGGTTCTGGCCGTATGGTGGCTGCGCGCGCCGGATGCGCCGGAGCTGCGCAACGGCAGTGCGCAAACCGTGCTGAGCGCGCAGAAAGCGGCCGCCTCGCCGACCACCGCTATTATCGCGGCGCTGCAGCTGGACGATCCGACGAGCACGCCGCATGCCGACGCCGACGCCCACCGCGACGCCGCCTGCCAACCGGACGCCCGCGCCCGTGATGCCAACGCCCGCCGGGCCGACTCCGGCACAAGGTGCAGGCGGGGGATACCGTGATCGGCATCGCGGCGAAGTACGGCTCGACGATCAAGGACATCATTTCCGCGAACAACCTGAGCGCCGAATGGCCGGCTGGGCATCGGGCAGGAACTGCTGATCCCGGTCGCCGGGCCTTCCGGCGGACCCGGGCCCACGGCGACGCCGGGAACGAGCGGGCTGATGTACACCGTGCAGTCGGGCGACACGCATCAGCGGCCTGGCCACGCGCTACAAGTCGCAGGTCGACTGGATCATCAAGGCGAACAACATGAAGGCCGGGCGAGACGCTGCGCATCGGCCAGCGCGCTTGTTGATTCCGCTGGTGCCGGCGACCCCCACGCCGACCCGCCGGCGATCGCAGTCACGCCTGCTGACGCCCACCGCCCACCGAGATCCCAGGCTTGGCCGCGCCACAACTGCTGACGCCGGGCGACGGCGCGATCATCACGGGCGAGGACTCGGTGCTGCTGACCTGGACGTCGGTCGGGGTGCTGGATGCCGACGAGTGGTACGTGGTGACGCTGATGGCGCCGGAGAAGGAGACGGCAGATCGCAAGCTGGTGGACGAAGAGCACGACGTGGCGGCTGCCGGTCGAGTTCCGGCCGAAGCGGGACGGCGCGGGCTGCGATTACAGCTGGCGGGTGCAGGTCCGCCGCGGCGGGTCGGAGCAGCCCGGCGAGGCGACCAGCCCCGCGAGCGCCACCCGGCGCTTCACCTGGCGTTAGCGGCCGGCGGCGAGGCTCGAAGACCGCATAAAGATTCAGATTGCCCTCGTGGCCGTCGGAGTAAAGGTCTCGACAACGTCGAGACCTGCGTCGGCGGCCATGTGATTAAGCGCCGGCTCGTCGATGGAGGCGCAGTAGCGGGCGCCCGGGCGAGCCTTCGCCCCAGCCGACCAGGTAATCGCCCGGCTCCAGGTCTTCACCGTCGATACCCGTCGTCTCCCACGGCATGAGCCGCTTCGCAGTCGTTCGGACGCCATGAACTGCCAGGTGTGAGACGACGGACGGGCCGCGGGCGGCAGCAGCGCGGCGCAGCGCGCCAGGAACGCGACGCGGTTTGCCGCAGCGGGGATGTGGTGCAAGACGGCCAGGCTGACCGACCGCGTCGAAGGGTCCCGTCGGCGCGAACCCGGTCGACCCAGTCTTCGCGCAAAAGGTCCGCGAGGACGAAGGCAGGCCGCGATGCGCGGACGGCCGAGCCGGGACGGCCGCCGCTTCCTCCAGCAGGGCTCGCTCGCCGTCCAGGCCCACGTAGCGGCCCCGCCAGCCGCGTTCCGCCAGGAACGACGAGAAGGCGGCCGTTGCCGCAGCCAAGATCGAGGACGTTGAGCCGGTTTCGCAGATAGGGTAGAATGCGGTTGAAGCCCGGGCGGCCAGGAACGCCGCGTCGCGGCGAACTCGCCCGCGAAACTGAGCGTAGAACTGCCGGTTGAGCGCGAGCAGCGCGGCGACGGTGTGAGGTTGCATGACGGTCGAGGTGACAGGCAGAAAGAAGTGATGGCGGCCGCACGGCCGCGACTTTGATAGTGGCGCAGCACAAAGAGCCGCTGCTGCGCATCTTCGAGGCGGTCCGCCGGGCGGAGCAGTGGGACTGGGCACAGCCTGATGCGGATCTTAGCACAGCACCCCCGGGCGAACAAGGCAGCGCGGCGGAGGGGCTGAGCGGGTTACTACTCGAAGATCGAGCTGGTCGTCGCGTACAAGCAGATGACCGCGGCGGGCGTCCTGCCGTTCGAGCGCGAGGTGGTCCGCCGGCTGCAGATGAAGCCGGTGCGCACTTCGTCGGGCGTCGCGCCGGTCACCGTGTTGACCAAACCGGCGGGCTGCCCGGGCCGCTGCATCTTCTGCCCCGACGCGGACGGTATGCCGAAGAGCTACCTGCCCAACGAGCCGGGCGCGCGGCGGGCGGCGCAGTGCGGCTTCGATCCCTACCGGCAGGTGATCACGCGGCTCAGCACGTTCAAGTCGATGGGCCACAGTCGCCGACAAGGTCGAGTTGCTGATCCTGGGCGGCACGTGGGGCGCCTACTCGAAGCAGTACCGGCAGTGGTTTGTCGGGCGCTGCCTGCAGGCGATGAACGAGGCGGACGCGCGTCGACGAGGCCGACTTGCCGCCCGCTCACGGGCGAGACCGGGCCGGAGGCGATGGAATCGCCGGCGCTGCTCGGCGGCGCAGGCGGCGAATGAATCGGCGACGCACCGCAACGTCGGGCTGGTGGTCGAGACGCGGCCCGACTGGGTCACGCCGGCCGAGATCGTCGCACATGCGCCGGCTGGGGGTGACCAAAGTCCAACTGGGCGTGCAGAGCCTCGACGAGCGCATCCTGGCCCTGAACCAGCGCGGTCACGACGTGGAGGCGGTGCGCCGCGCGGTGCGCTTGCTGCGCGCAGCGGGTTTCAAGCTGCACCTCCACTGGATGCCGAACCTCCTCGGCGCGACGCCCGAGTCGGACCGGGAGGACTTCGCCCGGCTGTGGTCGGACCCGCCATTCGGCCGGACGAACTCAAGATATATCCCTGCTCGATCATCGAGGGCACGGAGCTGTACGCTCTGTGGCGGAAGGGCGAGTTCCGGCCGTACACGGACGAGGAACTGGTCGCCGCTCGTCGCCGACTGCAAGGCGACGATCCCGCCCTACTGCCGGGTCAACCGGGTCTTCCGCGACATCCCGGCGGACGACATCGTTGCGGGCAGCAAGCGGTCGAACCTGCGGCAGTTGGTCGCATCGACTGCTCGGCAGCCAGGGCCGGCGTTGCACGTGCATCCGCTGCCGGGAGGTGCGCGGCGCGCGCATCGGCGAGGAGCGACCTCGGCTGGCGGTCGTGCACGTACGATACGGACAGCGACAGGGAGCAGTTCCTGAGCTTACGAGACGGCGAGCGGCGCGCTGGCCGGATTCCTGCGCTTGTCACTGCCCGCGCATGGCCGGATGGCGAGCCGGCCGCGCTGAGACGGCGGAGGTCTGGGAGGCGCTGCCCGAGATTGCGGGGCGCGGCGATGATCCGTGAGGTGCACGTCTACGGTCCGGCGCTGGGCATCGGCGCGGACAGCGCTGGCGAGGCGCAGCACCTGGGGCTGGGGCGGCGGCTGATCGTGGAGGCGAAGGCAGCGCGCGCGGGCGGCGGGGTTCGACCGGCTGGCCGTCATCTCGGCAATCGGCACGCGGCGGTACTATGAGGCGCAGGGCTTCGAGCGCGGCGAGCTGTACATGATTGCGCCGGCTTAGCCGGAAAGTATTCTAACGGGAATGTTGGCTTTTGATCGCCGTGTCCATATGCTATACTTGCGCGGGTTCTGAGCACTGGTTGCTTTCCTCGGACGCAGAAGGAGCGCTAAGATGGACGGCTGGGAAGTTTTTCCAAGGGTTCATTCTGGGCGGAGTGATTGGAGCCGCCGTGGCTCTGTTCATCGGCCCCTCAGTCGGGCCAGCAAACGCAGGGCACGATCAAGGGATCACATCGAACGGTCCTGGACGAAGGCAAGCGGGCGGCAGCCGAGCGCCGCGGCGGAACTCGAAGCTCAGCTGTCGGCGCGCAAGCTCGCTCATCGACTAGACGACGCCGGGCCGGCCGTCTGAGCCTCTGTCGCTGTCGGTCGCCGTACATTGCGACCCGTCCTGGAGGTTGGTCGTGCTGACCGCCAAGCTCGAAGCTCCCAGGCGCGTATCCGCGAGCAGCTGGTATCCGCATTTTGCCTGGGCTCATTAACGAAGCGACGCCCTGGACGGCGCCACGCGTGCCCGTCGCCGAGGCAACCGTCGCACTCATCAGCACGTGCGGGCTTTACTGCCTCGGAAACCAGACTGCCTTTTGACGCATGGAACGACGCGGGCGATCCCTCGTTTCGCGAGATCCACCTCGACACCCCCGTTGACCGGCTCCGAATTTCCCACTCCCACTACGACCACTCGCAGGTTGCGGCCGACATGAACGTCGCGTGGCCGTCTAGTCATTTCAGGAGTTGGTCGAGCAGAGGGTCGATCGGCGCGCTGCACCCCTGGTCGTACAGTTCATGGGCTACCTGCCCGAACCGTTCCAGTTGATCCGCAAGACCGCGCCGCAGGTGGCGCGGCGGCTTGCGGCGACGGGCGTGACCGCGGCGTTCCTGACCCCGTGTTGACCGATCTGCCAGCAGTCCGTCGGACTGATAGCCAGGGCGATCGAAGAGGCAGGGCATTCCGACCGTATGCGTCGTGATGAACCGGGATATTGCCGAGAACGTCGGCATACCCAGGGCGCTACACGTCCGCTTTCCCTACGGCGCGCCACTTGGGCCGGCCGGCCAGGGGGAGACGCACATGGCGGTGATTCGGGAAGCGCTCGCGCTGCTCGACACCGCAACCCGGCCCGCCGTGATCGTGGAGTCTGGCGTGGAATGGCCGGATTAGACGCAAAGCGCAGTGGAGGAGACAATGCGAATCACCATCGAATTCTGCGTGACTTGAAACTACACGCCCCGAGCCGCCAGTTTGGCGGAAACACTGGTAAATACGTTCAAACCTATCATGGGCACACGCCACCCGATCGAGTCGATCAACTGATTCCGTCCAGCAACGGGCGCTTCGAGGTGACGTTGGGTGACGAGCTCGTGTACTCGAAGGCTGCCACGGGCAAACACACCACGAACGAGTTCATCGTCGATCAAGTTCGGGCAAGACTGAAGCAGCAATTGTAGTAACCGACGCATCAACCCCTTGCGAACGGGCACCAACGCTGGCAGCGCGCCCTCGTCAAAAGGAGCCTACCAGCGCCGTGGGCGGGAGACCTCGCTGGAAACAGGAGGAACGCGTTTATGGCGGGTGAGATTTGTTGTGTATGCGACAAACCGGTCACCGGCGCGGCCAAGATGCTCGGGGGCCGCGCCTTCTGCGAGGAACACTATGCGCGGGTGGGCCGGAACCGGAAGGGCGTCTGGCTGGCGATGGTCGCCCTGGTCATTGGCCTGGCATTATTCGTGACGGCCGTATTTTTTGCTGCGCCCGCGATCCGCGGCACCCTGCAGGGACCGGCGCTTGTCCTGGCGGGGCTGATCCTGGCGCTCGTCCCGGCAGCGGTCTGGCTGATCGTCTTCTACCTGCAGGACCGGGCCGAGCCTGAGCCGAAGCAGTACGTGCTGGGGGTGTTTGTGCTCGGGGTGCTGCTGGCCGCCGCCATCGGGCAGCCGTTGATCGAGAACGTCTTCGGGGTGAACGAGTGGGCCAGCGGTAGCCTCGGGCTGAAGCTGCTGGCGGGAATCTGCGTCATCGGGATCACGCAGGAGTTCCTGAAGTACGCGGCGGTGCGGTACAGCGTCTTCCGGAGCGCGGAGTTCGACGAGCGGATCGACGGCATCATTTACGGCGCGGCGGCGGGCCTCGGGTACGCCACCTACCTGAACGTGCAGTACGTGATCGCGAACGGCGGCGTGGACCTGGGGATCGGCGCGGTGCGGATCGCGGTAGTGGCGCTGGCGCAGGCGTCGTTTGCGGGCGTGACCGGGTATTTCCTGGGCCGGGCGAAGTTCGAGAACCGGGGGCCGTTCTGGCTGCCGGTGGGGCTGCTGCTGGCCGCGGTGCTCAACGGCGTCGTGTCGACGCTGCTGGACGAGATCACCCGGACGGGCCTGCAGCCGACGCCCTTGAAGGGATTGATCCTCGCGGCCGTCGTCGCGGCTGCCACGTTCGTTCTCCTGTTTGCCGCCATGCGCCGAGGCTCGCGGCCAGCGCCGGCCGTGGCCGGAGGGGTAAGCTCATGACCACTGCGACCATGAAGATGCGCCGAACCCTGTTCCGGTCGGAAGAGCCCGAGTGGCTCGTCTGGCTCCTCGTCATCGTCATGCTGGGCATCGGGCTGCTGGCGCGCACCATCGTGCTCAACCAGACGGACACGTTCAGCGGCGGCAATGCGTCGGTCAGGTACCCGGCGGCGTGGGTGGCGCTGCCAGAAGCAGGGCGAGAACGAAGTGCTGAACGTGGGCGAGCCGTTCGACGCGGGCCTGTTCCCGGCGCGCTTCACGCTGCTGCAGATGCCCGTTACGAGCGTGAGCACCAACGCGCAGTCGCTCGGCGATTTCGCCCTGAAGTGGGCGGATCGGGCGCGCGCGCGACCTGCTGGCGTACAAGGTGCTGAACATCGAGCCGGCGAAGGTGCGCGGCAAGGACGCGGTGCGGGTCGATTACGTGTACGTGACGGAGCCGGCCCTGGCGTCGCCGAACAGCATCCCCATCGTCGCACACGGCGCGGACTTCCTGATCCGCGAGGGCGATACGATGACGGTGGCCCGGCTGCTGGCGGCCTCCGATGCTTTCGATGGTCTCGGCCCGACGTGGGACCGGATCCTGGGCTCGCTGGAGCTGAAGTAGGAGATGATGATGAAACGCCGTAACCGGTCCATGATCTTCTCCGGCCTGATCTTGCTGGGCCTGGCCTTCGGGCTGGTTGGCAGCGCGCCGCGGGCGCAGGCGCTTGACAAGGACGTGGCGCAGAACATCCTGCGCGCGTCCGTCAAGCTGCTGACGCCGCTCGACGCGGACGAGAACTCGGGCAGCCTGTGCTCGGGCAGCATGCTGGACCAGGAAGGCTACATCCTGACGAACTTCCACTGTATCGGCTATCCGACGTCAGGCCCAAAGGACACGGAACTGGAAAGCCTGGGGTTGAAGCCGGGCGACCTGTTCAACGAGAAGGGGCTGTCGGTCGTGGCGGTGACGGACGATCCGCGGCGGCTGCCCAAGCCGACCTACGTGGCGCAGGTGCATGTCGCACGATCCGGAGCTCGACATCGCGGTGCTGAAGGTCATTGCGTACTATAACAGCAAGCAGAAGCTGACCGACAGCCTGCCCGTCGTCAGCATGCCCGTTGCCGACTCGGAGGGGGTGCAGACGCTCGACGACGTGATCGTGGTGGGGTATCCGGGGATTGCGGGCGATACGGTGACCGCGACCGAGGGACGCATCTCGGGGTTCATCGACGAGGACGGCGACGACAACTTCGACTGGTTCAAGACGGACGTGCTGGTGAACCAGGGCAACTCGGGCGGCTCGGCGCTGAACGCGGACGGGGAGCTGATCGGCGTGCCGACGGCCCGGCTGCAGGACAAGTCGGGCAACGTGATCTACCTGATCCGGCCGGTGAACCGGGCAGCCGCCTACATCGAGGAGGCCCGCAAGGTGGGCGCGAGCGGCGGGCAGGTGGCGACCAAGCCGCCGAGCAAGCCGACCAACCCGGCGCCTAAGCCGAGCGGGAAGGGGACGTTTGGGGAGATCGTCTTCGGCGACGGGGTTCGACGATAACGACGGCATCACGGGCGAGGCGACGACGTTCAGCTCGGGCATCAAGGAAGTGCACGCGGGGCTGCCGTACGAGAGCATGCGCGACGGGACCGACTGGGGCTACACGTGGCAGTATGCGGGCCAGGACGTGACCGGCGAGCCGGAGCTGCAGTGGGAGTTCGGCGAGTCGGGCGTGCTGGACCTGAACCTGAGCGGCAAGAAGGGGCTGACGGACGGGGAATACAACCTGCAGGTGTACCTGCGGGGCGACCTGGTGCAGGAAGCCGGGTTCACGGTGGGGAAGAAGCCGGGGAATAACCGGCCGCCCCAGAAGCCGCAGAAGCCGGTGGACCAGGGCGTGACGCTGACCGGGACGATCATCGATCACGCAACGCAGCGGCCGATCGCAAACGCGATCATCGTGTGCCTGAACCCCGGCCAGACGGTGGACGACTTCGACGCGGACGAGAGCGAGGGCAAGGCGGAAACGGTCTTTGCGTACGGGGTGTCGGACAAGAAGGGCGTGTATACGCTGGACAAGCCGCTGCCGCGGGGAGAGGTGTACACGGTGATCGTGGGGGCGAAGGGGTACGCGCGGATCGCGGAGGACGACGCGCTGGAGATCACGGAGGATGATCCGGACGTGATCGAGCTGGATCCGCTGGAGCTGGACAAGCAGTAACGGCTTTCAACACAAAGACGCAAAGACACGACGAACGCTTAACCTTGGTGTCGTCGTGTCTTTGTGTTTTAAGGCGTGGTTCTATTTGAGCAGGGTCCGCTTCAGGAACTCGACCACCACGTGCGATGGGATCGCGAAGCCGACGTCGGGGCCGTTGATCATGGTGTTGATGCCCAGGAGGCGGCCGCGGACGTCGACGAGCGGGCCGCCGGAATGGCCGGGGCGCATGTGCAGGCTGACCACGAGCCAGTCCTGCCGGGCCGGAGACATCTCGGGCCACTGGCGGCCCATGCCGATGATCACGCCGCCGGTGGCCGCGTCGGTGACGCCCCACGGATGGCCGAGGGCCATGACCCACTGGCCGGGGCGGACGGCGCGGGAGTCGGCAAGCGCGATGGTGGGTAGGCCGTCAGCCTCGATGCGCAGCGCGGCGAGGTCGCAGTCGCGGTCGACGGACAGGATCTCGGCGGCAAAGACGCGGCCGTCGGACAGCTCGACCTCGAGCGGGCCGTGGCCGGCGACGTGCGCGTTGGTTACGATTAAGCCTTGCGGGTGCCAGATGGTGCCGGCGCCCGCGCCGCGTTTCCCGTTCCGCACCTGCACCAGGCTCTTGTACACTTCGTCGACGACGTGCGCCGATTCGACATTCAACTCCAGCACTCGATCCATCGTTTCACCCCGCTTGCCACGGCTTGCACCACGAACCGATCGCAAAAATGTCATCGAGAGCCGGAGACCTCCGAGCTCTTCGTAAGACCTTGGAGCGTCTGCCTCGTACGTGCAGGCTTAGGCACGCGTCTTACGGTCATTAGCCTGCTCGCCTACGGTTACGCTGACCTCGGTCACCTGGCCGCCGCGGAGGAGGCGGACGGGGACGGTTTTGCCGGCCCGGTCGGCGGTCAGGGCGGCGAGCAGGTCGTCGAGGTGGGCGGTGCGCTGGCCGTCCAGGGAGAGTAGGGTGTCGCCCATGAACAGGCCGCTGCGCTCCGCGGGGCTGTCCGGCTTCGACCGAGCCGAGCAGCAGGCCGGTTTCCTGGCCGACCTGTTCGGCGACGGCCTTCGGGAGCCGGACGGTCTGCGCGCCGACGCCGAGGTAGCCGCGCTTGACCCGGCCGTGGCGCAGGAGCGCATCGGCCACCCGGCGGATGGTGCCGGCCGGGATGGTGAGCGTGACGTCACGCAGCATGGCCGAGGTGTTGAGGCCGAGGAACTTGCCGGCCGCGTCGACCAGCGGACCGCCGGAGAATCCGGGATACATCAGCGCGTCGGTCTGCAGGTAGTAGTCAAGCTGGCCGCCGGCGGGCGTGCGCCAGTCCTTCTTCAGCGCGCTCGATGATCCCCAGGGTCGCCATGACGCTCTGACCGGGGCGGCCGAGCGCGAGCGCCAGGTGCCCGACGTGGAGCGACTCGCCGTTGGCCCAGGCGGGGACCGCCAGGCCCTCTGCGGGCGCGCGGAGCAGCGCCAGGTCGGTGGTCGGGTCGCGGCCGACGAGGGTCGCGGTGACCGTGCGGCCGTCCGAGAGGCCGATGCCGATGTTTTCATCCTGCTCGACGACGTGATGCGCGGTGACGATCAGCCCGTCGGCGGACCAGACGATGCCGCTGGCGGGGAGGCGTCGCCGGCCCTCCACCCGCACGATGCTGGGTCCCGCGGTCTCCACTGCCGACGCTAAAGCGTCGGAAAGCGCTGCAAATGCTTCGCCTGCCATATTTACCTCCAGTGATGTGTTTACGGGAAGAGCATACTGCGGAGTGCGAGCGGACACATCGCCCGTTGTGGGAGGTGGCGACCTGGTAAAAAGGTTGGGTTCGAAGAGGGGTGACGGGGCCGAGCTGAGGGCTCGGCGGTCCGATGTGGGCGGTCTGGCCTAGAGGAAGATCAGGCCAAGGCGGGTGGCGCGGACGACGGCTTCGGTGCGGCTGCCGACGGCGAGCTTGCCGAGGAGCGCGTTGACGTGGAACTTGACGGTGTGCTCGCTGATGTCGAGGCGTTGGGCGATGGTCTTGTTGGGGAGGCCCTCGGCTAACAGGCGGAGGACCTCGAGCTCGCGGGGCGTGAGCTCTTCGACGAGCGGCGGCTCGTCGCCTGGAAACTGGGGAGCGAGCGGGGCAGGCGTCTCGCGGCCGAGCAGCGCCGCGCGAAACTCGGCGTCGACGACGACCATGCTTTGCGATGCGGCGCGGCAGGCAAGCGACGATGCGTTCGGGGGAAGCGTCGCGCCGGAGAACGGCCTGGGCGCCCGCCTGCCATGCCGCGGCCGCGCCGGCCTCGTCATTGACCAGCGCGACGATGGGCGCGGCCTTGTCCGCGTCGGCCAGCTGCGCCGAGCGCGGCTTCGGGTTTCCAGCCGGCGTCCCACAAGACGACGTCGGGCTGGTGCGCCTGCAGCGCAGCGGCGAAATCGTCGGAGCCTGAAGCGCGGCCGGCGACGAAAAGGTCGGGCGATTCGGCGAGCAGGGCGGCGAGGCCGGCGCGGGCCAGGGGATCGCCGGAGACGATCAGGACGCGGAGGGGGTTCATTGCGTCCCCCCGCCAGGCAGGAAGTCGACCACGAGCACGTCGGGCGGGCACCAGATGCGCAGGGGCGGCTCGGCCGAGCCGACGCCGGACGTGACGAACAGGTGAGTGCGGCCGAAGACGAAGTGGCCGCGATCGTAGCGACGGCCGTACTTGGACGGGACGACGAGCGCGCCAAGGCCGGGCGCGCGCATCTGGCCGCCGTGGTAGTGCCCGGCAAAGACGGCGTCGAAGCCGTGGTCCTGCAGGGCATAGATATTGTCGGGGGTGTGGGTGAGGATGAGCCGGAGCTCGTTGGCCGCGGGCTGGGGAGGCTGCCACTCGCCATCGCCCCACGGGTGCTCGTAGCCGCTGAGGACGACGGCGTGCCCGTCTGCGAGCGGCAGCCTGACCGGGCGGCCGTCGAGCATGAACACGCCGGAGGAGCGGGCCGTCGCGCGGCACCGCGGCCCCATCTGCCCAGTGGTCGTGGTTCCCGATGACCCCGAAAGAGCCCAGCCGTCCCTTCGCCAGGGGCAGCACGCCGGACATCAGCGGGATGTACTCGGGATAGGTGACGAAGTCGCCGGTGAAGAGGACCAGGTCGGGCGGGTCTCCGCCACCCGCTGCATGGCCTCCTGGAAATAGCTCATGGGGAGGTGGCTGTTGAGGTGGAAGTCGCTGACGTGGGCGACGCGGAGCGCGGGGCCGGACCAACCGGCCACGGGCACCTCGTAGCGGCGCACGACCAGGTCGGTGGTGGTGGCGGGGCGGCGCAGGTCCAGCGCAGGCCCGTGCTCGGCGACGGGGGGCGAGCCGCGGCGCCGGCGGCGCTCGGCGAGACGGCGCACCTCCCCGGCAGAGGCCACGAGGAAGCCCGCAGCGGGCAGCAGCAGCCAGCGCGAGCGGCCGATGCGCCAGCCGAGCGCGCCGCTGACTGCCAGCGTGAGCAGCCCGCCGGAGCGAATCATAAAGCTCTTCAGGCGCTTGCCGCGCATCTGGATCAGGAGGCGGTTGAGGACGAACAGGTAGCCGGCCGAGGCCGAGACCATCGTCAGCAGCATCGCGAAGAAGCGGGCCAGGCGTTCCATGACGATCACGCCGACCAGCGAGGCGAACGCAGGCGCGAGATCGATGGCGATGCGCACCGTCTCGAACTGGATGTCGACCGTGTCTTCGATGCGGCGGGCATAGCCGCCGCCCATGACGACGGCGACGGGGACGCCGGCCTCCCGGCAGCGCTCGAAGACCAGGCAGTCGCGCTCGGCCAGGCCGGCTTTCGTCAGGGCGAGGCGGCCGAGGGTGTCGCCCGCGAAGGGGTCGGCCCCGGCGAGGTAGATCGCGAGGTCGGCGCGGGACGCGGGAAGCACCCGGTCGAGGCCGCCGGCGAGGAGGTCGAGGTACATGCGGTCGTCCGCAGCGTCGGGCAACTCGACGTCGAGGTCGCTCTGCTCCTTGTGCAGCGGGAAGTTCTTGGCGCCGTGCATGGAGAACGTGTAGATGGTGCGATCGACGGCCAGGATGGCGGCCGTACCGTTGCCCTGGTGGACGTCGCAGTCGACGATCACGACGCGGCGCGCCCGGCCTTCGCGCTGCATTGCGCGGGCCGCGACCGCGCAATCGTTGAAGACGCAGAAGCCCTCGCCGTGGTCCGCGTAGGCATGGTGGGTGCCGCCCGTGAGGCTGACGGCGAGCCCTTCGCTCAGGGCCGCGCGGCAGGCGCCGATGGTGCTGCCCACGGACCGCCGGCTGCGCTCGACCAGCTCGGGCGACCAGGGCAGGCCGATCCGGCGCACCTCCTTCTGCGAGAGGGCGCCGCCGACCACCTTGTCCAGGTACTCCCGGTCGTGGGCCAGCAGCAGCTCGGCGTCGGTGGCCGCTGCGGGGACCACCAGCTCGCACCGGGCCGCAAGCTCGCGGCCGACGCGCTCGCGCAGCAGCCGGTATTTCGACGCCGGGAAGCGGTGGTCGGGCGGCAGGGGATACGTGAAGTGGTCGCAGTGAAAGACTTTCATTCGGGCTGCGCACCGCCTCCGGGCCGCTGGGCGCCCGGCTCGCCCGGCGTATCGGGCCGCGCGACTTCGCCGCGGGCCACGGGCGCAAGCATCTGGTCGACGGGCGCGTACTGGTCGGTGAGGACGACCTGCCGGCCTTCGGCCAGGATGGCGTCGACGGTCTCGGGGGAAGAATCAGGTCGGCGACCAGCGTCTGGCCGTCGCCCGCGTCGATCGTGTCGAAGCGCTCCACGTCGAGCGGCGACTGGGACGCGAGGATGACGAAGGTGACCCGCGGGGACTCGCGCCAACCCTCGATCGCGGGCACGACCTCGACGTGAGCAAAGGTCTGCCTGAGCGTGCCGACGTAGGCGCGCAGGAAGTCGCGGCGCGGGCCGTCGATCAGGTTCACCATGTAGATGCCGTCCGCGGCGAGCCAGGCCCGCACGCGCTCGTTGAACTCGAGCGTGGTCAGGTGGTATGGGACGGAATAGTCGTTGAACGCGTCGCCCATGATGAGCGTGTACTGGCGGTCGGGGTCGCGGGCGAGGAACATGCGAGCGTCCTCGTTGAACGAGCGGACACGGGTGTCGGGCCTTAGCCCCAGGAGATCGTGGGCGGTCCGGGTTACGCCGGGGTCGATCTCGACGACGTCCAGGTCGCTGTTCGGGTAGAGCGTTTCCATGTAGCGCGGGAACGTGTAGCCACCCCCGCCGATGAAAAGCGCCGAAAGCTTGTCGTGGTCGAGCGAAAGGTAACGGGCGACCTCGGCGTAGACATTCTCATAGCCATACACCAGCCGGCGGGGGTCCGCGAGATCGCTGTACGAGTGGACGAGGCGGTCGAGGACCAGGACGCGCACCGACTCGCCCCGCTTGGGGTCCTCGGTCACCTTGATGCAGAAGTAGTTCGTCTCGAGGCTGCAGCGCGACCGGACCCAGCCGCGGGTTGTGGCTACGAAAGTGGCCCCGCCGAGCACCAGAAGGGCGAGCGCGGCGGCGACGACACGCTCACGGCGCGGGATGCGGGCCAGGAAGAAGGCCAGCGACATCAGGAAAAGGACGATCGCAACGCCCCAGACGATCGCATGCGTGCCGAACCAGGAGATGAGCAGGAAGCCCGTTGCGAAGGTGCCCACGATGCTGCCGACGGTGCCGGCCGCGGAAATCCGGCCGACGGTGCTGCCCGTACGGGAGAGATCGCGCAGCGCGAGCTTGGTGACGATGGGCGAAATCGTGCCCAGGAGCGCGGCGGGAACGAAGAAGATGCCCGCGACCAGGACGACGATGCGAAGCACGATGGGCCAGGCGTCGGGCAGGGCGACGCCCAGGTTGTCGACGAGCAAGACGGCGATGCTGGTGAGGCCGGCGACGAAGAAGAGCAGGGCGAGCAGGCCGTACGAGGCCCAGCCGGTCGGCCAGGCGGCCGCCGACGTAGTTGCCCAGGCTCATGCCGGCAAGGATCACGCCGATGATCGTGGTCCAGGTGTAGAGCGAAACGCCGACGTAGGGCGCGACGATGCGGCCGGCGACCAGCTCGAGCACCATCATGCAGGCGCTCGAGACGAAGACGATGAGGGCCGGCGCCCAGAGACGGGTGGGGCGCAACTGAGAGTCAGTTTCCATCGAGTGTTGACTATTCCAGGGTCGTTCCTTCGACCTTGATTTCGGCATCCAGCCGGCCCATCGTTACCGTGACAGGCCCGCGATCACGCAGGTAATCCTCCAGGGCTTCACGCATGATAGTGGGCACATCGTAACGGGGCTGCAATCCCCATTCCTCCGGCGCGTAGCCGCCGTACGGCTCGAACTCCCAGTCGGTCCCTGCCACCCGGTAGATGCGCTCGGGGTCGACCGGCTCGCCGTTCACGAGCAGAAGGCCAGCGCGCACGATCCCGCCGCCGACGTGGAACAAGCCACGAGCGTCACCGCGCAGGGAGTACGGCCGGTCCGCGGCGTATGCGGGATCGAGGCCCCTGTCCAGCAGCGCCTGAAGCTGGGCGCCGGTGAGCTCGACGAGGGCGGGATTCGCGGATGAGCTGCAGACGTCCCACAGCGCGCCGCGGCGAAGCGGACCGCCGGGAAGCGGACCGGTGAAGGCCTGCCCTGCGGCCACGACGCGCGACCTCGGCGGCCATACGCTCGAGGAGGACGTCGGCCATCAGGTTGGCGACGCCGCACTCGCGGTCCGGCGCGAAGTCGAGCGGTTCTGCCAGGAACCCGACGACCTCGTCCAGATAGCGCTCGCCTTCGGCCTCGACCGACCGCGCTTCAGCCATTACGGCGGGCGAGAGCGGAATGTCGTCCGTCACCGGGATGGTGCTGACGCGCGTCGACGGCTAGCCGGCCGTCATGCGAGGCGAAGTCGAGCCTGCCGAGGTGCTCGGCATGGCGTCCGGTCTGGGCGATCCATACGCCGTCGACCTGCTCGCCTTCGGGCAGCAGATCATGGCGTGTGCCCGCCAAGGATCGCGAGCACGCGGCCGGCAAGCGCGGGGGCGAGCGCGCGATCGGACTTCAGGCCCAGGTGGGACAGCACGATCAGCGCATCCGCGCCTTCGGCCTCGCAACTCGCCCGCGAGTTGGCTGACAAGCGGCTCAACGGGCGGAGCAATCATGCCGAAAGTGGCGGCATGTTCGGGCATGATCGGCGGTCAGGCCGATCAGGCCCAGACGCAGCGGACCGGCCTCGACGACAGTTGTCGAGCGCGTGCCGTCCAGCTGGCCGCCGTCCAGGGTGCGAAGGTTCGCGACGAGTAGCGGGTAGCGAGCAGCAGCGGCGTGCTCCCGCAATACCTGCGGGCCGTAGCGCAACCAAGCGCCGTTGCCCGCAACCGCCGCGTCGCAGCCCGCTGCGCTCAGCAACCGGTGCATGCCCGCGCCCTTCGTCACGTTGCTGATGCGCTGCGACGGCTCCTCGACGTCTCCGCAGTCGAAGTAGAGGACGGGCGTGCCGGGATTCTCCTCACGAATCCGGGCGACCAGCGTCGCAATGCGCGCCAGGCCTTCCACCCGGCCGTGGATGTCGTTGGTGTGAAGTACGATGAGGCCGTTCATGCATGGCTCCTTGTCGACGACGGGTGGGGCAGGGTGAAGCTCACGTTACGAGCCGGCGGGCTGGCAGCGCGGGCAGAAGTGCGTGCTGCGCTGGGTGACGCGGATGCGCTCGATCGGCTCGCCGCAGGCGGGGCAGGGCTTGCGGTGCCGGCCGTAGACGCGCAGGTGGTTCTGGAAGTAACCGTCTTCGCCGTAGGGGGTGCGATAGTCGCGCAGGAGCGTGCCGCGCTCGTCGATGGCCTCCTGCAGCACTTCGCGCAAGCTGTAGTATAGCCGTGTCACTTCGTCGTCCGTCAGGGAAGAGGACTTGCGGAGCGGGTGGATGCGCGCGCGGAAGAGCGACTCGTCGGCGTAGATGTTGCCGACCCCGGCGACGGCGGTCTGGTCCAGCAGCAGGGCCTTGATCGCTACCTTGCGCTTGCGGATGCGGGCGGCGAAGGTCTCGGGCGCGAGGTCCCAGGCGAGCGGCTCGGGGCCGAGCTTGCCGGTGACTTCGTCGATGTCGCGCACGAGCCAGATGCGGCCGAACTTGCGGGAGTCGGTGAAGGTGAGGACGTCGCCATCGGCGAGGCTGAACCAGGCGCGCAGGTGCCCGTCCTCGAGCATGGGGCTGTCGCCCGGCACGACCGCGAGCTGCCCGGTCATGCGGAGGTGCACGATGAGCGCCTGTCCGTCGTCCAGGTGGATCAGGATGTACTTGCCGCGGCGGCCGACGTCGACGACGGTGCGCCCGACCAGGCGTTCCGCCAGCTCCGCTTCGGCGGGGGTGGCAAGGGTGCGAGACCAGAGGATATGAGGCTCACAGAAGCGGCGACCTGTGATCTGACCGCGCAGGTCGCTCGCCACGGTCTCGACTTCGGGTAGTTCAGGCATAGATGGGCAACATTTCCAGGTAATCCCAGACCTCCGAGGTTCGCACCCTGCGTAGTCAGGCAACCTCGGAGGTCGAAACAAAAAAGGCCGGTGGAGTCGCGCAGCGCGACTCCACCGGCTCAACTGGCGATTTTCAGCGGGACGTTTGCAGGTCCCACATGGCTTCTCTGGGCAGCGGCATCAGCCCGGCGGCGGCGCCGTCGACGTCCCGCACGGCGAGCAGCCAGCCGTCGCCCGTGTCCTGCAAGGCAATCACCTGGTTGTCGGATATCCAACGGGGCATGTACACGCTCGTCGCGTTGGCTAACCGGACGGGCTTCTGGCCGGGCGCACCTGCGAAGACCTGAAAGTTATCCTGGTAGATGAAGCGGGAGCCTTTCGGCGACCAACTGATGAATTCGCCCTGATTCAGTCGACGCGTAAAGTGCGGGGCTTGCGTGCCATCAGGCGTTCGCCAGGTACAGCTCTTTCGTCGCGAGCGTTTCGTCCGTCTACCGGGTGTAGGCCATCGCCGTTCCCGGCCGGGGACCAGTAGACCTCCGACGCATCGATATCCCCGACTTCCCTGGCGTCGCCGCCGGCCGCTGACCCGGTAAAGCTTCGTGCCGTTCGGCGGGGTTGGGGCGCCGTGGTCGGGCGTGGGGATGGCGACCCACGCGGCCTTGCTGTCGGGCGTCCACACGACCTGGTTATCGTAGCCGTTCTTGGCGGGACTGGCCGGAAAGGTCAGAACCGTCTTGCCCTTGCCGCTCTTTGCGTTGACCAGGCTGAGGGTGCCCTCGGGCTTCTCGTCGGAGCCGTACTGCAGGACCAGGTAGGCGCTGCCGTCCGGGGAGAAATACGGGCGCCAGGCGCGGCCCAGGTCGCTCAACTGCTTCAACCCGCCCGCTTCCACGTCGATCTGCCACAGCTCGAGCTTGGGCTGCTGCTGGCTGTCGGGGGCGGGGACGAGGGACAGCGTCACTGCCAGCGTGTGGCCCTTGGGCTCCCAGCGGGTATCGCTGATGGCGCGGCGGCTGTATCCGGCGGGCAGCCCTTCGGACGGGCAGCTTCGCATCGTCCAGCAGCAGCTTCGGATTCCCGCCATCCCAGCGCACGGCCCACACCTGCAAGCCTTGATCCTTGGAGATGCGATAGGCAATCCACTGCTGATCCGGCGACAACTGCGGCGTGTTGATGCCGTGGGCCTGGACCAACTGGCGAACGCCGCTGCTGTCGATGGCCCAAAGCGCATTCAGGTCGGCGTAGGCCAGGCGGACACCCGACGGCAGTGCGTCGGCCAGCGGGCGGCCGGGCGGGGTCGGCTCGGGCGTCAGGAACTGGGGCGGGATGCCGACAGGTCCCGAAGGTCCGCCACCGCCGCGGCCCATTGCGACACTTGGCTCGGAGGCGGCTGCGGCGCCCATGACGCCCGGAGCAGCTGTCACCGGCGGCGGCAGTCGCACCGGCGGCACTCGTCCCGGCGGCAGTCGCACCCGCGGCACTGGCGTCGGCCGTTGCGTTCGGGGCAGCCTTTGCGACGAGCGGCGCGGCTTCAGGTGAAGGAGGCTCGGTGGCGCCGGCGGGTGCAGCAGTTTCTGCGCTTGCAGCCGCGGCGGCTTCCGGCGCCGTCGGTGGCGGCATTCGCCGCAGCCGCGTCCTGAGCAGTCGCGGGCGGTTCTTCACCTGCGGTTGGTTCTCCGACCGGCGCCGCGGCCAAGGCCGCGGGTTCGGGCGACTCGGGCGCGGAGGTGGGCGCGGCGACGGGCGTGGGCTGCGCCTTGGCAACCGGGGCAGGCGCCTGGGCCTGCGGCTGTGCAGGGGCCTGGGCCTCAGTGGGCGCGGAGGCGGCCAACGGCTCGGTCGCCACAACGCGTGCCTGGGGCGCCGGCGTCGGCAGGGCACGCGCCACGGTCTGAGGCGGGTTCCAGGGCGCCTCGCCGGGCCGGAGCACGGTGTAGGCGACGAACGCGACCACCAAGATCGCGGCCACGGCGCCCAGCCCGCGGACAAGCCCGCCGAACCAGCCGGGCGAGGTCGCAGGCCGGCGGATGCCGACCTGAGCCTCAGACAAAGTGAAAGCGCGGGGCACAGCGACGCGTGGCAGCGCATGCAGCAGGAACACGGTGCGGCGCAGGCTGGCTAACTCGGCCTGGCACTGGCTGCACTGCTGCAGGTGTGCGTCGATGTACGCTCGCTCGCTCGGCGAGGCCTGCTGATCCAGGTAGGCTGAAAGCAGCTCAACCTGGACGTGGCCCCGGACCGGGCCTCCGAAGGGTGATTTCATGGATAACTCACGACCAACATAATGTAGCTGGTAGACGCCAACGCGGCTACGGGTGGCGAGCGGGTGGGAGGGGAGCTTGCCCACCACCTGGGCTCGCCCCGCCTGGCTCGCCCTCGCTCTTTTGCTAACTGTCAGTGAGACGGTAGCTTGCCGGTAAAAGTTCCTGGTGCTCCATCAGGAGGTCCCGCACCTTGGCGCGGGCGCGACTGAGCCGCGACTTGACGGTGCCGAGCGCTGCGCCCGTGGCATCCGCGATTTCCTGGTAATCCATGCCCTCGACGTCGGAGAGAACCAACGCGGTGCGCTGGTCGGGCGGGAGCTGGCTGATGGCGGCCTGGATCGCGACGGCCAGCTCCTGGCGCAGGGCGCGGTCCTCGGGCCGCTCGCCGCCGTCGATCAGACGCGAGTCGTACTCGGGGTCATCGTCGTCTTCCTCGCTTTCGAGCGGCGTGGTGGGCCGGCGCTTGCGGGCGCGCAGCGCGTCGTAGCAGGTATTCGTGACGATGCGCAGCACCCAGGACTTGAACGAGCCGCCCCGATACTGGCCGAGCCGCTGGTAAGCTTTAATGAAGGCGTCCTGCGTCGCGTCGGCGGCGAGATCGGCGTCGTTGGTCAGCCGGTAGGCGATGTTGTACGCAAGGCTCTGATAATGAAGGATCAACTGGTTGAAGGCGGGCAGGTCGCCGCGCTGGGCGGCGGCGAGGAGCGTGGCCTCGTCGTATTCCTGCCGGCCGGGGCCGCGGCCCCGCGGGCTACCGGGGCGCGTGCCCTGATAGCCGTCGTCGCGGACGGACGCCGTGAGCACGACGAAGGAAGCCCTGGTCTCCCAGGCGACGCGCGAAACCAGCGGCCGGCAAAACGACGCGGGCCACAGCCAGATATTCCGAGCAAGCACCTCACGAGCGAAGGCCCGCGAGGCTGCTTTATGAAACTCACCCATCAAACCCCACAGGTACCAAGACGAACGAACTTGACGCTAAGCACCCTGTCGGTTATACTCTTCACTTGCACTGCCAAATCACCCGGTGCTGCTGCACCTGCCGAAGTGGCGGAACGGTAGACGCGACGGTCTCAAACACCGTTGGGGGTTGCCCCATGTGGGTTCGATTCCCACCTTCGGCATTTTTCCAAGGTCACGCGGCGCTATTATAGCAGTTCTGCCGACTCAGTGGCAAAGGCTGCGTCCCAAAATCACAGTAGGGATCTGTCCCAGATGCACGACGCTTCGGGCAGAGCGTCTGAACCGTCCTGCATAGACCACAGGGCAGGTTCGGCGCAAAGTCCTGAATCCCTGTACGAAAGCCACATGATCCAACACCGCCACACCACCCACGGCCTTCGAGGCCGGCGGTCGATTTCGTTCGGCCTGCTCACGTCCGTCCTACTTCTTACGATCGTCTTGTTCGCCACGGCTTGCGGGTCGCGCGCGCCCGAACCCGCGGCGCGGGACGCCGCGCTCCGGCGAATTGCGACGGAGTACGCGGCCAACGGCGACCTCAAGCAGGCGCAGGCCAGCCTGGACAAGCTGAACCTGGCGAATCCCGGCCAACTGCTGCTCTCTCTTGCCGAGTCCGACCTGGGCACGGGGAGCTCGCGGGAGGACGTGCGAGGCTGCCGCGCAGCTCGCGGAGATGCTGGGCGCAAGGAGCCAGAAGGTCGCGGCTTACCTGACGCCGTCGCCGATCCCGGCGCCGAGCCAGGATCCCAGCGTACCCACCGCCGCACCGACCGTGCTAGCGGCCACCATCGATCGGCCGACCTCGGCGTCGCCGACCGCCCCACCTGCGCCAACCACAGCCGCGCCGACGCATAGCGCCACCGACCGTGGCGCGGACGGCGACGGAGCTCCCGTCTTCGCCCACCCCTGAGCCGACCAACAGCCCGACGCCCGAGCCGCAGAACCCGCGGGTCGTGGCCGGGAATGCGGTCAATTTGCGCGGGGGCCCTGGCCGGGAGTACCCGGTGGTGGCCCGGCTGGCCGGCGGGCAGGAAGCGCCGATCGTCGGGCGGAACGCGTCGGGCGACTGGTGGCAGCTGCAGGTGGCAGGGGTCAAGCAGGCGTGGGTGGCGGGCACGGTCGTCCGGGTGCTCGGCGCGATCGACACGGTCGAGGTTGCCAAGAACATCCCGCCCGTGCCTACGGCCGCACCAAAGCCCACGGCGGCGCCGCAACCACCGGCGGCGCAACCGACGGCCGCATCCTGCGGCAGCGAAACCCGGCGGCAAGCCATTCGCGATTGCGAGCGTGCGGCTGCGTTCGGTGGGCGAGGGTGCGCAGGCGTGCCACGGCGGCGATCACAACATCTTCGTGACCGTCGTCGACGCCGCAGGGGCGCCGGTCGACGGCGTGCGGGTGCTGGAAGTATGGACGCAACAGGTTCACGTGAGCGGCGATAAGGGTCCTGGCAAAGCCGAGTTCGATCTGTATCGGGACGGCGGCGGCCAGGTTCAACTTGTCGATGGGGCGAACAACCCCCTGAGCGATCTCACCCGTGGGCTGAGCAATACTTTTCCCGACTTTGACATGATGAAGGCGGCAGGTTACTGCAACTGTAAGCCGCATCCCGACGATGCCAGCTGTGAGTCTGACATCGTCAACAAGCAGTACTTGTTTGCATGGGGCCACTACGCGTACGAAGTCGTCTTCCGTCGCACGTCGTAAGCCAAGGATCCCGAGGGAGAACCACTAGTGAAAGAATCTATGATGGAAAATACGCCACTGTTCTCTGTCCTAACGGAAGAACAGCGGTCACTCATCGCGGATCGGATGGTCGAAGAACGGCGCCGAGCCGGCGACCTCATCTACCAGCAAGGCCGGCCCGCGGCCGCGCTGTACCTGATCCGCTCGGGCTGGGCGCGGCTCCTCAGCGAGCAGATGGGCGTCCTCAGCAACGTGGGAGCAGGATCGCTGTTGGGCGAGACCGACGTCATCCTGGGGCGGGCGTACAGCATGTCGGCGGAGGCGGCGTCGGACGTCGCCCTGTGGTCGCTGCGTGACACCGATCTGAAAGCGGTCTTCGAGCAAGACCCGACGGTAGCCCGGGCGCTGAAGGTAGCGCTGGGCGTGAGCGAGGACCAGACCCTGGACCGGCACCTGCGGCGGCTGGAGCTGATGCGCGGGCTGCAGGCGCTCGAACTGCGTGACGTGGCAAGCCACCTGCGACCGGAGCGGTTCAGCGCGGGGCAGACGATCTACCGCCAGGGCGCCGAGGGCGAAATAATGTTCCTGGTCGACGAGGGCCAGGTGCAGGTGGTGAGCGCGGCTGGGGTTGCGGCGACGCTGGGACCCGGCGACGAATTTGGCGAAGGCGCGTTCCTGACGGGAGAGCCTCGCAGCACAACTGCGACCGCCCTGACGGATGTGGCCGCGTGGTCGCTGAACCGGACCGATTACGAGGGGCTGGCGCTCCACTACCCGATTTTGGCGCTCAACCTCAGCCGGGTGGTCACGAGGCACCTGCGGCAGCGGAATCTGGTGGCGCCGGCCGCGGCGAGCGCGACGGCGACGGTTGCAGCAGTGCCCGTGATCGCCCGTGCTGCCGCCCAGCCTGTCCCGGCGGCACAGCCGGCGGCGCAAGAGCAGCCGACGGCTCCGACAGGCGCGCTCACGGGGCTGTACAAGGCATCGCAGACGCCTTCGGGGTCGTGGTGGAGCCGCAGCACGACTGGCGCGAAGATCCGCGTGATCGCCGTGGTCGTGCTCCTGCTGTGGGTGTTGGGCGCGGCGGCGATGGCGATCGTCAACGGCCTCGTCTCGCAAGCCCCCGGCGTCAGCCGGACGGCGCCGATGGCCGCAGGCTTCCAGGAGCGGGCGGTGCTGGTCGCGCTGGCGGCAGACCTGCCGGTCGACGTGACCCCCACCTACACGCCGTGGCCCACCGAGACGCCGCTGCCCACGCCGACGTTCACGCCCACCGCCACGCCGACGGAAACGCCGATCCCAACCGCGACCTTTACGCCGGTTCCGACCGAGACGCCCGTGCCGCCCACTAACACGCCCGTTCCCACCCGTGCGCCGGCGCGTGCTGCAGCCCAGGCGGCGCCTGTGGCCGCGGCGGCTGCGCCTGCCGCGCAGCTTGCGAAGGCAGCGGTGGCGGCTGTGGCTGCACCGGCGCCTAAGCCGAGCGTGCAGTTCAGCCTGAGCGAGATGCGGCGCCTGAGCCCGTGCGAGAACAAGGGCATGCACAACATCTTCGTCCAGGTGGTGGACGGCGCGGGCAATCCGGTCGACGGGGTCGTGCTGGTGCAGTCGCCGAACGGCCAGTACGGGAACGTGCTGGACAAGCAGGTCACGGGCTCGAAGGGACCCGGCAAGGCCGAATTCGTCATGTGGAAGATGGCCGAGTACAGCGTCTACGTGACGGGCGACGGCGCAAATCCGGGGAGCACTGACATCGCGCAGCCGGTACACTCGAACTGGACGGACGAGGCCGAATTGCGCGGAGGGCGGTGGCGGCAATACGCTGTTCCACAACTCGTTCAACGTGGTCTTCCGCAAGAATTTCTAAGCAGCGTCGAGCTAGCGAATTCGCAGGAGACCTCCGAGGTCTGGTGAAACCCAGATCGTCGCGTGGCCGAAGGTGACCTCGAGGTTTTGACCTCGGAGGTCTTTTGTTTCCGTTGACACAAGCGAGGGCGGAGGGGTAAACTGAGTTTGCCGCTTCTAATCGGAAGTGGGCATGCGGTTTCGTGACGCGTCGCGCATTTACAATAACGGGCGTATTCACCTTGAGCGCGCAGAGGATGGAGGTTGCACCCATGCTGAGCTACCAGCTGACCGAAGAGCAGGAAATGATCCGGGACATGGCCCGGAGCTTCGCCAAGAAGGAGATCCTCCCCGTCGCAGAACACTACGACAGCAACGAAGAGTATCCCTGGCCGATCGTCAAGAAAGCCGGCAAGCTCGGCTTGATCAGCTCGAACATCCCGGAGGCCTACGGCGGACCGGGCATGGGCGTTCTGGAAGAGTGCATCATCAACGAGGAACTGGCGTGGGGCTGCTCGGGCATCCAGACCGCGCTCATGCTGAACAATCTCGCCGCGTGGCCGATCATCCTGGCCGGGAACGAGGCGCAGAAGCAGCGCTACCTGCCCCGGCTGACCACGGGCGGCGAGCTGGCGTCGTACGGCCTGACCGAGCCTGCGGCAGGCTCGGACGTGGCGGGCATCCTGACGACCGCGGTCAAGAAGGGCGACGAGTACTACCTGAACGGCACCAAGACGTGGATCACCAATGCGCCGGTCGCGAGCTTCTTCGTGATCTTCGCGAAGACGGAGCCGGAGGCGCGGCACAAAGGGCATGAGCGCGTTCATCGTCGAGCGCAACTGGCCCGGCGTCAGCGTGAGCAAGCCGATCAGAAAGATGGGACAGCACGCGGCGTGGACGGGCGAAATCGTGATGGAAGACGTCTGCGTGCCGCGCGGAGAACCGGCTGGGCAACGACGGCGACGGGTTCATGATCGCGATGAAGGTGTTCGACCGGTCGCGGCCGCCGGTGGCTGCCGCTGCGGTCGGCGTCGCGCGGCGGGCGCTGGACGAGGCGACGCGGTACGCGATGGAGCGGAAGGCGTTCGGCAAGCCGATCGTGGTGAACCAGGCGATCAGCTTCATGCTGGCGGACATGGCGATGAACATCGAGGCGGCGGAGCACCTCACCCGGCACTCGGCGTGGCTGATCGACCAGGGCAAGCCGAACGTGAAGGAAGCGGCGATGGCGAAGGCCTTTGCGGCCGACACCGCGCATGAAGGCGACGACGGACGCGGTGCAGGTGTTCGGTGGATACGGGTACAGCGCGGAGTATCCGGTCGAGAAGCTGATGCGCGATGCGAAGATCTACCAGATCTACGAGGGCACGAGCCAGATCCAGCGGGTGATCATCGCGCGCGAATTGACGAAGTGAGGACGAGTTAGTCACACGCGGCAGGCTTTCGCAGGCGCTTCGAGACGGCACGCGCATGCTGAAGCATGCGCGTGCTTTTAAGTATGGAGATCGCTATGCCACCATTGCCAAGAGTCGCGACGGCGGCCGTTAGCGCGACGCTGACGGGCGTCGGACGCACGCGGCGGCCGAGGCTGCGCGGGCGCTTGAAGCTGGCCGGGTTGGGGGAACCGGTCGAAGTGATCCGGGACCGGTGGGGCGTGCCGCATATTTATGCCGGCTCCATCACCGACCTGCTGTTCGCGCAGGGTTTCGTACACGCACAGGACCGGCTGTGGCAGATGGACTTTCAGCGGCGAGTGGTCGCGGGGCGGCTGGCGGAGGTGCTGGGTCCGCCGACCGTGGCCGTCGACCGGGGGATGCGGGTGCTCGGCATGTACCGGGTCGCCGAAGCCGAAGTCGGGCTGCTGAGCGACCGAGGGCGGGGCCGAGCTCGAGGCGTATGCGGCAGGGGTGAATGCGTGCATAAGGTCGCAGCCGCTGCCGGTCGAGTTCGCGCTGCTCCGCTACCGGCCCGAGCCCTGGACAGCCGGCCGATTCGCTCTGCTGGGGCAAGATGATGGCGTGGGGGCTGTCGGTCAACTGGGAGACGGAGCTGCTGCGCGCCCGGTTGATCGAGGTGCTGGGTCCTGAGAGGGCAGCGGAGCTCGAGCCGCTGATGCCCGACCCGGTCGTGACGGGCGGGGCGGGGCAACGGGGCGGCGTGCGCAAGCCCGCCGATCTTGCGGCCGGACACAACGGCAGCCGCAGGCGAGGACGTGCCGCTGCGGCCAGCGTCCGAACCGGACCTGCCGTCGGTGGGCGGCGTCGCCGGGCAGCAACAACTGGGTGATCGCCGGCTCGCGGACGGTCAGCGGCAAGCCGCTCCTGGCGAACGACATGCACCTGCCGATCACCGCGCCCGCGATCTGGTACGAGAACCACCTGGTCTGCACGGCCGCGGAGGACCCGCTCGACGTCACCGGCGTCACCTTCCCGGCATCCCCTATGTGGTTGCGGGGCACAACCAGCGGGTGGCCTGGGGCTTCACGAACGGCTTCCCGGACGTGCAGGACCTGTTCATCGAGCGGCTGCGGCGGACGGACGAGCGGGGTCGAGTACGAGCACAAGGGGGCGTGGCGCCAGGCCGAGGTGCGCCAGGAACAAATCCGGGTCAAGGGCGGGCAGACGGAGGACGTGGAGGTGATCGTGACCGGCCACGGGCCGATGATCAACCTGCTCGCACCCGGGCCGGGTCTCGGCGACGGGAGCCGACGGGCTGCCGGAGCGACCGCTGGCGCTGCGGTGGACCTCGCTCGACCCGCACCCGATGATCGAGGCGGTGCGCGCGATGAACCGGGCCGGAGCTGCGACGGAGTGCGCTGCGCCAGGCGGCGCGGGATGGATTGCGCCGGTGCAGAACGTCGTTTACGCGGACGTGGAGGGGAACATCGGGTACATCTATCCCGGCCGGATCCCGATCCGGGCCAAGGGCGACGGCCGCGTCCCGGTTCCGGGCTGGACCGGCGAGTATGACTGGACCGGCTGGATCCCGTTCGAGGAGCTGCCGCACCTGGCGAATCCCGGCGCAGGGCTATATCGTGTCGGCGAACAACCGGGTGGCGGACGAGAGCTACCCGCTACTTCCTGAGCAGCGAGTTCGCGATGGGGGACCGCGCCGAGCGGATCATCGACCTGATCGAGGCGCAGCCCACGGCTCGGGCCGAGCGACATGCGCGCGATGCAGCTGGACCAGGAGGCGACGTCGCTGCGGCGAATGGCCCGTTACCTGGCCGCGCTCGAAGTCGATGAGCCCGAGCTGCGCGGGCTGGTGACCCTGGTCAGGGAGTGGGACGGCAGGCTGTCGGCAGACAGCGCCGCGGCCACCGTGTGCGAGATTTTCGGCCGCCTGGTGCAAAGGGTCGTGATGGAGGTCAAGCTCCGGGCGGATGACGCCGCGAGCGACGACGAACCTTCGCTGGTGGAGCGTGTTCTCGGGCTGGGACCGGCGCCAGGCATCCAGGAAACCAGCTTCTTCTTCCACCGACTGTGGGAGTGGCTCTACACGGTGCTGGAGCAGCCGGAGTCGCACTGGTGGGACCTCGGGCAACGGCGAGACGCGCGACGACGTGCTGCGGATCGCGCTGCGGCGGACCTACAACTACCTGTCCAGCCGGCTGGGCGAGCCGGAGCTGCCGGGCTACCGCAAACTGGGCGTGGGGCCGGCTGCACATGGTGACGTTCGGGCACGTCGCGGGGCGCGTGCCGGCGCTCGCCGGGCATTTCAATCGCGGGCCTTACCCGGTCGGGGGCGATGGCAATACGGTCTTCGCCACCGGAGGCGGGCTGACGGCGAGGCGAGCACGGCGGTGATCGGGCCGCCGTTCCGCTTCATCGCCGACCTTGTCAGACCTGTCGCGCTGCTATGCGCTGCTGGCGCCGGGCAACTCGGGCCGGCCCGACAGCCGCGCATTACGACGACCAGGTCGAGGCGTGGTTCAAGGGGAAGTATCACCCGATGCTGTATGCGCGGGAGGACGTGGAGCGGGGCGCGCGGCAGCGGCTGACCTTAGCGCCGGGTGAGACCCCAAAGGAAGAAGGCGCCGGCCGCGACAAATAGCACGGTCGTGAGCGCGCGACGGGCCGTTGGAGGTCTGGAACATCATGCCGGCGATGAGCAGGCCGCCGGCGAGCACGGCCCAGGTGAGGCGATCGACGGAGCGTTCGAGCCGGCGGATGGCCTTGGCGGCGTCGGGCGCGAGCGCGGTCTGCTGCACGAGCTCGCCGCGCTCGGCGGCGGTCAGGAAGCGATCGAGGCGGCAGGGCAGCCGCAGCGCAAGCTGGAGCGATGCTGCCCAGCTCGTCGAGCACCCCGCGCCAGTCACGCTCCAACTCCTGCGAGGCCAGCCGCTCGGCGAAAGGCAGGGTGGCGGCCCAGGGATCGAAGTGCGGGTCGAGGGTCGTGGCCATGCCCGAAAGGATGGCGACGGCGCGGATGGCAAACAGGACGTCGGTCGGGAACTGGAACGGCAGGTCGTAGAGCAGGTCGCGGTACTCCCGCATGAGGATACGTCGCCTGCTGCATCGCCACATCGCTGAGCTGCCCCATGCGCACGCCGCCGAACCGGGCAAACAGCACCTCGTGAAGTTCTTCGATGCGCTGCCGGTCGGCGCCGGGAAGCAGCACGCCGGCATCGTAGTAGGCTTGGACGAGGCGGTGCGCGTCGCGGGTGCCCACCGCGATCGCCACGTCCCGCATCGCGTCCCGCATGCTCTCGGGGATGACCGCGACCATCCCGAAGTCCACAAAGATGAGCCAGAACGGCCGGGGGCTGCCCGGCGGCGCGCCGGGATCGCGCGGCAGCGGGTGGACGAAGAGGTTGCCGGGATGGGGGTCGGCGTGGACGAAGCTGTGGACGAAGATCTGCTCGAGGTAGGTGTCGTACAGCCGGCGGGCGACCTCGGCCCGGCTGATGCCCGCGGCCTCGATCGCCGCGACGTCGTCGATCTTGATGCTGGCGACGTTTTCGAGCGTCAGCACGCGGCGGGTGGTGTACTCCCAGAAGACATCGGCGATGTAGATGCCCATCGTCGTCCGCGAAATCGGCCGCAAAGCGGTCGGCGTTGCGGCCCTCCTGGACGAAATCCAGCTCGGCGCGCGTGGTGCGCGCGAACTCCTCGTAGAGGCGATCCAGGTCGGCGTGGCGGGTGACCGGGCGGTAGAGCTTGAGCCAGTTCGCCGCCAGGCGCAGCGCGGCGAGGTCCGTTTCGACCAGGAGCTCGATGCCGCAGCCGCTGCACCTTGACCACGACTTCTTCGCCGTCGACGAGGCGGGCGAGGTGCACCTGCGCCAGGGAGGCGGCGGCCTCGGGCTCGGGCGAGAGCCAGGCGTAGACCTCCTCGACGCGGCCGCTTGAACTCCTCCTCGATCACCTTCCGGACGTCTTCGAGCTTCTCTGCGGGCACCTCATCCTGCAGGCCGCGCAGCTCGGAGGTCACTTCGGGCGGCAGCATGTCCACCCGGATGCTGAGGAACTGGCCGAGCTTGATGAGCACGCCGCCATAGCGGACGCGCGAGCGCGCGGTAACGCCGGGCATGGGCGCGCCAGCGGGCGGTATTCGTGGCGCGCACGTAGGAGCGGAAGCCGGGCAGGTGGCCGAGGATCAGGTTCCAGACGATGAACGAGAGAAAGACGCGGGCGAAGTAGAAGGCGACGCGGCAGGTAGCGCACGCGGTCGAGCGGCGCGCCAGCCGCGGACGGAGGCTGCACGATGCTGAGCGAATTCGCCGAGCGCGACCTGGCTGGCAGGCGCCGTTCTGGCGCGACGGAAGCGGCGCCCTATGGTCATGCGTCCATTGTACCCGCGTTCATTACGCCTGTCAACAGGAGTTCGGCCGCGGGGGTAGGAGCGGGCTTTTTGACCGGGTTCGCCGCGACACTTATAATCGATACAATACAACTATACGCGTCGTCTGGCGCGCCTGCGGATGATAGAAGCACTCAGACTTATCTTCTCCGGCAACAGCGGGCTGGTCGAAATCGTGGCCCTGTCGCTGCGCGTGTCGGGGATCGCGCTGCTCTTCAGCACGATCGTCGGCATTCCGCTGGGCGCGGCGTTGGGGCTCGGGCGGTTTGCCGGCCGCCGCCTGCTCGTCGCGTTGATGTACACCGGGATGGGATTTCCGCCGGTCGTCATCGGGTCTATTCGTGTACCTGCTGCTCTCGCGCAGCGGGCCGCTGGGCGGGCTGAACTCGCCGCTCATCCCGAATCTGTTCACGCCCGGCGCGATGATCCTCGCGCAGTCGATCATCGCCTTCCCGCTCGTCGCCGGGTTCACGATGGCCGCGGTGATGGGCGTGGACACGGGGCTGCGCCAGCAGGTGCGATCGCTGGGCGCGACGGACTGGCAGACGACCCTGACGGTGCTGCAGGAGGCGCGGATCGGCGTCATCGTCGCGGTGGTTGCCGGCCTTCGGCAGCATCATTTCAGAGGTGGGCGCGGTCATGCTGGTGGGCGGCAACATCGAGGGCAGCACGCGGGTCATGACGACGGCGATCGTGCTGGAAACCCGGCAAGGGCAACTTCAACATGGCCCTGGCGCTTGGGGCCATCCTGCTCACGATCACGTTCCTGGTCAACGTGGTCATGCTGCGGCTGCAGGGGAAGGCCTTTACCGAATGAACCTGGATTTGCGACCGTCGTACGCGATCGAAAGCCTGACCAAGGTCTACGGGAGCCGGCAGGTGCTGGCGATCGACCGCCTGGACATCTATCCGGGGGAGATCCTGGCCTTCGTCGGGCCGAGCGGCTCGGGCAAGAGCACGCTGCTGCGGCTGCTCAACTTCCTGGAGCCGCCGACGACGGGCAGCGTGACGTACCGCGGCAGAGCAGTTCGATCCGCAGCGAGACGGTATCGCTGGAGGCTCGCCGGATGGTGACTACGGTCAGCCAGCGGCCGCTCCTGCTGAACCGGTCGGTGCAGGGCCAACGTGGAGTTCGGGCTGCGGCTGCGCGGCCGGCGGGACAGCGAGGGGCAGGTGCGGGCCGCACTGGAGAAGGTGGGGCTGGCCGCGCTGGAGGGCCAGGCGGCGCGGACGCTGTCGGGCGGGGAGGCGCAGCGGGTGGCGCTGGCACGAGCGATGGTGATCCGTCCGGACGTGCTGCTGCTCGACGAGCCGACGGCGAACCTCGATCCGTACAACGTCGGCGTGATCGAGGAGGCGGTGCGCCGGCTGAACGCGGAGCGGGGCACGACGGTCGTCCTCGTCACCCACAACGTGTTCCAGGCGCGGCGCCTGGCCCACCGGATCGCCTTGATCCTGGACGGCAAGATCGTCGAGGTGTCGGACGCGGAGGCGTTTTTCGAGCGGCCGCGCGACCCACGAACCGCGGCATTTGTGCGAGGCGAGATGGTGTGTTGAACGGCGGCGGGCTATTTCCGCTTCGCCTGTTCCCCCTGCTTGCCCCGGTCCGACAGCTTCAAGCCGGCCGAAGAACATCTCGCGCAAGGACGATCCGGCCGTGGGCACGTCGGCCATTGGATTGGCCTCCGAGTCCCAGTCCCCGTGTAGGTCGCGTTCAGCCAGCTGTAGCCCGCTGCCAACCCCTCGATCCACCCTGGCGGCCAACTCGTCCGCTTCCCCGCGTGCCAGCTGATCCCGATACGAGGTCAGCTCCGCAATGGCGGCGTCCAGCCAATGGACTGCGTGGTCGCGGTTTGCGAGCGGGCCGGCCACCGCTTCCTTGCCGGAGCGGGCCGTCAGCAGGGTGCCGGCGAAGAACTGGTTCGCGGCGAGCTTCCGCATGTCCTTCCAGCCGGCGCTGCCCGACGTGAGCGACATGAGGGCGGCGGCCAGCAGCGTGGGCAGGTGCTCGACGCCGGCGACCAGGCCGTCGTGCTCCTCCGCGTCCAGGAAAAAGGGCTTCGCGCCGACCGCCTCGGCGACGTCGGCGGCAAGCTGCACGGCCACCGCGTCCGTGCTCGTGCTCGGCGTGAGGCAGAAGAGCTTGCCGGCGAAGAGGTCCGCCCGGGCGCCGTCGGGCTCGAGCGTGTCGGAGAGGACGATCGGGTGACCGCCGACGAAGTGGACCTCGGGCGGAAGGAGCTCGGCGGCCCATTGCATGACCGGAACCTTGACCTCGGCCGTGTCGACGACGATGCAGCCGGGGCGTAGATCGGCCTTGATGGCATCGAGGGTCGAGCGGATCTCGGACAGGGGCAGCGCGAGGATGACGCGGTCGGCGTTTGCGACTGCGCTGATGAGGTTCCATTCGGTGCGATCGACCGCGCCGGAGCGCTTGGCCTTGCTCGCGAGCTCCGGGCTCGGGTCGTGGCCGACCACGGTCAGCTTTTCCTGGTAGCGGTGCAGGGCCAGACCGATCGAGGCCCCGGTGAGGCCGAGGCCGACGATGGCGACTTGAAGCTTGTCGGGCATTGAGATACTCCCTTTTGGGCGGGCGACCGGCCGGTCGCCCGTACGGACACGCCGCGCGGAGTTTGCTGGCGTCAGTTGTCGTCGTCGGCCCGCTGCAGGGCGAGCAGCAGGCGGTCCTCGGCGGTGCGCGGGTCGCCGGGGGGCAGGGACTCCTGGTGGCGGCGGATCAAGCTGACTGCCAGGGGACGGCACCCCGCGGCTGCGGCGAGCTCGGCGCTCGTCGCAGGGTGGTTCGCATGCGCCCAGAGCGGGTAGAGCAGGTTACGCCGCGACGGCTCGGGAGACGTCTTCAGGCGCTGCCACAGCGACGGCGCCAGGGCCTTGATCAGGACGACGGCGACCCGGTGAAGCAGGTTTACGCCGCCCAGGTGCTTTGCGACGTCGTGCAGCAGCGCGGCCTGTGCGAGCGCCGGGTCGTCCAGCCCCGCGGCCCTGACTGCGGCCAGCACCTTCAGCGCATGCACCTGGTCGGAGTGGGGCATCGCCCGGAACAGGCGCCAGCCGGCGTCGGGCAGGGCGCGACGCGCCTGGGCCAGTTCCCGCTCGTCGGGGCCGCGCCACCTGGCCTGCAGCGCCTGGACGAACTGCCGCACCCGGTAGGCGGCGCGCCGGGCAAATCCGGCCGGCATCAAATGCCCAGCAGCAGATTCGAGACCCTTGCCGCGCCCACGCTCAGAAAGCCCCCGATGTTCAGTTGGGGCAGGACGAGCGGCACCAGGAAGATCGCCATCAGGATGATCTGCCCGTACATCTGCAAGGGCTGAAGCGCGGCCGCAATGCGGTCGCCGACAAGGCCGTTGAGCACGCTGAACCCGTCGAGGGGCGGGAGCGGGATCAGGTTGAACAGGAACAAGCGTGCTGTTGATCAGGACGAACATGTAGGCGAAGTTGAGGACGCCGCGCGATGCGCCGTCCAGGAGGCCCAGCGCGGAAGGCGACGGCCACCAGGCCGGCCATCAGCAGGTTGCTGAGGGGTCCCGCGGCCGCGACGAGCGCGTGCCCGACCCGCGGGCCGTACCGCAGGTTGTAGGGGTTGACGGGCACCGGCTTCGCCCAACCGAAATGAGCGACCAGCAAGAGAATCGATCCCAACGGATCGAGGTGCGCGAGAGGATTGAGGGTCAAGCGGCCCTGGTATTTCGCAGTGTTGTCGCCGAGCCGGTAGGCGACGAAGGCGTGCGCGAGCTCGTGAATGGGAAACCCAACCAACAGAATCACGAGCAAGGCCGCCAGGGTCGAAAGATCGAGTCCTAAAACGTTTGACAAGGGGTGCTCCGAACGCGTACTTCGTGCCTGAGTATAGCACAGGGCCGGACTCGGACCAAGGCATCTTCATTCCGCTTCCCGGTGTGTTATCATCTTTGTTCGCTATGCCGCGCATGACGATCGACCTCAGCGGGCAGGCCTGGCAGTTCGGCCGGGCGCCGCGCCAACCATTTTCGCCGCAGCCGATGGACGACCGCACCGCGGTGACCGAGTGGCTGCCCGCGCGCGTCCCGGGCGACGTGCGGGCGGACCTGGTCGCCGCGGGGCGGCTGGCGCCGCTCGACACGCCCGAGGCGATCGCGGCGTCGGAGTGGGTGGACGCGGCGGACTGGTGGTACCGGACGGAGATTGAGCCGGCCGAGCCGGAACTCACGACGATCCTGGAAGCCGACGGGATCGACTATCTCAAGCAGCGTGTGGCTGGACGGTCAGCTGCTGGCGACGCACGAGGGCATGTTCGGGCGGCAGTCGATCGTCTTGCCGCCCGAGATCCAGGCGAGCTGGCAGGCACGAGCTGGCCGTCCGGGTCTGGGGCGCGGGCGCGCTGCCCAGGTCGGGCAACTCGCCGCTGCGCCGGGGGGTCCGCCGGCTCCTGGACAAGCTGGGCCGGGCCGCCGAGTACTTCCCCGACCGCATGGCGACGCCCAAGGCCCAATTCAGCTTCGGGTGGGATTTCTCGCCCCGCGTCCTCTCCACCGGCATTTGGGACGAGATACGGCTGGTGCAGGCGGGCGGCGCGTACCTGGCGGATGTCCACGTTCAGACAGAGCCGTTGGCAGAAACGCGACCCCGCGCCGGTCCGGTGGCGGCTGGGGCTCCGAGTCGTGCGGTTTGGCCCCGCGGCCCTGCGGCGCGCGTCGAGCTGACGGATGCGGAAGGCGAGCGGGTGGCGCTCACGCAGGAAGTCTTCGATCTCCCCGAGCGCGAAGACGTCGAACTGGCGTTCGACTCGGCCCCGGTTGCGCGGTGGTGGCCGTGGGACCAGGGCGAACCGCACTTGTACCGGCTGACCGTGCGGGTGTTGGACGAGCGGGGGATTGCGAACGAAGTCGAAATCCCGGCCGGCGTGCGGACGGTCCGGCGCGAGCGCTTCCCGAACGGCAGGCCCTGGCGCTTCACCGTGAACGGACGGCACATCTTCCTGCGAGGGGCCAACTGGGTGCCTGCGGACATCCTGCCCGGGAGGGTAACCGGCGAGGATTACGCCCGCCTGGTGGGGCAGGCACGCGACGCGGGGGTCAATTTCCTGCGGGTGTGGGGCGGCGGGATCCGGGAGAAGCGGGCGTTCTGGGACGAGTGCGACCGGCTGGGCATGGTGGCGATGCAGGAGTTCCCGCTGGCATGCGCGTTCCTGGACCACTACCCGCGCGACCCCGGCTACCTGGCGGCTGCTGGCGTCGCGAAGCGGAAGGGATCGTGCGGGGGCTGCGGAACCACCCGAGCCTCCTGGCGTGGTGCGGTGGAAACGAAATCAGCCCGCAACGTGAGCGGCTGCCGCTGCGTACTATAGAGCGGGTGCTCGAGCAGGAGGATCCCGCGCGGCCGTGGATCCCCGCGTCGCCCTCGGATGGGGACGTACACCAGTGGGACGTGTGGCACGGCGGCGCGCCGTGGCAGTCGCTGGCGGGGGTCACCGCGCCGTTCATGAGCGAGTTCGGGATGCAGGCGCTGCCCTCGATAGAGACCGTGCGCGAGATGTTCCCGTCCGGGATTCCGCTCTCGCTGGACGACGAGCGGTGGGCCGAGCGCAAGGCAGAGGCGGGCAAGCTCCGGCATTACGGGGGTCCGTTCGACGAGAAGGACCCGGCAGCCACGGTCGCGGCCACCCAGCGGGCCCAGGCGGCGGGGCTGCAGGCGGGGATCGAAGGCGTGCCGGCTGCGGCGCGAAGGGTCGGGGAATCGCAACCCGTGCGGTGGGGTGGCCTTCTGGCAGCTGAACGAGCCGTGGCCCGTGGTGTCCTGGTCGGTGATCGACCGGAGGGGGAGGCCGAAGGCGGCCTACGAGGTGGTACGGCGAGCATACCAGCCACTTCTCGTCGCGGCCCGGTTCGGACGGCGCCGTTCGCAGGCGGGCGAGCGGTTCAAGGCGGAAATCTGGCTGGTCAACGACGGACCGCACCCGTTCGAGGGGTGCGTCGTCGAAGCGTTCCTCGACGGGAAGCGCGTCTATCTATGCGAAGACGCCCGGATCGACGGGGCCGGCGGGCGGCAGACCGGCGTGCTCGACGTGCTGCTGGAAGAAACGCCGGCGCAGCTGGAGCTGATCTGCCGGCAGGGGGACGCGGTGGTGGCGCGGAACGAGTACGACCTCGGCGTCTACCTGCCGCCGAGACAGCCGGTTGGCCTGTGGTTGATGCGCAGAGTGACGGACCTGCTGCTGCAAATCGGTTGACATATCCTTTCGTTTCGGATATCCTCGCGGGCAGGCATAGTGCGAGTTGTTGTAAACGGCTGGTTTGCGGATCAAACGACCGTGGGCAGCGGGCAGTACCTGGCCGCGCTCGCGGCGGTTTTGCCGCGGGCCGGGGCCGGGCACGAGTTCGTCCTTGCCCTGCCCGAGGGGGACGCGAGGCGCCGCGTGCCCGAGGGATGGCATCCGGTAACGGTGCGGACGCCGCTGCGGCGGCTCAACTCGAACCTCGCGAAGGTGTGGTTCGAGCAGGTTTCTTTTCCGGCCCTGTGCCGGCGGCTCCGCGCGGACGTTGCCTTCGTGCCGTATTGGGGCTCGCCGTGGGTGCGGCCCTGCCCGGTGGCGGTGACGGTACACGACCTGATCCCGCTGCTGCTGCCGCTGTACCGGGGAGGAATGCTGCAGCGGAGCTACACCGCGCTCGGTGCGCGTGACTGCCCGGCGCGCTGCGGCCATCCTGACGGACTCGGAGGCGAGCCGCCGCGACATTATTCAGCACTTGGGCGTGCCGGCTGAACGGGTCCACGCGATTTACCTCGCCGCGGACGCGTGCGGCGAGGGTGCGGCGCAGGACGACCGAGGATGACGCGCGAGCACGGCTGGACCTGCCCGAAGGCGCGTTTCTGCTGTATCTCGGCGGGTTCGACGCGCGCAAGAACGTGACGCGCACCCTGCAAGGCTACGCGAAGCTCGTGCGGACGCTGTGAGGACGAGGGAATTGCGGCGCCGGCCCTGGTGGTTGCGGGCAAGCTGCCGGCGGCCGATTCGGCGTTTGCGCCCGACCCGCGGCCGGTGGTGAGCGCGCTCGGGCTGGCGGATCGCGTCCGCTTTGTCGGCTGGGTGGACGAGGCGGACAAGGCGGCATTGTACCGGATGGCTGCCGGGGTGCTGTTCGTGAGCGAGTACGAGGGCTTCGGGCTGCCCGTGTTGGAAGCGATGGCCTGCGAGGGCGATCGCAAGGCGCTAACTATGCCGACGGCTCGAAAGAGCGGGAGTCTTCGTGACTGAACCTTCAAGGCTGAACCGTGCTGCATACAACATCCTGACCCGCACGTTTGGGCTGCGACGCGACCAAAACCTGCTCATCTTCGCCGACGCCGGCTCGCTGGAGGTCGTGGAAGCCGTGGCGCGGGTCGCCCGCGAGCTGGGAATCTCGACTACCGCGCTGTTCGTGCCGCGGGTCCTCCAGCTGGACATGGGTCCCACCGAGAGCCTCCCCCTGCCTTCCGAAGCAGCGGTGCGCGAGGCGGACGCGATCCTCAGCTGCCTGTCAGATCACCCCGAGCACCTGCACTACCGGATGCGGGTTCTGCACGCCAGCTGGAGCCGGCGGGCGCGGCTGGCGCACGCGCCGGGCATGACCATGGAGACCCTGAAGACGGTCGACACGGACTACGCCGTCATCGCGGAGCAGGCGCAACTGCTGAGCCTGGCGCTGATCCTGGGTAAACGCGTCGAGATCGTGACGACCGACAGCCAGCGCCGCGAGCACCGGCTCAACGTCCGGGTGGGCGGCTGGGATTACCCGCCGGGGATCAACGACGGCACGATCCGCGAGGGCGCGTGGAGCAACCTGCCGCCCGGCGAGGTGTACATCGTGCCCCGGGACGCGGACGGGAAGATCGTGATCAACGGCTCAGTGCCGGGCAAGGTGCTCGGACCCACTGAGGAACTGCTGCTCACGTTCCGCGACGGCCGGCTGGTGGAGATGCAGCCGGAGGAGAGCGGCGCAGTCCGCCACCTGCACGAGTCGCAGATCGCGTACGCGGAGCGACGGGGCGACGGCAACTGGTCGAACCTGGCCGAGGTCGGGTTCGGGCTGAACCCGGCGGTGCAGGACCTGACCGGGCTGCCGGCGTGGACGAGAAGAAGGCGCACACGGTACACGTGGGCATCGGGCACAGCGCGGGGCTGGGCGGCGACGTGACCTCCGTCATCCACTGCGACATGATCGCCAAGAAGCCGACCGTGTACGTGAACGGCCGGCTCATCATGAAGCGGGGCGACTGGCGGATCAACGAGGCGGATTGGCGGCTCGACCACCGCACGGTGACGGTGCCGGTCGGGTGGTGGGACAGCATGGGGCAGATCGCGCGCAGCGGCGCGCGCACCGAGCGCGAGTCGGGCCGGCTGACGTGCGTGTGGAATGCGGGCCGGGGCCGGTGGGACAGCGCGGCGATCGGGGTGGAGCAGACGGCGCGGCTGGCTGCCCGCGTCTACGACCTGCTGCCGGATAACGGCAGCCCAGTCAGCAAGGCGCGCGTCGTCGCGCTGGCGGAGCAGGCCGGCGTGCCCGCGGCAAGCCTGCCGGGGCTGTGCTGGATCATGCAGCAATTCGATTTGGTCCGGATGTCGCCGCCCGCAGGCAATGCGGCGCCGAGTGGCCGATTGTAGCCACTTTGGGGCCCACTTTGCGGGGGAGTCGAGAAGCAGGGCGGCCGCCAGTAGCCTGCCCGCACGATCACGAGGATAGGTTGGGGAGAGCGTCATGAACGCGGTCAAAACCCCGTGGCGTCAATCGATGCCCGATTTCCTCCAGTTGCTCGACGGCACACTGGGGCACAAGGTCAAGCTGCACAAGGAAGTGCTCGGCTACGACGTGTACCTGGTCGACCTCTCGGACTGGAAGCTGCGGTTCTCGGACCGGACGCCGCTCATCCTGGTGAAGGAGACGGACCTGGCGTCGATGAATGCCCGGGAGCTGTCCCAGAGCCTGTCCGACATGGTGCGCGCGCAGTCGCTGGCCGAGCGCAACCCGATCGTGATCGTGCAGGGTCCGGGGGAGGAACTCAAGCAGCAAATCCGGGCGAGTTACCAGCCGCTGTTGGTGCTGGACGAGGTGGACGTACAGGCGATCCGCGACTCGCGCCGGCCCTCGGGCGAGCTGCTCGACCGAATTGCACCCCAGCTTGACCTCTCGCTGCTCACGCCGTACGAGACCAGCAAGCCGGTGACCGGCTCGCGCTTCTTCGGGCGGGAATTCGAGGTGCGCCGCATCCTGCAGACTGCGGACAGCAACTTCGCGATCATGGGCATCCGGCGCATCGGCAAGACCTCGCTGATGCGCGAGATCGAACGGCAGCTCAAAGAGCAGGCGCAGGAAGCAGAGTTCGACGAGACCACGGAGCGGATCCTGTTCATGGACTGCAGCGCGATCTCGTCGCCGAACAACTTTATCCAGGAGGTCGTACGCAAGCTGCGGCCCCAGGAGCTGAGCCGGCTTTCGTCCAAGCAGTTTCCCATCTACTTCCCCGACTTCCTCGAGCGGATGGCGCAGCGCTACGGCGGGCCGATCATCTTCTTCCTTGACGAGTTCGACAAGGTGCTCACGTGGCACTACGAGGACGACTCGCTGCTCAACGCGCTGCGGGCGTCGAGCAACCAGGGGCACTCGCGGTACATCGTCGGCGGTTTTCGCGAAGTCATGCGGGCCTTCAGCGACCTCGAGTCGCCGCTGTACAACTTCGCGCGGCCGATCCGCCTGAAGGAGTTCAGCCGGGAGCAGGCCGCGGCCATGATCCTGGGTCCGCTGGAGAAGCTCGGCGTCCAGTTCGAGCGGCGGAACGACGTGGTCAACCGGATTTTCGACGAGACCGCGGGGCAGCCGAACCTGATCCAGTTCTACTGCAGCATCCTCGTGGAGCGGCTGGACCGGGACGGGAGCCGGTCGGTTTCGCCCGAGAGCCTGTTTGACGTGTACGGCAACGACGATTTCCGGGCGTTCGTCCTCAGCACCTTTATGGACAACACGACGCACCTGGAGAAGGCGATCGTTTTTGCGGTGATGGCCGACCTGGGGGCGGAGCACCCGTTCGGGGTGCAGCAGATCGACGGCGCGCTGGAGCGCCGGGGGGTGGAGATTCCGCTGTCAGACCTTGACCTGGCGTGCCGCAACCTGGAGCTGGCCGGGACCTTCACGTCACGCGGGCCGCTGTTCCGGTTTGCGACGCCCGTCTTCCCGCGGATGTTGAGCGAGAACTACGACGTGGACTACCTGTTCCGCAAAGTGCTGCAAGAGGGCATCTGACGATGGCGTTAGCAGGCCCTAACTGGCGGATCGTTCCTTACGAAGAAGCCTCACCGTTCAAGAAGGCCAGGGTGCGCGACGAAGGCCGCATCCGGGCGGTCGTGCGCCACCTGATGAACGACGAATGCGTGGCCCTGCTGGGCCCGCCGATGAGCGAGAAGAGCCACCTGCTGCGCGACGTGGCGGAGGCGCTGGCGGCGGGCGGGCGGTTCAGGCCGCTGCACATCGACCTGTGGCGGACGCGGTCGAGCGACGAGGCGGCCTTCTTCACCAGCCTGGCGGGGCTGCTGGCGGCAGAGCTGAGCAACGGCGAGTCCAAGAACGCGGCCCCCGATCCCGATCAGGCGACCAACGCCCGCGCGTTCCAGAGCTACTTGGGCCAGTGCGCGAACGCCAACCGGGGGAGCGTGGCGCTGCTCATCGACCACCTGCAGGCGCTGCCGCACGACCTGGTCCACAGCCTGCTGGTGGCGCTGCGAGCGGCGTATATGGAGCGGGAGGCGGATGCGCCGCACAGCCTGGTGGCAGTGGTCACGGGCGGCGTAAACCTCGTCGGCCTTTCGGCCGGCCCGACCTCGCCCTTCAACATCGCGAAGCCGGTGGTGGCGGCGCCGCTGACCGAAGAGCAGAGCCGGGCGCTGGCGGAGGCCACGCTTTCGGCGCTCGGCTGCTCCGCCTCGGCCAACGGGATGGACCATATCATCAAGTGGGGCCTGGGCGACCGGTACCTGATCCCGCGGCTGTGCGCGGAGAGCTCCGACCTGGTGAGCCTGCACCGCCAGCGGCACGTGAGCTCCGCCATTGCGGACCGGGCCGCGTCCGCACTTGTCGAGCGGAACGCGCCGCCGCCCGTGCGCGCCGCGGTCCGGATGATCGAGGAAGACCCGGATACGGTGCTCGACGTGCTGCACCTGCTGGATCACGAGAGCCTGCCGCGGGCCAAGTCACGCCAGATGCCGACGCGCACGGGCACGGACCGGCTGCAGCTGTCGGGCGCGGTGATCCTGGCGGACGGGTGCTATACGTTTGTCAACGAGTGCTACCGCCGGGGGCTCGCCAAGCACTTTACGACCGACCGGGTGGGCCACATCCTGCGCATCGCGGGACGGTGGAGCGAGGCGATCGAGTACCTGGCGCCCCAGCGGGTGCAGCTTGCGCGACCGCAACTGCTCGAAGCCATCGTCAGCTCGATCTACGCTTCGGACTCCGCGGACCAGGCCTACGCGCTGCTGGCGGATGGCTTGCGCCTCGGGTTTGGGCTGTCGGGCATCGCCATTTACGCCGCGCTCCCCGCGGAGGCCCGGCTCGACCTGGTCTACCCGGTCGAGGGCGGCGGGCCCACCGTACACGTGGACCTGCGCGACCCGAGCTGCGTCGAAGCACAAACGTTCTACTTGGGCAACTATGCGCTGCGCGGGACGGCGGACGAAGCGCGGCTGGTCGTGGCGCTGGCCTCGCCGAACCGGTCGCTGGGCGTGGTAACGATCGAGCGCTACGTGGAGAACCGCGACCCGCACGAGCTGCCGGAGGAACTGCCGGACCTGCTCCGCTTCCTCCAGCACGCGGCCGGCGCGCTGGAGAACGTCATCACCCGGGCGGCGTACCGGAGCATCGGCCAGGCCGTACTGAATGCCAAGGCGATGCAGCCGACGGTGGAGCGCGTGCTGGATACGGTGGCCGAGGCGCTGGGGTGCGATTACGCGGCGCTGTACCTGACGGACGACAACCACCGGCAGCTGGACATGGCGGCTGCCGTGGGCAAGGCGATTACCGAGGAGTGGCAGGCGCAGGCGCACTTCCCGCTGTCGGGCCGGCACCCGGCGGTGACCGCGCTGATAGAGGGCCGGCCGCTGACCGCGCGCGGGGCGAGGCGACCGAGGACCGGGCGCTGGTGGATCGGTTCGGGCTGCACCGCTACGTGCGGGTGTTCCTGCCACTGATTGCGGGCAGCGAGCCACTCGGGACGCTGGAGCTGGGCTACGGGGTGGGGCGAGCGCGGCTCTCAGACGAGCACAAGCGGACGCTGAATACCTTCGCCGAACAAGTCGCGATCGCGGTGCACAACATGCTCCTGCTGCGGCGCACGGACGAAGCCTTGGCGCGCAAGCTGGCCGAGCTTTCGGTGGGCCGCGAGATCCAGCTGAGCTTGCTGCCGAAGACGACGCCGGAGATCGCGGGCTGGCAGTTTGCGGCGATGTACGAGGCGGCGCGAACGGTCGGTGGCGATTTTTACGACTTCTGCGACCTGCCGGGCTCACCGCCGCGGCTAGGCGTGGTGATCGCGGACGTGGCGGACAAGGGGGTGCCGGCCGCGCTGTTCATGGCGGTCAGCCGGACGATCATCCGGAGCGTCGCGTTCACCGGGCGCGGGCCAGCCTCCGCGCTGATGCGGGCGAACCAAATGATCCTGAGCGACAGCCAGTCGGACCTGTTCCTGAGCGCGATCTACATGGTGCTGGAGACGGGAACGGGACGGGTCTCGTTCAGCAATGCGGGGCACAACCGGCCGCTGCTGTACCGGGCCGGCACGCGTGTGCTGGCCGAACTGATGCAGAAGGGCATCATCCTGGGCGCGTTCGAGGAAATCACGCTGCAAGATGACCGGCTGGACCTGGAGTCGGGGGACGTGCTCGTGTTGTACACGGACGGCGTGACGGATGCGCTGAACGCGGACGGGGAGGAGTTCGGGGAGCAGCGGCTGTTCGACGTGGTGCGGGCAAGCGCGGGCGCGAGCGCGCAGGAGATTTTGTGGGCGATCACGGGCGCGCTGGCGGGGTTTATCGGGGATACGGAGCAGGCGGACGACGTGACGTGCGTGGTGATCAAGCGGGAGTGACGCGCTGCCCGGCCCACGACTTCAACCACCAATCCGGCCCGCCGTAGCGCTTCTCAGCGGTACCAACTCGGGTGGCTTCATCGCGGCTGCTGTCTGCGATTTCTCTCCCCGGCGAATTCCTGCTCACATCGGAAGAAAGATGTAGTTCAACGCCATGCACGACAAGACCGAGAACCAGGTTGCGCCAGCGGCGCGCTGTTGAGAAAACATGCTGACGAGCCCCAAACACGAAGGCCATCCAAGCGAACGGCCGTACACAGAGCAGGGCAACGCCGGTGCCAACGCTGGTCCTGATACCGACAATTGCGAACAGAGTTAACACAAGGCAAGCGAACTCCAAGCCGGTTAGGACATCGTGCAGTGACGACCCGGAGCTCTGGCGATAGACTCGGTTCAGGCTCGATTTCAGGTTCGGCGGTACGAAGGGTGGGCTCTTGGGCTGGATGTCGCCGCCCGCGTAATACGCAACAACGAAATTGTCGGCCTCCTCGAAGTGGAGGATCGGATGCTGTTTGCCGGCCGTGCGCGCCGGCACCTTCTCACGGGTATGACCAGCGAGGTCCGTGACCCGTACATAGCCGTCCTTCTTCGCAACGCCCTGCCCGCACAGCGCTTCGATCAACGCACACGTGAAGGCACTATAGGGTCTGCCCGCATATGAGACTTCATCTTCCTTCGAAGACGCAATCAGCACCCGACCCTTTCCTTCCGTCATTACGCGCCAAGCCTCCGGCGGCACCGGCGCTTTCGCCATCTCGACTCCCGGCGTAGACGTCTGCCCCATGCCCGCGGCGTGGCAGCAATCAAGCAATACGAGCAGCTGCCTGGCCTTGATTGCCCTCAACTTCTCAGCAAACTCTGCTCCGCTGATCGCAGTCTCGAAGAGACGGTTTCGGTCGTACTTAAAGGGCATCAGGTAGTAAGCCTGACCCATCGTGGAGCTGACGCGATAGCCGTGCCCCGAGAAATAGACGACAGCGGTCGTATCTTGGTCTGCGGCCTGAGCGAGGCGATCCAGCGCCTCGAGTACGGCCGGACGGGTGGCCTCTTCGCCGGTCAGCACTTGGACCTGCGATGCGGGGTAGGCGCAGCGCTGAGGATCTTTCAAGATTCGAGCGACGCCAACCGCGTCGGCGACCGTAGATGGCAAATCTGCGCCCACGCCTACAATCACCGCATGTCCCGTAACGAACTCTTCCATGCTTATCATCCTGCTGCGCGGGCCGGAATCCAGGACGTTAGTGGCTTCGCATTCGCGAAGTACACCACCCGCCGGGCATTGACTCAGCGATTAAGGAGCGGCGCCCGTCACTGGCAGATAGCCGGGCGCGCCGACGACGTCGGATTTGAAGCGCGGGATGACCTGGTAGCCCGGGTCGGCGCTCTTCTCGTCCGCGTGCTGCGCGAGCACGCCCTGCGCGGCCCAGAGGTCCCCGATATTTACGTAGGGCCGGCGCCAGGGGAGGGTGTTGGGGAAGTAGACGCGGATGAGTCCGGCCCGATCCCGCAACACCAGCGCGTGCGGCTCATATTTGACCACGGAACCGATGACCTGGACAAACGCGCCTTCGTTTGCCTCAACCAACCCGCGCGGACGTGAGCGGCTTCGGAGCCGGGACTTTGCCCGGGCCAAGGAGGGCCAGGTAGCCCGAATCGGGCACGGATAGCTCCGTCTCGCCGTAGAAGCGGCGCGTCCAGCCGGTGACGCGCAGCTGGTCACCAAGGTTGACCTTCCCGAACTCGCCCTCGCGCAGGTAAACCTTGATCCCCCCGGTCGCGTCCTGCACGTAGATCGTATTGGGGATCAGGCCGGGCGGGAGGGTGACGTTTCCCGTGATGGTCACGCGGGTGTCGTCCTTCGCTGCACGGGCCGCGGCAACGGTGTTGGGGAGGGAAGCGGTGGACGTTTGCTGCGCGGTCGACGAAGCAGCGGGGTCAGGCTCGGGGTCCGGGGCGGGCGGGGAGATCCGGTTTGGTTGGCCCGGCGTGGCCTCGCAGTCGCCCGTCCAGGGGCCGTCGCCGTCGGATTCGCGGCAGTAGCTGTCGTCGCTGCCCGGGCCGGCGTTGTACGTGAACCTGTCGGCTTGTGGTCCGTCGCTGCGGACGAGCGCGACCGCGTCGCGGCCGTCGCCCAGCGAGAGGCGCGTCTGCGAGCGGTAGAGCAGGAAGAAGCCGTTCGGCCAGATGACCGTCCCGTTCGGTATCGTGTAGGCGGCCGGCATCGTCCGCGACGACCCAGCCTTCTAGCGAGACCGCCACGCCGGCCCGGTTGTACAACTCGATCCACTCGTCCATGAAGGAAGCCTGGCCGTCGCGGTCCCAGTCCACCGATTCGGGATCGGGCAGGACCTCGTTGAGCGTGACCTGCGCCGCGGCGGGCGGGAGCGGGGTCACGGTTGGCGAAGGGGTGGCCGTGCGGGTGCCGGAGGGGGTGGCGCTCGGGATGGGCGTCGGGGTGACCTGACTGGCCGAACCGGGATTAGGGGCAGGCGTCGGCGGCCCAGTCGGCGGCACTGTCGGTGTCCATCTCGCTCCAGCGGACGAGGGATTCGCCAGGCTGGACCGGGCGACAGGACGGATCGAAGGCGCTCTTGTCCGAGCCGTAGCTCATCGCGTCCACGACGATCCCTCCGGGCGCGATCAGGCGGACCGCGTCGCCCTCGTTGCTCAGTCCCCCGCCGATGCTGCCTTCAAGGGCCACCAGCTGCCCGGCGAAGGTAGGGAAATTGCTGCGAAAGGCCGCCTCCCTGGCTGCGATCACCGCATAGGCGCCGGGGCCGAGGGTGAAATCGGGCAAGGCGTCCTCGCTGGTGCTGTCGCCGATGCGCCAGCCGGACAGGGTGACGGACGTGGGGGCCGGGTTGAAGAGCTCGATCCATTCCCAATCGGCGTCGGAGCCGGTTTGAATCGAGTCGTAGAAGATCTCGCTCAGGAAGACCCTGGCAGAGGCGACCGGCGCCGTCGCGGTGGGCGTGCTCGTCGGCGGTGGCGGTCGGGGTCGGCGTGGGCGTCGACGGGTCTTCGATCCGACCGGCCTCGCCCGGATTCGGCTGCACCTGGCCGCGCCAGTCGCTCGCGGCATCCGTGTCCAAGTCGCTGGGGACGCGGGCGAGGGATCCGCCCACGGGCGCGAGCTTGCAGACGGGGTAAAGGCGGACGTGTCGGAGCCGTAACTCACCTGGTCGATAACCGCGCCGTTGGGAGCGATCAGCTTGACGCGATCGCCCGTATTGCTGAGCCCGCCGCCGATGCTCCCGCCGAGGGCGACCAGGCTGCCCGAGAACGACGGGAAGTTCTGCAAGAACTCGGCGCGGGATGCAGCGACGACGAGGTAGCCTCCGGGCGGGAGCTCGACGGCGGGCAAGGCATCCTCCGCGCTGTTGTCGCCCAGGCGCCAGCCGGCGAGCGCGACAGTGCTGCTCCCCGGGTTGTACAACTCCACGAACTCGTAAGGGCTGTCGGAGCCGGGCTGCGGGGGGTCGTAGAAGACCTCGGCGATCAGCAGCGCGGGCCAGGAGCCAGGTGCGCCGGACGTCGGGGAGGGCGACGGGGTTGGGGTGGGGGTCCCGGTTGGCGTGGCGGTGGGATCGGGGAGCGGGGCCCACGGCCCGCCGGGCGAGGGCGCGCCGGGCGACCAGTCGGAGCTCGCGTCCGTGTCGCCCTCCGCGGGCGAGCGCGAGAGCGATTGGCCTTCTGGGACATCAGTACAGGCGGGGTCGAAGGCGGTGGCGTCCGAGCCGTAGCTCATGGCGTCGACAGTCGCGCCGGCAGGGTCGAGCAGCGCCAGCACGTCGGCTTCGTTGCTGAGGCCGCCGCCAATGCGCCCGTCGTCGATGGCGACGAGGATGCCGGAGAAGCCCGGGAAGGCCGCGAGGAATTCGTCGCGGTTTGCGGCCACGACCAGGTATGCGCCGGGCGCGACTTCAGACTCCGGGAGCGGATCGGAGGCCGTGTTGTCTCGCAAGCGACCAGCCCGTAAGGGTCACCGGCTGGCCGGTCGGGTTGTACAGCTCGACAAATTCGGCGCCGGGTTCGGGTCCGGCGGGGTCGTACAGCACCTCGCTGAGCAGGAGGTGGTTGGCGGCGGTCCCGTGGGTGGCAGCGGGGGCCAGGAACACGGACAGGAACAACAGGACGGCAAGGGAAGCGTACAGGGTGCGACGAGGCATGGATGACCGGCCCTTCTGGAATGACGTCGGCGGCATTGCGAAGGGAAGAGAGATGCTTCCGGCGGCGATTATACGCTTGCGAGGCGCGGTCGTCAAATTGGCGGTACGAGAAAAGGGCTTGAAACAAACTGCATATTGGCTGAGTCTCAGCCCGTGGCCGCTAAGTCTTGGCATAGACCGTGACAAACGTCGAGAAGGGGTGAGAAGACAGCGCGGCAGGCTAGACGTTCCAGCGGGCGGGAGGGTATCGCCGCACAACAAAAGCGCCGCCCGTGTGGGGGCGGCGCTTTGTCCAACTCCGGCGCGGCCGGCGCCAGACCGGCTCAGGTCAGGTAATCGCGCAGCTTGCGGCTGCGGCTAGGGTGCCGCAGCCGGCCGAGGGCCTGCGCCTCGATCTGGCGGATGCGCTCGCGCGTCACGCCGAACTTCTTGCCGACCTCTTCCAGAGTGTATGAATAGCCGTCGACCAGCCCGAAGCGCAGCTGCAGGATCCGCACCTCGCGCGGGGTCAGCGACTCGAAGATCTCGTCGATGACCTGGCGCAGCATGGTCTGCGATGCGGAGTCCGTCGGGCTCTCGGCTTCATCGTCCTCGATGAAGTCGCCCAGATAGCTGTCCTCTTCCTCGCCCACCGGCATTTCCAGCGACAAGGGCCGCTGCGATACCCGGATGATCTGCTCGACCTTGCGCGGGGGCACGCCCAGGCGCTCGGCGATTTCCTCGGTCGTCGGGTCGCGGCCCAGCTCCTGGACCAACTGCCGGCTGGTGCGCGTCAGGCGGTTGATCTGCTCGTACATGTGGACGGGGACGCGGATCGTGCGTCCCTGGTCCGCGATCGCGCGCGTTACGGCCTGGCGAATCCACCAGGTCGCATAAGTGCTGAACTTGTATCCTCGCCGGTAGTCGAACTTCTTGACCGCGCGGATCAGGCCGATGTTGCCCTCCTGGATCAGGTCCAGGAACGGGACGCCCCGGCCCGACGTATTTCTTCGCCACGCTGACCACCAGGCGGGAGTTGGCCTTGATCAGGTGCTCCTGTGCGGCCTGGCCGTCCTTGACCGCGGCGAGCAGCTTGTCGCGCTCGTCGAAATCGTCGACGCCCTGGGTGAGCTTCTGGCGGGCTTCCCGGCCGCGCTCCATCCGCTTGGCCAGGCTGACCTCCTCCTCGGCGGTGAGCAGGGGGACCCGGCCGATCTCCTTGAGATAGAGGCTGATGGAGTCGTCGATGTCGATGAGGTCAAGGTCGATATCAACCTCGGCCGGCTCATTGCGCTCCTCTTCGGCGTTATCCTCCTCGGACCGCAATTCCGATTCTTCTTCATCACGGAACGGGCTGACCTCGATGCCCTGTTCGAAGAGGTTGGCGAACAGGTCTTCGAGTTGTTCCATGTTCGATTCAGCTTCAGGGAAGGCGTTCAGGACGTCGTCGTACGTCACGAAGCCCTGATCGCGGCCGAGCTCGAACAGCTGCTCGGCGGCCGCGCTGGATTTCGCGGGGACTGCGTCCTGCCCTTCCCCTTCGACTTCGGGTTGGAAGTCTTTTTCGTCGTCCAGTGCGCTCATCAGCACACTCCTTCAGCTTCGATCGCCGCGCTTCGCTGGTGAAGGCATCGCCGGTCGAATGACCCTCTCGTCCGGAACGGGGGGAAACGTTACCTACCGCTGTGCATTCTAATCACAGCGCCGAAATCTTAACGTGGGCTATGTTACTTGTCGTGCTCTATCCAGGCCTGACCTGGCTCGATTGGGCTCTTAAAGTCGTAAATGCCGTCGTCGATGGCCCAGACAGCGCGGCACGTTCGACAGGTTAACGTAACGCGCGTCGTCGGTGAGTTCCATTCCCCCGCAAGCCGGGCAGCGGAAGGGGCTGCCGGCCTGAGCCGGCCCACCGCCGATCCGGGTGGTGCGCAGGAAGACGCTTGGCGCGAGCTTCCAGGCGGCGCTGACCTGCTGGATGCTGCCATCCAGGCCGGCCAGCAGGCGGGCAGGGATGATGCGTTTCAAGGCCGGGTGGCGGAAGTGCGAGACCGCACGTCCGGCTTCGATCCGGAAGCCGGCGGCTGCCAGTTGCTGCGCCATCCAGGCCGGATGAAAGTCGAAGTTCAAGCGAGCGAACTCGATGGGCTGCGGGTCGAAAGGCGACCAGCTCCTGCCGGCCGAGCCGCGTAGCGGAGGACAGCTTTCAGGTTGCGCTTGTTGGCGTACTCCACGACGTAGGCGCCGTTGGGCTGCAGCGTTTCGGCGATCCCTGCCAAAGCAGCAGGGATGCCGGCCAGGTGATGCAGCACGCGGACGGTGACGGCCGTGTCGCAGGCGCCGGGGGCCAGTGGCAAATGATAGATGTCAGCGGCGACGTATATGTAGCGGTTCGAGCGCCCGAGTCGCTCCTGCGCCTCCCGCAGTCCCGACTTGGCATAGTCGAGCAGGATAACCTGGTCGTAGCCGTCGTAGAGGTCCGCTAGCCGGCCGAAGCTGGCGCCCAGCTCGACGATGCGGCGGCCCTTCGCGGGCAACAAGTGGCGTAATGCGATTCGTTCGGCCAGGTCCTCATACTCTCTGCCCTGGCCTTCCCAAAAACGAGCCCGATAGCTCGTGCCTTCATAGTCGCAGATGGCGTGTTCCTGCTCCAAATCGCTCCTGCGCCCCCTCATGTTTCACGTGAAACACGCACCGCGTCCCACCGCTAAAATCAGGCCGTCCATAAATAACAAAAAATGAGCGGTGGCTAACCCACCGCCCATAAGGACTTGCGCTTCTGCGCCCATAATTATAGCACGTCCTGTCAATCCCTAACGTGCGCTAAATCATAAGCAGGTGTAATAAACGCGCGCACTTTGCATTACGCATGTGCCGTTGGCACGCCCGCGCGGGATGACTGACGCCTGTTACACCGGGCCGGTCGGATTCCGGTGGCGATAGACGATCCGGCCTTTGGTCAGGTCGTACGGCGACAGCTCGACGCGCACCCGGTCGCCAAGCAGCACGCGGATGTAGTACTTCCGCATCTTGCCTGACAGGTAGGCCAGGACCTCGGGGCCGTTTTCGAGCTTCACCCGAAAGGTCGTGTTCGGCAGCGCCTCCACAACCTTGCCATCCAGGGTCAGCTTCTCCTCTTGTTTCGCCATGCCTTCTCACCTTCTGATTCGGGCCGCCGGGGCAATCCGGCGGCCCAAGTAACGTTGTGCGGGCAGCAGGCGGTGGCCTGCGCAGGCGCGCGCCTAGCGCATGCTCTCGCGTCCCTCGCGGCGCCGCTGCGCCTGCCGGGCCTTACGAATCGCCTTCTGCTTCTTCAGCCGCCGAAGCTCGCTCGGAGGCGTGAACCAGCGCTTCTTGCGGACGGTCGGCAGGATGCGCTCCTTCATGACCTCCTTGCGGAAGCGCTTGAGCAGCGACTCCTGGGACTCCCCGGCTCGCAAAGTCACGGTTGCCATGCACCTCACCTCCTTCCCCGCCAACACTTCCAATACCCAGTCACCTTAACAACGAAACCTCACCTTCCGGTGAGGCCCTTCGCTTGCCTGCTACAGAACCGACTGCTACACCCACCCGCCACCGGTGCTTTCAGACCGGGCGGACGTGGGCCGCGTGTTACGTTTCCTTCACTCAGGCCATCCGCGCTCCTGCCAGGGACACGTGTAGGATTTTGGGCCGAACGCAGTATAGTCGAAGCTGGAATAGCTGTCAAAAATAGTACAGATTGTTACCAAGGCGCGATGAAGGGGAGTTATCAAGGCCCTGGACCCGCGATGCTATGATTTTCCAGGCGGACGGCGCCCCTCGCGGAGCCTGCGTGCCAGGCGGCGCCAGGCGCTTTCGGCGGTTTGCACTTGAGGCTCCCCGATCTCGTGAGCCGAGTACCGGGCATCCAGGAAGGCGCGGGTCAGGGCGTGCACGTCGCCCTCGGTGTCGGGCCATTCCGCGCGGAGGTCCTCGGCGAATTCCAGCGGGGTCTTGTGTGCGGGCCGAACCACGCCCTCATCGCCCGCGTCCTTGACCGCCCGAAGGTAATAACGGCGCACCTGCGTCGCGAGGAAGCAGCGGACCCCGAGGCGAGGGCTCACCTGCCGGCGGCCGCCCCGTGCGCCGCCGGGCGCGGCGGAAGCGGCGGCGAAGGCCGGTCAGGCGGGCAGCAACGGCGCTGTTGACCCGCGCCCGGCGCGCACGCCAGGACAACCGCAGAGCGACGAGCCGCTTGCCGAGCTTGCTTTCCAGCAAGCCGGTGGTCCGGAGGAAGTTGATCAGGAGGAAGAGCGCCACGACGACAACCGTGAGCCAGAGCAGGGCATTCCCCAGCCACGGCGGGAGCTGGGCCACCACTTCGGCCTGTGACGGCACAACAGGCGGCGGTGGCGCCGCCTTACCCGGCGGCGGCTGAAGGTCTGTGCCGAACAACCGGCTGAGCAGGCTCGCCAGAAACGCGACCAGCAGGGCCATCACGAAGCCAACTATCATCATGAAGCGGGCCAGCGAGGCGACGACCCACTGGACCGCGCCGCTGAACCAACTCGTCGAACCGAGCGGCAGGAGGAGCGCGACCAGGGCGATGAGGGCAACGAACACGAGGCTGTTGACGTGCCAGCGCCGGATCAGGGTGTCGCGGATCTCCACTTCCTGGTTGTACCACCGGCCGCGCAGCACGGCCAGCCGGCCCTGGCTCATCAGGAGCAGGCCGGACAGGAAGTAGCAGACGAGGCAGGCGACCACCTCGCCGCGCAGCCCGATGCCGCCGAGCGCCACATGCAGAATGCCGTACTCACCCGTCGTGATGTCCAGCCGGGTGATGGCCGCGCAGATCACGAGGAAGACCCCGATGCCGAGCCAGCGCAGCGCGAACCCCTGGAGCAGCTCCGTGCGCCCCACCGGGTTGCCGGCCCGCCACTGGCTGCGGCTGTCGCCCCACTCGCGGCTCTGACGCGCGGCCACCTCGTCCGGCTGGATGGCAAGGTCAAGGAAGTCGGACGTAACGATGACCGCGAGGGACCAGGCGAAGAGGGCAACGAGGGCCGCGAACGCAAACTCGCCGGTGAAGAAGCGCTCCGGCTCGAAGAACCACGCGCGCAGCTGGGCCGGGCCCGGCAACCCTTCGGCGAAGACCCAGGCGAGCACCCGGACGGCCGCGAGCAACAGCACGAACTCGCCGAGACGGAATGCCGAACCGCGGCGGTTGCGCCAGGAGGGCCGGCCAAGCTGCGTCGTGGTTGCCACGCCGACCGCCGCGACGATCAGGGACACGACGATGAGGTAGCCGGACCAAGACCCGCCGAGGCCGAGCCTGAGGATGACGGGGCCGATGGCGGCGCTGCCTGCCAGCAGCGCGATCAGCGCCAGGCGAAAGGCGCTGACCTGCCACGCTTCGTCGGCGTAGTCGGCAAAAGCGCGGCCGTCCGCAGGCCCGCGCATCACGGCGTTCCCCCTGCCGGAATGCGCCGGGACCCCGCCTGCCACCGCCGCAGCTCCATCTCGTCGGCCACCTGGTGCGCGGCGATGCCCAGCCGGCGGCAGCGCTCGAAGACCGTGCCGAAGTGGGCGTGAGGCTCGACGGCAATCAAGGTTGGATTGAGGCCCGCCCGGCGCAGGCGGTGCAGCGCGGCGCTGGTCGCTTCGTCGGCGGAAGGGGTCACCACGACGACCGTCGTCCCCCAGGCAAGATTCACGCTGGCCTGGGGCAGCCATTCCACCAGCGGCCTGGACTCGGCCAGCTGCACCCGCGCCAGCCATTCCAGCAGCTTCATCAGGTGGACGCGGCCGGGCCGTGGGGCGATGGTCCAGCACACCGCGCCCGTCAGCTGATCGCGGCCGTTGCTGCCCAGCCCGACGTCCTGCCGCTGCTCGATCAGGTAGTTGGCAACCGACGCCGCGACGACGATGGCCCACTCGGGCGCGAGGTAACGCAGGTGGCGGGAGTAGGCGGGCGAATGGAAGTCGAGGAAGACCGCCGTGGTGAGGGAAACCGCCGGCTCGGTCTTTTTCACCTCCAGCCGGCCGGTGCGCGCGCTGGTCTTCCAGTCGATCGTCCTGACGGGATCGCCGGGCTGGTAGGGGCGGACCCCGTTGACGCGGGCGGGGTCGGCGAAGATGGGTTGGCGGCTGGCAACCGTGCCGTGCGGCGCGCGCGAGGTCAGCGGCGCGGCGGTCAAGGGGATCACCCGCGGGTACACAACGAGTGGTCGCGGCTCGCCCACCGTTCCATAGACGTCGCTGAACCCGAAGAGGTCGCCGGCGCCCACCCGGCCCGGCCCGACCTGGTAAACGCCGCGCTGCCGGCCCACCAGATCGTAGCGCAGCAGGGCGGTCTCGCGCGGACCCGAGCGCGAACGCGTGCAGCAAGCGGCCGCTGCCAGTCAGCTCGGGAGCGGGGGACTCGTCGTAGCGGACCCAGGGCGCGGGCAGGAGGCCGCGGTTCGTGATGCTGACTTCGACCGTCGAGCTCTCGCCCGCGAAGATGTGATCGACGAATCGCCTGGTGACCTGGAAATTCTTGAGGCTGCGGGCGGCCCACAAGCGGGCCAGGCCGTACGCACCGGCCAGAACGTAGACCAGGTAGAAGATGATGTCCATCCGGAGGAAGATGGCGACCAGGAGAAGCAGCAGCAGGACGATCGGAAGTTCCGGCATGTCACTCGTCTTCGGCAGGCCCCTCGTCGTCAGCCTCGGCCAGGTCGAAGTCTTCCTCTTGGCGGGCGCGGCCAGCAGTGTCCGCTCCGGCAACCACGATCACGTACTCGCCCTTCGGTTTCGACTTCCGCACCCGTGCCAGCAGCTCGGAAAGGGTCCCGCGTTCCATCGACTCGTGCAGCTTGGTCAGCTCGTGGGCGAGCGCGGCCCGGCGATCGCCGTACACGGCCAGCGCGTCTTCGAGGAACGCTTCCACCCGGTAGGGGCTTTCGTAGAAGACAAGGGTGTGGGGCGACGCCGCGTCCACGCCGAAGAAGCGGCGCCGGGGACCGCCCTTGCGCGGCGGGAAGCCGCGATAGGTGAAGCTGTGGACGGCCAGCCCGGAGAGCACCACGGCCATCACCGCGGCCGACGGCCCCGGCGCCATGGTGACTTCCTCGCCGGCCGCGATCGCCGCGCTGCACGATGGTGTAGCCGGGATCGGAAATGCCGGGCGTGCCCGCCTCGGTCACCACGGCCACCGACTTGCCCTCGGCGAGAAGCGCCATGATCCGCTCGCCCGCCCGATCCTCGTTGTGTTCCTCGAACGTCATCTGCGGCTTGGAGATGCCGAAATGCTTGAGGAGGATCCCCGTCTTGCGGGTGTCCTCCGACGCGATCAGGTCCACGCTCTTCAGGATTTCGAGCGCGCGCAGCGTGATGTCGCCGAGGTTGCCGATGGGGGTTGCCACGAGATAGAGCATGTCACGCCTGCCCAAGTTCGAGCGGAGTCTGCGCGAGCAGCTCGTCGACGATCGCGATAGCGGTCCGGCCGCGCAAGGCGCTCTCGGGATGCACGAGGCAGCGGTGCGCGAGGGTGAGCGGGGCAAGCCGCTTGACGTCGTCGGGGAGCACGTAATCGCGTCCGTGCAGGGCGGCCCAGGCCTGGCACGTCTTGTACAAGGCGAGCGAACCGCGCGGGCTGGCGCCCAGGAGCAGATCGGGATGGCGCCGGGTGGCCTGCACCAGCCGGACGATGTAATCCCGGACCGTCTCGTCGACGTGGACCTCCCACACGAGCTGCGACAGCTCGGGCAGGCGGGCGCCGTCGAAGACGGGTTCGATCGTCGCGATGGGGTGCTGGCGCTGGAGGTTGAGCAGCATCTGGCCCTCCGCCTCGGCGGGGAGGTAGCCGAGCCGCATCTTGATCAGGAAGCGGTCAAGCTGGGCTTCGGGCAGGGGGAAGGTGCCCTCGTACTCGATCGGGTTCTGAGTCGCCAGCACGATGAAGGGGCTCGGCAGCGATCGGGTGACGCCGTCGACCGTCACCTGGCGCTCGCCCATGCACTCGAGCAGCGCGGACTGGGTGCGCGGGGTGGCCCGGTTGACCTCGTCGGCCAGCAGGATATTCGAGAAAGCCGGTCCGGGGATGAACTCGAACCGGCCGCTCGCCTGGTTGTAGATCGAGACGCCCGTCACGTCGTTGGGCAACAGGTCGGGCGTACACTGAAGACGCTTGAAGGTGACGCCGAGCGAGGAAGCGACGGCGCGCGCCAGCATCGTCTTGCCGACGCCGGGCACGTCTTCGATCAGCACGTGCCCCTCGCAGAGCAGCGCGGCCAGGATCAGCTCGATGGCGTCCCGCTGGCCGATGATGACCTTCTCGACGTTGGAGATCACACCCTGGGCAAAAGCTACGATGTCGTTCACTGCGCCGCTCCTGAGACGGCTACAGCATATCACACGAAACTGGCACTTGACAAAAGAACAAGCGTTCACTATAATAGTGACAGAACAAAAGTTTCGCCGCCGGAGATACAAGGAGCAAACTATGAACCTTTCCGATCGCCAGGTGCGAATGCTCGCCTTTATTCGGTCTTACCTGGAAGAGCACGCCTATCCGCCGACGATCCGGGAGATTGGCAAGGCCGTGGGCATTCCGTCCACCTCAGTGGTCAAGTACAACCTGGAGCGCCTGCAGGAAAAGGGGTTCATCGAGCGCAGCGGCGAGGTCTCGCGCGGCTGCGGCTGAAGGACGGCCCGTCGTTTGGAGGACGCGGGGACGGGGATGGCAACATCCGCGAGGTCCCTAAGCTGGGCATCATCTCGGCCGGCCAGCCGATCGCGGCGTTCGGCCAGCAGGAAGACCCGTACGCGGGGGAGACCCTCACGCTGACCGCGGACCTGGTGCCCGATCCGAGCGAGGTCTACACGCTGCAGGTCAAGGGCGACTCGATGATCGACGCGCTGGTCAACGACGGCGACTGGGTCGTGATCAAGCACCAGAGCACGGCCAAGCCGCACGACATGATCGTCGCGTGGATTCGCGATCGCGAGGAAACGACGCTCAAGTACTATTACCCTGAGGGCGAGCGCGTGCGCCTGCAGCCCGCGAATCCGAAGTACGATCCGATCTACGTGCGTGCGGATCAGCTGGAGATCCAGGGCAAGGTGATCGCAGTCGTCCGGCAGCTGCCACAGTAACCCTCCCGGGACGGGCCGCCGTGAGTCAGCTTCGCTCGCAGCGTCTGTCCCGCGCGTTTTCGCGCGGGACAGCACGGTCGTGGCGCGCGACCTGCTCGGGCGGCGGCTCGTCCGCATCGTTGGACGGCGTGCGCCTCGGCGGGCCGATTTGCGAGACCGAGGCGTACGGCGGACCTGACGATCCCGCCTCACACGCTTACCGCCGGACGGACCGCAGCGCCATCATGTTCGGTCCGCCCGGTTTCGCCTACGTCTACTTCATCTACGGCACGCATCACTGCCTCAACGCGGTCACGAATCCAGACGGCGTCCCCGGGGCAGTCCTGATCCGCGCACTCATTCCGGACGAAGGCTTGGAGCTCATGCGGCGTGCGCCGCGGGCTGCCGACCGCCGCCGGGGCCAGGGGGCTGCGCGGCGTGAGCCGACGGACCCGGCAAGCTCTGCCAGGCGCTCGGGATCACGCTACAGCAGAACGGCGTCGACCTCGCGGAGAGCGACGAGCTGTTCGTCGAGGAAGGGGCGCCGGCGCCCGCTTCGGAGGTGGCGGCGACGCCGCGAGTGGGGGTGGGCGGAGACGAGGAAGCCCGGCTACGCCCCTGGCGCTTTCACTGGACGCCCGGGCAATAGCCGCGCCAGGCTGTTAAGCTCCGGGGTGCGCAGGGCGAACGCGACGAGCAGGAACACGAGCGCGCCGACCAGCAGCCCGCCGATCCCCACCAGGTACTTCGAGCCACCCGCAAACCGCACCGACATCCAAAACAGCACGGCCCCCATCGCCACGGTCGCGATACTCGTCTTGATGATCGTCGCCCAGAACTCGCCCCAGTCCAGCCCGCCGATGCGCCGCGAAAGCATGACGAACAGGAAGCCCATCTCGAGCAGGACGGCGATGGTGTTGGCGAGCGCCAGCCCACCGTGCGCCAAGGGCACGCGGAGCACGAGGCTGAGGACGGTGTTGAGCGCCATGGTGCTCACAGCGATGATCACCGGGGTGCGGGTGTCGTGAAGCGCGTAGAAGGCGCGGGCGAGGATTTCGACGGCCGAGTGCCCGATGAGGCCCAGGCTGAAGAAAGCGAGGGCAAAGGTGGTCAGCCGGGTGGATTCGGCCGTAAACTCGCCCCGCTCGAGCAGCAGCCGGACGAGGGGCACGCGCCAAACCAGCAGGCCGACTGCGGCCGGGATGGCGAGGAAGAGGATGCCGCGCAGCGTGGCCGTGATGGTGCGGCGCAGCTCGTCCCAGCGGCCCTGAGCCTGCAGCGACGCAAACGTGGGGAAGGCTGCGGTTGCCACGCCCTGCGCGACGATGCCCTGGGGCAAGAGCATGAGCAGCCAGGCGTAATTCAGCGCGGCGAGGCTCCCCGTGATCAGCGATGAGGCCAGCAGCGTGTTGACCCAGAAGTTGACCTGCACGGCGGCCAGGCCGACGACCCGCGGACCCATCAGCCGGCCCACTTCCCGCACCTTCTGATCGCGCAGCCCCAGGGTAAACGTGTAGCGGGCGCCATACCACCACAGCCCGAGCATCTGCACGTCCAGGTGGAGCGCAGCGCCGACGATCACGCCGAGCACCAGGCCGTACACGCCGAGCGTGGGCGCCAGGAACCAGGCGCCGGCGATGATCGAGAGGTTGTATAATACCGGCGCCAGCGCAGGGAGCAGGAAGTGCTGGAAGCTGTTGAGCACGCCCATGACGATCCCGCTGACGCCGAAGATGACCGTGCTCACGAGCATCCAGCGCACGAGGTCGGCGGTCAGCTGCTGCTGGGCAAGGGAGAAGCCGGGCGCCAGCACGGTCCGCACGAGCCACGGCGCGATGACCGCCATAACCACCGCCAGCGTGGTGAGCAGGATGAGCACCAGGTTGGTCACGCCGCTGAACAGGCGCCAGGCACCCTTGAGATCCCGACGGGTGAGGCAGCCGGTGAAGACGGGGAGGAATGCCGACACGAGCGCGCCGCCCGCGATCAACTGAAAGAGCAGGTCGGGGACGCGGAAGGCGGCCTGGTAAGCGTCGAGCTGAGCGCCGGTGCCGAAGCGCGCGCCGATGATCATCTCGCGCAGGAGCCCGAGGACGCGGCTGATCATGAACATCGCCATGACGAGCAGGGCTGCGCGGGCAATCTGGCGGGTCGATCCGGAAGGGCCGGCGGGGGGGCGAGCGGTCATGGCGGCGATTATACCACGGACCGGGATTCGTGGGATTCAGGGATTTGCTTGATTTGCGTACCATTGGGCGATCCGTTTCTCCGTTTCGCCCCGCAGGGCATCCGTTGCGTCGCAGCCGCATGCAGTGCGCTCGGGCGTTGGAAGTGACCGGTAGCAGGGAGGGGATGGATGGGACGGGAGGATCAGGGGGTGGCGGCGAGCAGGGGGCGGTACCAGGTGGTGCCGCGCACGCTGTGCTTCGTGCGGAACGGTGACGACGTTCTGCTGCTGAAGGGCGCGCCGCACAAGCGGATCTGGGCCAACCGGTATAACGGGCTGGGCGGGCCACGTCGAGCGGGGGGAAGACATCTTCAACGCCACGCTGCGCGAGGTGCGCGAAGAGGCCGGGCTGGAAGTGCATGACGTGCGGCTGGCAGCCGTGGTCCATGCCGACGCGGGCGACCCGCTGGTTGGCGTGCTGTTCTTTGTCTTCACGGCAGAAGCGGACACGCGGGAGGTGGTCCCTTCCGCGGAAGGGCAGCCTGGAATGGCACAGCCTGGGCGCGCTGCCTGTGGCCGACATGGCGCCCGACCTGCCGATCATCCTCCCGCGCATCCTGGCCCCGCCAGAGGGCGCGGCGCCATTATTCCTGTCCTACACTTATGACGAGCACGACCGGCTGATCGTCCGCTTCGCCGAGAACTCCTAGAACCTGGCGATCGACAGCAGCTCGGAGAGCGCCATGTTGACCTCGCCGGGGTTCTCCATCGGGCTCATGTGGCCGGCGTTCACGATGAGCACCGAGCGGGCCTCGGGGATCGCCTTCGCCATCGTCACGGCCACCTCGGGCGGCGTGATCACGTCATGTTCGCCGGCGACGACGACGGTCGGAACGGTGATGGTCGAGAGGAGACCGGTGCTGTCCGGCCGGTCGCGCATCGCGATCGACGCAGCGATCATGCCCTCGGCCGGCTGGCGGAGGATGATCTCCCGGATGCGTCGCGACGAGGGCCTGATCCTGCAGGTTCTCGGCGCTCAGCAGGCGGGGCATCAGCTCATCGGCCAGGACGTCAACCCCGCGCTCGCGAACCCGCTCCGACGGTGGCCGTGCGCCCCGCGGCCCTCGGGCGTGTCCGGGGCGGCGCGGGTGTCGACGAAGGCGAGCCCTGCCACCCGTTCGGGATGCCGCCGCCAAAACGGGAACGCCACATAGCCGCCCATGCTGAAGCCCGCGATCACGGCCTTGGCGATCCCGAGATGGTCGAGCAGCGCCGCAAGGTCGTCCGCGTGCTGCTCCATCGAGTACCCGCCGGCGGTGACCTCCGACCGGCCGTGCCCGCGCAGGTCGGGCGCGATGACGTGCGCCGGTCCGCCAGGCCGGCAAGCTGCGCCTCCCACATGCCGCTGTCGAGCGGGAAGCCGTGTACGAGCAAGAGCGCGGGTTTCGACGCGTCCCCGTTCGCCTGGTAGGCCAGGCGTACCCCATTGACCACCGCTTCCATCGTTCCCTCCGTTCGATGATGACCCCGGCGCCAGTATAGCACCAGGCGCGGGGGAATAAACGTGATCCACAACGCCTCCCGGCTGACAATGTTCTAAGAATTCTCAAAGGGACACAGCAGCAGTTGAGGTGGTAAAGTACATTGCAGGTGGATGCAAGCGCAACAAGTATTGGCATATAGGCATTTCTGGGAGGAGCAGAAGCGGACAGCGTGCCGCAAAATGAGCGGATGCGGCGTTCAGTGGGTCAGCGAACCGACCCGGCGCTGCACGTTTCGTTCCAGGCGCAACAATTCGCTTCTTCAAGCGTATTTTGAATTGGAACCAAGTCAGGCGGGTCGTCGTCAGTAGGGCACTAGAAGATGCATCGAAGGAGCCGATCATGGACATTCCACTGTTGATTGCGATTTTGGCTTTGCTTACCTGGACCTTGCTCCCCCAGCTAGACCGTTACGCAGACGCGGAATACAGGATTGAAGGCAAGCCTTCGCGGCTCCAGCGCCTTGCGAGGTGGATCAACAACTGAAGCCGGCCGGGCAGATGCCCGAGTGCTTTGATGACCAGGTAAACGGAAGGGGACGGCGCGCCGTCCCTTTTTCTTTAACCGGGGCCGGGCGCACCAGCCGAAGCTGCGCGAGGTCATTGCCACGCACCTGCCCCTGACGTATCCTGCTTCCGATGACAATCCTTTCTCAATGCGGAGAATGAACCCCTATGCGTGAATTCATCGACGGCGCCACGGCCATCGCGCGCGGCGCGATGGACTCCGGCGCCAACTTCTTTGCCGGCTACCCGATCTCACCCGCCACACCCATCCTGCTGCACATGGTCCGCGAGCTGCCCAAGGTGGGCGGCATTGCGATCCAGGGCGAGGACGAAATCGCTTCCATCAGCATGTGCGTCGCAGCCGCAATGACCGGCGCCCGGGCCTTCACCGCGACCTCGGGGCCGGGCATGTCGCTCTACAGCGAGACCATCGGGCTGTCGATCATGGGCGAGGTCCCGCTCGTCATCGTGGACGTGCAGCGGATGGGACCGGCGACGGGCGGCGCGACGACCCCCGGCCAAGGGCGACGTCCAGTTTGCGCGCTGGGGCAACTCGGGCGGCTACCCGATCATCGCGCTCGCGCCCGGCACGGTCTACGAGTGCTACAGCCTGACCCGGGTCGCGTTCGACCTGGCCGAGCGGTTCCGCTGCCCGGTCTTCCTGCTGACCGACAAGGAGCTGTTCCAGGCGCTGACGACCGCCGACGTCGACCTCTACGAGGCGCCGCCCGTGCGGGAGCGGCCGGTTGCGGAGGCCCTGCCGCCGGGCGCTGCCGGCCTGCGCGCCGAGGAAACTTACGTCCCCTATCGCATCGCCGAGCTTGACGCCGTCCCCGAGTACGCGCCCATCGGCGGGCCGCACATCGTGCGCTTTACCGGCTCGACCCACGACGAGCACGGCTTCCTGACGAAGGACCCAGTGAAGGTCGGCCGGCTGAACGAGCACCTATATCGCAAGATCGACGACCATGCGGACGAGCTCGACATGGCGTTCTCGACGGTCTCGTTCGGCGCGAGCACGGCGTTCATCTCCTACGGGATCACGACCGCCGCGATGGAGGAAGCCTTCCAGGCGGCCTATGCCAACGGGCAGGCGGTCTCTACCCTCGCAGTCCAGAGCTTGTGGCCGGTTCCCGAGCGGTCGATCCTGGAAATCGTCCAGCCCGAAGCCGGGGAGGAGCCGGTGCGCCGGATCGTGGTTGCGGAGATGAACACCGGGGACTTCCGCCGGGAGGTGGAGCGGGTCGTCTATCGCTGGGCCGCGGCGAACCGCCAGGCGCCGCCCGAAATCGTCGGGATCAACCGGGTCGACGGCGAGCTGATCACGCCCGCGCAGTTCCTGGCCCAGATCCTGTGAGGAAACGATGCTACGCTAACGCCCCATTGCACACTTATCGCAACGAGCGCGATTATCCCTTCTGCCCCGGCTGCGGGCACTCGCTGATCCTGAACCATCTGAATACCGCGTTCGTCAAGCTGGGCCTCGATCCGCGCCGGATCGCGCTCGTCACCGACATCGGCTGCCAGGGCCTCGGCGACCAGTATTTCGCGGTCAACGCGTTCCACGGGCTGCACGGCCGCAGCCTGGCCTATGCCACGGGGATCAAGCTGGCGGACCCCGAGCTGAAGGTGTTCGTCCTCATCGGCGACGGCGGCACGGGCATCGGCGGCGCGCACCTGCTCAACGCGGCCCGGCGCAACGTGGGCATGACCGTGCTGGTGATGAACAACTTCAACTTCGGGATGACCGGCGGCGAGCACAGCGTCACCACGCCGCCCGGCGGCGTGACCGTCACGACCCGCAAGGGCAACCTCGAGCGCCCGCTCGACATCTGCAACACGGTCGCGGTAAACGGCGCGGGCTACGTCTGGCGCGGCACCGCGTTCGATCGCGAGCTGCCGGACGTCATCGTCGAGGCGGCGAAGAGCGAGTCGTTCGCGCTGCTGGACATCTGGGAGCTGTGCACGGCCTATTACGTGCCGAACAACGACTTCTCGCGCAAGGCGCTGCTGGAGATGCGCGAGCAGTTGGGGATGCGCGCCGGCCTGCTGCACCGCGAGGAGCGGCCCGAGTACGCCCGCGGCGGTGCGCCAGGCGAACGAGCCGGCTCGCGGCAAGCCAGTCCTGCCGCCAAACCCGCTGCCGACGCTGTTCAGCGCGGCGCTCGACCGGGAGTTCCGGCTGGTCATTGCCGGGTCGGCAGGAGGCAAGGTGCGCTCGGCCGCGCGCGTGATCGGCGAGGCGGCGATCCTGTCGGGCCTGTGGGCCGCGCAGCAGGACGACTACCCGGTGACCGTGCAGACGGGCCACAGCATCAGCGAGCTGATCTTCAGCCCGCGGCCGATCCTGTTCACCGGCGTCACGCGGCCCGGATGCGCTGATCCTGGCGACGGAAGACGGCCGGAAGGCGAGCGGGCGCTACCTGAAGGCGCTGACTGCCGAGAGCACGCTGTTCACGACGCCCGAGTTCGCGAACCTGGAGACGCCGGCGCGGAAAGTGGTCCTGGACTTCGATGCGATGGGCATCAAGGGGAGCAAGAAGAACCTGGCGTGGCTGATGTCGTTGGCGGCGCTGGCGCCACTTGGGCCTGTTCCCGCTGGAGGCGTGCGAGGAAGCGGCGCGGCGGGGGCAGCGACCGGAGGTGGCGGAGGAGATGATTGCGGGTTGCGAGCTGGCCCGGTCCAGCCTGAGATATCACCGACCTCCGAGGTTTTGCGAAATCTCGGAGTTGGTGTGCCGCGCTACTGGTGCTCTATTTGAACATCGATTTCGCCGCCTGGAAGTCGCCTCGGAACTCTACGGTATGCGCCTGGTACACTACATTCATTTCAACCCACAGAAGCATGGATTCATCGCAGACTTTCGTGATTATCCGCACTCGTCATACAAATCGCTGCTATCGGATCGGCCGACGCGGCTCGAGCGGGAGGGCGTGCTCAACTGGTTTGGCGGTAGGGCCGGTTTCGCCGCCATTCACCAAACCCTGACCGACGAAAAGGCGATCTGGGCGCTTGTGTCCGAAGACGCGTAATAAGACCTCCGCGGTTTGCGAAACCTCGGAGGTCGAAGGGGGGACTTATTCGGCCACCCACACGCCCTCCACGATCTCTACGTCGACCGCCAGACTCGCGGCGAGCAGGCCCACGTTCGGCCGGGCGTCCCACAGCTCCATCCTGGCGTCTCCGTCGCAGAGGGCCTCGATCTGCAGCCAGCCCTGCTTCTTGTCGAAGTGGCAGCGCACGTCTCGCACCGCGCTGCCGGCGGCCGCGCTCCAGGTACTCGCACAGCCGCAGCATGCCTGACAGCACGCTCAACGCCCGTTCGTCGCCCTCTTCGAGCAGCGACCCGCACTCGGTCACCTTTGGCGATGCCGCGGTTCCGGTGGTAGCGCGTGATGAGTGCAATGAGCACCTTCTCACGCGGCGTGTAGCCGGGCAGCAGGCTGTTCTGTATGATGTAGCTCGAGTGCAGGTGGTGGTTGTCGTACCCGATTTGCATGCCGATGTCGTGCAGCATGGCCGCGGCCCACAGCAGCTCGCGATAGCGGCGTCCAGCTTGTGCAGCTCGGCAAGGTCGTCGAAGAGGCGTAGGGAGAGAAACGCGACGTGGTGCGTGTGGGCCGTGTCCTGGCGGAAATTGCGGGCGAGGTTCAGCGCGCCGAACTCGCGCAGGTTCGTGATCACCGGCTGCGGCTGCCCGGCCAGGAACTCTTCGTAAAAGAGTCCCTCGCGCAGGCCTTGCCGGCTAACCGTGATCGACGCCGAAACCGCTGTGCTCCAGCAGGAGGCTGTAGACGAGCGCGCCGGCATGGATGATATCGGCCCGGTCGACGTGCAGCCCGCTGATCCTGGCCGCGCTCTTCCGCCTTCAGCCGCCACAGCCGGTCGCCCAGCTCGTGGACATGGGCGCCCGACAGGACGTAGTTGTCGACCGAATCGAGCGGGTAGCCGTCCTCGTCCTGCGCGATCGCAGCGAGGTTGCGCACGGTGCCGCCGATCCCGACCAGGGTCGCGCCTTCGCGCGCCTTGAACCAGTCGAACTGCCCGGCCAGCAGCTCCCTGACTTGCTGCGACAGGCGCTTGACCGCGCCCGGTTTTGCCGCGTCGAACCCCAGGTAGTTTTCGGCAACGTGCAGCGCGCCCAGCTGCACGCTGGCTGCCCGGCCCGGCAGCCCGCCGGTGACCTCGACCACCTGCACGCTGCCCCCGCCCATGTCGACCACGAAGCCGTCGGCCAGGCCGACGCCGTTGATCGCACCCAGCGCGCCGTAATAGCCTTCCTGCTCGCCGGAAAGCAGCCGGAGGGCGACGCCCGCGTCGCTTTGCACCCGGGATAGGAAGGAGTCCCGGTTGGTCGGCATCGCGCACCGCGCTCGGTGGCAACGGCAATGAGCTTGTCCACGCCGACGGCGTCGCAAAGAACGCGGTACATCTTGAGCGCGTGCAAGGAACGGTCGATCGCAGCCGCGCGCAGCACCTGCGTCGTGCCCATGCCCTCGCGCAGCCGCACGACCTCCCGGACTTCGTCGACGAGGCGGAAAGCGCTCGCCGGGTTCGTTCTCGTAGATGACCAGCCGGCTGGTGTTGGACCCGAGGTCAATGACGCCCGTCCTGTGGATCATGCTGCCTCCTCCCTGCTACAAAGGCAGTCACACTATGCCACACGACGCTTTGTCCCGTCAGTTGCCCGCGATACAGGGCCTCCACGGCCGCCAGCTCTTCGGGCGTCAGGGCCTCTGCCAGGCGCTGGCGGTAGGAGGCGCGCTCGCCGGCGGGTGCCTCGCCAAACCAGCGGTCGATGGCGTGCGCGGCTGGATCGCGGACGTCCGCTTGGGTCTCGACCGCCTCGACGCTCACGTTTGCGAAGCCGGCCCACTCGAGCGCCCGGGCGAGATCACGCTCGTCCCAGTTGACCCACGGGTCGTCCCGCGTCTCGTAGATCGCCTCTTCGGCGGCCCGGAGCTTCTCGGCCAGGTCGCGCCCGAGCCGGGCAGTGTCGACCAGCAGGTACAGCCGCTGGCTGCGCCGGCCGATCGTCTCGGCAAGGCTGATCGCCCCGCCCGCCCGGCTCAGGCGCGGCCAGGGTCTGCGCGGCCGCGGCCAGGTGGGCCGGCAGATCGCCGTACGCGGCCCGGCTCTCCGCCAGCATCTCGGGCGAGACCGCGGTCACGCCCTTGCCGGGGTCAAGCGCGTTACGCCCGACGATCGCATCGAACCGGAGGTCGCTTTCGCCGCGCAGATCCAGCAGCTCCCGGACGTCGGAGCAGCGAACCCTGCAGGACGACGGGCCGCTCGATCTGCGACAGCCGGTTGGCCGACTCCCGCAAGGCGTCCGCCTCGCGCGGCGTCGCGGCGACCGCCCAAACGCCGCCCTCCGGCGTGCGCCGCGCCGCCTCCCAGGTCAGCAGGCCCGTGCCCGGCGTTCAGGTCGAGCACCAGGCTGTGGCGCTGGAGGCCGGCCGCGGCGATCACCCGGTCGCGCAGCGCGCTCAGGCGCTCGCCGGCGCCGCTCACCGCGCGGGCGAGCCAGCGGTCGCGCTCCGCGCCGGCCTTGCCGCCGGTGTACGTCAGCACCTCGGCCGCGCCGAATCCCTCCGCGCCCTCGAGCATGGCGGCCAGCTGCGCCTCGCGGCGCCGCTCCACCTCGGCCTTGATCGCCTGCTCGTACCCGATCTCGCCCGGCTGGTAGAACACCCGGCCCTGCAGCGCCTCCGGCAGGTACTGCTGCGCGACCCAGTGGTCGCGGTACGCGTGCGGGTACAGGTAGCCTTCGCCGTGGCCGAAGCCCTCCGCGTCGCGGTTGGCGTCGCGCAGGTGCGCGGGCACTTCGGCCTCGCGCTCCTTCTCCACCACGCCCAGCGCGTCGAAGAACGCGAAACCCGAGTTGCTCTTGGGCGCGGTGGCCAGGTAAAGCGCGGCTTCGGCCAGGTGGAAGCGGCCCTCGGGCAGGCCCACGTAGTCGAACGCCTGCGCGCAGGCCATGACCACCCGCACCGCGTTCGGGTCGGCCAGCCCGACATCCTCGCCGGCGAAGACGATCATGCGGCGGAAGATGAAGCGCGGGTCCTCGCCCGCGTAGACCATCCGCGCCATCCAGTACATCGCCGCGTCGGGGTCGGACCCGCGCAGGCTCTTGATGAACGCGCTGATCGTGTCGTAGTGGACGTCGCCTTCTTTGTCGTACAGCACCGCGCGGCGCTGGATGCTCTCCTCGGCGACCGCCAGGTCGACGCGAACGACGCCTTCCTCGTCGGGGGGCGTGGTCTCGACGGCCAGCTCGAGCGCGTTGAGCACGCCGCGCGCGTCGCCGTTGGCGACGTTGACCAGGTGGGCGAGCGCGTCGTCGGCGATCTGCACGTTCAGCTTGCCGTAGCCGCGCTCGGGGTCCGCCAGCGCCTGGCGGGCGACGGCGAACAGGTCCGCCTCGGTCAGCGGCTTGAGCTGGAAGATGCGGCTGCGGCTGACCAGCGCCTTGTTGACCTCGAAATAGGGGTTCTCGGTGGTGGCGCCGATGAGGATGACCGTGCCGTTCTCGACCCACGGCAGGAGCGCGTCCTGCTGGGCCTTGTTGAAGCGGTGGACTTCGTCCACGAACAGGATCGTGCGCTGGCCGAACTGCCCGCGGCGCTCCTGCGCCTCCGCGATCGCCTGGCGGATGTCGGCCACGCCGGCGAGCACGGCGTTGATGGCGATGAAGTGGCCGCGGGTGGTGTTGGCGATGACGCGGGCGAGGGTGGTCTTGCCGGTGCCGGGCGGGCCGTAGAAGATGACCGAGCTCAGCTGGTCGGCCTGGATGGCGCGGCGCAGCAGGCGGCCCGGCCCGACGATGTGCTCCTGGCCGATGAACTCGTCCAGCGTGCGCGGGCGCATCCGGGCGGCGAGCGGCGCATCCTTGTCGGACAGCTCATTCCGGCGGAGCGCGAAGAGATCGTTCGAAGCGGACTTGGTAGGCATGCGGGCATTGTAGCATAGCCAAGGGAGGGCGCAACGGGTATAATCCCGTCATGAGCAAGTCGCGCCCGCCAACTGACAGCCGGGCCACCGCCGGCGGCTGGACCGCAACCTGGCGTGGGCGGTGGTGATCTTCCTGGTGGGGGTCGGAGGGATCGCCATCGCGCTCACCTGGGGCGGTCGGCGGTGATCCTCGGCGTCGCGTGCCTGGCGGCGGGGCGGCGCTGTTCGGGCTGGTCTGGCTGCATCCTGACGCTGATGGGGCGATGGGCGGACCGGTAGGATGGCGAGCCCAGGTTCGACCTCCGAGGTTTTCCGAAACCTCGGAGGTCAGTGCCGGCGGGAAACCTCGGAGGCCGGCGGTATTACCCGCCCACCAGCTTGACCTTGTACCCCAACTGTCGCAGCTTCTCCGCCACCTTGTCGCGCTGGTCGCCCTGGATCTCCAACTCGCCATCCTTGATCGTCCCGCCGGTGCCGCACATCGTCTTGAGCGTTGCCAGCAGTTCCTTGTACGACGCCGCGTTGTGCTGCAAGCCATAGACGATCGTGACGGTTTTCCCGGCCCGGCCCTTGCGATCGCGTTTGACGTAGGCGGTTTGCTGCTTTGCGGGCAGGTCGACCGACTGGCAGACGCAGGGCGAGCGGCCGCAGCGGGGACAGGCTTCCACGGGATCCGGATCGGTAGAGTAGACGATACGCGGGGACATTTGCGGACCTCTTATTGTGCCTCGGGCGTTTTATGATACAATTGCGACATAATCGTAGGACGGCGACGCCCCCATTCGGCGTCGATTGTATCACAAAAGGGAGGTTACCCTGGAAGGTCTCGAACTGGCGCATGCAATCGTTGGGAAGCTGGAGGAGCACCAGGCTTCGGACATCGTGTTGATGGACTTGCGCGAAATCACGCCGCTGGCCGATTATTTCGTCATCTGCTCGACCGACTCGGAACGGCAGGCCCGCACGCTGCAGGAAATCCTGCTCGAAGAAATGAAGAAAGACGTGAAGGTGCTGCCGCTATCGAGCGAGGGTGAGGCCGCGTCCGGCTGGATCCTCATCGACTACAACTGGGTCGTGGTTCACATTTTCTCGCGGGAGATGCGGGCGTATTACCGGCTCGAAGAGCTGTGGAAGGCCGCGCCCGTGGTGCTGAAGATCCAATAGTCTGTGGGGCACCCGGGGTCACTCCGACTTGCGGGGATGAGGGGATGGCACAAGGCATCACCGTATCCCCTAATCCCCGCAAGCTTTGGGATCATTACTCGAAAATCCAGCCGTCCACTGACCGGCCGTAGTCCCACAGCTCTTCGGGCTTGAACCACAGCCCGATCTCGAAAGCGGCCGTCTCCGGGCCGTCGGAGCCGTGCACGAGGTTGCGGCCCATCTCCAGGCTGTAGTCGGCGCGGATCGTGCCGGGCGCGGCTTTGGCGGGGTTCGTCGCACCCATCGTCGCGCGGGCCACGTCGATCGCGTTGGTCCCTTCCAACACCATCGCCACCACCGGGCCGCTCGTGATGTACTTAATCAGGCCCTCGAAGAACGGCTTGCCCACGTGCACCGCGTAGTGCTGGTGCGCGAAATCGGTCGTCACGTGCACCATCTTCATCGCCACGAGCTTGAGCCCGCGGCGCTCGAACCGGTTGACGATCTCCCCCACCAGCCCGCGCTGCACGGCATCGGGCTTCAGCATAACAAATGTGCGCTCCACAGAACCTCTCCTGGCTGCGTTTGTTGCTCAACAGACAAGCATCATAGCACGCGGGTGACGGCGCGGACAAAAGAGCGGCCGCGCGTTACAGGTTGTGCAGCCTGGCGAAGCGACGCGACCAGCCGGTCGAGCGAGGGTTCGGGCCAGCCGGATGGGCCGATGGGGTCCGCGCCGCGCACCGGGTCGCCCAGCAGCGCGCGGCACGTATCGGCGACGCCCAGCGAGAGCACCTGGAGGTCGTACCCGCCTTCGAGCATGACTGCAATGCGCCCGCGGCAGAGGCGCTCCGCCAAGCTCCACCAGGCCTGTCGCGAGCTGCCAGTAGCCGGCGAGCGAGAGGTGCAGGCCGGCCAGCGGGTCGCGCCAATGGGCGTCGTACCCGGCCGACACGAGGATCAATTCCGGCGCAAACCGTTCGGCCACGGGCGTCCAGACTTCGTCAAACAGGCGCTGGAAACCTTCGTCGCCCACCCCGGGCGGGAGCGGCATGTTGACCGTGTACCCCGCGCCGGCTGCCGCGCCGCTTTCGCGCCAGTCGCCCGTGCCCGGGTAGTGGGGGTACTGGTGGGTGGAAACGAAGAGGACTTCCGGCGAGTCGTAGAAGATGTCCTGCGTGCCGTTGCCGTGGTGGACGTCCCAGTCGAAGATGAGGATGCGGCGGAGGCCGAATTCGTCGAGGGCCGCCTGCGCAGCGACCGCGATGTTGTTGAAGATGCAGAAGCCCATGCCGCGGCCGCGGGTGGCGTGGTGGCCGGGCGGGCGAAGCAGGGCGATCCCGTTGTCGAGTTGCCCGCGCAGGACCGCTCGCACCAACTCGGCTGCCCCGCCCGCGGCCAGCCGCGCCGCATCGTAAGTGGCCCCGACAAGGTAGGTGTCCGAGTCCAGGTAGCCGCCCCCGCGGCGGGAAATGGCGGCCACCTGGTCGATGTACGCGCGGTCGTGGACGCGGCCGAGCAGGTCCAGGTCGACCGGCTGCGGCGTGACCGGGGTCATCCGCTCCCACAGCCCGGCGCGCTCGCAGGCCGGCCAGCGATGCTCTCCAGCCGCGCGGCGCTCTCCGGATGCCCCGGGATCGTAGTGCTCCAGAAAGAGCGGATCGTAAACGACGCCGGTCACGGCTGAGGGCTAAAGTACCACATCCACTTGCTGCCAGGCTTGCCGCCAATGGCAGCCTTGTGCATGACCGTGCCTACGTGGACGACTTCGACGTTGTTAGGGGCGAGGCGTTCCGACTGCATTGTCCACCTCCTGTGGCCTGCGGCATGTGGCAGGCAGAACACGCTGTTATCTTAGCACTGCAGGCAGACGGTGTAAAGACGTTTTGCACGCCGACGCGCCCGCGGGGGCCGGTTTGGTTTGACAACGCGATTATAATGAGGGCCGCAAGCTCGTCGGAGAGGAGATGGAGTGGTGAGTGAGGCACACGCGTTGCCGCAGTATGACCCGCCGCCAGGCATCGTGGCGCTCGGAACCGAGGTCGAAGTTGAGTTGATCTCACGCGACGGCGATGCCGAGCGGCTCACGTTCGACATCGTACCCGAGCAGGCCGCGGACTTCGACGCCGGGTTTCTCGCGGTCACGACCCCGCTTGCCCGGGCGATCGTCGGGCGATCCGCGGGTGCCCAAGTCGCGTACCGGATGGGCGACGTGGTGCGGGTGAAGGTGCTGTCGGTCAGGCGGAGCCGGCGGCGAGCGGAGCACGGGGCGGCTGCCGAGCGCGACGCAGCGACTCGCGAGGCGGTCGAACGCGCGAAGACCGACGAAACGATCCAATTGGCGCTCACCTTCAGCAGCAAGTGGGGCGACTACGACCCCGAACCGCTCGAACGAGATCCCCGCGCCTGGCGACAAGGACGACCCCGATGAAGCGCCGGGCGCGGCCGGATCAACCCCCGGATAAGCCCGCCTGACCGCATCCAGCTGCGAAAGGATTCCTCATGCGCATCGAACACATCACGCTTCATCACCTTCGCATGCCCCTGGTCGCGCCGTTCGAGACGTCATTCGGCCGCGTGACCGAGCGAGAGTGCATCCTCGTGCAAATGACTTCCGAGGGGCTGACCGGCTACGGGGAGTGCGTGGCCGACCGCGATCCGGGCTACGCGTACGAGACCGCCGGAACGGCCTGGCACATCCTGACCGAGTTCCTGTGTCCCGCGATCGTCGGGAAGGACGTGGCCGGACCGGCCGCTTATCGGGCGGCCGTGGCCGGCGTGCGGGGGCACCCCATGGCGAAGGCGAGCCTGGAGATGGCGCTGTGGGACCTGCAGGGCAAGGCGGAGGGCCGCCCGCTGCGCGAGCTGTTGGGCGGGGTGCGGGAACGGGTGGATGTGGGGGTGTCCGTGGGGCTGCAGGCCTCGCCCGCCGCGCTCGTCGAAACAGTGGGGCGGTACCTGGAGCAGGGCTACCGGCGCATCAAGATCAAGATCAAGCCGGGCCGGGACGTGGAGGACGCACGGTCGGTCCGGGCCGCGTTCCCCGATGTTCGCCTCCAGGTCGACGCAAACTCGGCGTACACGCTCGAAACCGCGGACGCGCTGCTGCCTCTGGACGACCTCGGCCTGCTCCTCATCGAGCAGCCGCTTTCGGAAGATGACATCTGGGACCACCGGAAGTTACAGGCGCGGCTGCGGACGCAGATTTGCCTGGACGAGAGCATCCTGACCGCCCGGCATGCGCGGCAGGCGATCGAGATGCAGGCGTGCGGGGTGATCAACATCAAAGCGGGGCGCGTCGGCTGGATTGACGGAAGCGGTCGCAGTGCACGACGTGTGCCAGGCGCGCGGCGTTCCGGTCTGGTGCGGCGGGATGCTGGAAACCGGCGTTGGCAGGGCGGCGAACCTGGCCCTGGCGAGCCTGCCCAACTTCGTGCTGCCCGGCGACATCTCGGCGTCGGACCGCTACTACCGCCAGGACATTACGGCCGAACGGTTTGTGCTCAACCCCGACAGCACGATCGACGTGCCCGCCAGGCCGGGGCTGGGGGTGACCGTCGAGATGGACGCGGTGCGAGCCTTTACGCTGCGGAGCTGGCAGACGGACGGACAGGCGAATTGACGGGTGATGCCACAGAGATCACCGAGGGCGCAGAGGCGGACTAAGTGAGCAGAGCTTGCTTCTCACAATCTCTGTGTCCTCGGTGGTCTCTGTGGCAAGCTCAGTCGAACAGCCTGTCGAATGGGATGTCTACCCTGGCATCCTCGGTGATCACCCGGCAGAGCATGCGGAGCAGGGGGAGCTCCTGGCTGCCGATTTTGCCCTCGCGCTCCCACGCGGGGAGCACCTGGGCCAGCTGCTTCACGATGTACACGCCCTCGAGGGTCTCGCCGGCCATCTGCATCACGGCCTCGGTGTAAGAGAGGCCGGCCCCGAGCAGCCGCCCCATGCGGATAGTGCGGCCGCCGACGCAGGTGACGTACTGATCGCCTACGCCGGGCAGCCAGGGCACGTTCTCCGCGCCGCCGCCCAACAAGCCCACGATGCGCGTCATCTCGCGGGCGCTGGCGCCGAACAGGGCGGCCGCGACGTTGAACATCCGCGCCCGCATCGTCCGGCCCGCCCTCGAGGTCGAGCATCCCGGTTGCCATCCCGACCGCCAAGGTGTACGCGTTTTAAGGGCGGCACAGACCTCGACCCCGACCATGTCGGTCGACGTCCAGACGTGATAGTACTTCGTATGGAAGAGCCGGCGCAGCTGCTTGAGGATTTCGGCGTCGCGCCCGGTAAACACCACGCGACGTGTGGCGTCGCCCTGCCAGTTCGCCCGCGATGCACGGCCCGCCGATCGCGTTCAGGCTGACGCGGTCCCGGATACGCTCGGGCAGCTCGTCATGGAGCAGGTCGGGCAGGATGCGCAGGCCGCCCCCGGCGTCCGCTTCCAGGCCCTTCGTTACCGCGATCACCTGCGCGCCGGGCCACAGCAGCGGCCCGAGCGTGTGCGCGATCCAGCGGACGCCCAGGGAGTTGACGCCGCTGACGATCAGGTCCGCGCCCTCCAGCGCCTTCGGGAGCTCTCTCGACGTAATACGGCATGATGCCGTCGGGCAGCTGCCGCTTCAGCTTGGGATGCCAGCCGCGATCGAGACACGACCGGATGATCGCTGCGTCGAGATGCGTGCCGACCAGCCGCACCTCGTGCCCGTTGTCGACCAGCGGCCAGGCGACCGCCGTGCCCATCAGTCCGCGCCCAAAATCGTCACTTTTGCCATTCGGAATCATTCTCCTAAGCGGGCCGCTGCAGATAGTCGCGCCGGCAGCCAGCCCGGCGATTTTGCCTGTCACCCATGCCCAGAGGAAATTGTACCCACCGATCGGGCCGAACGCGTCGAGCATTTCCCCGCAGATGTAGAGCCCCGGCGCGATGCGGCTTTCCAGCGTCGCTGCGTTCACCTGGCTCAGGGCCACGCCTCCGCCGGTCACTTCGGCCACCCGGTAGCCCTCGTGCCCCGACCAGGGCAGGCGGTAGGGCGTGAGCGCTTCGACGAGCCGCAGCCGGTCCTCCCGGCGCAACTGATCCAGCCTGGCGCCGACAAGGTCAAGCTCTTCGAGCAGCGCAAGCGCCAGGCGCTCGGGGAGCAGCCGGCGGAGCACGCCAAGCACCGGGCCCGCCCCCGCCCGCAGGGCTTCCTCCCAGCCGTCTCCTATCCAGGTCCGTCCACTGGACCGAGACCACCGGCCGCGGTCCACCTTCGAACGTCGAGCGCACGGGATGTGCGAGATGTTCAGGATCGCCGGGCCGCTGTAGCCGCGGTGGGTGAAGAGGAAGCCGCCGGTGGGACGAGCAGTCGGCTTTGCCGCCGGGCTGCGGCGACGCTCACCCGCACCGACGGAAGCGAGACGCCGGCCAAGGCCTTGTGCTGCTCCGAAGACGTCGTCAGCGGGGTCAGCGCGGGATAGGTCGGAACGATGCGTGGCCCAGCTCGCGGGCGATGCGAGGCCCGCGCCATCGCTGCCCGTACCCGGAACGGACAAGCCGCCCGACGCCAGCACCACCCGGCGGCTGTGATGATTCGCCGGACCCCAGCCGCACGAGCCAGCCCGCTCCGCCGCGGCGCTCGAGCCCGCTGACCCTGGACTGTAACCGAAGATCGACGCCGGCGGCCTGGGCCGCGGCGAGCAGCGCATCGAGGACCGTGCGCGCCCGATTGGAGGCCGGGAACAGCTTCCCGCTTTCCTCTTCGAGCGCGAGCGGCACGGCCAGGTCCTGCTCGAAGAACCGCCGGACGTCCGGGAGGGGCCAGGCCGCGAGGATCTTGCGCAGCGTGTTCGGCGAGCCGCTCGTGTGGAAATCGGAGACCAACGCCTGGCCCGGCAGCACGTTGCACCGGCCGCCGCCGCTGATCAGGATCTTCTGGCCGGGCTTCCCGGTCCCTTCGAGAAGGACCACCCGGGCGCCGCCACGAGCGGCCCAGATGGCGGCCATGAGACCGGCCGCGCCTGCGCCGATGATTGCCACTGTGGTGGAAAGGCGGTCGTGGCGCGGTTGATTGACCATGTACTGCCTCGGTGTCGGTGGCTGTGAGTCGTTCCGCGCCAGTATACCACGGACCCAACGCCTTGCCCGGCCGCACTCGATGCGATCGGCGCCCGCGCTGCGTCTCGCAATTACCGGAGGCGCCGGCAACTTTCAGTGTTGACGCTTGTGCCTGGCGGTGCTAATATTCGCAGCGGAGGGAATCGCCCTCCATTCCTCGCTCGTAGCCTCGGCCCAGTGCAAAGGAACGCACAAGGAGGAACGATGGCTGTCCACAACATTACCGTCTCGGGCACCGTGAGTTCTGATGGGAAGAGTCTGCCCGGCGCCGAAGTTCATGCCTCGATCGACACGGGCGCCAAGGGCGGCCTCATCTGGAAGGATGCGGTCACTGGACCGGAGGGCGCCTACAACCTCGCCGGACCTGAAGGCACGTGGACCATTTATGCCTGGAACAAGGAAAAGCACGCCGCCGAGGTAAGCAAGACGTTCGGGCCGGGCGACCAGGCCGACACGATCGACCTGGAGTTGAAGGCGGAGAACAAGTCCAGCGTCAAGGGCGTCGTAGTCTGGCAAGACGGCGGGCAGTCGCCGAAAGACCGGGCCGCGCCGGTGCCATTCGGGCTGGTCAAGGCCTTTCCTCGCTCAGGGCCGGCGCAAGGGGAAGCCCCGCGACACGCATGGACAGGGCCTGATGGCGGCTTCAGCTTCGACCCCGATCGTCCCCTGGCCCTGGGCCGGTGGGAGTTCGTCGTGCTGCACGAGAATGCTCTCCCTCGCACGCCGCGCCAGCCGGTGCTGCTCGACGGCTCGGAACTCGAGCCGCTGAGGTTGGAGGTGTGGCGAAAAGAGGGGGAAGTCGACGCGAACGTGGGGAAGATGGTTCTTCGCGGGCCTGGTCACGGCCCTCGTCTTGTTAGTCGCGCTGTGGGCAACCACCCACCTGGCGAACAGGACGTCGGGGACCGTCGACCCCAACACGACGGTCCTGTCGGAGTGGATCGAACGGGCGAACGGATCGCTGAACAGCCTGCCGGCGCAGGACCCGATTACCCAGAGCGAGACGCTTCGGGATGCCACGAGCGCGATCGTGAGCGTGTGGCCGGTGGTGGCCGAGTCGGGCAAAGATTTCACCGAGCAAGACAAGGCGCTGATTGGACCGGCGGTTCAGGGCATGGATGCGGCCATGAAAGCCGGCGACCGGGTCAAGTATGCGGCCTACCTGGCGGCCCTGACGCGGCTTGCCCAACGAAAGGCGCCCGGTTTCCTCTGGATGACGGACCCGCTGCGGCTGGTGGAGATCGCGTTCTGGGCGCTTGCCGGCGTGCTCGTGAGCCTGATTGCCAAGGTCGCGTGGTACAACTACACGTACCGCTTCTACCGTCGCGGGCTGTATCTGCACATCGGCAACCTGGCCGTGATGCCCGTCCTGGCCGTCGTGATCGTCTTCCTGCTGTCGCAGGTCACCATTACCCTGAGCGTAGGGGGCAGCGACCTGCCGCTCGATTTCGCCAACCCGTTCATTCTCGCGCCGGTCGCTTTTCTTCTGGGCTTCCAACCCTGGTCGACGCTGGACTTCGTACGCGACACGGCCGGAAGGCTGCTCGGGGCTCCGATCGCAGGCAGGACTCGCAGGCTTAAGCAGCAGCCATTTCACTCCGGACCCACTCGTCTTCTTCTACTGCGAGCGCGTCTCGCAGGGCTGCGCGCGCCTCCGCGCCGCCCAGCCTGCTCAAAGCCCAGGCGGCATGCCCTCGCACCAGCGGCTCGGCGTCCGTCAGTAGCGGAGTCAATGCGGGGACCAGCAAGCGATCCTCCGAGTTGCCCGCCGCGATGCAGGCATTCCGAACCAGGCCGCGGCGCTTTGCGCGCAACAGCGGCGTGCCCCTGAAGCGTGCCTTGAACCCAGCCTCGTCCAGCGCCAGCAGCATCGCAAGCGGGAGCGCGCCGTTCTCCACGTCGGCCTGCAGGGCCGGGAGAGTCGCGGCCGGCGCTGCCCGGTTGTACGGGCACACCTCCTGGCAGACATCGCAGCCGAAGACCCAATTGCCCATCTGCGGACGGAGATCGCGCGGGATGGGGCCGCGCAACTCGATGGTCAGGTACGAGATGCAGCGCCGGGCGTCGAGCACGTGATCGGCGGCAAACGCGCGCGTCGGGCACGCGACGAGGCAGCGGGTGCAGCTGCCGCAGCCGAAGAACGGCTGGAGATCAGGCTTTGTCGGTCCGCGTGAGAAGCGGGCCCGGCTCCAGGTCTTCGGGCACGAGCAACGCGGCGATGAAGGACCACGACCCAAGCCCCGGCGTGATCAGGACTGTATTGCGGCCGGTGAAACCCAGCCCGCTCTGCTCCGCGAAATCACGCTCGAGCAGCGGGACCGAATCCACGCAGGCCTTGCCCAAGGCTTCGCGGCCGCTCCGCTCCCGCAGGTACGCATCCAGCTCGAACAACTGCGCCTTGAGCACGTCGTGGTAATCCTGCGACCAGGCATAGCGGGCGATCCGGCCGTAGGAGGGGTCATTCCAGTGGCTCGGTAGCCACGGCCGGGCGTAGTTGGCAAGCAGGACGATCATCGTCTCTGCGCCGGGCGCGAGCGAACGGGGCGCGAGGCGCAGCGCGGCCCGCTCCAGCATGTACGCCATCTCGCCGTGATACCCCGCCGCGAGCCATGCCCGGTAGGCCTCGGCGGTTGCCGGCGCCCTCACCGGCATGGCGGCCGCCGAGTCAAACCCGAGATCGAGTGCGCGGCCGAGAACGTCATCCGTCAATGTCATGCGGGGATTATAGCCCGGCGCAGAGGATGCGTAAACCGCGCCTTTACTTTGTTCCGCCCGGCGTTATAATGGCCGCATCTTCTACCAGAGGTTTTTGTCGTGAACCGTCGTCTGACTCCTGCTATGATCGGCCTGCTGGCCGTAATGATCACGCTGGTGGCCGTGTTTACGCTGCTGCCGCGCGTGCCCGTGCCCGCGACCGGCGGGTATGCCAACCTTTCGTCTGTTGCGATCACGTTTGCGGGCCTGGCGTTCGGCCCGTTCGTTGGCGGGATCGCGGGGGGCGTTGGGACCGCGATTGCCGATTTGCTGGGCGGTTTTCTGCCCTTCGCCCCGCTCAGCCTGATCGCACACGGGCTGGAAGGGCTGCTGATCGGCCTCATCGGCTACCGGCAGCACTCGGTGGGCAGGATGCTGCTGGCGTGGCTCGTGGGCAGCCTCGCCATGATGGCCACTTACTTCGTCGGGGAGTCGTTGTTCCTCACCGGGCCGGCCGCCGCGCTGGCCGAGGTCCCGTTCAACGCGTTCCAGGCCGCGCTCGGCGCGCTCGTGGGCGTTCCGCTCGTCCTGGCCGTTCGCCACGCGTACCCCGCCATCGACCGCCTGGGCCAGCGGCAGACGTGGACCGAGTAGCAAAGCCCGAGATTGGGGCGCCGGCGGTGACGGCCGGGCGTCCGATGGTGGAGGTCGGCGGCCTGACCTTCGCGTACGGCGAGGGCCAGCCGGTCTTTTCCGGCTTTTCGTGGCGGGTGGCCGCGGGCGAGAGGTGGGCCATTATCGGTCCCTCCGGCTGCGGCAAGAGCACGCTGCTCTATCTCATCGCCGGGCTGCGGCAGCCGAAAGGCGGCACCGTGCTGGTGGACGGGCAGCCCGTGCCGCGGCCGCGGGCCAGCACCGGGCTGGTGCTCCAGGACTACGGGCTGCTGCCGTGGGCCACGGTGTGGGAGAACGTGGCGCTGCCCATGCGCCTGGGCCGCTTTTACGCGGGCAAGGGCGATGCCGGGGACGTCACCCGGCCGTACCCGCGGGCCGACATCGCGCCCGACCGCGTCGACTACTGGCTGGAACGCCTTGGAATCACGGACCAGCGGAAGAAGTACCCCGCGCAGCTCAGCGGCGGGCAGCGGCAGCGGGTGGCTATCGCGCGCAGCCTCCTGCAGCAGCCCAATTTGCTCCTGATGGACGAGCCCTTCTCTTCGCTGGACGCGGTCACCCGCGAAGACCTGCAGCGGCTGACGGTCGAGCTGGCCGCGGAGACGCGGGTGACTACGCTGGTGGTCACGCACACGATCGACGAGGCGGTTTTCCTGGGGCGGCGCATCCTCGTGCTCGGCCGGCCGCCGAACGTGCGCCCGAACGTCGTCGACAACCCGGGCGCGGGCGAGCCGGCGTATCGGGGGCGGCCGGACTTCTGGAGCCGGGTGGCCGAACTGCGCGGTCTGCTCGAATCGAGCGAAGTAGATGCATCCAGCGCCGGCGACGGAGTGTCCGGTTCCGACAACGGAGGAACTGCCTGATGCGCCGCCGCGACCTCGTCCTGGGCACGCTCAGCCTCATCGTGCTCTGGCAGCTGCTCAGCTGGGCGCTGCACACCGAAGTGCTGCCCGGCCCCTGGACGACCGCGAAGGCGTTCGTTGCGGCGATCCCGCGCGGCCTCTGGCGGCACTTCCTGGTCAGCGGGTATCGGGTCGTCGCGGGGATATTCCTGGCGATGCTGCTCGCGCTGCCCCTGGGCCTGATGCTGGGTCAAAGCCGCAGCCTCAACCGCTTCTTCTCGCCCATCCTCTATATCACCTACCCGATCCCCAAGATCGTGTTCCTGCCGGTGATCCTGCTCCTGTTCGGGATCGGCGACACCAGCAAGATCTTCATCATCTTCATCATCCTGTTTTTCCAGATCCTCGTCGTGGTGCGCGACCAGGCCGCGGCGCTGCGCCCCGAGCTGATCTACTCGGTCCGCTCGCTGGGCGCGGGCCGTAGGGCGCTGTTCCGCTTCGTGTACCTGCCTGCGACCGTGCCCGCCGCGCTGACGGCCCTGCGCGTCAGCATCGGGACTGCGGTGGCGGTGCTCTTCTTCGCGGAGTCGTTTGCGACGTCGTCGGGCCTGGGCTACTATATCATCGTCGACAGCTGGGGCCGGCTGGCCTACCCGGATATGTACGCGGGGGTGATTGCGATGAGCTTGCTGGGCCTGCTGCTGTATTTCGTCGTGGATGGGATGGAGCGCGTGCTGGCGCCGTGGATGTTTGTGAAGGACGCATAACCAGGATTCGTGGGATTCGTGGATTAGCCTGATCTGAGGAACGACGCAATTGCCTGATCCAGATTCGATACTGCCTTCCATCGAGGAGAAACCGTCGTACGTGCGGCAGATGTTTACGGACATCGCGCCGCGCTACGACCTGATGAACCGGCTGATGACGCTGGGCCGCGACCAGGTCTGGCGGCGCACCGTGGTCGAGCTGTGCAACCTGCCGCGGTACGGGCGGCTGCTCGACGTGGCGACGGGCACGGGCGACATCGGCTACGAGGCGCTCAGGCGGGACCTGAGCCTGGACGTGGTGGGGGTGGACCTGACGCGGCGAGATGATGGTCCGCGGGCGCGGCAAGGCGACCGCCGGGGGCGGGCAGGACCTCACGTTCCCCTTTGGCGAGGCGGACGCCCTGGCCCTGCCCTTTGCGGACGACAGCTTCGACGCGGCCACGTCCGGATTCATGATGCGGAACGTGGTGGACATCAAGCGGGCGTTTGCCGAGCAGCGGCGGGTGGTGAAGCCGGGCGGCCGAGTCGTGTGCCTCGAAATCACGCTGCCGCGCACGCCGGTGTTCGGGCCGTTGTTCCGGTTCTACTTCTTCAAGATCGTGCCGCTTGTCGGCGGCATCATCACCGGGCAGAAGTCCGCCTACACCTACCTGCCGCATTCGGCGCTGAAGTTCCCGCAGCCGCCGGAGCTCGCCGGCATCATGCGCGCGGTCGGGCTGCGCGACGTGCGGTACAAGCTGGCGATGCCGGGCATCGGCCGCACCGGGACGGTGGCGGTGCATTGGGGGACGAAATGAGCGACGCCAAGGTCAAACGGCTGGTCATCGGCATGTCGGGCGCGTCCGGGCAGATTTACGGCATCCGGCTGCTCGAGGTGCTGAAGGACGCGGCCGAGGTGGAGACGCACCTGGTGATGAGCCAGGCCGCGCGCATGACGATCAGCCAGGAGACGGACTACGACCCGCGAGGTGGAAGCGCTCGCCAACGTGGTTTACCGGCCCGGGGACATCGGCGCGGCCATCGCGAGCGGCTCCTTCGAGACCGCGGGCATGATCGTCGCGCCCTGCAGCATCAAGAGCCTGTCGGGCATCGCGCACAGCTTCGGCGAAGACCTCATCACCCGGGCCGCGGACGTCCAGATGAAGGAGGGCCGGGCGGTGCTGCTGATGGTGCGCGAGACGCCGCTGCACCTCGGGCACCTGGAGCTGATGACCCAGGCCGCCCGCATCGGCTACATCATTTTCCCCCCGTCCCCGCGTTCTACAGCCGCCCCCAGACCCTCGACGACCTGGTCAACGGCACGGTCGGCCGCGTCCTGCGCGCATCGGGATCGACAACGACCTGTACTACCGCTGGCTGGGGAATGCGCGCGTCGACAAAGCGAGAAGCTTAGACAAAGGATTCCGGCTGCGCTATAATCGGTTAGTTGCTGCGCTTCCGTCTGGGGGCGCAGATATCGACATGGAGGCAGCAAGCATGTACCAGGCGCCTCGCGGCACGCAGGATATCCTGCCCGCGGACCGGCCCTACTGGCGCTACGTGACCGAGGAAATGCACAAGGTCGCGGCGCTGTTCGGCCTGCAGCAGATCGACACGCCCATCTTCGAGGAAACCGGGCTCTACGTCCGCGGGGTGGGCGAGGGCACCGACATCGTCGACAAGGAGATGTACTCCTTCCAGGACAAGGGCGGCGCCGAGATCACGCTGCGGCCGGAATGGACGGCAGGCGTCATGCGCGCATACATCGAGCACGGCATGCACGTGTGGCCGCAGCCGGTCAAGCTCTACTCGATGGGCCCGATCTTCCGCTACGAGCGACCGCAGGCAGGGCGCTTCCGCCAGCACCACCAGTTCAACGTGGAGATGCTCGGCGAGATCGATCCGGCGGTCGACCTCGAGGTGATGTCGGTCGCCTGGACGCTGCTGACCCGGCTGGGCTACCGCGGGCTGAACTTCCAGCTCAACTCCACCGGCTGCCCGAAATGCCGGCCCGCCTACCGGCAGGCGCTGGTCGAGTATTTCAAGCAGTACGAGGACCGGCTCAACGAGACGGACCGCCGCCGCCTGGGGATCAATCCGCTGCGCCTGCTGGACTCGAAGGAAGAGGCGGCGCAGCCGCTGCTGACCGACGCGCCGCACAGCGCGGACTACCTGTGCGAGGAGTGCGCGGCGCACCTGGCGACCCTGCGCGGCTATCTCGACGCGCTCGACATGCCCCACATCGATCAACTTCCGCCTCGTCCGCGGCCTCGATTATTACACGAAGACCGTGTTCGAAGTCTGGGCGGAGGGCATCGGCGCGCAGGCCGCGGTGTGCGGCGGCGGCCGCTACGACCGGCTGATCGAGGAACTGGGCGGGCCGCCCACGCCGGGCATCGGGTTCGGCATGGGCATCGAGCGGGTGATCGCCAGCCTGAAGGCGCAGGGCGTGCAGCCGCCCGCGCTGCCCGCGCCGCGCGTGCAGGTGTCGCCGCTCGGCGAGACAGGCGCGCGTCGCGGGCATCAAGCTCGTGCGGCAGCTGCGCGAGGCTGAGATCGGCGCGCTGCTGGCGTTCGGCGGCCGCAGCCTCAAGTCGCAGCTGAAGAGCGCGGACAAGGCCGAACGTCGAGTACACGCTGATCATCGGCGAGCAGGAGCTGGCGCAGGACGGCGTGCTGGTGCGCGAGATGGCGACCAGCCAGCAGGCCGCGGTCAGCAACGCCGAGCTCGTCAACTGGCTGCGCGGCCACCTGGGCCTGGCGTAAGGCGGGCTTGATCCAAATGCCCGACTCACCGCGCCGTATCGGCCTGCTGATCCACCCCAAGAAACCCGAAAGCGCGCCGCTCGCCGAGCAGATGGCCGCGTTCCTGGAGGCCCGCGGCTGCTCCGTCTGGATCGGTTCGGCCTGGGACGAGCCGGAGGCGCTGGCCAACGTCGCGGGCTGGAGCTGCTCGTCACGCTCGGCGGCGACGGCACCATGCTGCGCGCCGCCCGGGTTGCCAGCCGCGACCAGGTGCCGATGGTCGGCGTCAAGCTGGGCAAGGTCAGCTTCCTGGCCGAAATCGCGCCGGACGACTGGGAGCGGCCGCTGGAGCAGATCCTTGCCGGCGACTACTGGCTCGAAGAGCGCATGCTGCTCGACGTCGCGGTGACCCGGGCCGGCGAGCCGCCGGTCAACCATTCGTACCTGGCGATCAACGACGTGGTGATCAGCCGCGGCGGGCCTGGCGCGCATCATCACCGTGAAGACGTGGGTCGACCAGAGCTACCTGACGACCTACCGGGCCGACGGCGTCATCGTCTCGACGCCGACGGGCTGCACCGGCTACGCGCTGGCCGCCGGCGGTCCGATCCTGCCGCCCGAGCTCAAGAACATCCTGGTCATCCCGATCTGCGCGCACCTGAGCCTCGACCGCCCGATCGTGCTGGCGCAGGGCGCGACGATCACGCTCGAAGCGCACGCGGATTATGCGCCGATCCTGACCGTGGACGGCCAATTCGAGATCGCGCTGGCCGAAGGCGACCGGGTCGAGGTCCGGGCCAGCCGGCACGTCGCCAATTTCGTCCACGTCCAGGACCGGGCCTACTTCTACCGCACCCTCATGGAACGATTGCGCTGGCGGGGATAGTTAAATAGCTGCGTAAGCGCTTGCGCGCAGGCATGCCGCGCGCGTGCCGTCACATTCGTCGAGAAAGGACTTATCGAAAGAATGAATCGAGCCAGTCGTCAGCGCCGATTTATTGCGTCAACCATCCGGACCGCGAAACGGGGCTGCGCTGCCACCGCTGCGACAAGCCGATCTGCTATCAGTGCGCGATCAAGACGCCCGTGGGGCAGATTTGCCCGGAGTGCTACAAGGCGGCGCAGGCAAAGTACTATAACGGGACGAGCGCCGACGTCGTTATCGGTGCGGTCATCGCCTGCGTTCTCGGCGTCGTGTTCGGCGCGCTGGCATACCTGTTTCTCGGGGCGATCGGGTGGTTCAGCTTCATCATCGCGTTTATTGCCGGTCCGGCCGCGGGCGGCGCGGTCGCCGAGGTGATCCGCGCGGCGCTGCGGCGGCGACGCGCGCAGGGCATGAAAGTCGCGGCAACCGTCGCATTCGCTGTCGGCTTGCTGGCAGTGGGCTTTTTCCTGCTAGGCGTGTCCGGGCATGTTCATGCGGTTCGACGTGCTGCTCTTTGCGGCGCTCGCCGCCAGCACGCTGTACGCACGGCTGCTTTAGGAGGACGGCGAATGCAGGGTTACAGCGGCCGGGTTCCGGCGACGTTCGCGGCGCTGCGGTACCCGAATTACCGCAAGTGGTTCGTGGGCCAGGTGCTCTCGCTCATGGGCACCTGGATGCAGTCCGTCGCGCAGGGCTGGCTCGTCTACCAGATGACCGGCTCCAAATTTGCGTTGGGCACGATTTCGTTCATCGGCACGCTGCCCACGCTCTTCCTGATGCTGCCCGGCGGGGTCGTGGCGGACCGCGTGCCGAAGCGCAAGCTCCTGATCGTCACGCAGGCGAGCATGATGGTGTTCGCGGCCATTCTCGCGGTGCTGGCGTGGCGTGCGAGCTTGCAGGTGTGGCAGATCGGCGTGCTGGCGTTCCTGCTCGGCGTCGCTAACTCGTTCGACGCGCCCGCCCGCATGGCGATCGTCCCGGAGCTGGTCGACGACCGCGAGGACATGCACAACGCGATCGCGCTGAACGCCATGATGTTCAACATGGCGCGCGTGATCGGCCCGGCGATCGGCGGCCTCGTCCTGGCAACAGCAGGCGCAGCGTGGTGTTTCGCGCTGAACGCTGCCAGCTTCCTGGCCGTGCTGATCGCGCTGCTGCTGCTGGTCCTGCCCAACGACGTCGGGCATCCGTCCAACCGCCGCGTGGTTGCGGATATTCGCGAGGGCATCCGGTTCATCGCGCATCACTCGGTCATCGTCCCGATCATGATCCTTGTCGGCGCGGCGGCGCTGTTTGGCTTCTCGTACGCGGTCCTGCTGCCCGCCTATGCGACGCGACGTGATCCACGTCGGGGAGGCGGGCTACGGCGTGATGAACACGGCCGTCGGCATCGGGGCGCTGATTGGCTCGCTGTTGGTCGCAAGCCTGAGCCGCCGGGGCAACCGCGGCATGATGCTTGACCGCGGGGAGCCTGCTCTTCCCGCTGGCGCTGCTCGGGCTGGCGTTTGTTCCCAGCTACTACGCGGTCGCTCGTCGCTGCTGGTTCTGGTGGGCCTGGGCTTCGTCACGCAAAATGTCCAGGCCAACACCCTCGTGCAGACGATGGCGCCCGACGAGCTGCGCGGCCGGGTGACGAGCGTCTACTCGCTGATGTTCTTCGGCACCGCGCCGTTCGGCTCGCTGCTGGCCGGCGGCGTGGCGCAGGCGATCGGGTCAAGCCTGGCGATTGCCCTGGGGGCGCACGGTTTCGCTGATGTTCTCGCTGGGGCTGATCGTCTTCGCGCCGCAGGTGCGGCGAAGCTAGAATGACAGAGACATGCTGACCGAACTACGCATCCGCGACCTGGCGATCATCGATCGGCTCGATCTGACCTTCGGCCCGGGTTTCAACGTCCTGACCGGCGAGACGGGCGCGGGCAAGTCGATCATCATCGACGCCGTCAACCTGCTGCTCGGGGACCGTGCCTCGCAGGAGGTCGTGCGGGCGGGCGCGGAACGGACCGAGGTCGAGGGGACGTTCCGCGTGAATGCGGCGGTGGCGGACGAAGCTCGCGCCGCTCCTCGCGGAGCACGGCCTCGAAGGCGACCAGCCGGACGAGATCGTGCTGGCGCGCGAAGTCCGCGCCAACGGCCGGTCCGTGGCGCGCGTCAACGGCCGGGCGGTGACCACCGCGCTGCTCGGCGAGATCGGGAACCTGCTCGTCGACGTCCACGGGCAGGGCGAGCACCTCTCGTTGCTACACGAACGCGAACACATCGGGCTTCTGGATCGCTACGCGGGGCTGGGCGAGCAGGCGGGCCAGGTGGCCGACCTGGTGCGCCGGGTGCGGGCGGTGCGCCGCGAGCTCGACAGCCTGCGGCAGGACGAGCGGGAGCGCGCCCGGCGCATCGACCTGCTGAGCTACCAGGTGGAGGAGATCAGCAGCGCGCGAAGCTGAAGGCCGGACGAAGAAGACGGACCTGGACGCGGAGCGCAAGCGGCTGGCGAATGCCGAGCAGCTATCCGAGCTGAGCGCCGAGGCGAGCCTGCTGATTTCGGGCGGCGACGACGAGCAGGCCGGCGCGGGCGCGCTGGACGCGCTGGGCTCGGCCGAGCAGGCGCTGACGCGGCTCGCGCGCATCGATCCGACGGCCGCGGCGCTGCTGGAGCAACTGGGCGAGGCGACGGCGCTGCTGGACGACATCGGCCGCGAGCTGGGCCACTACCGCGACAGCATCGAGTTCAACCCGCGGCGGCTGCAGCAGGTCGAGGATCGGCTGCACCTGATCCACAGCCTGCAGCGGAAGTACGGCGACACGATCGAAGAGGTGATCGCCTACGGCGAGCGCGGCGGCCGCGGAGCTGCGAGACGCATCAGCCACGCGGGCGAGCGCATCGAGGAACTGGAAGCCGAGGAAGCCGCGGCTGCTGGCCGAGCTGGGCCGGCGGGGCGCGGAGTTGTCGGCGGCGCGGCGGGCTGCCGGCGAGCGCATGGCCGGGCGATCGAGGCCGAGCTGGACGACCTGCAGATGGCGCGCGCCCGGTTTGCGGTCGACGTGCGGTGGACAGCGGATCCGGCAGGCGCGGTCGTGGACGAGCCATTCTGCTATGCGAATCGGTGGCGCAGCCGGGCCGTTACGCTTTCGACGCGCACGGCCTCGACTCGGTCGCGTTCCTCGTTTCCGCGAATCCGGGCGAGCCGCTCCGGCCGCTGGCGAAGGTCGCGTCGGGCGGCGAGACATCGCGGCTGATGCTGGCGCTCAAGACCGTGCTCGGCCGGGCGGACGAGACGCCGACGCTGATCTTCGACGAGATCGACCAGGGCATCGGCGGCCGGGTGGGCGGCACGGTGGGGCTGAAGCTGTGGGGGCTGACCGTGCACAACGGCGGGAAAGCGGCGGAGACTGAGGGCGAGGTGCGCCACCAGGTCCTGTGCATCACGCACCTGCCGCAGTTGGCCGCATACGGCGACGTGCATTACCATGTAGCCAAGCACATAGCCGGTGGGCGCACGACGACCGAGGTGCAGCCAGCTCGAGGGTGACCACCAGGTCGGCGAACTGGCGCGGATGCTGGGTGCGGACACGGACAGCCGGCCGGGCCAGCGTGGTCGAGATGATGTCCGAGGTCGCGGGCCACAAGGCCGGCAAATCTTGACCGTGGTCATAAAAGTAGCTACGCGGCGCAGACGTAACCCGACGTGGTCATGAAAGTGGATGCCGAGATAGAGAGCTGGTGGACCGGCGGATGGCTGCTGTGAGAATCAGGCTGGCAACGATCGACGATGCGCCGGGCATCGCGGCCGTCAACGTGCGGGCCTGGCAGACTGCCTACCGGGGCATCTTGCCCGACAGCTTTCTCGACGCGCTGGACGTGACGGTCCGGGAGGAGCGCGTGGCGGCAGGCCATCGCAGCCGCCCAGGAAGGGCGCTTCACCTACGTGGCCGAAATGGCTGGCGGCCGAGCGCCACGGCGATAGCGGCTTTGCGGCGCAACGGGCCTGAGCGGGATGGGCTGGTCGGCGGGTGGCGTGGCGTACGACGGCGAGATCTACGCGTTGTACCTCGCTGGCCGAGCACCGACGACAGGGCATCGGCGAAAGCTGGTCGCGGCTGCAGCCAGACGGCTGATCGAAAGCGGCTGCAGGTCGATCGTCATCTGGGCGTTAAGAGACAACTGGCCGGCCAGGGCCTTCTACGAAGCGCTGGGCGGAACGCTTGCCGGCGAAAAGAACGTCACGATCGGCCCGTCGGACCTGGTGGAGGTGGCGTACGGCTGGCCCGATGCTCGCCTCCTGCCAAACGCGGCGCGCGGTGACATTAGACCGACAGGAGGCCCCGATGAAGCTGACACGCTATGCCGGCGGCGCGGAATTTCTGAAGCAGGCCCGCGTGCGCCGCTGGAGCACGAAGAGGCCGCGAACAGCCTGATCGTCGGCATCGCCGCCGCGGGTGGCCGAAGACCCCGACTATTACACGTATCCCCCGTATCTTGCGACTGATTGACGAGGGCGGCGAATTCGTCGCGGCGGCGGTCCGCACGCCGCCCTACAATGTGATCGTCTACAGCAGCCCGGGGCGGCGACCCGGAGCCGCTGCGACCTGATCGTCGACGACATGCTGGACTTCAGCAGCGGCAGTTTTCGCCCGACAGCCCCGGCCGGCCGCGTCCCCGGCGTCGTCGCGCACTCGGCCACCGCGCTCGCCTTTGCGGAGCTTGGTCGCAACGGACCGGGAAGCCGTTCAAGCTGGGCATGAGCCAGCGCATTTACGAACTGCGGAAGGTCACGCCGCCCGAGGGCGTGCCGGGCCACCTGCGGCAGGCGCGCGATGAGGAACTCGACCTGCTGGCCGATTGGGTCTACCAGTTCAATGTGGACTGCATTGATCGAACCCATGAGCAGAGCGCGAAGCGCGGGCGATTGGCCGAGCGCCGGGTCGGATGCGGGCGACATCTTCCTGTGGGAGGACGACGGGCAGGCCGGTGTCGATGGCGGGCAAAGGCCGTCACCACGAGCCACGGCATCACGGTCATCCTCGTCTACACGCCCCGCGAACTGCGAGACCGCGGCTATGCGTCCGCGTGCGTCGCCGCGCTGAGCCAGCAACTGCTCGATGCGGGCTGGGAGTTCTGCACGCCTGTACACCGACCTGGCCAACCCGACCTCGAACAGCATCTACCAACGAATCGGCTATCGTCCGGTATGCGATTCGAACGAGTACCACTTTCTCAATGACTGACAGATCGAAAGGAGCGTCCTGAAGACAAGATGGCACAGAAGCTTCCGGCTCGGAACGAGATCGAGACCGAAGTACAAGTGGAACGCGGAGAGCGTCTTCCCGACGCCGGCCGACTGGGATGCCGAGGCAGCCGCGGTGGTGACGGCGATCGACGACGTCAAGCGCTTCAAGGGCCGCCTGGCGGAAGGCCCGGCAGTCGTGGCCGATGCGCTGGCGGCCATGCAGGAGCTGGGCCGCCGCGTCTATGTGCCTGGTCATGTACGCGGGCATGGCGTACGCGGTGGACACGACGGACGCCGAGGCGCGCGAAACGGTACGGCCGGGCAACCGGCCTGCCGGGCCAGGCCGCGGCGGCGGTCTCCTTTGTCGATCCGGAGCTGCTGGCGATCGGCGAGGCGACGCTGCGCAAGTGGCTCGCCGAGGAGCCGAAGCTCGCTTACCTCGGCCACTACGTCGACAACCTGTTCCGCCGGCAGGCGCACGTCCGCTCAGCCGAGGTCGAGGAACTGCTCGGGCATGGTCTCGGACCCGTTCGGCAACGTCGAGCAGACGCACAGCCTGCTGGTCGATGCCGACTTCAAGTACCCGCCGGCCGTCGGGACCGACGGCGAGGAGATCGCCGTCTCGAACGCCAACCTTCCCGGCGTCCTGGCCAGCCCGGACCGCGAGGTGCGGCGCACCGCCTGGGAAGGCTACATGGACACGTTCCTGGCGTCAAGAACACGCTGGCGTCGAACCTGGTGACGTCGGTCAAGGCAAACGTCTTCACAGATGCGCGCGCGGCGGCACGAGTCGACGCTGGACCTGGCGCTTTTCCCGTGGAACCTGCCCGCCGAGACGTTTTACAACCTGATCGACGTCTTCAAGAAGAACCTGCCCACGTGGCACCGCTACTGGCGCGTGCGCCGCAAGGCCCTGGGCGTCGAGGAGTTGAACCCGTACGATGTCTGGGCGCCGCTCTCGAAGGACCGGCCGCAGGTGCCCTACGAGCGCGGCGGTCGAGCTGATCTGCGACGGGCTCGCGCCGATGGGGCCGGAGTATGTCGCGACCGTCCGCGCGTGGCTGCACGCGAGGATCGCTGGGTCGACGTGAAGCCGAACAAGGGCAAGCAGGGCGGCGCTTTCTCGTCCGGCGCGCCCGGCACCCATCCGTTCATCATGATGACCTACACGGACGAGGTGTTCAGCATGAGCACGCTCGCCCACGAACTGGGTCACTCGATGCACTCGCTACTTCACCTGGCAGAACCAGCCCGTCCTCTACTCGGACTACGGCATGTTCGTCGCCGAGACCGCCTCGAACTTCCACCAGGCGATGGTGCGGGGTCACCTGCTCGAGACGATCGAGGACCCGGCGTTCCAGCTGGCCGTGCTGGAAGAGGCGATGTCGAACTTCCACCGCTACTTCTTCATCATGCCGACGCTGGCCCGGTTCGAGCTGGAGGTCCACCAGCGCGAGGAACGCGGGGAGGGCATGAGCGCGGACGACATGATCGGGCTGATGGCCGACCTCTTCAGCGAGGGCTACGGCGGCGAGATGCACGTGGACCGGCGAGCGGGTGGGCATCACCTGGGCCACCTTCCCGCACCTCTACATCGACTACTACGTCTTCCAGTACGCGACCGGCATCTCGGCTGCCAACGCGCTTGCCAAGCGGATCCGCTCGGGCACGCCCGGCGCGGTCGATGACTATCTGAACTTCCTCAAGGCGGGCAACGCGCTGTACCCGATCGACGCGCTCAAGGTGGCGGGCGTGGACATGACGACGCCCGCGCCGGTCGAGGCCGCGTTCGAGGTGCTGGCGGGCTACGTGGACCGGCTGGAGAAGCTGGTGGGCTAACGGATACAGACCTCCGAGGTTTGCGAAACCTCGGAGGTCTGGGATCGAATGCCGATGAAAGGGGGACACAACGCCGTGACCCAAGTCAGCGATGCGATCAGACCATGTACGAGGGCGCTCTAGCCAGTTCCAGCGGGCCTTTCCGGCTTACGCAGCGGACGTCGGCGCTCGACGAGCTGCGCGACCGCGAGTACGCGCGGCTTGACCGGACGGGCCAGGTATACCTGGACTACACCGGCGGCGGGCTGTATGCGGAGAGCCAGCTCGAGCAGCACCACGACGCTCCTTTCGGCCAACGTGTTTGGCAACCCGCACTCGAACAACCCGACCTCCCAGGCCATGACCTGCCTGATCGACGATGCGCGGCGCTACGTCCTCGAGTACTTCAACGCACCCGGTGACGAGTACGTCGTCATCTTCACGCCGAACGCCAGCGGCGCGCTCAAGCTGGTCGGCGAGGCATACCCCTTTGCGCCGGGCGGGCACTACCTGCTCACCTTCGACAACCACAACTCGGTCAACGGCATCCGGGAGTTTGCGCGGCGCAAGGGCGCGGCGTTCACTTACGTGCCCGTCGTCGCGCCGGATCTGCGCATCGACATGGCGGCCCTCGAGGCCGGGCTGAGCCTCAGCGCGGCCCGGCGCGGCCAACCTCTTTGCTTTCCCGGCGCAGTCGAACTTCTCGGGCGTGCAGCACCCGCTGGAGCTGATCGCCCGGGCCCGCAGCCTTGGCTGGGACGTGCTGGTGGATGCGGCGGCTTTCGCGCCCTCCAACCGGCTCGACCTGGCGGCGTGGCGGCCCGACTTCGTGCCCCTGTCCTTCTACAAGATGTTCGGCTATCCGACCGGCATCGGCGCGCTGCTGGCGCGGCGGGAGGCGCTGGAGAAGCTGCAGCGGCCGTGGTACGCGGGCGGCACGATCACGATCTCGTCCGTCCAGGGCGACGGATATTACCTGGTGCCCGGCGAGGCGGGATTCGAGGACGGCACGGTCAACTACCTCGAACATTCCCGCGGTGGAAATCGGACTGCGGCACCTGGCGTCCGTGGGGATCGACCTGATCCACGAGCGGGTCGATGGCGCTGACCGGCTGGCTGATCGAGAGCCTCTCCGGCCTGCGCCACAGCTCGGGGCAGCCGCTCGTCAAGATCCACGGCCCGCGCGACCTGACGGACCGCGGGCGGCACGGTCACCATGACCTTCTACGACTGCAACGGCCGCGCCCTGGACGACCGGCGGATCGAAGAGCTGGCCAACCATCGCAACATCTCGCTTGCGCACGGGCTGCTTCTGCAACCCGGGCGCGGGCGAGGTCGCGCACGGGCTGGGCCCGGAGATCATGCGCTCGTTCTTCGCCTCTTCGTCGGCCCTGTCGTTCCAGGAGCTGCGCCGGGAGATGCAGGCGCGCTTCGGCCGGGACGTGAGCGCTGTGCGTATCTCCGTCGGGCATGGCGTCGAACTTCGCGGACGTCCATGCGTTCATCCAGTTCGCGATGCGGCTGCTCGATCACACGGCGGAAGAGGTCGGCGAGGTCGAAGTGACCGACGCCGCCGTGCTCGACCGGCCGGGATTCGGCATGAGGAACGCCGGCCATGAAGGACAAACGCCCGCTGTACCTGCAAATCGCCGAAAGCGTCCGCCAGGACCTGCTGGAGGGACGTCTGCGGCCGGGCGACGCGTTGCCGACCGTGCGCGAGATGGCCGAAAAGTGGAAGTGCACGCCCGGAACCGTGCAGCAGGCCTACAAGGAACTGACGCGAGAGGGCATCGCGGTCAGCCGGCCCGGCCAGGGCACCCGCATCGGCAGCGCGCCGGTCGAGCCGGAGCAACGCGACGCCGCTGCGCCGGGCGACCGTGGCGCACCAGGCCGAGGGGTTCCTGCTGGAGATGCTGTCGGCCGGCTACACGATCGCGGAGATCGAGAGCGGGTTCCGCGCGAGCCTGGACCGCTGGCGGGCGGTGACCACCGAAAGCCCGGCCGAGCCCGGCGACGAGTCTGCGCTTCGCCGGCAGCCACGACCCGGCGGTCTCGCTCGTGGCCGCCCGCTTCGGCGAGCTGTGCGGCTGCGCGCTGCAGTCAGCTTCGCCGGCAGCCTGGGCGGGCTGATCGCCCTGGCCGAGGGCAAGGCGGACATCGCCGGCAGCCACCTGTGGGATGAGGAGACGCGACACCTACAACGAGCCTTTCGTCCGGCGCCTGCTGCCGGGACGCCGGGTGGCGCTGCTCACCCTGGCGCACCGGCGCCTGGGCCTGATCACGGCTCCTGGCAATCCGCTGAACCTGTTGGCGCTGCCTGACCTCGCGTCTGCCGGCGCCCACTTCATCAACCGGCAGCGGGGCGCGGGCACGCGCGTCTGGCTCGACGCGCAGCTGCGGCGGCTGTCAGTGGACGCGGAGGCCATCGCAGGGTATGATCACGAGGTGAACACGCACGCGGAGGTCGCCCGTGCGGTCGCCGAAGGCGCGGCCGACGCGGGCCTGGGCATCGAAGCCGCGGCGATCAGCTACGGTCTTGGCTTCGTCCGCCTGGCAACCGAGCCCTACGATCTGGTCATTCCCGCGGAAGCGTGGGAGACGCCGGCGGTCCAGGCGCTGGCCGCGCTGGCTGCAGAGCGAGGACGGCGCGGTACGACGATCGCCGGGCTGGGCGGCTATGAGACGGAGAAACCGGGCCGTATCTGGGTGGGATAGACTCTGACGATCAGCATCCGACACGATTTAGAGGTGAACTTTGATCAACGAAGAACGACTTGTCAGACATTTCTCGACCTGGTGGCGATCGACAGCCCGTCGGGCGAAGAAGCTGAGATCAGCCAGGAACTGGCCCGGCGCTTCACGGCGCTGGGCGGCGAGGTGGAGACCGACGAACACCACAACCTGATCGCGCGGTTCCCGGGCACCGGGCCGGGCGAGTGGATGCTGATGAGCGCGCACATGGACACCGTCGGCAAGGACCGGGGCATCAAGCCGCAGATTCGGGACGGCGTGATCTACTCCGACGGGACCACGATCCTGGGCGGCGACGACAAGTCCGGGGTGGCGGCGATCCTCGAAGTGATCGAGTCGCTGGCCGAGGACAAGACGCCGCATCCGCCGCTGGAGGCCGTCATCTCCGTCGGCGAGGAGGTGGGGCTGTACGGCGCGCGCATGCTGGACAAGACGCAGCTGCGGTCGAAGCGCGGCGTACGTCCTGGACGCGGGCGGGCCGAACGGGGTCATCGTGACCAGCGCGCCGAGCCAGGATAGCCTGGAGATCAAGGTCCATGGCCGCACCGCGCACGCCGGCGCAGAGCCTGAAAAGGGGATCAACGCGATCCGGGTGGCGAGCGAGGCGATTGCGGCCATGCCGCTGGGCCGGATCGATCCGGAAACCACGGCCAACATCGGCGTCATCCAGGGCGGCGTGGCGACCAACATCGTTCCGGACTACGTCTTCGTCAAGGGCGAGGCGCGCAGCCGGGACGACACGAAGCTGGCGGCCCAGACCGCGGCGATGGCCGCCGCGTTCCAGGAGGCCGCCGAGCGGAACGGCGGGCGCGTGGAGTTCAAGATCAAGCGGACGTACACGACCTACAAGCTGCCCGACGACCATCCTGTCGTGCAGGCAGCCGTGGCAGCGGTTAAGAAGCTGGGGTGGACGCCGACGATCAAGGCTTCGGGCGGCGGGACGGACGCCAACATCTACGCCGAGCACGGCATCCAGTGTGCGATCATCAGCACCGGCATGGCCGACGTCCACACGCCGAACGAACACATCGCGATCGCGGACATGGTGAACGCGGCACGGCTGCTGCAGGAAATCGTCGCCGCCGCTTGACGCATCTCAGCTTCGATCGCTGCAGGAGGAGGTAAGCGATGCCGCAGGCTCGTTCCCATCATGCTGGTTCACGGTTTCGACGGCGTCCCTTCCCTCTGGATCGAATCCGGTTTCCGCCAGTACCTGATCTCGAACGGCGACCTGGACCCGAACCTGGTCCGCACGTTCGACTATGGCGTCGCCGAGGACGGCACGTACAACAACCGGGGCGACCTGCGCGAGGTGGCGAGCCGCCTGGCCGGCGCGAACCTCGCCGCCGAAGAGCGGCTGCTGTGCAGCGTCGACCAACTGAGCGACAACAGCGTCGCCCGCGGCGGGCCGCCGGAGGTCACCCTGATCGCGCACAGCCTGGGCGGCATCATCTGCCGCTACTACCTCAGCCGCGCACGCCCGACGAATGGGGCACGCGTCTATCGGGGGAACGTGGGCAGGCTGATCACCATCGGGACCCCGCACCGGGGGGTGGACCTGGCCCGCATCCTCGACCTGGCGCCCCGGGGCTCGCCCGTCTGGTGGTTCATCCGCCTGCTCGAGCGGCTGGGCCTGGCGCCGGCGCGCCCGGCCAGCACCATCGAGCGACTCGGCGCTGCCCTGCAGCGACAGCAGGTCGAGCAGCGAGGCGGGTTTGCGACGCCGCTGACCGATGGCGTCCAGTCGACCGCGTGCTGCTCACCGACACGCCCGATCTACGGCCAACTCCACCCGGACAGCCCCCTCCTGGCCGAACTCAACAAGCCGGGCACGATGCCCGCCCGGCGTGCGCTGCCACACGTTGTACGGCGACATCCGCTACAGCATCCGCATCACGGCGAACCGCCTCGCGCTGGTCGACCACACGGTCAGCTTCGGCGACCTGGTCGTCGCCGCCGAGAGCGCGCGCGATATCCCGAACGTCCCGTGCACCTCTTACCCCTTCGTGGAAGGTCAGAGCATCAGCATGAGTTTGCGGGCGGCGCCGGCCGAAGCCCAGGCGCGCGGCCTGATGGAGGAGCTGCCGGCGGTGTCGCACAACCGGCAGCTTGCGAATCCCGCGTTCCAGAAGACCGTCCTGGGGATCGTGGCGCCATGAGGGCCTTCAGCGTCGCCGGGCGAGCGTTGATCAGCTTCTACGGCGACATGTTCGTCCTGATCGCGATGAGCCTGCTCTGGTGGGTGACCGGGGGCATCTTCGTCGGCGCGGCAGCGGTCGTCGCCTTCGTGTTGTTCGCCGCCGGCGGTCCCTGGTGGATCGCGCCGCTGATCGCGATTCCCGCCGGCCCCGCGATCATGGCCCTCGCCTCGGTCGTGCGGCAGACGGTGCGCGGCCGGGCGCCCGACCGCCGCGACTACATCGACGCGCTCAAGGGTCAACTGGAAAGCGGGGCTGGCGCTCAACGCGCTCGGGATGGTCGTGCTGAGCCTGCTGCTGCTCAACCTGATCTTCTACGCGTTCCAGGCGAATTCCACCCTACGCATTCTGAGCGTCGCCTGGGCCTACCTCGTCCTGTTCTGGGCGAGCATGCAGTTCTACGTCTACCCGTTCTACCTCGCCCTCGAAGAGCCGAGCCTGGGGCAGACCCTGCGGATGGCCGCGCTCGGCGGCATTCGCCAACCCGCTCTTCTCCGTGCTGCTCCTGCTGGTCGCCCTTGCCCTGACCGCGATCAGCGTGGTGCTGGCGGTGCTCGTGTTCATCGTCTGGCCCGCGCTCATGGCGCTGCTCGGCGAGCACGCGCTGCGGCTGCTGCTCGAGCGGGCGGGGGTGGATCAAGGGGAATAGCGTATCCGCTAGGCGAAATATCTTCGTAATCTCGTCGGTCGCGAACATCGGCCACTCGACCCGCTGCCCGGCGCGCCGGGCAACCAGCCCGCCTGCCGCCTCGGTCACCCGGCCGATGACCGTGGTCGGGTAACCCTCGCCGCTCAGCGACTCGACCAGCCGATCAGCATCCGCCGCGGCCGCGGCCACCAGCACCGCGCCCGACGCGATCGTGCCCAGCGGGTCCAGCCCGAACTCGCGGCAGAGCGCGGCGCCTTCTGGCGCGATCGGGATCGCGTCGAGGTCGATCTCCAGCCCGACGCCCGCGCCCCGGCCCATCTCCAGCAGGCCGGTCATCACGCCGCCCTCGGTCGGGTCGTGCATCGCGTGCACCTCGGCGATCTCGGCTGCGAGCAGCGCGGGCCTGACCACGCTGATGCCGGGCTCGTGCAGGTACCGCTGGCGCGCGGCGGATGAACTCTTCGTCGTACCCGCGCGCCCGCAGCACCTCGCCGCGTTCCAGCGCGATCAGCGCCGTCCCTTCGATCGGCGCGGCCTTCACCAGCAGCATCGCATCGCCGGGCCGCGCGCCGGCGGTCATGATGAGCCGTTCGGGCGCGACCTCGCCCAGCATCGTGCCGCTGATCAGGGGCCGGTCGAGGTTGACGGTCATCTCGGTGTGCCCCCCGGCCAGGCTGACGCCGAGCGCCGCGCACGCCTCGTAGATCTGCCGGAAGATGTCCTCTGCCAGCTCGCCCGTCGCCTTGCCCGCGGGCAGCAGCACCGTTGCCAGGAACCAGCGCGGCTGCGCGCCCATGACCGCCACGTCGTTCGCGTTGACGTTGACCGCGTACCAGCCGATCTCGCTGGTCGCAAACGTGATCGGGTCGGTCTTGGCGACCAGGTAGCGATCGCCGAGGTCGAACACGGCCGCGTCCTCGCCCGCCCGCGGGCCGACCACGATCCGCGGGTCGTGCGGCGCGAAGCGCGTCAAGAGCTTTTCCAGCAGGGGCAGCGGCAGCTTGCCCGCCGGCAGCGGCAGGGTGGGATCGAACATGGGACCTCGGCGGCGCCGGAGTGTAGCCCGGCAAAATCGCTGGGACAACCAGCCGGGCGCTATCATAGTCGACCCGCCGCGCGGCTGTCAACGCGAGACCGCGGATCGGGTATAATGCGCCCCATGTCTGTCGAATCTGCGCTGCAGGCCCTGCGCCTCGACCCGCGCTTCATGAGCAACGTCGTCCGGTGGGAACGGACGCCGGCGCGGCCCGCCCGAACCGCGGCGCTGTCACCGCCGGCCTGGACGCCCGCCTGGTCGACGCGCTGGCCGGCCGCGGGCATCGACCAGCCTGTACACCCACCAGGCCGCGGCCGTCGACGCGGCGCTGCGAGGCGAGCATGTCGCGGTCGCGACGCCGGCCGCCAGCGGCAAGACCTTCTGCTACAACCTGCCGGTGCTCCAGCGGCTCCTCGCCGACCCGCGCGGCGCGCGCGCTCTACCTGTTCCCGACAAAGGCGCTGGCGCACGACCAACTCGCCGAACTGACCGAGTTCGCCGCCGCGGCCGGGCGTGAGTGCGCTGCCTGCCGCTTACGACGGCGACACGCCCTCCGGCCAGCGGACCCGCATCCGGGACGGCTCCCGCATCATCCTGTCCAACCCCGACATGCTGCACATGGGCATCCTGCCCCAGCACCCGCGCTGGGCCGCGTTCTTCGGGTCGCTGCGCGGTCGTCGTGATCGACGAGATGCACGTCTACCGGGGCGTCTTCGGCTCGCACGTCGCCAACGTCCTGCGCCGCCTGCGCCGCATCTGCGCGTTCTACGGCAGCCGGCCCGCAGTTCATCCTGGCCTCGGCCACCATCGCGAATCCGCGGCGAACTGGCCGAGCGGCTGGTGGAGGCGCCGGTGACCCTCGTCGGGCCGGAGCAGGACGGCGCGCCGCAGGGCGAGAAGCACCTCCTCTTTTACAACCCGCCCGTCGTCGACCCGGAGCTCGGCATCCGGCGCAGCACCGGGCAGGAGTCGGCGGAGATCGCCGCGCACTTCCTGCGGCACGACGTCCAGACGATCGTCTTCGGCCGGGCGCGGCTCGCGACGGAGCTGATGCTGGCGCAGCTGCGCGGGGAGCTGCCGCGGGCCGCGGCGCAGAGCGTCCGGGGTTACCGGGGCGGCTATCTGCCGTCGGACCGCCGGGAGATCGAGCGGGGCCTGCGCGAGGGTCCAAGGTGCGCGGGGTCGTGGCGACCAACGCGCTGGAGCTCGGGATCGACATCGGGCGGCTGGACGCGGCGATCCTGGCCGGCCACCCGGGAACGATCGCGAGCGCGCGCCAGCAGATGGGGCGGGCGGGCCGGCGGCAGGGCGCCTCCGTCGCGGTGCTCGTCGCGGGCGGCGGCCCGCTGGACCAGTACATCATCGCGCACCCGCGCTGGCTGCTGGAGCAGTCGCCCGAGCACGCCCGCATCAACCCCGACAACGAGGTCCTCCTCGCCGGACACCTGGCCTGCGCGGCCGCGGAGCTGCCGCTGCGCCAGGGGGAGGCGTTCGGCGGCGAGCACGCGGGAAGCGCTGCTGGCCGACCTGGTGGAAGCGGGGCAGCTGTACCTGTCGGGCGGGCGCTACTTCTGGGCGGGCGACGGCAGCCCCAGCCAGGCGCTGAGCCTGCGGAGCGCGGGCAGCGACCGGGTGGTGATCCAGGCGCGCGGCGAGGACGGCAAGCCATGGTTATCGGCGAGCTGGACCGGGAGGGCGTGCCGCTGCTGCTCTACGAGGGCGCGATCTACCTGCACGAGGGCGCGTCGTACGTCGTGGAGCGGCTGGACTGGGAGGCCGGGCGTGGCCTCCGTGCGGGCGATGGACGCCGACTTCTACACCCGGCCGGTGATCGGCGAGAAGATCGACGTACTGGCGACCCACGAGTCGGCCGGAGGGGAGGCGGAGCCCTACTGCCGCGGGTGGGGCGACGTGCGGGTCACGTCGCAGGCCACGAGCTACAAGATCATGCGCCGCGGCTCAAACGAGGTGATCGGGTACGGCCAGATCGACCTGCCGGAGCAGACGCTGGATACCCAGGCGTGCCTGGCTGGCGTTCCCGGAGCACACCGTCGAGGCGCTCAAGGCCGCGGGCGCGTGGCTGTCGGACCCCAACGACTACGGCCCGGAGTGGGCGGCGACGCGCGACGCGGTGCGGCAGCGCGACGGCTACCGCTGCCAGGGCTGCGGGACGGTCGAGATGGCGGGGCGCCAGCACGACGTCCACCACAAGATCCCGTTCCGGGCGTTTGTCGCGGACGAGGCGCGGCGGGAGGGGCAGCCCGCCGCGCTGGCCTGGCAGGTGGCGAACCGGCTGGACAACCTCGTGACCCTGTGCCAGTCGTGCCATCACCGGGCGGAGGCGGGCATCCGCACACGATCGGGTCTGGGCGGGGCCGCGGCGCTGATCGAGGGCGTGGCGCCGCTCTTCCTGATGTGCGACGGCCGCGACCTCGGGCGTGCTGGCCGAGCCGCAGGACGCGAATACGGGCATGCCGACGATCACCGTGTACGAGCGGACGCCGGGCGGGGTCGGGTACGCGGAGCAGTTATTCGAGTCGATGCCCGAGGTGCTGCAGGCGGCGCTGGACCTCGTGACGCAGTGCCCCTGCGAGAACGGCTGCCCCGCGTGCGTCGGGCCGGTGCTCGAGCACGAGTACGCGCTGGACACGAAGGCGCTGAGTAAGGCGCTGCTGCGGGCTGGCCGTGGCTCGGAATTCTACGCTCTTTGGCACGCGGCTCGCTTCGCATACGCTGACCCACGCGTGTTATAATACACATAACCTTATCCTCGCGTACGTTCCACGCGCGCTCGAGCATCCATTTCATGACCTTCCGTAATCAAATCATTCTCATCACCGGCGGTTCAAGCGGCATTGGACTGGCGACGGCGCGCCGTTTGCCCGTGAGGGAGCGCACGTCTGGCTGCTTGCGCGGGACCCGGAGCGCCTCGACGCAGGCCCTGGAACCGTCAAGGCGGAATGCCAGCACGCGGGCCAAGCTGCGGCTGCGTCTCGGCCGACGTCGCGCGATTTCGACGCGAGTCGCCGCGGCGGTGGCGCAGGTGACCGACCGGGCCGGCCGCCCGGACATCGTCGTCAACTCGGCGGGCGTGGTTCGGCCGGGCTACTTCCAGGAACTCGATCTCGGCGGTCTTTCGCGACATGATGGACGTCAACTACTTCGGCGCGCTGCACGTCATCCAGGCGGTGACCCCGGGCATGATCGAGCGGCGGTCGGGCCACATCGTGAATGTCATCGTCCGGCGCGGCCGTGCTCCCCACCTACGGCTACTCGGCCTACACCGCCTCGAAGTACGCGCTGCGCGGCCTGTCGGACGTGCTGCGCCTCGAATTGAAGCCGTACGGCATACACGTCTCCGTCGTGTACCCGCCTGACATGGACACGCCCCAGCACGCCGAGGAAGCGCCGTTCAGGCCGCCGGAGACGGACGAGGCTTACCCGAACACGCCCATTGCCCCGGAGTTGGTGGCCCGCGCGATCCTCGACGGCGTGCGCCGCCGCAGGTATTCGATCATTCCCAGCCTTGAGATGAGCGCGGCTGCCCGGGCGGCCAGCATCCTGGGCGACTGGCAGTTCACCGTCCTGGATCAGCTGGTCGGCAAGGCGTGGCGGAAACACCATGACGAGTCACAGAACTAACGGCAGGGAGGCATCATGAGCAACATCGTCATCGAAGCCGTGAATACCAAGAAGGCCATGTCCGAGTACGTGCAGTTTCCCTTCAAGTTGTACAAGGACGATCCTTGCTGGGTGCCGCCCCTGATCGAGGAACGGCTGGCCTACTTCGATACGAAGAAAAACCCCTTCTACGAGCACTCGCGCTACCAGCTCTTCATCGCCCGCCGCGGCAGGGCAGATCGTCGGCACGATCGGTGCAGTGGTGAACGACCGCCATAACCAGGTCCACGACGAGCTGGCGGGCGGGTGGGGTTTCTTCGAGTCGGTCGACGACCCGGAGGTTTCCGGGGCGCTGCTCCAGGCGGCCGAAGACTGGTGCCGGCTGCAGGGCATGAACCTGATCCGCGGCCCGCTGAACTTCTCCACCAACGACGAAATCGGCATGCTGATCGACGGCTTCGACACCTCCCCGATGATCATGATGACCCATAACCCGCGGTACTATCCCCCGCTGATCGAGTGTCACGGCTACGTCAAGGCGATGGACCTCTTTGCGTGGATTTGCGACATCGACACGGCGCTGGCCCAGGCGCCGGAGAAGCTCTACCGGGTGTCGAAGCAAGGCGATGGAGAAGAAGGGCCTGCACGTGCGCAAGATCGACATGAAGCACCTCGATTCCGAGGTGGTAAAGATCAAGGCCGCCTACAACGGGGCCTGGCAGAAGAACTGGGGCTTCGTTCCGCTGACGGACCACGAGATCGACCACCTGCTGCACAGCCTCAAGCCCATGGTCGACCCGAACCTCATCTTCATTGCCGAGACCGAAGACGGCCGGCCGGCGGGCGTGTCGCTGAGCATGCCCGACCTGCACCAGGCGCTCAAGCGCTCGGGCGGCGGGCACATGTGGCCGTTGGGCCTGCCGAAGTTCCTGCTTGCCCGGCGCCACATCGACCAGGCCCGCGTGATGATCATGGGCATGATCGAGGAGTTCCGCGGCCTCGGTGCGGATGCGGTCTTCTACCTCGAAACGCTCCAGGAAGCCCAGAAGCACGGCTACAAGAAGGCCGAAGGCTCGTGGATCCTGGAGACCAACACGATGATGAACCAGATCATCGAGCGGTTGGGCGGCATCAAGTACAAGACCTACCGCATCTACGAGAAGCCGCTGTGAGAGTACTGGTCACCGGCGCGACCGGCTGGGTGGGCAGCCAGGCTCGCTGCAGCGCTGGTTCAGCGCGGCGACGACGTACGCGTCCTGCGCCGGAAGTCGTCGAGCACGGTTGCGCTGGATGGGCTGCCGGTCGAGCACGTCTTCGGCGACGTCGTCGAGCCGGAGTCCGTGCGGGCTGCCGTCGAAGGCTGCGAGCGTGTCTACCACGTCGCCGCGATTTCCGTCGTACTGGCGGTCGAAGCCGGACGAAATCTACCGGGTGAACGTCGACGGGACCCGCAACGTCATGGAGGCATGTCTCAAGGCCGGCACGCCGCGGGTCGTCCATACGTCTTCGGTCTCGGCGGTCGGCATTCGGCGGGACGGCCGGCCGTCCGACGAGACGCAGCCGTTCGACCCGCGTGAAAAGCGGTTCGCGTACGCGCACAGCAAATACCTGGCCGAGCTGGAAGTCTACAAGGCGGTCAAGCTCGGACTCGAAGCGGTGATCGTCAATCCGGCGGTGGTGATCGGGCCCGGCGACTACAACCTGATCGCCGGCACCATCGGGATCGAGATATCGAAGCGCCCGCTGCTCGTGTCGCCGCCCGGCGGCGTCTGCATGGTCGACATCGACGCGGTCGTCGACGGCCACCTGGCTGCCGGCGGAACGCGGCCGCGCCGGCGAGCGCTACATCCTCGGCGGCGAGAACCTGACATATCGACAAATCATTGCTATCGTTGCGGAGATCGTCGGTTCGCGCGAACCGCTTTGGACGCTTCCGCCCTGGCTTCTGCCGCCCGTGGCGGCCGGGCTCGACGTGCTCAACCGGTTCGTAGCCCATCCAATTGCGACTGGCGACCAACTCCGGCTCGCGGCGCACAATGCTTTTTTCGACTCCGGCAAGGCTGTCGCCGAGCTGGGTTATCGCATCCTCCCGTTTCGGGGGGCCGCCGAACGCGCGTACCAGTGGTACGGCGAACACGGCTTCATTTCCTGAAGGAGCAATCATGGATCTTTTCGCCAAGGCCTACGAGTTTACCGAAGCCAAGGAAGCCATTGCTGCCGGTTACTATCCCTATTTCATTCCCCTTACTGAGAACGAAGGCTCTGAGGCTGTCTACAAGGGCCACCGCCTCATCATGTGCGGCTCGAACAACTACCTGGGCCTGACTACCGACCCGCGCGTGCGCGAAGCGGCCATCGCGGCGATCAAGCGTTACGGCACAAGCTGCACGGGCTCGCGCTTCCTGAACGGCACGCTCGAGATGCACGAGCAGCTGGAGCACGAGCTGGCGGACTTCGTCGGCAAGGAAGCCGCGGTCGTGTTCTCGACCGGCATGCAGGCGAACCTCGGCGCGATCAGCGCGCTGATCGGCCGGGGCGATTACGTCATCCTGGACAAGGAAGACCACGCCAGCCTGGTCGACGGCGCCAAGCTCAGCTACGGGGAGACAAAGCGCTTCGCCCACCAGGACCTGGCCGAACTCGAGCTGCTGCTGCAGCGCCTGCCCGAGGAGAAGGGCAAGCTGGTTGCGGTGGACGGCCTGTACAGCATGGAGGGCGACATCGCGCCCCTGCCCGAGCTCGTCCCGCTGTGCCGGAAATACGGCGCCCGCCTGCTCGTCGACGACGCGCACGCCATCGGCGTGCTGGGCTGCGGCCGCGGCACGGCGGAGCACTTCCACATGACGCGCGACGTGGACCTCATCATGTCCACGTTCAGCAAGTCGTTTGCCTCGCTGGGCGGCTTCATCGCGGGCGACGAGCCGGTCGTACACTACATCAAGCACCATGCCCGGTCGCTGCTCTTCAGCGCCAGCATCCCGCCGTCGAATGCCGCGGCCGCGCTGGCCGCGCTCAAGATCATGCGCGAGGAGCCGGAGCGGGTCGAGCACCTGGGCAAGATCGCGAACTACATGCGAAACGGGTACCGGAAGCTGGGCTTCAACATCGGCACCTCGGAGACGCCGGTCATTCCGGTCATCATCGGCGACAAGATGCTGACGCTCTTCGTGTGGAAGCGCTTGTTCGAGGAGGGCGTCTTCGTGAACCCCGTGCTTTCGCCCGCGGTTCAGCCGGGACGCGAGCTGCTCCGCACCAGCTACATGGCCACCCACACCTTCCAGCAGATGGACTGCGTCCTGGAGATCTTCGAGAAGGTGGGCAAGGAGATGGGCCTGATCTAAAAGGGGGAGCCTTGATCCCGTCAGACCTGATTCCCGACGGTGTGCCGCTGTCCCGGGTGCGGGGGCTGACCGAGGCCCAGGCCGCCAAGCTCGGGGACCTGTGGATCGACACCGTGCAACAGTTGGTCGGCATTTATGCCACGAGTGAAACCACGCGCATGCGGCTGGCCGCCGCGCTTGGGATCGAACGGACGGGCCTCGACGGGATCATGGACGCGGCGCAGCGGCTGGCGCCGCGCAGCCGCAACCGTCCAGCCGCGCCGGGCTGGAGGTGGAGGCGGCCTCCACCGATTACCCGCTCGGCGCGCTGCTGGAAGACCCCGCCGTCACGCTCACCCGGATGGCGGGCCTGCCTCCCTACATGAGCGCGATCCGCGGCCCCCTGCCCGAGTCGCACGACCTGCTCCACCAGCTCCCACCCGTGCGCAGCCAGGGCCCCCGCCCGACGTGCGTCGCGCACGCGGCGGTCGCGGTCCGCGAGCAGTTGGAGATCGCGGCCGGCGCGAAGCCGGACCTGGACCTGTCCGAGCAGTACGTGTATTGGTGGTGCAAGGCGCGCGATGGGCTGCCTGCGCGCAACGGCACGTTCCTCTCTCTCGGGATGCGCTGCATCAAGCAGGCCGGGGCGCCGCCCGAGGCGCTTTGGCCGTACGTGTCGAAACCGGCGCAACGATCAAGGCCAGGGACCGCCGCCCGCGGCCGCGGCCGAAGGCGACCCGGCCTTCCGCGCCGAAGAGACGCAGGAGTTCAGCCGGAAAGACATCGACGGGATGAAGGCGTGCCTGGTCGAGGGCCGGAGCATCGCCTTCGCCTTCCCCGTGTTCGACAGTTGGTACAAGTCATCCGCGATGGCGCGCTGGGGCAAGATCACGATGCCCTTGCCGGGCGAGCCGGCGCTCGACGGTCATGCCGTCACCATCGTGGGATACAAGGACGATCCCGCCGCACCCGGCGGCGGCTATTTCCTGCTCCGCAACTCCTGGCAGCCCTGGGCCTGGGACGGCGCCTGGCAGCCCGGCTACGGCTATATCCCCTACGCGTACATCAGCCGCCACGCCTCCGCGATCTTCTCGGCCCGCCGAGGGGAAGACGCCCGGCCATGCGTGCGCGGGGAGGACGCCGAAGGGCCACCCCGGCTTGATCGTCAACAGCCCCGACGTCTGGTCGCGCCAGGCGCCGGACGGCGGCGGCGAGCCACAGGAGGCGGTAGGAGGGCGGGACAACGCGCTCTACGTCCGCATCACCAATCCCGGCCCAAGGTTCCTGTACAGGGTGTTCGGCGAGGTCTACTTCCGGCGGCCGGGGGCGGGGAGCTGGGAACGCGGCGGGAGCGTTTGCGGAGGTGACGCTCCGTCCGGGCGAAAACGTCGTCGGACCGCTCTTGTGGCAGCCGCCGTTCTCCGGCCGGGCCGTGCTCGCGGTGCGGTTGTGGTGACCTCTCCCCCCGGCCCCCTCTCCTACCTGCGTAGGAGAGGGGGTGAGCTCAAGCCGCCTTCTTGTAGTTCATGAACTGGTAGCCGACCCCGCGCTCCGTCAGGATGTATCTCGGGTTTGCGGGGTCCGGCTCGATCTTCTTCCGCAGGTACGTGATGTACAGCCGCAGCAGCTGGTTGTCGTCGCGATACTCCGGTCCCCACACCTTCGACAGCAGCGTCTCCTGCGGCACGATCCAGCCGGCATTCTCCACCAGGTGCAGCAGCAGGCGATACTCGGTCGGGCGGAGCTTGATGTGCTCGCCCCTGGCGATCACGGTGCGCCTCGGGAAGTCGATCTGCAGGTCCTCGTCGATAACTAGCGGCTCTTCCACGCTGCCCTTGGACGGCTCGACCCGGCGGAGCACGGCCCTGATCCGGCTGCTCAGCTCCGCGGGCTGAACGGCTTGGTCACGTAGTCGTCCGCACCCAAGTCCAGGCCGTGGATGCGGTCCGCCTCGTCGCTCTTGACGGTCAGCATGATCACCGGCACCGCCGACACTTCGCGGATGCGCTCCAGCGTCTCGAACCCGTCCATCTCGGGCATGGCGACGTCGAGCAGCACCAGGTCGGGCATGTCGTCACGCACCTTCTCCAGCGCGGCAAGGCCGGTATCCGCCTCCAGAACCTCGTAGCCTTCCAGGTCCAGGTTCATCCGCACGAAGCGGCGCATGCGCGGCTCGTCGTCCACGACCAGGATGCGTTTCTTCATGTACGCTCCTTGAGCGAGTGCTGCTTTAGTGGCGCCTCTTCCACCGGCAATGTGAAGAATACCGTGGCGCCCTTGCCCGGCTCGCTGCGCAGCCAGATGCGGCCGCCGTGCGCCTCGACGATGGAGCGGCACAGGAACAGGCCCAACCCCGCGCCTTGCGTCGACCGCCGCAGGCTCGAATCGACGCGGTAGAAGCGCTGGAACAGGTTTCCCTGCTCGCTCTCGGGGATGCCGATGCCCCGGTCGGCCACGTACACCGTGGCCTGATCGCCTTCGCGCCAGCCGCCCACCCGCACCTCGCCTCCATCGGGGGAATACTTGATGGCATTGCTGAGCAGGTTGTTAAACACCTGGCGGAGGCGTTCCTCGTCGCCCTCGACGTCGGGGAAGTCCGCCGGGAAGTCGAGCACGAAACGATGGCGGTCGGTCTGCGTGCGCCAGCTTTCGACGACCGCTGCGGCCAGTTGGGGCAGGTCCACCGACCCATGCTCGATCGTAAATCCGCCCGCCTGGATGCGCGACGCGTCCAGCAGGTTGTTGATCAGCGCGTTGAGCCGGTCGCTTTCCTCGCCGATCACCTGCAGCCCCTCGCGCAGCGTGGCCTGGTCCCACGCCGCATCTTCGCGGCCCAGCGTGCTGGCATACCCCTTGATCAGGGCGACCGGCGTCTTCAGTTCGTGCGATATGACGGAGACGAACGAGGCCTTCATCTCTTCGGCCTCGCGGAAGCGGGTCACGTCGACGACGTTCACGATGACATTGGTCAGGCGGCCCTCTTCGTCGTAAAGCGGCGAGTAGGTGACGCTGACCGAAATCTTCGAGCCGCCGGGCCGCACGACCAGGCCGTCGGCCACGAGCGGCTGGCGCTCGGGAAACGCGTCCTCGCCGCTTGCCGCGCTGCACATGTCGAAGCCCTGGAGCTCTTCGAGCGCGAGCACCTCGTAACACGGCCGGCCAAGCGCCTGGTCGGCCGGCCACCCTGTCATCCGGCTGAGCGCCTGGTTGAACACCTGGACGCGCAGCTCGGGATCGAGGATCATGACGCCGTCCGCGCTATGCTGGATGACCGCGTCCAACTGCCGCTTCTCCGCACTGACCTGCTGGTAAAGCTGCGCGTTGCGGACCGCGATGGCCGCCTGGTCGGCAAAGCTCGACAGCACGGCCTGGTCGTTCTCCGAAAACGCGATGCTGCCGCTCCGGAACAGGTAGATCACGCCGGAGAGCACGTCTTGGACGATCAGCGGCAAGGCGATGACCTGGCTCAGCGGCAGGCGCACGGCGCGGGCGACCATGTTCAGCCGGGCCTCCAGGTCGGGCACCCGGTAGTCGTCCGGCTTGAGCGGAAAATCGGTCAGGAGGGGCGCGAAGCGCGGCAGCAGGGCTACGGGCACGCCGTACGATGTGTGGATGACGAGCGAGGTGGACCGCCCGCGGCGGAGCGCGATCACACCCGCTTCGGCGCGCACGAGGTCTGCGGCGCTGTTGAGGATGAGCCGCAGCAGCGACGGCAGGTCGAGCCGCGACGTCATGGCCCGGCTGATTTGCAGCAGGTACTCACGTTGGCGAAGCTGATAGCCGATCATCGGTGCATCATAGCGCAACATGCAGACAAAGAAAAAGCCCCGCTCGCGCGGGGCAATTCTTGGGTTGCCGGGGTTACCAGCCGAAACGTTCCTCGCGCCACGGGTCGCCTTCCATGTGATACCCGTTGCGTTCCCAGAATCCCGGCTTGTCGCCGGCCATGAACTCGATGCCCCGCAGCCATTTCGCGCTCTTCCAGAAGTACTTCTTAGGCACGAGCAGCCGGAGCGGATAGCCGTGCTCCGGCGTCAGCGGTTGGCCGTCGTACTCGTACGCCAGCATGGTGTCGTCATCGTCGAGCACGTCCAGATCGAGGTTGGTCGTGAAGCCGTATTCGCAATGGGCCATCACGTGCGTGGCTTCAGGTTTGACCTTGACCAATTGGATGAATTCCCGCCACGGCACGCCCGCCCACGAAGTGCCCAGCTTGCTCCAGCGCGTGACGCAATGAATGTCCACGGTCTGGATCTGGTTGGGCAGCCGCAGAAGCTCCTGCCAGGTCAGGCGGAGCGGCTCTTCGACGAGGCCGAAAACGCGAAAATCCCAATTGTCGAGGCTGCTGTAAACCGGCACCGACCCGTAATGCAAGACGGGGAACTTCTCGGTGAGGAATTGGCCGGGGGGAACCCGGTCATCCGTGCTGGGACCGGGCAGGTTGCGCACCCGCTTCAGCCGCTCGACCCGCTTAAGCGGGTTCTCAAAACGCATAATGGCCTCCGGAGAGTTTCAAAACTTAGGTGATTGTAACAAGGTGGGGGCAGGGGGTAAGTAAGCCGGGCAACCTTCCCGGCACCGCGTCTCCTACATTTGTCGCAGCGCGTCTTGTTTGCGGGAATGAGGGGATGCGGGGATATCATAAGAACCGTCCCCGCATCCCCGCAAACTGATCTATTGGTCTTTGATCTCGGCGAGCACGGGGAGGTGATCGGAGGCGCTCGCCGCGTGCGAATCCGAGACGGGCGCGCAGATGGTCAAGGCCTCGCGCATCGAGGCCGGCAGGAAGATATAGTCGATGCGGCGCTCGGGAACCTGCGCGGGGAAGGTTGCGCCCTTGCCGGATGGATTCCCCACCGCAGCAAAGGCGTCCACGTAACCGGACTTGAGCACCTGGCTCACGAGGTCAAACGACGGCGCCGGCCAGCCGCGCTCGGCCTGGTAGGCGGCGAGGCGGCCAACAGCGGCCTCGTCCGCGTAATCGGTCTCCGCGAGGGCGTTGAAATCACCCAGCAGCAGGTGCGGCCGGCTGCGGTCGCGCAACAGCCAGGCATTGGCCGAGGCCCATTGTTCCAGGCGGATTTGCTCCGAACGGTGGTCGAGGTGCGTGACGTAGACGGTGAGGGCGGGGCCGGCAGGCCGGACAACCCGGCATTCGAGAAGCCCGCGCTTTCCGTAGCTCACTGCGGGCGCCAGGTGGTGCGCGGCATGGGCCAGGATGGGCCAGCGGCCGAGCACGGCGTTGCCGTAGGGCGGATGTTTCTGTGGATCGCCCGGCTGGGTCGCGCCGAAGGCATAGTGCATGCCCAGCTGTGCGGCCACAAATTCGAGCGCGGGCTGTGTGCCCTCGCCCTTGGGATAAAAGACCTCGTTCAGCCCGACTATGTCCGCGCCGGTCGCGGCGATGATCTCGGCCACGAGAGCGGCGTTCGATCCGCCCTCCGGCTTTTCCCAGCCGTGAACGTTGTAGGTGAGAACTCTCACGAGGCTGGCCCTAGACCTGCGCTCCCAGGGCGGCCGAGCGGCCCGGCCACAGCCACTCGACAAGGAGCGGCCGGTGGTCCGACGCGTTGTGTGTCAGGTCCAGGTTGACCGTCTGCGCGCGCTGCAGCCCGGGCGCCCAACGTTCCGGCACGAACTGGAAATCGATGCGCACGAGCGGAGAATGCGCGGGGAAGGTCCGGCCGTGTCCCTCGCCGACCGCCTGAAACGCGTCCCGATAGCCGGCAACGTGCATGGCGTGGAGCACCGGAGGGACGATCTGGCGCGATCGGGCGCCGAGGAATCCCGGCGTGTTGAAGTCCCCCATCAGGAAATGCGGACGGCCGTGGGTGCGTTGGACCATTCTCCGTATTACGCCGCGGATCTGAAACAGCCGGGTGCCTTCGAAGGCGTGGTCGAGATGCGTGACGAATGCCGTCAGGCCCGCGACCGGCCCCGTGTCGAGCGTGGCGCTGAGCAAAGACCGCTGCTTGGTGCTGGGGAGGCGGGGCAAAAGCACGTTGGCGACGTCGGCAAGGGGATACCGGCTCAGCAGCGCGTTGCCGACCGGTCCCTGCCAGCCCGGCCCATAATCGAGCCAGCCGCTCGGCCCGAAGGCGTACCACATATCCAGACGCTCGGCCAGCTGTGCGAGCGGGGCGTACGTGTGGAGGGCGGTGGTAACCGGATGGAGGACTTCGTTCAGGCCCACAATATCGGCCTGCGCGCCGGCAATGACTTCTGCCAGCCGTTCCAGATCCATTCGCTGATCCCGGCCGGCCCAGCGGTGGATGTTATAGGTCATGATCCGGATGCTGCTCAAGTTTACGGAGCCTCCTGGGCCCAAACGGTCAAAACGCCGCCCTTGGTTGGGCGGCGCCTTTGACTCCCGCAGTATATCATCCGCGGTGCCAAGCGCCAAAAAACCGTTTATGACAATCTCTCTCGGATTGCCGCGAAGTTCTGCACAGGCAGTTCGGGATAACGGTGGGGATAGCCTCCCCGGTTATCCCCGTTCATCCTGGGGCCAGGCGGCACAGCCCGGTTCACGCCAACCCGTGCACAAACATGCCTCGGTAATAAAACCCACATTTAGTGGGTGTCAACTGCGCGTGTGCGCGGAATTCCGCGCACGCTGCGACCGCACGAACAGATACCCACATATCCACAGCGCCTACTAGTACTATCTATTAATAAAGTTACTGTTGAGATTACATCAGGACATACGAGGGCGCCCCACCGAAGGTTCCGGCCAATTATTAGTTTAGCTTAATATTTCGCGCTCTTGCTGATAAGTTGTCATAAAAAGGCTTGACATCCACGGGCCTTTCGAGTATACTCGGGGCGCCAATGGAAAAAACAACAAACAATCATACGGGCGTTGTCGATCTGTTGGTGAGGGAGCCCCGAGAAATCAGAAGGCGGTTCCAGGCTCGAAGATCAACCAGGTAACTGGAAACTCGAACGAACCGGTTGAGTCAAGCGCCGCAAGGCGTCGGAACTCGGATATCTGGTAAGTAACTAACGAGTGAAACGCGAGCCAGGAATTCAGAAGCCAGACGGTTGCTTGGGGCACCTCTATTTAACCGCAGGGAGCGTCGTCGACGCTCCCTTTTCTTATTCTCCGCCCGATACGAAGATTTCGGCCGCCCCAATCGCATCCCGCCACGTTGCTCCCCCCGGCTCGCCGGCGGGCAGACGCGGAACCCGATAGAAATCGACCCCGGGGAACAGCGGCGAGGTGGCAAGTCCGCCACCCTGGAGGACAGCGCCGGCGAAGGGCTTGATCGGTTTGTCCTCCCCATCGGTTACGGTTGGGACGGGCGTGGCGGGCAGGCCCCCGTCGCCTGTCACCGCAACTGTGGACGGCTCGTAGCCGGGCAGCAGTTGGGCTAGCTGGGCTTTCGCGGTTTCCAGCTCCGCGGCCAGCTGTTCGCCGGTGGCCCCCTCGGCGGCGGGCGCCAGCAGCCCGATCTCAAATCCCCACGAGCGGAGCGTCTGCAACTTGAAGCTCGCCAGCTCCGCCGTGCCAAACACCGTGTCCGTTGCGCCGGCCGCGCCCATGTCCACGTAGAACGTTCCGCGCGCCGGGAAGTCGGCGGGATGCGCCGCGGCGAAATCGAGCAAGACGCCCACGGCCGAGGCCGGATCGACGCGGCCGCCTTCAAGGAGCTTGAAATGATCGGCCCGCGAGCCGTCAAACGTGAGGATGATGGGCTTCTTGCCGGCCGGCGCCCCGCGTAACTGTCCGCTTACGAGGTCGCGAACGGTGGTCGGATAGAACCCCTGCGCCGAGCAGCCACTCCAGGTCCGCGCGCAGGACGTCGGGCGCGACTTCGCCGTAGCGCAGGACCGGCACCTGGCCGGCCGAGTTGGGGAGGAAGGACGGCTGCGCGGAGGTCAGCGCTTCCTTCGTGTACTTGACCGCCGGATCCCAGAGCAGCCAGCCGCGGCCGCCCGCGTCGCGGGCCGCGTCCATTTGCTGCCGGATTTCCAGGGGCGTGTAGGTGCGGAAGTCGAATGCGTAGTCCTTGAAGTCCTGGATCCACGGGCGAATTTGGATGCGCGGATTAATCTCTCTGGCCCGCCGCACCGCACGTTCGGTGCTCTTGTTGACGATTTCGTACGGATACGCGATCGCGTTACGGTACTTAGGATCCTGTCCGGGCAGGCCGGACGCGAAAGTTGATGGGTACACCATCGGTGAGAGGACGTCGACGTAGGGTGCGATCACCTCGATGTGCTGCCCGATGCCGAGGTCGTCGGCCACCCAGGCCGTGTAGCCAAACACGTCCGCGCTGACTTTCACGCCAAGTGGGTGGAGCGCCGCGCTGGCCTCCTGCAGCAGGCCGCTGATGGCAGCGACCCGGTTGTCGTAGGTGTTATCCTTCGAGTAGACCGCACTGCTGACGTTGCCGTCGGTCGGAAAACGGACGTAGTCAAACTGGACTTCGTCGAACCCGTACGACGCGGCCTCCCGCGCCAGCGCCACATTATAGTCCCACGCCTCGGTCCGGTTCCCGTCGATCCAGCCCATTTTCTCCTGGTCACGCCAGACCCCGCCGGTTGCGGTGTCGACGATGGCCCAGCCCGGATAGGCAGCGCGCGAGGATGTTGTCTTTGAAGGTTGGAATCCGGGCGATGGTGTAAACGTTGTGCTGCTTGAACCAGGCCATGAATGCAGCGGGATCCTTGACGAGCGGGTCCGCGTCCGCGCCGATCTCGACGGCGAGGGGCACTTCGGTTGGAAACGCAATGTAACCCCGATCGCTCTTGTAGTCCAGCACGACCGCGTTCAGTTCGGTGGTTTCGAGCAGGTCGTGAACGCGCTCCATGAACCCCGCATTGCCCATCGCTGCGGCAGAGACATAAAGCCCCTTGATGTACCCGGTCCGGTCGACCTCGCCGGGCGGCGCCAACTGCGCGGCGCGCGGCGGCAGCTTCTCGCCCGCCAGGGCGCCGCTCGGCGCAAGGACCTCCGGCGGAAAGGCCGTGAACAGGGCGAGGACGGCAATCGTCGCAAATAGCGGCCAACGTCTCATTTAACCTGCCTGGTCGGTAGGGTTGCTGACACGCGGCACATCATAACGCAGCCCCGCCGGAAATGCAATACCATTATTGGTTACGAAGCCCGAGTGTCTGCGACGTCAGCTCGGCGACGAAGGGCAGGTGCCGGTAGGCTTCTTTGTAGTCGAGCCCGTAGCCGACGACGAAGCGATCGGGGAGGTCGAAGCCCTTGTAGCGCACGTGGATGTCGGCGAGCCGGTGCTGGGGCTTGTCGAACAGTGTACATACCTCCAAGCTGGCAGGACCGCGGGCTCGCAGGTTGCGGAGCAGGTAGCTGAGCGTGAGCCCGGTGTCGATCACGTCTTCGACGAACAGAACGTGGCGGCCCTCCACCGGCTCGTCCAGGTCCTTGGTGAGCCGCACGGGCCCTTTTGCGCCCTCGCCTGGCTTGTAGCGGGAGATCGCCATGAAATCGACGTGCAGCGGCAGCGTCAGCGTCCGCAGCAGGTCGCTCATGAAGAACATGACGCCCTTGAGCACGCCGACGACCAGCGGGTCAAGCCCGGCGTAGTCGCGGCTGATCTGGCCGCCCAACTCCGCCACCCGGTCGTGAAGCATCGTTTCGGTGAACAGTACGCGGCCGAGGCCGCGAGGGAAATCATTGTCGTTGGTGATCATGGCAGGCTCGCTGAATGGATGGGTCGGAGCTTTTACGTCCGCGCGCGGCTAAAGCTCGTTCGCCATCATGTCGGGGACGTCCTCGACGCCGAACTTGAGCAGCAGGTTACGGATATCGCCGCGCTTGAAGAGGCGGACGTTGATCTCCGGATAAAGCTGCCGGAGCAGCCTCAGCTTCTTGTTCTTGTGCCGGATCTGGTTCGGCTGCATGGTCGTGAGCTCGACGTAGAGGTCCTGGTCGGGCAGGTAAAAGTCGGGCGAGAAGCCCTCGGTCACCCGGCCCTGGCCGTCGTGCTCGAGATCGAACGTGCGCGGCTCATACTCCCAGGGGATGCCATAGAAATCCAGAATGCGGGCGAACTCCGCCTCGACAGGGTGTGAGAAAGGTGGGGGGACGGCGCCGGTCATGACTCGCAGCCTTCTGTCAAAGGTTCGATGGCTGCCCCGAGCTGGGCCTCTGCCGCGGCGCAGACGATGCGCACGGCCGCGGAGACGGTGAGCCGGGACATATTCAGGATCAGGTCGTACAGCGCGGGGTCTTCCCAGCGCACGCCGAACTGCCGCTTGTGGTAACCGGCGCGCGCCGCGTCCGACGCGGCCACCCGGGCGGCGGCCACTTCGGGCGAGACCTTGCAGCGTTCCTGCACGGTCTCACAACGCAGCTCCACGGGCGCGGTCACACGCACGTGGAGCACGTCTCGTCGGGAGCCGAGCACGACCTGTGCGCCCCGGCCGACGAGCAGGACGCTGCCCTGCGCGGCCTGCGCCTCGATGATCTCCACGATCTTCTCATGGTACCGTTTGAGGCTTGCCGCGGACGGCTTAAGGCCGAGCAAGCCGAGTTCGTCTAACTCCGCCAGTGCCACTTCGCCGGCGCCCGCGTCTTGTGCCGCCCGGTTGATCATCTCGCGCCCGACGAGCCGCAGCCTCAGGCACTGGGCCACTGCGACCGCCACGTCGTCGCCCCGGCTGCCCAGCGCCCTGGAGAGCGTGATAACCGTCATCGGATCCCTCCTCCTACCACGAAGAACCGAAGACAGAAAGCTTCACGAAGGCTTTGTTCGTCCTGGTGCAACACCGTGTCTTTGGTTCTTTGTGGTTAACTTCCCCTCGCATCTGCCCCCAGCCGTTCGGCCAGCCCGGAATAACGCTGGTGGGCGCGGTCATTGCGAACGGCGATGGCGACGGCGCGGGGGGTTCCCACCAGGACGACGAGCTTCTGTGCGCGCGTGACTCCAGTGTACAGCAGGTTGCGCTGCAACATCATATAGTGGGTTGGCAGCAGCGGGATGACCACGGCCGGAAACTCGCTGCCTTGCGCCTTGTGCACGCTCACGGCATAAGCATGCACCAGTTCGTCCAGTTCCAGGAAATCGTAGCGGATGCTGCGCTCGTCCATCCGCACCGTGACGACCTGTTCTTCCAGGTCGATCTCGGCCACCCGGCCCATGTCGCCGTTGAAGACTTCCTTGTCGTAATTGTTGCGGATCTGCATTACCCGGTCGCCCGCGCGGTACGTGCGCCCGCCCACCTGGCGCTCGATCGCGTCAGGCCTGGCCGGGTTGAGGGCGGCCTGCAGCGCGGCGTTGAGGTTGCCCACGCCGACGGCGCCCCGGTGCATTGGGCTGAGGACCTGGATTTGCTCGGCCGCGAGCCCGAACTTGCGCGGAATGCGCTCCTGGACCAGCTCGACCACCAACGCCGCGGCTTTCTCCGGATCCTCTTCCTTGAAGATGAAGAAGTCCTTGCTCGCCTTGTTGTCCAGCACCGGCATCTCGCCCTTGTTGATGCGGTGGGCATTCGTGATGATGTAGCTGCCCTCGGCCTGGCGGAAGATCGTGTCGAGGCGCACCACGGCAGAATTGGGGAGGCCCTCGTTCTCCTCGATCGCCGCGATGATGTCGCGCAGCACGTTTCCCGCGCCCACGCTGGGCAACTGGTCGATGTCGCCGACGAACAACAGGTGCGCGCCGGGCGAGATCGCCTTGAGGAGGTGGTTCGTCAGCAGGAGATCCAGCATGGACGCCTCGTCGACGATGACGAGGTCCGCTTCGAGCGGGTTCTCCTCGTTCCGCTGGAAGGCCGTCCCTTCGCCGGGCTTGAACTCGAGCAGGCGGTGGATGGTCTTCGCGGTGCGGCCGGTGGTTTCGGCCAGCCGTTTCGCCGCCCGGCCCGTGGGCGAGGCAAGCGCGATCCGGGCGCCGGCCGATTCGGCCAGCCGGATGATGCTGCGGACGCTGGTCGTCTTGCCGGTGCCCGGACCGCCGGTCAGGACCGCCATCCGCCGGGTCAGCGCGGCCTCGACCGCCTCCATCTGGCGTGGGGTCAGCGCCTGGCCGTGCGCCGCATCCCTGGCAAGCAGGGCAAACGCCGCGGCCCAGTTGTACGACGCGAAAGCCGCAAGCCGGTCTTCCGGCGCCTCGGCCAGCCGCCGCAGCCGGCCGGTGACGCCGACCTCTCCGTAGTAGAAGGGCAGCAGGTACACGGGCCGCTCTTCGGCCAGCGCCGTGACCGGCGGGCGCGCGGCCCGATCCTCCGCCCAGCTTGGCGTCTCGCCTTCGACCCACACCTGCTCGGAATCCAGCAGCGTGCGGATGCCCTCGCCGGCCTGCGTAACGCCAACGTCGAGCAACTCGGCCGCACGCTTCGTTAGCTCGTTTTCGGGCAGATAGGTGTTGCCTTCGTCCGCCGCCTGGCTCAGCACGTAGGCCACGCCCGCCGCGACCCGCTCGGGTGCATCCTGTGCGATGCCTAACTCGCGGGCGATCTTGTCCGCAGTCAGGAAGCCGATGCCGTATACCTCGCGCGCGAGCCGGTAGGGGTCGTTCTTTACGATATCGACCGCGTCGTCGCCGTAGCGCTTGTAAATCCGGACCGCCAGACCCGTCGACACGTTGTGGCTCTGGAGGAACAGCATGACCTCTTTGATCTTCTGCTGCTCGATCCAGGCCTTCGCGATCATGTCGACCCGCTTGCGCCCGACGCCGAGCACCTCGAGCAGCCGCTCCGGCTCCTGCTCGATAACGTTCAGCGTCTCCACCCCGAACTTGCGCACGATGCGCTTCGCGGTGACCGGACCGACGCCCTTGATCAGCCCGCTGCCCAGATAGCGCTCGATGCCTGCAACGGTCGCCGGCAGCACCGTCTGCACGGTCTCCGCCTTGAACTGCCGCCCGTACTGGCTGTGGGCGACCCAGGCGCCGTTCAACGCCACGAACTCGCCGACGTTGATGCCGAGCATGTTGCCGACGACCGTGACGGTCGCGGCCCCGCCCTCCGGCAGCAGTTGCACGACCGAGTAACCGTTTTCCTCGTTGTGATAGGTGATGCGCTCGATGGTCCCGCGTAAGGCATTCAGTGTCACGACCGGATTTTACCACAGTGCTATAATGAGCATGACCCGGTCCGGCGAGCCTGGAGGCCTGCGGCTCCTGGACGGCGGAGCGGGGAGCGGAGGGGAGCATGAGTCAAACCGTCCTCATCTATGCAACGCAAAGAGCGCGCAGCCGCCTGGTCCGCCAGGGGTACCAGTTCCTTGCGGAGTACGAAGACTACGTGTTGACGCGCGCGACCGGCGCGCAGGTCGACCAACTGCGCCAGAGCGGGTACGAAGTCGAGATCTACAGCGCGGGACCCGACCAGGGCCTGGGGTTCGAGCTGGCCGAACCGAAGCACGACCCGGCGCCGGCGACCCTGGGGCCGGGGGAGCACTACTACCTGGTGAATTTCGTGGGGCCCATCAAGCCCGAGTGGCTGGCCGAGATCGCGCAGCACGGCGGGCGTGTGCAGGAGCCCGAGCCGCCGCGCGGCTACGTCGTCGCACTGGACGACCCCGCCTATGCGTTTGTGACCGCGGCGCCTTACGTCGACGAAGTGCGGCATTACGGCGTTGAGCGGCGAATCAGCCCGGACTTGAGGGAAGGTGTCGGCGACAGCCCGGTTATCGCCCGCGGCATGATGCGCGACGAAGCGTTCTCCCGCCGTGCGGGTGCCGCCCAGCGTCGAACGCGTACCTAATGCGTTCACGGTGCGCTTTTTCCAGTCCGACGATCTTGAGGCGGCGCTCTCGCCGATCCAGGAACTCGGCGGAACGCCGAGCGAGCCCACCCCGGGCGGCAAGGTGATCACGGTCAGCTTCGATCCGGCGGCCGAGAACATGGCAAGCCGCGTCGAGCAGCTCGCGGCTCTCCACGGGGTGCGTTCGGTCGAGCCGTACGTGCTGCGGCAGCTGCGTAATGACATCGCCGCGGGCCTGATGGGCAGCCAGGAGGTGCAGGACCCCACGGGGTTAAACCTTAGCGGCCGGGGCGAGATCGTGGGCATGGCCGACTCGGGGCTCGATACCGGCGTCCCGAGCAGCATTCACCCGGACTTTTCCGGGCGGATCGCCAGCCTCTTCAGCTGGCCCGTCGCGGCGGATTGGTCGTCGATCGTGACCAACGCCGGCGCAGACGACGGGCCGGCCGATGCTCGCTCCGGCCACGGCACGCATACTGCCGGATCCATCCTGGGCAACGGCTCCGTGTGGTACACCTTGGGCTTGCAGGGCGCCGCGGTGCGCGGCCTGGCGTACGAGGCGACCCTCGTGTTCCAGGCCATCGAGCAGGAACTGAAGTGGACCGAGGAGTATCGGCAGGCCTACTTCCGCCAGTACCGGCGCTTTCCGCCGACCTACGGGCTGGCGGGGCTGCCCGCAGACCTCAAGCTCGTCTTCCAACAGGCCTACGACGCGGGTGCGCGCATCCACAGCAACAGTTGGGGCGGCGGCCCCTTCGGCGCATACGACGACTTCGCCGAAGCGGTCGACCGTTTCATGTGGGAGCACAAGGATTTCCTGATCCTGATTGCCGCAGGCAACGACGGGACGGACGACAACCGCGACGGCGTGATCGACCAGGCGAACGTGACCCCACCGGGCACGGCTAAGAACTGCGTCACGGTGGGAGCGGCGGAGTCGGTGCGGTCAGAGGGCGGGTATCAGCGGCCCTACGGCAGCCTGTGGCCGAGCAACTACCCGGTCGCCCCGCTCAGCACGGACATGCCCTCGGACAACGGGGACGATATCGCGGCGTTCTCCAGCCGGGGACCGACGCGCGACGGCCGGGTGAAGCCGGACATCGTTGCCCCGGGAACCAACATCCTGTCGACCCGCTCGTCCGCGCTGCCGTCCACAGTCACGCCGGGCTGGGGCCCGTGGGGCGCGAGCCAGGCGTACATCTTCATGGGCGGGACGAGTATGGCCACGCCGCTGACTGCCGGCGCGGCTGCGCTCGTCCGGCAGTACTTCCGCACCGTCAAGCGGCGCGTCAACCCCTCGGCCGCCCTGGTCAAGGCCGCGCTGCTGCACGGCGCGGGCTATCGGCGCTACCGCCATGAGCCGGCCGGCGAAGGGCTATACGACTGGTCGCAGGGGTGGGGGCACGTGGATCTGTGCGAGAGCCTCGTGCCGGGTGCGGCGGTCGACGTGCGCTGGTACGACCAGCGGACCGGCTTGAATACGGGCCAGAGCTGGCGCTGGAGCTGCACCGTCAACGACGCGTCGGTCGCCGCTCGCGTTCACGCTGGCCTGGACGGACTATCCGGGCAGCCCGAGCATCTACCCCAACCTGGTCAACGACCTGGACCTGGTGATTACCAGCCCATCGGGCGCGACCTACTACGGCAACAGCCGCAACGGCCAGCCCGGCGGCGCGCCCGATCGCGTCAACAACGTGGAGCGGCTGGTGATCGGGCAGCCCGAGCCGGGCCGTTACAGCATCCGGGTGCGCGCCTTCAACGTGCCGACCGGGCCGCAGGACTTTGCGCTCGTGTATTCGGGGGGACTGGTGTAGACCCCTCCCCCTACCCCCTCCCCTGGCCGGAGCCAGGGGAGGGGAGATCACTACCTACCCCTTCTGTTTCGCCGCCACCCGCTGCTCGAATTTCGCCAGGTCGATCAGCGCGCGCTCGTGCGTCCCCTCGCCGATCAGGTCTGTACCGTCGTGGGCCGAGACCTTGAACAACAGCCGCCGGCCGTCGATGGAGAGCAGCTCGGCGCGGGCCGTCACCGTCGCGCCGATGGGGGTGGCGGCGAGGTGCTTCACGTTGACCATCGTGCCGACGGACTGCTGGCCGGGGGCCAGGTGGGGCGCGAGGCCGTTTACCGCCGCTCGCTCCATCAGGCGCACCATTTCGGGCGTGGCAAAGACCGCCACGGTCCCGCTGCCCAGGTGGCGGGCGGTGACTTCAGGCGAGACGACGACGGTAGCTTCGCCGGTGAAGCCGGCGGGGAATTGAGGCTGTTCGGACATGCTTGCTCCCACGTTGCGTATACTTCAGCTTGTGGCACAAAAAGACCAGGGGAGATTTTACCCCTGGTCTTCACATCTCGCTATTTAGCGCATGGGCGGCGTCACGCCGGTGCGGGCCGCGGCGACGGCGCCCCGCTCGGGCGGTCGGGCGCGGGTGCGTTTCCGCGGTTGGGGGCCGTGATGCCGGTGTTGTCGGCCAGCTCGGGCCTGCGCGGCGGCGCACCGGGAACGCCGGCGAAGAACGCCTCGAACTCCTCCGCGTCGAGCGTTTCGACCTCGATCAACTTCTTCGAGATCGCCTGGAGCAGATCTTTGTAGCGGGCCAGGATGTTCGTGGCGCGATCGTACGCCTCCGTGACGATGCGGTTCACTTCCTTGTCGATCTCACGGGCGACCTGCTCCGAGTAGTTGCGCTGCTCGCCGATTTCGCGGCCCAGGAAGATGAGCTCGTGCCGCTGGCCGAACACCATCGGGCCCATCTGCTCGCTCATGCCGTACTGGGTGACCATCGCGCGAGCCAGCTTCGTCACTTTGTCCAGGTCGTCCACGGCGCCGTTCGTCACGTCGTTGAACGTCAGCTGCTCGGCCACCCGGCCGCCCAGCATCGAACTCAGGTCTTGCTCGAACTTAGTCCGGCTGATCAGCACCCGGTCATTCTCGGGCAGCGACATGGTATAACCGAGCGCCATGCCGCGGGATACGATGCTGATCTTGTGGACCGGGTCGCACTTAGGCAGCATACGCCGCACCAGGGCGTGCCCCGCCTCGTGGAACGCGATGATCTCTTTCTCTTTCACGCTGATGATGCGTGACCTTCGCTCCGGCCCGCCGATGACCCGCTCGACCGCTTCCTGCAGCTCGGGCATGCCGATAGCCCGCTTGTTGCGCCGGGCCGCCAGGATCGCCGCCTCATTCACCAGGTTCTCCAGGTCAGCCCCCACGAACCCCGGCGTCCCGCGGGCGATCGTCTCCAGGTCCACCACCGGCTCCAACGGCTTGCCCCGCGCGTGCACCTTCAGGATCTGCTCGCGGCCCTTCATGTCCGGCCGGTCCATCACCACTTGCCGGTCAAACCGCCCCGGCCGCAGCAGCGCCGGGTCCAGGATGTCCGGCCGGTTGGTCGCCGCAATCAGGATCACGTTCGTGTCCGTGTCGAACCCGTCCATCTCCACCAGGATCTGGTTCAGCGTCTGCTCGCGCTCGTCGTGGCTGCCGCCCAGCCCCGCCCCGCGCTGCCGGCCCACCGCATCGATCTCGTCGATGAAGATGATGCACGGCGAGTTGCGCTTGGCCTGCTCGAACAGGTCACGCACCCGCGACGCGCCCACGCCGACGAACATCTCGACGAATTCGGAGCCCGAGATCGAGAAGAACGGCACGCCCGCTTCGCCCGAAATGGCCTTGGCCATCAGCGTCTTGCCCGTGCCGGGCGGCCCCACCAGCAGCACGCCCTTGGGGATGCGTGCCCCCAGCGAGGCAAACTTCTGCGGCTCCTTCAGAAACTCGACAACTTCCTGCAACTCCTGCTTGGCCTCTTCGGCCCCCGCCACGTCCGCAAACGTCACCGTCGGCTTGTCGCCCGTGAACACCCGCGCCTTGCTCTTGCCGAAGGACATCGCCTGGCTGTTCGACCCCTGGGCCTGCCTCAAGATCATCAGGAAGAGGCCGCCGATCAGGACCAGCGGCAAAACCGTGCCGAGGATCGTCAGCCAGCCCGACATATCGCTGGGCGGCGAGACTTTCAACTCAACCTGAGACAATTGCTCGGGCGTCACGCCGAGTTTGCTCAAGGAAGTCGTAAGGTTGACGCCCTCCTCCTTTTGCGAGAGGAAAGGCGCGGTTTTGTCCTTTAACTGCACCGTCAGCTGATCGCCGGAAACGACGATGCGGCTGACCTCGCCGCTGCGAATCATTGCCGCGACGTCGGTCAGGCCCTTTTCCGCTGGGCGCTCGGCGGAATTCGAAGCGCTATAGAAGAGCACGGCCACGGCGACCACGATCAATATGTACACCAGGCCGTTCTTGCGCCAGTTAGCATTCACGATAGACAACCTCCAAAGGGGCAACGGAGTGGGACCGGTAACTGCCGCACCGCCGCCACCCGATCAGTCACATCAGCCGACCTGCCGAGGCTACCGGCGGTCCACTTTTATTATACCAGACATTATCTTAACGGGCTAGGCGTCTGGCTTACAGTGAGTCATTTGTCTCAGCAAAAAGAGTAGCATCTGTTACAGAAATATTTTTAGGTTACCCTAAAATTATCTTTAGGTATAACACAGAAGGATAGGAATAGTATGAAGTGGGCTAACGGTGTCCTATCACGAACGGAGGCGCGGCGTGCGCTCTGCCTGCCGCTGCTGTTCATCGTGCTGGCGGTTGGCGGCTGCGTGGCGCCCGCCCGGGCGGATACTGCCGACTTTTCGACCCGGCCAATCCGGGTCGTTACGACGGTCGGCATGATCACGGACATCGTCAGACAGGTGGGCGGCGAGCGGGTGCAGGTGACCGGGCTCATGGGGCCGGGCGTCGACCCGCACCTGTACAAAGCCAGCGAGGGCGACGTGCTCCGGCTGGGCACTGCCGACCTGGTCTTCTACGGCGGCCTGCACCTGGAGGCAAAGTTGGCCGAGGTGCTGGAACGCCTGGGCGAGCGGGTCAAGACCGTGGCCGTGACCGACGGAATTGACCGGGCCCTGCTGTCAAAGCCGGCGCAGTTCGAGGGGCAGTACGACCCGCACGTGTGGTTCGACGTGACGTTGTGGATGAAGGCGGTCGAGCAGGTGCTCGACACGCTTGTCGAGATGGACCCTGGCAGTGCGGGCCTGTATCGTGCCAACGCGGCCGCGTACCTGGCGCAGCTGGACGACCTGCACCGCTACGTCAAGGCCCAGGCCGCCCGCGTTCCGCCGGAGCAGCGGGTGCTGGTGACCGCACACGACGCGTTCAATTACTTCGGGCGGGCGTATGGCTTCGAGGTGCGGGGCCTTCAGGGAATTAGCACGGCTGCAGAGGCCGGTGCATCGGATGTGCGGGGGCTTGCGGACTTCCTCGCCCAGCGCCGCATCAGGGCGGTCTTCATCGAATCTTCCGTCCCCGTCCGCAGCGTGGAGGCCGTGCAGGCGGCGGTGCGGTCGCGCGGATGGGACATCGTCATCGGCGGCGAGCTATTCTCGGACGCGATGGGCAGCGCCGGAACAGTCGAAGGGACCTACGTGGGCATGGTGCGGCATAACATCGACACCATCGTAAAGGCCCTATTGGGTGAGTGAACGGAGCGGGCAGATGAGCGGGTCAAACCTGGCAATCGAGGCCACCGATCTGACGGTGGCGTACAACGAGAAACCAGTCCTGTGGGACGTGGACCTGGAGGCCCCGGAGGGGGTGCTGATGGCGATCGTCGGCCCGAACGGCGCGGGCAAGTCGACGCTGATGAAGACCGTGCTGGGCCTGGTGCCGGCCGCGGCGGGCCAGGTGCGGATTTACGGCCGGCCCTACGCGGAGCAGCGCCGCCTGGTGGGCTACGTGCCGCAGCGGGGGAGCGTCGATTGGGACTTCCCGACCGATGCCCTGGACGTGGTCACGATGGGCCTGTACCGGCGCCTCGGTTGGGTGCGCCGTCCGGGCAAGGCGGAGCGCGCGCTCGCCCTCGACGCCCTGGCGCAGGTGGGCATGGCCGATTTCGCGGGCCGCCAGATCAGCCAGCTGTCGGGCGGCCAGCAACAGCGCGTCTTCCTGGCCCGGGCGCTGGTCCAGGATGCGAAGATTTACCTGATGGACGAGCCGTTCGCGGGGGTCGACGCGACGACGGAGCGGGCGATCATCGCGCTGCTGCCGCGATCTGCGGCGGCAGGGCAGAACGGTGCTCGTCGTCCACCACGACTTGCAGACCGTGCGGGAATACTTCGACTGGGTGACCTTGCTGAACGTGCGTCGCATCGCCAGCGGCCCGGTGGACGACGTGTTTACGGAGGAGAACCTGCGGCGGGCTTACGGCGGGCGGATCGCCTTCCTGGGTCAGGGTGCGGAGAGCCCCGCGGCCGAGACGCCCGCAGAGCTGCGTCAGTCATCGCCGGTCGGGGCCTTGTCGCCCGAGAACGGGTGATCCCATGGACATCGGCTCGATCTTCCGTGACTTGCTTTTCGACTACACCTTGCGGACCGTGGCTTTAGGCTCCGGGCTGCTCGGGCTGGTCAGCGGCGTCCTGGGCACGTTCGCCGTCCTGCGCCGCCAGAGCCTGCTGGGAGATGCGATCTCGCACGCGGCGCTGCCCGGCGTGGCCCTCGCCTTCCTCCTGACCGGGAGCAAGGAGCCCCTGGTCCTGGCGCTCGGCGCGATCGCGGCGGGCTGGCTGGCGACCGTGCTCGTCCTGCAGGTGACGGGCAACACCCGCGTCAAGCCCGACGCGGCGCTGGGCATCGCGCTGGCCGTATTCTTTGGCTTCGGGCTGCTGCTGCTCACCTTCATCCAGCGGCTCCCCAATGCGGGCAAGGCGGGGCTGGACAAGTTCCTGTTCGGCCAGGCCGCGACCCTGCTCGGCCGCGACCTCGTCACGATGGCCGCGCTCGGCGGGGCCGCGCTCGTGCTGGTCCTGGTCTTCTGGAAGGAGTTCAAGCTCCTGACCTTCGACCCGGACTTCGCCGCCAGCCTCGGGCGCCCGGTGCGCAGCCTGGAAATCCTGTTAATCACGCTGACCGTCGTCGCGATCGTGGTCGGGATCCAGACCGTCGGCGTCGTGCTGATGAGCGCCATGCTCGTCGCGCCGGCCTCGGCCGCGCGGCAGTGGACCGAGAAGCTGAACGTCATGGCGCCGCTGGCGGGCGCATTCGGGGCGCTCGCAGGCCTGCTCGGCGCCATTACCAGCAGCCTGATCCCCCGCCTGCCCACGGGACCGGTGATCGTGGTCTACATGAGCGTCGTGGTGCTGGTGTCGCTGTTGTTCGCGCCCAGCGGGGCCTGATCGCACGCTCTCGCCGGCTGCGGCGGCAGAAGGCGCAGTTCGCCCGGGAACTCGCGCGGCAGGCGACGGAACGGTGAGATAATACAACGACACAAAGACACAAAGGTCTGCGTGTCTTTGTGTTGAAAGGGTCGCTATATGGTACTGGCACAGATTGAAATCGTATTAATTGCGGCGGTCGTGGCGGCCAGCTGTGCGCTGGTGGGCAGCTTTCTGGTGCTGCGGCGCATGGCGCTGATGGCGGATGCGATCAGCCATTCGATCCTGTTCGGCATCGTGTTGATGTTCTTCGTCGTCGAAAGCACGACGTCGCCGCTGCTGATCGTTGCGGCAACCGTCACGGGCGTGGTCACCGTCCTCCTCGTCGAGGCCCTGACGCGCACGCAACTGGTGAAGGAGGACGCCGCGATCGGCCTCGTCTTCCCGCTGCTCTTCTCGCTCGGCGTGATCCTGATCACCCGGTACGCCTCCAACGTTCACCTGGACGTCGACGCGGTGCTGCTCGGCGAGCTGGCGTTCGCGCCGTTCAACCGGCTGGTGCTCTTCGGGGTCGACGTGGGGCCGCAGGCGCTGTGGCTGGCGTTGGCCGTCGCCGCGATCAACGTCCTCTTCATTATCTTCTTCTACAAGGAGCTCAAGCTCGCCACGTTCGACGCGGGGCTGGCGGCTGCGCTCGGGTTCTCGCCCGCGTTGATCCATTACGGGCTGATGACCCTGGTCTCGGTGACCGCGGTCAGCTCCTTCGAGGCCGCGGGCACGGTCCTCGTGGTCGCCTTAATGATCGCGCCCCCGTCAGCCGCGTACTTGCTTACGGACCGGCTGCCCCGCATGCTCGGCCTGTCGGTTGCGATCGGCGTGCTTTCGGCGCTCGCCGGCTTCGGGCTGGCGCGCCTGCTCGACGCTTCGATCGCCGGCAGCATGGCAACCATGACCGGGGTCGCCTTCCTCCTCGCGCTGCTCTTTGCGCCCCAGCGCGGCCTGGTCCGCAAGTGGACGCGCGGCCGGCGGCAGCGGCGACAGTTTGCCGGCGAGATGCTGCTCGTACACCTCTCGCAGCACGAGGGCGAACCGGCGATGGCCGCCGAGGCCACGATCGAGCACATGGCGCGGCACATGCGCTGGCCCGAGGGTTTTGGGGAAGCGGTTGCCGACCATCTCAGCCGGCAGGGCCTGGTCCGGCGAGTGAACGGCGGGGCGCGCCTGGCGCTGACCGACGCGGGCCGGGCGCTGGCGCAGGAGGTCATGCTGCGGTAGCGGCCGGAGTTGGCTGAACTGTGTCAGTGTATTGTGTCAATTGTGTCAGGTATCCGACATAGGGGGCGCCTGACGAAGATCATTTGACGAACGCGCTACCTTATGTTAGTCTGACGATGCACAAGTGAATAGCTTCGGCGGAGGAATGGGGGAAGCCGGTCGTATTCCGGCGCTGTCCCGCAACTGTAGGCCCACCGCGTCTGGGCGAGCCAGAAAACCCTCCTTCGCCGTAGTTCTCGACGACCTTCGAGGTAAAGGGAGTGGGAACCGGGGCCGGCGTCGGAGTTTCGGACCAGCCTCGGGTCTGGCCGCTCCCCTTGCCACAATCGGGCAAGGGGTTTTTGTTTTGCCGGCGAACGTCAGGCAAGCACCCTTCCCGGGTGCTTTTCTTTTCCGAGTGCATCCATGCGAACCCTACGCAAAACCCTGATCGTACTCTTGCTGGCCGCGACAGCGCTGATCCCGGCGCGGCGCGTTCGCTGCCGGCAGCCTCGGCCGAGGACCCCGTGCACGCGGCCGTCCAGTGGCTGCACACGCAGCAGCTGCCCGACGGCGGCTTCGGCGTGCGGAGTGTGTCCAACGCTCCGATGACGGCCGACGTGGTCTATGCCCTGGCCCTGGCGGGCGAGGACCCGGGGAGCGCGGCGTGGACGGTTGGCGGGCAAAGTGCGCTGGATGCGCTGGCGCGGCTGGCGCCCGGCTATATCGGCTCGGATGCGGGGCAGGCGGGCAAGGTGGCGCGGGCGGTTGCCGCCGCAGGCAGGGACCCTCGTTCATTCGGAGGCATGGATATTCTGGCGGTAATCGAGGCTGCCTACGATCCGGCCACGGGCCGGTATCACCCCAACTTCCTCTTCCGCCACACGCTCGCCCTCGAGGCGCTGCAGCGCGCGAACCTGCCGGTTCCGCCGAACGCGTGCGGCGCGCTCCGCAGCGCTCAGCTTCCCGACGGCGGTTGGTTCTGGGCCTTCGATGGGGCCAAGGCCGACGTGGATACCACCGGCCGCGTCTTGCAGGTGTTGGGACGGCTCGACCCCGATGGGCGGGACATCGTCTTCACGCTGGCCGGCGATTACCTCGCGGCCATGCAGGCAGCCGACGGGGCCTGGGCGGTTGACGCGACCCAGAGCGCGAGCCAGGTCAACGCGAATTCGACGGCGCTGGCCGTCGGCGGGCTGCGGGCCATCGGAAGGAACCCGGATGAAGCGCCCTTTGTCAAGGTGGGCAGAGGCGGGCTGCAGGCCCTGCTGTCGTTCCAGGAGCCGAGCGGCGCGTTCATCTACATCGCAGAACCCGGGAAGGAAGAAGTGCGCCTGACCGCGACCACCGATGCGCTCATCGCCTTGCTGCAGGACCAGGGCGCGGCCGGCGCCTGCCCGAGCCCCTATCTGCCCGTCATCCTGGCAGAAAAGTAACGGGCGGGCCGGTTGCCCGCCTGATTTTTGAGGAGGAATCGTCATGTCTCATCGCACGCCGGTTCGCACCGGCTCACTGGCTCTCGTCCTTTTCCTCGTCCTCACCGCCCTGACCGCCAGCGCGGCGCTCGCGCAAGGCGGCGACACCAAGCAGGTGGGCCTGGTAGTCACCTTTGCGGATGGCAAGACAAGCACCCAGGTCGTAACGGTGCCGAAGGGCGCGTCCGCCCTCGATGCCCTTCAGGCGTCCAAGCTGGCGGTGGTGACGGCCCAAAGCGCGCAGGGACCGTCGCTGTGCAAGATCAACGACACGGGCTGCCCCACGGACAACTGCTTCTGCGACCAGGAGCACTTCTGGGCCTACTATCATCTGAACGGCAATGCGTGGGCTGCAGCCACTGAAGGCGCCGGCGTGTACGTCCCGGCGAACGGCGCGGTGGAAGGGTTTGCGTGGAGCGGTTTTGACGCGAACTTCAACCCGACCACGCAGCCGCCCGTTTCGACGTTCGACCAGCTGGCCGCGACCCAGCAGCCTGCATCCGGGCTGCAGCCCGGCGTCGTGATTGCGGCGGTGCTCGTCGTGCTGGCCTTTGCCGCCGCCGGCGCGTTCCTTCTCGCCCGGCGCCGGCGAGCGTAACGACTCTTTGCCTGCCATGTGGAAGCCTGCCGTGGCCCGTTTCGCCCGTCCGATCCTGTTGACCGCGCTGTTGCTCGCAGCGGCCGTGGCGGTGGCGCGCGCAATCCGCTCGCGCGGGTCGAGGCGTCGGTCCGGCCAGGGCCTCAGCGTGCGCAGACCATCGGGCAGGGACAGAACCGGGCGGGCATTGTGGTGCGGTTCGACGACGGCAGGGTCGAAACCCGGTGCGTGGCGTTCAGCGAGAATGAGATCGGGGGCGACGAGTTGCTCACGCGCTCGGGGATAAACGACGTGGTCCTCGCGCCCGAAGGCACCGTGTGCCGCATCGACGGGCTGGGCTGCAGCTCGGACGAGTGCTTCTGCCAGTGCCCCTTCCCGCAATGCCTGTACTGGGCGTACTACCGCCGCGAAGGCAGCAACTGGTTGTATTCGCAGCAGGGCGCCATCTATTCGATCATACGGAACGGCGACGTCGACGGCTGGTCGTGGGGCGAGGGTGACTTCCAGTCAGGCGTCGAGCCGCCCGATATGAACTTCGAGCAGATCTGCACCGCAGACAGCCCGGTCGTTACGGCCACTGCGACGACGCAAGGCGGCGGGCAGGCGGCCTCGCCGCAGGTGACCTTTTCCGCCTCCCCGGCCGTGTTAACCTCCGGGCAGTGCAGCACCCTGACCTGGCAGGCGTCCAACGCTACGACGGTCACGCTCGACGGGGAGGCCGTGGACGCGAACGGCTCAAAACAGGTGTGCCCGGCCGCCAGCCAAACGTGGACGCTGCTGGCGACAAACGGCGCAGGGCAAACCACGCTGCAGGCGTCTGTGCAGGTCGGCGGGACGGGGGCAAGCGGCACGACGCAGCCGGGCGCGACGAGCCAGCCCACCTCGAGCGCGGCAGGCCTCGAGCACGCCGACCCGCGCGTCGTTGTCGACTCCGGCGCTGCCGCCGCCTCCCGAACAACCCTCGCAGGGACAGCCCACCGTTGCCCCAGTCCTGCCGCCCGCGGCGGGCGCCACCATCGTCGCGCTTGCCCCGACCACGGCTCCGGCCGCGCCCATCGCGGCGCCATCGCCGCAGGCGACGGCAACCCGCTACGTGTTCAGCCTGCCCCCGACCGAAACGCCGAGGCCCCGCCGCGAGCTGGGCGCGGGCGGCCGTCCCACGCCAACCCCGATCCTGGTTGCGCGGGCTGGCGTCCGGTTCCGGCCAGGCGCCGGCGGGCAGAACTGAAACCGGGTCCGCGGCACGGCTCGGCAGCGGGCAGCAGCTTTCAGAGAGCCGGGCCTTTTCGGTTGCGCTGATTCCGGGGTATATTGCCTATCTCGTCTCGCTCCTGATCCTGCTGGCGATGGGCTGGTACGTCCTGCGCCGGCGCAACGGGAGCCCTGTCGTGGTGCAGCCAGTAGATGAAGACGGACGCGAGGCGGCCGCTTCGCGGAAGGAATAACGGGCAAGCGGTGCTTGCCAGATACGACGCTTGGCAACAGACGAAACCTTTCACCCCGTGGCCTGGACGGCCTGGCTGGCGGCGGCCGCGCTGCCGGCGCTTTCCACGCGCAATCCGCTCTATCTGAGCCTGATCCTCATCGCGGTGGGCATCACGTACGCGGCGCTGGGCAGGCGGAATCCCGTCGCGCGGAGCTGGAGCGCGTTCGTTCGCTTCGGCGCGTACATGTGGCTGCTCACCATCCCGTTCACGATGCTGACCTCGCACGCCGGCACGATCGTCCTGTTCCGCTTCCCGCGCTCCTGGCCCATCATCGGCGGCCCGGTGACCCTGGAGGCGTTCCTGTATGGCCTGACCGGCGGCCTGGCGCTCATCGCCTTGCTCCTGATCTTTGCGACCTATAACATTGCGGTCGACCAGGCCCGGCTCCTGCGCATGACGCCGGGCTTTCTGTACCAGGCCGGCGTCGTGGCCGGCATCGCGGTCGCTTTCGTGCCCACCATGGTGGCTACCTGGCAGTCGATCCGGGAGGCGCAGCAGGTGCGCGGCCACAAGGTGCGCGGGCATCCGCGACCTGCTGCCCCTGATCATGCCGCTGCTGGTGACGGGCATGGAGCGCGCGATGAACCTGGCCGGGTCGATGGAATCGCGGGGGTTCGGCGGCCAGGTGCTGGTGGCGAGCCCGCGGCAGCGCCTCGCGCACCAGCTTGCGCTGCTCGGCGGGCCTGGGCCTGGTGGGCCTCGGCCTGGCGATCAACGGGTTCTGCGCCGGCGCTCCTGTTCGTCGGGTACACGCCAGGTGGCGGGCGGTCTTGCGCTGATGGCCTGGAGCTTCTGGGACGTCGGCCGGCGCTCGAGGCGGACCCGCTATCGCCGGTGGCCGTGGACGCGGCTCGACCGCGTCGTCCTGGCGCTGGGCATCGTTGGGACCGCGGCGTGGCTGGCCCTCATGTTTGCCCGCCCCGACTGGCTGCACTATTATCCCGTACGCGCCCTATTCGCCCTGGCCGACATTCAACCCGGTCGTTGGCCTCGTGCTCCTCCTGCTGGCCGTGCCCGGCATGCTGCTGCCGCCGGTGGCTGAAGAGCGCGAAGTCGAGACCCCCGAGGTGATCACCACGGCATGATCGACCTGTCAGCACGTCACCTACTATTATCCCGACCAGGCGGCGCCCGCCCTGGCCGATTTCAGCGTCTCGCTCGAACAGGGCGAGTTCGTGCTCGTCGTCGGCCCGTCGGGCTCGGGCAAGTCCACGTTCCTGCGCAGCCTCAACGGCCTCGCGCCGCACTTCTACGGCGGCCGTTGGTCGGGCAAGATCGAGTGTCGGCGGCCGCAACCCGGTCGACGTCGCGCCGCGCGGCATGGCCGACCTCGTCGGGTTTGTCTTCCAGGACCCCGAGTCGCAGTTCGTCGTGGACACGGTCGAGGACGAGCTGGCTTTTGCGATGGAGAACTTCGGTCTGCGCGCCCGCCACGATGCGCAAGCGCATCGAAGAAGTGCTGGACCAGATGGGCATCGCCGAGCTGCGGCAGCGCCGCATCAGCTCGCTCTCGGGCGGCGAGAAGCAGCGGGTGGCGATCGCGCGGTCCTCGCGCTCCAGCCCCAAATCCTCGTGCTCGACGAGCCCACCTCGCAGCTCGATCCGCAGGCCGCGGAGGAGGTCCTGGTCGCCCTGCGCCAGCTCAACGAGGACCAGGGCCTGACCGTCATCCTGAGCGAGCACCGGCTGGAACGGGTCGCGCAGTACGTGGACCGCATCCTGTACCTGCCCGCCCTGGGCGCGGCGCCCGTGCTGGACGAGCCGCGGGCGGTCATGGCCGCAGCTGCCGCTCGTCCCGCCGCTGGTCGAACTGGGCCGCGCGCTCGGCTGGCAGCCCCTGCCGCTCACGATCAAGGAGGCCCGTCCGTTTGCGCGCCGGATCGCGCCCGCAGCTTGCAGCCGCAAGATCGCCGGCATCGGTCGGCGGCGCAGCCCGGCCAGGGGCGTCGACAGCCGTCGCGGCGCCGGGCAGCCGCTGATCGCGGTCCGCAACCTGCACTACGCCTACTTCGGCCGGCGGGCCTTGCGGGGCGTCGACGCTCGAGGTGCAGGAGGGCGAGTTCCTCGCGCTGATGGGCCGCAACGGCTCGGGGAAGAGCACGCTGCTCAAGGCGCTGGTCGGGTTGCTCAAGCCCGACGAGGGCGAAGTGACCGTGGCCGGGCTGGACACCCGGCGGGCCGACATGGACGCCATCATCCGCTACGTCGGCTACGTGCCGCAGCATCCCGGCTCGCTGCTGTTTGGCGAGACGCTGGCGGCCGAACTGGCCTTCACCCGGCGCAGCCACGGCATGCCGCCCGACCCGGCAGGGCGACGCGGCCTTGTTGGCGCGGCTCGGCCTGGCGGCGCTGGCGCCGACCGCGACCCACGCGACCTGAGCGGCGGCGAGCAGCAGCGGGCGGCGCTGGCCGCCATCCTCGTGGCCGAGCCGCAGATCATCCTGCTCGACGAGCCGACGCGCGGGCTGGACTACGTTCAGAAGCGCAGCCTGGCGGACCTGCTGCTGGAGCTGAAGGCCGAGGGGCGGACGGTGGTCATGGCAACGCACGACGTCGAGCTTGCGGCCGCATGCGTGGACCGGGTGGTGCTGATGGGCGAGGGGCAGGTGGTGGTCGACGGCCCGGCCCGGGAGGTCATGAGCGACTCGCAGGTGTTCGCGTCCCAGATCAACAAGCTGTTCCGCGATCCGCACTACCTGGTCGTCGACGACGTTCTCGCCGCGCTCGGGCTGCCGGCCCAGGCCCCCGGACAGGCGTAGGAGGACCCGTGCGCTCGACGGCTGCATCCCGGTTGATTTCCGTGGCGGTCATGGGGCTCGCCAGCCTGATCGGGCTGGGCGCGTTCCTCTACCCGTTCTTCCTGCCGAGCCTGGCGTCCAGCGGCATGGCCGCGCACACGAACGACGCGCCGCTGCTCACCGTGATGCTGCGTCGGGCTGTGCCTGGCCGCCGTGTTCGCCAACCTCACCGGCCGGCAGATGACCAGCAAGCTCGTGGCCGTGCTCGGCGTCCTGACCGCGATCAACGCCGTGCTCCGGGCGGTGCCCGGTCCGGCCGGCTTCAACGCCATCTTCGTGCTGCCCATCCTCACCGGCTATGCCTACGGCCCGACGTTCGGGTTCCTGCTCGGCTCGCTGTCGCTGCTGGTCTCGGCGTTCATCGGCGGCGGCGTGGGTCCGTGGCTGCCCTACCAGATGTTCGCGACCGGGTGGATGGGGCTGCTGTCCGGGCTCCTCCCCAGGTTTCCCGAGCATCGCCGCTGGGAGCCGGTCATGCTGGCGATCTGGGGCGCGGTCATGGGCCTGGTCTTCGGCGCGATCATGAACATCTGGTTCTGGCCGTTCATGCAGGGGGATACGAGCGGGGCGTCGGGCGGTGCGTTCGAGGCAGGCATGAGCGCGGCGCAGGCGTTGCGCAACTACGCGGTGTTCTACCTGGTGACGTCGGTCTGGTGGGACGCGGCGCGTGCGTTCGGCAACGGGCTCCTGATCCTGCTCTTCGGCGGGCCGATCCTGCGTGTGCTGCGCCGGTTCAAGAAGCGGTTCGGCTTCGAAGTGTCCGCGGAGCCTTACGCGGCCGAGCCGGTCAGCTCCCCGCAATCCTGAGGATCTCCCTCAGGGCCTGGCCCGTATACGAGGCGGGCGCCGCGGCAACCTGCTCGGGCGTCCCTTCGGCGATCAGCGCGCCGCCCGCGGCCCCGCCCTCCGGCCCGAGGTCGATGACCCAATCCGCCGCCTTCACCAGCTCCAGGTTGTGCTCCACCACGACCACGGTGTTGCCCGCGTCCACCAGGCGCTGCAGCACGCCCAGCAGGCGGGCGGTATCGGCCAGGTGCAGGCCGGTCGTGGGCTCGTCGAGCAGGTAGAGCGTGCGGCCCGTCACCCGCCGGCCCAGCTCCTTCGCCAGCTTGACGCGCTGCGCCTCGCCGCCCGAGAGCGTCGTGGCCGGCTGGCCGAGCTGCAGATAGCCCAGGCCGACATCCGAGAGCACCTGCAGGCGGGAGGCAGCGGCGGGCACGTCCCGGAACAGCGGCAGCGCCTCTTCGACGGTCAGGTCGAGCACCTGCGAGATATCGTGGTCGAGGTAGCGCACCGCCAGCGTCTCGCGGGTGAAGCGGCGCCCGTGGCAGGCCGGGCAGCGCACCTCCACGTCGGGCAGCAGCTGCATCTTCACCGTCAGGACGCCCGCGCCTTCGCAGCGCTCGCAGCGCCCCCGCGGCTGCGCCGGGGACGTTGAACGAGAAGTGCCGGGCGGATAAGCCGCGGCGCCGCGCCTCCGGGCTGGCCGCGAACACCTCGCGGATCGGCGTGAAGACGTCGGAGTAGGTCGCGACGTTCGATCGTGGGATGCGCCCGATGTGCTCCTGGTCGATGGTGATGAGCTTGTCGAAATGCTCGTAGCCCTCGATGGCATCGTGCTCGCCGGGCGGCTCGGCCGCGCCGTACAGCCGCCGGCGGACGGCGCGGTCGAGGATGTCGAACACCAGCGAGGACTTCCCGGAGCCGGAAACGCCGGTGACCGCCACCAGCATCCCCAGCGGCAGCCGGACGGTGATGTTCTGCAGGTTGTGCTGGCGGGCGCCGCGGATGACGATCGCCTCGCCGCCGGGCGGCCGGCGGGCGGGCACCGGGATGGCAGCCCGCCCGGCCAGGTAATCGCCGGTGAGCGAGCGGGGCTCGGCAGCGATCTCGGCGGGCGTGCCCGCGGCCACCACTTGCCCGCCGTGCTTGCCGGCGCCCGGGCCGAAGTCGAGCACGTAATCGGCAGCCGCGATCATGTCCAGGTCGTGCTCGATGACGAGGACGGTGTTCCCGAGATCGCGCAGCCGGCGCAGGACGCCGATCAGGCGGCGGGTGTCGCGGTGATGCAGGCCGATGGTCGGCTCGTCGAACACGTAGAGCAGCCCGCTCAGGGACGAGCCGAGCAGCGACGCCAGCTGCAGCCGCTGCGCTTCGCCCGCGGAAAGGGTGGTCGACGCGCGGTCCGGGGTCAGGTAGCCGGCGCCGACCTCGACCAACCGCGCGATGCGCTCCCGCAGCAGCGGGAGGAGCGGCCCCGCGACGAGCATCTCGTCCGGGCTGAGCGCGGCGGCGAGGCGCGGCCAGCCAGCCGTCGAGCGCCTCGAGCGAGAGCGCGGACACGGCGACGATGTTGTCGCCGGCCACCGTCACGAGCCGGCTTTCGGGGCGCAGCCGGGTTCCGCCGCAATCGGGGCAGGTCTGCGTGACCAGGAACTCTTCGAGCTTGTCGCGGTAGTCGGCCTCGCCCGCATGCTGCGCGATGTGCTCGGCGTAGCGGCGCAGCACGCTGGTGGCCACCCCTTCGAAGCGCCCGCCGCGCACGGTGGCCGGCGGCTCGACGCCGGGGAAGTGCTGCCGGAACAGGGGGCTTTCCACGCCGAAGAACAGCAGGTCGCGCTGCGCCTGCGTGTACTCCTTGATCGGGCGGGACGGGTCGAACTCGAAGCCGTAATAGGCCGCGGCTGCCCGGAGGTTCGCGCTGTGGTAGTTGATCAGGTTCTGTTCCCACCCGGCGACCGCGCCGTCCAGGATGCTCTTCTCCACGTCGACCAGGCGGTCGATGTTGGCCTGGTGGACCGCGCCCAACCCCGTGCAGGTGGGGCAGGCGCCCTCGGGCTTGTTGAAGGAGAAGTGCGCCATGTCGATCTCGGGGACCGGCGCGCCGCAGTAGGGGCAGGGAAAGGTCTCTTCCGGAGCCGCGGCGTCGTCTGCGCCCACCTCCGCGTCGGCCTCGGCTTCGGCGGCGTCGACGGCCGGGGGCAGGTCGCGGCCGCACGAGGGACAGGGGCGGTGGCCGAGCCGGGCAAACAGCACCCGGAGGTAGGTGTAGACGTCGGTCGCCGTGCCGACCGTGGACCGCGGGCTGCGGTTCGCCAGGCGCTGGTCCACGCTGACCGTGGGCGATAGCCCCGTGATCGCGTCGACCGGCGGCTTGGACATGCCGTAGGGAACCAGGCCCAGCGAGTCCAGGTACTGCCGCTGGCCTTCCTTGTGCAGGATGTCGAACCCCAGCGTGGATTTGCCCGAGCCGGACACCCCGGTCAGGACGACGAACCGGTTCTTGGGGATGCTGAGGGTGATGTTCTTCAGATTATGGAGCCGCGCGCCACGCACGCGGATTTCGTCGACCGGCCCCCTCCCGCCCTGTACGCTCTCCGCTCCCATCCTTACCCGTCCCGATCTCCCCCGGTCCGTCGCGCCGGCGAGCGATTCAGGCGATCGCAATGCCTTCACCCTCCACCACCTCGCCGATCACCCAGGCATCCTGCCCGCGCTCCTTGCAGTAGCTCAGGAAGGTGGGCAGCCCGGCCGGAGGCACGGCCGCGAGCAGGCCGCCCGAGGTCTGGGGGTCGTGGAGCAGCACTTCCTGCCACTCTTCGAGTTGGCGTTCGTAGCGGACGTGCGGCCCGTAGAAGCTGCGGTTATTGAACGCACCGCCCGCGAACACCCACTTCTCGGCATATCCCAGCGCGCCGGGCAGCCACGGCAGGTCGTCGTAGCGAATGCGAAAAGCGGCTTCGGAGGCCGCGGCCATCTCGAGCCCGTGCCCCAGCAGCCCAAAGCCCGTGATATCCGTTGCGGCCCGCACGCCTGCCGCCTGGCACGCTTCGGACGCAACGCGGTTCAGGGTCATCATGCTCGCGACCGCCGCGTCCAGGTGGCTCGGCTCCACGACCTCGCGTTTGACTGCGGTCGTCACGACTCCCGTGCCCAGCCGTTTCGTCAGCACCAGCGCGTCGCCGGGGCGGGCGCCGCCCTTGGTCAGGATGTGGTCCGGATGCACCAGACCCGTCACCACCAGGCCGTACTTCGGCTCCTTGTCCTGGATGGTATGCCCGCCCGCAATGGGCGCGCCGATCGAGCGCAGCACGTCGGCGCCGCCCCGCAGGATTTCGGCCAGGAGTGCAGCAGGTAGGTTCGGCGGGAACGCGGCGATGTTGAGCGCGAAGAGGACTTGCCCGCCCATCGCGTACACGTCGCTGAGCGCGTTCGCCGCCGCGATCGCGCCGTACTCGTATGGCGTGTCCACGATCGGGGTGAAGAAGTCGACCGTCTGGATGAGCGCCTGCTGGTCGTTGAGCTTGTAGACCGCAGCATCATCCGGCGCGCCAAGGCCCACCAGCAGGGCGGGATATTGCTCGGCCGGGAACAGGTCGCCAAGTACGCGCAGGACCTGCGCGAGCTGCTCGGGCGGCAGCTTGGACGCTCAGCCCGCGCAGGCGCTGAGGCTGGTCAGCTTGATGATGTCTTCGCGTGTCATGAAAACAAAACTCCCGCCACAAGTCGTGTGGCGGGAGTGATTATAGGGCCGGCAGAAAGCCCGGTCAAGGTGACGCCCGGCAGTGCCTAATCGAAGTAGGCGGTCGCGGCGTCCTGGAACAGCACCCACAGCGAATACGCACCGATCACCGTGCCGATCGGGAAATTCAGCAGGTTCAAGAAGCTGACGACGATCGCCACGATGCGGCCCCAGTTGCGGCGGCGCAGCAAGCCGATGCCTGCCAGCAAGCCGGGCAGCGCCAGCACGGTCATAAAGCCGCCCACGCTGACGGCCACGATCGACAGGACGCCGAGCGCTTCGCGATCCCCTGAGATGGCGCCGATGCTCGGCAGCAGCAGCAGGAGGAACCCCCCGATGAGCAGCAGCAGGACGCTGCCCGCGATGTTCAGCCAGGCCACGATCGGTACATGCTGGTGCATCTGCTCCGACGTGAGCGAGTTCATGCTAGAGCTCCTCTTCGACCTTCTCCACGCTCAGCCTGCAGTTGGTCACAAGCGCTGCGATGAGCCCCAGCGCGGCGAGCTGCGGCAGGAGCAGTGCGCCCACGACGCCCAGGGTCAGCGGGATGTCCACCAGGACCTTGCCCTCTTCGTTCTTGACGGTGATGCGGCGGACGTTGCCCTGTTGAATCAGTTCCTTGACCTTGGCGACGACTTGCTCGCCCTGGGCCTTGATCTCTTCCGTGCGTACCTTCTGGTCTTCCATCTCATTGCCTCCTCGCCTTGCGGCGTTACTCACACTTGATCTTTCATCATGCTATACGCTTCAAATTCCCGGAGGTTTCGCGGGCCGGGAGAGCGTCCTTCAGGAGAGGGCTGCGTTGGGCGCCGATTCCGCGGCGGGCGGCGCCGGCTGCTTGCGCTCCAACTTCGCCCGCGCCTGCATCTGGCCCGCGCAGCACTGCGATATCCCCCGGGATCACCCGGGCAACCAGCGCATAGAAGGCCGCGCAGAGCAGCCAGGTCGAGATGCAGATGCCCAGAATCGCGGTGTGCAGCGACGAGCGATCTGCGATGAGGCCCGCGATCAACGGCGCGAGCGCCGCGCCGGCCGACTCGATGAAGTACTGGATGGACACAGCCGTGCTCCGGACCTCGGGCAGCGTGACGTCGTACACCGTCGACAGCACGTTCGGCGCCGCGAAGGGGATGAACAGCGCAGTGAGCGCGAGCATGACCAGGAAAAGGCCTTGATTGGCCGTCGGCACGGACAACGTGATGACCATGAGCACCGCGCCGATAAGGACTCCCGCGGTGGCGACGATCACCCGGCCGCGGGGGGTCCGGCGAAACAGCGCGTCGCCGAGCGCGCCGCCGACCGGATAGCCGATGGCGAGCACGATCACCGCGCTCGCCATCGTTATGAAGAGCGCGCTGCCGGTATACCCCCGTTCGCGCTCGAGATAGGTGAAGAACCAGTAGGTAATCACGTTCCAGGGAAAGACGCCGAAGAACCCTTGCACGAACAGCAGGCGCAGCGTCGGCTTGGCGAAGAGCGCCCGGGCCGCCGGCCAGCTGAACCGGTAGGTCTGGAGGTTCTCCATGCCCTCCAACTCCGGCTCGCTGCCCCCCGCGGCGCCTCCCGCACGCCGAAGAAGATCACCGCGGCGAGCAGCACGCCGAGGGTGCCGGTGATGTAGAAGACCCCGCGCCAGCCGATGGTGTCACGCAGCGCCAGCGCCAGCACCATGCCCGACAGGAACCCGAGCGGCATCGTGAGCTCGAGGATGCCGTACACCTTGCCGCGCATGCGGGGCGGGAAATAGTCGGCGATGAGGCTGTAGATGCCGGGGTAGCTCGAATCGTCGATGCCGGTGCTGGCACGCGTGAACAGGAAAGCCCTGAAGGTGGGCGCCACGGCGTTCAGCCAGGTGGTCGCGCCCCATAGGAATGAAGCCAGGGCCAGCAGCTTCGCCCGGCCATAGCGATCGTACAGGTAGCCCCAGAGCGGATAGAAGATCGCGCCCACGATCAACGCGCCCGTCGAGACTGCGCCCATCTGGGTCATGGTGATCCCGAACGTGGACATGATGTTGGGCGTCAGCGTGCCGATCAGCAGCTTGTCCGACTGGTGCAGCAGCATGAAGACAAAGAAGATGGCGACGACAAACCAGCGCCGGTTTGTTGTTCGGTTCATCGATTGCTCCTTCATCGAACGATAGAGTCGAAAATGCTCACGCTGCGGCGTTGGCCTCGTCGTACCAGCCAACGTAGACGGGGTAATCGGCTACGTGGCGGAAGCCGAGCGCCCGGGCAGTTGCGGCCGACGGAATGTTCTGCTTCCAGCAGTGCCAGCCGACCTCCCGTATTCCCTTGCTGTAGGCCATCCGGAGGAAGGCCTGGCCCATGGCTTTCGCCAGGCCGCGGCGTTGGAACGGCTCGAGCGTGGCAATGCCGACCTCACACCGGTCTCCCACGTTGTACTCCGAGAGGCACCAGCCCGCAAGCTCGCCCTCGGCAACCTCGCCGGCGGCAGGTTTGCCGTCGGTGCGTTTGCCGGTGTGGACGGCAGCGATGCCGAAACTGCGCGCCATGAAGTCCTCGACGCGAAGCTCGCTCAGAGATCATTTCTTCGCGCAGAGCCTGCAGGTTGCTCACTCCGCCATCCGCAAGCAAGGCCGCGTCTGCGGGCAGCAAGGCAAAGCCGGCAGGCGGCAGTGTGGGCTCGGGCGCCGGCCCTTCCCAGCGATAGAACTGGCGGTCGGCCTGCTCCATGCCCGGTCCTTCAATTATGGCGGGCAGATCTGCGTGCCAGTCGGGAGGATAGGCTATCGTATACGCGCGGAAGCCGGCCGCTCGCCCGGCGGGCAAGATCTCCGCCAGCAGCAGCTCGCGCAGGTTGCTCCTCGCCTGGGGAGTGTCTGCCGTTCCGCGCAGGTACAATCTTCCCCAGTGGGGCGACACGAGGGCGAGGCGCGGCGCGATGGGGTCGTCAGCCCAGACCCGTCCCGTCGCATCACCGCGTGCTACAGCGACCACTGCCAGGTCGTGCTCTTGTTCTCCGAGCAACCCGTGCAATGCTTGATAACCGGCCGGCTCCAGCAGCTTCATCAGTCCCTTCTTCTTCCGATCGACGGCGGACGCTTAAGTACGTGCCACTATTGCATCCGCACGCGCGATCGCGCAATGACTTAGCCCATATTGAGCGGGCGCAGGCTTCGTGGCAGCCGTGCCTCGCCAGTCCCGACGTTTTCGCGCATTTGACAAAGGGCCGACTTGCGGGTACAAGGATGGAGCACTTGGCTTCCTCGGAGACCGTCATGTACCTGATGTTCCTCATCATCCAGAACGAGGACGCGGATATCCTAACGCGGCGTCTGAATAATGCCGGCGTACGGGTAACCCGGCTTAACACCGTGGGCGGGTTTCTTTCGCGCGGCAACGTGACGTGCCTCGTGGGTGTCCAGGAAGACGAGGTGGACCGGGTATTGGAGGTCGTCCGCAAGACCTGCCACACGCGCAAGCGGTACATCAACCCGCTGCCCGCGGGGGCGGAACCCGCGCATCTTGCCATGGCCGCGCCCGCGTATCCACTCGAGGTGATCGTCGGCGGCGCGACGATATTCATGATCCCCGTTTCGCAATTCGAGCGGCTAGGCCGCGGCGAGCCGTACGCGGCGCGAGCGCAGGCGGATGGACCGGCCTCGCCCGCAGCAGGAGGAGTTCCCATGCAGATGGTCGTCAGCATTGTCGCGGCCGACGATGCCGAACCGGTCACGCGCGCCCTGATCGCCGCGGGTTACCGTGTCACCCGCATGAACACCGCGGGCGGCTTTTTCCGCCGCGGCAACGTCACCTTGCTCGTCGGCGTCGAGCAACCCCAGGTGGACGACGTCCTCCGCATCATCGACGCCAACGTCCGCCAGCGCTCTCAGGCTAACCCGGTCGAGTCCGGCATGCCCATGTACGGCGCGACCATTTTCGTCCTGGAGGCCGCCCGGTTCGAGCGCATCTAGCTTCGGCTGAGAGACCCCGTCCCGGCCGCCGCTTGGGCCCCCACCCAGCCGGCGGCCGGTTTTTGTCTCCGTCGGCCGCCGGCCCGGCTAGTGTTTTTCGCCCAGCGCATTGAACGCGATGAGCGCGGCGATGACCACCGCGATCCCAATCCCGATCTGCAGGATGGCCTGCGGGTCGCTCCACTCGATCACGTGCTCCAGGAACGTAATCGCCAGCACCAGGATGATGATGTTGCTCAGCAGGATCTTGACCTCGTGGATGTTGCGGACTTCCAGCCAGGGCGGCAGATCGAGGTCGCCGATGAATAACTCGTACATCGCCACCGCAAAGATGTAAAGCCCCGCTGCGATGAGGAACTTGTCCATCGTCGCGATCAGGCCCGGCGTCGCCACTTCCGAGTCACCGTTTGTGGCAACCACCTCGACGAACAATGCCACGGTCTTGTAGGCGCCCCAGATGAAGGCCCCCGCGGACGCGATGAAGCTCGCAATGACCCCGAACAGCACGAGATAGCGCCCGTTCTCGAGCACGCGCTTGAGCGTGATCCTGCGTTTGCCTGCACCCGCGTTCGATTCGTCCAGGTAGCGGTCTTCCTGCAAAGCACCTTTCATGAAGCCTCCCCATCAGAAGCTCGGCGGTTGCGGCGGCGGATAGCCTTCTCGACCTCGCCCGCGGCGAGGATCACGAGCGCGGCCAGGACCGTCAGGCCCAGCTGTGCTGGCGTCAGCGCAACGGTCTCGAAGAGGCGGTGCAGCGGCTCGGCGTAGATGACGATCAGCTGCAGCAGGACGATGGCCGCGCTCGCCAGCAGAAGCGGCCGGTTGGACAGCGGGTTCATCCTGAAGACCGAGTCACGGCTCGAGCGGCCGGTGTGGGCCTGCAGCACCTGTGAGAAGATCACGGTCGTCAGGATCATGGTCTGCCACGCGAGCTGCCCGGTGCTCCAGGCCCAGAAGCCGAGGCCGAGGGCAACCAGCCCGATCAGCAGGCCCATCCAGGTGATCTGGACGCCCAGCCCGCGCGCGAAAGACGCCTTCGGACGGCGGGTGGGGCGGCCGCTCCATGGCGCCGCGCTCGGCCGGCTCCACGCTCATCCCGAGCCCGAGGATGCCGTCCGTGACGAGGTTCATCCACAGGATCTGGAAGGGCGCGAAGGGCAGCGGCATGCCGAGCAGCGGGCCGACCAGGACGACGAACACCTTCCCCAGGTTACCGGCCAGTGAGAACCGGATGAACTTGCGGATGTTGTCGTAGATGGCGCGGCCTTCTTCGACGGCAGCCACGATCGTCGTAAAGTTGTCGTCGAGCAGCACCATCTCGGATGCTTCCTTCGATACGTCCGTCCCGGTGATGCCCATTGCGACGCCGATGTCCGCCCGCTTCAGCGCCGGGGCATCGTTCACCCCGTCGCCGGTCATCGCCACCACGTGCCCGCGGTTCTGCAGCGCCTGCACGATGTTCAGCTTGTGCTCGGGCGAAACGCGCGCATACACGGAAACGTCGTCGACCACGCGCTTCCAGGTCCTGAACGGACATGCCCGCCAGTTCCTGGCCGGTGAGGATGCGCCCGCTGCTGCTGATGCCCAGTTCGTACGCGATCTGGCGTGCGGTCAGGGGGTGGTCGCCGGTGATCATCACCGGCCGGATGCCCGCCGCCCGGCAGGTGACCACCGCGTCCTTCACTTCCGGGCGCGGCGGGTCGATCATCCCGATGAGGCCGATCAGGACCAGGTCGCTTTCCAGGCCCGACCCCGCTTTGGCATCTCCGTTCGCCGCCTGCGACGTCGCCCGGACGGCCGGGCCGGAACGCCACGCCGAGCACCCGCATGCCCTTGCCGGCCAGCTCCTCGTTCGCCTCGGCCGATGCCGGCGCCCGCCACGTCGGGATCGAGCGGCACCGCGCATCCGTCGTCCCACACCGCGTTCGACACCTGGAGCAGGCTGTCCACCGCGCCTTTGGCAAACACGACCTGCCCGCTCGGTCCCAGGTCCGCGCAGTCCTGGATCCACGAATCGCAGTCCAGAGACCTGGTGTACGGTCGTCATCCGCTTGCGGTCCGAGTCGAACGGGAGCTCGGCCACCCGAGGGTAGGCGTGCTCCAGCCGGTCCTTCCAGAGACCGAACCGGGCCGCGGCGACGACCATCGCGCCTTCGGTTGGATCGCCGACGGCATGGAACTGGCCTTCGCGGGCTGCCGCGGGCTGCAGGGACGCGTCGTTCGCCAGCGCGCCGCCGATCAGCAAGAGCGCCAGCGACGGCTGCTTGCGCACGATGTCGGAGCTCGGGTCTGCGGTGACGAGGACCGGCTCGCCGCGGCGGATTTCTTCGGTCAGGTCCAGCCGGTGGCCGGCGAGGTCGAGGACGGTCACGGTCATCCGGTTTTCGGTCAGCGTGCCGGTCTTGTCCGAGCAGATGACCGTAACCGAACCCAGCGTTTCCACTGCCGGGAGCTTGCGGATCAACGCCTGTCGCTTGAGCATCCGCTGCGCGCCCAGCGCAAGCGCGATGGTGACCACTGCGGGGAGGCCCTCGGGCACGACCGCGACGGCCATGCTGATCGCGGTCATGAGCATCAGCTGCCAGTCCTCGCCGATGAGCAGCCCCATGCCGAATACGATGACGACCATCGCGAGCGCGGCAATCGCCAGCGCGCGCCCCAGCTGGTCGAGCCGGCGCTGGAGCGGGGTCTGCCCGCCGCCCACTTCCTGCAGCATTTCTGCCACCCGGCCCAGCTGCGGTGTTCATGCCCGTCGAGGTGATCAGCAGCGCGCCGCGGCCGTACGTCACGGTCGTGCCCATGAAGGCCATGTTGCGCCGGTCGCCGAGCGCGGTTTCCGCCGCGGACGGCGGAAGCGCTTCCGTCATCTTCTCCACCGGCTCCGACTCGCCTGTCAGCAGAGCTTCCTGGATGCGCAGGTTGCCGCCTCCAGCACCCGGCCGTCGGCGGGCACCAGGTTGCCCGCTTCGAGCAGGACGATGTCTCCGGGAACCAGGTCGCGCGCGGAAATGTCTGCGAGCCGGCCCTCGCGGCGCACCCGGACGTTCGGCACCGCCAGCTTCTTCAGCGCCGCCATGGCCTGCTCCGCCCGGTATTCCTGGACGAAGCCAAGCACCGCGTTCAGCACGACGATCGCCAGGATCGCAATCGCGTCCTTGAAGTCGCCGACGATCGCGGAAACGACTGCGGCGACGACCAGGATGAGGACCAGCTTGCTCGTGAACTGGCTGAGCAGGATCTGCCAGGGCCGCTTCCCGCCCCGCTCGACCAGCTCATTCGGCCCGAAGCGGCCGAGGCGGGCGGCGGCGTCCGCCGTCGCTCAGGCCGGCCGCAAGGTCGCTCTCAAGGCTCGCAGTCGCCTCGGCAGTGCTGCGAAAGTGCCATTCGACGCCGCTGGGATCGGGGGTGGGAGATGATGCCACGTGAACCTTCCTTGGGGTGAGGGCAACTGTCTGAATTCTACCTCTTAGCCGGGATCCAAAGCAAAACGCTCTACGCCGCCGAGGGTACCACATTAAGTCGCTGCAGCGGATAATCTTCAGTAGGTCTTTGTACAAAGTTTGTTTTAGCACACTCCACGCTGCCGCTAACTGGCTCCCGGCCCAAGCCGCCGGACGCGGGAATGTATGGTTCCTGCCTGTTGCCCGAAAACCTCTGTGTTATCTTTGTTCATATAAGCGCGAGGTTTTGGCCCACCCGAATTGGCAACCTTGAGACGCGTGTTGTACAATGCGACCGCTTCGCAACCAGCGCAATGCTATCTTTTCCTGGTAGGGATGTTATGCCGAAAATTGCAATTACGGGTAAGGGTGGCGTCGGCAAGACGACCCTTACTGCGCTGCTCTCATATGTTTACACCCGGCGCGGCCAGGATGTCATCGCGATCGACGCGGACCCGGCCGGCAACCTGGGGCTGGCATTTGGCCTCAGCGCGCAAATGGACGCCGAGCTCAAGCCCATCTCGGAAATGGAAGACCTCATTTACGAGCGGACCGGCGCGCAGCCGGGGACCGTCGGCGGGTGGTTCAAGCTCAACCCGAAGGTCGACGATATTCCCGATAACCTGAGCATTACGCACCGCGGCGTGCGCCTCCTGCGGCTGGGCACAGTGCGGGCCGGCGGCGCGGGCTGTCTCTGCCCCGAGAACGCGCTGCTCAAGGCCCTGGTCACGCACCTGCTGCTTCGCAAGGACCAGACCCTGATCCTCGACATGGAAGCGGGCATCGAGCACCTGGGCCGCGGCACGGCCGGGTCGGTCGACGCGTTCATCATCGTCGTCGAGCCGGGGCTGCGCAGCCTGGGCACCGCCGAGCAGATCCGCTACCTGGCGTCCGAAATCGGCGTGCCGCGCATCTTCCTCGTCGCGAACAAGGTGCGGGGGCCGCAGGACGAGGAATTCGTTCGCAGCCACTCGGGCGGCGTGCCGTTGTTAGGCTCGCTGCCGTTTACTGCCGAGGCGTTGGCCGCGGACCAGGGCGGCCTCGCCGTGTTTGACGGCGCGCCCGACGTTGGTCGCGGCAGCCGAGCGCATTGTTGGAGAGCTGGAATCGGCCACCCGGGCATAGCGCCCCGTTAGCGGACGCGTGCGGGCTTAGTGATCGGATAAGCGGCTATGGGCGAAGAACCTCGCTTGAACGGGTACGATGACACGCCGGTCTACACGATCAAGACGGTCGTGCAGGAGACCGGCATCGCTCCCGCGACGCTGCGCGGCGTGGGAGCGTCGTTACGGCGTTCTGTCTCCCGGGCGCAGCGACGGCGGCTACCGCCTGTACTCGGAGCGAGATATCGCGACCCTGCGCTGGCTCAAGAACCAGGTGGACGCCGGCGTTTCGATCAGCCGGGCCGTCGCGCTGCTCGAAATCCGGCACCGAGCCGGCGAAGAACCCGAGTTCGAGGTCGAGCGGGCGGCCGTTCCCGTGGCCCCGGCCGAGAACGTGCGCGGGACGGAGACGATTGCGGACGAGCTGGTCGAGTCGCTCATCCTGTTCCAGGAGCCGCACGCCGAAGCGGTGCTGGGCGAGGCGTTCGCGCTCTACCCGGTCGACGTGGTTGCCGAAGAAATCATCACCCCCACGCTCGTCGAGATCGGCGAACGGTGGCACCGGGGCGAGGCCAGCATCGTGCAGGAGCATTTCGCGACCGCTTTCCTGCGCCGCCGGCTGACCGCGCTGTTTCACGCGTATCCACAGCCGCTGACCGGTCCGCTGGCGATCACCGGCTCCGGCCCGTCCGAATGGCACGACGTCGGGATCCTGCTGGTGTCGCTCGGCCTCCGCCGGCACGGCTGGCGCGTCATCTACCTGGGGCAGAACGTCCCCGCCGACCACCTGCTCCGCGAGATCCGCAAGCTGAGGCCCGACATGGTGTGCCTGTCAGCCGCCACGCTCGAGAGTGCCAGGCGCTCGAGGAGGTCTATGCGTTGCTGCACGAGCTGCCCGAGCCGAGGCCGCGTCTGATACTCGGCGGGCGGGCGTTCAGGGCGCATCCCGAGCTGGCCGGGCAGTTCGAAGACGCGGAGATCGTCGGAACCGCGCGCGGCCTCGTCGAGGAACTCGGCTGAGCCGTCCGGCGGCTAAGCTGCGGGTTCGACCGGCGCGCCCCCGCGGTATCGATTTTCATTCAGCTCTCCCCATCATTGGCTAGACGCTCGCTTCCTGTTACATACCACCTAAGCTCTGCACCCTTCCTCCTCCCAGCGCGCCATTCGCTCATTTCTACTTTAAACAAACTATTGACAAACTTTGCATGTTGTGATATGCTTGTGCTAGTGGGTTGAGCGGACGCGCCGCAGCCGTCGGGAGGACCGTGGAGTAGTCGAAGATGAGGCAGTATTCAGCAATGGAACCGTACCAGGATATGGACAACGAGCCGGTATACAACATGAAGGCAGTCGTCGAGGCGACCGGCATCTCCGCCGCTACGCTTCGGGCGTGGGAGCGCCGCTACGGCGCGTTCTCGCCCGGGCGCACCGAAAGCGGCTATCGCCTGTATTCGGCCCGCGATATTGCCGTGCTGCGGTGGCTCAAGGGGCGAGTCGACGAGGGGATGAGCATCAGCCAGGCCATCAGCCTGCTGGGTCACCAGCGGCCGAGCGCGACCCGTCCGCACCAGACGACCGCGGCCGCGTCGATGCCCATGGCCCCGCGAGGCGCGGGAGCTCTTGCTGGGCGCCCTCATGCGCTACGACGAGGCCCTGGCCGAGCGGGTGCTCGAAGAGGCGTTTGCCGTCTACGGGCTCGAAAGCGTCACGGAATACATCCTGGCCCCGGCCATGATGCAGATCGGGGACATGTGGCACGAGGGCCGCGCCAGCACCGCCGCCGAGCACTTCGCCAGCAACTACCTGCGGCGCAAACTGGACGCGATCATCAACGCCGCGCCCCAGGCGCACGCCGGGCCGCTGGTCGTTCTCGGCTGCGGTCCCGGGGATTGGCACGAGTTGGGGCTGCTGGTGATCCACTTGATGCTGCGGCGGCGTAATGTCAATACGATCTATCTCGGGCAGAACGTACCTCTGGCGCAGTTCGTCGGAGGAAATGGAGCGCCTGCAGCCAGGCATGATCATCATGGGCGCTACCACGGCGGAAATCGTGCCCGGACTCATCGAGATTGCCGCTGCCGTACAGGCGATGACGGCGCCGCGGCCGGTCTTTGCGTTTGGCGGCCGCATCTTCAACGTCCAGCCCGAGCTCCGGACCCGCGTGCCCGGCGTGTTCCTGGGCGAAAACGCCCGTGCCGCGGTCGAGCACGTCCTGGCCCTGATTTCGGGCAACCGGCCGTTGGAGCCCGGTCCGATACTGCGAATTCGGCGGGAGTAAAGACCGGTAGGGGCTGCTGCCTTAAGGTTACATTAAGAGCTTCTACAAAGCATTGACGCATGCAGGCTTCTGTAGTATAGTTTCTTACAGTTGTAAGGGTGATCGTATTGAAGGTAGCAGAGGAAGGAAGGTCGCACAATGGTTCATCGTGGGAAGCAGAGGTCACTACCGGAGATCTTGATCGAGCTTCGAGAAGACGACCCAGAGTTCAAGCAGGCGATCAGTGCGCAGTCGTTTCGAGCGGGACAGCATGTTGCAGATCCTGAGCAGTTGGGCAAGAACCTTTACACGCTGATGAAGGGCCGGATCCAGTTGATCCGGGAAGGGCCGAACGGCCGGCGCCTGGCGATCGCCACGCTTGGCCCCGGCTCCATGTTCGGCGAAGGTGCGCTCCTCGGCGCAGTGGATCCTTGCGTCCGGGCGGTTGCCTTGACGGATTGTATCCTCTGGGCCGTGCCACAGCCCCAGGCGCAAACGCTCGCTCTCCGGTACCCCGTGCTCAGTTGGGGCTTGTTGCAGACGGTCGGCCAGCGGCTGGCGCAGGTCGAGAATCGGATGGAAGAGGTGGCGTACAAGCGGTTGCCCGAGCGACTGGCCGGGCTGCTGCTCGAGCTGGCGAATGGCGGCAAGGCGATTCGCGGCACCAGCCACCAGGCCCTTGCCGACATGCTCGGCACGTATCGCGAGACCATCAGCGCCATCCTGCGCAGCTTCAAGGATGAGGGCCTGGTCGAGTTGGGCTATCGCAAGATCGAGTTGCGCGACCTGCCCGGGCTGCGGCTCGCTGCCGGCGCCCTTGACTAAATAGTGCTTCGAACCAGGCTTCGCTCATAGACGAAGGTTCGGGGGGCAGTGCGGTTGTGCTGCTCCCCGTTTTGTTATATGCTATCCGCGCTGGGTTGGTCTGCCAGGAACCATAGGGCTGTGCACTCCGTTCCTAAGCACGAGGATGAAGAACATGGACGAAATGATCGACGCGGTCGAGCTGCCGCTTTTCCCGCTGAACACCGTGTTGTTTCCCGGCCAGGTCTTGCCGCTCCACATCTTCGAAGACCGGTATCGCTTGATGATCCGGCAATGCCTCGCACAAGACCTGCCGTTCGGCGTCGTGCTGATCAAGCGCGGGCAGGAGGTGGGCAACGCCGCCGAGCCGTACATGGTCGGCACGCTGGCGCGCATCATCGAAAGCACGCACCTGGGCAACGGCACGATGAACATCGTGACGGTCGGCGTCGAGCGTTTCCGGATCCGCCGCCTGCTGCGCGACCAGCCGTACTTGCGGGGCGAGGTCCTGTCGCTGCCGATGGCCGACCCGGACGATCCCGACCAGGTGCTGGCCGCAGCACTGACCGGTGCGGAGCGGGTCGAGCGATACATCCAGCTGATCGCCGAGGCCGCCGGGCTTCAAATCCAGATCGAAGAAATCCCGACCGGCGCGCAGCAGATCGGTTACCTTGCCGCCGTGACCATGCAGATCGACAACAAGGAGAAGCAGGAGCTGCTCGGTTCGGTCTCCGTCGCGCAGATGCTGCGCCGGGAGATGGCACTGCTGAACCGTGAAAACGCTCTGCTCACCTGGATGTCGGGCAGCAAGGAGTGGCCGGAATCCGTGCAGTTCGGCTTTAGCGGCACGCTGCTGCCCAATTGAGTCCGCGGTCTCGCTTCCCGATCACGACCTGCCGATCTTACTGTCATTTTCACGTCATAAGTCTGCGTTTTGCAAACTATGTTGCGCATTCTGATTTGACACATTGAGTCACGCGTGGTAGTATTCCCTCTGCCGTGAGGGTTCTCGGCAGTCTGTCAGGGAGTAGGACAGTCACCAGTCACCGGTGCGCACGTCTGCCCCGGTGGCTTTTTTTCTTAAGTCCCGGCGACGAGGCGGCAGGCTCCCTGAGGATTGGCTGGAGGAGGGTCTCGGCCATCAGTTTCTTTTACTCCAAGGAGGCACTTTCTAATGGAGAGCACGGGTGTAGTCAAGTGGTTTAGCCGGAGCAAAGGCTATGGCTTCATCTCGCCGGATGGCGGGGACAAGGACGTTTTCGTTCACTACTCCAATATCCTTGGCGAGGGGTTCCGGAACCTCGATGCTGGGGAGCGCGTTCGGTTTATCGTTGAAGATACGCCGAAGGGTCCGCAGGCCGTCTCGGTGACGCCGGCATAAGCGACCGTCACCAGTAGTCCACTTGACCCCCGGCCCACGCCGGGGGTTTTCTTTCTCTGCCATAGCCAGCCGGCGATCGCGCGGCTGCGCGGCGAGGCTGTAGTGTGAGTTTGAGATCACTTGTCAAGACTACCTCTTGTGGTAGAATGCCCGTAGGAATGACGTGGCAGCGCGCGAAGTTGGGCGGTTGTATAGGAGAGATGGCAGTTCCGTGATCCGTCCGTTCGGTCTGAACGACATCTGGCTGGTCCGTCGGCTGCAGTGCAGCGGCATGACGTTAGCCGTCGAGCACATGCTGACACACCCGCATCAGCCCCTCTGGACGGCCTTAACCGCGCCCTGGCCCTGGGCGGGCGTGGGGGTGGCAACGTTCGTGCTGGATGAGACCCTGCCCGGGCAGGGCGTGAACGGGCAGCGCTTGCAAGGTTTCGTTCAGCTCCTGAAGCGCGCGAGCCGGCCGGAAGCAGAACTGCTGCACCTGGCGCCTGCCGTCATGTCGGCCGAGAGCAGCGATGAGGGAATCGGCGGGGTCGGCGAGGCCGCGGCGGGCAACGGGTTGGTATACGACCGCGCTGCGGAGGCGGTCTGGAGCCGCCTGCTCGCTCATTGTTCGGCTGCCGCGGCCACTCACGGCCTGCAACGCCTGTACGCCAGTGCGCCCGAAGGGTGTTACGAGCAAACCAGCCTGAAGCAGGCTGGTTTCTGTCTATATACGCGCGAGACGATCTATCGCCTGGCGGCGGCGCCGAAAGCCACCGCACCCGCACCGCGCGACCGGGGGCTGCGGCCCCAGCATCCGCGGGACAGTTGGGCGCTGCAGCGGCTTTACGCCCGCACCACGCCGCGACTGGTCCAGCAGGCAGAAGGCGCCTTGTCGGGCGGTACACCCGGCGCGGAAGCCGGTTCGCCCATCCTGTCGTGGTGGGAACCCGATGACTGGCAGGGCTGGGTCATCGAGCCAGCGGGGGAGGTGCGCGGCGCGATCCAGGTGCATCGAGGCCGCGCCGGCCATTGGCTGCGCGTTCTCGGCGCCAGTGAACTTTCCGCCCGCGAAGTTCGTTTGCTAATCGAGCAAGGTCTGCGCAGCCTGGGCAAGACCGGGCCGCTGCAAGACGGTCGCACGAGTCCCGTGTACGTGACCGTGCGCGACTACGATATGAATCTGAGCGGCGCGCTCGTCAGCTTCGGGTTTGCGCCGTTTATGGAACGGGCTCGATTTGTGAAGCATGCCACGGCCGCCGTCCGTGTCGCCGAGCCTGTCCCGACCGCAGTGCGCGAGTTGGCCCGGGAAATCGGCGTTCACAGCCGGCTGGGCGAGCGCATGCGTCGTGCGGCTGGGCCTTTCATACGCGAGGGCATCCTGGCCGGAGCCGGTCGGCGGTTTGACCGGCGGAACAGAAGGACAGCGTAGCCTGAGGATTTTGAGAGAAGTATGGAACAGAGAAAGATAACCGACGATCTCGACGCTCTCCTGCAAGTGCTGCCGCCGCAGATTGAAAAGGCTCTGCGTGCAGCCAACCAGGGGGACAACCTGCTCGAGATCATCATGGACCTCGGCCGCGTGCCCGAGGCGCGCTTTGTGGATCACGAGCTCGTGTTGAGCGATCGGGAAGTGAGCCAGGATGACCTGGACTACGTCATCTCGCGCATCAGCGAGTTCACGGGCGACAACCGGGCGGGCATCGAGCGGACGCTCCACCGTATCTCGGCCATCCGCAACCGGCAGGGGAAGGTCATCGGCCTGACCAGCCGGGTGGGCCGTGCGGTGTATGGCGTCATCGACATCGTCGAGGACATCGTCAAGTCGGGCCAGAGCATCCTGCTCCTGGGCCGCCCTGGCGTCGGCAAGACCACGCTGCTGCGGGAGGCCGCGCGTATCCTGGGCGAGAAGCGCCGGGTGGTGGTGGTCGACACGTCCAACGAGATCGGCGGGGACGGAGATATCCCCCATCCTGCCATCGGCCGCGCGCGCCGCATGCAGGTCGCCGACCCGGCGCTGCAGCACGAGGTGATGATCGAGGCTGTGGAGAACCACATGCCGCAGGTCATCGTCATCGACGAGATCGGGCGCGAGCAGGAAGCGGCCGCGGCCCGCACCATCGCGGAGCGCGGCGTCCAGTTGGTCGGCACCGCCCACGGCAACAGCCTCGAGAACCTGCTGATCAACCCGACCCTGTCTGACCTGGTCGGTGGGATCGAAAGCGTAACCTTGAGCGACGAGGAAGCTCGCCGCCGCGGGACGCAGAAGGCCGTGCTGGAGCGTCGCGCGCCGCCGACCTTTGACGTGCTGATCGAGCTCCAGGATCGCCAGCGCATGGCCGTCCATCACAGCGTTGCGGCTGCGGTGGACTCGCTGCTGCGGGGCAGGACGCCACAGCCCGAGATCCGCTTCGTTGACGACGGCGGGCAGCTGCACATCGAAAAGGCCCCGGCGCCCGCGCCCGAGCCGCGGCGCGCAGCGGCGCGCGCAGGCGCCGACGGCGAGATGGGGCGTCTGCCGTTCGAGAAGCACACCGACATGTTCGCGGGCGACGGCGGGGCCCGCGGCGGACCGCGCGGGACACGGGGAATGCCGGCCGGCGAGCGGATGTCCGCGGGCATGGATCGCGACTACGAAGGCTCCCTGCCGATGGCGGGGCCCGTGCGCCAGCAGTACAACACGCTCCGGGTCTATCCCTACGGCGTCGGTCGCGGCCGCCTGATCCAGGCATCGCAGAACCTCGGCGTGCCCGTCAGCGTCGTCGACGATCTCGAACATGCAAATGCGGTGGTCACGCTGAAGAACTACTATCGCAAGCATCCGCAGCCGATCACGGAGGCCGAACGCCGCCGCATCCCGGTATACGTCTTGCGGTCGAACACCATCAACCAGATGGAGTCCATCCTGGGCGATATCTTCGGGGTTCCGGTCGAGTTCGAGGATCCGATGGAGAAGGCCGTGACGGAGACGCAGGAGGCGATCCGCCGGGTGCTGGGCGGGTCCGGTTCGGAGGAGCTGCCGCCCGCCGGCCCGGAGATCCGCCGGATGCAGCACGAGATGGCGCGGTCGGCCAACCTGGTTTCGCACAGCTACGGCTCCGAGCCCCGCCGCCGCGTACGCATCTTTCAAAGCTGAGCGTGCAAGAAACCAGGTTTCTGCGCGAAGAAACCAGGTTTCTCGAGCGTTTCTGGGGCGCCGAGTCCCGCGGGAGCCATCGGGCAAATCCATTGATCGAGCGAATCAAGGTCCATGTTCGTAACCTTTGAGGGCCCGGAGGGGGGCGGCAAGACGACGCAAATCCGCCTGCTGGCGGAGTGGCTGCGCGGGCAGGGCTGCGACGTGGTCACCACCCGGGAACCGGGCGGCACTCGTATCGGCGATGCGGTCCGCGGAGTCCTGCTCGACCCCCAGCACGTCGAGATGCGGCCGGAGGCGGAAATCCTGCTTTTTTCGGCCGCCCGCGCCCAGCTTGTCGGCGAGGTGATCCGGCCCCAACTGGAACGGGGCGGCGTGGTCTTGTGCGACCGCTTTGCGGACTCCACCTTCGCCTATCAAGGCTACGGGCGACAGCTCGACCTCGATACATTTGCGCCTGATCACGGCGTTCGCGACCGGCGGGCTGATCCCCGACCTCACAGTTTGCCTGGACGTGCCGGTCACAGAAGGGCTGCGGCGCAAGGCGGGCGGCGAGCTGGCGGAGTGGAACCGCATGGAGCGCGAGGAGCAGGAGTTTCACGAACGAGTGCGGGCGGGCTATCTGGCACTGGCGGGCGCGGCGAGCGAGCGGTGGTTGGTTGTGGATGCGAGGCAGTCGGTCGGGCAGGTGCAGGCGGCGATTCAGGGACACGTCCAGCGACTTCTCAAGCCTCAGAAACCCGGTTCGGCGGAAGAACCGGGTGCTCGCGTTACTGAAGGAGGATCACAATGAAGCTCGTCATAGCCATCGTCAGCAGCGATGATTCTCGCGATGCACTGGATCGACTCACCAAGGCCGGGTTTCGCGCCACGGTCATCAGCACGACCGGCGGCTTCCTGCGCGAGGGCAACACGACGCTGTTTCTCGGCACAGACGACCAGAAGTTGACCCAGGCCGTCGATTTGCTGCGCCAGGTGTGCCGCCGCCGGACCCAGTGGGTCTCGCCCCTCCCCACGCTCGAAGGGCCGGGGCTGGAGATGGCCGAGCCGATCGAGGTGAGCGTGGGCGGGGCGGTCCTTTTCGTGCTCAACGTGGAGCAATTCGTCCAGCTTTAGTCGCCGCGGGCCGCATCGCCGGCGCGCGGCCCGTTACATCACGCCGAAGTCGTCGCCGCCGGGCGATCCGCCGAGGTCGGGCATCGAGTCTTCGATGCTTTCGGGGTCTTCGCCTGCTTCGAGGCGGCCCACCACCTCTTCGAATTCCGGCCCGAGGTCTTCGCCCGTCTCGTCCGCCATTTTGCGCATGAAGCGGGCCAGCGATTTTGGATCGTTCTCATCGAGCCCCGAGAGGGCCTCGTCGGCGCCGCTGTCCGACAGGTCGTCGAGACGGCTTCCTTCGGAGCGCACGACGGCCACGCGTGAAACAAGGCGCGTGAGATTCGTCCCGCCGCAGCGGGGGCAGGTGGGTTCGCGGCCTTCGGCGTCTGCGAACGAGCGCCACAGCAGGCTGACGCGTCGCTTGCAGTCGTGACAGGTGTATTCGTAAATGGGCATCCTGGCCTCGTCATTTTCGTCGTGCCCGCCACAATGCTCGGGCGTGGCACAGAGTGTTGCACGCGGACGTCCGGCGCACCAGAGTCGTGCCGGCGCCGCTGATTCCGCATTATAGCATGAGGGACCGAAAGGCATGAGTGAACCGACCGCCTCGGATCGCCAGGCAGGGGCCAACCCCATGAGCCTCGAAGACGTTTCCCGCGAGTGGTACAGCTCCCTTTACTCCCCGCGCCCTTTGCTGGTCGTAATATCCGGTCCGTCGGGCGTGGGCAAGGATGCCACCATCCAGCGCATGAAAGAGCGCGGGTACAGCTGTTTCTTTGTGGTGACCGCCACCACCCGCTCGCGGCGATCGGGCGAGGTCGACGGCGTCGACTACCACTTCGTCTCGGAGGGCACTTTCAATGACCTGATCGAGCGCGGGGAGCTGCTCGAGCACGCGCTCGTTTACGGCCAATACAAAGGCATCCCGAAGGCAGGGATCCGGGCCGCGCTTGCCAGCGGGCAGGACGTCGTCCTCCGCATCGACGTCCAGGGCGCGGCGACGATCCGGCGCCTGGTTCCCGAGGCCATCACCATCTTCCTGACGGCCGAATCGGAAGAGGCCCTGGTGGAGCGGTTGCGCCGGCGCAGGACGGAGGACCCGTCGCAGCTCGAGCGCCGCATTGAAACCGCTCGCAACGAGCTGCGCCGGGCGCACGAGTTCAATTACCGGATCATCAACCGTGAATGCGCGCTCGACGAAACCGTCGACCGGGTGATCGCGATCATTCAGGCCGAACGCAGCCGCATCGACTGGCGGCCGGTGCAGCTATGAGCTACGGCCCCCCACAGCTTCCTTCCGGCGAACACGCCCCGGAGCAGAGTCCGGCGCCAGGCGGGCCGGGCAGCGGCGTTCGCCTGCCGCTCGCGCGGCCGGTCGTGACGTACGTCCTGTTGGGCATCCTCGTATTGGTGTTCGTGGCCGACGCCGTGTTGACCCAAGTGACCGGGCAGCGGATCGTCTTCCTCCTCGGCGCCCAGTGGAATGAGCTCGTCGCGGCCGGGCAGTACTGGCAGCTGCTTACCGCGATCTTTTTGCACGCGGGCCTCACGCACCTCGCATTCAACGCCTACGCGCTCTTCATACTCGGCCGTGATATCGAAAGCCTGTACGGCTCGCTCTGGTTCACCGTCGTCTATCTGCTGGCCGGACTCGGCGGCAGCGTGGCGTGGTACCTGCTGGGTTCCAGCGATCCGTCCGTCGGCGCATCGGGCGCGATCTTCGGCTTGATGGGCGCCGAAGCGGCTTTCTTCGTACGCAACCAGCAGTTGTTCGGCGCGTTCGGCCGCCAGCGCCTCAAGAATGTCGCCGTGCTGCTCGCCATCAACTTCGTCCTCGGGTTCACCATCCCCAACGTCAACTACATCGCGCACCTGGGCGGCCTGGTGACCGGTTTTCTCGTCGGGCTCGTCCTGGCGCCGCGCTACGAGGTAGACTGGTCTCAGAATGGCTACGGCACGGCCCCGCGGCTCGTCGATGCCCATACGACTCGCCAACGGCTCTTTGTGACCGCACTGACGCTCCTCATCCTGCTCGGTCTCGTGATCGTCGGCAACCGGCGCTGGGCCGGTTGAGCCAGGCGGCCTCGCGCGGGTGGCCTGCTGCCTGGATGTTGCGACAGGGGGACGTATGCCGGAAATGACGCCCATGATTCGGCCTTCGGCCATAGCCGGAAGGTGGTACCCCGGCAGCCCGGCTGCGCTGCGAAGTGATGTCCAGCGGTACTTCGAGGCCGTCCCGCAGGCCGCCTTGCCCGGCCGCATCCTGGGCTTGATCGCGCCGCACGCGGGTTATGCCTACTCCGGCCCGATCGCCGCCCGCGCCTTCGCGCAGGTGCAGGGCGCCGGCTTCGCCCGGGTGGTCTTGCTGGGGCCGCTGCATCGCCCCATCTGGGGCAGCCCCGTCGGGCCGTACATGGTAGCGTCGGAGGCGGCTTACAGCACCCCTCTGGGACAAACCCCGCTCGACGCGGCCTTCATCGAGCAGCTGGGCCGGCGCGTCCCGCTCACCCGGGTGCAGGGCGACGAGGAGCACTCCCTCGAAATCGAGCTGCCGTTCCTCCAGGTTGCGTTGGGGGGCAGCTTTACGCTCGTGCCCATCATGCTCGGCGAACACATCGGCAGCTCGCGGGCGACCGAGCGCGTATCCGCGCTGGCTCGGGCGCTGGCCGAGTTGATCGACGACCGCACCCTGCTCGTGTGCAGCACCGACTTGAGCCACATGGAAAACTACGCGGACGTCGTCGCTACCGACCGCCGCCTCGTGGAGTTCGTCTCACGGTTCGACGTGGAGGGGCTGCGGACGGAGCTCAAGAACGAAACGGTGCAGGCGTGCGGAGCAGTGGGCTTGCTCGCCGTCCTCGAGACGTGCCAGATGTTGGGTGCGACAGCTGCCCAGGTCCTGCAGTACACGAATTCCGGCGAGGTGACGGGCGACAAGCGCCCCGGCACGTACACCGTCGGCTACCTGGCGGCTGCGATCTATGCCTGCTTAACGCGCGAACAGACCTCCGAGGTTTCGCAAACCTCGGAGGTCTGGCCCCCGGATTTCCTGATGCTCTACGCCGACGTCTGCGTTAACACCCCCACCGGCGCGCCTTCGCCCGCCGCCCCGACGGCCAGCGACGACCCGGGCCGCGAGACGTTCACCTACGCGGTCCCGGCCGGCCTGGCGGGCCGCCTGCAGCCCGGCCATCTCGCCTGGATCCCCTTTCGCAGCCGCAGGGTGCAGGGCGTGGTCATGCGCGTGCACGACGCCGCGCCCGACTTCCAGACGCGCGAGCTGCTGGCCCTGGTTTGGGCGCAGCCCGTGCTGACCCCCGCGCAGCTTGGCACTCGCCGAATGGATCAGCCGCGAGACCCTGGCGCCGCTGATCGAATCGCTGCGCCTCATGCTGCCCGCGGGCCTGTCACAGCGCGGCCGCACCGTGTTCGTCCGCACATCAAGCCCCGCGCCGGGCGGCCTTTCCGAGAAGCAGGCGGCACTGCTGGCGCGCATCGCTAAGAAGCCCGGCGACTGGGCGGAGATCACGGAGGACGTCAAGCGCGTCACCCAGCGCGACGACCTGGAGCCGCTGATCGAGATGGGCCTGGTCACCCGCGAAGCCGAGTTCCCCTCCCCGCCGCCCCGGCCCAAGACCGACCGCCTGGTGCGGCTGCTCGTCGAGCCGGACGAAGTGGCCCGGGTCCTGCCGACGCTCGGCCGCTCCTCAAAACAGGCCGGCGTGCTGCAGTGGTTCGCGGCCCGCGGCGTCGGCGGCGGCCCCGCTTCCCGATTTGCTGGCCGGGGTTCCGTGCGAGCGGAGCACGCTCAAGGCCCTGGCCGAGCGCGGCTGGCTGGCCGTCACGCCCGCATCGCGCCGCGCCGGCACCGCGGAGCTCAACCTGGCGACCGAGGCACTTCGCGCCGCGATCGAAGAACTGCGCGGCAGCCGCAAGCATCGCGAGGTGCTCGAACTGCTGCTCGCGCACGAGGAGCCGGTGTGGATCGGCCGCATCTACGCCGAGACGGAAGCCACGCTCGCCACGCTCCGCGACCTCGAGGCCGCGGGCCTGGTCAGCATTGCCGAGGAGATGGTCTGGCGCGACCCGCTGGCCGGCCACGATTTCGAGCTCGACACGCCGCCCACGCTCACCGAGGACCAGGAGCGGGTCTGGCAGGCCGTCCAGGCCGCGCCGGGTCCCTTCCTCCTCCACGGCGTGACGGGCTCTGGCAAGACCGAGATCTACCTGCGGGCCATTGCGCGGGCGCTGGCGGAAGGGAAGCAGGCGGTCGTCCTCGTGCCCGAGATCGCGCTGACCCCGCAGACGATCCGCCGCTTCGCCGCCCGCTTCCCCGGCAAGGTCACCGTCTGGCACAGCGAGCTGGGCGAAGGCGAGCGCTTCGACGTCTGGCGCCGGGTTCGCACCGGCCACGGCGCGGCCCAGGTCGTCGTCGGCTCGCGCTCCGCGCTCTTCCTGCCCTACACCGAGTTGGGCGTCGTCGTCGTGGACGAGGAGCACGAGCCGTCTTACAAGCAGGAGCGAACGCCCCGCTACCACGCCCGGCCGGTCGCCATCGAGCTCGGAAGGCTGTGCAGCGCCACCGTGATCCTCGGCAGCGCCACGCCGAGCCTCGAGACCTACTATGCGGCCCGCCACGGCCACGAACTCACGCTCCTGACGCTGCCCAAGCGAATCAAGGCCGAGCTGCCGGTCGTTCACATCGTCGACCTCCGGCAGGAACTCCGCACGGGCAACCGCAGCATGTTCAGCCGCCGGCTCTCGGAGGGCCTGCGCCAGGTGCTCGCCCAGGGCCAGCAGGCCATGCTCTACCTGAACCGCCGCGGGTCGGCCACCTGCGTCCTCTGCCGCGACTGCGGCTACGTCGCGGTCTGCCAGAAGTGCTACGCGCCGCTGACGTACCACGGCGATCCCGATCGACGGTGCAGGGGCGAGCGGAGCGGCCCTCCGGATGCCGCGCCCGTGCTCGTCTGCCACCAGTGCAACCGGCGCTATCCCGTGCCTGTCGTCTGCCCCAAATGCGCGAGCAAGCGCATCCGTTATTTCGGCGTGGGCACCGAGCGGGTGGAGGAGGCGGTCAAGCTGGAATTCCCGCAGGCGCGGACGCTCCGCTGGGATCGCGACGTGACGGGGCCGAAGGGCAGCCACGATGCCATCCTTGCTAAGTTCATCGCGCACGAGGCCGACATTCTCATCGGCACCCAGATGATCGCAAAAGGGCTGGACCTCCCCCTGGTGACCCTGGTCGGCGTCGTCGCGGCCGACACCGGCATGTTCCTGCCCGATTTCCGCGCCAGCGAGCGCACCTTCCAGTTGCTGACCCAGGTGGCGGGCCGGGCGGGCCGCAGCGCGCTCGGCGGGGAGGTCATCGTCCAGACCTATCACCCCGAGCACTATGCGGTCGTTGCGGCGAGCAACCACGATTACGACGGCTTCTACCGCGAAGAGATGACCTTCCGCCGCCAGCAGGCTTACCCGCCGCTGCGCCGGCTCGCCCGGCTCGTCTTCCACCACGGGCAGCGGGCGAAGGCGCAGGCCGAGGCCCAGGCTGCGGCCGATCTCCTGCGCTCCGAAATCGCCGCTCGCGGGCTGTCCGACACGGACCTCCTCGGGCCTGCGCCGTGCTTCTTCGCACGTCAGCGCGGCGAGTGGCGCTGGCAGGTGGTCGTGCGCGCCCCCGACCCCGCCGCCCTGCTGCGTGGGGTTGGGCTCGGCTGGGGTTGGCGCATCGACGTCGATCCGGTGGACCTGCTCTAAGCTTTTTGTAACCGGGATACCTGCACGCGCACGGCCGTTGACGCTACCCTTAACCAGGCGTAAGTGAATTGTATTGGCGGTGGGTTGAGGGTTGTATTGATGGTGGCAGGGTCGCACGTAGATGGGCAGTTCCGGCGCATGGCAGAGTCCGTGACCGAAAAAGTCTCGGAGTTGCTGCGGGCGCCGGTTTTTGTGATGAGCGATAGCGGCGGCACGGTGGCAACCAGCGGGCCCGATTTGCCCCGCGTGGTGGCGGGCCAGCTGAGCGGCGAAGCCATCGGCGTCTACCTGCGCGTCCCCTTCAAGGTCGGCGACCAGGCCGGCGAGGTCGTGGTCGGCCATTCGGAAGACGTCGAGCCGGTCTCTCCCCGTGTCGCCCAGGCCCTCGTCGAGATGATCATCAACGAAATGGCGGTCATCGACCGCCTGCCCAACCAGCACGAGGTCAAGAACAAGCTCATCTTCGACCTGCTCCACGGCCGCATCCAGGACGAGGAGCAGATCCTGACCCAGGCCCGCTTCCTCGGCATGGACCTGACCCCGCCCCGAGCGGTCGTTCTCATCGACGCTTCCGATTACCTGTTTGGCGGCAACCGAAACAGCGGCGCCGGCGGGCAGCAGGGTGATTCGTCAGGGCTGCAGGCCGCCCGCGTCCAGCGCCAGGCCCAGTTCATCATCAGCAGCGTCGTCAGCTTCTTTCACCTCTCGAACGAGACCATTTGCGCCTATATCGGCGAGGGCACCGTTGCGGTGCTCAAGGCGACGAACACGAAGAACCTGACGCCGTGGGTCACCGGCGACCGGGCGGCCGACGACAACAACAACTCCTGGGCGAACCTGGCCGCGCTCAAGCGGGCGGCCAATGCGCTGCTCGCCCGCCTGCGAAACGACACCGGCGGCTCCGTCAGCATCGCGATCGGCCGGTACCATCCCGGCCTCCGGGGCCTGGCCCTCTCGTATCGCGACGCCCGCGCCGCGCTGACGCTTGGCCGGCGGATTCGTGGTCACAACCGTGTCCACTGCCTGGACGACATGGGCGTAGCCAGTTTTGTGGGCATCTCGGACGACCGCACCAAGCACGAGCTTGCCCAGTTCCTGCTGGGTCCGCTCGATCACGAACCCGAGCTGCTGCACACGCTCGCCACTTTCTTCGCCGCCAACTGCTCGCCGTCCGCGACGGCCAGCGACCTGGCGATCCACCGCAACACGCTGAGCTACCGCCTCGACAAAATCACCGCGCTGACCGGGCTGGATCCCCGCCGCTTCGACGACGCGGTCCAAATCCGGCTGGCGTTCCTCATCCGCTCGCTCAACGCCGAGGCTTCTCTGTAGTGTAGCTTCCCGCGTCTTGTGCAGATGCACAAACGCGCCGCATCCTCCCGATCATGCAAATTGTGCACGCGCCTAATGAAACTGATCTAATTTTCGTGTAACATTTGTCAAAATGCACAAATGGCGTTAATGAGAAGGTCGCAGTGTGACCAGATGTGATGGTCACAGCGGCGCACGCAGAGGTGGGCCCCTTCTCGGAAATCTGTATCGGGTGTTGTAATGAGCGTATTGGCGTTGGATCGGGTTGTAGTCGTTCGGGCGTTGAAGGGGTTGGGCGATTTTCTCTGTGTCGTTCCGGCTTTGCGGGCCTTGCGTTTCGCGCTGCCTGAGGCACGGATCACACTCCTCGGCTTGTCTTCTTCAGCCGCGCTCGCCGCGCGGTTCGGCCGCTACATCGACGAGTTGCTGCCCTTCCCGGGTTTTCCCGGGATTCCCGAAGCCCCGGTGGATGTCGCAGGGCTGCCCGCTTTCTTCGCCGACGCGCAGGCGCGGGACTTTGACCTTGCGATCCAGATGCACGGCAACGGCTCGGTGATGAATCCGTTCACCGTCATGCTTGGCGCACGCGGCGACTGCCGGCTACTACGCGCCCGGCGCCTACTGCCCCGACCCCGAGCGCTATCTCCCGCTGGACGAGTCGGACCACGAGGTCCGGCGCTGGCTGCGCCTGTTGGCCCACATCGGCGTGCCCGAGCGCGGCGACGAGCTCGAGTTCCCGCTGCAGCAGGCCGACTGGGACGCGCTGCAGGCAGTCGCCTGACGCGGTCGAAGCGCTGAGCCGGCGCTTCGTCGCCATCCATCCGGGGGCATCCGACAACAGTCGGCGCTGGTCGCCGGAGAATTTCGCTGCCGTGGGCGATTATTTCGCGCGCGACGGCTACCGGGTGGTTCTCACGGGCACGGCCGAAGAGGCCCCCGTTGCGGCCGAGGTGACCGCGCGGATGCGCTACGGGGCAGTCGAACCTCGCCGGCCGCACGAGCCTGGGCGCGATGGCCGCGCTGCTGAGCAAGGCCAGCCTGCTCGTCACGAACGACACCGGCGTGTCGCATCTTGCCGCCGCGCTGCGCGTGCCCAGCGTGGTCGTCTTCGTCGCATCCGACCCGCTCCGCTGGGCGCCGCTCGACCGGGACCTCCACCGCATCGTTCCCAACACCGCTCGTCGCTCCGATCACATCGGCCCGGACTCGGTCCTGCAGGAGGCCTATGCGCTGCTGCACCGGACGGCCGAGCCCAGGCTCGGCAAGCGCGTACGCGGGGCCGCAAGTCGCGGGGAGGCCGCTCGTGCGTGACGAGAACGTCGCTCTGCCCGAGCAATGGCGGTCCGTTCGCCGCATCCTGGCGGTTCGCCTCGACAACATCGGCGACGTCATCATGCTCGGGCCGGCGCCTGCGCACGATCCGGGCCAACTTGCCCGCCGCGTCCATCACCCTGATGGCGACGCCGGGCGGCAGCCAGGTCGCGCCGCTGCTGCCCTGGGTCGACGACCTCATGGTTCGCCGGGTGCTCTGGCAGGATATTTCGGGCACGTGGCCGCTCGATCCCGGCGGCGAGCTGCGTCTGGTGGAGGACATCCGGGAACGGGCGTTTGACGCGGCGATTATTTTCACGAGCTTCACCCAGTCGCCCTATCCGCCCGCGTACGTCTGCTACCTGGCGGGCGTGCCCCTGCGCATCGCCCAGTCCAAGGAATTCGGCGGCGGCGTGCTGACGCAGTGGGTGCGGCCGCTGCCCGACGATGCTCACCAGGTGGACCGGAACCTGCACCTGCTCCAGCAGCGCGGGCTTTCAGCCTGCCGGCGGGCGCCTGGAGCTGCGCATTCCGGAAGCAGCGCAGGCCGCGGCCGACGACTTGCTCCGTTTCGTCGGGCATCGGGCCGGGCGCGTCGGGCGAGGGCTTCGCCCCATTTGTTGCGCTGGCGCCGGGCGCCAGCGCAACTGCGCGGCGATACGATCCGGGCCGGTTTGCCCGGGTCGCGCGGGCGCTTGGCCGGCTGCGAGCACCCGGCGACGGGCGAGCCGCTCACCGTGGTGCTCCTTGGCAGCGAGCGTGAGAGCGAGCTGATCTGCGCCCATGCTCGGTGAGGCACACGAGCGCATGGTTGCGCTGGTCGGGCAGACGAGCGTCGCCGAGCTGGCCGCGGTCATCAACCGCGCCGCGCTGGTGATCGCGAACAACTCGGGGCCGCTGCACATGGCCGATGCGCTCGGCCGGCCGATGGTGATCATGTACTCGGGCACCGAGTGGGAAAGCCAGTGGCGGCCCCGCTCTGCGCCGGCAACCCTGATGCGCCGCGAGACGGCATGTTCGCCGTGCTTCGCGTTTCGATGTCCGTACAACATGGAATGCCTGGACTTCGAGCCGGAGGCCGTCGTCGCCGAGGCGCTGAAGATGCTCGCCGCGACGCGTGCAAGTGGGGCGGGCTAACACAAAGACACAACGACACGAAGACATAGTGGCGGGTTGCCATTGAGTTGGTTGTATTGAGTGTGTGAGGAGTGAGGTTATCAAATGAGAGATTCTAACGTGGCACGTCCACGGTAGCTACCTGTATTACCTGGTCCAAACCGGCCTCGGGCCGAACCGGCAGCACGAGTTCTACCTGCCGGTCAAGCCGGGCCGCCCCGAAGGGTACGGCGGCCGCGCGGGGGATTTTCCCTGGCCGGACAACATGTTCGACGTCCCGGCCGAAGAGGTCAGGAACCGCCAGTTCGACGTGATCCTCTTCCAGTCGCGCAAGAATTACGAGGTGGACCAGTACGAGATCCTCTCGGACGAGCAGCGCGACCTGCCTCGCATCTACCTCGAGCATGACCCGCCGCGGCATGCGCCCCAGGACGCGCCGACCAACACGAAGCATTTCGTCGACGACCCGAACGTGCTCCTGGTCCACGTCACCCACTTCAACGACCTGATGTGGGATAGCGGCCGCACGCCCACGCGGGTGATCGACCACGGCGTGATCGTCCCCGAACACCTGAGGTGGACCGGCGAGCTCGAGCGCGGCATGGTGGTCGTGAACGGGCTGAAGAAGCGCGGCCGCCGGCTCGGGCTCGACGTCTTCGAGCGTGTGCGCGGGCAGGTGCCGTTGGACCTGGCGGGCATGGAGTCGCTGGACCTCGGCGGGCTTGGGGCCATCCCGCTTGTGGACCTGTGGGCGCTGGAGACGAAGTACCGCTTCTTCTTCAACCCGATCCGCTACACGAGCCTGGGCCTGGCCGTCTGCGAGGCCATGATGCTCGGCATGCCCATCATCGGGCTGGCGACCACCGAGATGGTGACCGCGGTCCGCAACGGCGTGAACGGCTACGTGGACACGAACGTGGCTACTCTGGTCGAGCACATGCAGCGGCTGCTGAAGGACCCGGGCGAGGCTGCGAAGCTGAGCCAGGGCGCGCGGGAAGTCGCGCGCGAGCGCTTCGGCATCGACCGCTTCGTCCGCGACTGGGACGCTGCCTTCCGCGCTGTGGCGGGCCGGCAGACCTGGGGCGGCGTTGCCACAGCCGGCAGCAGGCAGAACGAGACCTCCGAGGTTTCGGAAAACCTCGGAGGTCTGCCGGCTGTGGCAAATGTGGAGGTTTTGAAATGACGCGAAGGATCGCTTTTATCAGCGAGCACGCCTCGCCTTTAGGTAATCTCGGCGGCGCCGATGGCGGCGGCCAGAACGTATACGTCGCGCAGTTGGCGAAGCATCTCGCGGCGCTGGGCTACGAGGTCGATGTGTTCACCCGGCGCGACCGCCGCGACCTGCCCGAGATCGTCAATTGGACCGATCGGGTGCGAATCATCCACGTGGATGCGGGCCCGGCCAGTTACGTCCGCAAGGAAGACATGCTTCCGCTGATGAACGAGTTCCGCGAGTGGATGCTCAATTTCTTCCGCCATCAAGAGGAGCGGTATGACCTGGTGCATGCCCACTTCTTCATGTCGGGCCTCGTGGCCGCCGACATCAAGCGGGCGACGGGCATCCCGTTCGTCATCACGTTCCACGCGCTCGGCAAAGTGCGCCGGCTGCACCAGGGGCGGGCCGACGACTTCTCGGACCAGCGGTTCCTCATCGAGGAGCGCATCGTGCGCGAAGCCGACCAGATCATCGCGGAGTGCCCTCAGGATGAAGAGGACCTCATCCGGCTGTATGACGCCGACGTGGAGCGCCTGACCGTCGTGCCTGCGGGCTTCGACCCGACCGAGTTCTGGCCGATCGACAAGACGCGGGCGCGGCGCAAGCTCGGGCTGAAGCTGGCGAAGGACGAGCGGGTTGTCCTGCAGCTCGGCCGCATGGTGCCGCGCAAGGGCGTGGACACCGCGCTGCTGGGTTTTGCGAAGCTCGTGCGCGAGTACGGGGTGCGCGCCAAGCTGCTCATCGTGGGCGGCGAGTCGCGCGATCCCGATCCGAAGGTGACGCCCGAGATCGGCCGCCTCATGGCGCTCGCCGAGAGCGAAGGCGTGGCGGAGCATGTGATCTTCACCGGCGCGCGACGGCGGGAAGAGCTCCGTTATTACTACGCGGCCGCCGACGTCTTCGTCAGCACGCCCTGGTACGAGCCGTTCGGCATCACGCCGCTGGAAGCGATGGCGTCGGGCACGCCGGTGATCGGCTCCAACGTGGGCGGCATCAAGTTCTCGGTCCGCGACGGCGAGTCCGGCTATCTCGTGCCGCCGCAGGACGCCGACGCGGTAGCCGAGCGCCTGGCGTTCCTGTTCCAGCATCCCAAGGTGATGACCGTCCTGCGCCAGCACGCCATCCGCCGTGCGAACGACCTGTTTACCTGGCAGCGGGTGGCCAGCGCTATGGCTGCCACCTACGAGCAGCTGCTCAGCCAGCGGTGGGGCGGCCGTTGGGCCGCCGCCGACAGTTCGCTGGACTCACGCCAGCCCGTCCTGCAGCACGAGGTCGACGAGCTCGCGCTCATCGACAACGCGTTTGCTACGGCGAGCGAGGTCATGCTGCAGTCCGGCAAGCTCCTGCGGAACACCATCCTGGAAGCCGCGCAGGCCATCTCCAACGCGTTCGCGTCCGGAGGCAAGGTCCTGATCTGCGGCAATGGCGGCAGCGCGGCCGACGCGCAACACCTGGCCGGCGAGCTCGTGGGCCGCTTCAAGTACCACGACCGCCCGGGCCTGCCCGCGATTGCCCTGACGGCCGACAGCGCGGTGCTGACCGCATGGGGCAACGACGCGGCATTCGACAAGGTGTTTTCCCGCCAGGTGCAGGCGCTCGGCCGGCCGGGCGACGTCCTGATCGGCCTCAGCACGAGCGGGCGCTCGCGCAACGTGATCGAGGCGTTTGAGGCCGCGCGCCGGCAGGGCCTGACGTGCATCAGCCTGACCGGCGGCAACGGCGGCGAGTTGTTGGAGCTGAGCGACATCTCGATCGTCGCGCCCAGCTCGAACACCCCGCGCATCCAGGAAGTGCACATCATCGCGCTGCACCTGATCTGCGAGCTCATCGACGAGCGCATCATGTCGATGCCCGCCGCAGGGGTGCCGCTGACGTGGGAAGTATTCGCCCGCTTGTAATGAGCGAGCGTGTCGACGGGCGCACCTTGTGTGCGCCCAGTCAAGATGGTTTGAGCGAAGGAGGAAGAGATGGAAGGTATTCAGGGGAAGGTGGCAGTCGTAACGGGCGGCGCCCGGGGATTGGGCGAGCAAATCAGCCGTGTCCTGGCCGAGGCCGGCGCAACCGTGCTCGTCGGAGACATCCGGACGGAGCTCGCGCAGAAGGTCGTCGACGACATCTGCAATCAAGGCGGGCAGGCGGAAGCGCTGCGGCTTGACGTGACGGACGAGGACAGCGTGAAGGCTGCACTTGAGCCACATCGTCGAGAAGTACGGCAAGCTGGACGTAATCGTCAACAACGCGGGCACGGACGTGACGCTGCCGGTGGACGAGCTCGAAACGAAGGACTGGGACCTCGTCATGGGCGTCAACCTGCGCGGCCCGTTCCTGATGGCGAAGTACGGATTTCCCTATTTCAAGCAGCAGGGCAGCGGCCAGATGGTCAACATCGTCTCCACAGCCGCCAAGCGCGCCTGGCCGAATGCGTCCGTGTATCACGCCAGCAAGTGGGGCTTGCTCGGCCTGTCCTACGCGCTCCATGCTGAGGGCCGCCAGGACAACATCAAGGTGACCGCCGTCATTGCCGGCGGCATGAAGACCGCATTCCTGCTCGATCGCTTCGAGGGCATCGACGTAAACACCCTGCAGGACCCGAAGAACGTCGCCGCGACGGTGCGCTTCGTTCTCACCCAGCCGGCCGAAACCGTGATCCCCGAGATCATGGTCATCCCCATGCGCGAGACCAGCTGGCCATGATCGGCGAGCTCCGGGCGGTGTTTCTCGACAAGGATGGCACCTTGATCGAAGACGTGCCCTACAACGTCGACCCTGCGCTGATCCGGCTGACGCCGGGCGCGGGGGAGGCCTTGGCCGCGCTGCAGGGGGCCGGCTACAAGCTGATCGTCGTCTCGAACCAGTCGGGTGTGGCCCGCGGGTTGTTCGGCGAGGCGGCGCTGCGCGGGGTGGAAGAGCGGCTCGCGGAGCTGCTCGGCGGAGCACGGCGTGAAGCTCGACGGCTTCTACTACTGCCCGCATCACCCCGGTGGGGTTATGCCTGATTACGCCTGCGAGTGCTCCTGCCGCAAACCCGCGCCGGGCATGGTCCTCGCCGCGGCCGCAGAGCACGGGATCGCGCTCGAAGCGTCTTGGATCATCGGCGACATCCTGAACGATGTCGAAGCCGGCCGCCGCGCCGGCTGCCAGACCATCCTGATCGCCAACGGTAACGAGACGGAGTGGGAGCTGAGCCGCCAGAGGCTGCCGGATTGGGTTGTCGGCGACCTGCAGACGGCCGCTGAATGTATCTTGGGATGTGAGTATGAATGCGGGAATCCTTGACTTGACGCATCGCTTCGCTAATTTGCGCGTGTTGGTCGTCGGCGAAGCGATGCTGGATAGCTATCTCGATGGCTACACCGACCGGCTGTCTCGGGAAGCCCCCGTGCCGGTCGTGACCGTCACCGACCGCAAGGACGCGGGCGGCGGAGCGGCAAACACGGCGGTGAATATCGCCGCGTTGGGCGGGCAGGTCACCTTCCTCTCGGTCATCGGCGACGACGAGGACGGGGTGCTGCTGCGCCGCGTGCTCGAAGCAAAGGGCGTCGACACCGAACATGTCATCGTCGAACCGGGCCGGCGCACGATCTCGAAGCGCCGCGTCTCGGCCGGGGGCCAGATGCTGGTCCGCTTCGACCAGGGCCACACGGATGCGATCAGTCCGCAAAGCGAGGCCGCGCTGGTCGAGCGGCTGGGCCAGCTCTTCCCGGACGTCGACGGCATCATCATATCCGACTACGGCTACGGCGTGCTGACCCCGCGGGTGGTCGAAGCCCTCGAAGACCTTCAGAGGTGGTTCCCGTTCGGCGGCGGCCGCGTGATCGTAGCGGACGCGCGCAACCTCGTGCGCTATCGCAACCTGGGCCTGACCGCGGTCAAGCCCAATTACGGCGAGGCGGTCAAGCTCCTGGGGCTGCCGAAGCTCGAAGGCGCGTGTGCGCGGGCCGAGCAGATCGCGCCCTACGGGGATCGCGTCCTGGAAATGACCGGCGCGCAGATCGCGGCGATCACGTTGGACACCGAGGGCGCGCTGGTGTGCGAGCGGGGCAACGCGCCGTACCGCACGTACTCCGACGCCCAGCCCGACTCCAAGGCCGCAGGCGCGGGCGATACTTTCGTCAGCGCGCTGACCCTGTCGCTGCTCGCCGGCGCGGCGACGGAGGATGCGGCGGAAATCGCCCAGGCCGCCGCCCGCATCGTGGTCGCCAAGCCGGGCACCACGATCTGCAGCGTCGACGAGCTGAAGTCGTTCTTCCTCGGCGGGGACAAGTACTACGGCGATCCGCACCAGCTCGCCGAGCGGCTGCAGGCGGAACGGTCGGGCTGCCGCCGGGTCGTGTTTACCAATGGCTGTTTCGACATCCTCCACCGGGGGCACATCACCTACCTCAACCAGGCGAAGGCGCTCGGCGACGTGCTGGTGGTGGCGGTGAACACCGACGAAAGCGTCCAGCGACTGAAAGGCCCGACGCGGCCGATCAACAGCCTGGAGGACCGCCTCCAGGTGCTCGCGGGCCTGAGCAGCGTCGACTTCCTGATCTCGTTCGACGAGCAAACGCCCGCGCACCTGCTCGAAATCCTGCAGCCCGACGTGTTCGTGAAGGGCGGCGACTACACCCGCGAGACCCTGCCGGAGGCGGCGGTGGTCGAGGCCTACGGTGGATCAGTGCAGATCCTGCCCTACATCGAGAACCGCTCGACCACCGGCATGATCGCCCGCATTCGCGAGTCCTATACCTTCCCGGTCGAGCTCCGGCCCGACGCTCCGCAGGGGCGGGCGGTGCGCCGCGACAGTGCCGCGGCTTTGGACGGCTGAGGGATACGGCGATGGTAGACGCGTCGAGCGGACTTTTCGGCGAGGCACCGACCGGCGATGCGCCGGCGGGCGAAGCACCTGGCGGGTGGGATGCCGCTGCTCAACCTGCTCTGCGTGCGCCTGGATAGCCTGGGCGACGTGCTGATGACCACGCCCGCCATCCGGGCGCTCAAGGAAGCGCGGCCCGGCCGCCGCGTGACCTTGCTCACGTCGCCGTCCGGCGCGGCCGCCGCTCGCCTCGTGCCCGAGATCGACGAGGTCATCGTCTACGAGGCGCCGTGGATGAAGCACAGCACCGCGGGCAGCGCAGGCGCGTCCCGCGAGTATGCCATGGCCGAGCAGCTGCGCCGGCGCAGCTTCGACGCGGCCGTCATCTTTACCGTCTACAGCCAGAACCCGCTGCCTGCAGCCTTCCTGTGCTACCTGGCCGGCATCCCGCTGCGCCTGGCGCACTGCCGCGAGAACCCGTACCAGCTCCTGACCGAACTGGGTCAAGGAGATCGAGCCGGAGCAAACCGTCCGGCACGAGGTGCGCCGGCAGCTCGACCTGGTCGCCACGGTGGGCGCGGGGACCGCGGACGAGCGCCTGTCCGTGCGCGTCCCGGCCGCCGCATCCGAGAAGGTGGCCGCGCTGCTCGCGGCATCAGGGCTGGACTGCAGCCGGCCCTGGGCGGTCCTGCACCCGGGCGCGACCGCTGCCTCCCGGCGTTACCCTCCCGGGCAATTTGCCGAGGTTGCCCGGCGGCTCGTCGAGGAGGCCGGCGTGCAGGTCGTCTTCACGGGCACGGCCGCAGAGAGCGCGTTGATCGAAGAGATCCGGACGCAAATGTCCGCCGCAGAGACCTCCGAGGTTTCGAAAACCTCGGAGGTCTTGGTCCCGGGGACCTCGGAGGTCTCCATCCCCGAAACCTTGAAGGTCTCTGCCGTGGAGCGCGTGATCAGCCTGGCCGGCTTGCTGGAGCTCGAAGACATGGCGGCGCTGCTCCGGATCGCGCCGGTGATGATCTCGAATAATACCGGTCCCGTCCACATCGCCGCGGCTCTCGGGACGCCGGTGGTCGTGCTCTACGCGCTGACAAATCCGCAGCACACGCCGTGGATGACGCCGAACAAGGTATTGTTTCACGACGTGCCGTGCAAATTCTGCTACAAGAGCACCTGTCCTCTCGTGCACAACAACTGCCTGCGCCTCGTCGAGCCCGAACGGGTCGTCAGCGCGGCGCTTGAGCTGCTGGGGCTCGGGGCGGGACACCAGATCGCAACCGAGACAGGAGGCGGCATGAACGGTAAGGCAACGGTCGACGTGCTGATCCCGACCTACAACCGGCCCGCGGCCCTCGCAGTCACGTTGACCAGCCTGTGCGGCCAGACCTTCACCGACTTTCGCGTCATCGTCTCGGACCAGACGGAAGGGTGCGACGTGGCCGATGAAGGCGAAGTCAAGGCCCCGGTGCGCGTGCTGCAGGCCCACGGCCATGAGGTCCAGATCATCAAGCACCTGCCTCGCCGGGGCATGGCCGAGCAGCGCGAGTTCCTGCTCGAGCCAGGTCACTGCGCCCTACGCGCTGTTTCTCGACGACGACCTGATCCTGGAGCCTTGGGTCATCCGGAACTTGCTGGCGGCAGTCCGGCCAGTGCCCGGGGCGAACGCGGGCCTGGGCTTTGTCGGCAGCGCGGTGATCGGCCTGAGCTTCGTGGACGACGTCCGGCCTCACGAGCAGGCGATCGAGTTTTGGGACGGGCCGGTGCAGCCCGAGACCATCGTGCCGAACGGGCACGGTTGGGACCGCTGGAAGCTGCACAACGCGGCCAACATCTATCACATCCAGCAGCGCCTCGGCATCAGGCCGGACGACCTGCGCAAGTACAAGGTGGCCTGGGTCGGCGCCTGCGTCATGTATGACACGGCGAAGCTCCGGGCGGTCGGCGGCTACTCGTTCTGGCAGGAGCTTCCGCCCGAGCACGCCGGCGAGGACGTGCTCGCGCAAATGCGCGTGATGGCGAAGTACGGTGGGTGCGGAATCCTGCCGTCCGGCGTCTATCATATGGAGCTTCCGACCACGGTGGTCGACCGCAAAGTCGACGCACCCAGAGTCCTGGCACTGTAAACGAGGTGATCATGCCATCAAGTGAAGACCAACTGAAACGACTGGTGGACCAGTTGCAGCAGCTGCCCGGCCTGGCCGAAACCCTTCCGGGCGACCAGGGCGACATCGTCCGCGACGCACTGGACGGGAAGCCCGTCTACGAGATCGCGAACGATCGCCGGCTCGCGCCCGAGTACGTGTGGGAGGTCCTGGGCAACGCCGCCCGGATGGCCGCGGGCAAGGCGCCAACCGAGCGCGCCGAGATCGGCGGCCTGGGCAGCGACACCGATCCGGGCGTAACCGGGGGTTACGGCGAGACAGGCTTCGGCAGCATCGGCAACGAGCCGCCGCGTCCCAACCCCCGGCGAGCCGTCGGGAGAATAACGTCACGACCAAGGACCGAAGAAAGAAAGGTTCACAAAGAAGCCTTTGTGAGCCTTTTGTTCTTAGGTCCTTGGTGGTGGCGTGTGTTGCTGATGAACGCGAATGAGGAAGTGAGTTGTAGAGATGTATACGCTGGGGATCAACGCGGTGTATCACGACCCGGCTGCCGTCCTCGTCAAGGACGGCCGGGTGGTCGCGGCGGCTGAAGAGGAGCGGTTCACGCAGATCAAGCACGGGAAGCGTCCTGTCCCGTTCACGACCTATGAGCTGCCGTTCAACGCGATGGACTACGTCCTCCGCGAGGCCGGCATCACCATCACGGACGTCGATCACATCGCCTACTCGTACGACCCCTGGCTGCTGCTCGGCGATCGACGCCGCGGCGACGAAACGATCTGCCTGCCGCTCGAACCCAGCGCCACGATGGCGCACGTGCGCAACAACGGGCATAGCCATCGACGATGGGAGTTCGAGTCTGCCGTGGGACCCGCTCTTCCTGTCGTACATCGTCAACGCGCCCCGCCAGCTTGTCGGCGGCGCGCCGCATCACCTGCAAGGCGCGCTTTCGCGGCGCCCGTGTCGACGGCCCCTACAAGTGGCACTTCGTCGAGCACCACCTGGCCCATGCGGCCAGCGCGTTCCTGCCCTCGCCGTTCCGCGAGGCCGCCATCCTGACGCTCGACGGCCGCGGCGAACTCGCCACGACCACCTACGACATCGGCGGCGGCAGCGACATCGAGCGGATCGGCCAGGTCAACATGCCCCACTCGCTGGGCATCCTGTACGAGCAGGTGACCGACTACCTCGGCTTCCTGCACTCGTCGGACGAGTACAAGGTGATGGCGCTGGCCTCCTTCGGCAAGAACGCATCCGGCCCGGCGGCGAGCCGCCGTATCTGGACGATTTCTTCGAGATCATCACGCTCGGTCGCGAGGGGCAGTTCACGATCCAGCCGCCGCGGCTGGAGGAGCGCTTCGGCCCGCGCCGCATGCGCGGGTGGGCCGCTCGAGCAGCGGCACTACGACATCGCCTACTCGCTCCAGGTCGTCCTCGAAGAGACCGTCCTGGAACTCGTCCGCTGGCTGCACCGCACGACCGGGCAGAAGAATCTGGCGCTGGCCGGCGGCGTGGCGCTGAACGTGGTGATGAACTCGGCGATCCGTGATCGCGGTCCCTTCGAGCAAGTCTGGGTGCAGCCCGCGGCGGGCGATGCCGGCACCGCCCTGGGCGCGGCCCTGTGGATCGACGCGCAGGAACGCACGCAGACCTCCGAGGTTTTCCGCGCGACGCAGTCGCACAACCTCGGAGGTCTTGGCTCGAAGCCCCGACCCTACTGCATGGACCACGCCTTCCTGGGCCCGGAGTACACCGAGGAGGAGATCGAGAACTACCTGCGCTGGTCGAAGCTGCCGTATCGCCGGCTGAACGATGTGGCCGGCGAAGTGGCGGACATTCTCGCCCAGGACAAGATCATCGGCTGGTTCCAGGGGCGGCACGAGTTCGGCCCCCGGGCGCTGGGCGCGCGCTCGATCCTGGCCTCGCCCATCAGCCCGACCATGCAGGCACGGCTGAACGAGATCAAGGACCGCGAGGACTTCCGGCCCGTCGCGCCCGTGGTGCTGGAAGAGGAAGCGCCGACTGGTTTGCCTGCCGTGGCGGCACGCTGACTGCCGGGCGGCAGTTGCCGAGCGGCGTCATGCCGCCCGGCTCGCCGGCAGGCCAGTCGCCATTCATGCTCTTCATCTTCGACGTGCGGCCTGAGAAGGCCGCCATGATTCCGGCCGTGCGGCACATCGACGGCACCGCCCGGATCCAGACGATCAACCGGGCGCAGAACGCGCCGTACTATGACCTGCTCAAGGCGTTCGGCGAGCGAACCGGCGTGCCCGTCCTGGTCAACACCTCGTTCAACACCCGCGGCAAGCCGATCGTGCTCAGCCCGCGCGATGCGCTCGAGAGCTTCTGGACCTCGCCGCTGGACGCGCTGGTCATCGGGCCGTTCATCCTCGAGAAGGACGGGGGCAGCGCCGCGCGCGGCGCAGTGGCGACAGGAGATGAGGGCCGCTGACATCGCCGCCGCCGCAGCTGCGCCCGTCGCGACCATTACCGTGCCGCAAGGGCGACGTCGACGCCACGCGCCCCGCGTTTCGGTCGTCATCCCGACGTACCGGCGCCTGCACCTGCTTCGGGATTGTCTCGACGCAGTCTGCCGGGCCGCGGGCGGGCTCCCGCCCGGTGCGGTCGAAGTGATCGTTGCGGACGACGCTGCGGACGACGAAACGCGGCGCTGCGTCGAGTCGTTCGGCGGCCGCGAGCGTGGCGGTGCGGTACGTGGCGGTCCAGGGCCGGCACGGCCCGGCCGCAGCGCGCAATGCCGGCTGGCGTGCGGCGCGCAGCGAGATCGTCGCGTTCACCGACGACGACTGCATCCCGCAGCCCGGTTGGCTTGCCGCAGGCCTGGCTGCGTTCGCCGCGCCCGAGGTGCTCGGCGTCGTCCGGCCGCATCGTCATGCCCCTGAGCCGGCCTGCAGGTGCTGTGTCCCCTCCGGCCCGCCACCTGACCGACTACGAGCTCAACGCGCGGAACCTGGTGCGCTCGGAGTTCGTGACGGCCAACTGCTTCTACCGTAAGCAGGCGCTGGAGGCAGTCGGCGGCTTCGACGAGCGCTTCCGGATGGCCTGGCGGGAAGACAGCGATCTCTTCTTCTCGCTGCTCGAGCGGAGCAACGGTTCCGGTCCTTCGGCGTTCGTTCAGGCGCCGGACGCGGTCGTCGTTCATCCGGTCCGGCCCGCCGGCTGGGGCGTCAGCATCTCGCAGCAAGCCGCGTAACCGTTACAACGCGCTGCTCTACAAGAAGCACGCCCGGCTTTACCGGGAGCGGCTCGCGCCGGTCACACCGTGGCACTACTATGGCATCACGGCGAGCGCTTGCCGCGGCGGTCGCCGGCATCGTCCTGCGCCGTTCCGGGCTGGTTGCCCTCGGCAGCTTCGCCTGGCTCGTCCTGACCGGGCGATTCGTGGCGCGGCGGCTGGAAGGGACATCGCGTGCGCCCGGCCATGTCGTGGAAATGGTCGTGACCTCGGCGGTCATCCCGCCGGTGGCCCTGTATTGGCGGTGGCGCGGCGCGCTCGAACACCGCGCGAGGTTCCTATGAAGGCCGAGCGAGCGGCCGACCATGCAACATAGGTGGCCCAGTAGCGACGCCTATACCGCAGTACCTGCAGATCGAGCCCGTCGGCCAGTGCAACCTGCGCTGCACGATGTGCGCGATACAGTTTCGCCAGGACGGCGCGCGGCCCGGCGAGGGCGGCGCGCCCGCGTTCATGCCGTTCGAGCGTTTCACCCGGCTTGTCGACGAGTTTTCTGAAGCGCCGTCCGGGCAGCCTGGACACACTCCATCTGCAAGGCTTGGGCGAGCCCACCATGCACCCGCGCTTTTTCGACATGGTGCGCTACGCGGTCGCGCGCGGTCTCAAGGTGACGACGAACTCCAACATGACCCTGGTGAACGAGCGCCGGGCCGCCGAGTTCGTCGCGAGCGGACTGCACACGCTCCATATCTCGCTCGACGGGGCCACTGCGGACACCTTCGAGCGGATCCGCCACGGCGCGCACTTCGAGCGGGTCCTGCGGAATATCGACCTGGTGAAGGCCGCCAAAGCGGCAGCGGGCAGGGACGGCGCAGCGAGCTCCCGCACCTGCACATGGTGATGGTCATCATGCGCCAGAACCTGCACGAGCTGCCGGCCCTGGTGCGCCTTGCCGCCGATTTCGGGATGGAGGAGATCTTCGTCCAGCACCTGAGCCATGACTTCAGCGAGGAGAGCCTGCCGGCGCAGTATCGCTCCATGCGGGAGTACGTGGACGCGCAAACGCTGCTGAACGAGGATCCGGCGCGGGTCGAGCAGTTTTTCGGGGAAGCCCGCGCAGCGGCCCAGGCGGCCGGGGTCAGGCTGCGCTTGCCGCGGACCCAGCGTCGGGAGCACCCTGCCGGCACTCCGGGGCGCCAGCGCTGCAGCTGGCCCTGGACCGGCGGCTACGTGAGCTACAGCGGGGAAGCCATGCCATGCTGCATGGTGTCCACGCCCGACCGGGCCAACATGGGCAACATGGCCGAGCAGGGCGTCCTCGCCATTTGGGATGGTCCCGAGTACGAGGCCTTCCGCGCCCGCCTGGACTCCGACGATCCGCCCGATATCTGCCGGGCCTGCTCGTTATACCACGGGACATTCTGATGGCTGCCGTTGATATCCTCCTGCCGACCATCGACCGCCTCACCTCGCTCGTCATGACGCTTTCCGGTGTGGCGGGTCAATCGCTGGCCGACTTCCACCTGGTGCTCAGCGACCAGAGCGACATACCCGTCGCGCAGGAGCCCGTCGTCCAGGCGCTGCTGCGCTTGATCGAGGCCCGCGGCGGCTCCTACGAGGTACATTACCGAGCGCCGTCGCAAGGGATTGCGGAGCAGCGCGACTTCCTCCTGCGCCGGGCCACCGCCGACGCCGTGCTCTACCTGGACGACGACGTCTGGATGGAACCCTGGGTCCTGGAGACCATGCTCCGCCTGCTTCGATCCGAGAATGCAGCGGGCGCGTGCGGCTTTGTCGGCGCATTCCCGGCCGGCCTGACGTTCCGGGATGACGTCCGGCCCGGGCAGCAGGTCCTCGAATTCTGGGACGGCGCGGTGCAGCCCGAAGCGGTCGAACAGGACACGCCCCAATGGGAGCGCTGGAACGTGCACCGGGCCGCGAACCTGTGGCATGCGAGCCGGAAGCTGCCGCCCGGCGCGGTGCGCCTCTACAAGGTGGCGTGGGTCGCGTCCTGCATCCTGTACGACCGTCAGAAGCTGCTCGACGTGGGAGGCTTTTCGTTCTGGTCCAGGCTGCCCCGCTACCATTCGGGCGAAGAAGTGCTGGTGCAGAACTTGCTCATGCGGCGCTGGGGCGGCTGCGGCATGATCCCGTCGGGCACGTACTACTCGCAGCTCGACTCCACCGTCCTGAACGACGCCGGCTCGGTCGACGGCCACGCCCTGGACCTGCTCCCCGAGATGATCGAGCGGTACGTGACATCCGAAGTTCCCCCCATAACCTCCGAGGTTTCCCAAACCTCGGAGGTTTCGCCCGCGACCCCCGACATTTCGCCCGCCCCGAGCCCGCGCCATGACCGGTCCGACCACCAACCTGCGGCTTGAGCCCGGCTTCCTGGCGCGTCTCCCCGAGCCGCCGCGCAAGGTGGTCGTCCTGCGCACGAGCCGCATCGGCGATTTTATCCTCGCCACGCCCGCGTTCCGCGCACTGCGCGCCGCATTGCCGCGCGCCCATTTCACGCTGATCGGCCTCCCCTTCCTGCGCGACCTCGTCGCCCGCTCCCCCCACCTGGACCGCTTCGTCGAGTTCCCCGGTTTCCCCGGCATGGCCGAGCAGTTCTTCGATGCGCGGGCCGCGCTCCGTTTCTTTGAAGCCATGCAGGCCGAGGCGTTCGACCTCGCAGTCCAGCTCAACGGCTCCGGCGTCTACTCCAACCCGTTCGCCCTGATGCTCGGTGCGCGCTGGACTGTGGGGTGGGTCCGGCCGGGGGAAGGCCCTGGGCTGCTTGATGCCGCGCTGCCTGCGCGCGAGCTCGGGCCACGAGATAGACCGCGTCTTGAGCCTGCCTCTCTTCCTGGGTGCGGAGGGGCAAGGGCGCGAGGTGGAGTTCCCGTTGTGGCAGGCAGACCGGGACGCGGCGGATGCTTTGCTCGGCCGGGGCGAAGCGCCAGGTCTGGGGCGGGCACAAGACCCGTCCCTACAGCGGGATTGGGGTGGGACCATTGGTGTGCATCCGGGTGCGCGAGAGATGACGAAACGCTGGGCACCCGAGCGTTTCGTGCTCGCCGCCGCCGAGCTGCAGCGGCGGCACGGCGGGACGGTCGTGGTGGTGGGCGGACCGGACGAGCGGGAGTTGGGCGCCGAGGTGTTCGAGGGGCTGCGAAGCCGGGGCTGCTCTGCAGTGGGCCTGACCGGTGAGACGACGCTCCCGGTCCTGGGCGCGCTGATCGAGCGCATGACGCTCCTGCTGACGAACGATTCGGGACCGGCTCACATCGCCTACGCGCTCGGTACGCCAACCGTCACCGTCTTCGGCGGCACCGACCCGGCGCGCTGGGGTCCGCCCGACGACGGGCGCTTCGTGGCGCTCGCCAACCCGGTGCAGTGCTGGCCGTGCCCCCACTGGGTCTGCCCCACGAATCGGGAGTGCCTGGCCGGCATTTCGGTCGAAGCAGTCGTGGCCGCAGCCGAAGCCGTGCTGGACGTGCGCGAGACGACAACACACCGGCAAGCCTGCCGCAGACACGAAGGCACAATGCTTTGAGCTCATTGAAACTTCGTGTCTTTGTGTTGAAAGGAATGCAATGAACGGTCAAGATCATACGGGCGGGATACTGAAGGACATTCACAAGATCGCGGTACTGCGAGCCAATGCGATCGGCGACTTCATCTTCTCGCTGCCCGCGCTCGATGCCTTACGAGCGGCCTATCCAGGCGCCGAGATCGTACTTCTGGGTCAGCCCTGGCACGAGGGTTTCCTGGCCGAGCGGCCCGGCCCAGTGGATCGTGTAGTCGTCGTGCCGCGGACGCGCGGCGTGCGCGAGGACCGGGAGACCGCGGGCCAGGAGGACCCACCGGAGGTGCTCCACGGCCTTCTTCGACGCCATGCGCGCCGAGCGCTTTGACCTGGCGCTTCAGATGCACGGCGGGGGTCGCAACTCGAACCCGTTCCTGCTGCAGCTTGGCGCCCGGATCACCGCGGGTTCTGCCACGCCCGACGCGCCCCGGCTCGATTTCACCCTCCCGTACGTCTACTGGCAGCACGAGATCGCCCGCCTGCTGGAGGTCGTGGGCATGGTGGGCGCCGCGCCGGCCGGCCTGGATCCCCGCCTGGCCCTCACCGAGGCCGATTTCGACGAGTCCTACGCCGTCGTGCCCGAGACCGAGGATGTCCTTGTCGCTATCCACCCCGGGGTAGGCGACACCTGGCGCCAGTGGGCCCCCGAGAACTTCGCCCTGGTTGGCGATGCGCTGGCAAGGGCCGGCGCGTGCGTGCTGCTCACCGGGGCGGGGTTTGAAGAGCCGATCACAAGAGCGGTTGCGGCCAACATGGCTGCGCATGCGGTCGACCTCAGCGGCAGGCTTTCCATCGGCGGGCTTGCCGCCACCCTGGCGCGCTGCAAGGTGGTCGTATCCAACGATTCAGGCCCCTTGCACGTTGCGAACGCAGTGGGTGCGTCGACCGTTGGCATCTATTGGGCCGGCAACCTGATCAGCGCAGGCACGCTCATGCGCGCCCGTCACCGGCCGCACCTGTCGTGGCGCATGGAGTGCCCCATCTGCGGCCGCAACACCATTTACGATCCCTGCCAACACCGGCCGTCGTTTGTGGATAAAGTCCGGCCGGAGGAGGTCATTGCCTCGGCCTTGGAGTTGCTCGCGCCGGCGCACGTTGCTGATTCGTAGTCCCGGGATTCGAAACGACTCCGCCTCATTCAGGGGTTGCACGGTTGACCAGGTTGCAGAGGGTAGGTTACACGGAGAAAAATATCTCTGGCTCCGGTGAAGCCTCTTAGACCACATCGGCTGCCCGTAACAGTTCGGGGTCATCCAGTGCGCCGGCGATGATCAGCGTCGGGACACGGATCTGGTTCAGCCATGTCGCCGCCGGCGGATCGAGGGGGTCAACCGGTTGAGGATCGAGCATGAATGTCCCGTGTTCCACCGGAATCCGGTTCATTTCTGCTGCCCGCTGCCGCACCTCAGGATCGACTTGCTCCGGCTGACGAAAAGGACCGTCGACCCACAGGCGCAGCTGCAACTCAGATACCTGCGCCAGATCGCCCTGCTGCATGGCCACGAACATGGCGAGCAGATCCGCCGGGGGCTCTCCCCGCATCTCAAAGCCGCCAGGAACTGCTGAAACCACAATCAGCGCCGCAACTCTCTCCGGGTGCTCGACGGCAAAGTCGAGGACGGTTGCGCCGCCCATCGAGCATCCCATCAGCACGGCGCGTTGGATCTCAAGCTGATCGAGCAGCCCCTCCAGATCCTTGCGGCGCGAGATCGGCCCGTGCGCCCGGTCAGACTTGCCGTAATCGCGCATGTCAAACCGCGCGACGCGAAAACAGTGGCTGAACTCTTCCCACTGGCCGTCCCCATGCCGCACTCTATGGACTGGGAAGTGACTCTGCGTGTAACCACCACTCTGCAACCTGGTCAACCGTGCAACCTTGCAGGTCGACGCGTTCACCCTCCTGCCACACACGATGGACCTCGAAATCGGTCAGCTTGCGTGTACCCTACCGTCTGCAACCTGGTCAACCGTGCAACCCTGCAGGTCGACGCGCGCACGATCCGGCGGCCGCTTGACCTCGGTATGCTCCGCCAGAACGAGTCTCAGCTTTCGACCCTGCTGTACATAACGCCCCGAGTGGCATATACTGCTTATGCGCACAAAATCCATTCCGCGCACGAAGGCCCCGCACGTGCTCCGATCAAGTGCCGCCGGCATTAGGGGAAGCATCCGGGCACAACTCGTGCTCAGCTTCGCGCTCGTCACCCTGGTTACAGCCCTGGCCGTGGGCACTGGCGCCACGCTTGTCAGCTTCTTCTCCGCGCGCCAGCAGGCCACCGAGCGTCTTGAATCCGTCGCGGCCCGCAAGGAATCGGCCCTGCGCGAACGTTTGCGGTCGGTCCAGCAAGAGCTGGTCGTTGCATCGAACACCGAGGGCGACTTCGAGCATATCAGCATCGTGTTGGACCTGGCGGGCGACCACAAGTATTACGACTTTTACAACAAGGCCGTGCTCAACCGCCTGCGCCGCTTCGTCGCCCAGTCTCAACAACTCACAGAAATCTTCCTCCGTGACCGCGATGGTAACGTTGTCCTCTCGACTGCTCCCAGCGCCGAAGCTTGGATCAGGCGAGCTCCGGGAGTTCTACGAGCAAGGACTTCGCGGAGTCAACGTGCAGTTTCCCCTCGACGATGCCGGTTCTCGTTCACGTATCGCCGTCGTCGCCATGCCCGTCCTCGGCAGCGACGGCAGCCCGCTCGGCGTGATTGGCGCGCGGACAGCGCGGGAGCCTGTTCGGGGACATCCTCGACGAACAGACCGGGCTGGCGGGCACCGGCAGCGCTTACTTGCTGGATGCGAAGGGCTTGCTGCTATCCGAAAGCGCTGCTCACGGCCCGTCGCTTCCCGACGCTCGGGCGCAGGTCGCCGGCGCCCGGAATACTCTCGCCGAAGCAGCCGTCGGCGAAGCAGCCGTAGGGGAAGCCCAGGTGCGCCGGGGCAACTACTCCGGTCTCAATCGCGACCACCGGGGAGCCCTCGTCATCGGTGTGTATCGCTGGCTTCCGGATCTGGGGCTGCTGCTGGCAGTGGAGCAAGATTTTCAAGAGGCCTTCCGATCGGTCTCCTTGACCGTCGCCATCAGCTTAATCGCTGCCCTGGCCGGCGTCCTCCTGGCAACGATCGTCTCGCTGCTGGTTGGCCGCAGCATCGCGCAGCCCCTTGCGAATCTCGTCGACACTGCAACCGGGATTGCCGGCGGCGACCTCACTCGTGTGGCGGAGGCGGAGCGAACCGACGAGATCGGCGCGCTTGGCCGGGCATTCAACAGCATGACCGCACAGCTGCGCGACCTGATCTCGACGTTGGAGCGCCGGGTATCGAGCCGCACCAGCGCCCTGCAGCGCCGCGCGCTGCAGCTCGAGACGAGCATCCGGGTCAGCCGGGAGATCAGCTCGATCCTCGACGTCGACCAGCTGCTCGACCAGATGGTCAGGGTCATCTGCAATGCCTTTGGCTACTACGAGGTGCACGTCTTCCTCCTGAATCCCACGGGAGACGAGTTGACGCTCTATGTTGGAAGCGGGCGTGAGCGCCGCCGTGGCGATCACGCTGCGGGAGGCCCGCAGGTCCAATGCCTCGACATGCACGAGGCGACGAGCTTGAACGTGCGGGCGCTGCAGACCGGCGAACCCCAAGTGGTCAACGACGTCGCCGCGCACCCTGCGTACCTCTCCGATCCCGGCCTGCCCGAGACGCGTTCCGAACTCGTCGTGCCCTTGCGCCTGGGTGACAAGATGGTTGGCACGCTCGACGTGTACAGCAGCGAGGTCAACGTGTTCTCGGAAGAAGATGTACGTGTGATGGAGGGCTTGAGCGCACAGATCGCGGTGGCGATCGAGAACGCCCGGTTGTACGACCGCAGTCGCGCGCTTGCCGTGCTGGAGGAGCGGAACCGGCTGGCCCGCGAGCTGCACGACTCCGTCACCCAGTCGCTGTACAGCGTGTTGCTGCTGACCGAGGGCTGGCGCCGCATGGCAAGCATGGGCAGCAGCGTTTACGCCCAGGACACCTTTGGCCGCATCGCCGACATCACGAACCAGGCGCTGAAGGAGATGCGTTTGCTCATCAACGAGCTCCGGCCGCCCGCCCTCGAGCGCGATGGGCTTGTGGGGGCCTTGCGGCAGCGCCTGGATGCGGTCGAGCGGCGGGCAGGGGTGGACGCTCGGGTCGTGATGGAAGAGCTTATCGAGCTGCCTCCTCGGGTCGAGGATGGCCTGTACCGCATCAGCCAGGAGGCGCTCAACAATGCACTCAAGCACGCGGAGGCCACCCAGGTCACCGTTCGTTTGTGCGTGGACGCGGGAGATGTCATACTGGAGATCAGCGACAACGGGCGTGGGTTTGATGTCGGGCAGGCCAGCCAGTCCGGAGGGATGGGCCTGGATAACATGCGCGAGCGCGCCGTCCGGCTCGGCGGCAGCCTGGAGATCGTCTCAATGCCGGGGCAAGGGGCAACCATAAGCGCTCGGGCTCCGCTCGAACGGCCCGGCGCCGGATCAAGCCCGGTGGGAGAAGCACATGGATAAGATACGGGTCTTGATCGCGGACGATCACGCGGTGGTCCGCGAGGGACTACGGACGCTGATTGCAAGTGACCCGGAGCTGGAGTTGGTTGGCGAAGCGGCCGACGGCCTGGAGGCGGTGCGCCAGGCCGTCGCACTACAACCGGACGTGGTGCTGATCGACCTGGTCATGCCCCGGCTCGGCGGCATCGACGCAGTTTCGCAGATCAAGCGCCAGGCGCCCGACCTCCAGATCCTGGTGCTGACCAGCTTCGCCGACGAAGAAAACGTCTTTCCCGGCCATTCAGGCCGGGCGCGCTGGGATACCTGCTGAAGGACTCCTCGCCGCGCCAGCTTCTGGAGGCGATTCACGACGTCACGCGGGGCGAGTCGTCGCTCCATCCCGAGCATCGCGCTCAAGCTCGTCGCGCGAGCTCAACAAGCCCTCCGATCTGCCGCCGGCGGAGAATCCCCTCACCGAACGCGAGCTCGCCGTGCTCAAACTGGTCGCGCAAGGGCTCACGAACGAAGAGATCGCGCAACGGCTGGTCATCAGCGACTGGACCGTCCGCACCCATATCCGCAACATCCTCGGAAAGCTCCACCTCGCCAACCGCACCCAGGCCGCCCTCTACGCGCTGCGGGAGGGAATCGCGCCCCTCAAGCCCAAGTGACGGCCCCTGCACTCGCGCGAGGCCCGCTAACCGTCTACCTCATTTGAGGTAGGCCCTCACCCTTTCGAGGTACGCCCCGTCCCTCCGAAATCACCCTGGTGTTGGTGACAAATCACCGTTTGAGGGTTGCGCCCCGGCTGGCTTGGGCTTAAGCTTTTCCTGCACCCTTTTATCCCTCTTCAGTCGAAAGGATCGTGTCAATGCCCGACGACGGATCCACTGCAAACGGCCGCCAGCTTCATTTCCTGGCCGACGAATCACTGCGCCGCATCGAAGAAACTGCTTTCAGGCTTCTGGACGAGGTCGGGATCGAGTTGACCTACGCCCCTGCCGTCGAAATGCTCCACGGGCTCGGCTGCCGGATCGCCGGCAATCGCGTACATCTGCCCCGTGAAGCGGTCGAGTGGGGGTTGAAGAACGTTACCCCGCACACCCAGTTCTACACGCGCGATGGCTCGCCCGCCTTCCGCCTGGGCGACGGCAAGTTCCGCTTCCACAATGCGGGCGGGCTGCCGTTCATCCACGATCTCGACACCGGCGAGCGGCGCAGGCCAACGCTGCAGGACGTCGCCGAAGCGAGCCGGCTGCTCGACGCGCTGCCCAATATCGATATTGTGATCCCACTGTTCGGCCCGAGCGATGTCGCGCCCGAGATGCTGGCGGTTGCCTCCACCTATGCCACACTCCGCAATACCTGCAAACCGTTCTCTTCGGCCGCCATCGAGGAGCCGCGGGATGTACCGTTCGTGGTGGAGATGGCCGCGGCCTGCTGTGGGGGCATGGAGGCGTACCGCCAGCGTCCGAATATGTATATCAGCATCTCGCCGGTCAGCCCGCTGCGCTTCCCCCAGCACGTGACATCCACGATCATCGCCGTAGCGCAGCTCGGCGTACCGTTCAACTCCCTGCCGGCGCCGGTGCTTGGCGCCACCGGCCCCATCACGCTGGCGGGCGCTTTGGCGCAGCAACACGCCGAGCTGTTGGCGAGCTTCGTCATCGCGGCCGCGGCCCGGCCCGGGCGCGCCCGTCTCGTACTGCTCGCGCATCAGCCCGATCGACCTCCGCACCGCTGTATCATCATGGGGCGGCCCGGAAATCGGCATGGCCGGCGCGACGGCCGCGCAGCTTGCGCACCGGCTGGGCCTGACCTGTGACACGTTCGGCCTCTGCACCAGCGCCACCCGCCTCGATCCGCAGTTCGCTTACGAGCGCCTCGCAAATGCGCTCACCCCCGCGCTGGGCGGCGCGGACGTGTTGTCGGGTGCGGGCAGCGCGGAGAGCGTGCTGACCGGCAGCCTGCCGATCGCGGTGATCGACGACGAGATCATCAGCATGATGCGTTATATCGCCGGCGGGATCCAGGTCGACGACGTCACCCTGGCCTACGATGTTATCCAGGAGGTCGCGCCGCGGGACGGCGTGTTCCTCGGCGAGCTCCACACCGCAAAGCAGGTCCGCAAGGGCGCCATCTGGATCCCGACGGTCGGCGATCGCACGGGCAGCGCCAGCGGCGTCGACCGAGCGACGATGCGCGTGCGCGAGCTCCTGAGAAAACACGAGGCGCCCGAGCTTCCCGCCAACGTCGCCGCCGAGCTCGACGAAATCATGAAACGGGCGGAGCGCGAGTGGCGGGCCGCTCGTACTAACGAGAAGCTGTTTACCGGCCGGCGGCCCACGCTCGCGGCGCCGGCCCGAGGCCTATTCCCAACCCACTTACCCACATGGAGGAGGAACCGGATGAACACAAGGTCTCTCGTTCGACTACTGGGCCTCTTGGTCGTGGTCAGCATGCTGCTGGTGGCGTGCACGCCTGCCGCCGCCCCTGCTCCGGCTGCCCCAACCACAGCGCCGGCGGCCGCGGCTCCCGCAGCCGAGCCGACCAAGGCACCCCCGACGGCGGTCCCCGAACCGACGAAGGCGCCCGAGCCAACCGCTGCGCCCACGGCCGAGCCAACCAAGGCGCCCGAACCGACCGCTGCGCCCGCCGCAGAGGAGCCTAAAATCCTACGCGTCCGGCTGTACGGCGACCTCGTCAGCATGGACCCGGCCTTCGTCAAGTCCCAGAATGACTGGGTGATCGGAAACACGATCCTCAACGGTCTCGTCGGTTACGGTCCGGGCTCGTATGACGTGATGAACGAGCTGGCCGAGTCCGTCGAACCGTCTGCCGACGGCAAGACGATCACGTTCAAGCTGAAGCCGGGCATCAAGTGGCAGAAGGGCTACGGCGAAGTGACGGCGGAGGATGTCAAGTTCTCCTTCGAGCGCATTGCCAACCCCGAGCTCAAGTCGCCGTACGCCGACGACTGGAAGACGCTGGACCGTGTCGAGGTGACCGACAAGTACAGCGGCAAGATCATCCTCAAGGAGCCGTTCGCCCCGCTGTGGCACTCCACCCTGCCTGTGACAAGCGGGCGTATCGTGCCGAAGAAGTACGTGGAAGAGGTCGGCGCGGAGAAGTTCGGCACCGAGCCGATCGGCACGGGTCCGTACATGTTCAAGGAATGGAAGCCGAAGGAAGAGGTCGTGGTGGTTCGCAACCCGGACTATTACGGCGAGCCCGGCTACTGGGATGAGATCCATTTCATCCCCATCGACGATGACAACGCCGCAGAGATCGCCCTCGAGGCCGGCGAGCTGGACTTCACCCGCATCGGGATCGGCTCGGTCGACCGGTTCGCCTCCAATGCCAACTTCGGCCTGGTGAAGAAGCCCTCGCTGCGCTACCGCTGGATCGGCATGGACGTCGAAAACCCGAAGCTGAAGGACATCAACGTCCGCGAGGCCATCCGCTATGCGATCGACGTGCCTTCGATCCTGAAGGTCGCCTACATGGGCCAGGTGGAGCAGGAAAAGACGCTGGTGCCGCCCGGCTTGATCGGCTACTGGGCCGATGCGCCCGTGTATAAGCAAGACCTTGCGAAAGCCAAGGAGTTTATGGCGAAGGCGGGCGTCAAGTCGCTCGATCTGCGCATGGACATCCAGGACACGGCCGAGTACCGGGCGTGGGCCGAGGTGGCGCAGCAGAACCTCAAGGAAATCGGCATCAACCTCACGATCAACCCGATGGACTCGGCCAGCTTCTGGGATATCGGGACCGGAGACAAGGGCAAGGACGTCGAGCTGTTCGCGCAGAACTACTCGATGCAGCCCGATCCGGCCTGGGCCGCCATGTGGTTCACCTGCGACCAGATCGGCGTGTGGAACTGGCAGCGCTGGTGCAACAAGGAATGGAACGACCTGTACCAGAAGAGCCTCGTGACGACGGACGAGAAGGAGCGCAACCAGATCTACATCGACATGGAGAAGCTCTGGAACGCCGACGCGCACGCGATCTGGATCACGCACGGCATGCTGGCGCATGCCAACAATCCGGCGATCGTGCCCGTCGTCTCGCCGCATGGCGAGCCGCAGGTTCAGTTCTTCAAACCCGCCAAGTAAGGCACTCGATTTGTAGGGGCGGGGCGCCCCGCCCCTATACCGGTGCGAGTTCTGCAGGGGCTGCCGAGGTGAAAGTGAGACCGCAGGCAGCCCCTGCGGAAGTCGAGAGAACCCTATTGCGTCAGGAGGCTGCGGATGGTTAAGTATCTGGGCAAGCGCGCTCTGATGACCCTCCTGGTGCTGCTGCTGGTGATCCTCTTCCTGTCACTGCTGGTTCAAATCGTCCCGGGCGACCCGGCCAAGGTGCTGCTCGGGCCGCGCGCCACCCCTGCCCTCATCGCCAAGATTCGCGCCGAGATGGACCTGGACAAGCCGCCGCTCGTGCAGGCGGGCCTCTTCCTGGGCAAGGTCGTGCGGGGAGACCTGGGCAAGGATGTTTTCACCGGCAAGCCGATCAAGAGCCTGGTCGGCTCCGCCTTGCCGCACACGCTGATCCTGGCCTTTACGAGCCTGCTCCTTGCGGTGCTGATTGGCATTCCCCTCGGCATTTACTCTGCGACGCATCCCGGGAACTGGTTCGACCGCGTTTCGACCTTTTTCTCCGTCTCTTTCATCACCATTCCGCCTTACGTGGCCGGGCTGTTCCTTCTGCTGATTTTTGCAGTGCAACTGCGCGCGCTGCCGGCCCTCGGCGCGGGAAAATTGTCTGACCCGCAGGATTACCTGGCCCACTTGACGCTGCCGGCTATCGCGCTTGCCATCACCTGGGTGGGCTACCTGGCCCGGCTCGTTCGGGCGAGCCTCCTGGAAGTGCTTAACGAGAACTACGTGCGCGCAGCCCGGGCTGCAGGCATCCCCGAGGGGCAGGTGCTCTACAAGTACGCGCTCAAGAACGCGCTGATCCCGACCGTCGCGGTTTTGGGCGTCGGCCTCGGCAGCCTCATGGGCGGAGCGGTTTTCGTCGAGGTGATCTTCAACCGGCAGGGCATGGGCACAATGATTTACAACGGCATCCTGACCCGCAACTATCCGGTCGTGCGCGCCGGCGTGCTGGTGGTCGCCTTCCTTTTCGTGGCAGCTAACCTGGTCGCTGACCTGGCGTACACCTGGCTAGACCCCCGCGTGCAGCTTGGTAAATCACAGGGGTAGCTCGAAATGACTGCAGCAAATCCACCTGCCTCCCGCGCAAACAAGGTCCTGGACCGGGTCCCGTTGATCGGCGAAATGGTCCGCCGGCCTATGGGCGCCTTTGCGGTCGCCATCGTAGCCGCCTTTCTGCTCGTCGTGGTGTTCGCCGACGTCCTGGCGCCCTACGACTACGCCAAGCAGGACTTGAACGCTCTCAACCAGGGCCCCTCAGCTGCGTATCTCCTCGGCACCGACCACATCGGGCGCGACCTGCTTTCCCGGTTGATCTACGGCTCGCGCATCGCCCTGGGCACCGCCGTCCCGGCGTTGCCCTCGCCCTGTTCGGCGGCATCTTGCTGGGGCTTGCGGCGGGCTACTCGGGCGGCGTGGTCGATGATCTGATCGTGGTCCTCATCGATGCGCTGAAGGCGTTCCCCGCGGTCGTACTGGCGCTTGCCATCCTCGCGCTGCTCGGACCCTCCCGGGGCAACGCCATCCTGGTCATCGGCATCGCCTGGATCCCGAACTACGCCCGCGTCATCCGCGCCCAGGTGTTATCCGCCCGGCAGCAGCCCTACGTCGAGGCCGGTCGTTCGCTTGGCACGAGCAAATTGCGCATCGCGTTCCGCCATATCCTCCCGAACATCCTGGCGGCCGTCCTCGTGCTTGCGGCGATGGATCTGCCCGTGGTGATCACGTTCGAAGCAGGCCTTTCCTTCCTCGGCCTCGGCGTCCGGCCGCCTGCGCCCTCCTGGGGCGTTATCCTGTCGGAAGGGTACCAGCACATCCGTCAAACCCCGTGGCCTATTACCTGGGCCGGCCTGACGCTGTTGATCATTACGCTGGGGTTCACGCTCTTCGGCGAAACTTTGCGCGACGTACTTGACCCGAAGCTGTCGGGCACGAGGGGCCTATGAGCGAACCTGTGCTCCAAGTGGACGGCCTCCAGGTGAAGTACCACACCCGCGAGGGCGTGCTGACGGCCATCGACAGCCTGAGCTTCGAGCTCCGCCCCGGCGACATTCTCGGCGTGGTCGGCGAATCGGGGTGCGGCAAGAGCACCGTCGCCTCCGCCGTCATGCAGCTCCTCCCCGCGAACGGACGCATCACTGCCGGATCCGTCGTGCTGAACGGCCGCGACCTGTGCCAGCTGAGCCCCGAGGAATTGCGGGCGGTGCGCGGCCGGGAGATCGGCATGGTCTTCCAGGACCCGATGACCAGCCTGAACCCGGTCTTCACCATCGAGGACCAGATGTTTGCGGTGCTGCAGGCTCACCCTGGCCCGCACGGGACGCCCGAGCCGGGGCCAGATGCGCGCGGCCGCAATCGAGGCGCTGACGCGGGTCGGCATCCCCGATCCCGACCGGCGCCTTAAGGACTACCCCCACCAATTCTCGGGCGGCATGCGCCAGCGCATTCTGATTGCCATGGCGCTCATGTCGCGGCCTTCAGTCCTGGTCGCCGACGAGCCCACCTCCGCGCTCGACGTGACCCTCGAAGCCCAGATCACGGACCTGATCGGGGTCCTGCGCGATGAGCTTGGCACGGCGATCCTGTATATCACGCACGACCTCGGCGTCGTCGCGCAATTGTGCGATCGCCTCATGGTCATGTATGCGGGGAGCGTCGTCGAAGCCGGGGAAACGGCCGAGGTATTCGCGGACCCTCATCACCCGTACACGACGGCTCTCCTGCGCTCGCACCCCACCCACGGCGCGACGCACGGACGCCTGCCGACCATTCCGGGCCGGGTGCCCAGCCTGCGGGACTTGACCAGCGGCTGCAAGTTCGCGCCGCGCTGCCAGTTGGCCGCGCCGTTGTGCTATGCCAAGGACCCTCTGGCCAGGACCGAGAGGGGTGTGCACGAGCGGACGGTTCTCTGCCATTTCACGCCGGCAGAGATTGACCGGACAAGCCTATTGCCGGCGGGGTGGCCTGAGGGGCCGTGCGTCGAGGAGCAAGAGAGCGAAGCGCGCCCCAGCGAGCGCCCTGCGACCGCACCGCAGGCAGGCCAGGCTGCGCCTGTGTCCGTCGCAATCGAGACACAGGACCTGTGCACCTACTTCGGCGCTCGGGGGCCTGGCCTGTTCGGCTTCGGCGCTCAGGCAAAGCGCGCGATCCGAGCCGTGGACGGCGTGGACATCCGGGTGCGCAAGGGCGGCGCGCTGGCGCTGGTCGGAGAGTCCGGTTCGGGGAAGACGACGCTCGGACGCACCATCCTCCGCCTGGAAGATTCGACCCGGGGTCGGATCCTGATCGACGGCGAGGACATCACGCGGCTTAGCGAAAACCGCCTCCGACCCATGCGCTCCCGTATGCAGATGATTTTCCAGGACCCCGTTTCGAGCCTGAACCCGCGCATGAAGGTGTCGGATCTTCTGATCGAGCCGTTCACCATTCACCATGTCGCTGTCGACCGCGACAAGAAGATTGCGGAACTGCTGCAGATGGTAGGACTCTCGGCGGAGCAGGCCGACAAGTATCCGCACCAACTGTCCGGCGGCCAGGCGCGGCGAGCCGGCATCGCACGGGCACTGGCATTGGAGCCCGAAATCCTGATTGCCGACGAGCCGACGGCGGGGCTGGACGTGTCGGTCGCTGCCGGAATCCTGAACCTGCTGAAGGAGCTTGGCGAGCGGCTAGGCTTGACCTACATCATCATCACGCACAACCTGACCGTCGTCAGTTTTATCGCGGAGCAGGTGGCGGTCATGTACCTCGGCCGGGTCGTGGAGCTCGCAACCTCTCAGGCCATCTTCGACTGCCCGCTCCATCCCTACACCCAGGCGCTCATGTCAGCCGTGCCCGTGCCCGATCCGAGCCTGCGCGCCCGGCGCTCGCGCATCATCCTGGAGGGGGAGATACCCAGCCCCCAGAACCCGCCCTCCGGCTGTCACTTTCACCCGCGCTGCCGGCACGCGGTCGATCGCTGCCGCGCCGAGGCGCCTGTGCTGCGACCCTTCGAGGACGGCACGCGCTTCGCCGCCTGCCATCTTGCAGGGACCGCGTGACGGGTGGAGGTGTTTGAGCCAGGGGTGTAACCGTACGGCGGGCTTCCTCCTCTAAGCCGGTAGGAGTAGCCCGAATGACACGAACGCGCTGGAATATCCTCATCCTGATGGTCCTGCTCGCAGGCGCGAGCTGGATCTGGGTCAACCGGGTGCCCGCCGGAGTCGTTGCCAACGCGGGTCCCTTGCCTCCCGCGCCCGCCATCGGTCATCCGGCGCCCGACTTCACCGTCGCCGACATTGCCGGCAACACCTTCAAGCTGTCGTCGCTGCGCGGCACGCCCGTCGTGCTCAACTTCTGGGCTTCGTGGTGCGGGCCGTGCCAGGCGGAGCTGCCCGAGCTGCAGGCGGGCAGCGAGCGGCTCGCCGGCCAGGTCGCGATCGTGGGGTTGAACCAGGGCGAAAGCTCCGAGCTGGTCCGCGAGTTCGCCAAGCAGGCCGGCCTTACCTTCCCCATACCGCTCGACGAAAGCATGGACGTCAGCCGGGCATACAGCGTGCGGAGCTTGCCCACCACATTTTTCATCGACCGTTCGGGCGTGATTCGCGACATGCAGATCGGCCCGCTGACCGAGGCGACGCTCGCTCAGCACCTGACCACGATCCAACCCGCTTCGGGCGGCGGATTTCAGGATTAGCCGATGGCGCCGGTGATTCAGATCGGTCCGTTTGCGATTCAGACTTACCCGCTGGCGCTGGTGCTGGCAGGGTGGGTCGCGCTCGCCATCGGGGCGCGGGTCGCGCGTTCGCTGGGACTGGACGGGGACGACATCTACAACGCGGGGCTGTACGGCCTGCTGGGGGGCGTGGTGGTCGGGCGCCTGGCGCACGTGGTCGCGTTCTGGCCGGCCTATCGCACGCAGCCGCTCGAAATCATCGGCTTGAACATGACCGCGTTCCTGCTCTGGCCGGGCGTGATCGCCGCGACTTGCCGTTGCCGGCTGGTACATCTACCGGAGGCGTCTGCCGCTCGCGCGCGTGCTCGATGCGTTTGCTCCCGGGCTGCTGGTCGGGCTCTCCATCGCGGCGATCGGCGCTCTGCTGGCCGGCCGGTGGCCCGGCGCACCTGCCGAGCTGCCGTGGTCGGTGTCTCTGTGGGGCGTGCGAAGGCACCCGGTGCAGGTTTACGAGGCCATCGGGTTCGTGGCGGTTGCCCTGTTCGTGTTGAGTGTTTTGCGCGCCGGCAGCCGGCCCGGCTACGCCGCGCTGATCGCCTTGCTGGGGTGGGGGCTGGTGACCTGGCTGGTCGAGGCGTTCCGCTCGCCGGACGTCACCTCGACGCTGGCGGGCGGCCTAAGGCTGCCGCAGGTGCTTGGCCTCGCAGCCGCACTGGTCGCGCTGGCCGGCTTGCGGTATCTATCGACGCGCGACCAGGATCAGGCGCCGCTCGTGTCGTAGCGCTGCGGCGTGTTCGGATAGGCCGCGAGCGCCTCGAGGATCGTGAAGCCGGCCGCCTCCAACGCTTGCGCGTACTCGTCCATGGTCCGGATGCGGAGTTGGTGGACAGCCTCGAAGCCGCCCGTACCTTCCGGTCCCTCCACCTCGAACTGCTGCCGCATGGTCCACATGCCGCGCTTTGGCTCGTAGCGGTGCGACTCCACGACCTTTACCCGCATCTCCTCCCTCTCGAAATGCGACTCCTGAGTCCCGGTCGGGCTAGCGCCGAGCGTGCCGGGATAGTCGTAGACGTCGATCACCAGCCTGGCACCATCGCGCAGCACACTTCGTATGCCGGAAGCGCAGTGCTTAGGTCTACATCGTCGAGAAGGTAGGCCAGCGGCGACTCCAGACACAGCGCGCCCTCAAACGCTCGCCGGAACGGAATGTGCCGGAGGTCTGCGCGTATCACCTGGGCGGCGGGCAGTTTCGACCGGGCATGCCGGAGCATCTTGAGGTCGACGTCCAGCCCCACGACGCGATGGCCGAGCCGGGAAAGCGCCACGAGATGAGCGCCCGTCCCACAGCCCAGGTCGAGCAGGGCCAGGGGCGGCGGGCCGAACACCGAGCCGAGGAAGGCCATCTGCGCCTGGAGGAACGCCGGGTCTTCGTACAGCGCGTCGTAGACGTCCGCGAACGAGTAGCTAATCCCCGTGCTGGACCGCGGCATAATCTTCCGGCGTATCAATGTCCTTGAGGATCTCATCCGTCGGCCAGTCCACCCAGGCAATCTCGCTCTCATGGGCCTTGATGATCGAGCGCGCGCCCTCGTCCCCCTCCAAGCCCTCAAACTCCGGGAACGTGCGGCGGTCGAACAGTACCGGGTTGCCCCGTCTTCCCCCGTAGCGAGGGGCCACAATGGGAGCTACCGTTTGGCGGTGCCGCTCGACGAGCGCGGCCAGCAGGCCGGGCGTAACGCCGGGCTGGTCTGCGAGCAAGAACAAGGCGGCGGAGAGTTTGCGCCCGGCCTTCGCCACCGCCGCATTGAGGCCGGCCCGGACGCTGCTGACTCTGGCCCACTGCCCAATCTTCGACGATAATTCGTTCTGCCGGCCGCCCACCGACCGCGAGGTCCGCGGCCAATGCTGCGCCAACCACCCCGGCCTGCGCGCCCGTGGTGACGATGGTGTCGGAGATGTCGGGGCAGGCCCGGGCCTGCTGCACGACGTGGGCGACGAGCGGCACACCGTGCCAGGGGAGTACCTGCTTCAGGGTCCCGAATCGTTGCGCCGCTCCGGCGGCCAGCACCACTGCCGCGACGCGGCCCCAGGCCTCGCGCACCGGATCCGCAGGCGCTGCGCTTTCGGCCGCACCGATGATGACCTCATCTACGGCCTGCATGGAGACCAGCAGGCGGGCGACGGCCCTCCCGCCCTCCATGTCCACGTCCGCCTTGTTGAGGAACGGCACGAGCCGCGCGCCGGGCGGCAGCCCCTTGGCGCCCCCTTCCGCGTGACCCAACACCCGCGCGACAATCTCGGGGCTGACCGGCTCATCCGAGCGCCGCGCCTGCAAGCATGGAGACAAGCTGCGGCCGGTGGACGTGCTCCGCGTCGAGCGGCTGCCCCAACACGTCGAGGCCCGCGAGCGGGACCAGGATGGTGGTGCATCGAGGTACGACGGGCTCGTGCTCGGCGGGCGCCTTCAGCGGCAGCCGCCGCGACCCGTCCGCCTCCACGATAATCACGTCGGCGAGCCCGGCCGCCGCCAGTTCATCCACCAAGCCCGGCGGCACGCCCTCCACCTTCTCCCGGTCCGCCCCAATTTTGCCTCCGATCAGCACGTGCCGGTGTTCGGCCAGCAGCCCAGCAAGGCCATCCGGGATCGAGCCATCCGCTTGCAGCAGCACGCTCGCCGGCGCGCGCTCCATCTGCCCGACGAAGATCTTGGTCGTCATGGTCGAGATCACCGTCAGCCCGGCCGCGGTGAGTTCCTCGGCCAGGCGGAACATCACCGTGGTCTTGCCGCCGCCCCCGGTCAACGTAACGACGTCCCCGGGTTTGATCCTAAGCCCATCTGCGATTCGCACGCCGTTCCTCCCCGCCCATGATCCGCAAGCCCTTCGGATAGTGGCTCTTGAGCCGCCCGCCAACCCGCTTGCCCCAGCCCAGCGGAAACCCGTCCACTGCCACCAGCGTCCAGCCGTCTTCGCCCGGAGAGAGAGTCGTCTCGCCTCGCAGATACGCGAGCAAGTCGCCGCTTCCCACCGGGAAATCCGCAACCCTGCGCAAGTCGCCCGCTCGTGCGCCCAATGCCAGCGCGTGGCTGGGCTCGAACCGGTCCTTCTTCACCTCGCCCAACCACCAGCCCGGATGCAAGTAACGCAACCCGGCCAAATCCGGCAGGTCATCGGGCAGCGCGTACAGGTAGGCGCCGCTCATGCCGAGCGGACCTTGCGCTGGGGGAGTGACGAACACCTCGGCGAGAAATGCCTCGTAAGCCTCCCGCACGCTCCTGTGCAGCGGCGGCGCCGTGCGCCGGGCGTCGGGGGCGGGCTGCGAGACCCCATCCGCCTTGTGCAGCAGCGCGGCAAAATGCCCTTCGCCCGGCACGCGGTGCGGCCATAGCCTAACGCACCGCGCCAGCTCGGGCCGCTGCAGCTCCGTCGGCAGGCTGCCGCTCGGGTGCCATTCGGGCCGTCCCGGGTCAAAGCCGGGCCGAGCGGGCGGTTCGACCAGCACAAACTCGGGATGCCGGTCGAGGAAGCGGGCAACCGTCCCTTCGTCTTCGTCCGGCGCAAACGTGCAGGTGGAGTAGACCAGCCGGCCCCCCGGCCTGACCAGCGCGGCCGCCTGTTCGAGGATGGCGTCTTGGCGCACCGCGCAGCCCTCGACCAAGGCCGGCGACCATTCCCGTCGCGCCGCGTCCCGCGCCGTTCCGGGCCTTCGGAACATGCCCTCACCCGAGCACGGCGCATCTACCAGCACTGCATCGAAGTAACCCGGCCACCGCTCCGCAAGCTTCTCGGGCGCTTCGGCCGTAATGGCTACATTGGTGGCTCCCCAGCGCTCCAGGTTGCCTGCCAGCTCCCAGGCCCGCTTATTGATCACCTCGTTCGCCACCAGCAGGCCCTGCCCTTGTAGGCGGCGCGCCGCGATATGCGTCGACTTCCCGCCCGGCGCGGCCGACAGGTCCAGTATCCTCTCGCCGGGCTGGGGGTCCAGCAGCTCCACCGGCGCGGTCGCCGATGGGTCCTGGAGGTAGTACAAGCCGGCCAGGTGGTACGGGTGCTTGCCGGGGCGAGCTTCGCCATCTGGCCACGACAAGGACGAACGTCTCCGGCGACCACGGCACGGGCTCGAGGTCGAAAGGCAGCCGGCCGCGCAGCGATGCGGGGTCGATCTTGAGCGTGTTGGCGCGCAGCCCCTGGACGGGCGGCGCGTCGTAGCTCGCAAGAAACGCGGGGTACTCATCGCCGAGCAGCGCCTCCATCCGCGCCAGGAAGCGCGGCGGCAGCGGCCTTTCCGCGCCTCCAGGCGGCCTTCCCTTATCGCTCGCCCGCCGCTTTCCCGCCATATCTTACCCGCCGGGCGCGGCGAGGCACATCGCGCAGCCGTCCGCCCGCGGGTCGCTCCCGCCAGTCAGGACGCCCGTGGCCGGATCGCGCAGGATGATCTGCCCGCGGCCGAACAGTGCCCGGCCGTAGCCGGATACCAGGCTGACCGGATGGCCCATTTCGTCGAAGCTGCGAAAGAGTCTCCGTCCCGATGCCTTCTTCCAGCGCCACGCCGCCCGCGGCCGTCATCAGGGTCGTCGATACAGAAGCGCGGCCGGTCGAGCGCAGCTTGCGGGTCCAGCCCGTCGTCGACCAACGCCGAGAGCACCTGCATGTGGCCCTGCGGCTGCATGAATCCACCCATGACCCCGAAGCTGGCGAAGAGGCTGCCGTCGGCGCGTGTAGCCATTGCCGGGATGATGGTGTGATAGGGCCTTTTTCGTGGAGCCAGCGCATTGGGATGGTTCGGGTCGAGGCTGAAGTTGTGGCCGCGATTCTGCAGGGTGAAGCCCCGGCGGTTGGGTACGATGCCCGTGCCGAACCCCGCGTAGTTGCTGTTGATGAACGAGCAAGCGTTCCCCTCGCCGTCGACGACGGTCAGGTACACCGTGTCGGAGCTACTTGTGGGGCTGCCGCGCGCCGGATCCACCGTTGCCCGCTTCGGGTCGATGCGCTTCCGCCGCTCGGCCGCGTATCCCTTTGAGAGCAGCGTCTCGAGCGGCGCAGGGCTGAAGGCCGGGTCGGCCACGAACCAGCGGGCGTCGGCGAACGCCAGCCGCATGGCCTCGATCTCCAGGTGCAGCCGCTGGGGGCCGAGCGGGTCGAGGCCCGCGAGGTCGAACCCTTCGAGCAGGTTGAGCGCCAGCAGCGCGGCCAGCCCCTGCCCGTTCGGCGGGCATTCCCAAAGGCGGACGCCCCGATATACGGTGCTGACCGGCTCATCCCACGTACTGCGGTGCGCGGCCAGGTCCTCCTCGCTCAGCACGCCGCCCGACGCTCGCACCGCTTCTGCGATGTCCCTCGCAATCTCGCCCTCGTAATACGCCTTCTTCCCGCCCTCGGCGACGATCTGCAGCGTACACGCCAGGTCCGGGTTGCGGAAGATTTCGCCTGCTCGTGGCGCACGGCCGTCGATCGTTAGGGCCATGCCCGCCGAGCGCGTGCCGCAGCTGCCGTTCGACGCCGCGCTCCCAGAAATATGCCGTGATTGGCGCGACGGGGAAGCCTTCCTCGGCCAGCCGGATGGCCGGCGCAAGGATCGCGGCCATCGACAGCCTGCCGTGCCGGTCCACGAGATCGCACCACCCCGCGCATGCGCCGGGCACGGTGACGGTATGCGCGTGGAATTGCGGCAGTTCGTGCGGATAGCCCTCCTGTCGCAGCCGTTCGAGCGACAGCGCGGCCGGCGCACGTCCCGAGCCGTTCAGCGCGGTCACCCGGCCCGTCGCCGCCTCGTAATAGAGCGCGAAGCAGTCGCCGCCGATGCCTGTCGAGGTCGGCTCGGTCACGTTTGATGCCGCGGCCGTGCGCAACGGCAGCATCGGCCGCATTCCCTCCCGCAGCCAGTATCTCCAGGCCCGCGGCCACCGCCAGCGGCTGCGAGGTTGCCACCATGCCGTGCCGCCCGTAGACGGGCGAGCGCCGGGACGCGAAAACCATGTCGGTCATCCGATCCTCAGTTGTCGATTCGTGCCACGAAATATCAATTCGCCGGGGTACTTCGAGCCGTACTCGCTCTCGTCGTAACCCGCGTACAAGTGCTCAACCTCAAACCCGCAGCGGGCCAGCAGGTGCTCGGCCTCGAAGCGGATACAGCCAGCGCATCGGGAAGGCGTGCACCGCCCGCTCCTCGCGGCCGTCCGGGTGGGTCACGTAATAGTACATCTCGACTTGTTGCACCTGCGTGAAGTAGTTCCGATCCACGGTCGCGCCAAGTGCGGTAGAAGCGCCTGCCGTCGGGAAGCTCCACTTCCGCCTCCGGCGGCTGCTCGTCGAACCGTGAATCGTCGGTCAGGGCCTTCATCGAGGGATTGAACAGGTCCAGCACCACCCGGCCGCCGGGCAGCAGGTGGCGGCGAATCGCCGCCAGGCAGGCCATCTCCTCTTCGACGGTTACAAGGTGCTGGAAGGGCTTGAACGGGATCGTGACCAGCGCGAACTGCCTGCCCAGGTCGAAATCGCGCATGTCGCCCTCCACGAGCCGCACCCGCGCCTGCACCTCCGGCGGTTCCTCTGCCAGGCGCCGCTGCAGGATGGCGAGCATGCCCTGGGACAGGTCGAGCCCCGTGATCTCGATGCCCGCCCGCGCAACCGGCAGCAGCACCCTGCCCGTGCCGCAGCCCGAGCTCGAGCACCGGCCCGCCGCTCTCGCGTGCCATGTCGACGAAGAACCTGACGTCATCCCGCTCCGCGTACGTCGGAACGTAGTCGTAATACTCTGCCGCAGCGCCGTATTCGTCGAAGGACTCGGCCATGATCTCCTCCCTGCGAAACGAAAATCACCCTGGCGCCCCTCGGAGCCAGGGTGGTCAGTTTACCACGTCCTGACCTGCCGGCACAGGACCGTCAGGCCGCGCCTTACCCGGCTGGCGCCGGTTCCTTCTTCGCGGCCTGCAACGCCCGCCAGACCCGTTCGGGCGTGAGCGGGAATTCGTCGAACCGAACGCCGATCGCGTCGTACACGGCCGCAGCTACTGCGGCTGCGACCGGCAGGTACGGCACTTCGCCCATGCCGCGCGCACCCCACGGCCCGTTTGGATCGGGCACTTCGACGATGATCGACTCCATCTGATCCGGGACGTCGAGCACGGTGGGGATCAGGTAGGTGCTGAGCTTGTCGGAGAGCACCCGGCCGTCCTTCGTCTTCCAGTCCTCGAGCAGGGTGTACCCGAGCGCCTGCACGACCGCGCCCTCGATCTGCCCGGCCACCTGCTGCGGGTTGATCGCCTTGCCCACGTCGTCCGCGCAGATGAACCGCTCGATCCGCACGCGGCCGGTCTCGGTGTCGACGGCGACCTGCACGGCCTGGGCCGAGTAGCCGTACGCGAAGTTCGGCTTGCCGTAGCCCGTGTCGTGGTCCAGCGGCGTCGTCTTCGGGCGCCAGGTAGACGTATTCGCCGATGGCGGGCCGGTCTTCGTTCTGCCAGGCGGCCAGCGCCTTTTCGGCCGCGCCCTTGACCGCGTTCGCGCTCATGTAGGTGAGGCGCGACGCCGATGCGCTGCCGGCGTTGCCCATCTGCGCGGTGTCCGACGCGACGACGCGCATCTTCGCGAGCGGGAATGCCCAGCACCTCGGCCGCGGCCTGCGAGATGATCGTGTGGTTGCCCTGCCCGCAGTCCGCGCCGGCGAAGAAGACGGTCGCCTCGGCCATCTCCGCAGCGCCGCGCACTTCGACCCGGGCGTAGCTGTTCTCCTGGTAGCCGAACGAGAACCCGACGTTCTTGAAGCCGGCCGCGAACCCGATGCCGCGCTTGACGGTTGAGACCGAGGATCGGCAGAGCGCCGGTTTCTGTCAGACATCTGCGTCTTCTTCTCGGGCGGCTGCCAGTGACCCGCCTCATCCTGCTGTCCAGCCCGCCGCCGTCGCGGCCGCGGTGACCACTGCGGTCAGGCCGACGCCGCCGGGAATGGGCGTGCCGACGGTCAGCAGCTTGTCTTCGGTCAGGATGTTCTTCAGCCGGAGCTCGACCGGGTCCATGCCCAGCGCCTCGGCCAGCTTGTCCATCTGGCCCTCGGCCTCGAAGTGGCCCTGCGGCCCGCCGAAGCCGCGGAACGCGGCGCCGGGCACATGGTTCGTGTAGATCGCGTAGGTGTCGACGGCCACGTGCGGGATTTCGTACGGCCCGGTGCAGGTCAGCGTGGTGTTGCCCAGCACCTTGTTGCTGGTGTACATGTACGCGCCGCCGTCGGCGATCGACCCTGACCTCCGCCGCCACCAGCTTGCCATCCCGCTTCGCGCCCCATTTCGCATAGAGCTTCATGCGATGGCGCTTGCCGTGGCCGAACATCGACTCTTCGCGGCTCCAGATGGTCTTGACCGGCCGGCGGATGCCGCGCTGCGCGAGCCGCCAGCGCGCAAGCGCCAGCGTGATCTGCACCGACATGTCCTCGCGGCCGCCGAACGCGCCGCCGATAGCCGGGTAGATCGACGCGCACCTGCTCGTCGGGCAGGCCCAGCGCGTGCGCGATCTCGCTCCTGGTCCACGTGCGTCCACTGGCCCGCGACCTCGACGGTGATCCGGCCCTCTTCGTCGATGTACGCCACGCCTGCTTCCGGCTGGAGGTAAGCGTGCTCCTGCACCGGCGTCTGGTAGACGCCTTCGACGATGACGTCGGACTCGGCGAACCCCTGCGTCGACGTCGCCCTTGCGGATGCGGTAGTGGTAGCAGACGTTGTCCTTGCTGTGCGGGTGAAGCTGCGGCGCGCCCGGCTGCATGGCCTCTTCGGGATCCAGCACGAGGGGCAGATCCTCCCACTCGACCCGGATCAGCTTGCACGCGGCCCGCGCCTGCGCCTCGGTCTCCGCAACCACCAGCGCCACCTGGTCGCCCACGAAGCGCACGACATCCGTCCCCGGCTTTTCGGCCCGAGCCCGGCGCCGCCACAAGCACCGGCTGGTCCTTGATCTGCAGGCCGTACTCGTTGACCGGCACGTCCTTCGCCGTGAACACGGCGACGACGCCCGGCGCAGCTTCCGCTGCCGTCGTGTCGATGCTCAGGATCCGCGCGTGAGCCAGCCCGCGGGCCGGCAAACAACGTCGCCATGTGCAGCGTGTCCGGGTAGCTGATGTCGCCGGGGTAGAGCGTCTTGCCCGTCACCTTGCCCGGCGCGTCGATGCGGCGCGCGCTGGCGCCGACGCCGCGTGCGTCGTTCCATGTGCCGTCATCGTCACCGTCATGCCGTTCGCTCAGTGCGCACCGCCTTTTCCACGGCTTGCAGGATCTTGTAGTAGCCCGTGCAGCGGCAGAGGTTGCCGGTCAGCGCCTCCTTGACCTGGCCCAGGGTCGGATGGGCGACTTCTTCCATCAGATTCGCGGCCGACATGAGGATGCCGGGCGTGCAGTAGCCGCACTGGACGGCGCCCGCATCGATGAAGGCCTGCTGCAGCGGGTGCAGCGTCTGCCGGTTCGCACCGCCCGCGCCAGCCCGGCCAGGCCCTCGACCGTCACGATGTTGCAGCCCTCGGCCCGCTCCGCGGGCACCAGGCAGCTCATCACCGCCACGCCGTCGAGCCAGACGGTGCACGCGCCGCACTCGCCTTCGGCGCACCCTTCCTTCGTGCCGGTCAGGCCCAGGTCCTCGCGCAGCGCCCGCAGCAGCGTCTTCCCGTGCACGTTGCGGAGCTCGGCCGGCTGCCCGTTCAGCGTGAAGCGGACTGCGTCATGCGCTCGCTCGGCGCACGCGGGCGCTGGCGGACGTGCCGTTGCCGTTCCGCCGTGCCGTTGCTGCCCCACAGCAGCACCGGCTTCTCGGGCCAGCCCGCCCGCTCGGTGCCATCGCGCAGCTCGCGCAGCGCACGCGGCCGTGTACACGCGCACCATGTCGCGGCGGTAGTCGGCGCCCGCCCGGATATCGGAGATCGGGCCGGGCCGCCGCGGCCGTCAGTCCGCGGCCTCGCTCGATCACGTCCTCGGTCAGCGTCTTGCCTGCCAGGTACGCTTCCGCCTCGCTCGCCCGCACGATCGTCGGCGCGACCGCGCCCAGCGCGATGCGCGCCCGGCTGACCGTGCCGCGCCGTCGAAGTCGAGCACGGCCGCAACGTTGATCAGGCTGATCGCCTGCGCCTGCCGCAGGCCCAGCTTGAGGAACGTGCCCCGCTCGCGTCGGCTTCAGCGTCGGCACGTTGATGCGCACCAGCAGCTCGTCGGGCTGGATCGCGGTGCGCCGCACACCGAGGAAGAACTCGTTGAATGGCAGGGTGCGCTCGCCCCGTGCCGCGCTCACCAGCGTCACCGTCGCGTCCATCGCCCAGAGGGGCGTGATCGTATCGTTGGCCGGGCTGGCCGTGATCAGGTTGCCGGCGACAGTGCCCCGGTTGCGGATCTGCGGCGCGCCGACCAGCCAGCAGGCCCGCGCCAGCGGGAACGCATGCTGCGACCGCATCCGCGTCGCGACGACCTGGTTGTGCGTGACGTTGCGCGCCGAGGGTGAGCAGGCCCGTCGGCCGACTCGAACGTGATCTGCGCCAGTTCCGGGATCCGCGAAATGTCCACCAGCACCTCCTGGTGGCGCACCCCGCGCTCGAGCTCGAGGATCAGGTCGGTGCCGCCCGCAGATCACGCGGCAGGCGTCGCCGTACCGGGCCAGCAGGTCGAGCGCCTCGCTCACCGTGGCCGGCGCATAATAAGTGTGCCACATACGCACCTCTGCGATAACACAAAGACACGAAGACACGACGGCTTCTGAAGCGGGCTAAGCGTGTCCTCTCGTAGGCCTCGTGTCTTTGTGTCTTTGTGTCGGATAGTAGCGACTAATACGCACGCGTACCCGGCTCGCCGCCGGGATTGTGCTGTGACCTGGATGTCGAGCAGCCGGGCGGCCTCCTCCAGGATTCGGCCTCGTCGTTGTCGACCAGCGCCTGCAAGGCTTCCATCTGCGTCTGCGTCAGCGTCCCTTCGCGAAGCGCACGCACCCACGAGAATGTGCTCTCCAGACATGCGAGCCTCCTTGTGTCGATCGGTTCGCACTAACCACAAAGCCACGAAGACGCAAGTTCACAAGACGCGAACGGGCTTCGTGAAGCTTCGTGTGACAGGTATCTTGTGGTTACTCTATCCTACGCGTTTCCAGACCTGGACAGCTAGTTCCACGCGCCCGCGCCATGATAGCCGCCTCGTCCAGCGTGGTCAACTGGCGGTCCTTCATCAGCACCTTGCCCGAAGCGATGGTGTGCGTCACGACCGCGGCGTCCACGCCGAACAGGATGTGCCACGGCAGGTTGCCCGGGCGTCAGCGGCGTCGGCGGCTGGTAGTCCCAGACGACCAGGTCGGCAAACGCGCCCGGCGCGATCTCGCCGACCGGCTGCGGGAAGAAGAGCCTCGCCAGGTTCGCATTGTTGGGGTAGGCCATCTGCAGCACCACGTCGCCCGGCATCGTACGCGGGTCGCGCGTGTTGTGCTTGTGCGCCAGGTAGCGCGGCCTTCATCTCGTCGACCATGAAATTCGAGAAGCCGTCGTTGCCCAGCGCGACGGGGATGCCGCGCGCCAGCATGCCGGTGACGTCGGGCAGGCCGACCGCGTTGTTCATGTTCGAGCGCGGCTGGTGCGTCACATGCGTGCCGGTCTCGCGCAGGATGTCCTTCTCGAACGCGTCGAGGTGCACGCAGTGCACCGCGATCGACCTGGGCCCGAGGATGCCGAACTTGTGCAGCCGCTCGACCACCCGCAGGTTGTACTTGCGCAGGCTCTCTTCCTGGTCCGCCGTGTCTTCCGCCACGTGGATGTGGAAGCCGGTGTCGAGCCCCTCCGCCGCCGCGCGGCGACTTCTCCAGCGTCTCGTCGGAGAGGGTCAGCGCGGCATGCAGGCCGAACGAGCCGGCCAGCTGCGGGTCGCTGCTCCGCCCGGCAGCGCTTGAGCCAGCGCACGTTCTCCTCGATGCCCGCGCTCCGCGCCGTCCATCCCGTTGCGGTCGGTGACCTCGTAGCACAGGCTGGCGCGCAGGCCCGCTTCCTTCACCGCCTCCGCGATAATGTCCAGGCTGCCGTCGATCGCGTTCGGGCTGGCATGGTGGTCGATCAGCGTGGTGCAGCCGTGCTTGATCGCGTCGACCAGGCAGATCAGCGCGCTGTACTTCGACGTCGTCCCCAGCAGCGCCAGGTCCAGCTTCCACCACAGCTTCTCGAGGATTTCGACGAAGTTCGTCGCGGGCGCGCCGGGGATCGCCATGCCGCGGGAGAATGCGCCGTAGAAGTGCGTGTGCCCGCACAGCATGCCCGGCAGCACCATCTTGCCGCCCACGTCCAGCCGCTCGGCCTGCGGATGCTTCGCCGCCAGGTCCGCGGTCTTGCCGACCTCGGCGATCGTGTCGCCTTCGATATACACCGCGCCGTCGGGGATCAGCTCATTCGCCGCCCCCAGCGTGAACACCTGTCCATTCGTTATCAGCAAGCTCATGCGATTCTCCTCGTGTCAATGGCAGAGACGAGTTGCTCAGACTTAGACGTTCCGGGCTTCGTACGCGTCGCGACTTCGTCCTAGTCACTATCGATCACCAGATGCGGCAGGCTCTCGCTGATGCCCTCAGAACCACGGCCATCGCCGCGGCCTCGCGCAGCGACAAGCGTCCCTTCGAAGGGCTGCTTGAGTTCCATGCGCCTGCACCGTGATAGTCGGCCGTCAGCGTCACGCGCACCTGGTCGTTCTCGTAGACCAGGCGGCCGTTCCTGGCCGTGACCGTTTCGCGCGTCAGCCTGGCCTCGTAGCCGTTCTCGCGGTGCCGGATGGTGTTCCCGTCGATCCGGTACCCGTTGTGATCCACGGTCAGGAAGTCGGCTTCGTTGAGGAACAGCCGCGGCTTGTCGAACCAGGGCCGGCCCTCGTGCATACAGAAGGTCGTGCAGTCGCCGCACGCATTGCAGAAGTCGTTGATGTTGACGATCTGCCGGTTCTGCTCGACCACGAACGGCTCCAGGCCCGCCACGACAAGCTGCCCGCCCTCGACCGCCAGGACGGGCATCATCGCATGAACCGGCGTCATCCGGAACGTCATGTTGGCGCGGTTCGGGCAGACCTCGACGCACTTGTCGCAGTACGTCGTACACTGAAGGCAGCGCGCGCCTTCCGCCGGGCCTGTTCCTCGGTGAACGTCAGCTCGATCAGGTCGAAGCTCTCGCGAAGCTCGATGGGCAGGCACGGGCGGCTTCTGCTGCGCGATCTTCTGCACGCGCATCTGCTTGTTCGCGAGGATGTCCGTGTCCGATAAGCTCGGGCATGGCCGCGGGCGGCTGGGTAAACGGGACGCGGAACTGCTGGCAGATGGCTTCCGCCGCGCGGCGGCCGTCGGCGCACGCCGCGATGATGCTCTCCGGGCCGGCCTCGGCCACGTCGCCGCCCGCATACACGCCCGGCGCACCGGTGCGGCCGGTGTCATGCTCGATGGCGATGCCGCCGTCGCTGCACAGGGTCACGACACTGCCGTCGAGGAAGGAAGTCGGGCGTCTGCCCGACGGCCACCATGATCGAGTCGCAGGGGATGACGAAGTCGCTGCCTGGGATGACCACGGGCCGGCGGCGGCCATCGGCGCCGGGCTCGCCCAGCTTGTTGCGCACGCACGCCAGGCCGGTCACGTTGCCCTCTTCGTCCAGCACGCACGCGCACCGGCGAGACCAGCTCTTCCAGGATGTTGCCCTCTTCCAGCGCGCCTTCGATTTCCTCGGGGCTGGCCGGCATCTCCGCGCGGGTGCGGCGGTAGACGATGGTCGCCGGGTTGCCGGTCAGGCGCCGCGAGGTGCGCACCGCGTCCATCGCGGTGTCGCCGCCGCCGATCACCAGCGCCTTCTTGCCCATGTCCGGCCGCTCCCCGCGGCGCACGCGGTCGAGCAGCGTCGAGCGCCGCGTAGACGCCCTTCTTGGCCCTTGACGCCCGGGATGTTGCAGCGGGGTGTCCTTCTGGAAGCCGGTCGCCACGTACACCGCGTCGAAGCCCTCGTCCAGCAGCGCTTCGGGCGCCACGTCGACCAGGTGCTCGCAGCTCCAGCTTGACGCCCAGGTCCAGGATGCGGTCGACGTCGCGCTGGATCACTTCCCACGGCAGGCGGAAGACCGGCACCATGCGCATCATGCCGCCGATGACGTCCTTGGCCTCGTACATGTGACGTCAACGCCGTTGAGCGCCAGGTAGAAGGCGGCCGAGAAGCCCGACGGCCCGGAGCCGACGACGGCGACCTTCTTGCCCACCGAGTCCTTCGCGACCAGCGGCGCGACTTTGCCGTGTTCTTCGGCGAAGCGCTTCAGCGCGCGGATGGCGATGGTCTCCTCGTAGTCGTTGCGCGTGCAGCGCGTCTGGCACAGGTGATTGCACACGTAGCCGGTGACCCCGGGCAGCGGGTTGCGGGCCAGGATGACTTCCAGCGCCTGGTCGTAGTCGCCTTCCTTGATCGCCCAGGCGTACTCCGGCACGTCCTGGCAGACCGCGCAGTGCGCGATGCAGGGCGCCTGGACGCAGTCGAAGAAGCCCAGATCGTCCTTGATCTTCGGCAGGCCGTACGGGAAGGCTTCCTTCTTGTAGCGATGGTCGACGAGCGACTTCGGCCGCGGCCGCCTCCACGTTCTCCAGCTTGTTCGCCGACGAACTCCGCCAGGCTGCCCGCGCCCGCGGCTTCCATCTCGGCCTCGAGGTTCGTCAGCCACTGGCCGAAGCGCGCGTAGCCGCCCGGTTTCAGCAGGTCGGAGCAGGCGGTGACGGGCGCCGCGCCGCACTTGAGGATGGTGCCGATGTTCAGCGCGTCCGCGCCTGCCGAGTACGAGACGCGCAGGTTCCCGTTGAACTCGTGCGCCAGCTTGTTGAACAGGTTCATCGTGACCGGGTAGAGCGCGCGGCCCGACATGTACATCTCGTCGCCGGGCATCACCTTCCGGTGGTTCGCCATCGCCAGCGTGTTGCTCAGCTTGACGCCGAAGGCCAGGCTCTGCGCTCGGCCGCCACGGCTTGCAGCGACCGGATCAGCTCGAGCGCCTTGGGATACGCCAGGTCGTGCTCGAAGACCGAATCGGGGATGTGGATGTCGGTGAAGCCGAGGCTGTTGTGCAGGATGTCGAGCACCGTTCCTTGCCCAGCAGCGTCGGGTTCATCTTGACGATCGTGTGCAGCTTGCGCTCTTCGAGCATGTAGCGGGCGATGCGCTCGATCTCGTCGGGCGGGCAGCCGTGCATGGTGGACAGCGTCACGCTGTTGACCATGCGGGTGGGGATCTCGATGTCGGCAAACTGCGGGAAGTCGCGGCGCAGCGTCTCCTTGATCTCCCAGCAGCTGCGGCCCCGCATCCTCCATCTTGTCCATGAACTCCTGCATGCGTGGGCTCAGGATGCCCTGCAGGTTGTAGCCGACGCTCATGTCGAAGATCGTGCCGTCGGTGCGCCCTGCCGCTCCTCCCAGCCCAGCACGCGCGGCAGGATGTGGAGGAAGGCCCACGCGTTGACGTACTCCTGCGCGGACTCCTCCAGCTTGAGTTCCTGCGACCACTCGACGTTGTAGCCCTCGTCCTCCATGTCGATGCAGGGCCGCGGGATTTCCAGCTCGTCCATGATCTGGACGGTCTTCAGCTCGATGAAGCGCCCGCCGCACAGCCAGGCCGCGACGATGTTCTGGCTGAGCTGGGTGTGCGGGCCGGCGGACGGGCCGATCGGGCGTCGCCAGCCTGGCCTTGCCGTCGCCAAAGAAGTCGGCGACGGCGAACGGCGCGTCCGGCCTGGGGGTGTAGAAGAACGATTTGTGGATCCCGAAGATCGACTCGGTCGACTCGTATTCTTTCAGGATGCGCTTGAGCAAGACGCCAAAGGGTTGAGGGCGCAATATATCAGACATGCACGGCTCCTTCGTGGGGCGTTTGGACGCTGGACCAGCCTCCGGCTTCGTCCAGCCAGTCGATCATATAGCAAAGAACCTGGTCTTTCTCAGGTTCGTTATGGGTTTCGTGGTAGTAGCCGGGCCACAGCTTGAGGGTGCAGTTACACCCGCAGTCGCCGGCGCCCGCGGCCCGCATAATCGCGCCGGCAAACTCCTCGCTCGACGGGGCGTCGGTGAGCCGGTCGGCCGTGCCGTGTACGAGGAGCAGCGGGATGGGCGGAAATTCGCCGGCGTGGGCCATGGCCCATTCACCTTGCTGCATGATGTCGAGCCCGAGCCGGGCCGACATGCGGTCGTGGACCAGCGGGTCGGCGGAGTAAGCAGCGATGATAGCCGGATCACGCGAGATGCCCGCGAGTTCGAGGCCGTTCGGCATGACGGTGTTCGGCGCAAGCCGGTAGAGGATCTTTCCGGCCGCGAGCTTGGCTGCAGGGGGCCGCGTACGCCACGCGCAGGGCCGGGCTGGTGGCGATGAGGCCGCTCAGAACCGCCGTCTCCGCCTTACGCTGCAGCGCATAATTGAGGACTTCGTTGCCGCCCATGCTGTGGCCGTAGAGGAAACGTGGCTTGCCGGGAAAGTGCTTGCCCGCCTCGCCCACCAGCAGCCCGATGTCGTCGAGCAACCGGGCATAGGGCGGCGTAACGCCCTGTGCCCCGGGCGTCTTGCCGTGCCCGCGCTGGTCGAAGCCGAGCAGCGCATAACCCGCGTCGTTCAGGGCCCGCCCGACATGAGCGTAGCGCCCGGAGTGCTCCCCCAGCCCGTGCACCAGGCAAACCGCCGCCTTGATCTCACCCTGCGGCAGCCATCCTTGGTAAAACAGCTCTTGCCCGTCGGGGGCCGTTCGAGTGAATTCGATGTGCGACATTGCCCACCTCTCTTTGGCAAAGCGCGCGTTGACGTCTCAGGCGCCCTCTGCTATAGAATATATGCGGTAGGGGAGGCTAACATGTTGTTGGATGAAGTCGCAGTACGCTTGAATCTTACGCCTGCTGCAACTAGAGCGCGATAGCCTCCGCGTGTTACCTGGAACGCCGCCTTCGCTTGGTTGAAAGCGAGCTCTTTCTCGCTCGCTCAACGCTATGGTCTCCAAACGGTCGAAGCACTTGATCAAGCCGTCCGAGACGGTGACATCCACGAGCCGGATGCGTTTGAAGACTACTTCCGTTTCGATTACCTGGAAGCCGAGATCGACTCACTACAGGAACTTCTGGCGAAGTTATGAAGCTAACGGTTGATGATCTTCGCCGAATTGCAGAAGTCGAGTTTGCCGATATCGTCGTTAGACAGTCAACTGCTAGGCGAGAAGGTTCGTCTGTTCGTGTTCGACGCAAGCTACATCGACGTATGGCTATCCCGAAAGCTCGAACAGCGCTTCGGGTTTCATTGGGAACGCAGTCACATCGATGGCCGCAGCTTCCGTTACGACAATTTCTCCGAATACTGCCATGGCGTGACGTTAGTACCTACCCTCGCCATTTCCACCACGGCAGCCAGGACGAAGTCGTCCCCGCGCCGTTTTCGGAAGACCTCGCCACTGGCTTCCGTCAGTTTCTCGGTTTCGTCCGGGACAACTTACGGCTAGCGCGGTCTCCCTTCATGCCGGCCGGCCACAACGTAGCTAGTGCCGGCCAGGCATTGAAACCACTGCGCCTACAGCAGCCCGACCTTCGCGTTGAACTCTTCGATCAGCGCGTCGATCTGCGTCCGCCTGCCCGTGGACGCAGGTCCAGTAGTCCTTCTGGTACCACTGCCCCTGGATCTCGTCGTAGGTCTTGCCCTGCTGCTCGACCCAGGTGTAGTACTTCAGGTTGTGGACGCGCTTGCGCTCGGGGTAGGTCAGCTCCTCGACGTAGTCGGTGCTCAGGCCCTGGATGTACTGGTGGTAACCCACCGCCGCATCCCGCGCCGTGTACTCGCCGCGCTCCTCGGTCAGCTCGCTCAGGCGGCTGCCGTACAGCTCCATGGAGTCGGTCAGGACCGTGGCGACCACGTCGCCCTCGCCCCACTCGTACCACTTCGCCATCTTGATCGCCGACGCGATGTTGGCCGCGCCGGAGATGCCGATCCACGGCAGCTTCTCGATCAGGTCCTGCTCCACGCCCATCTGGGCCAGGTACTTCTTGCCCTCCGGCTCGTTGAACAGCCGGATCATCTGCACCGGGACCTCGTCGTCGACCGCCATGACCATGTCGGTGTTCTTGACGTTGTGGATCCACGGCACGTGCTTGTCGCCGATGCCCTCGATGCGGTGCGCGCCGAAGCCGTTCGACAGCAGCGTCGGGCACTGCAGCGCCTCGGACGCGGCCAGCTTGCTCTCGGGGAACAGCTCCTTCAGCTTGTCGCCCGCGTTGATCGTGCCCGCCGAGCCGGTGGTGAACACCGAGCCCGCCAGCCGCTCGCCGGGGCGCAGCTCCTGCTGGAGGACTTCCTCGAACGCGCCGCCGGTCACCGCGTAGTGCCACAGCACGTTGCCGAACTCTTCAAACTGGTTGAAGATCATCAGGTCCTGGCCCGAGCGGCGCAGCTCCCAGCACTTGTCGAAGATTTCCTTGACGTTGCTCTCGGTGCCCGGCGTCGCGATGACCTCGCCGGCCACCTTCGACAGCCACTCGAAGCGTTCCTTGCTCATGCCCTCGGGCAGGATGGCGATCGACTGGCAGCCCAGCAGCGCGGAGTCGTACGCGCCACCGCGGCAATAGTTGCCGGTCGACGGCCACACGGCCTTCTGCGTGGTGGGGTCGAACTGACCGGTGACCAGCCGGGGCACGAGGCAGCCGAACGCCGCGCCCACCTTGTGCGCGCCGGTCGGGAACCACTTGCCGACCATCACGATGATGCGGGCGTCGACGCCGGTGATGGCCTTGGGCAGCTCGAGATAGTTCACGCCGCCGAAGCCGCCGCCTTTGGCGACCGGCTCGTTGTGCCAGGTAATGCGAAACAGGTTCAGCGGGTTGACGTCCCAGAGGCCGACGTTCTTCAGCCCCGCCTTGACCTTGTCAGGGATCAATGCCGGGTTCTGCATCTGCTTGAAGGTCGGGACGATGATGTTGCGCTCGCGAGCGCGCTGCACCGTGCGCTCGAGGCGATCAGGATGTACAGTCAGATCGATCATTGTGTATTACCTCAGCTTTCTGCTTACCACAAAGACATCGCGACACGGAAGTCGTTCAGAAACCGGGTTTCTCCGCAGAAACCTGGTTTCTACGTGTCCTTGTGTCTTTGTGTTAATCACGCTTCCAGCGCGCGCTTGACGTCCGCCAGGTCTTTGTCGACGACGAAGGGCTCGGAGACCGACTTGCGCGCCGACGCGATGTCCTTCAGGCCGTTGCCGGTCGAGAGGATCACGACTCGCTCCTCCGGATCGATCCGGCCTTCTTTGATCCCCTGGACCAGCCCCGCGTACGCGGCCGCGCCGGCCGGCTCGGCGAAGACGCCGCTGCCGCGCGCCAACGTCGGGATCGCCGCGATGATTTCCTCGTCGGTCACCTTCACGTATGCGCCGTTGCTCGCGCGCACCGCCCGCAGACCCTTGATGCGGTCCGCAGGCAAGTCGGCCGAGATGCTATCCGCGACCGTCTGCGCCTCGATCGGCTTCATCTCCATCGCGTCGATGCCAGCGCACCCACGCGTCGTACAGCGCCGCCGAGCCTGCCGCCTGCACGCCAAGGATCTTGGGCATCTTCTTGATCCAGCCCATGCTGTACAGGTCGAACAGGCCCTTGTACACGCCGCCGATCACGCAGCCATCGCCGACCGAGACGACGATCCAGTCCGGCGCGTCCCAGCCCAACTGCTCGCAAATCTCGAGCGAAGCCGTCTTTTTGCCTTCGCTCATGTATGGGTTGTAGCCCGTGTTGCGGTTGTACCAGCCGAATTCCTTGGCGGCCTGCGCGCACAGCGCGAACGCGTCGTCGTAGCTGCCGCGCACCAGCATGACCGTGCTGCCGTAGACCAGCAGCTGCGCGACCTTGGCCGGCGGCGCAGTCTGCGGTACGAAGACCACGTTCGGCTGCCCGACGCTGGCGCACAGCGCGCTCGAGCGCCGCGCCGGCGTTCCCCGTGCTCGACGTCGTGATGACTTCCGCGCCCTTCTCCTGCGCTTTGACGACTGCGACCGCGCTCGCCCGGTCCTTGAACGACGCGCTCGGGTTCCGCCCGTCGTCCTTGACCCAGACGTGCTTCAGGCCGAGGCCCTGCGCCAGCCGGTCGGCCCGGTACAGCGGCGTCCAGCCGACGGTGAGCGGCGGGACCGGGCTGTCGGGCTCAATCGGCATCAGCGACTTGTAGCGCCAGATGGTGTAGTTGCGGTCCTGAGCGAGCGAGTCCGGGGACATGCGCGTGCAGATCAGGTCGTAGTCATACTGCACGTCGAGGATGCCATCGTCCCCATGATGCGGGCACACATACTCCACCTCGTCCGCCCGGTATTCCCGCCCGCAGATCAGGCACTTCAGCGACTTTACATGATCCACAACGGACTCCTTGCGCAGTCAGAAACCAGGTTTCTCGAAGACAACCCTGGTTTCTTAGCCAGACTCGACTCAGTCGTGCACGATCCACGTGCCGGTCTTGCCGTCCAGCGCGTCGGCGATGTGCGGCGGGTCGGTGATCAGGCCCTTGCCGTTCGGGTTCGCTTCCATGTAGGCGATCATGGCCTCGATCTTCGGGCCCATGCTGCCTGAGAGGAAGTGTCCCTGCTTGTACAGCTCCTTGGCCTCGCTCAAGGTCATCACGTCCAGCCACTTCTGGTCGGGCTTGTTGAAGTTGATCGCGACCTTCTCGACCGCGGTGCTGATCAGGAACACGTCGACCTTCATCTCGGCCGCCAGCAGCGCGCTCGCCCGGTCCTTGTCGATGACGGCGAAGACGCCCTTCAGTTCCCCGTTTTCCTCGCGGATCACCGGGATGCCGCCGCCGCCCACGCCGACGACGATGAAGTCGTTGGCGATGAGCGTCTTGATGGCGTCGATCTCGACGATCTCGAGCGGGATGGGCGAGGCGATCATGCGGCGCCAACCGCGGCCCGCATCTTCCTTCACCATCCAGCCCTCGGCCTCGAACCGCTCGGCGTTTTCCTTGGTCGTGAAGCCGCCGATGCCCTTGGTCGGGTTCTTGAAGCCCGGGTCGTCGCGGTCCACCAGCACCTGGGTGACCACCGCGGCGACGGAGCGCTTGATGCCGCGGCGGCAGAACTCGTTGTCCAGCGCGCGGGCGATCATATAGCCGATCGAGCCCTGCGTGTCCGCGCCGATGACATCCAGCGGGGTGCTGTGCACCTCGTCCGCGGCCAGCTCGTTGCGGCGCAGGATGAAGCCGACCTGCGGCCCGTTGCCGTGCGTCACGATGACGTTCCAGCCGCGCTCGATCATGTTGGCGATGTGCTTGCAGGTTTCTTCGACCGCATGCACCTGCGACTGGACGTCCTCGTGCTGCTTGTCCAGGATCAGGGCGTTGCCGCCGACGGCGACGACGGCGACCTTGCCCTTGCCGTCTGTGACGGAAATGCTCATACGCTACCTCCTTAACCCATCGTCAAGGCCATGACGGCCTTCTGTGCGTGCAGGCGGTTCTCCGCCTCATCGTAGACGACCGAGTTCTGGCCGTCGATCACGCCGTCGGTGACCTCGATGTTGCGGTCGGCCGGCAGCGGGATGCATGTAGATGGCGTCCGGTTGGGCCAGCGCCCATCTTGCGCTCGTCGGTGATCCAGTTCTTGTACGAGTCCTGGAGCCGCTTGCCTTCGGTCTTGTCGGTCGTGGTGAGCAAGCGGGCCCCACGACTTGGCGTAGATGACGTCGGCATCCTTGAACGCGATGTCCATGCCGTTGATGTCTTCGACGATCTCGAAGCCGGTCTTGAACTTGCGCGCCTGTTCCTGGGCCATGCCCACGATCTCGGGCATCAGCTGGAATCCGGGCGGATAGGCCAGGATGACGTCCATGCCGAAGCGCGGCATCTGGAGGATCAGCGACTGCGGCACGGAGATCGGCTTGAGGTAGGACTCCGCGTAGGCCCAGGAGACGACCATCTTCTTCTTGCGCAGGTCGCGGCCCTTCTTCTCGATGATCGTCATCAGGTCGGCGAGGCACTGGAACGGGTGGTAGATCTCGCACTGCATGTTGAGCACCGGCACGCGGGAGGCCTTGGCGACCGCGTTCAGGTAGCGCGTTGCCGATGGGCCAATCGCAGTGGCGGATGGCGATGCCGTCGAAGTAGCGGCCGAAGATCTCGCCGATTTCCTTCGGGGTGTCGCCGTGCGCGATCTGGGTGGTCGTGCTCTCGATGAACGCGCCGTGCCCGCCGAGCTGGGCCATGCCGGCTTCGAAGGAGCCGCGGGTGCGGGTGCTGCTGAAGAAGAACAGCATCGCCAGCACCTTGTCGCGCAGGTACGCGTGCGGTTCGTTGAGCGCGCGCTTGCGCTTCAGATCAAACGCAACGTCGAGGACAGTCTCGACCTCCTCCTTCGAGAAGTCGAGATCGCCGATCAAATCACGGCCGTGAAGATACGTCTGCATAGAACTTCTCCTGATTGGGTGCGTATACTAACCACAAAGAACCGAGGTTCGAAGCTCCGGTGCATTGTAAACCTGGTCTTCGTGTCTTGGTGGTACGCTGTTATTCCGTCTTGCCCGAGCACGAGCGCCAGCAGCGCCATGCGCATGACGACGCCGTTGAAGGCCTCCTGCCAGTAGCGGGACCACTTGGTGATGTCCACGTCGAGCGGGATTTCGTCCATGCGGGGCAGCGAGTGCAGCAGGATCGCATCCGACTTCGCCTTGGTCGCCAGCAGCTCGCGCGTGATCTTGTACGCGGCGGGGGTCAGGCTGTGGTCCGTCGCCGCTTCCTGGCGGGCCTTGGTGTAGTCGGGCTGGATCACCGGTTCGACCAGGATGACGTCCGCATCGGCAATCACCTGCTCGACCGACTCCGCCTCTTTGTAGTTGAGCGAGTACTGGTTGAAGTCGTTCTTGTACTCTTCCGGCATGCGCATGTCGGGCGAACCGGGGAAGAGGGCATCCGCGGTCGGGCCGACGAACGTGATCGGGCAGTCGAACTGGCTGAGCGCGTAGCCCAGCGAGTGCATGGTGCGCATGCGCATGTCGCCCACGGCCACCCATTTCAGGCCGTCGATGCGGCCGCGCACGCGGAGCACGGTGTACAGGTCGGTCAGGATCTGGGTCGGGTGCTCGCCCCAGCCGTCACCGCCGTTGATGATCGGCACCGAGGACCACTTCGCGGCTTCGGCCGGCGCGCCCTTCTGGAAGTGGCGCATCACGATCACGTCGCCGTAGAACTCCAGCATCTTGACGGTGTCCTTGATGGACTCCTGGTACCAGTCGCCACGCGGGTCATCTTGGAGTCGGAGAAGCCGGTGACGTGCCCGCCCAGGCGGTGCATGGCCGCTTCGTGGGCCAGGCGGGTGCGGGTGGACGGCTGGTAGAAGGCGGTGACGAGCGTCTTTTCCTTCAGCAGGTCCACGTTGCGCCGGTTGACGCGCAATCGGCTCCATCTGCTCCGCGACTTCGAACACGCGGAAGAATTCCTGCCGCTCGAACTCCTTCAGCGACAGAATGTCACGACCAGCAAAGCTACGCATTGACGAATGCCTCCTGAATGGTGTGGGTAACGCGATTCTGAACTCACCACAAAGAATCAAAGACACAAAGTTTCTCGAAGTCTTCTTTGGCTTTGTGCAACTTCGGTTCTTGGTGTCTTTGTGGTAGACAACCGATCTCCTAAGCCCCGCACTCCTTGATCGCCTGGGGGAGCGCTGCATACCACTCGGCGCAGGCGACGACCTCGTCCAGCGGGACGTTTTCGTTCATCATGTGGGCGGTCTTCTCGTCGCCGGGCCCCATCCCGATCGCGGGGATGCTGGCCTTGCCCGCCCAGTAGGTGCCGTTCGTCGAGAAGTCCCAGCTGCCCAGCGCCGGGTCGCGGCCCCACACCTGCTGTCCGGCCAGCTGCCCGGCCTGCACGAGCGGATGCGAGTCTTCCAGCACCCAGGCCGGGTAGTACTTGGAGACAGGGAAGACGAAGCCGGTGTACGACGGCGTATCGTAGAACAGCTCTTCGACGTGGATCTCGTCCTGCAGGTAATCGGGGATCAGGCCCTTGACCACGTCGATGACGTCGTCATGCGGCTCGTTGCTCGTGATGCGGCGGTCGATGTAGATGGTGAACTGGTCCGGCACCGCGTTCAGCGAGGCCGTGCGCGCTTCCACGTTGGTGACCGCAATCGAGGGATAGCCCTGGAGCGGGTGGAAGCCCATGCCGAACCGCATCCGGCGGTCCAGCTCGCGAATCTGGGTGATGATCGCCATCATCTTGTACACGGCGTTGTCGCCCAGGTAGTGCGAAGCGGCGTGCGCGGAACGCCCGGACGCCGTGATCTTGAGCTCGATGCGCCCCTTGTGCCCGCGATAGACCTGCATCTTCGTCGGCTCGCCGATGACGACGTAGTCGGGCTTGACCTTCGGGTCGACCTCGACAAAGGTGTTCGGCGCGATGCCGTCGCACCACTCTTCCATGTTGCCGAAGTAGTAGACCGTGTAGCCGTCGAGCAGGCCCAGGTCGCGCGCGATTGCCAGGCCGTGGACCATGCCGGGCGTGCTGCCCTTTTCGTCCACCGCGCCGCGCGCCTACAGGCGGCCGTCTTCGATCTTGCCGACGAACGGGTCCCACGGCCATTCGTTGGGGTCGCCGATGCCGACCGTGTCGATGTGCGAGTCGTAAACGATGACCTTCGGCCCATCGCCGATGCGGCCGATCGTGTTGCCCATCTTGTCGAAGCGCACTTCATCCCAGCTCAGCTTGCGCATTTCCTGCTGGATGCGCTCGCCGACCGGGCCGATCTCGGAATTCATCGACGGGATGGCGCAGATGTCGCGCAGAAACTGTATGATATCTTCGCGGCGCTCGCCCACGCGGGTTCGGACTTCGGCTAACTTATCCATTGCTCTCCTCGCTAAAGCTCTGCGGGGAAACCGTCCACAGACGCTCCCGCTACCTGACGCTGCGGCTTCTCTCGATGTGTCTCAGGCGCCCGCAACGCGTCGCACAACATGAAATCGGAACGAACCGGGCACGAAATAACTGATGGAGTAGTCGGCGACCTGCCCGTCTGTCGTAAACAGCTGGGCTTCGAGTTTCATCAACGGCGCGCCGTGCGGCACGCGCAGCGCATGCGCCAGGTCGTGATTCGCGGCTTCCGAAAGGAGTTCGGTGCGCGAGTGCGATAGGGCCGGCCACCCGCGCGCCAGCAGCGTGTCGAGAACCGAGCCGTGAAAGCCAGGACCCAGCTCTTCCTTACGCAGCAGGCGCTGCGGAAGCACGTCCGTCAGGTGCGCCACCGGCTTACCCTCGGCCAGGATCACCCGCACCACGCATGTCGCTTGCTCGGGAGCCGCCAGCCCGAGACCGCGGACCTCGTCCTCGGTCGTCGGCCGCTCCGCAATCACCACCTCGCCCATCTCGACGTGCAGCCCGCCGCGCTTCGCCATCTGCTCGATGCTCTCGAGCACCTCGAGCCCTGCGTCGAGCACGGGCCTCGGCTCGGCCACGAAGGTGCCCGACGCCGTGCCGCCGGACGATGGCGCCCTCTTCCTCGAGCGTTTGCAGCGCTTCGCGCAGCGTCGGGCGGGAAATCCCGAGCCTCTGCGCGAGTTCCGGCTCGGAAGGCAGCCGTGCGCCCGCGGCGTACTCGCCCCCGTGCAGGAGGCTGCGCAGCGCGTCGGTGGCCTGCACGTAAAGCGGCCGGTTGTCCGTCCGCACGCGGACGGCTAATGGGTTGGTCATGGTTGATCGAGGACCGGTGAAGAGCAACGAGTGTTGTAAGATGTCTGACAACTCAGATGATACACCGGTCCCCGAAAAAGGCCAAATCTCAGCGGTGATTCTGTACGTAGAAACCAGGTTTCTCCGACCCGACAACTCAGAAACCTGGTTTCTTGATGGCGTCGCCTATCCCGCCTTCAGCCCCAGCTTGCACGCCCGGTCCGAGCCCTTCTGCCGCAGGTCGTGGCCGAGCAGCACCCGTTCCAGGTTCGCCGGCAGGTCGCGCACGCGCCGGCCGGTGGCGTGGAAGATCGCGTTCAGGATGGCCGGCGCGGTCGGCACCATGGCCGGCTCGCCGATGTTCTTGGCCCCGAACGGCCCGGGCTAAACGGCTTCTGCACGAAGTGGCCCTCGATTTCGGGGACATCGAGCGCGGTCGGGATGAGGTACGCGTCGAAGTTCGTGCCCTGGATGTAGCCCTGGTCGAACTCGACCCGCTCCATCAGCGCGTAGCCGATGCCCTGGGTGATCCCGCCGTACAGCTGGCCGAGAATCCCTTGCGGGAAGACGACCGTGCCGGTGTTGTGGCTGGCCCACAGGTTGGTGACGCTGACCTTGCCCGTGCCCACGTCGACGGTCACATCCGCAACCTGCGCGCCGTAGTGATAGGCGAAATAGGGCTTGCCCGTCCCGTCTTCCATCGACCAGTGGATCTTCGGTGCGTCCCAGCGGCCGTGCGCCGACAGCATCAGGCCCATCTGGCGCGCATGCCGGGCGACGTCTTCGAAGCACACCGGTTCTTCCTGCGGCCCGATGTACCGCTCGCCGTCGCGCAGCACCTGGGCCGGGCTGCACCCGAAGAGGTTCGCAGCCGCGTTGCGCAGGACGCTGTCGAGTCGTTCCGCGGTCACCCGCACCGCGTTGCCGCCCAGCACCGTCGCGCGCGATGCGACGGTCGGCCCGCCCGCGATCGCCGTGCCGGTGTCGGGGCGCAGCATGTGGATGCGGTCGGGATTGAGCCCGAGCACCTCGGCTGCGATGAGCGTGTAGACCGTGCGCGAGCCGGTGCCGTAGTCCGTCAGCCCCGAGGTGAGCGTGAGCGAGTTGTCGTCGTTCACCTGCAGCGTGCTGACCGCGAAGTCGTCCCCTTCCGCGCCGAGCGACAGGCCGTGGAAGAAGCAGGCGATGCCGATCCCCTTGCGGAAGGGGAACGCGGCCCCGCCTTGGGCCGCCAGGCTGCGGTTTTCCTCGCCGTACTCGCGGCGCTTGCGATCCCAGTCCGAGACGCGCCGGACGTGCTCGAGGCACTCCACCAGCCCGACGTCGTCGCCGAGGCGCTGGCCGTGCGCGGTTTCGTCGCCCGGCCGCAGGCAGTTCATCAGGCGCAGGTCGATCGGGTCGATGCCCAGGCGGTCGGCCAGCTCGTCCATCGCCTGTTCGATGCAGGCCGTGGTTTCGGTGTTGCCGAAGCCCCGGAACGCGCCCGTGTACCCGTTGTTCGTGTAGGCCACATGCGTGTCGACGTGACACGCGTCGTAACGGTACGCGCCCATCGCATGGATGTTGCCGCGCCAGGCGACGAACGGCGTGATCGCGGAGTACGCGCCGCTGTCCACGACGAGGTTCGACCTTGCTGGCGTGCAGCTTGCCGGTCCGGTCCGCGCCGATGCGGATGTGCACGCGCATCGGGTTCCGCTTGTACGAGAAGATCATCGACTCTTCGCGGCTGAACCGCATCTGCACGGGCCGGCCCGTGACGAGCGCCAGCTTCGCCAACTGGCCGGTGGTCTGGTAGATCTGGTCGTCCTTGCCGCCGAACGCGCCCGCCGACCGGGGGTTGGATGACGCGCACGTTCTCCACGCCCAGTCCGAGCACGCGGCACAGGTTGTTGCGATCGTTGAACGGGCTCTGGCTGGGCGAGTAGACGGTCACGCCGGTTGCATCCGGCCAGGGCACCGCGAGCGCGGCCTCGGTCTCGATGTACGCGTGTTCCTGGTGCGCGGTGCTGTAGTGCTCGTCCAGCACCACCTCAGATTCGGCCAGGATCGGATCGGGGTCGCCCTTGCGCACGATGTGCTTGACCAACAGGTTGCCGCGCGGCTCCGTGGGCGAGTCCCACGGCTGCTCCCCGACGAGGGTAGTGTCCGGCTTCAGCGCTTCTTCCGGGTCAAACACGCCCGGCAGCGGCTCCAGCTCGCAAATGATCGCCGCGATGCCTGCCGCCAGCGCCTCTTCATTCTCCGCCGCCACGGCCGCGATCGCGTCGCCCACGTACCGCACGCGCTCGTGCGCGAGCATGTACATATCCTCGACCGGATAGCCGAACTTGCCGTGATTGACGAAATCCTCGCCCGTGATCGCCGCGCAGACGCCGGGCACCCGCAGCGCGGGGCTCACGTCAAGGCGCACGATCCGCGCATGCGGCAGCTCGCTTCGCAAACAGCGGGCGAGCAGCGTCCCCGGCAGCCGGTAGTCGCCCGCATATTTGGCAGTCCCAAGGACCTTGTCCAGCGCGTCCACGCGCTTCGCGGGTTTACCACGACATACTCTGCGAACTCAGCCATGGACCGGACCTTCCGAACCTCGGACTACTGGTGCAGCTTCGTGTTCTTGTTGCTTGCGCTCGTTTCGCCGTTGCGCCGTCGCTTCGATCGCATCGACGATCTGCTGGTAGCCCGTGCAGCGGCAGAGGTTGCCGGAGATGGCCTCGCGGATGTCGGCCCGGCTCGGCGTGAGGGTCTTCGCCAGCAGCGCTTCTCCCGCCAGCACCATGCCCGGGATGCAATATCCGCACTGCACTGCGCCGTGGTCGATGAAGTTCTGCTGCAGGTCGTTCGCTCCGCCATCCGGCCCGCGCACGCCTTCGATCGTGACGACCTGGCGCCCATTCGCCTGCGGCGCCAGCACCAGGCACGAGTTCACGAGCTTGCCGTCGAGCAGGACGCTGCACGCGCCGCACTCGCCCACGCCGCAGCCTTCCTTCGTGCCGGTCAGCCCGACGTAGTCCCGCAGCACGTGCAGCAGGCTGAGCTGCGCGGGCGCCTCGACGCTCACCGGCTGACCGTTGAGATTGAATTGAATCTTCATGCTCTATAGTCCGAATACCTGCAGCAGCGCGCGCGCGACCATCGAGAAGAGCGCGGGCTCCTTGAACTCGCTCGACCAGCGCTTGCCCGTGATCCCCGTCATTTCCTCTACGGCAACCCGCGCCGCTTCTTCGCACAGCGCAATCGTTGGCGCCTGGCCCAGCATGACCGCTTCGGCCAGCGGGAACCGCCGGATTTGCGGCGTCGCCGACCCCGGCACCAGCCGGATTTCCGCGACCTTGCCGTCTGCCCCCGGTCCGGCCGAGCGCGGCCACCGTGAGGCGCGAGATGGCGAGCGCGTTCCGGCGGCCGAGCTTGAGGAACACGCTCGCGGCTTCCCGCGGGCGGCACCCGGTAGCTGAGCCCGGTCAGCAGCGCGCCGGGCGGCAGCTTCGTCTTGTTCGGCCGGATCACGAACTCGCCTGCCGGCCACTCCAGCGGCCCTTCGGCGGTCATCGCGTGGACGGTCGCGTCGAGACACACCAGCGCCGGCAGCGAGTCGGCGCAGGCCGCCGCGTTCGCCACGTTCCCGCCCAGCGTGCCCATATTCCGGATTTGCGGCGCGCCGACGGAGTGGCAGGCATCGACGAGCAGCGGCGCGGTCTCCCGGACCAGCGGCGACTCGATGATCTCTGTGAACGAGGCTGCCGCGCCAATGGTGACCACGTCGCCCGCGCGGCGGATTTCGTGCAGGTCGGGCGCGAGGGTGATATCCACCACCCGGTCGCACGGTCCAGGTCGCGTTCCTCCCGCAGCAGCAGCACGAGATCCGTCCCGCCCGACAGTACGCGGCAGCGTAGACCCGGCTCGTTCAATAGCGCTACGGCGTGAGAGATGTCCTCTGCCCGCACGTAGCTAATCCGGTCTATCATGCGTCACCTCCGGTGACGTACAGCTCAAGTGAGCGATTCAACACAAAGGCACAAAGACACAACGGAAAACAGGGCTCTAAGCCCTGGTGTCTTTGTGTCTTTGTGTTATTCACGCTGCCTGCCCGAGGGCCTCGTGCATCGGCACACCGGCCATCATCAAGCCCAATTGCTCGACGGTCGCCTCGTTGCGCTTGACGACGCCGATGATCTGCCCCTCGTACATCACTGCGATCCGGTCCGACAGCGCCAACACCTCATCCAGGTCCTCGGAAATCAACAGGACCGCCTTGCCCTCCGCCCGCTGCTGCAGCAGGCGTTGGTGGATGTATTCGGTGGCGCCGATGTCGACCCCGCGCGACGGTTGGGCCGCGATCAGCACCTGGGGGCCGCGTGACAGCTCGCGGGCCATGATCGCCTTCTGGATGTTGCCGCCCGAAAGGTTCTTGATCGGCGTTTCGAGGCTCGGCGTCTTGACGCTAAATTCGTCGATAAGCGAGTTGGCGTGCGCCGCCATGCGCTTGAAATCCAGGAAGATGCCGTGTGTGAACTTCGGCGAGGCGTGGTCGAGCAGGAACAGGTTCTCCTCCACGGAGAAGTCCTTGATCGCACCGTCCCGCATGCGCTCCTCGGGGATGAAGGCCTGCCCGGCCGCCAGGCGTTCGTGCACCGAGGCGTGTGTCAGGTCCTTGCCCTTCACCGTGATCGTGCCTGCGGTGACCTTGCGCAGGCCGCCCAGGCACCCGGCCAGCTCGCGCTGCCCGTTGCCCGACACGCCTGCCAGCCCCAGGATTTCGCCCGCATGAATATCGAGATCGACCCCCCGCAGGATTTCGATGCCGCGATCGCCCATAGCGTGCAGGCCGCGGATTTGCAGGAGCGGTTCGCCCACCTGATTTGGCGGTGGCGCCACACGCTTGATCTCGCGCCCGACCATCATGGTTGCCAGCTCGTCGCGCGTCACGTCCTTCGCCGAGCAACTGCCGCTGTAGCGGCCGTCGCGCAGCACCGTGATCCGGTCGCTGATAGCGAGCACTTCGTACAGCTTATGGGAAATAAAGACGAGGCCGTGGCCTTCCTTGACCATGCGCCGGAAGGTGACAAAGAGGTCGTCGACCTCCTGCGGGGTCAGCACGGCCGTTGGCTCGTCCAAAATGATCATCCCCGCGCCGCGGTAAAGCGCCTTGATGATCTCCACCCGCTGCTGCTCGCCAACCGACAGCTGCCAGATGGAAGCTTCGGGGTCTATTTTCAGGCCGTATTCTTCCGAGAGTTGGCGCACGCGCTTTTCAACCTTGTCCAGGTCGAGCAGCGGCTCGCGCGACGACGGCAGCCCGAGGGCGACATTCTGCGTCACCGTCAGCGTGGGCACGAGCATGAAGTGCTGGTGGATCATCCCGATCCCCGAGCGGATCGCGTCGGCCGGCGAATGGAACACGACCGGCTTGCCGTCGATGAGGATATCCCCCTCATCCGGCCGGTACAGGCCAAAGAGCTGGCGCATCAGCGTGCTTTTCCCCGCACCGTTTTCGCCGAGTAGGGCGTGTACTTCGCCCGCGTTCACGTCAAAACAGACTTTGTCGTTGGCGAGAACGCCCGGAAACCGTTTGACGATGTTGCACATCTCGATGCGCTGGATGCGCTTGACTTCCCCGGGTTGAGAGACAGTCGTCATCTTCCTCTCCTGGCCTGTAGGCATTGGGAAAGGTCACCACGAAGACACAAAGCGCCTGCGCTGCACAAAGAACTTCGTGAACCTTGGTATCTTTGTGCCTTCGTGGTGAGAGCCTCGTTCGATTAAGGCTGAACCGTGATGCTGCCGTCCTTGATGCCGGCGATCGCCTTCTCGGCGGCTGCCTTAACCTCGGCCGGGAGCTTGTACTCAGGGTTGAACACGATCTTGAGGCCGTCGTTCTTGAGCTGCAGCGTGAAGGTCTCGCCGCCCAGCTTGCCGGCCTTGCGGTCCGCGATCATCTGCTTCAGGATGCCGGTCCAGTCGTACTGCTGGCTGGCGACGACGTTCGCGGGCGCCAGGGACGCCTGGTCCTGCTGCGTGCCGAACCAGAGGACATTGCCCTTTTCCTTGGCCGCATTGACCGAGCCGACCACCGACTGCGACGAGCCGGTCAGCACGTCGGCGCCGGCCGCGATGTGCGTCTTCGCGGCTTCGGTCATCAGCGCCACGTCAGAGAACGAGTTGGTCCAGGTCTCGTTGACCTTGACACTCTTGTCCGTAGCCGCCACGCCCTGGTTGAAGCCGTCGATGTAGGTCTTCGCATCGCCCACTTTGACCGGGCCGGTGATGCCGATCGTCTTCGCCTTGCTCAACAGGGCCGCCATCACGCCGTTGACGTAGCCGCCTTCGTGTGCGTTCGGGGTGTAGGCATAGACGTTCTTCAGGCCGAACGTGTTGACGTCGGTGCCCCAGGCGAAGGTCGTGTTGGGGAAGTCCGGCGCGAGTTCCTGAATCAGCGGCCCGTACTGCGAGCCGTGGCCGATCACGATGTCGAAGCCCTGGCTGGCGTAGTCGCGAAGCGCGGCGCCTGCATCCGCAACCTTGAACATGTTCTCGGAGTACTTCAGCTCGAGAGCCTTCTCGCCGCCCATGTCGGCCTGGATCTTCTTGAGCGCGCCCCACATCGATTGGCTGAACGCCAGGTCGGTCGTCGCGCTGGGCATGACGACAGCGATGCGCAGGGGCTTTGACGGTGCGGCCGGCGGCCGGTGCTGCCGCGCCGCCGCAAGCGCTGAGCGACGCGCAAGCACGGTCGCCGAGCGACCAGGACCAGAACCAACAGCTTGCCGAATCCTCATGCTTGCTTCTCCTTGTTTTGGGTGTGGAATAGGGTTAGTGCGCCCCTCGTTCGAAGGGCTTGTTCAGCGCAGCCGGGCCGCGAACACGGCTCACGGTAAACGCGAGCGCAATGATGGTGAGCAGGTAGGGCAACATGACCGCCACGTCCGAAGGGATGCCTACGCCCAGGACCTGCATCCAGAGTTGGAACGCGCTGACGATGCTGAACAGCAGCGCGCCCAGCAGAATCCCAAGGGGCCGCCACCGTCCAAACGGGACTAAGGCCACGGCAATGAACCCCAACCCGGCGGTGACGTTCTCCTGGAACAGGTTGACGAGCGCGAGCGACAGCGATGCGCCCGCCAGCCCGGCCAGCATCGAGCCGATGCAGGTGGCGATGTAGCGCGTCCGGTCGACGTGTACGCCGAGCGAGTCGGCCGCGGCCGGCGTCTGGCCCACGGCCTTCAGCCGCAGGCCCCAGGTCGTCTTGTCGAGGATGAACCAGGCGAGCGGCACGAGCAAGAATGCACCGTACACCGGCAGGCTCTGGTTGAAGAACACGTCGCCGATCACGGGGATGCTGCCTAGCACCGGAAGCTTCACCGGCTGAAAGCCTTCGATGGTCTTGACGGTGCCGATAGTGGTTTTGAACAACAAGCTGGACAGGCCCAGACCGAACATGTACAGGCCGATGCCGCTGATGCCCTGTTCCGCCTTCAGCGTCACGCTGATGAACGACATGAGCAGGCCCATCAGGAGCCCCAGGAAGACGCCGACGAACAGGCCGAGCCACAGGTTGCCGCTCTGCAAGGCCACGAAGAAGGCGCCGTATGCGCTCAACAGCATGATGCCGTCGACGCCGAGGTTGAGCACGCCGGAGATCTCGGAGACCATCTCGCCGATGGCGGCGTACAGATAGGGCGTCGCAAGTCGGACTGCCGAGTACAGGATCCCCATGATAATGGCGGTTGTGGTGAGCTCGGTCATGCTTGGGCCTCCGCAGTCTTCTTCGCGAGTGCAATGGAGCGGCGCGTCGCGAGCCGGCGCGAGATCATCTGGGACCCGACAACCAGCAGGACCAGCAACCCCAAGAGGGCGTCGATCAGCGCGGACGGCACCTGCACGGCCCGCTGCATGCCGTCGGCGCCGACGAGCAGGGCGCCGAAGAGCCAGGAGGCGGGGATGAGGCCGAGCGGGTGCAGGCCGCCAAAGAGGGCTGCGACGATGCCGGTGAACCCGTAACCGCTGGTGACGCCTTCGAGCAGGCGGTGTTGCACGCCGATCACTTCGATCACGCCGGCGAGCCCGGCGAAACCGCCGGCCAGGGTGAGGGCAAGGGCCTGGTAGAACGGCACGGGGATGCCCGCATACCTCGACGCTTCAGGGCTCAAGCCAACGGCCCGAATGCGGTAGCCGATGGTGGTGCGCCACAGGAAGATGTAGACGACGACCGCCAGCACCAGCGCGATGATGGCGCCGGTGTGGAGGAGCGTTTGCGGCACCAGGCGCGCCAGCCAGACCTGCTGGGGCAGGCGGGCGGACTGGGGCAGGAAGGTGCCCGCAGCCACGCCAGCCGGATCGATCAGCGGGCCCCGCAGCAACAGGTTCATCAGCTGCAGCGCGACGGCGTTGAGCATGACCGTGCTCAGGATTTCGTTGACTCCGAGGCGGGCCTTGAGCACGCCAGGGATGAAGCCCCACGACGCGCCGGCGAGGAACCCCATGATCAACGTGGCGGGCACGAGCAGCCAGCCGGGCCAGGTCTTGAACTGCAGCGAGAACCAGGTGGCCATCAGCGCGCCGAGGATGATCTGCCCCTCGCCGCCGATGTTGATGACGCTGGCGCGATACGCGATGCAGATGCCCAGGCCGACGAGCAGGAGCGGGGTGGCCTTGACGATGGACTGTGTGAACCCCGACATCGTGCCGAAAACGCCGTAGAGCATGCTGGCGTAGGCGGTCAGGGGGTTGACGCCCAGCATCAACAGCACGATCGCGCCGAGGAGGAGCGCGATAAGGATTGCCAGGATGGGTGGCGCTAGCTTGAGCAGGAGCCCCTGCCAGTCGAATGCCGGCTCGCGAGCCTGGCGCATGGTCCTAGTGGCCGAGTCTGACGCCATGGCCTACCTCCAATGGTTGGTGCATGTTGCTCGTGCGGTGCCTTAACGATTGGGCGGTGTTGCTTGCGGAGCAAGCGCGTGGACCAGCCTCGCAACGTTGCGCCGGGCTAAGCTTGCCCCGGCGCTCTGCTAAGGCTGATGGTGGGCCGGCGGATTTGCCGGAAGCTCACTGCATCACCTCGAAAATGGTTCAGGCCGTAGAACAGCGGCTCGAGGTCGGCGCTGTAGGCAACTTCTTCGACCTGCAAACAGGAGTCGCCGCTGGCGCACTCCAACAAATCGGGCAGCCTGCCGTCGGCCACCACGGCTCGAATCTCGCTCTGTTGGTGGTGAACCCGGGAGTGACACTGCTCTTCCAAAAAGCGAAATGTGGAATCGCACGCGGCAGCCAGGTTCGCGGCGTCGGCACGCGCGTCGGCAGGCAACAGGGACAGGGGGATGGCGTTCACGCTGTGGATCAATCGCACGCCCGCGGCAGCGATCACCTTTTCCAGGAAAATCACCGGGTCGTCGCCGCTCACCTGGAGATGATGGGCCATGCCTGCCGCGGGCTGCACTTCGGACCGCAGGATCACGATCTCCGGATCGCGGCCCATGCTGCGGAGTGCATCGGCGAAGCCGTGCGCTTCCTCGAACCAATCCTGTAAGGCCGCGGGATGTTGTGCGAGAAACTGGTTGACAAACGTGCCGATGCCCTGCCTGCGGATGACGACGCCGGTCGCTTCGAGCTGGGAGAGCGCATCGCGCACCGTCGCCCGGCTGACCGAAAAGTGTTGGGCCAGCTCGGCTTCCGAGGGCAGCATGCCGTTGGAGCGCACGAATTCGCCCCGGTCAATTTCGGCGAGAAGCTCGAGGATAACCTGCTCGACGAGAGGAATGTTTCGACGCACCATTGACGCTGTCCTGCAGGTGTCAGACGGTAGTCGTCTGACGAATTGTGTTCAGCCTATCACAAGGCGGCCCGTTTGTCAAGCAGCAATTCGCGTTTATTAAGGTCCGGTTTCGCCTTCCTTATCGTCACCTTATGGGGCCGGACCTTTGGAACAGCGCATACCTTACCTGGCGTTCAATCTATGGTTACGTAAAGGCGAACGAAATGGCAGTAAGGGGATGTGGGAGGCAGGTAAATGGAGCCGATTACCAAGGTATTCCTGGGCAGCCCGGACACCTGGCAGGGTGCGAAGGTCGAGTTGGACGACATTCACGATCTCTGGGGTGGTAAGTGCATCACCGTCTACGGTGACGGGACTGCCTTTGTTAAGATAGTTGATCTGGGCCAATCGATGGAGACCTACCGGCTGCAGCTCGACGGCGAGCGCGTGCCCGAACTCTTCGCGGCCCTGCTGAAGAACGACGTGCTGGCGCTGGAGGACACGGAGCGGGCGCCCGGCAAGGACGAGGTTTGCACCCGGCTCAGCGTCACGAACGCCGACGGCGAAACCCGCTCGATTTGCTATTCCGAGTTGGCCGAGACGGACGCGCGGTTTGAGGAAGTGCGGAATGCCCTGGCCTATGTCCATGACCATATGGGCGACTTGGGCGCACGGCTGGTCGCGACCGTGGCGCCGCTGGCCACGTATGAAGATCCGGAGGGTGAAGGCGCCTCGGAGATTCGGGGCGAGGCGGTGGACGGGTCGGTCGCGCCCGGGCATCCGGAATTGTCGCTGGGGAGCTCAGGGACTGGCGGCGAGCCTCGGTCCTCACTTCGCGCCATGCAGGCCGTCGCGGCCTTCTTCACGGAGGACGGCTGGAGCTTCGAGCAAATGCCCGAGCGCCCTATCCTTCGCCTGCCCTTCCAGGGCAAGGGCGGTCGCTGGAACTGCTACGCTCAGATTCGCGTGACGCGCGATGTCGAGCAGATCCTGTTCTACTCCGTCCTGCCGCTCAACGTGCCGGCCGACAAGCGGTCTGCCATCGCCGAATTCATCACCCGCGCCAACTATGGCATGGCGCTCGGCAACTTCGAGCTCGACTTCAACGACGGCGAGGTGCGCTACAAGACCAGCGTCGACGTGACCGACGCCGAGATCACGGGCAGCCTGCTGCGCCCGCTGATCTACACGAATGTCTTGATGATGGACAAGTACATGTCCGGCTTGATGGCCGTCGTCTACGCCGACATGTCACCGGCTGAGGCGGTGAAGCAGATCGAAGGGTAGGGACAGCCGCTTGCGCCTGTAGAACCGGTTTTTGGGCTACGATGCGACCCCAAAAGCCGGTTTTTGCGTCGGGCTACTTCCTGTATCCATATGATGCGTCACTGTGATTGACGACAGTTTTAAGGTAACAAGTACATGCGATTTTGGCGCAAGTACGTCCATTCTTTTAAGGTGGTAACGGCGAGCGGGCGCTGCGCTCAGCGCTTGCTGCGCAATGCCGTTACCACCATGCATCACTGCCCGGTCGATGCAATGAACATCGGCCGGGCGTTTATGTTTTCCGGCCAGAAAATAGCACGCGACGCGTACACTGTCAAGCCAGGCGTACAAGGGAAGGCCCGAAGATCGGGGGCAGGAGCACATCCGCGCAATTGAGGTCATGACGCTCGATGGGTTGTGCCGGGCGCGCCGCGGTGTGATAATGGTGCCGAGGTTCCTAATCGTACCCGCCGCCGAAAGCTGATCGTGCTCGATATGCGCAAAGCTGCCTTAGCCGTCGGTGTCCCGGTTTTCCTTATCCTCCTTGGGCTGCTGCTCATCGCCAGCTGCGCGCCCCTGCCTGCCGCGCCAACGCCTCCTACGCCAAGTCCAAGCGCCGCTCCTACGGACGTGTCACTGCGTCACGGACGCCAACGACGACCACCGCAGTCCAACGCCGCGCCAATCACGTTGGCCGCCGTCTTTGCGCCCTGGTACGGCTACGATCCGCTTACCGGCAATTGCCAAGGCGGCTTGGGATCGTATCACTGGAACAACGACCCGAACATGGCGGGCGTGGTGGACACGCCCGAGCGAGGCTATTACTGCTCGGCCGACCCTGAGGTCATCAAGTGGCAGCTGGCTGGGCTTGAGCGGGCAGGCGTGCAGGCGCTGTTCGTCAGCTGGTGGGGCTGGGGCGACAGTGATCTCGACGGCGACATCGAAGGCCACCCAGACGCCTACATGAATAAGGGCATCACGGCCTTGCTGGACCAGATCGTGGCCGTGACCAGACACCAGAAGATCCGGGTGGCGCTGATCGTGGAGCCGTTTGTCAAGACGCAGGCGGGCATCGAGCCGCGCACTTTGCAGCCCGCGCAGCCGCGCCATGGTGCTGGACTGGCTGTGGACCAACTACTACGGCAATGCCAAAGTATCGCGACGTCTGGTTCGAGTGGGAGGGCAAGCCGCTGCTGATGGCGTTCGACCCGATGACCCTGACCTTGCCGCTGTCGGCAACCTATCCCATCAGCTACACGATCAGGAACTGGACGGGCCGTCCCAAGGGCGATGACACCGTGCGAGAAGGCTGGGACTGGTTCTTCGGCCCACCTCAGGAGCCGATCAGCGGCCTGTCCAACGACGGCGTCGCCTTCGTGTATCCCCGTTTCGATGAAGCCCCTGAAGGCGGCCGGGGCCAGCTACATCACCTGGCCGCCGCGCTCCATCGATCCGCTGCTCACGCAATGCGCCTACGAAAGGCAATGGCAGCAGCTGGCGTGAGCATCGTTCGGAGATCAAGATGGTCGTGCTGTACGGCTGGAACCTGTACGGCGAGCAGGCGTACATCGAGCCAGCTCGCGGCAATGCCGCCGCGGCCGAGCATCGGCTACAGCTATGTGGACCGGACGCGTAAGTACTGGCAGGCGTTGTCTGCGGGCTGGGCCATCATACCGTCCAGCTACTGCGACAACGAGTCGCGGGTGAGCGACCCCTCCCCATGAGGCCTGGGCAAAAGTCACAATAAGGTGTATCGGGCTGCGCGCAGCCGCTGTTCCTTCCGGTCTACCGGCGTCATCACCTGCCTTCCTAACAGTGGTACAATCGAGTATTACGTGGCGGATCGCCAACCACGAGTCGCCGGTTTCGTCGGGGTAACGTCATACCAACGTAGGGAATGGGGGTGTACTTCGGGTGCTGGTCGCGCGCGCTATCTGCCTGCGCTTATTGCACTGGTGCTGATAGCCGGGTTGATAATCGGCTGGCTGGCCGGAAGGTCAGTGGGGCCGTGGCCGACCCCCGAGTGCCACCTGGACATGATTGTCCGCGGCGAGAACGATGTAGCCTTGTCAGGCGCTAGCGTCGAGATCACCTACCTGAACAACCTCTACATGGGCGAGACGAATTCAGCGGGGCGCTATGCCTTTGGTTTTTCGTGTAACGGGGATGCTCCGTCGCGAGTCCGCGTGGCCGCCCGGCTACGAGACGTATGATGTGGTGGGGCCGAGCCGAACAGTTAACCCGCTTAAGCTTGCGCTAAAGCGCGTGGTCCCACCCCATGCACCCCCGATAGTCAAAGAGCCGACTGATGAAACCCTCTTCGCTGAGCGTGTGCTGGTCGAGAAAGTACCCGCTGGCGAGAGAGTTATCCTCAAAGTGGCGGACCTGTGGACCGGGCCGCAGGACGCAATTCCTGATTGCGCTACTGGATACTTGCGATTCACCTGGATTGTCCGCGAGCCGTATCCGGACGGCCGCGAGGATTTGGCGTATGAGATATTCATTCCCCAGGGCAACGGCCAGACACGAGTGATTGCGAGCGGGGCAACCGGCCAGACGATAGTGGGATCGTGCGACTCGCTGGCGCTGTTCAACAGCAGCTTGCACGATTCTACGCGTTGAGATTCGGTATGCTGCCGGTCTGACTGGGTATATGTACGCTCGCTAGACATCTTGAATAGGCGGCGACCGTGCTCACCGAGCTTGTAGCGGTCGCCAGCTGCCCTCAACGGAAACCTTCGTGCATGCCCGGCTTCAGGCATCGCCTTCGTGTATCCCAGATTTTATGAGGCCCCTGCCAAGGCGATGGGGGCCAGCTACATCACCTGGCCGCCACGCTCCATTGATCCGCTACTTGCCAATGCGCCTATGAGCAGCAATGGCAGGAACTGGCCGAGCACCGCGCCAAGCTGAGGATGATCGTGATGTACGGCTGGAACCTATATGGCGAGCAGGCATACATCGAGCCTGCCGCGGCAACACCGCCGCGACCGAGCATCGGCTACAAATACGTGGATCGCATGCGCGAGTACTGGCAGGCACTGGCGACGGGCGCGCCATTATGCCAGCCAGCTATTGCGCCTGTTTGCCCCAGGTGAGCGGGGCTGACCCGCAGTAACTTGGACTACTACGGACTCGCATCACAGCCGACCGCGCGGCTCTGACGCCTGGGGGTCATACCTGCTGGGCCACTTAAATCACGGCCACGCCTATCATCACCTTTGGGATTGCGGTCTTGCCGCATGGTTATGCAACATCGCGGCCGTCCCGACACAAAGTACCCGCGGTACCCGCTTTCCACATATCAGACCCAGTGTTTGGCGCTCGATTTTGTGGCAACCGGCGCGCGGCCCAACAGCGCCCCGGGCGCTTCCCGTCGAATTTCTTCACATACAAGACAACCTCATATCCTGGAGTGGGTACAGCGGGTACTCCGATGCCCCCATTCAACATACTGAACAACACCCCGTCGACTCGCCTTCGGGCATGCACATGCGAACGGCTGCGCCGTCAAGCCAGATGCGCGCGGCGTCCACGTCCTGCGGGGGGCGGTCACGCACTGTGCCGACTGTCGATCACACCGATGATAGTCGTTGGACAGTGGGCCTGACACTCTCCAGGCGGTCATCCATCCGGCGGCACTTCGTTGCCCGCATGCCACTCGCTGTATAGCTCCAGGGCCAGCCGCCGGGCGCTGGTCCTGAGGATGTCGTGCGCCAGGTCGTAATTGGTGCACCCTGGCCCAACCGGGTCGCCTGTTTCGTCAGCAATCGGGCAATCCAGCGGGCAATCGGGCAACAGCATCGAGCAGCGCCTCGTAGTTGGTGTAGCTCTGCCGCACGGCCGCGATGGTCTGCGAGTATTCGCCGGCGACCTCGAAGTCGTCGGGTATGCTCTCGCCCTCCAGCTGCGAGCACGACTCGCCCGCCGATGCGCAGCACGTCGCAGCTTAGCGCCATATCGTCCACCTTCCACGGGGCAACAGTTGCCCTTACTCTACGCGTTCTGCTGGCGGTCGAATGCCACGCGTCTTGCGTTACACCGCGGCTCGGTCCGGGGCATAGATGATAACGACCCGCTCCACCCGGTCCAGGGAAGGCAAGCTCGACAACCCATGAGCCGAGCCGCCTCCCAGGCCGCACGCCAGCCACGGTCGCGCCCGACATGACCCGCAGTAGCTGGTATAGTCGTTCGTGGAACTCGACGGGCAAAGCCCCCAGGTCATGCTCTGATGCCATGCTCATGGCCTCCAGTCCTGTCTTCACCGTTAACGAGCCGCCCTACGTTGTCAAGATCGCGGAGCCTCATCGCAGTTATCGGCGTAGATGACGGGGTGCTCCGGCAGTGTGAAGTGCACAACCGCAACAGCTGGCGTCTGCAAGGGGAGCACCCCTACGCCGCAGCGGCCCAATGCCTCGGGTCAGACGACGGAACCGTACAATGGTCCCGAACGTTTGCGATATCAAGTGGTCCGAGGTGAACGGTCTGATACGCCTGTACCGGCTGTACTCACCCCGGAGCACCCGCTCTGCATCAAGTAGAGCAGTGCCGTCAAACCATGCTCCGCGCGGGAGCCTCTGTGCGTCGGTCGCACCACGTATCAAAGGTGTGCGTGGCGAGCCACGTTGCATCCGTCGTTAGCGTGTCGTGAGCCAGGTCATAATTGAAACACCCAGGTCCAGTTGGACGGCCCGCGCCCGCGGCAAACGGGCAATCGGCCGGGCAGTCGGGCAGCGCGGTGAGCAGCGCGTCGTAGTTGGTGAACCTGCGCCGCACGCCGAGCAAAGCTTCCCAGTACGTCCCCTCCGGGCGATAGTCATCGGGTATGTGCCGCGCGTATAGTTCCGCCGCGCAATTCAGCCGCCATTTGCGTCACTTCGCAAGGTTCAAGCATGTTGCCCACCCCCGCGGCGTCAAGGCTGCGCCCCTACGCTGCCCCTCCTATGACCCCAATGGTCAAGCAAGCCTTGCACGGATTCACGCGTTGCCGCTCCACAAGGCAAACGAGCACGGCCCCACGGCCTGCAATCGCACGGCGTGCCCCAGGGTTGTCAAACCGCCGCGCCGCTGGAGCCGCATGCCGCTGTGCGTGCCACGCGTCGTATGTGCTCTTGGCCAGCCGCTTGGCATCTGTCTTTAGCGCGTCGGTGCGAATTCTGTAATTGGAGCACGCTGCCCCAGGGAGGTCGCCGTTACTCGCAGCAATCGGGCAAGCTTCCGGGCAATCGGGGAATCCTTTCAACAGCGCTTCGTAATTGGTGAACCTGTGCCGCACGTCGGCAATACGTTGCCAGTACTCCCCTGCCGGGTCATAGTCGTCTGGTAATGCCGTCTGCCCGTAGTTGCGAGCACAATACCTTCGCCGTCTGGGTCACATCGCACATCGTTATCATCCTCTATGGCCCCGCTCAACCCGCCGCCAGCGGTTGGTGCGGCGGGTCGCCCCAGTCTGTCAAACAGCCCCTACCGGCCAAGGTTCGCAGGCGGCGAACATGACCAATCCGCGCCCGCCTGGCCTCAGTCTGGAGGATATCGCGCGCGAGGTGGTAGTTGAAACATGCCGACCCAGGGTGCTGCCCCGCACCCGCAGCAATCGGGCAATCTGCCGGGCAACTGGGCAAAGCCGTCGCGCAACGCGCTGGTAGTTCGTGTACTCATCCAAGACTCGCGTCATGACGTGCCGGTAGTCGCCCGCCCGGTGAAAGTCCTCGGGTATCAGTTCCACCTGTAGATGCAAACATAGCCGGATCGCCGTTTCCGTCACTTCGCACGCGGTCATCATGGCGTCTCTCCCGCGAGGGGAACCATCCCCCCTGCCATCCAATCGTACGCCTGGCTGTCAAGCGGCATTGCGAAGCTACGCGTGGGATAGAACGCCTTTCATTATACGCCTCTTCGGCTGGCATAGCCCGTCGACTTCGGCCGCATGACTGGCTGGATAACAAGCGCCGCAACGGCCTGTGTCACGGACGCGCCCGGCGTCGCCCCGGTGATAACCCCCTCGTTCGCGTTGCGCCCTGGCCCCCAACTCCCAGAGAAGACAGCCATTCTGGCTGTCGCCCTACCGCGCCGCCGCGAACTGGATGCTGAACGGCCCGTAGCCGATGGCCGGGCGGCCGTCAATGGCGATGAGCGTCGGTTCGCGGCGGATCGTGGGGTAGCTGCGGTGATCCACCACCGCCACCGGCCAGTAGTTGCCCGTCTGTAGCCCCGGATCGTAGGCGAACAGCAGCCCGCGCGCGGCGTCCTCGAACGCGATGCCCGCGCGGCCATCAATCGCCGCCAGGCTCTGCGTGCGCGGGCCGTCGGCCGTGCCTGGATACACCACTGTCACCTGCCACTTGCCGCGGCCGTCGGCGCGGTCGTTCACCGCCAGCTTCAGGTGGCCCTTGCGTCCGTCGCGGTACGCGATGGCGGGTCGCCCGGCGATCATGGCGAGCGACGGCGCGCCGATGTCGCCCGTCTGGCCCTCAATGGGAATGTAGTCCCACTTGCCGCGGCCGTCGGCCTGCTGGTTGACCGCGTAGATCAGCTGCGCCTTCGCCACGTTCAGGTAGACAAAGGCGGGCAGGGCGAAGTCATCGCCCACGCCGACCACCGCCGAATGCGTGGCTGGCGGGGCCGCGCCCACGTCCTCACTCCAGATCAACTCGAACCCTCCACCCACCATTACGGCGTCGGCCTCCGCGCCCCAGCTGCCGACCAGCAGCGCGAGCGCGTTGTTGTTGAAATACAGGACGGCCGGGAGGCTGGCGATCTGCCCGAGGGTGGGTGCTGGCTCGCCGCGCACCTGAACCACCTCCAGATCGTTCCACTTGCTCGACCAGGGATCGTCAGTCACCAGGTAGCGCAACATGTAGTTGCCGTTTTCCATCCTGAAGGTACACACCAGCGCGACGCCCCAGATGTCAGCCATCTGGCACGCCGTGCCCCACTTGTACACGTTGACGCCGAGAAACTCTTTGACGGCGTTCACCGGCTTCACGGTGACAGTGGTCCAACGCCCGCTGGCCATCGGCCAGGTCATTCGCGGCGAGCACCAGGTTTTTGTCATCATCCTCGTAGACAAATGCGGGCAAGCCGCCCACCAGGCCAAACGCGGGCACGGCCATGTTCCAGGTGCGCGCGGATGTAGCTGCGGCTGAACTGGCGCGCCAGCATCTGGAGTTGCTGTTCGCCGACCGCGCCCAGCGGATCGCGCGACGCGCCGGTAACGATGAACGGGCCGGGCATGGTAATCGGCTCGGCCGCCTCGGCGCGGAAGAACCACGGCGTGAAAACGCCGTCGCCGTTCACGTCGTGGGCGTAGGTGAGCGGCTGGCCCTCGGGGTCTTCGCTCTTGGTCGCATCCACCATCAGCTGCGCGCCCGCCGTGGGCATGCTGTCGAGGTAGACGACGCGGCGCGGGATGACGGACGCGTTGACGATGGGCGGCAGATTGACCGCCGCAGCCATGGCAGGCGGCGCATCGGGGACGGGGGTGGCGGTCTGCGCCGCGGTGAGCAGCGCGGGCGAAAACAGCGACGATCAGGAGCGGCCAGGGTCAAGGCGCAGCGAGCGGGGTAGCATGGTCGGCTCCTTTCGGGGGTCTGAGCCGTTTTCCTGCCGCCATGTTATCACGCGGCTGCGGGGTTCAAGAGGCTGAACGGCTGGGAGTGCGGTCCAGGTATTTGCGTTTGGGTGGCGCGAGGTGGGTAGAATGGGGTGAGTAACAGGCTGGGAGGCTTAGGCGTCCTTCGACTACAGCGACGCACTGCGCTGCTTCTGTCAAGGACGCCTGCGCATCCCAACTGGCTTTGGTTTAGTTCACCGTGAAGTTGCCTCCCACGACGACATCTGTTCGGGCAAAGACGCACGGAGGACTGTCGGGAAATTCCAGCATATCCGGGTTCGACGGGCTGTTTCCGTTGTCCGTGACAATCAGGACCAATTGGCACCCGATATTACTGGCATCACGACTGTCCGACACAATAGTGGCGTGTAGCGTCGCCACATTGCCCGTCACCTCCAACTGGTTGATCTCCATATGCCAGGTCCAACCGGCGAAGGTTGGGGGCGGCATATCGGGCGGCGCAAGGTAGACGGAGGGCCAGACGGCCATCCCGCCGGTCACGACACCATTCGAATCAACGGAGGCGTTGATCGAAATCTGGTCGATTCCGGACGGAGGCGTGAGTGACCAGATGCCATGCCCACGAACGGAGTGCGCGGGCGGCGCTGCGATGCACGAGCGAGGGGGCTGCCAGCAGGAGCAGCATCGAAAGAAGCAACACGATTTTCCCGGTGTTGGTCAGGCGACGGCTCGCGAACGGGTCTGCATGCGGTTCTCCTTCCTGGTGCTTGGACGTCTCGGGTGGAGACGATAAAGGGACAATGATCACACTTTATAAGTACAAGTCATTCGCCACGATGTGATGTCGATTCCGGTTGCACCAGGCAACACGATTCTGTCATCCTGCTCATGACATCTTTCGCCAATGCAGCCCATTTCGCATTGAGGTCGAAGTCCGTCACGCTCCCCTTGTCCCCAGCATTCATGCTATTCTACCTGCCCCATACAAAAATTGAACCGCACTCGACGGCTGGCCCCGAGGCGGGATTAATGTATGATCGGCTGTACAGAGCATTTCTGCGCCTGGTTAAGCCGCAGCACAGCCGCGGCCGCTTGTGTCGAGATGCTTGCACCGTACCACTGCACGCTATCGGTCACGCGGCCGATGAGAGAAGCGTCAGAAAGATAAGAACGATCAGAATCCACAGGTTAGTGTGTGAAGGGTTCTGATCATTCTTGTTCTATGGCCCTGCTCGCTCCCAGCCCGCACCCGAGGATACCGGGTGCGATCAGGCGCACAACAGCAGCGGGTGCATGATGGCGAGTTCACGGCACACGCATAGCCCGTCGTGCCCTCTCTGTGGCTGCCCGTCTCCCGGTGATATCAGCCTGCTGCCCCCAATGATGCTCAGCCTGCGGATCACGGTCCTGCCAACAATCAGGCAACACCGGGCATCACACGCTTCCCAGGTGAGCCGACCCGCAATCGGAATCGCCAATACTGTGTGACATATCACCCACAAATATGATCTGCATCGCTAGTCCAATCCACCCTATCATTCACCGGATAGAAGGAGAGCCGTATGCAAATCCTCGCCGCGCGACTTCCCAACCGTCTCGCCAAACTCGCCTTGGCCCTGTCAGTCATGGTCTTGCTAACCGTGCCTGCCGTGGCATCCGCAGGTGCGCCGATCCATGCCGTCCGGGGCCACGGCATCCTGACGAACGAGGGGCCTGCCTATCTGAACCAGTTGAGCATCAACGCCTCTGTTGACGAAAACGGTACAGTGACGGGCATGGGCCTCTGGGCCACCCAGAACCTGAACCCCCCGGATTGCCCGCCATCGCTCTGCACCGGCATGATCTGGCAACTCAGAATTGACAGCCTGCACGTCACAGGCAACGTAGCCCATATCGAAGCGACCGTCCTCCGCGACAGCCGCTTCCCCGAATACGAGGGCTGCAAGGTCGAGTGGACTATCACGGATCGGGGTAACGGCAAGTCCGGTCTGCCGGATTTGTATGAACAGTCGAGCAGCACTGGGTGCCTGTCCGATGGTACCGTGTCCATCTTGGGCGGCGATTACTCAGTGAAGTAGCAGCCAGCTTCCTCGCGCCCGGCCATCCGAGCGCAGCTACGATCTCACCTGAGCGGACGACCGGACGCCAGTGCGAACGCCCGCTCAGGCAGATGCTTGCCCTCGGGCAGGTCCCGCTCTCTCAGCATCACTGCCGCCTGCAAGCCTAAGGCTGGAACAAGTTTGTGCCCGGTCGCCTCGTTCAACGCGTACGGTAGCCTACCATCGCTAGCAGCCAGGGTCGTTTGTCCTGAAAAACGAACCGCGAAACGCGGGCCATGTAGACCCATTCGAGCAGCACGAAGGGGCAGGTTTGGCGTGGATCAGGAACGCCTGCGGGTCGTGGCAGGGCAACGGCGCGTTGCTCACGTCTTGCGCCGAACAGGCAGGCGGACTAGCCACTGGATGCACCTCGAACACGCAAGCGGCCTTATCATCCACGGTGAATGGCAGACATTGCAGGCGAGAAAGGCGGCACGCGTTGATAGCATCCCCACGCGTCCACCTGCGGCCATCGATTTGCGGCCTGATCAGGGCGGTGCTCACTGGGCCTCTTGTTACTGGCTTCACTAATTCGTGCTATCGGCCCGGTTCGATCCGGCGACATGATCCCCACCAGATAATCGGCTGGGCTGGAACCGGCGGCTCACCGGGCCACCGGTCGGCGCAGCAGCTGGTCCGGGGTGGCTGCGTGCCCCGCACACGCTGGAGGTGCACGGCTGGGTGCAGGCTTCCGGGCTGTGCCAGATCGCCAGACCCAAACACCCCAAGGCGGTGGCATTTCCGGCACTGAGTCGCGATCCTCGACGCCGCTGGCCGCCCAGGGGTGGTAAAATGAGGCTGACCGCAACGCAAGACATGCCTGCGCACAGCACGCTGACACTTCGAGAACGACCAGGACGCCGACGACCAGTGCTTGGCCGATTGTGCCGCGGCCCCCTGGCTGTCCAGCAGCATGTGTTAGCACGGTACAGGAAGGGTCTAAATGGACCAAGCCGAATTGAGAAGTCAGTTACGGGCGCAGCTGGATGAAGCGCAGCACGAGCTTGCGAAGCTGACCACGCTCCGCAAGCGCCAGCAGTACGAATGGGCCACAGAGGAAGAGAACCTGAAGGCCCGGATCAGCGAGATCAACCGGCAGTTGAGCCAACTGCGGCGCGCGGTGACGTTCCCGGAGATGTTCCAGAAGGTGGCTGAAATGCGGCTGGGGCCGGATGTCTACCGTACGCTGATGGCCGAAACCACGCAGCGTCTGGCAGAGTTGGACCGCGCAACGCCGGTGGATGTTCCCGGAGAGTGAGGAGCGACGATGGCGAAGTCAAAATCCAAAGGTCACGACCGCTCGAAGAATGTACATCGAGCCGCGCTAGCGCGCCTGGAACGCGAAGTCGTCAACGGCCCGCTGCCGCCCGCAGGCGTCGTGATCGAACCCAAAGGTCAGGCGAAGATGTCTGATGTCCTGGAGCAGTTCGTGGAGCCGTATCTGAAATTCGCGCGCACGGCCGACGAACATCGCAAGCTGTTCAACCTGGCGGCGCTGGCCTGGAACGCGGCCCTGCTGCCACCTGGCGACCGCGAGAAAATGATCGCTGAGGTGCTATCGGCGCAAGCTTCGCGGCGGACGCCCGGCAGGCTCAAGGCGGACGCCAAGAACATCATTGACCTGCTGATCGCGCGCAAGCTGGCCCATTTCGCGGACAACACGCGCAGGATCATCAAAGTCGAGATGACGGAGACGGCCGGACGGTTTCCATTTGGCGGTAGCATCCACCCTGTGATGACCGTTCGGGTATGAGCGCGGCTCGACGCAGAGTAGCTGTGGATCAGGCGCCCGGCATGCCACGCCAAGTCCGCAGGCTGATTGAGACAGCGACGGCCCTGCGTACGGGAACCAGCACGTACTTCGCCATCACGCGTCTGACCAACATCAAGAGCCTATGCAAAGAGCCGGAGATCGCCGCGCGCTTCGTCTTCTACCTGGCCGAGCGCACCCTGAAAAGGATGCAGGCCCAGGCATATCCCTCATACATCGACCCCGCTGATTGGGCGCATTATCAATCGCTGGTCAGCGAAGCCGTCGCGATGCTCGGGGAATACTTGCAGACACCATCCGAGCAGGGCGAGCGCCAGTTGCGCAGCATGCTGAGCCGAGCAGAAGCCGTGCAGACGTACAGCGGTGAGCAAATATGGGGCCACCCGCTGCGCACGATTCACAGTAACGAGGTGTTGATGATCGAGGACGCGCTGCTGTGCATCACTCGCCGTGGGCCGCGTCGTACTGGGCTTATCAAACCGCCAAGGACTACGCCGAGCGCTACAACCCTCGCTATGGCACTGGCCTGATCCCGGAATCTCTACCGCTGCTGGACGATATCATCGCCTTCTGGACCGGGCGCGGTCAATCGCCCACAAATGCGTAGGCTGGAGCAGGGCGTGCTCCGTGCAAACACCCATCCGCGGCATGTGTCCCGTACCGCTTGATCGGTGCGCGCTGCCCTGAGGTGAGCAATGGCCTCAACGCGACGAACCGCAAGAAACTGGCTCGTAACCTGCCGCGGCCCTGTACTCCTTAACGGGCGCGCCTCCGTTGCGCCGCGTAGAACCAAGCCGGAGGACGCCCATTACGCCGCATCGGCAGGTCCTGACTGGTAGGGGATTCGCCGCGCCCGGCCCCCGCGCCCGCTGCTACGCAACTACCCCGGCATCAGGCCCAACTGCTGCATCAATGCAGCCTGATCGTAGAATGCGTCCAGCCGTACTGCCTTGCCGTCCTTGTTATCAACCGTGTTGCTGCCCCGGTTTGTGGCCTTCTTGCCGGTAGGCGGGATAGTGGCACCGGTGGGAGCATGCAGCGGTCCGGTATGGGTGCCGGTCAGAATCCAGTGTGTCTCACCACTGTATCGTCTTTGGCAATGGTCCACGTGACTTCAATGTGCATGTCCGGGAAGGCCGTGAGGTAATTTCGTAGGTAATCCAAGTACTGTTGCTTGTTCAGTGAATTGGGCACGTCAGGGACTTCGGCCTGGAAATCCTCGGTGAAGTACTGCCCAAACTGGTTCAGGTTATGGGCGTTGAGGGCCGCATAGGCGGCGTCCGACAGTCGGATGTTCTCTTGCTCGCTCATGGTACGTTCCTTTCAAGAACTGGCAAGCGACCCCCCTGCGGGCTGACGTGCGGGGCCGCACGGATGAGCATGCGCAATGATGTCCAGGGTGGAGGCGAATCCAAGTGTAACCTAACGCACACCTCTTCTGTGTAAGTGAATGTCCATTATCAAGGGAACCAATCGGGGCATGGCCGTGCATTACTCCTGTATCAAGGACTACCCCAAAAAGGACGCTTAAGGCGTGGTTCATGCGGTCTTTGGCCTTACCGCACTTGTGGTACCGCTGGCTGGCGGAATGCCGCTCAGCGGTAATCATGTCGTGAACGCTGAGGCAAGGGAGCCAACGCATTGTCAAGCCTGCTTCGCCGTGCTTAGCTTCGCGCAACACCGGTGCCCTGTAGCGCTTGCAACAGCCGGGGGCGGCAGTCAGAGGGATCGTGACATCGTTCTGCCACATCGCCTGTACCGCTCTGAGGTCAAGTACGCGTCACAATCTGACAGCGAGCGGGCGTGTGATTGCCCCACACTGGATTCTCCTGCATGTACTTACTCAACGACTATCTCCGCCAGTCTCGCTGCGCCCCTCACTGAAGTTTTCTAAGAATACCCCAAGGCACAGATCGTGATGAATCGTGCTATAGTGCAAAGCGGTGACCCTGTCTGCATCGTTCCACGCGGCAGTCGTTGCTCCGACGTGGCCGCCCGTCTTGCCCCGTCGATGTCAGCACCGCCTTTTGAACCGAGGATAATCGGCCTGGCGTTGCCGGAATGCTTATGCCGAAATGACGCCATGAGGCGCGATGTTGCGTCACATGCTGATCGCTGGCGCATGCACCACGCCCGATCGAATGGCCGTCGAAATCACCCCACAGGACAGCAATGAAGCTCTTCCACCTGCTACCAACTTTGCCCCGCCTGTCACTGATTGCGCTGTTGATCGTATTAGTTGGCCTGCAAACACCGCTGGGCCGCGTTGGCGGTGACGACCTCTGCTGCGCCCTCCGGCCCCTACATCGTCACGAGCAAGGCCGTCAATTTTCGGTCCGGTCCCAGCACCGCTTACCCAGTCGTCGGGGCGGCCGCGGTCGGCACGCAGTACGAGGTCACCGGGCGGAACGCCGATAGCAGCTGGCTGCGCATCTGCTGTGTTAAAGGCAATCCTGCCTGGGTAGCTTGCGCTCGGTCGTCACCGTACGCGGTGCAGCCGACACCGTTCCCATCGTCACCAACGTTCCGCCGCTGCCCACCCCCAAGCCCGCCGCTAAATCTGGCTCAGCACCCGCCAAGCAAGGCGGCTCAAAGTGGGTGCTGGTCGCGGATTCGGCGCCGACTTCCCAGGCGGGCAAGATCACAACTGGTGGTTTTACCTCTGGGCACCAGGCCGCAGCAGTTTCGCCTGGGAGCCTGCGCAGCCGACCGACAATGGCTGCTTCCGCGACGGTGGCGGCATCGGATTGGAAATCTGCCGCGACCAAATGAAAACCGGCCCCGCGGCGACATTGCCGTGCAATGGAAGGCCAGTCGCGGTGGCACGTACCGGTTCGAGTGGGACTCGGCCTCGCTGAAATTCTACCAGCATGCGAACCTGATCGGCATCCAGAGTAAAGGCGCAGAGCTTCCATACGCCACGACCATACAGGGCGTGATCGATTGGGAGTTGTTCTTCTGGGTGGCCGCCGATAGCACCCCGTACCACATCCGCATCTTCCGGCTGGACGAGACAAGTGCGGCGCAGGCAGCGCCAGCGTCAAGCTCGTCCAAAGCGGGTCTAGCGTTCAGCGACGGCACGGGCCGGGTCGGCGTCGATATTCCTGCCGGGACATACCGTTCGCTTGGGCGGGGTACCTGCTACTGGAAGCGCCTGCGGGGTTTTGGCGGCACGGTGAGCGAGATCATCGCCAACGATTACTCCTACGGCCCAAAGGTAGTGACCATCGCCGGGACCGACGCCGGATTCTAGTCATGGGGATGTAACGGCTGGACGCTCGACCTTACTGCAATCACCGCAAGTCCGATGGCCCCCTTCGGCAGCGGAACCTACTTCGTGCACAAAGATATCGCACCGGGGACCTGGCAGTCGAGCGGCACCGGCAGCTGCTATTCGAAGAGGCTGTCCGGCTTCTCTGGTGAGTTCAGGGATATTCTCGCCAACGACTACATCAGCGGCTCCACCCTTGTCGCCATCAGCCCCGGGGATACCGGCTTCAGCAGCTACGGGTGCGGCACCTGGACAAGAATCAAATAAGCTATAAGCACCAAGGAGCGAACATGAACATCCAGACAATGTCGTGCCCTAGCTGCGGCGGCGCTATTGCCGTCACCGACCAGTGTGAGGTCGAATGTGACTATTGCGGCAAGCACCTGAACGTTGACCGTGGTGACGCTATGCCTCACTGAAGTTGGCCCAAAACTTAGGTCGGGCGCTGCACGATTCGAATGCCGAAACCCAGGGCAGCATTCGTGTTGGGAACCCTTACGACCCAAGTAGAGCTTCAGAGGCTCCAGATCAATCAGCGGTTAACCGCCGCCCAGTTCCAGCTTGCAACCGTCCAATCGGAAATCCGAAGCTTGGAGCGTGAAAAGCCCACTCGCACAACCAAGGAGCAGCTTCGCCAAGTCCGCGTCCCCAAGATTTGACTTGCGGCAGACGATTAGGGACCTCAATGTAGCTTTGCAGCCAGTGGCAGCACAGCAATTGACATCCGCCCCTGGTGCAACAGCCAGCACGCGGTCGACGCCTGCGACCTGGGCCGGGGACAAGCCGTGGTATCGGAGGACTATTTGGCTGTGGGTGTTCTTGATCTTTTTCTATCCCGTATGGGCACTCGTAATCGTTACTGAGAAGACGGCACCGCAGTCGTACAAGATCATCGCGTGGATTCTGCTAGGTCTAACTGTGGTCGGTGTCTTGGCTAATCTTTCGAGCGGGGGATAACAGCGACAGTCTCCACCTTCTCAGGCCCTCAGGCTTCTCGGGGGGCCAGTCTTGGCGTGGCACACGGTCGACCGTATCTTCGCTCGACGGGCGATGTGACCATTGGTTACGAGATCGCGTCTAGGCTTGCAAGGGCGCGATCTCGCCCCACGGCGTTGGTTCAACCATGACCGAGGTGTGGCGGTGTCTGGTAACAGAGCCGAGTCGCTTTGCCAGCGTCAACACAGCCGGACACGCCGTCAAACAAGGTTCAGCACATAAGTAATTGGATCGCGCGGGTCCGCCTTTGTCCATCCCCAATTGGAGGCATTGATGAGTCCGATCTTTAGACGACGGGCGCAGCCCCTTGCTCCTGCCGCACCGCCAGGCGCGGCCGAGCCGCAACCTCAGGTACATGACGCATTTATTACCCGCTGTATTGGGATGAATGAACAGTTGCGCAGGATTTGCGACGCTCCCATCGCCGTACCCCTCGACATGGGACCGGCGATTTTCCGCTGTCCGGTATGCGACGCCCTGTGGTGTGTTGATCCAATCTCCCGGGACTACATGGACTTCGACGTTGCGGTGATGGAAGATATCCACGGCCATCGGATCGAGGTCTTCGGCCAAGCCAAATCCAGGCCGCTTTAGTTCATGGCACAACGAAGAACGTGAAGGTTTGACATTCGTACGGCGAAAGCAAGGACAAAGCCGGGAAATATGGATCGCTGAGGAAGTTCCGGCGGCCCTAATGCCATCATACGGCCGGACGTCCGCTCCCGATAACACACCTTCCCAATGACGGCTGAACAGGAATACAGCATCGGCCTAATCCACCTCAGGGAGGGCAAACGGGATGAGGCGGAGGGCTGCTTTCGCAGAGCGCTTCGCCGCGACGCAGGCTTCCCCGACGCCCATTATCAATTGGGAAGGCTGGTCGTGAACCAAAGCCCCGGCGACGCGTTTGTGGAGTATGAAGCCGAACTCCGGGTTAATGCGACGCATCCTAACGCACACTACTCCCTGGGCATGCTCTACGCCAGTGTTTGAAGAGTGGGACTTGGCGATCCGCGAGTTTCAAGCCCAGCTGAGAACCGACCCAGACCACCTGTACCACAGGGCCGCGTTAGGTAAGAGCTATCTCAATAAGAGGCTTGTTCCCCAGGCCATTGCCGAGTTCCAGGCTGCCCTGCGGCTCGACCCTCAGAACTCTTTTGTCAACTTCAGCTTGGGCCAGTGCTATCTGCTCGAAGGAATGGAGTCTCGGGGGTAGATCACGTCTTCAGGACTGCCGCTTCCGCGGGTTCAGAGCCAGCGCAGCAGCTTCTGGCGAAGCTTCTGGTGTAGCGATGGCCTTCTGGCAATGGTCCTGTCCGCACACGCTGAGTGTATGCTCTACCTGGACCGCGCCACCCAGCCGTGATAATTGGCTGGGCGTTGTAAGCCTCCCGATGACCATGAGGCGAACGAGCCGCTGAATGGCAGGTTACTTTACGAAGAGAAGATACGTCAAGCAGGCATCAAGACCGAATCTGGGTGCTCCTGACGCGGGGCAGTCCAAGCCCCTTCGTGTTCTTTCTCAACCAGGAGAACACGCCGTCATTTCAAGCACATGATGGCCGGGAGGTATCGAGTCCACGCCACGATTTACATCATCAACGGCAACAACTTAGCCTATGCTCTTTAACCCTATCACGCCGAACAGGGCCGACTGATATCCAGGACGCCCAACCAATCGAGTGCCTTACGCAATGGGTCGGAAATTGGCCGGATGCTAGCCTTCACGTGGAATTATGCTTGGATCGATCCCCAGGGCATCCTGTCATCCACCCCATACGTCAGTGTCCATGTTCGAGCATCGGCAATCGGCGGACGACCTCGTGTTCGAGTATGCAGACGTGCACAATTATCAGACGGTAAGTGGTGTGTCATTGTGAGTAGTAACCGACGAATCCTAGAGCGAGCACGATCGCAACATCACCGTGGTAGTCATACTGTCGGAACGAATTCATCGTGCCCCCCAATCACGAATGCCGGATATTCGCGCCGCCGGTGGCCCTCCGCCTCCAAGGCACAGTAAACGGAATACGGGGCGGGGCGAACCGGTGTAACAAACGGCATATGACATGTCCAGCGTCAGCCCGGAGACTCTCGGAGGTTGCCAATCGCGGAGCCTTCCCGGAGCTGGCAGGTTGGCGGTACGGCGCCATTGCAGCCCGCTATCCGTTGGGCCTTGCGACCCGATCAGAGACTCATCCTCGGGGCCAAAACGCGGAAGCGCCACAGTGAGCAAGGAAGCTGCCGAGCTTTTCGAAGAATGCCTGGACTGGCTGCGCCTGAACTACCCGCGCTTCCGCTTCTATGTCGGGCGCGACATCGTCTGGACCGTGCAGCTTCACCTGGCGGAAGTTCATTCAAGCGCGTGCTACTGCCTTATCGCGTGTTCAACGATTACCCGATCTTGCCGGGCAGCGACGAAGCCTTTGCACGGACATCGCGCTGTTAAACCAGCAAGGCGAGGTTGAGGTCGCGGCCGAATTCAAGTATGAGCCATCACACCGGCGGAAGGACATCTGGCCGACCAAGTTTCCCGTTGTCGTCTGGGACGACGAAGGCGTGGGCAAAGACGTGAAGCGAGTGCAGGAGTTTGTCGAAGAGGGCGAGGCCGGCAGCTACGCGATCTATTGATGAGGGTGGCGCGTTCCGGGGCCGAGCGGCTCACCCTGGAAGCATGTGGGTCGATTGGAAAGTTACGGGCGCGGCGTTCCCGACGTCCATGCTGCTGACAAGGGTCGAGCCGAAATGCCGACCCCTGCCTTGAACGCCGCTGCCCCGGTTCCGCCCGCAACAAGCCGTGTAGTGGCCGCGTACATTGTCAATACCCGGCCTCCATGTTAGAATCGCCACAATGTAAACGCCCCGCGCTGCTTGCGACAGCCGGGGCGACGGCCAGAACCCGTGGACGCTTCTGGCGTGGCTCACGTATCACACGCGGCCGTCTGCGCAATCTCTGGCGCGGGCGGTCTTTTTTGTTCACCGGGATTCTTCCCGGTGGATTGCCCAACCATAGCCTCGCGATTCCGCTATTTCCATAACGCTCGGCGCAGCCTGGCGGGCCTGCCCTTGCACAGAAAGTAGCAGCCTGAATGACCAACCGGTTCTTCGAGAAACCCATCCTGAATTCCCCATACGAGTATCCCACGTATCACAGGGAACTCGATAGCCAGGGGCAGCCCACTCAGCGCGTCAACGGGTTCCGCCGCAAGGCCGAATTCATAACGCCAGTGCCCAAGCCCAGGAAGCGGAAAGGCGCAGCCGAACAGCAGCATTTCGTATTTGACGACGGCGCTGGCTTGTCCTCGCAGCGGCAGCTATACGACCCTACCCCGATCATCAACGCCCTCCGTCAGCGTGTCGACACATGGCGGATGATCCCCAATCCGGCCAACTGGGGTGTCATGCCGGAAACGGCGCGGCTCTTGACCACTGGCGGAACTTTGCTTTCAGCAGCACCCGGCCGTTCTTCTGCCAGGTCGAGGCGGTCGAAACCCTGATTTGGCTCACGGAGGTCGCACCGAAGGTAGCCCCGGGCAGGAGTTCTGGGAGCATCTTGACCGAGCCAACAACGACGCCAACCCGGGTCTGGCCCGATTAGCCTTGAAACCGCTACCGGCGCTGGCAAAACGACCGTCATGGCAATGATCATCGCGTGGCAGACGATCAATGCAGTGCGGCACCCAAACAGCAAGCGGTTCACGCGTGGCTTCCTCGTGGTTGCGCCCGGCCTGACAATTCGCGACCGGCTGCGCGTCTTGCAGCCCAACGACCCTGAC
>CAWDBO010000025.1:0-264711 GCA_963800615.1 uncultured Chloroflexia bacterium
GGCTGCCGCGCACCCGTCAGGGAGGGGGGATAGGCGGTCAGGCGGTTGAAGGTGCGCTCCACGTCGGCACGTGGCGACCTTGTCGAATTCCAGCGTCCGGTCGTAGGCGACGGAGACCTTGATGCCCGCGATGCCCACGGCGACGGCCTGCCCGATCTCGTGGTCCAGAGCGGAGACGAGGTCGTCGAGCGAGTGAATCTGCCTGCCGCTCGTCGCCTCGAGCATGCGCAGCTCGCCGAGCGTGGAGACCAGGATATAGCTGTTGGCCTTCCACGCGGGGGCGAAGAAGCGGCGGTCGAGCTCGGGGAGGGGGGTAGGGATCGAAGACAAACAGCTGGTCGAGGATCGAGATGGCGATGTTGGCCCGCTGCTTGAGGACGTAGTCGTACCAGCCCTCGTGGTTGGACGCCGCGAGCTTTGAAGATAGCTCCCGGTAGGTGTCGCGGTTAATGTCCTCGATGCCGAAGAGGTCGCGGGCGGCAAGCAGCAGCGCGCGGCCATAGCCCGTGTACCGGACCGCGGCCCAGTGCGGCTCGATCAGGCGCCAGCGCTCGTCGAGCGGGACCGCGGGGTCCTGGACCTTGAGCAGGGCCTCTTCCGGCAGGCCCGCGGAGACGAGGTCGCTGGAGGCGTAGTGGACGAACCACGAGGAGAGGTCGACGGGCTGCGCCAGGCGGGCGCGCTCGCTGATGAGGTGCTCGTGGGTGTCGAAGAGGGCGATGGCGTCGACCTCGGCGCGAATGGTGCGGTACAGAGCGCTGTCGTTCAACCTGTGCCTCCCTTATGGTACGGGGCGGGGCCGGCGCCGGGCGGGATCGTTTCGCCGTCGGGCACCAGGCGGAGATCGTCGCACGACAGGTTCTGCGCGACCTGGTTCCAGTGATACCCTTGCGCCTCAAAGGTGGGGATGTCCTTGATCCAGCGCTTGTGGCCGTTCTCCAGGAGATAAACGTGCGGGCTGCCTACGCACTTGAGCAAGACGGGCGCGGGCCAGTCGTAGACGTATGCCTGAATGGAGGTCGGAAGGCCGGCGACGTCAGCCGGGTTGCCCCGAAAGAGCCAGGGCGGGGCGACGATGCCCGCAACCGACCAGGCCAGGTAGAGCAGCGCGCCGGCTGCAAATGTGGCATGCATGGCCTCCAGCCAGCGGGGCCGCCCGGCCGCGCCTGCTTCACGAGCAAGGTCGCCAGGATGGCGATGTTGACGAGATCCCAGCCGATGAAGAGCAGCCGGTTGGGCGTGAGGCGGTCGTTGGCGGTGCGGTACAGGATCGCGGCCAGGGCGTAGAGGCTCACCAGCAGCGCCAGGGCGGCCAGCGCGATCGAGCCGCGGCGAAGCCAGGTCTGGCTGCCTTCACCCAGGTCGGTCCTGTGAACCGGCGTCACCCCCACCAGGAGCGCGATCACGGCGAAGAGCATGAGGTTGAAGATCACCAGCACGTCGCGGTTCTCGAAGGGCTGGCGCCAGTTGAACGGGATGAACGCCACGTAAACCAGCAGCACGAGGACCGACAGCGGCAGCATCAGGCGCATCAGCAGGGCCGCCACCTTGCTCAGTCCCTCGTCGAACGACTGCTCAACCGGCGCGGCGTAGGGATCGTAAACCAGGGCGACTGCAATCACGACGATCAGTCCGCCGCCGCCGGCAAAAAAGAGCCGCTGCACGGCATTGGGCAGCTCGATGCCCAGCGCGTTGAACAGGCCGAAGGTGATACCGGTCAGCGCTCCGAGGAGGATCGCCAGGAGGCCGCCCACGATCAGGGCTTCGAGGGATTTGGCGAGGAATGCGAACCGGTTGGCCGGGTCGCCGCGGCGGCCCAGCGCCACGAGCCCGACGGCCGCCCACGATAACAGGCCCAAGTGCAGCACCATGAGGCCGACGTACTGCTGCTGGAACAGGCGCGGCCACACATGAGGGAAGATCAGGAGCACGTAGGCCACGGCGGCAGCGAGCCCGGCGATGACCGCCGCCACCCGGCCCCAGCGCCTCTCGCCGGCGAGCGCCAGGAAAAGCACGATCATCACCGCGCTGACTGGTGCGGCAAGGAGGGCCACGACCGGCAGGAAGGTGTAGGTCAGCCCAGTGTAGGGGTTCGGCGCTTTCAGCCCGTAGCGATCGTCGGACAGCAGCCAGAGGAGGAGGCCGTTGAGCAAGCCGAGCGGCAGGGCCCAGCGCCAGGCGATGACCCGGGCCTTGACCGTGGCGGCGGCCGCGAGGAGGCGATAGTGCCAGGCTGCAAGCAGGACGCTGTCGCCCGCTTGCGCGTAGTTGGCCTCAATGGCCTCGGCAAAGGCAGACTCGTCTCCGGCCTTGACCGCCTGGCGGTAAGCCAGCTCGAGTTGCTCGGGGTCGCCGGTCAGAGATCGAATCGTCGGAAGGTAGGACATGGGGTAATCTCCACGGTGAGTATACAACCATTCCCCGCGAACAGAGGTAAGGGACTGCCAACAGAAAAGCCAGGCCTGCCACAGGGAGGACCTGGCTTCCTGACGAGAAACGCATGGGAGGCGTTCCCGTTCGCCGGGTTACGTCAGCGTGGCTTTCACAGAACGTCGAAGCCAGGATTGGTGGGATCAACGCTGACCGCGTCGTGGAGGACGACTGTCTTCCATTCGCCGTCTTCACACAGCCATAGCGCTAGGAAGCGGTACGGGATGGTGAATCCGGCGTCGATGTCCATGTGGAGTCCCATCCAGGCCGTGCAGCCATCCGGAGAGAGGGCGCTGCGAATACCGCCCCTCAGCCGGAGATCGACCGGGAAGCGCGCAAACTCGGATATCCAGCGCCTGCCTTCTGCCCCGAAGAAGATGTCGCCCGCCAGGCTGCCGATGGTAAATAGATCGGCGCGGGAAGAGAGCAGCCCCGGCAGCAGGTCCGGCTTGGCCACAGCCCGAGTTACCGCCGCCGCGAGCGGCTGGGCCTCCGGCGTGATGCCCCGCTCGAGCAGCGTGCCGGGTCGAATCTTCCCTTTGCGAAGGAGCGAGTGCAGGTGCTCGTTGCTGCGGAGGGGGATGGACCAGTATGCGGCCAGGACGCGCCAACGGTCATCGAATGCGGCCAGGCCGGTCAATCGAACGGGGATGCAGTGGAGGGGGGAGCCCAGATGCTCCACGTCGAGCAGAAAGCGGTCGAGGAACCAGGCACTGCGCCCGGAATCGCAAAGCCCTACCTGCACCTGGGGCGCCATGACCCGGACAGAAACGCCTTGTGCGCCGGCGAAGCGGCTGCCGGCGCGCTCCACGACCTGCTCTCTCCCCACCGCAATCGAATCGGCCGAAGCGCCGAAAACGAACACATCGGCAGAGACGAGGTCGCTAAGGGCCGGAACATCCTTGCGCTCGATCGCACAGTGGAGCTCCCTAACGAGCGTCCTGATCGCCTCACCGGCTTGTTCAATAGCTCGATCGCCCGGAGAGTCATCGACGCTCATGGGTGCTCCTTCTTGGTGACAGGTGAGCCGCGGTTTCGAGCAGCCGGGCGACGGAGAGAGGGATGCGTGTATGCCGGCTGCGCCAGCGCAGTCATGTTATCATCGCAGCTTTAGAAATCAAAATCGCCGGACACAATGGAAGTCGTCCATTGACCCCGGCGATGAAAAGACCGGCGCAGGCGCCGGCTAGCGCACGATGATGACCGGCATGCCGATATAGGCCGTGTCCCACAACTTCTTGGCGTTGACGTCGTCGAGCATGACGCAGCCGAAAGTAATCGGCGTGCCGACGAGGCCGGCCCAGGTCTTGCGGCCCGTCTGCTTGTTGTAGGGCAGGCCGTGGATGCCGTTCTCGGTGCTCCCGGCCCAGTAGATGCCAAGCCAGTAGGGCATCCAGAAATTCCAGGTCGAGCCATATGCGTTGCGGAGCTTCGACTGGACCCGGTAAGTGCCGGGCGCGGTGCGGGCGCCGGACCGGCCGGTCGAGCAGCGCCAGTCGCCGATCAGCGTGCCGTTCTTGTAGAGCCAGCAGTGCTGCGCCGAGATATCGGTGACGAAGCGGGTGCCGGAGCCGGTCGCCTTAGGGGCCGGACTCGCGGCGCCGCCGGACGAGCCGGGTACGCGCAGGGTCATGCCGACGTAGATGCGGTTGGGATTGGTGATGCCGTTGGTCGCGGCCAAGGCAGAAGCGGACACCCCTAGGCGTTGGGCGATCGAGTTCAGCGTGTCGCCGCTGCGGACCACATAGGTTCGCGACGCGGGCTTGGCCGCGCTGCCTGACGAACTGCCCGTCTTGGCACTTCCACCCGACGGAATGACCAGCCGCTGACCGGCCTTGATGAGGTCGGGGTTGCTGATGCCGTTGGCGGCGGCGAGCGCGGAGGTGGTCACGCCGTGTTGCCGGGCGATGGAAGCGAGGGTTTCGCCCGCGCGGACCACGTGGGTGCTGCCCTGGTCGGCGGATGCGTTGGCAGCCAGCAGCAGCAGTGCGAGCAGCGAAAGCACAAGGGTCAGCGTGATTCGTTTGCGCATCGAGGGATGCCTCCTCCTGGGATCAGCTGGCGACAAATATATCATACATCAAACGAAAGCGAATTGCAAGTGCCTTCTAGACGCTGCCCGCCGTCTGTTGGTTCAGTTCGTGTTACTCCGCCCGGCTCGTGCGTTGCGCCTCCAGCAGCTCGATCGTGGCGCCCAGCCGGTCCTCGGCGTCCATATAGACGAACTGGCCACCGTCCATGTCCCCGCGCTGGACCATCTCGATGCCCTGCGACCGAAGGAAATCAACCGAACGCTGCATGCCTTCGACCCAGAACGCGATGTGGTGCAGGCTCTGGCCGTGCTTGTCCAGCGCTTCCTGCCACGTGCTTGCGCCGCCCAGCGGCTCGATCAGCTCAAGCTCGACCTGGCCGAGCTTGAAGAAGGCCAACTTGCACTGCGCCTCAGAAGGCGCGCCGCGGTAGGTCTGCGCGGCTTCGAGGCCCGGCGCAGTGACGATGATCTCGGGCACGGGCAGGCCCAAGACGGTGGCCCAGCGGCGAGATATCTCCTCGATGTCGTGAACGACGATCGCCACCTGCGCGAGCGTGGTGCTCCCCAAAGCTGATTCTGTCATTTTCAATCTCCATTCGACGGAAGATAATCCTGAACTTCTTGCGCCTATTGTACGCATTGGGGATGATTTGCCCCACTGCGCTCGCATTGTCTCGCAGGCTTTCCCGTTCCGCTCTCCGCGTCGTATAATGTAGCCTCTGGCGGGCTGCACCGGCCCGGCGGCCAACACGGCCAAGCGATAAAGAACTCTCTTGGAGACAACTACTTGAGTGAGATAGCCGGCCGGCCCTCCTTTGCCACGCGGCTCAATACGCTGGTCCCCTATTGGCCGGTCGCGATGTTCGCGGCGCTGCTCGCCTGGGCCTGGCGAGGCGTAGATTTCTTCCGCAGCCTGCCGGCGTACGGCGACACGCTCGAGTTGATGTGGGCGCTGTCGTGGTACGGCGACGCGCTGCGCACGGGGCAGAGCCTCTCGGTGTACCCGCTGGCCTTCTATCCGGCCGGCTGGCACTACGCCGAAAACTTCTACATGACGCTGGCCTTGCTGCCGCTGCACTGGCTGGCGGGGCCGGCCTTCACCTTCAACCTGATGGCGCTGCTCAGCTTCGTCATCGGGTATGCGGGCGTCTTCCTGCTCTCCCGCCGCTTCCTCGGCACGACCCTCGCGGGGGTCACCGCGCTGTTGGTCGTCTTCGCCGGCGTGCGCTGGTTCCACATGATCGGCCACCTCAACATCCTGCTGGGATCGGCCCTGCTGCCGTGGGTGCTGTGGGGCGTGGACCGCGGGCTGAACTCGCCGAAGCACGCCGTGCGCTGGCTCGTGCTGGCGGGCGCGCTATGGGCCGCCTCGATGAGCGGATCGATGTACTTTGCCTTCCTGGGCGGCTTGGCGGTGGTCGCCTGGGTGACAGGCTGCCTCCTGGGAAGAACGGTCGGGTGGCGTGTCGCGATTCGTGCCGTGCTCGTGCCGTCCGCAGTGGCGCTGCTGTTGAGCCGCGCCGGCCATCTACCGCCTCTATGCGGCGAGCCAGGCGCAAGGCGTCGCGCAGTACAGCATCGGCGAAGTGAACTTCTGGGGCGCGAGCCTCAACAGCCTGCCCCTGCCCTCGCTCGATCACCCGTGGCTCGGGACGCTGGCACGGCAGATCTACACGGGCACACCCTTCGAGCAGGGTCTGGCCAACCTCGGCTTGCTGGCCGCGGTGTTGGCGCTGGCCGGCTTCTGGGCAGCACGGCGGAACCGCGAGTGGCGGCCGGTGCAGGTGCTCGCCGCGGCCGCGGTGGTGCTGGCCCTGGGCCTGACCGTGAAATGGAACAACGAAACAGTGATGTGGACGTGGTTGAAGCCCGTCACGACCGCGCTCTGGGGCCTGGGGCACCTCGTCAAGCCGGCTTTCTTTACGGGAACAAACCCACCGCAGCCGTTTGACGGCGCAGTGCCGGCGCCGGGGATGCTGCTCGCCATGTTCGTCCCGTTTATCGAGAATGCCAGGGTATTCGCCCGGTTTGCCCTGGTGGGCAGCATCGGGGTGTCCATGCTGGCGGGGCTGGCGCTCTCGCTGGTCAAGCACCGGTGGCTGCAGCTGGGCCTGATCCTGCTGCTGCTGTTCGAGGTGGTTCCGCAGCCGCTGGCGGCACAGCCGTTCACGGGCATTTCGCACCCGGCCTTCGAGTGGTTGTCGCAGCAGGACCTGGCGGGCGGCAGCGTGGCGGACATCGCGGCCGGCCATCCGTACACGCCCGTGCTGTACGTGGAGGGCGAGAGCGCCTGGGCCACCCGGCTGCACGGCAAGCCCACGGTCGGCGGGGCCAGCAGCGTGTGGCCGCTGCACACCGCGTTCCTCAACAACTGGCTGGCCTCGCACGAGCATGCCTTCTGGGACCCGAAGCTGGCGCCAATCCTGCGCTATTACAATATCCGCTACCTCCTGATCTACCTGCGCGGCGACTGGGAGCGCGGGCTGCTGGCCGAGGCCCGGCAGAACGACCAACTGCGTTTTGTCGACTGCTTCGATCCGCCCGCGGCCGGGGGTCCCTGGCCCTACCCCATTTGCGCGCTGCAAGTGCTGCCTCCGATCGGGGAGCAGAAGGTCAACCTGGTGCTGGAAGACGGCTGGTCGGGGCAGGAGGATTGGGGCGTTTGGGCCGAGGGCGCCCGGTCGACCGCATTCTGGGTCGCGATGGCGAAGGGAGCCGCCTCGCTCGACTTCAAGGTGTTCCCGAACTGTCTCCCGGATCAGCGGCAGAAGATGGCGGTCTCGATCAATGGTACCGTCGTGGCGACGTACGACTGGCAGGCGTGCGAGGAACACACTGCGCACGTCGATCTGCCCGCATCCCTTGTCAGGCAGGGGAAGAACGAATTGGTGCTGGAAACGACCTATGCCACCCCGCCGACCGGCAACCAGAACGAGACGCGTAACCTCTCCGTCGGCTTTACGCAGCTGCAAGTGACCCCTCATTAGGACAGCAACCCTGCCTCACCCGGTGCGTAATGACCTGTACATATAGAAGGACTCGGACCGAAGTGCCGAGCTGGGCTCGGCGGTCCAACGGGCAGGGAGCGGAAGACATGCCAGGGCGGATCTTGGTCGCGTACGCAAGCAATTCGGGATCGACGGCAGAGGTTGCCAAGGTGGTCGGCACGGAGCTGGCCCGCGACGGCGCGCAGGTGGACGTGCGCCCCATTTCAGAGTTGAGCGGGGCTGACCTCAGCCCCTATGACGCCGTAGTCGTGGGTGCGCCCATGATCCTCGGCTGGCACCGGGACGCGGAGCGCTTTGTGAAGGCGAACCGGGCGGCGTTGTCGCGCGTGCCGGTCGCGTTCTTCGTCACCCTGCTCAGCTTGGTCAAGACTGACGCGGGAACCCCTGCAAGCGTTCCGCTTTATGTCGATCCGAAGCTGGCGAAGTCGCCGCGGGCGCCGGGACGCCTCAGCCTGAAGGAGCGGTTCGCGACGCTCGGCAACTACCTGGCGCCGATCCTGAAGAGCACGGGAAGCATCAAGCCGGTCAGCATTGCGTTCTTTGGGGGCAAGCTGGACATGGGGCGGCTGAAGTTCCTGCAGATGCTCTTCATCATGCTGATCGTCGGCGCAACGCCGGGGGACTACCGCAACTGGGACGCAATCCGGGGCTGGGCAAGGGAGTTAGGGGCCGCACTCGCCGAGCGCGTTGCTCACCACTAAGAACTAAAGAACCGAAGTTACACGAAGGGTTTAAGAGCTTCGTGTAACTTCGGTTCTTCGGTTCTTGGTGGTGACCGTCCCGCTCCGCTCTCTAGCGCGGGCACTGGCCCGTCAAGCGGGCGAACCAGCCGTGCATCTTGTGGAAGACCTGGGCACGGGGCTGGAACATGTAGGGACAGTAGCCCGGGATGACGGTTATGCCGTGCTCGCGGCAATACTCGATGGCAGCGGCGTTTTCGTTCGACCGGTCGCCGACGCCGTAGAACCAGACCAGGCGGACGCCGGCCTCCGCGCAATCGCGGACGACTTGCTCGTTCATGGACGGAGAGGTCAGCAAGAGTGCTGACTCGACCGGCGGATCGATATCCTGGACACGGGCATAAGCCCGCGTTTCGCCAATTGCGCTCGCATTCGGGTTGACCGGGACCGCGTCGAGACCCCACTGCCGCATGTCGTTGTAGAGCCGGTTGCCGAACTCCTTCGGGTCACGCGCAACGCCCACGATGGCCAAGCGGGGTGAGGCCCAGAAGCGATCGATTTCCTGGCGGACTGCTGATTCGCTCATCGGTTATCTTCCTCCTGACGGTATCTACGCAGCGGGCGGGGGAAAGTCGCGGGACGCCACGCCATTATCGTTCACTTGGCAGGTATCTGCCCCAGCACGCCGACCAGCAGGTCGACCAGCCGCGGCACCGTGCTGACCTGCAGCCGCTCATCCGCGGTGTGCACGTCGATCAGCGTCGGTCCCATGGAGATGAAGTCCATCTCCGGGTACTTGGCGGCCACCGTCCCGCATTCCAGCCCCGCATGGATGGCCGTGTAGGTGGGCTCCTTGTCGGTGAACAGCTGCTCGTAGGTTGTCATGAACAGGTTCAGGAGCGGCGAGTCAGGGTTGGGCGTCCAACCGGGGTAGCGGTCGGTGATGGTGCTCTGTCCCCCGGCCAGGTCCCAGACGCTCATCACCATGGCGCCTGCATCGTCCAGCTCGGAGTCTACGGAACTGCGGGCCAGGTTGGTCGCGGTCACGAACCCGTCCGCAGTCGAGACGATGCCCAGGTTGTTCGAGGTCTCCACCAAGCCGGGCACCGTGTCGCTCATGCGTAAAACGCCCTGTGGATTGCCGTGCAGCGCGTTCAGCATCCGGTTCTGGCTCGCCAGGGTCATCACCGCGGGCGCCGGCCCGGGCACTGTCGCCGTAGTCCACTCGACTGCCAGCTTGGGCTCGGTCGCAGCCAGTTCGGTGCGAAGGGTCGTCTCCGACTGCTTCAGGTAGTCGTCAAACGCCTTCACGTTCGCGGTCGGGAGCATGATCAGGGCGTTTGCCTCGCTCGGGATGGCGTTGTGGTGCTGGCCGGCCTGCAGGCTGGCGACGCGCACGCCGTACCACTCGCCTGCCGGACTGAGCAGCCGCACTAGCAGCTTCGTCGCGCTGCCGCGGCCTTTATCGATGTCGACGCCTGAATGCCCACCCGTCAGCCCGGTGACGGTTACCGTGTAGAACCCGGTCGCGGTAGCCTGCGGCCCCCCGCCCGTTTGGTAGGCGAGGACGTTCTTTTGTGTCAGCCCGCCCGCGGCGCCGATGGTGAACTCGCCCTCGTCTTCCGAGTCGATGTTGACGTAGTTGACGCCATCCAGTTCGCCGGCCTGCAGCCCGTTCGCACCCTGCATCGTCGTCTCTTCATCTACGGTGAACAGGGCTTCGATGGCCGGCGCGACCAGGTCCTTCCGTTGCAGCATGGCCATGATGATGGCGATGCCGATGCCGTTATCCGCGCCGAGCGTGGTGTCGCCCGCATGGACCCAATCACCCGTCACGTAAGCCTGGACCGGTTGGGTTACGAAATCGAAGGTCGTGCCTGGCCGGGGGGTGCCCACCATGTCCATGTGCGCCTGCAGCACCACACCCTGGCGGTTCTCCATGCCCGCGGACGCGGGCTTGCGGATGAGCACGTTGCCAGCCTCGTCCACCCTGGTTTCCAGGTTCAGGCCCTTGCCGAAGTCGACCAAGAGTGCCCTGATCTGGTCGTCGTGCCCGGAGGGTCGCGGCACCTGCGTGATGTCATAGAAGTTCTGCCAGACGTCCGGCGGCGTCAGCGACGGAAGTGCGTCCTTCAATGGAATGCCCCCGCTTACCGGATCGGTCAGGCCGGGGTCGGGGGTCGGCTCGGCAGCCGCTCCGGCTGCGGCGGTCCTCGATTCAGGCGTTGCTGCCGCCGGTTCAGTCGGCGCTGCCGCGGCCTGCGCGGGCGCCGTCGTCGCGGCGGGGGCAGCGGCCGTCTGTCCGGTGAAAGGCACCGGCGCGCATCCTGCAACGAGCAGGAGCGCGAATCCAAGCAGAGCGAGTGTCCGTAGGGTGTCCATGCTTCCTCCGCAGTGATCTTGTCAACGATTGCCTATGCAGGCGGCGGGTGGGTTAGCTGTTTCCGGATTCGTCCGAACTCACACGGGTTCTCGCCTAAGTGCCTCGGCCGCGCGCACGGCGGCGTCGACGGTCGGAAAGACCTGGCCTTGGTCGAACAAGAGAGCCATGCCGATGCGCCGCGCAAAGCGCGCCACGGGCGCATGCACCTGGGCGAGGTAGACGTGGATGCCCTGGCGCTGCAACTCGATCACCATCGCTTCAAGAACGTCGGCGCTGGTCAGGTCAAGCCGATCCTGGGCAGCTGCGTCGACGACGAGGACCCGGGGCGGAGGCTGGCCCTCCGCAATCATCGCCTTGACCTGGTCGCGGACGGTTACGGCGTTATAGTAGATGATGGGCGAGTCGATGCGTACGATCAGAACGCCGGGCACCCGGATGTTCTCAGGGTGGCGATCGACAGAGGTGTAGACGCCCGGAAGGCCCGGGACGCGGCCGAGCGACGAGATGTGCGGGCGGCTGGAACGGTAGATGACGAGCACAAGCGAAGCCAGGAGGCCAATGAGCATGCCCTGCAGCACGTCGATCAGCAGCACGCCAAGCAGGGCCAGCAGGCCGAGAACGAACTCCGTCCGGGAGGCGAGCCGCACGCGTTGCAGCTTGCGTGAAACGATGATGTGCCAGACGGCGTGGATGATGAGTGCGGCGAGCACGGCCTCGGGCAGGCTGGCGAACAGGGGCGTGAGGAAAAGGACCGTCGCAATCGTCACAACCCAAGTGACCAGGTTCGCGACCTGCGTGCGGGCACCCGCGCCCTCCTTGACCGCGGAGGCCGACATGCTGCCGGCCGCGATCATGCCGCCGAACAGGGCACTCACGAGGGTGGAAATGGCGTGGGCGTTCAGCTCCTGATTCGGATCGATCTCGTAGCCGTGCTTCTCGGCGAACTCGTGGGCCACAGCCAATGCCTCGCTGTATGCGACAAGCAGCGCGCCGATGGCCGGAAGGATCATGGCAAGGTAGGTGTTGAAGGGCACGACGGGCAGCGCGAGCGCCGGCAGCCCCTGCGGGAGCGTGCCGACGACGTCAACACCGAACCGGCCCTCCAGGTCCAGGGCCGTGCTCAGGACGATGGTGCCGAAGAGGACCACAAGGCCGGCGGGAATCCGCTTGTTCCAACGCGGCAGCAGGAAGAGCACGGCCAGGCTGAGCGCGCCGACCGCAAAGCTGGCCCAGTTGGCCTGCGGCAGCTCCCTGACGATGCCCAGCAACCGCTCGACCGTGTTACCGTCCGGCTTAGGGACGCCGAACAGCTTGTTGAGCTGGCCGACCGCAACGAAGAGCGCCAAGCCCATGACGAAGCCACTCATGACAGGCTCGGACAGGAACTGAGTGATGAAGCCGAGCTGGGCGAGGCCTGCCACCAGAAAGACGAGGCCGGTGACGAGGATGAAGGCCGACGCGTATGCCTGGTACGTCTGGGGGTCGGCCGCGTTGGCGCCAGCGGACGCGATCAGCGCGGCGGCCACGGAAGAGGCAATCAACGCCGAGGTGGCGGAGGTGGCCTGGACGACGAGGTGGCGCGAGGTGCCGAACACCGCGTACAGGAGGAGCGCGGCCAGCAGGGTGTAGAGGCCAGCCTGGGGGGGCAAGCCCGCGATCCCGGCGTAGGCCATGGCTTCGGGCACGACAAGACCCCAGAGCGTGAGGCCCGCAATGATGTCAGCGGCGAGCCAAGCCGCCTGGTACGACGGGAGCCAGGTCAGAATGGGCGCGAAGCGAGCGAGGCGTGCCGGCTTCGTCTTCGGGATGGTTGGGGCAGTGACCGCCATCGTTTGCCTCCAGTTGCACTTTGGCCGCCCCGGTTGGCACAATTGTACCACGACCGCGCGCAGCACGCACGTGTCGAGCCTCATATACTGCGTAACCGTCACGATTGCGTAACCACGGCGATCTGCTACTAGAACCCGGATTGGCAAGGATCGGTGCAACAGAACAGGCGGCTCGTTGGCGAGCCGGCAGGGGCAAGCCCATTGGAGCGCCGTGACCGTGGGAACGACCCCAGACCGATTTCAAACATCGCTATCGGTTCTCGAGTCTGGTAGAATCAGTCTGCCTCGGGTCGGTGTTGAAGATTACGGCCGGGTTGAGCGGAGCCGGTCAGCCGAGGAGTCAGGGAGGGCTTCGATGAACAGACCCAAGAAGGTCATGAACGACCCGCGCGAACGTCGTGCCCGAGCTCCTGGAGGGGCTGGTGGAGGCGTACGGCGGCCGGGTCAGGATGTTGGAAGGCGTGCACGCGCTGGTCAAGACGACCCTGCGGCCAGGCAAGGTGGGCCTGCTGATCGGCGGGGGGAGCGGGCACGAGCCGCTGTTCGCCGGGTTCATCGGCGAGAACATGGCGGACGGGGCGGCGTGCGGCAACGTCTTCGCGGCGCCCGGGCCCGACACCGTCTTTGAGGCCACCCGCTACCTGGACCAGGGCCGCGGGCGTCCTCTACTCGTACGGCAACTACGCGGGCGACGTCATGAACTTCGACATGGGCGCGGAGATGGCCGCCGAGCTCGGGATTCGGGTGCGAACCGTGCGGGTTTGGGACGACATCTCGTCCGCGCCGGCCGACCAGCCGGAGGCCCGGCGCGGGATTGCCGGCGACGTCTTCGTGTTCAAGATCGCCGGCGCGTCGTCCGCCGAATGCGCGGACCTGGAAGAGGTCTACGCGGTCACCAGCCGGGCGCGCGACAACACCCGCTCGCTGTCGGTGGCACTGTCTGCAGGCTCGATCCCGGAGACGGGTACGCCCACTTTCACACTGCCCGACGACGAGATCGAGATCGGCATGGGCGCGCACGGGGAGCCGGGCGTCTACCGCAGCAAGATGATGCCCGCGGACGCGCTGGTCGAGATGATGGCCGCACGCCTGCTCGCGGACCTGCCCTACCGTGGGCGGCGACGAGGTGGCCGTGCTCGTAAATGGCTGCGGCTCGACCACGATGATGGAGCTGCTCATCGTCAACCGCCGCCTGCAGCAACTGCTCCGCGAGGCGGGGATGGCGGTCCACGACACGGTCATCGGCAACTATCTCACGACGCAGGAGATGGCCGGCTTCTCCATCACGCTCATGAAGCTGGACGACGAGCTGCGGCACTACTATGACATGCCGGCGGACTCGTTCGCGTTCAGGAAGCTGTAGCATGGGCAAGAGCCAGTTGTCAGTCGCAGAGACGGCGGAGATGTTCCGCCATGTGGCGGACCAGGTCGAGGCGAACGTCGACCGGCTGACGGAGGCGGACCAGGCGATCGGCGACGGCGACCATGGGGTAGGCATGGCGCGCGGTTTTGCGGCTGTCCGCGCGAAGCTGGCGGCTGCGCCGCCGGATACCGTCGCCGGGGTGCTGCGGGCGGTGGGAATGGCGCTGCTCAGCGCGACGGGCGGCGCGGCGGGCGCGATCTTCGGGACGTGGTTTCGGGGCGGGGCGAAACGGCTGGACGGCGCGAGCCGCGTTCGACGCTGCGGCGCTGGCCCTGTTCCTTGGAGGACGGGCTGCAGGCGGTGCAGGAACGCGGGCATGCCGCGCCAGGCGACAAGACGATGGTGGATGCGCTGGCGCCCGCCGCGGCCAGGGCACGCGTTCTGGCCGGCGAGCCGCTCGACACGGCACTGGCCGGGGTTGCCGCCGCCGCCCGAGAGGGAATGGAAGCGACGCGAAACATGCTCGCCGCGACGGGAAAGGCGCGGCCGCTGGGCGAGCGGGCGCTGGGATGCGTCGATCCGGGCGCGCTGTCGACGGTCGTGATCCTCGAAGCGATGGCGGAGTACGCGATCAAGGGATGAGCTGTCGGGCCATTGCGCCCGCGCGACGGCCGGGCAAAACCAAACGACTCCTGATCCGTACTTAAAGGCAGAAGCGTTTGCGAGGAGATGATATGGCCGGTCCACCATTCGATCCAACCGCAGAGGCTCCTGCAGAGGTTTCGGAGCTGAAACGCCGACTCGGCCAGCGCGAAGCGGAGCTGCAGATCATCAACAGCGTCCAGCTGGGCCTTGCCGAACACCTCGACGTCCAGTCCATCTATGACTGGTCGGCGACAGGATCCGCGACATCTTCGATGCCCAGGTGGTCATGATCTCCACGTATGACGGTAGAGGCAATCGAAGCTGACCGACTTGTTTCAGGGAGTCTTGCCTACTCCCCGATGATCTTCACCAGCACCCGCTTGCGACGGCCGCCGTCGAACTCGCCGTAGAAGATCTGCTCCCACGGGCCGAAGTCGAGGCGGCCGCCGGTGATCGCCACGACCACCTCCCGGCCCATCACCTGCCGCTTCATGTGCGCGTCCGCGTTGTCTTCGCCGGTCCGGTTGTGCCAGTAGCCGCTGACCGGCTCGTGCGGCGCGAGCTTCTCCAGCCAGGCGTCGTAATCGTGATGGAGGCCATTTTCGTCGTCGTTGATGAACACGGACGCGGTGATGTGCATGGCGTTCACGAGGCACAGCCCTTCCTGCACGCCGCTCTCGCGGAGCGCCGCTTCCACCTGGGGCGTCAGGTTCACGAACCCGCGGCGGCCCGGCACGTTCATCCACAGTTCCTTGCGATAGCTTTTCATTGATGATCCTTTACGAGCCCAGTCGTTCGGCGAGGTAATGCCGCGGGGATTATAGCGGAGGTTGGGAGTTTGGACCACGAAGGGATAAAGTCTGGGACGTTTGGAACAGTTTCGACGTTTGGACCGCGAAGGCACGAAGACTTCGAAAGGACGGAAGCGCGAAGGACGCGAACCGCACATTGCGGTTCGCGTCCTTCGCGCTTCGTGTCCTTCGCTCACCTTCGTGGCTTCGTGGTCCAGACACCCTCCACCCATGCATCAGCCACGCTTGGGCGGCGCGCTCTCCTCGCCCGACAAGGTGGCCAGGCGGGGCGGTGCGCTCTCCTCGCCCGACAAGGTCGCCATGCCGCCCGCATGGGTCGCGGGGGCGGTCGAGTACCGCTTGGAACAGGCCTGCCGCGGGGGCAGGACGCTTACGACGAAGGCCAGGGCCAGGATGACGAACAACCCGGCCAGGAACGCACTGCCAGTCAGACGCTTCGAGATCATGGAACACCTCCGTTATGGTAAGTACCGCTCGTTCAATCACTGACCCGAGCGTACTGCGGGGTGCGTCTCGAAAGCGTCCGGCTGCGCGCTTGGCGCGCGTTTAGGTTAGCGTCTTTTTGGCGTTTGATGGGGAGGGGCCGAGCTGGGGCTCGGCGGTCCAGTGGTGGGGGGAGGGGGCCGAGCTGGGGCTCGGCGGTCCGGTCCGCCCAGGAGTGGTTATTGCATCTGTGCGACGCGGAGGCGGGCGGCGGGGTCGCCGAGGAGGACGTAGTTCTGGGCGTCGTTGCGCTGGGTCCAGGCGATGGCAAGCTGGTCGTCGTCGATCGCGGCGCCAAAGCCGACTTCTTCGAGCAGCCGGCTCAAGGCCGCCGATAACTCGGCGTACTTTTCGTTGAATTCCTTCGTCGCATACCCGACGGGCATGCCGAGCAGGATACGGCCGATGGTGTTGCGGAACGGCACTAGCTGGGGGTTGCCGAACTCCTGCGTGAACGAGTAGCCCCAGGCGCGCTCGACATGTCCGATCACGGCGAGCGCGCCGCCGTTTTCGTGAGCGAGCAGCCGCCGGGGCAAGGCCGCGACGAACGCCTTGGGCGCGATCTCGGGGGGCTTCTTGCGCGGCTCGTGCACGAAGTTGTCGTACCGGGGCGTCCCCGCGCCGTAGCAGGCGAAGTGGAAGGCGACGAGGCCGTGGACCTTGGCCTCGGGCGGGACGTCGGACGCGGCAAGGTAGTGATCCGGGGTGATCTTCCCGAAGCCCGGCCAGTCCTGGCACAGGAGGGCGCCCTGGCGGGCGAACTGGTCGGGGTGCCCCTTCGGCCAGCCCATGCCGTGGCTCGCGGTGAAGAGGAAGGACGGCCGCTTTGGCCCGATGTCGCCACAGAGGACCGCGCGGAGGTTCGCCTTGGTGGCGGCCGGCCCCCAGAACTTGCGGGTCTCGAAGCCCCGCTTCGCGGCGGCCCCGGGCTCGCCTTCCTCGGGGACCCCATCGGCCAGCGGGTTGATGAGCAAATCTGCGCTGAGCTGCGTGGCGTTGTCGAAATCGTGGCGGGCGCCGAAGAAGACGGCGGTCTTGCCGGTTGGGACCGCCTCGGCGGTCTCGTAGTCGATCAGGCTCGCGGCGTAACGTCCGTATTCCTCCGGGGTGTCAAATGCGATGCGGCCGACGGCATAGTCCACGTCGAGCAGGCACTGAAAGCCGTAGGGGATCAGCTCCGGGTCGCCGACCAGCAGGACGTAATAGGGGACGTTCCTCGGGATGATGTTGCCGGCAGAGACGCCGTGGCGGGCCAGCCAGGACGAGTAGTCGTCGCCGGGGCGAAATTCGAGCACCTTGACCAGCGCGCCGGCCTGGGCGGTGCGATGTGCGATCAGGGGGGCAAGTGCTTCCTTGACCGCCGGGGACTCATCCCGGTGGAACACGATGGCCCAACCCGCCTGGCCGACGTCGGTCGGGTCGACGTCCATCGACAGGCCGAGGTGGCGCTCGCTAATGCGCGCCCACGCCTGGCGCAGGAAGCGGCCGATGCCTTTGTCGCCGGTTTGGCCCTTGATCATGGCGGAAGCCTGGCTCAAGAGCATGGGGGGCAGGATGTAGTTGCCCGTGACGCCGTCGATTCCGTTCGCAAAAAGCCGGGTCTCAGCCATGTTCCTGCTCCCTGCCTGCGGCCTCGGCAACCCGTGCCAGCGCTTCTCGGACCCGATCGAGGTGATAACGGATGTGCACGTCGTAGGGCGACTGCGCGGGCGCCTGCTCGAGGTCCTGACACGCAGCGTCATACTCGCCCAGCTTGTACCTGGCCCAAGCGCGAGTGTCGAGATACTGCGCCTGGGTTACGGGGTCTTGTTCCAGGTTCACGGCTTCCGTCGCCCATTTTGCAGCTTCCTGCAGCTTATCGGGCACGGGCAGGCGGTCGACGTACATCCAGGCGATGCCGTTGCAGCACTCGGCCTGGCAGCCGGGGTCCCATGCCTGCTCGTTGGCTGCCCGGTAGTCCGCATCGGCCAGTTGCAGCGCGCGGCCTTCGCCAAAGGCGGCGAACGCGTGGGCGCGGCGGAGATACGCGTCGGCAACGTCGAGCCCGGCCTCGCCGTGCAGGGCTTCCGCGTAGGCCTGCTCGGCGTCCTCGACACAGCCAATAGCCTCGAGCGCCATGCCGAGGCCCACTTGCGCGTAGGGATGGTTGGCGTCACTGGGGTCCATTCGCTCGATGGCCTGCTCGTAGCTGAACCGGGCGCGCTCGTAGGCTCCGAGATGAAAGTGCGCCGCGGCCAAACCCATGTGAGCGTAGGCGTAACCGTCCTCCATGTCGAGCGCCCGGCCAAATGCTGCGGCTGCCTCATCGTGCAGGCCCAGGTCGCCGTACGCGTTTCCTATCGCCGCCTGGAGCTCGGCCGAGGCGCCGCCCGCGGCCATTGCGCGGCGGCACGCCTCGATCGCATCACGCAGCAGGCGGGCGCGGTCGGGACTGTCATGGTCGATGGTCGACGCCCACTGGTCGCAGGCATCCGCCCGGTCCCGGTTGAGCAGTGCAAGCCACCCGCCGCCGGGGGCAAGCGCGAGCGCCTGGTCGAAGGCGGCGACGGCCTGGTCAAAGCCGATCAGGGCCTTCAAGGCCAGGCCGCGCAGCCGGTGAGCGAGCGGCAAATCGCCGCTTAGTCGGACGAGCTCGCCGGCATCCGCGAGGGCCAGGGTGTAGGTCTTGTGGGCCTCGGCAGCCAGGCCGCGCGCCTTATAGTCCTCGGCCAGCGCGGTATGCGCGTTATAGCGGCTGGCGTGGACGCCCGGCTCGTCGGGCGACAGCTTAAGCGCCGCATCGTAGTCGGAGATGGCGCGCTGAAAATCGCGGAGGCCGGCATAGGCGTCGCCGCGGCCCCAGAAGCCCTCGATGCGCGTCGGCTCGAGCGCCACAACCGCGTCGAAGTCGAGCAGCGCCTCGCGGCGCCTGCCTTCGCCCAGGTAGAGCCACCCGCGCTCACTCAGGGCAGAACTGAGGCGCGGATCGAGGCCAAGGGCGCGGCTGTACGCCTCGATCGCGGCCTCGGTTTGCTTGAGCCGGCTGTGTGCATGAGCGAGGTCCATCCACACCGACGGCTGGGAGGACAACAGGGCGGCCGCCCGATCGTACTCATACGCGGCCTGCTCGTACATCTGCCTGGAGCGCTCGGCATCCCCATCCGCGGCGGCCTGGTTGCCCAGGTGCGTGCAAATATCGCCCATCTGGTGATGACAGTAACCGTTCCCGATATCGATCGCCAGGGCCTGCTGCATGTCCGCGAAGGCTTCGGCTTGCCGCTCGAGCGCGAGCTTGGCGCGGGCGCGGCCGGCGTAGGCTTCGAGGAAGTCGGACTGGGCTGCGATCGCCTCGCTGTAGTCGGCCACAGCCTGCTCGTAGTCACCGAGGGCGAAGTGCGCGTCGGCCCGGTTGCGAAAGGCAGCTGGGCCGGGCGCCAGGGTTACCGCCGCTTCATAGTCCGCAAGGGCGCGGCGGTGATCCCCGCGGCGCTCGTACAGCAGCCCACGCTCGGTGTGGAGATCGGCCCGGGCCGGGTCCTGCTCGAGGGCGTCGGAATAGTCGGCCAGCGAGCGGTCGAGCCTGCCGAGACGAGCGTAGAGCCGGGCCCGGCTGGCGTAGGCGTGGGTCACGTCGGGCGCTGCCTCCAAGATCGCGTCGTAGTCGGCCAGGGCTCTCTTGTAGGACGAACGCGCCTCCTCGCTTTGTCCCTTGCTCTCGGCAAGGTCGCCTTCGGCTGCGTAGAGGTCCCCCCGCATGCCGTGAGCCGAGACGTTCTTTGGGTCAAGGCTCAGGACCGCGGCAAATGCGCGCAGCGCCTTATCGTAAGACCCGGCAGCCGCGTACGCCTGCCCCAGGAGGAGATGGGGTTCGGCGCTTTTCGGCGAAAGCTTGGCCGCCCGCTTGGCGTCTTTGGCGGCTTCGACATACTCGCCCAGCGCGAGGTGCGCTCGGCCGCGACCCAGGTAACCGGCGGGATTGGCGGGAGACCATTCCGCAAGGAGGGCGTAATCTGCCAGCACGCGGCGGTAAAGCTCACGTGCGAGGACCTGCTCGCCCTCAGCCGCGCGCGCTTCCGCCTGGCGGGTCGTGGTTTCCGCGCGTTGGACGACCGCCTCTTGGTTGCGCGGATCGAGGGCAAGCACGGCCGCGCAGTCCGCGTAGGCGCCGTCGAACTGGCCAAGCTCGCGGCGCGCCTGCGCGCGGCCGAGGTAGCAGGCGACGGCACGCGGGTCGATCTCGAGCGCCCGGCTGAAATCAGCCTCGGCGGGCTCATAGTGCCCGAGCCTCAGGTGAGCGGCCGCCCGGTTGCGGTACCGCAGCGGATCGCCGGGCGCGAGCTTCACCGCCCGATCGTAGTCCTCGAGCGCCTCCTCAAAACGACCGAGTTGCTCGCTGCAGGCGCCGCGCAAGGTGTAAGGATCGGGCAGAGAGGCGTCCTCATCCACGGCCCGCGCGAAATCGGCCTGGGCCTTCTTCTTCTGACCCAGGCCCACGTAGGCCTGACCCCGAAGCCGGCAGGCGCCGGGCGGCGCTCCCTCCAGGGCCAGCAGCTTGTTGCACTCGGCGAGCGCGACCCGGAAGTATTCGCCGGCCCGGCCAGCCTCTCGGGCAACCGCATAGTAGCCCGCCGCGTACAAGAGCAATTCGATCCCGGCCGACCGGATCGAGGGGTTTTCAGGCTCCAGGTCCACGGCCGACGCGTAGTCTTTGAGCGCTTCCGGCACCTTCAGCTGCGCGCCCCTGGCCAGCATTCGCCCGAGGTAGGCGACCGCGTGCGCGCCGAGGTCAATGGCGCGGGTGTATGCCGCCTCGGCGACCTCTGCGCTGCCAAGGGCCAGGTTTACGTCGCCGGAGCACGTGTAGGCGTCCGAGTTCCGGGGCGCCATCTCGACGGTCTTTTCAAAGTCCTCGAGCGCCTTCTCATACTGCCCGGCAGCCTGGTAGATGCGACCGCGCAGCAGCCGGGCATCGGCCAGCTCGGGCGCGAGCGCGATGGCGCGGGCCGCGTCTGTCAAGGCTTCAGCGAGGCGGCCCCGGGTGCCTTGCAACTGGGCCCGGTCCATGAAGGGGCGAGGGTCCTCCGGCGCGAGCGCGGCTGCGGTATCGAAATCCAACAGGGCTTGCGCGTATGCGCGCTCGGCGTCGGCTGGATGACCCAGGAAATCGTGAAGGTCGCCCATGGCAACATAGGTCTCGCCCCGCTCACAATAACCCTTTGCATCCTCGGATTCGAGCGGCAGGATTGCGGCGTACGGAACGATATCGCCAGGGGCCGGGCGGAAGCTCGAGAGGGACTTCTGCACCCGGCGCAACGCCCCTGTCCGCGGGTCTCGGAGGGACGGTGGCGGTCACGTAATCACCTCCCAGCGATCGAAGAGGGCGCAGGCAAGCCGCTGCCCATGCCTTTAAGGGTCGAGGCGAGGTTGCTCTCGAGCCGCTGTGGAGCGGGCGAACCCGTCACCGCACCGCCCCTGATGGCGGTGTCAAGCCCGGGGAACGTGGCTGTGATGGACGGGACCGCGGGTTTCCACTGGTCCGCTGCCTGAGGGGCAGGCGGCGGGGGACCCAGCGCCTTGGCCTTCCACTGCGCAGGATCCATCCAATCGAGCTCGATCCGGACCGGCTCGAGGGGCGGGAGCTGGTTCTGCGCGGCCGAAAGAGGAGGGGTGGCGGCCGCGGCGCCCGTGGACCGGCCGGCGCGCCTGGGTGACGCCGAGTGTACGCAGATTTCCTCCGGCAGCTCGAAAAGCTTCCCCTCGCCGCCCATGAACAGGACTGCCTTCGCCCATGCCCACTTGTCGTCCAGCCGCGGGGGGTTCATGCAGGAGCGGGCCGTGTTGACCGCCGCGTCGACGACGCCCGAGCCCCAGTCGCCGCAGCGGCCGAGGCTCTGGTAGAAGTTGGACGCGAACAACTCGCCGGCCTCGATGCTGATCCGGCCGCGGAACGCGACGACGGAGGGGACGCCGGCCTTCACCATAGCCTCGGCGAGGTCTAGGAAAGGCGAGCCGGGTGGCGCGGGGCCAGCCGTAGTCTCCTCGGCGACCTCGGAGAGGCCGTTGCACGAAACGAGCACGACCAAGCGCAGGCTGTCGAGCGGGCTGATAAGGTTCCATAGGTGGTTGAACGGAACGCCGGCGGGGAGGTGGGTTTTCGAGTCCTCGAGCAGCAGGCCTTGCGGCGTACCATGCGCCACGACGTGAACGATGTTGTACTTGCGGGTGGTGAGGTGCTGCTGCATCTGGTCGTACGTGGCCCGGGTCTCGATGGTCCACTCGATGCGGTTCTCGAGGCCGGCCTTTTTGAGCAGCGCGTCAAGGCGGCGCTTGTAGCGCTGGTCGTCGCCCGGGTCATAAAGCGGCTGGTAATCCTTCCACTTGCCGGCGCCCAGCCCCTGGGGACTGGACACGAGCATCAGCATCCTGACCTTGTCGTCGAGGGGGCGGAGCGCCTGGGTGCTCACCTGCGAATCATAGCGCGAAAAGGCCACATCCTGTGCGCAGGCGAGCTTGCGGGAGCGCTTGGGATCGAACAAGGTCTCCCACCACACCCCGCGCAGCTCCGTTTGGGCCTCGGGGAGGATGGAGAGGCGAAGGCGAACGCCCAACCGGGCGCTGCCGGCGCGATCGACGGTCAGGCTGAAGGCCTCGATCATCCGCTGGTTGAAGACGCGCTCGGCTAGCTCCACGCCGTAACCCTGCTCGTCGTTGTCGTTCAGGAGTTTCAGCAGCCGGGTCTGGTTCTTCTTGAGGCAAAGCGCATGGTTCGAGGTGATCGGGAGGACCGCGGCGCCGCCGGTCAGCGTGGCCGAGTCCCTGCCTACGATCAAACACATCTCGGATGTGACACCCGGATCAACCTTGGAAGTTGGAAGTGTCATGGCGGCCTCGCGAGGAAAGCTGGCGACAACCATGATGAATTATAGCACATCCAAGACGCTTGGCAAGACCTTTTGAACATCGGAAGGTTTCAAGAGACCCATCGATGAAGCCGGACCCGGGGTGCTTGGGTGCGTGCCAAGAAGCGCGGCCATTCCCTGAGGTCCGGACCGAAGTTCGGACACTTGAGATAGTGAGACCTCTGTGGCAAGTTGGATAGTGCGAAAACGGTCCTTCTTAGCCGTGGAGGTCTCCGATGCAGTTTATCAGAAGCGCTGAGTTCATGCAGTACCTGTTCGACCGCCCAACGGTGGCTGGGCAAGCGGGTCGCATCGTGGATGGTATTTTGGATGCCGGGTGTCCACGACTCTCGGACATTGCGCAACATATGCCAGGCTCGCCTGGCGGCAACTACAAGGCCATCCAGCGCTTTATCGGGCAGACCGATGCGGTGGCCGCCCTGGGACGGTTGTTTCAGGCCGATGCCGAGTTCGTCATCGGGGATGCGACCGAAATGCCCCGGCCGGAAGCCTTCCGGACGCCGTATGTCGGCAAACTCAGTGATGACAAGACGCGGGGTTTCTGGCTGTTGGTGTTGGCCACCCCGTACCGCGGGCGGGCGCTGCCCTGCCACCTGTTGAGCTATTCCTCGCGCACGATTGCGCAAGGGGCGGGTTCGCGGAACCTGCACCACTGGGAGGCCTTTGATGCGCTCAAGGACTTGCTCGGCGACAAGCCGCTGGTGCTGGACCGCGACTTTAGCTACCTGGAACTCCTGCAATACTGCGTCCACGCCGGGGTCAACTTCGTGATTCGGCTCAACCTGCGCAGTCACCCACCCAAGCTCTACACGGTCGAGGGCCACGAAGTCGTGCTGATGCTGGGTATCGGCCAACAGGAGACCTATCGCCAAGTGCGCTATCGCAATCAGGTGCCGGTGAACATCATCGGTATCTGGCGTAAAGGCATGCGCGAACCGTTGTGGGTCATGTCCAACCTCGAGCCTGACCGCGCCCTGCAGATCTATCTGGGCCGCATGAAGATCGAGGAAGCTTTCCGCGACCTCAAATCCTTGCTCGGCCTGGACCGCCTGATGAACAAGACCCAGCACAACATGGAGCAACTGGCTGCCCTCACCATGATCGCCTACGCCGTCGGCCTCCTGGTCGGCGAAGCCTTGCGCGACGAGCTCTATGGTTCCCCGCCTGCGCCGACCACCGAGTCTGCCCCGCCACCCACACCGACCCCCGCACAGCGCAAATGGCAACGCTACTCCGGTCTGTTTGTCTTGCTCAAACAAAAGCTGCCTATCGGCCGATCACGCCTGCGCCAACTGGTGACAGCCACGCTGACCGCCTTTGCCTATCTCGTGCGGCCGGTTGTCCGAACTCCTGTCTGAAGCTCACCCATTCCCTCTTGACATGGGCGGTTCTCCCGGCGTATTCTTTCACAGATCCTTCTTTCTTCTTGCCCCCTCTTCCAGAAAGGAATACGCACAATGTCCACACCCAAGGATCCCGAGGGCGCCGGCCTGTCCCGGCGGGATGCACTGAAGCTTACGGGCTATGCGATGGGCGGGCTCGCGGTCGGCGGCGCGATGCTGCGCGTCCCCGCGCCGAAGCCCCCGGCAGGGAAGCCCCCGCCCACGGACGAATGCGTCGATTGCACGCCCTCCTGCACCGCCGAGCCAACCTGTGGGTGGACCGACACCGAGAAGGCGACCCACTATACCTACTTCGAGCAGGACCTCGATGCGACGGATCCCGTTACAGGCGACTACCTGTACCACTTTCACCCCTTCGCAAACAAGAAGGACTTCCCGAATACGATCCAACCGCTGGGCGCAAACGAGATGCGTATCACGTTCATGGGGTCGTCGATCCCGAACAACATTCGCAAGGTGCAGGCGCTGATGAGCATCTTCGTCGAGTGCGGCTGGGACGAAGACCGGCAGATGCCTGCGGACAACCTCATCTTCGACTGCGGCCCCGGGGTGGTCACCAACTACAACGCCATGAACGTCAACTTCGGCAGGATGGACAAGATCTTCATCAACCACCTGCACGGCGACCACATGAACGACGTCACCCAAATCTACTGCTTCGGGCCGTCGTCGGACCGGCTGTCGCCGCTGTACATCTTCGGACCTGGGCCGTCAGGGGTGATGGGCCCGCCAGGCTACGGACGGGTGAAGTACGACGACGGCACGAAGGCGTACTGCGAGCATCTGCGCGAGATGTGCCGGTGGCACACGGAGAGCTTCAGCTTCCAGAACACGAGCTACACGCCCTACCATACCGATCCGCGGCCGTTGAGGGAGCGCTGGGGCCTGCCCTACGACCCCAAGCCCGTAGGCACGGCCGCGCCGCCCGATCCGGACAACGACGCGTACGCGATCATCCCGATCGAACTGGACTGGCGTAACGGCGGCGTTGCCTATGACAACAAGGCCACCGGCGTGAAGGTAAGCTACTTCAAGGTGATCCACGCCCGGCAAGGGTCGATTGGCTATAAGCTCGAGTTCACGCCGCCCGGCGGGACGGAGGGAGTCGACACGCTGACGATGATCTACTCAAGCGACACGAAGCCTGAAACGCTGAGCATCGAGAATGCTAAGAACGGGGGCAAGGGCGTCGACGTATTCATCCACGAGATGATTGTGCCGGCCGAGATTTGGGCCATGAAGATGGGGCACCTCACCAGTCCCGCAGGCATCAGCCAGGCCGCGATCCAGCGGATGCAGACGGTGCAGAACAGCTCGCACTCGCCGCAAGGAGCCTTCGGGTATCTCCTTAGCCAGATCAAGCCCCGGCCGCGGCTCACCGTGGCCACGCATTTCCGGTCGCCGACGACACGGTCGCGTGCGCGTGGAAGAGCGTGAACGAGCATACTCCGATTGTCCGGGGGAACGGTACGAAGTCGGATGGCGACACTGCGCGCATGACCTGGTCCTTCGACCTGATGGTCATCAAGGTGAGCAAGGACGAGATCGTCGAGCTGAAGGGGATCGTGAACGACTTCGAATACTCGGCGACAGCGCAGCCCGTGCCTGGCACGGTGAACACGCCGAAATACCACGACGCGGATGGTAATCCCGATCCGTACGCGCAGATCGACCAGTCGACGGGGATCTTGCCGTGCGATTGCGAGACGGGGGAGTGCCACTACCGGGCCGATGGGTATTAGGCGAACCTAGATTCGCAGCACGGACTTGAGACCTGACAGGACCCTGCTGCGGTAGGCTGAGAAACCTGTCAGGTCTGCCCGGAGGACTGGCGGCGACAAGAACGCTTAACGCGCGGCGCGCTACTTGACGTTTTCCTTGATCGGCGGTAGAATCGAGGTTACTAGAACAAAAATTCTAACGACTTGATCGAGGACTCATGGCACCGAAACCACGCTCGTCCCGGCGGAAAGTGCGGAAGCAAACCGTGGTCAACCTGCCGGAGGAAGATTTCCTCTCCCCCTCCGAAAGGTCGCTTTCCGACAGGGCCGAAATGCTGAAGATTGCTGCGATGCTGGAGCGGCTGGCTGCCGAGATTAAGCGGCTGCTGGGTCCTCGGGCTTAGCTGCCAACCGGGCCAGGTCGAGGACGAGGCGCCGTTGGCGCTCGGAGTCAATGGCCCTGAACGCCGAGAGCAGCGCATCCTCGTCCGGAGTCAGGTCTCCCTCGAGGCCGAGCAGATAGGCGGGCGACCGCCCGACAATCTCGGCCAATTTGACGAGATCGTCCAGCGTCATGGAGCGTGCGCCGTCTTCGAAGTGGCCGTAGCCGGCTCTCGACATCCCCAGCCGGGAGGCAACATCTTCTTGGGTCAGCTGCGCGGCCTTGCGGGCGTCCCGCAGACGGGCGGTGACCTCTTCCTGTACGATCCCCACGCGGTTCCGTTTTGTAGCCATAGCAGCATAATACAACAGGTTAAGCGGTCCAGGCAATTCGTCGTCTGCCTGGTTTGACCGCTCAACCTGCTGCGATGCGCTATCCGGTCGTTGGCCCAGCGTCCGCACAGTCGGGCATCAGAATGTGCCTAAGGTACGACCTTGACCACCTCGTACGGCGTGCCCGCCTGAGGCGTGCCGAACTTCGCATTGACGGCGTAGAGCGAGTGACCGAAGGACGCAATCGTGGTCGGGACGACAAATGCCGGGTTCGTAAGCGTCTCCACCAGCTCGGCAGAGCGATAGTCGGGCGACAGCCTGAATACCTCGACCTGGTTGAGTTGATTCTGCACCACGTAGAGCGTCTTACCTTCGAGCAGGATGCCGTCGCCGTTGATGGCCGACGCGCCGCCAAGATCGATCGCCGTGGCGACCCCAGTCGCCGGATCAACCCGGTAGAGCGTGCCAACGGTTGAGTTGACGATGATCAGCCAGCGGCCATCGGGCGTCGACGCGATGCCGTTGGCGTTGAAGCCGCTCACTTGCTGCCAGTCGCCGGTGAGCGGGATCGTGTCAAAGACGACGGGGTCGGGCAGCGCGCCACCCGGCCCAAGCGGGACCCGGTAGAACTCCGGCTGGGACGAGTTCGTGAAATAGGCGGCGTCGCGGGTGAGGGTCACATCGTTGATGAAGTTCCCCGCGGGCGCCAGCTGGAGAAGGGCGAGTTGCTCGCCCGTTGTCGCATCGAACACATACGCCTGCCCCGAGGCGGCGCCCGCGGCGAATAGGTAGTTGCTTCGCAGGTCGACCTTCATGCCGGTGTAGACGGGGCCCGCGGTTCCGGGCAACACCTCACACTCCTCATTGGTGCGTAGGTCGCCGCGACAGATACCCATGCCGCTCAACGAGCCCGTGTAGAAGCTGGTCCCGCGGCCCGTGGCGATGCCTTCGGGCGCCCAGCCAGTGGGCAGGGAGATCAGGTCGGGAAACGGCTTGGACTGCGCCGCGGCCACGGTAGGCAGCACAAGCGCGAGCAAGAGCGCGAGCACCAGGGTCAGACGGAGATCGGCGCGCCGATCACTGTTTCTTGCCATTAGTCTAGCCTCCTCAAACAGAGTTTGCAGGCAGCCCAGCCAAGGTACCAGGGATGGCGGCCGGGGTCGGTGATGCCAAATACGCTTGCTTCAGGCCGCACCGCGAAGCCCGCCCCACTCTTCATACATCTTTGTATGCCTGGTGTATACTGGAATTCTATTCGTAGACCTGCTCCTGTAAACAAGCGTCACATAACTATTATACTGAGCGCTGCCGTCGCCGGCAGCGCAAGAAGGATACGCTCAGTTGAGACTCACATTCAAGCACGCCTGGGTCACGGCGCTCGCCGCCGCGGTCGCGATCGCCGGCTGCGCGGGCGGGCCCGCTCCTGGCCCCGCGCCCTCGGCAACCAGCGTTGCGCTCCAGGCCACGAGCATACCCGATGACCAGGGCGGGATCACGGCTGACGAGCCAACGGTCGCCGCAGCGCTGAAGCCGGAACCCTCGCCCACTGCACCGGCGCAGGCGGCCACTGCGACGCAGACGGCCGTCCCCAGCCCGACGCCCTTGCCGACCGCGACCTTAGAGCCGACGCCTACGACGGCGCCGACGGCCGAGTTCCCCTCCAAAGACCCGTATCCGCTCCAGATTGAGGAGATGCGGAAGCAGAGCTATCCCGGCAGCGCGATCACCATCGAGCAGACGCTCGAACCGGGCTCGAATTACAAGCGCTATGTCGTCTCATACCTGTCAGAAGATTACAAGGTCTACGCGCTTATGACGGTGCCGAACGGCCCGAAGCCGGCGAACGGCTGGCCCGCGATCATCTTCAATCACGGGTACATCCCGCCCGCGCAGTACCGCACCACGCAGCGCTACGTGGCCTACGTGGATGCCATCGCAAAAAGCGGCTACATCGTCTTCAAGTCCGACTATCGCGGCCACGGCAGCTCGGAAGGGCCGCCGGAGGGCGCGTACGGGTTCCCGGGCTACACGGCCGACGTGCTGAACGCGCTGGCCTCAGTGCAGGCGTACAAGGATGCCGACCCGACCCGGATCGGCATGTGGGGGCACTCGATGGGCGGCTCGCTCACGCTGCGCTCGATGGTGGTGTCGAAGGACATCAAGGCCGGCGTGATCTGGGGCGGCGTGGTCGCGCCCTACCCAAACGTCTTCGCACGCGACCCGAACCGGCCGCGGCGCACGCCGCGCATCACGGCCACTCCGATCCCGCCCGGGGGCACGGGGCCGTACGGGCGGCCGTGGCGGCAGGAACTGACCGAGAAGTATGGCACGCCCGAGCAGAACCCGGCGTTCTGGGCTTCGATCTCGCCCAACAGCTACCTGGCCGAGATCTCGGGACCCGTCCAGCTGAACCACAGCGTGACGGACGAAGAGGTGCCGGTGGAGTCATCGCAGACGCTGTACGCGGAGATGCAGGCGGCCGGAAAGCCGGTGGAGCTGTACACGTATCCCGGGGACAACCACAACATCAGCAAGAACTTCGCCAAGGCGATGCAGCGGACGATCGCGTTCTTCGACAAGTACGTCAAGGGGTCGTAGAGGGCTCCTGATTCTGTGCACGAATGACGCGACACACCGAGGAAGCGCTTCCCCGGGTGTGTCGCGTTGAGGACCAGGTACACGAAAGCCGACTCAGATCACAGACGGAAGCCAGATCGAGTAGTAGGTTTCTCGCAAAACCACTTGGTGTGAGCGAGGTGGAGATGGAACTGTACTTTCTGCGCCACGGGCTGGCAGGCGAACGGAGCGAGTGGCAGGGGGATGACGACTACCGGCCGCTGACGGAAGAGGGGAAAGCCCAGACCGCGCGTGAGGCGGCCGGGCTGGCGAAGTTGGGTTTCGTGCCAGACGCGATCCTGACCAGTCCGCTGGTGCGCGCCAGGCAGACGGCCGACATCGTGGCCCGCGAGCTGGGGATAGCAGCCAGGCTCGCCACCGACGAACGGCTCGGGCCGGGGTTCGGGCGGAAGGAACTGCGCCAGATCGTGAGCGAGCACAAGGCCGGCGAGAAGCTGATGCTCGTCGGCCACGAGCCGGATTTCAGCGACGTCGTCGGCCGGCTGATCGGCGATGCAAACGTCGTGCTGAAGAAAGGCGGCCTCGCGATCGTGGAGCTCACGGATCCCGAGAAGCCAGCAGGAAGGCTGCTCTGCCTGGCGACGCCGGCGATGCTGGAGCTTGGCGCGGCGGCAGCGCGCCGATAATCCGATGGCCCGTTACAGCGTCCCGGCGCAGAAAGATGTATCCTGAGCGCCGGGAGAAACACGATGGCCAGAAGCAACCTTACTCACGACCCTCGGGAACTCAGGGCCGCCATCCTCGCCGCGGGCAGCAAGTCGATTACCGACGACGGCGTGCCCGTATTCCTCCAGGAGTTGGGCGGTAAGAAGATCATCGACTACGTCACCGCGAATGCGGCCCAAGTCGTCGCGCCCGAGGACACCTACGTGGTCGCCGGCTACCGCCGTGAAGCGGTCGAGGCGTGCCTCGGGCCGGCGTATCATTATGTCGTGCAGGAACGAGGCCCTCGGCACCGGCGATGCGGTACGGAGGCTGCAGCCGCTGCTCCAGGACTACGAAGGCGACCTCCTGATCCTCTACGGCGATACGCCGCTCTTCTCCCCCGCGTCGATCCGGGGCCTCATTAACCGCCACCGGCTGCGCGACGCCAACCTCACCCTGCTGACCGCGGTCGCGGACCGGCCCTACCCCTACGGCCGGGTAATCCGGGACCGGGACGGCCGCATCGTGGACATCGTCGAGGAGGCGCAGGCGTCGGCCCGGGTCAGAGAGATCCGCGAGCTCAACGTGGGCGCGTACGTCGTTTCGGCCCGGCAAATCTGGCCGGTGTTGGACGCGCTGCAGCCGTCACCCCAGGACGGCGAGTACCGGCTGACCGACTCGGTGCACCGGCTCCTGAGGTTCGGGCTCAACGTCGAGAGCTACCAGATCTACGACCAGGACGAAATCCAGGGGATCAACACCCGGGAGGACCTGGAGCGGGCCGAGTTCATACTGCAGAAGCGCTTCTTCCGGCCACGGCGGCAGGAGGAGCGCAACATCGTCGAGTTCGGGACGGGCGGCTGGCGGGCCGTGATCGGCGAGGGGTTCACATTTCACAACGTGCGCCGGCTGTGCCAGGCGCTCGCGAACGAGATCACCCGCCGGGGGCTGGAGCGACGGGGGGTGCTGATCGGTTATGACCGGCGCTTCCTCTCCGACCTGGCCGCGCGGGCCGCGGCCGAGGTGTTCGCGGGCAACAACATCCACACGATCCTACTGAATGAGGATGCGCCGACGCCGCTGATCAATTACGCGACGCAGGTCGCCAACGCGGCGTACGGCCTCGCGTTCACGGCCAGCCACAACCCGCCCGAGTGGAACGGGCTCAAGGTCTTCCACCGCGACGGCTCGCTGCTGCCAACGGACGAGACGAACCGGCTAGAAGACGAGACGAACGGCCTACGGGTGGACGACGTAGTGAAGATCCCGCTTGAGGTCGCGCTCGAAGCGGGCATCGTAACCGCGGGGACTACGTCAACGAATACGTCGACCGGGTCGAGTCATTTGTCGACCTGGAGGCGATCCGTAAGGCGGCGCTCAAGGTGGTGGTCGACCCGATGTACGGCGTAGGCCACCTGACGCTGGGCATCATCCTCAACGAGGCCCGCTGCCGGGTCACCTTCATCCACGAGCGGCACAACCCGCTGTTCGGCGGCCACTCGCCCGCGCCCGACCTGGAGGCGCTGCGCCTGTTGCGCACGATCGTGCGGGAGGAGGGTTTCGACCTCGGGCTGGCGACGGACGGCGACGCCGACCGGATCGCGCTGATCGACGAGCGCGGCAACTTCATCCACATCAACGACCTGCTTCTGCTGCTCTACTGGTACCTGCACGAGGTGAAGGGGCAGCGGGGCGGCGTGGTGCGGAATCTGGCGACGACGCACCTGCTCGACCGGCTGGCGGCGTCGTTCGGGGAGCAAATAATCGAGACGCCCGTGGGGTTCAAATGGATCGCAGCGGGGATGACCGAGCACGGCGCGCTGCTGGGGGGCGAGTCGAGCGGAGGGCTGACGATCCGGGGCCACATCCTGGGCAAGGACGGCATCTTCGCGTCCGCGCTGATCGTGGAGATGCTGGCGGTGACGGGGAAGCACGTGTCGGAACTGCAGGAGATCGTGTGGGGGATCACCGGGAGGCTGTATGCGGTGGAGGACAACCTGCCCGCGACGGCCGACATGCGGATCATCGTGCCACAGCGGGTGCGGGCGGCGATCCAACGGGGAGAGACGCCGTATCCTGTAGTGAGGGTGACCGAGTACGACGGGACGAAGGTCTATTTCGAGCACGACAACTGGGCGCTTTTGCGCTTCTCGGGGACAGAGCCGCTGCTGCGAGTCTTCGCTGAGGCGGATTCGCCGGAGAAGGCACGGGAGCTGGTCGGGTGGCTGAAAGCGGGCGTGGAGGGGTAGCCGGAGCGGGGAGCCAGAGCCTACACGTACCTCAGCAGCCTGCCGCTCGGGGTGGGCCTTCTTGTAGCCGCGGTACCACTTGGAAGGTGCATACATCGCCACGAGGACCAGGACCCAAACGAGATATACCACATACAGCGGATAGCCCGCGTCGGACGGGGTCTGGCTCAGGAAGGCCTCGGCGGTGATGACCCAATCGGTCAGGCTCCGGCCGGCAACCGCCAGCCCCACGAGCGCCAGGGAATGGATCAGGTAGATGTGAACGATGTAGAAGAAGAGCGACACCCGGCCAAAGGCGAGAACGGTCTCGGAGACCCGGTTCTTGACCGCTTCGGTCAGGGCCAGGAAGACCAGCGCGGGACCCATGGTCATGAGCAGGTACTGCAGCGAGGTCGGGTACTTGGTGGTGTTCAGGAATGACATGATCGAGTAGATCAGCGTTGGCTGCGCTCCACGGGTTCGGCTCGCCGTAGAGGTTGAAGCCGCGCAGGACCAGGAACAAGGCGACCGCGGCCGTGCCCATGCCTAACAACCACTTCCGCCGCACCGACGGGGTCGAACCCCGGCCGGTAGAGGGTCCCGAAGACATACCCCAGGGCCATCAGCCCGACAAGAGGGATCAGCGGGTAGTGGAAATAGACGGCGGCGTTCGGCCCGAACGCGACGAGCTGCTCCTGGTGAAGGATGTACCAGAGGATGGCCTGGGGGCTCGTGCCCTGCATCTGGATCGGATCGAGGAGGTTGTGGCCGAAGACCAGGACTATCCCGAACGCGAAGATCGCCCACCTCGGGAGATACACCAGGCCCGGCCAGCACCACCATGCTGGCGCCGATGGCCCAGATCACCTGCAGGAAGTGAAAGCTGAACGTGGGGTCAAAGGTCCAGCCGAAGTTGACGATCACGAACTCGAGGAAGATCAGCCAGAGGCCGCGGGTGAGCACGTAATGGGAGACATCGCGGGTGTTGGGCTGGCTGGCGCCAGCCTGGCGGGCGCCGTAGAGCGCGGCGGACGTCCCGGCCAGAAAGATGAAGACCGGCGCGCAGAAGTGCGTGATCCAGCGGGTGAAGAACAGGAGCGGCGTGGTCGTGTCGAGGTTGGTAGGGTCGGCGTAGAAGCCGCCCTCGCCGAAGTACATACGGACATGGTCGAGCGCCATCAGGATGATGACGAGGCCGCGCAACAGATCGATCGACTCTATCCTGGGCTTCCGCACGGATTGCATCGCCGAACTCCTTCGACGGGAGACGCTCAGGTCACCCCCCGAGCCTCACGACCTCCCCCGTTTCGGCCGAGCGATAGGCCGCCGCCACGATCTCGACGGCTCTGAGGCCGTCTTCGCCGGTGACCGAAGGCGGCCGGCCTTCGCGGATTGCCGCCACGAACTCCTCTACCATCGCCCGGTCCGCGTCGGAGCCCCAGGGGAGATACGACGTCAGGACGTCCTTGTCGCCGTAATTGACCAGGTTCTGGCGGAAGCCGTCCGCGGTGACGACACCCCGCGCGCCGACCAGCTCCAGTCCCAGCCGGCCCCAGATCGGGTAGCCGAGCGGCCGGCTCCAGCTGCAGTCGATCGTGGCGAAGGTCCCGGCGCCACCCGTGGCGTCGTCCAGGGTGAGCATGACCAGCCCCCCCGTCTCGACGTCGACCGTCTCGCGGTGCATGATCCGGTTGAACCGGGCATAGACAGTCGTCACCTCGCTCCGCAGGAACCAGCGCAGCAGGTCGGCCACGTGGACGATGTGGTCCATCCCCGCACCGCCGCCGGCGAGCGCCTTGTCGACGAACCAGGGTCGGAGCCCGGCGGGCAGCCGGCCGTTGTTCCACGAGTTGACCGCGTATACCCTGCCCAGGCCGTCGCGGTCCAGCAGCGCCTTGACCTCGGCCATAACCGGGCTGAAGCGCATGGGGAACGCGGTCATCAGGACGACGCCTGCCCGCTCGCAAGCCGCGATCATCGCGCGGGCGTCCTCGACCGTCACCGCCAGCGGCTTCTCACACAAGACGTGGACGCCCGCGGCCGCGGCCATCTCGACCAGCTCCCGGTGCCGGCTATTCTCGGCGGTCACGATCACACCGTCCGGCTGCGCGTCGAACAGGGAACGGTACGAGGGGAAGACCGGCAGCCCGTGCGCGGCCCCGAAGGCTTGGCCGCGGTCCGTATCGTCGTCCGCGATCCCCATCACCTCGACGCCGGGGATGGGCGCGGCCAGCAGGCTCTCGGACCAGGCGGGCGCGCCGGACGGGACGGGTTCCTTGCCCGCGTTCAGGATGCCCACATAGGCTTCGGCGTGGACGTGCGCGGCGCTCAGGATGCCGATGCGAAGGGGCCTGCGCGCGTTCATCGTCGCATTCATTGCGCCACCTCGGGCAGGGGTGTGAGGTCGACCGGTACGCCGCGTTGGGCCGACTCGATCGCGGCCAGGGCGATCTGGACCGCGGCGAGGCCGTCCGCCGCGGTGACCGGCGCGGGCACGTCGTTGGCGATCGCGTTATAGAACGCCTTGATCTCGGTCGTGTAGGGACTTTCGGCCAGCGGGCTGGCGGGCAGCGGGACGTCGCCCGCGCTTTCCGCCTGCCCGTGGGCATAGACCGTGATGGGCGCGGTCGCACCTGAGTCGTGAACCAACAGGCCCCGCTCGCACGCGATGTCAAACGCCGTCTGGAAGGTGGGCGGCGGGTAGGCCCAGGACCCTTCGACGTGAGAAATCGCGCCGCCCTTGTGCGTCAGGATGGCCAGGCCGTGATCGACCGGGGCGCGGGGGTCCTGGCTGAGGATGCTCTTCGCGTACACGCTCGTCACGTCGCCGGCGATCCAACGGGCGTAGTCGAAGTCGTGGATCATCAGGTCCATCATCATGCCACCGGACTTCTCGAAGTCGACGAACCAGTTGTCGTCGGCCTTCCGGGGTTGGAAGACGTGACGCTCCAGACGAATGACTGCGGGCCGGCCGATCCGACCGGAATCAACCGTCTTCTTCGCCAGCACGTACTCGGGGAAGAAGCGGATGACGTGGCCGACGAGCAGCTTCACGCCCGCCCGCTTGCACGCGGCGATCATCTCCTGCCCCTGCGCCACGGTGCGCGCGAGCGGCTTCTCGCAGATGACGTGCTTCCCGGCGGCCGCGGCCTGCAGCACCATCTCGTGGTGCAGGTAGGTGGGCGTGCAGATTTCGACGATGTCGACGTCGGGGAGCAAGGCAGCCAGCGACGGATAGACCCGGCACGGATAGCACTCGGCCAGGGGCCGCGCAAGCTCCGGCGTCTTGGCCACTACGCCGACGACCTCAGCCGGGGTGGCCGGCCACGCGGCCGCGTGGGTCATCCCCATCGCGCCCGCGCCTACGATACCGACACGCATACGTTGCTCCTTGGCGGATACGGCTGCGGGGATGGGGGGACGAGGGGATTGACCGGCGATCAGCCTCAATCCCCTCATCCCCTCATCGCCGCACCGCCTTTCATTTCATCGCGCCGGCAGTGAGGCCGCGTGTCAGCTGGCGGGAGAAGATCAGGTACAGGATCACGACCGGCAGCATCGCCAGGGTGAGCGACGAGAGCACGGCGTTCCAGTCGGTGACGAACTGGCCGAGGAACTGCTGCGTGCCCAGGGTCACCGTCTTCGTCGCCTCGCTGGGCGCAAGGATCAGCGGGAACCACAGGTCGTTCCAAATCGGCATCATGGTGAAGACCGCGACGGTGGCCACTGCTGGAGCCACGAGCGGCAGCGCCAGCCGGTAGACGTAGTACTCGCTCGCGCCGTCGACGCGCGCCGCGTCCTTCAGATCGCGCGGCACCTGTCTGAAGAACTGCTGGAGGATGAAAATCGTCAACGGCAAACCCATGGCGGTGTAAACCAGGATCAGCGCGGTCAGCGTGTTGACGATCTTCAGGTTGACGGCCAGCTGCAGGATGCTGACCGTGCCGAGGCGGATAGGAATCATGATCCCGATCGCCATGTATATCCCCAGCAGCGTGTTGCCGGGGAACTTGTACTCGGACAAGCGCGAAGGCCGCCATGGACCCGAGGAACAGGATCAGGAACATCGCGCCCAGGGTGACGACCAGGCTGTTGAGGAAATAGGTGTCGAAATTGGCGCGCTTCAGCACGGTCTGGTAGCCCACCAGGCTGAACGTGGTGGGCAGCGGGGGCACGAGCGGGCTGCCGAAGATGGCCTTGCGGCTCTTGAATGAGTTCATGATCACAAGCACGATGGGGAACAGCGCCACCAGCGCGGCGGGGATCAGGATGAAGTGCGAACCAATGCGACCGATGAAGTGCCCAAGCTTAGAGGTCCGGACGATATCCACAACAGCCATCCTCACAATTCGTACGTCTGCACGCGGCGCGCCCAGGCGAACATGTAGAACAACACGCCGGTTAGAATGATCAGGAACATCATGCCGGCCACGGTCGCACCCATGGCTGGGATTGCCGAGTTGCAATTGCTGGCCGAAGAAGGTACGGAAGAAGAGCGTGCCCATGATGTCGGTTGAGAAATTCGGACTGGCCAGCGCGCCCGCGACGACATAGATCAGGTCAAAGGCGTTGAAGTTGCCGACAAAGGTCAGAATCTCCACGATCCCGATGATGGGAAGGATGAGCGGGAACTTGATCCGCCAGAAGATCTTCCATTGGCTTGCCCCATCCACGGTCGCCGCCTCGATGAGCTCGTCCGGGATGGCGATCAGGGCCGTATAAAAGAGCATCATCGGGATGCCGATGAACTGCCACACCGAGATCAGCGAAAGCACGATCAGCGCCGAGCTTTCCAATCCCAGCCAGGGCTTGAAGAGGCTCTGCAGCCCGAAGATCCCGAGGAAACCCTTGCTGATGCCCCAGAGCGGGCTCAGAATCAGCTGCCAGATAAACCCCACCAGCACCACGGATAACATCGTGGGCAGAAAGAAGATGGTGCGATATGTGCTTCGGCCGAAAAGTCGCCTGTTGCTCAACAAGGCGGCGAGCAGGAGGCCGATCGGGTTCTGCACAAGTGTGTGAATCAGGAAGAAGACGATGTTGTTGCGCAGCGCGCCCCAAAACCGGGGGGAAAGTAACTCGCCGGTCAGCAGGGTGACGTAGTTTTGGAGGCCGACGAACGCGCTGCCCTGCCCGCCGGAGAAGAGGCTCATCCGCAGCGAGTCGATCAGCGGGTAGACCATGAAAAGGGTGTAGATCGCTGCGGCCGGGACGAGGAAGACCAGGATATGAAATGGAAACGCCTTACGAGGGCGTGGCGAGCCCTTGGTGGTTGCTTGCATGACGCGCTCCAGGCAATGCCGAACCTGTCAGGTAGGTAGTCTGTAGTGCGAGCCGCCAGCGGCGGCTCGCACTACGCGCCCGCGCGTTACTGCGCGGCCGGCTTATACCACTTGTCCAGGCCGTCCTGGATCCGCTTGGCGGCGGCTTCCGGCGTGACGTCGCCGTTGATGACCTGCGCGCTCACGGCCCACAGCTCGTTCTCCAGGTTCGGCTCGCCGCGCGAGAGGATCTGGTAGGAGTTGCGGATGGTCGACTCGCACTCGCTGCGCCAGTTGATGAAGGTCTGCGCGAGCGGATCGGTCACGTTGATCTTGTGGTTCGACAGCGTGAAGAAGCCGGGCAGTTGGTTCGTGTACAGCTCGGCGAACTCAGGCGTGGTCATCCACTGCAGGAACTTCTTCGCGGCCTCGGGGTTCTTGGTCTTCGCGTTCATGCCCAGGGCGATGTCAGTGTGGTCGCTGATGTAGCACTTGTCCGCGCCCTCGGGGAGCGGCGGCTTGAACGCGCCCATCTTGAAGTCGACCTGCGGCTTGAAGACGCCGATTTCCCAGGAGCCGGTGGGGTAAATGGCGGCCTTGCCCAGGGTGAACAGGTTCTGCGAATCCGGGTAGGTCTGCGCCTGGAAGCCTTCCGGCAGGTACGGCTTCCACTTGGCGAGCTGGTCCCACACCGCGACGTACTGCGGATCGGTGAACTTTTCCTTGCCGGCGATCAGGTTCTTGCGGCCGGTCTCACCCTTCCAGTAGTTCGGCCCGATGTTCTGGAAGCCCATGGTTGCGGCTTCCCACAGGTCGGCGGTGCCCATGTCGAGCGGGGTGATGCCCGCGGCCTTGAGCTTGTCGAGCGCGGCAAAGAACTCGGCCACCGTCTTGGGCTCGGTCACGCCCGCCTTGTCGAAGAGGTCCTTGTTGTACATGAAGCCGTGGATCACGGACGCCATGGGCACGCAGAAGACGTCCTTACCGTCGTCGGTGATCCAGGCGCTCTTCGCCACATCGCTGAAATTCTCCAGCCCAGGCAGGTCATTGAGCGACGCCAGATGGCCCGCAGTGAAGAGTGCGAGTGACGCGTCAAACGGGCGGCAGGTGATCAGGTCGCCCGCGGTGCCGCCTTCCAGCTTCGTGTTCAGGACGCCATTGTACTCGGCCGGCGCCTGCGGCTCGAACACCACTTCGATGTTCGGCTCGTGCTTGTTAAACGCCGGGATGATGACGTCCTGCCAGATCTTGAGGTCGTCATTGCGCCAGCTTTCAATGGTCAGCTTGACCTTCTCCCCGCTTGCCGCGCCGCCGGCGGTCGCCTCAGTGGGCTGTGCAGCCGGCGCTGCGGTTGGTTCAGGCGCCTTGGTCGGCTCGGCGGCCGGGGCCTGGGTCGGTTGGGCGGCGGGCGCCTGGGTTGGCTCGGCCTGCGCTGCGGGTTGGGTCGGCGCCTGAGCAGGCGCACAGCTTGCCAGCACCAATGCCAGCACGGCGATCAGCGCGAGAACTGCGAACTTCCGAGACATGTGCTACTCCTCCCTGAATACGACTGAAACGGGCCAGTAATCCGAAACTACGCGAGGATAGTGAAGCCGGGAAAGGCCGGGGAATCACTGCATGGCTACGCTCCTCCTACATTAGAGATCGCCGCACCCATGGACGGCGCGATCGTGTGCCATCGAGAACGACGCCTCGGGATGCCGGCGGGCACGGTTTCACGCGGTATTGTAGATGGAATGATGGGGATGTCAAGGAGATGGCGCGTAGGCGTTCCGGGCGCAGACGGCAATGATCGCCTGCGCCCGAGCACACAGACCCTTCGCTGGCCTTGCGGCCCGCCCTACTTCCGCAGCAGGGGCAGGTACAGCCTTTCTCGTCCCTTCCGACGTTGCCTCTGCCCCCGGCCCGATCTCCACTCCGTTCAGGTTCACCGCGGCCATCCGGTAGGTGCAGGGCGCGGGGCCGGCCGCGACGTCAACGTAGAAGGCCTTCTCAGCCGTCGGGTAGCCGCCCAAGCGCACCAGGTCCGCGTCGGCCTGGCACTGGCGGTAGACGTTGAAGCCGCGCGCCTCTTGCCCGTTAGTCTTTCCACTGAGCGAAAGCCGAACTGCCAACCGCGCTCACCGACGCGGTACAGCACCGCGGGCCGGTCGCACACGTCGCCCAGGTAATCGCCGTTCGCGTCCGCCTGGTCGGGGTTGGGGGTGTAGCGGCAGTTGTCGAGGCCGTCGACCACCGTATCGCCGTCGGTGTCGGGGCAGTCCTCGTCGAGAAGCATGTCGCCGTCGTCGTCCATCCCGTTGCAGAGCTCCGCGCTGAGGGGCGGCAAGTCGGGGACGATTTCGGTGTACTTGTCGGGCAGGGGCTCAAGGCCCTGAGGCCCTGCCGGGCAGCAAATCAGATCCGGCGCCTCGATCCGCCGGCGTGGGGTACGTGCGCGTCGTGGCGGAGGAGACCAGGCAGTCCGTCCTCCCGATTGCCGTGACCGGTAAACTCGCCGATATCTGCTGCAGCGTCGCCCCATCGGATGCGTTCAGGATCGGCACACGCGGCGGGGCGCATTGTAAGGCATGGAGACGATGTCGTTCCGGGACTCCAGCACCTCGTTCGGTGTCCCCGTCCAGCCGTTGAAGAACAGGTCGTTACTGCCGGAGCCGTTTACGTTCGCGGCGACCGGCGTCGTGGTGTCCACGATGCCGTCGCAGTTCCAGTCGACTCCGGGGCGCAGTACGACCGCAGGCCGTAGGTGGACCATCCGGACGTGATGCCCCCGGTGTCAGGGGGAGTGGAGGGCGACCAGCGTTGCCAAGCCAGGAGCCGAGTGCCGTCACTCAGGAGCTCGAGCGCGGTTGTGCTGTTGCCGCAAGCGTACCTGAAAACGGGGATCTTGCCGGCCGGGCAGGCGGTCAGGCGCAGGTCGGCGAGGAAGTCCATGCCGGCTGCCGGCTCGTGCAGCCAGCCTTCATCGAGTTGGAGATAACCGGGTCTGGAAATCGAGGTCCGCAGACTCGTCGCCGAGCGGGCTATAGGGGTTGACGCACAGGTTCGAGCGGCTGTAGCGATAGTTCATGATGCTGATATAGTTGGGCTTCCAGTTCGGTGCGCCCCAATCGCCGTCAATGCCCATCTTCAGGAAGTCGCCGATGCGATACTGACCGTATTCGCCGGCGCGGCCGCCGTGCCCCAGCCCCAGGTTGTGCCCCAGCTCGTGCGTCAGCGCGTACTCTTCCCCGACGGGGTCGCGGAGGTCGCCCCGGCAGGCCGCGTCGTTCTGTGGATCGACGGTCGTGAGGGGGCAGGTGCCCGTGTAGATCTTGATGTTTACGTGGTGCCACGCGTAGCTGGCGCCGGCCTCGTGCCTGATGTACACGTAGTGGTGCGTCCAGCTCAGCTTGGGCGGGAAGTAGTAGTTGCCCGCTCCGTCTTTGTGCCACGCGGCCCATTCGGCATTCCAGTTCGAGGTGGAGCCTCACCCCATCCGGGGGCGTGCCGCCCGGCCAGTCACCCGTCGGCCGGGGTCGCTCGTGCTCCGTCACGTGCAGCGTAATCCCCGCCCGCCGGTAGGTGGCGATCACTCGCTCCCACACGCCCGGCTGGGGCTGCACTCCCTGCTCGTAGTCGGCCTGCACGAAGACGTCCTTACGCCAGGGATTCGCACCCATGGCTGGTAAGTCGGTAAACTCGCCTCGTGGGGAAGCTGACGCCCGCGACCTCCCACCCGTCGAGCAGTTGATCGTCGTCCGTATCCGGGATCGTTCGGGTCCAGGCTCAATGCGCGCTCGATGGAGTCAGCCAGGCCATCGCGGTCGGGATCCGGGTCGCCGGGTCTGCCGTTCGGGCCGATCACGGCGAGATGCTCCTCCGTGGAGCGAGTCAGCTCGGCCATATCCTCCGCTTGCGCGCTGTACCGGATGATGCGGCGATCTGCCGGGAGTCGCCACCAGCGAGCATTCCTGCTGCAGCGTGCTGCCAGCGGTGGAGCAGGTGTGTTGGTAGGGCGGCGCGTCGAGCAAGATGCGGATTTCCCTCAGGCCCGAGGCATCCTGGGCGTGGGCGGTGATCGTGAACTGCTGGCCGCGGGCCAGGGTCTTCGGTGCGTGGTCGACGTCGAGCTTGGGCGCGATGTCGTTCACATCCACCCGGAACGGCACGCCGGAAGCGTAGCCAATGCGCCCCCGGTGGTCGATCGCCCGTGCCTCGATGCTGTAGCGACCAACGGGCAACACGGAAAAGTAGTCGCAGAAGGCTGACGTGGTCTAAGTTCCGGGGAAGTCACAGCTTTTCCGCAGCTCGTGATTGACGTACACCTGGATGGTGGCGATATCGACATCATCGGAGGCGCTGGCGGTGACGCGCACTTCGGTGCCGGCTTGCACGGTTCCGGCCGGCGAATGCTCGACGAGGGCCACCGGCACCTGAGCGTCGGGCCGCGGGGGCGGCCCGTCGACGATGCGGAACTGCGCCCAGGTACTCGGCGATCTTTGCTGGGAGATGGCCGGGTAACCATAGGCATCCTGCGCGGGTCCCACCGCCTCGTGGTAGAGCGCCAGGCGGAAGGTGGCACCGGCGGAGGGGAGAACGGCGCGCGGAGCCGGAACTCGGCGCTCGCGTAGATATCGCCGAGCGAATAACGGGTGGCTCGGGTGCTCGATACCTGGGCCGGTGAAGTTGCCCGCACCGTCGCCCGAGTTCGAGGTGTTGAGCGTGCCGTCGCCGCCCGGGCAGCGCGCGGACCACGTAGTCGGTCGGCCCGGCCAGAGCGCCCGCGCTGTTGTCCGGGTCGATGTACAGCGCGGCCCGGCCCGCGGTAGCATCGATATGGTCCATGCAAACGGCCAGGTAGCCTGTGGACTGGTCGCCCACCGCGCCGATGTACGCGTACACCGGGTTCGGAAGGATGTGGCCGTTGTCGTACCAGATGGGCACGCGGAGGCTGCCGTACTCGCCGCTCGAGCACAGCCCGTCGAGCGCGAACACGCCGTCGATGCGCGGCACTAATAGAGCCTGCCCGGCCGTTGCGACGCCGGGGCCCAGCGGGCCGAACGCGATGGTCCCCACGGGGACCGACTCGTAGCGCCCGCTCAGGTCACCCGCGCCGCCGGCCAGCGACCAGGCCCCGAGCAACCCTTGCTCCCTCGGGTCCACGTCGTTGCCCATGCGCTCGCGGAGCTCAGGTACGCCAAAGGGCCGGTCCCACAGGCGAATGTCGGACAGGCTCCCCTTGAAATTGCACTTGCCGCGGTCGCTCCCCAGCTGCAGCGGGTCGGCGTTGAACGGCACGTACCCTTTGATCGAACCTTTGGCTGCCAGGATGCCGTTGACGTAGAGGTTGACGGCGCCGGTCCCGGCATCATGCGTCGCGGCGACGTGCACCCATTCCGCGGCAGACAGCGGGTTCGCGCCCGCGAGCGCCTGGCCGTTCATGCGGAAGGCGAGCTTGTCGTCCTGAATCCCGAACCAGTAGCCCGTGTCGCCGTTCTTCGCCGCAATCGTCTGGCACGCCGGGTCAAGGGCGGCCCGCCGGACCCAGCCCTCGATGGTCAGCCCGGCGACCGGATTCAGGTTGCGATCCGCCGTGATCTCGACGTAGCCGCTGCCGCCCAAGGTCACGGCGCCCTGCGGGTCGGGCCGGTAGAAGTTGATCGTCAGGCGAGCAGGGGGCTTGCCCTCCCGAGCGGCGAAGGACCGGTTGCACGTCTGCTTTCCGTCGCCGCGGAGGAGGATGCCGTAGTTATTGCTGCCCGACCGCCAGGCCTTAGCGATCCCGGTCACCTGCCAGGTCTTCCAGCCGGTGGAGGTGTCGGGCTGCGCCGCCGGATCGGCGGTGGCGGCGTGCGCGGGCTGCGAGTTCCAGGTAACCTTGCCCTCTTCCCAGTACCCTGAAATGAGGTCGGGCCAGATGGAGCAGGGGTCGCCTTCGTAGCCGGTTTGCCAGAGCGCGAGGCTGGCGCTGTCGACAACGGCATCGGCGGGCAGCGAAGAGAGGTCGAACGACAGGAGTGCCTGGTGCTCGACGCCCTTGAAGAGGCCGATCGACAGGTCCGGGTCGAAGCCGTGGTTGGCGGACTGGTACTGCATGTCGATCCAGGCATCGGACGCGGCGTCGAAGGTTAGGCTGGAGCCCTCGCTCACAGCAGCGGGCGACTCGGCGGAAGGCAAGGGATCGGGCGCACTCCCGGCAAGGATGCCGGGACTGTCGACGATGGACAAGAGGGCGGCGCAGGCAAGCGCGGCGCAGAGCACGAGGACGGCGGCACGGGGAGCGGACATTGCGACACCTCCAAGGGGCGGGAAGGCAGATCGCTGGGTTTGAGTGAGACCGCTAACGGTTAGTGCATTGTATCACTTGAAGGAATGCCCGCAAGATAGAACATAAACGCTACGACTGCCGAAACGAGCCTGTGGTATCATAGCCGGCAAAGATGAGCAGGAGGGTAACGATGGCTTGGAACAGACTGACGCCTGAAGAGGAACGCGTCATCGTCCGGCACGGGACAGAGCGGCCGTTTACGGGGGAGTACGATGACTTCTATAAGCCGGGGACGTATGTCTGCCGGCGGTGCAATGCCCCGCTGTTCTCGTCTGAGAGCAAGTTCGACGCGGGGTGCGGGTGGCCGGCGTTCGACGAGAGCTACCCGGACTCGCTGCGGCGGCTGCGCGACCCGGACGGCCGGCGGATCGAAATCCGGTGCGCCAACTGCGACGGGCACCTGGGGCACGAGTTCGTGGGCGAACGGCTGACGGAAAAGAACACGCGGGAGTGCGTGAACTCGCTGTCGATCCGGTTCGTGCCGGAGGATCAGCCGCTGCCGGAGGTAGCGAAGAGCTAAAGAGGCAGTCGGACCGCCGATGCAAACGGCCGAGCTGGTGCTCGGCGGTCCGACGAAGGGGGGCGGGTCTTGTACCGCCCCCTACTGTCGGCTAGGCGGCGGCGACCAGGATGATGTCGATGTGATTGGTGCGGCAGGACTCGCAGATGGGGCCTTTGCGGGCCTCGGGGAGGGCCGTGCGCGCCCGAGATCTCGGCGTGGCGGACGGGCAGGTAGGTGACCTCGGTGAGGTGCGAGCCGCAGAAACTTTGGTGGCACGAAACGCACTTCTCGACCGTCTTGTGCTGGCGGGGCAACTGGCAAAGCGAACCGGCGTGCGGGCCGGCTGAGACTTATAGTGGCATCAACCCGAAGCCGGACGATGCGGCTTCTGCGGGGATGGGGATTCGGTGTATTAGCTGCGGCCGGTGAGCCGCCGGGCGGCGCTGTCGGACGGGGGCAGGAGGCCGCGGGCAATAGCTTCGGCGACGGCTTCGTGGCGGGTGCCGACGTTCAGCTTCTGGTAGATGTTGACGGTGTGCCGCTTGACGGTCGCCGGAGAGATCGAGAGCTCTTCGGCGATCTCCTTGTTGCTGAGCCGCTTGGCCAAGAGGCGCAGCACGTCAAGCTCGCGGTCGGACAAAGGCTCGACCAGGGCGTCGGGGCGCGGGGCGGGACGACGGACGGGGGGCGACGGGTTCGACTTCGTGACACTCGGCGAGCAGCGTCGGGAGGTAGCCCGGCGCGACGCCGCGGGCGGCAAGCCGGCCCAGGAGCCCGGCGAGTCTCGGGCCGAGATCGACGAAGATGCGAATGGCACCGCCAGGCTCTGCCAGAAGGACGCCCTCCTTCAGCTTCGCCAGTGCGGCATCGACATGGCCGCTCGCATCGTGGACCAGCGCCTGCAAGACGAGCGCCTCGATCAGGACCCGCTTGTTCCCGGTGGATTCTGCCACGGCGCGGGCGCCTTCCAAGGCCGCGGCGGCGCGGTCGAGGCTGCCCGGCGTTCCCACCTGCAGGAGAACCCGCGCAAGTGCAACGATGTTGACGTGAAACGTCGTCATGGGCACGAGGGGAGCGCCAAGATCGTAGGAATCGGCCCAGCGCCTGGCGGCGGCGAGGCGACCGGTGGAAGCGTCGAGCAAGGCGCGGAAGGCCTCGGCGTCCGTCAGGATGCGGTCGTTGGTGGATTCGAGCGCGTAGGCGGCGATCGAGTCGACGATCTCACGGGCACGGGCGAAATTCCCCTTTGCCATTGCTACCGCGGCCAGACCAAAGCCCCCGTGTGAAAAGGCGAAATCGTGTGCGGTGTAGCGCTGACCGAATGCCGCCGCAAACTCCTCTTCGGCATCATCCAGGCGGTTCAACTGATAATAGGCGCAGCCGGCGTGATAGTGGGACCAGGCGATGGCCTCGCCGAGCTCACGGCGGCGCCCGAGCTGCAGCATCTGGGCGGCGGCAGCCAGCTGGCCCTGGAAGTCGGCGTTGAGCCAGTGGACAAAACACAAACCAGCATAGAGACGGGCGGGGAAAGCGTTGGCGTGCAGCCGGTCTTCATGGAGGCCGTCGCGCAGCGTTTGCATGGCTCCCTGCAAATCCCCGCTTATGGTGTGCGCTGCGCCGTGGTAGAACCAGGATTCGGAACGGACGAAAGAGGAATCGATGGGCGTCAGCTCGAGGGCGCGTGCGGCGTTGAAGCGGGTGCCCTCGGCGTCGGATGCGTAGTAGGCAATGACGCTGCGGAGTGCGTGAACTTCACCCTCAAGACGCGTTTTGTCGGTTTGCGGCAGCGGTATCTCGGTGAGGAGGGCGGCGATGCGCGCCAGGCAGTGGGGCAGGTCGCCGTACTGCCAGCGCTTCTGCAGGAGCCATGCCTCTGTGAGCAGCAGCTCGGGCCGCGAGTCGATCAGGGCGCGTGGGATCAGGCTGAGCCAGTGTTCGAGCCGGCGCCACTCCTCCTGGTTCATCGCGGCGTGGCGGTGGCCTTCCACCAAGCGGATCACAGCGAGATCGTCGGCCGCCAGGAGCGCATGGTGGAGCGACTCTTCGATAAAGCCGTTCTGAGCGTACCACACACTCGCCCGGCGGTGCAGCTCGACGATATCCTCCTTGGTGAACTGGCGCTCGAGGCGCCTCTGGAGAAGCGTCCGAAACAAGTGATGGTAACGGTACCAATTACCTTGGCCGTCGAGCACGAAGGTGAAGAGGTTCTTGCCGGCGAGCCACTCCAGGTATCCGCGGCCATCCCAATCAGGGCCGGGGCGGTCGGCGACCGCGTCGCAGAGCGGGCCGCTGAGGCGGTCGAGGATGGCGGTCTTGAGGAGGAAATCCTGGGTGGCGATGGGAATGATGGCGAGGACCTCGTTAAGGAGGTACTCCAGGACGTAGCGGTTGTCGGCGGCGGCCTCGGGAGCGGCGTCGGGCACCTCGCCGCGCGCGGTGAGGGTGAGGGCGGCGAGGCGCAAGCCGGTGGCCCAGCCCTCGGAGCGGTCGGCGAGGGTGGAGAGGGTCGCGATGTCGGGTCGCGAGCCGAGGGCCTGCTCCATGAAGGCGGCGATCTCTTCGAGCGTGAAGCGCAGCTCCTGCGCACGAACCTCACCCAGCTCGCCACGGGCGCGAAGCGTGTGCAGCGAGAAGGGCGGGTCGACACGGGTGCTGATCACCAGGTGTAAGGAACGGGGAGGGTGCTGGAGGAGCGCGCCGATGAGGTTGGGCACCTCTTTCCCACGGACCAGGTGGTAGTCGTCGAGGACGAGGACGAAGCGCTTGCCGGGGGCCAGCTTGCCGTCATCGGCCAGGCGGTCGAGGTCGTTGACGAGCGTCGTCGCGAGCACGAGGAGCGGGGGCGCCAGCGGCGCGCGCAGCAGCGCAAGCGTGTCAGCGCATGATGAAGGGAAGACCGAGCGGACGGCGACGACGAAGTAGGTCAGGAAGCGATCGAGGTCGCCGTCGTATTGATCGAGTGAGAGCCAGGCGCTGGGGGCGGGATCGTCGGCCAGCCAGTCGCTGAGGAGGGTCGTCTTGCCGAAGCCGGCGGGCGCGCAAACCAAAGTGACCGTCCGGTCGAGGTTGCGGTTGAGGATCTCGCACACCCGCGGCCGGCGGACCAGGTCGCCCGAAGCGCGCGGGCGATACAGCTTGCTTCTAAGGAGGTTGGTCGACTCCATAACACAGAACCAGCGGAAGGAGCCCGGAAGACAGGCTCATTATACGCACAGGGGAGACGGTGAACAATTCTTCAGGACGACGGCACAAGGCGCCGAGCCCGATCCGACGAGCGGGCTGGTTGAAGGGCAAAGACTGGGCCCAGACCGCCCGCGCTCCCGATCAATCATCCCTCGGCGGCCCACTCGACGACCGCTTCATGAGCTCGGCGTGCAACGGACACGGCGCCTCGACCGGCTCGTGGTTGATCATCCGCAGCAGCAGGTCGGCGGCCACTTGGCCGAGCTGATACGCAGGCTGTCTGAGCGTGCTGAGCGGAGGACTGAAGAGGGGCGCCCAATCCGGGTCGTCGAAACTGACGATGGAGATGTCCTCGGGGAATCTCAGCCCACGCGCCCTGAGCCCGTACAGGGCGCCGAGAGCCAACTGGTTAGTCAGCACGAAAATGGCCGAGGGGCGCCCGGGGCGATCGAGGAGATCCTGCAGCGCTTCGGCCACGCTCGGCATCTTCTCGTGCTCCGGCCCAGGCTTGATCAGCGAAACGGAGCCCGCAGCGTCGGGTAGCGTGCCGTAAAACCGGGGATCGGCCCGCACGATGAGGTCTTCGGCGACGGGGAGACCCGCGTCGCGTAAGGCTCGCTGCCAACCTTTAAGCCGCTCTGCCTGCGTGGAGATGGCCTCGATACCCAACAGGCAGGCGATCCGCCGGTGCCCCAGGCCGATCAGGTAGCTCACGGCCCGGTACGCGGCCTGTTCGTTGTCCACCACCACTGCCGGCGCGATCAGCCCCGGGCTCGTCCGGTCGATTTGGACGATTGGCACGCCCGATTCGGCCAGCGCCAGCAGGGGTGGGCACCGGATCCCCGTCGGCGCGATGATCAGCCCGTCGACCCGCTGCCGCGTCAGCAACTGGACGAGCTCCTCTTCGCGGGCGGGTTCCTCGTCGGTGTTCGCGACCAGCATTTGATAGCGATAGGCGAGGGTCGTGTCTTCGATCCCCCGCACCATGGCCGGGAAGAAAGGATTGGTGATGTCGGAGATCACGACGCCAATGATCTGCGAGATGTTCGTGACGAGGCTGCGCGCCACCGCGCTCGGCGCGTAGCCGAGGGCCCCGATCGCCTGGTTGACCCGCTCGCGGGTTTCCTCGCTGACGAAGCGAGTGCTGTTGATCACGTGGGAAACGGTCGCGGTCGACACACCTGCACGTCTCGCGACCTCTGCGATCGTCACTTTGCGCATTGTCACGATCCTACCCTGGCGTCGATGCCTGGTCCATGAACGCTTCGACAGCGGCACGTGTTGGCAGTGCCGGAATTGCGCCCTTCTGAGTCGTAGCCAGTGCACCCACTGCATTGCCGAGCCGGAGCGCGCGCTCGAGAGTCGGAACATCCCACGACAAGCCGGAATCCAGAAGTCCGGACAACAGCCCGGCCACGAATCCGTCGCCCGCACCCGTCGTGTCGACGGGAACCACGGCAAAACCCGGCACGGCGCCGCTGCGGTCCGGCGTGAAGTACCTGCAGCCGACCGGCCCAAGCGTGACAACCAGCAGCTTCAACCGCTCGGACCAGAGCCACCGGGCCGCCCGCTCGATGTCCTCCTGGCCAGTGAGGAAGATCAACTCCTCTTCGCTGACCTTGATCAGGTCGGCGAACGGCCAGGCGGCGAGCATACCCGCGCCGCGCCGCGTCCGGTGAGGGCCACAGCGCAAGGCGCAGGTTCGGATCGTAGGAGATGAGCGCCCCGCCCTCCCGGGCATACTCGGCCGCAGCCAGCGTCGCGCTCCGGCTCGGCTCGCCAATCAGCGAGATGGAGCCGTGATGGAAGATGCGCGTGCGGCTCACATACGCCCGGTCCACGTCTTCCGGCCGCCATAGCATGTCGGCGCTAGGGTGGCGGTAGAACATGAAGCTCCGCTCGCCATCGTTGCGCAGGGACACGAACGCCAGCGCGGTGCGGGCTTCGGGCGAAAAGCGCAAGCCGCCGACGTCCACGCCGGCTTCAGCGATCGTGTCGGCCAGGAAATGGCCGAAATCGTCGTCGCCGACCTGGCCCGAGGAAACCGGCCCGGTAGCCGAGCCGTGCGACGCCAACCGCCACGTTGGCAGGCGCGCCGCCGGGGGCCTTCTGGAAATGCCGGCGCCTGGCCCAGCGTCACGCCAGACTCCGTGGAGACGAAATCGATCAGAAGCTCGCCGCAGGCAATCACATCGAACATGTGCAGGCAACCCTTTCTTTCAGCGATGAGGTCGGCGGTACTGCGCCGCACTGCGCCGGGTCGGGCAAAAACTCCCGGCTGTACTCGATCGTCGCAAGTCGCCTCGCGCAGGGTCGGAAATCGCGCCGGCGCCCAGCGCCGCGATCAGCGCTGCGCCCCAAACAGCATTTTCGAAGTTGGTGATCTTGATCGGGCAGTCGAACACGTCCGCGGCCATCTGCGCCCAGACCCGAGCTGTTCTGCAGCCCTTTCCCCGCGCCGACCATGAACCCGGGCCCGTCTGCCAGCGTCGGGGGACGCAACCGGTAGAGATCCAGCATGACGCCCTCCATGACCGCCCGGGTCTGGTGGCCGACGTCCTGCAATTCCGTACGTCCGACGAACCCTTCGGGACCGCCGGCCGCGCCCCGAGCGCGGCACGCGGTACGCCAGCCCGTCCGCGCCGACGGGCACTCGAGCTGGCCAGTTCATCCATCTCGCGGTAGCCGATGTCGCGCCCCTCGCGGCTCTGCAGCGCCTCGCGCAGCGCCGCGTAACTGCGTCCGCCGCCCATGCTGGCGCCGACGAAAGCGTATAGGCCGTTGAAATAGCTGCGGGTGTCGACGCCCGGCTTCCTGGCATACTGGGAGGTGACCTGCGAGACCTGCGCGCCGGTGCCGATGTTGATCAGGGCCGGCGAGCTGGCCGACAACAGCCCGTTGCCCAGCAGCGACATCTGGTTGTCGCCGCCGCCATAGACCACGGGCGTGCCCGGCGCCAGGTTCAACGCCTCCGCAACGGCGGCAGGGAGCGTTCCGGCCACTTCGGCGCTGTCGTGGACCGCCGGCAGGATTTCGCTCGGGCAGCCCAAGCTTCGGCGATGATGCTGTCGTGCCAGCGTACAAGCCGGGTGTTGAAAAGGCCGGTTCCAAAGGCGTTGGTGGGATCGGTGCGCGCGAGCCACGGAGGCGCCCAGCAGCTTGCCCCGGATGAAATCGCCGGGCAGAACGACGTGCGAATCCGCTCGAAAAGCGCCGGGTCGTTTTCCTTAATGTAGAACAGCGTTGCGCCGAGATAGCCGCTCGGCAGGACGTCGATGCCCAGGTCGTCAAACTCGGGGCCGGCCAGCAGCTCGGCCATCATCACTTCGACCGTGGTCCGGTTGCCGTACCGCTCGAGGGGAATATCGCAGCGCTTGTCTTGCCAATTGATGATTGGCTCGATGCACTCGCCCCGTGCGTCGTACATGACCGTCCCGTGCATCTGGCCCGAGAGGCTGATGCCCCGGATGGCACTGCGGATCGATGCCGGCGACGGCCTCGCGAACGGTGGCACGCGGTCGCTTGCCCACAGCATCTCCGAGGGTTGCTCGGGCGAATTGTCGTAGCCCTGCATGGCCAGGTGATCAGCTTGAACGTGTCCAGGTCAAGGAGCGCGGCTTTGACGCCCGACGTGCCCATGTCGATGCCCAGAGTGCAATGGATCATGGCTCGCGGCACCCTTCTACGCTCGAGAAACTGACGGATGCTGCAGTGGGCAGGCCGGGTTGTCGCCTCCAGCCTGCCCACTGCAGCTAGCCGTGGAAAACGCGTGGCGCGCTGTGTCGCCTACGCTGACGCCGCCATAGCCTGGCCGGCCATCGCCTTCGCGACGGCATCTCTGAGGACGGGGTCCACCTCGAGCGAAGCGGTGGTGGCCGCGTCCGGCGCCGGCGCCTTCTGCTGGAGCGCCCGCGCCGCCTCGACGATCTGTTTCACGGCCGCATCAAGGGACACTGCGCTCGTGTCGAGGACAAGATCGAAGTTGGACGCCTCGTCCCACTGCTTGTTGTAGAACCGCTGCACGTACTTGCTGTGCACCTCATCGTCTTCTTTGACGTGTTCCATGGTCGCGTCAAAGTCGGAGGAGCCCTCCCGATCCATCACCCGCTTCACCCGGTCGGAGAAGGGGGCCTGGATGCGTACGGACAGCACATCCGCACACTCGCCTAGGACCGCGAAGCCCGCCCGGCCCAGGATGACCACATTCCCGCGCTGGGCCACGGCCTCGAGAATCTCGTTGGCCATCGCGACGAGCAGCAGGTTGTTTGCGTTGAGAATGTCGAGGAAGCTCGGGACCGAGTCATAGAGTTCGTCAAACCGAGTCAGACCGTATTGCCGGAAGATGCCATCCGTCGTCTGCTTGTCGACGAACGCGTAGCCCAGGCTTGCCGCGGACAGCTTCGCAACTTCAGTCCCGCCGCTGCCGAGTTCCCTGGAGATCGTAATGACTGACATGGTAAGCGCCTCCTACTTCTGCGCCGCCGGAGCGGGTCCGCCACAGCGGGTCTGGTCAGGCCGCCCCCTGGCCCCCCACCGTGTACTTCGTGGTTGCCTCCCGGGCTGAAGCTCCCTCGCTCCCCACCGCAAATTTCATGATTTCCTCTTCGCTGGCCTCGGCCCGAGACAGCTCTTTCACGATCGTGCCCTGGCGCATTACCATGATGCGATCGCTCATGCCCAGGACCTCGGGCAGTTCCGACGAGATCATGATGACGCCGACGCCCTGCTTGGTCAGCTGATCCATGATCTGGTAGATCTCGGACTTGCTGCCCACGTCGATGCCGCGGGTCGGCTCATCCATGATGAGGATTTTCGTGCCGACGCTGAGCCAACGGGCCAGGATGACCTTCTGCTGGTTGCCGCCGCTCATGTTGACGACGATGAAGTTGGGGCCCGGCGTCTTAATGCTCAGTTCCTGGATCATCTTCTTGACGAGCGCCGCTTCTCTGCCCAGCTGGATAATGCCGAAGCGGGTCAATCGCTTCAGGCCCGAGACCGTGGTGTTGACGGCTACGTTTTGTTTCAGCAAGAGGCCTTGGGCCTTCCGGTCTTCGGTCACGAGCGCTATTCCATGGTTGATCGCTTCCGCAGGCGAGTGGGGCTTGTACGGCTTCCCCATCACTTTGATTTCACCGCTGAAGGGGTCCGCGCCGAAGATGGTGCGCACCAGCTCGGTCCGGCCGGAGCCGGTAATGCCGGCAAATCCAACGATCTCGCCCGCGCGCAGGTTAACGAGATATCGTGCACGAGCTTGGACCGGGAGAGGTTATTGACCTCCAGCACGACGTCGCCGGGAGCCGCGGTGCGCTTGGGATAGACGTCTACCAGGTCGCGGCCGATCATCAGCTTGACCAGGTCGTCCATGGTGACTTCAGAGACGAGCTTGGTGTCCACATAGCGACCATCTTTGAGCACCGTGACCTCGTCGGCCAGCTCGAAGATCTCCTTGAGGCGGTGGGAGATGTAGATGATCCCGATGCCACGCGCCTGGAGCGAACGCACCACGTCGAACAGCTTCTCGAGGTCTTTCTCGCCCAGCACCGCGGACGGCTCATCCATGATCAGGATCCGTGTCTGGCGGTTCAACGACTTGGCGATCTCGACCAACTGCTGTTCCGCGACTGAAAGGGTCCCGACCAGGGTCTCGACCGGCAAGTCGACGCCCAGGGTGTCTAGGATCTTCCGCGAGCCTTCCTTGACCGCCGCCCAGTCGACGTTGAACCCTTTCTTGGGCAGGTGGCCCAGGTAGATGTTCTCCGCAACGGTCAGGTCCTTGGCCAGGTTGAACTCCTGGTAGATCGTCTGGATGCCCAACGCCTGCGCGTCCTGCGGGGCCCGGATCTCCGCCGGCTTGCCCTCAAAGAAGATCTGGCCCTCGTCCTTGCTGTACGCACCGGAGAGGATCTTGATCAGCGTCGATTTTCCGGCCCCGTTTTCCCCCAGCAGGGCATGGACCTGCCCTTCCCGCACCGTCAGGCTGACGCCTTGCAGCGCCTTGACGCCGGGGAAGGTCTTCCCGATGCCCTTCATTTCCAAAAGCACTTTACCTTGGGTTGCAGTCATGACGGCCTCCTCTATGGGTTGCGTGACCAACCGCCTACTTGCCCCGGTGGGAGAGGTAGTCCACGGACACGGCCGCGATGACCAGGACGCCGGTGACGAGCACCTGGTAGATCGATGGCACGCCCATTAACTGCAGGCCGTTGCGAAACACACCGACGATCAAGGCGCCGATGAGGGTGCCCATGATGTGGCCGCGGCCACCGAGGAGGCTGACGCCGCCGATTACGACGGCTGTGATGCTGTTCAGATTGGCGTCCGCGCCGGCATTCGGGTCGCCCACGCCTGTGCGGGACATCAGGAGCAGGCCGGCGATGCCGTAGGTGATGGCGGCGATCGTGTAGACGCCCAGCAGGACGCGGTTCGTGTTGATGCCGGCCAGGCGGGCGGCTTCGGGGTTATCACCCACCGCATACACGGAGCGGCCCGCGGGTGTCGAGCGCAACACGTACCAGGCGATGATGAATAAAATGATCATCACCACCGAGCCGAGGCTGACCTCCGTGCCGGCCACGTTGAAGGTTTGGCCGAGGAACAACAGGATGTCGGGTAGATTGGTGACCGTTGACGTCGTGTAGATGCGGACCAGGGCAAAGGCGATGTTGTAGGTGCCCAAGGTCACGATGAAGGCGGGCAGCCCAATGCCCGTGACGAGCCCGCCGTTGATCAGACCGAACACGACACAGACTACCATGCCGATGAGGACGGCCAGGATTGGGTTGACCCCGGACCGGACCGCGAGGCCGGTGGTGAGGATCGAGGACAGCGCCATGATCATGCCGTTTGAGAGGTCGATGCCGCCGGTGAGGATCACCAGCGTCTGCCCAATGGCGAGGGTGCCGACGACCATTACCTGCTGCATGATCAGGGAGAAGTTTGCGCCTGTCAGGAACTTATCGGACTGGGTTGCGAAGAAGATGGTGGCCAGGATGAGCGCCACGAGAGGCCCCATGATGGGCGACCCCTGCAAGACGCTCAAGAAGCCCGACCGCCGCTTGGTCACTTTGCCGACGACTGCACTCATCGTGAACCTCCCTCTTGTGTGATAGAGCCTCTTGCGAGAGCCTCCAAAAGAGCGGCGGCAGGTGTGCCTGGTAAGCGCTCCCGCCGCCGCCGATCTAGCTCAGGTTACTTCTTCTCGCCCCAGCAGTTATCTGCGCCGAAGGCCGAGTCCTTGCTATCGACGCCCGTCTGAGGCTTGTCGGTGATCAGGGTCACGCCGGTGTCGACGTAGCCGGTCGGCTTCTCGCCGGTCTTGGCATACTTGACCAACGCTTCCACGCCCATGGAGGCCATCTTGAGCGGGTACTGCTGAGAAGTGGCGGCGAACTTGCCGTCCTTGATCCCCGTGACGCCTGGGTTGCAGCCACCGTCGACGGACACGATGGTGATGTCCTTCTCCTTGCCCGCGGCCTTAATGGCCTGGTAAGCGCCAGCCGCAGCCGGTTCGTTGATCGTGTAGACGAGATTGATGTCAGGGTTCTTGCTCAAGCAGTTTTCCATGGCGGTCTGACCCTCGGCCTGGTCGCCGTGCGTATCCTGGCTGCAGACGACTTCCTTGGACGTGATGAGGTCAGACGAGTTCGGGTCGGCTGTGCCCAGGCCCATGCCCTGGAGGAAGCCGTTGTGGCGCTGTGCACCAACGGTGATGCCGGGCTGCAGATCCATGGTCGCGATGATCGGGGTCTTGCCGGCCATGGCGGCCTTGGCCCACTGGCCGATCAGGAGGCCCGCGTTGAAGTTGTTGGTGGCGAAGAGCGCATCCACTGCCGACTGAGGTTCGGTGGCAGTATCCAGGGCGATCACGACCACGCCCTTGGCCCGGGCCTTCTCGATGGTCGGGACGATGGCCTTGGTGTCGCTCGGGGTGATCAGGATGCCCTTGGCGCCGGCGTTCACCATGTTCTCGAGCGCCGTGACCTGGCCCTCATTGTCACCGTCCTTTGCGCCCGCGCCGGTCATCAGCTTGACGCCCAGCTCGTCGGCCTTCGCTTGCGCGCCTTCCTTCATCTTGACGAAGAAGGGGTTGCTCTCGGTCTTGGTGATCAGGCCGACGATGATCGGCTGGTTAGAAGCAGCAGCCGGGGCAGCCGTCGCGGCAGCGGCAGCGGCAGGGGCGGTGGTGGCGGCGGGCGCCGCAGAGCCACCAGTCGGGGCTGCGCCGCCGCAGGCGGCCAGCAGCATGACGACCAGGAAGAGCGGGATGATCTGCTTGTACGACATGGTTACCTTTTCTCCTCTTTGTGAAAGTGAATTTGGGTCTACGTGCGAATTGAAGGGCAAGACAAGACGGTGCGGTACTACGGTGTTCTCGGTGAGCAACCTCCTTTACACCTGGTCCGGAGCGTACCCGGTTAAGCATTTCAAGCGTCTGGGTAGGTAAGCGATTGCGTAAGCGATTACCTGGTATATACACCCGTATACTGTAGTTGTCAATACCCAACGGAGCGTTTGTGAAATCTTTAAGGAACTGCGTGCATGTGCTATACTCTGCGAGCCAGAGGCGGCGGCGCCCGACTGCCAGACCGCCTGGCTCCAAACGGATTCAGGTGCCAGGATTGGATATGAGCGCTCTCGACGTTACCGTCTCCCGACTCGCCGCGGAAGACCTGCCTTCCGCGGCGGCGGTGCTCGACGCGGCGTTCGGCCGTAGTGGGATGATCGCCGGCCTGCAGCGGGCCTTCTCACTGCAAGCGGAGCACTGGCTGTGCGCGCGGCGCGACGGGCGGATCATCGGGGTGGTGGGCGGGCACGCCTACGGCCACATCGCCTCGATCGGAATGATGGGCGTCGACCCTGCGGCGCAAAGGCAGGGCCTGGCGGAAAGGCTGATGCGGGCGCTCATCGCCCACCTGACCGACCGGGGCTGCTCGCTACTCTTTCTCGACGCGAGCGCGGCGGGCCAGCACCTCTATCCCCGGCTGGGCTTTGCGGCCGAGGGCGAGACGCTGCGGATGATGCGTCAGAGTGCTCGCCATGCCGCCGGACAAGGGCTTTCGAGCGCAGGGACGCGGCGGGGCAGCGGCGAGGTGGAGATTCGCCCGCTGGCGGCGCGCGACGTGGACGAGGTGATCGCGTTTGACGCGCCGCTGTTCGGGGCGGACCGAGGGGCCGTGATCCGGGAGTGCCGGGGCGGCCAGCCCGCACGGGCCTTTATCGCGCGGGGAGCGGGTGAGCGCGTCCTGGGCTATCTCTTTGCGGACGGGGGCCACATCGGACCGTGGATGGCCGCGACGCCTGCGGCGGCGGAAGGACTGCTGGGCGCGGCGCTCGGCCTGCCCTACGACCGGCCGCCCGTGCTGACCGCGCCGGCAGAAAATGCGGATGCGATGGCGCTGCTGGCGCGACAGGGCTTTACGGTTACGGAGCGCCTGCTGCACATGCGGCGGGGCGGCACGGCGGACCCGCGACAAGTCCGCTTCCTGTACGCACAGACCAGTTTGACGCTGGGGTAAGCCGGGGAATGATGGGAGCTTGGGCCGCCGGTCCTTCGCGAACCGGCGGCGCTTTGTTTAAACAGAAGAGGCCCCAAGCATCTGTCCGGTGCGATCCTCGTGCTTGCTCTTTATCTCGCACGGCTAACCGCTCGACCTTACGGCCGCTGGTCTTGCGGGTCGCGTGTGAGAGTCCAGCGAACTGGAAGCCTCAAGCGGGATGTTGACCTTCGAATTCTCGGGGCGCTCTCGCCACTGCCGGAGAACATACTCTTGATCCAGGTTACCGGTAGTCCTCAAGCTCCTTTCTCAGCAAAACTGTCGAACTCGCTCTTCGGTTATCGGTGGACACTCCGTCCAAAAGCGTGGTACCGTCCTCCGGTGGCGCTTGCACTATACGCCGGTCATAAGGGGCGTGTCAATACCCCATTTGGAAGTATTTTTTCGGATTCGACCTGGCGCCTTCGGGCCGCGCAAGGCTATTGCGGGCGGCCGCGATTTTAGGTATGATGGGGATAGTGGCTGCAAGCGCGCTGAGGAGGTACCCCAATGACGGTGATCACTGTTTCCCGGCACTACTACAGCAGCGGTGACGAAATCGTACACCGCGTGTGCGAGTTATTGCAATACCGGTATTTTGATAAGCTGCTGATCGCGGAGGTGGCAGCCGAGACGCAATCGGCGACCGGCGGCCCGATCGATTTCAGCGAAGACCAGTATCGCATGCCCCGCTTTCTCGACCGCCTCCTGAATCGCATGCCTCAGCAGCAGGTGGCGACGGCAGTGGGGACGGGGCCGGCGCGCGGCAACAAGGATGACGACCGGGTCGCGGTGGACGCGGGGACAGCCATCAAGCTCGAACAGGCGGCCATCAAAGCGGCGTACGAGCGCGGGCACGTGGTGATTGCAGGCCGCGGGGGCCAGGCGATCCTGCACGGGATGCCCGACGTGCTTCACGTGCGGATCGAAGCGCCGCTGAATTGGCGGATCGAGCGGCTGCGGACCCGCGAGGAATATGATTACATCGCAGCGAAGCAAGTGATCGTGGAGCATGACCGGGCCGCGGCGGACTACGTCAAGCGTTTCTACGGGCTGAACTGGGCGGACCCGACGCTGTATCACCTGGTGATCAACTGCGACTTGTGGCCCGCGGCGGCCGCGGCGCAGCTGATTGTGGCCGCGGTCAGGCTGCAGCAGGATGCCGGCGGACCAAGCGAAGCGTAAACCCTGAAGCTCAACTGAAAGAGGTGTTCGTATGTCTACTCCTCCCTTGATGCCGGCGGGCCGGCGGTTGATCGTCGCGATGTCTCTGGTCGGGTTATTGGTGCTGGTGGCGGCGGTGCGGGGGGCGGCCCCGGTGTTCCGCCGCTGGTTTGGGGATGCGGCGGCGGCGGCCAAGGCGTCCAGGTAAGTAGGAACGGGGCAGGTAGTGTACCTGCCCCTACGCGCGGATGAAGTTGTAGGCGATCCGGCCCATGGTGAAGAGGACGACGCCGACGATGAGGGTCGCGACGAGCTTGTCCTGGAGGCCGAGCCAGAGAGCGAGCGCGCCGAAGACAATGAAGCAGAAGAGGCCGGTCATGCCGAGCAGCGGGGGCAGGACTTCCCGCCAGCGGCGCTCGCGCACCAGCCGTTTGACCTCGCCGTAGGAGATCTCGTTCTCCGCGCTGACGGCGACGCCCTTGCCGCGGAAGGCCGACTTGTCCAGCAGGTTGATGCTGAGGCCCTCGGCGTCGTCGGACGAGGCGCCCATGATCTCCGCGCCGACGTCGGGGCCGCTGCGCGTCGTGGGCTTGCCGGTGGCGATGAGCCACCAGGCGACGCCGGCGATCATGACGAGCACGCTGATGACGGTGAGAACCAGGAAGAAGACAAACATCTGAGGCGATCCTTCCCCGGCCAAGCACAGGTATCCTGCCAGCGAGTGTAGCATCTGGGGCATGAAGCGTCAAAGGTGATGACGCGCACGTGCGTTCGAGCTGTTGCGTGGTGTCGGGGTGATTTGGAATGGGAAAGGCGAAAGGCGGGGAAAGGACGAAAAACGAAGGGCGAAACGGCGAAAATCGCCGGGTGAGGATGAGCGCGAGCGGCAAGTGCTGCGCTTTACTGCCAATACCAAGGCGTGGTATGATCGCACGAGCCTTGACGTTCGCTGTTCCGGCCGGAATCACGCCCCGGGCGGAGCTGGTGCAACGAAGCGTAGGCCGCCGGTCGAGCGGCAGCGCAGCCAGCAGTCAGGAATGCGAATGAAGTACGCGTCGAGGAGTTAGCACTTGCACAGGTCAAGTCGTAAGCCCGCCGCTAACAAGACCTCGCCAATCAGAACGAAAGAGCCGCCGCCACCTGCGGAGCGTGTCGAAGAGGCGCTGATCGAGAGCGAAGAGCGCTACCGGTCTATCGTCACGGCGATGTCCGAGGGGATCGTGATGCAGGACGCGGGGGGGCGGATCACCGAATGCAACGCCGCCGCGGAACGCATCCTCGGCATGACACGCGACCAGATGATGGGGCTGACCTCGCTGGACCCGCGCTGGGACGCCACGGACGCCAACGGCGCACCGACGAAAGGTGAGGACCATCCCATCCGCGTGACCTTGCGCACGGGGGAGCCGCTGCGGAACGTGGTGATGGGCGTGCAGCGCGCCGACGGAACGCGTGCCTGGGTCCGTATCAACACGCAACCCCTCTTCCACCCCGGCGAAAGCTGCCCCTACTCAGTCGTCGCCTCGTTCGTGGATATCACGGAGAACAAGCGCGCCGAAGCCGCGCTGCGGGAAAGCGAGGAGCGCTTCCGCTCGCTCTACGAACAGAGCCTCGATGGCGTGCTGCTGACGGCGCCCGACGGGCTGATCCTGGCGGCGAACCCGGAGGCCTGCCGGCTGCTCGGCCGCCCGGAGGATGAGATCTGTGCGGTCGGGCCGCTCGGGCGTGGTCGACGCCACCGATCCACGAGCTGGCGCCCTTCCTGGAGGAGCGCACGGCGACGGGCCAGGCCAGAGGCGAGCTGACGCTGCTGCGGGCCGACGGCTCGCGCTTCCCCGCGGACGTCTCCTCCGCCATCTTCCGGGACCGCGACGGGAACCTGCGCACGAGCCTCTCTTTCCGGGACGTATCGGAGCGGAAGCGGGCCGAGGAGGCGCTGCGCGAGGCCAACCAGCAACTGGAGGCGCGCGTCGAGGAACGCACGCGGCAGCTGGCGACCCTGCTGGAGGTAGGCCGCGACGTGGCGTCGGAGCTGGCACTCGGGCCGCTGCTGGCGCATATCCTGGAGGAGCTGAAGACTGCGATCGACTTCACCGGAGCGGCCATCGGCCTGTTGGAAAAGGACGAGGTCGTCATCCTGGATTACACCGGGCCCGCGCCGTGTGACAGGGTGATCGGGGCGCGCATTTGCCTGGAGCAGGACAGCGGCTACCGGCGGGTGATCGAGAAACAGGCGCCGATCGTGGTGGCGGACATCTGGGAGGACGTCGGGCTGCCGGGCTCGGCGTGGCCTATCTGGGACGAGATGCTTTCCGAAGCGATGGGCTATGCGCGGTCCTGGCTGGGGGCGCCTCTGGTGGCGAAGGGCAAAACTATCGGCGTGCTGCGGCTGGACCACGTCGAGCCGGGCCGCTTCACCGAGGCAGAGGGCCAACAGGTTCTGGCGCTGGCCTACCAGGTGGCGGTGGCAATCGTCAACGCGCAGCTGCACGAAGAGGCGCAGCGGACGGCGGCGATGGCCGAGCGGGAACGGATCGCCCGGGAGCTGCACGACTCGGTTTCGCAGGCGCTTTACGGCATCGTGCTCGGGGTCCACGCGACGCGGCAGCGGCTGGGCCCGGAGCAGGAATGGATCCAGGCGCGGCTCGACTACCTGCTTTCGCTGGCGGAAACGGGGCTGGCGGAGATGCGCGCCTTGATCTTCGAGCTGCGCCCGGACATGAAGGCGGTCGGCGGGCTGGTTGGCGCGCTCGAACGGCACGCGGACATGCTGCGGGCCCGTTACGGCCTGAACGTCGAGACGGACTTTCCGGCCGAGCCGGAGCTGCCCAGCCCGGTGAAAGAAGCGCTGTATCGGATCGCGCAGGAAGGGACGAACAATATCGGCAAACATGCCGACGCGCGCAACGTGCGGATGCGGCTGCAGCAGCCATGAGCGAGGGGGTCACGCTGGAGATCGAGGACGACGGGCTGGGCTTCGACGTGTTGCAATCGTTCCCCGGGCACCTGGGGCTGCGTTCGATGCAGGAGCGGGCGGCGAAGATCGGGGCGGCGTGGGAGATCGACAGCGAGCAGGGGCGGGGGACGCGGATTCACGTGTTCGTGCCGGCAGTTGACAGCGGGACGGCGGGCCCCCTATAATTCGTCCATTCTTCGCAATGGATTAAAAGTTGGCAATTCTCCAAGCGTCTGAACTGCAGAAACATTACGGTTCGACCGATCACACCGTCAACGCGCTCGCCGGAGTCGACTTCGCGGTCGAGCGGGGCGAGTTTGTCGCGATCATGGGGCCTTCGGGGAGCGGCAAGTCGACGCTGCTGCACCTGCTGGGCGGACTTGACCGGCCGTCCAGCGGCGAGATCACCGTGGCCGGGATGCGACTCTCCGTGCTCAACGACAACCAGGCCACGCTGGCGCGGCGCCATAACATCGGCTTCATCTTCCAGTTCTACAATCTCCTTCCGACCCTGACCGCAGAAGAGAACATCGCGCTGCCGCTCCTCATCGACGGCCAGAGCGCTGCCAAATATCGCGACCGCGTCGACAGGCTGCTCGACCTGGTGGGCCTCGCCGGGCGGCGGACGCACAAGCCGGACCAGCTGTCTGGCGGGGAACAGCAGCGGGTGGCGATCGCCCGCGCTCGTCACGGAACCCGCGATCGTGCTCGCGGACGAGCCCACGGGGAACCTGGATTCGAAGACCGGGACGTCGATCATGGAGCTGCTTCGTCGCTCGTGCGACGAACTGGGCCAGACGATCGTCATGGTCACGCACGATCCCCGGGCGGCCACCTACGCCGACCGCATCGTGTTCCTGCGGGACGGCATGGTGCGCTGCGAGCTGCGCGTGGACGGGACGCAGGATCTAAGCCAGCGCCTGCATGCCGTGAACGCTACGATGGAAGACCTGCAAACCTGACGTAACTACAGACAGGGGACATGGCCCGATTCATCGCCGTCCGTCGCACGATCTCCATGGCATGGCGCTCTCTGGCTGCGCGCCCGCTGCGCACCGCACCCACGGTCTTCGGGGTCGTCCTCGGCGTGGCGGTGATCCTCGCGATCAATACGACCAACGTCAGCACCCTTCACGCGATCACCACGGTATTCACCCAGGCATCGGGCAAGGCGCACCTGGTCATCAACGCATCCGATGCGAACGCGCAAGGATTCTCCGCGGATGCCCTGAACCGCGTCGAGCGCCTGCCTGGCGTCGGGACCCTCGTGCCCGTGCTGCGCGGCCAGGCGATCCTGGCCGACGAGGCCAACCCCACGCAGGTCAACCTCAGCTTCTTCGGCGCGGTGGCCGGCGGGCTGGTGCTCTACGGCGTCGATCCGACGCTCGACCAGCGCGCCCGCGACTACAAGATTCTCTCGGGCGAGTTCCTCTCCGCAAAACGCAACGCGTACGACATCGTGCTGGTCAAGAACTACGCGGACGAGAAGGACATCGAGCTTGGCAACGAGATCAGCGTGGCGACGCCGGCGGGGACGACGCGGCTGAAGGTCGTCGGGCTGATGGACAAGGACGGGCCGGGCCAGATCAACAACGGCGCATTCGGCGTCATCCCCCTCGAGACGGCAGAAGACATTTTCCTGCGCGCGGGCGACCTGGACCAGGTGGACGTGGTCGCGCAGCCGGAGGCTGCCTCAGGCTCGGCGCTGGCCGGGCTCAAGGCCCGCCTGCAGGCGCGGCTGGGCGCGAAGTACTCGGTCACCTACCCGGCCGCGCAGGGCGAGCGGGTGTCGCAGATGCTGAGCGGCTACCAGATGGGGCTGAACATGTTCAGCGCGATCGCGCTGTTCGTCGGCGCGTTTCTCGTGTACAACGCGTTCTCGATGACCGTGGTCGAGCGGACCCGCGAGATCGGGATGCTGCGCGCGCTCGGCATGACCCGGCGGCAGGTCCTGGGACAGATCCTGACCGAGGCCGGGATGGTGGGCGTTGCCGGCTCCCTGCTCGGCGTGGTCGCCGGGCTGGCACTCTCCCAGGGGTTGATGCGCGTCATGGAGGTGGTGGTCGCGCAGGAGGTGCAGGAGATGCGCGTCCCCCTGGACGGCCTGATCTCCGCACTCGTCGTGGGCGTGGGCGTGACCCTGGCCGCCGCCGCCATCCCGGCCTGGCAGGCGAGCCGCGTCTCCCCGCTGGAGGCCTTGCGGGCTCGAGGTTCCTCGCGCGAAGGGTGGTTCGTGCGCCGGGGCTGGATCGCGGGCGTCGTTGTGCTCGCCCTGTCGCTCGCGGCGCTGGCGTTCATACCGGGCGACGACGCGGCGGCCGAGCAGATGCGCGAGATGTTCGTGATGAACCTGTTCCTCGGCGGGGTGCTGCTCATTCCCGTGACCGTGACCGCGGCAGAGCGGGCGTTCCGGCCGGTGTTACGGCGGGTCTACGGACCCGAGGGACACCTCGGCAGCCTCAACGTGCAGCGCGCCCGGCTGCGCACAGCGCTCACGGTCGCCGCGCTGATGACGGGCATTGCGATGCTGCTCAGCATCCGGGCGATCACCGCGGCGTTTGGCGGCGACATCAGCTCGTGGATCGAGCGCTACATCGGCGGGGACGTGTACGTCCACTCCTCCCTGCCCATGCGTGCCGAATTGGGGCGCAGCCTGGCCGGGGTGAACGGCGTGGCCGCTGTCACCGCGATCCGTTACCTGGACGTCAAGCGGGTGCTGCCGGGAGGCGAAACCGAGCGGCTCGCGCTGATGGCCGTGGACCCGGACTCGTACCGCCAGGTCACCTCGTTCGTCTTCAGCGGCGAGCAGGGGGACCCGGCCCGGCTGGCCGCGCGACTGGACGCGGGGAATGCGGTGTTCCTGTCGAGCGTGCTGTCGGAGAAGTACGGGCTGCGCCAGGGTGACACGATCCGGTTGGCAACACGGCGAGGCGAGCGCGACTTCACGATCGCGGCCGTGGTGGTCGATTTCTTCAACCAGGGCTTGGTCGTGCAAGCGGGGTGGAAGGACGTGAAGCGCTATTTCGGCGTGAACGACGTCAACGCGTTCCTGCTGCGGACCGAGCCGGGGCAGAGCCCGGGCGACGTGCGGGACCGGATCGACCGGCAGTACGGCGCGCGGCAGCACCTGACGATCGAGTCGAACGAGGCTATCCGGGCGCGCGCGCTGCGGCTGATCACGCAGACGACGAGCCTCTTCGACGTTATGTCGATCATCACCATGCTGGTGGCTGCGCTCGGGGTCATCAACACGCTGAGCATGAACGTTTTCGAGCGGACGCGCGAGATCGGGATGCTGCGAAGCCTCGGGATGACCCGGGCGCAGATCAGCAAGATGATCCTGGCCGAGGCGGGGCTGATGGGCATCGTCGGCGCGGGGCTGGGGCTGGCGTTTGGCGTGCTGATGTCGCGCAGCATGCTGGGGAGCATCAACCAGATGGCCGGGTTCAAGCTGGAGTACACGATGCCCTTGGTGGGTGTGCTGGTGAGCCTGGCGATCGCGCTGGTCGTCTCGCAGCTCGCGGCATTCTGGCCCGCGCGGCGCGCGTCCCAGGTTCGCATTATCGAGGCCATCCTTTTCGAGTAACTCACCGAGGTACGCTGATTCTACCTGCCGGCCCGCGGCCGGTCCCTGATCGGGGTGACCCATGTCCCGCTACATCATTGATCTCCGCAGCCGGGCGGCAGGCGACGCGCGCGTCAGCGGCGGGAAAGGAGCGGGGCTGAACCGCCTGGCTCGCTGGGGATTCAATGTGCCGCCGGGCTTCGTGATCACGACCCGGGCGCTGCGGGACTTCATCGCGGCACTCGACGTGGACGGCAACGACCACGATGCCACGCGGGAGGAGCGCGAGGGACTGGCCGCGGCCGTCCGGAGCGCGTCCATGCCCGCGGGCATTCGCAGCGACGTTCTCCGCGCGTATGGCAGGCTCGGCGGCAGGGTCGCGGTCCGGTCGTCGGCGAGCAGTGAGGATGGGGCGGCCGCGTCGCATGCCGGGCAGTTCGAGACGTGCCTGGATATCGAGGGCGAGGCAGCGCTGCTCGCCGCACTGCGCGACTGCTGGGCTTCGATGTTTGCGGGCCGGGCGGATAGCTACCTGGGCGGCCGCGGGTTGGTGCAGGATGGCATGGCGGTCGTGGTACAGCGGATGGCGCCTGCCATTGCCGGCGGCGTGGCCTTCACTGCGGACCCGATCAGCGGACAGCCGTGTATCGTCGTGGAGGCTGCGGCGGGACTGGGTGCGGGGGTGGTGGGCGGCGTCGAGCGGGCGGACCGGTATGTCGTGGACAACCGCGGGGTGCTGGCGGAGGTCGCGCCGGCGGTCGCGGGGCGGCCGGTGCTCGGGCAGGACGCGGTTCTGACGCTCGCACGCATCGCCCGGGAAATCGAGCAGCGAGCGGGCCGTCCACAGGATATCGAGTGGGCCTGGGACGGCGCTGCGTTTCACGTCCTGCAGGCCCGGCCCATCACCACGCTGCGCGACCGCCACGTCTATTCGAGCCGCGTCGTCTCGGACATGGCGCCCGGCCTCGTGAAGCCCATGGTGTACGACGTCAACACGCTGGCGACCGTGCGGGAGATCTTCGGCACGCTGTTCGCCACACTGCTGGGCGCGCACCACGTCGACACGTCGCGGTTCGTTGCCCGGCTCTACTCCCGCGTGTACGCGGACACGACGGTGCTCGGCGCGAAGCTGGCCGAGGCCGGGCTGCCCCCGAATCTCTTCGAGATGATGCTGCGCGACGAGCGGTCGGGCAGCGGCCGTATGCGGATGACGCATGCAGCCCCGCCTCCTGGGGGTCACGGCCCGGATGGTGTCGCTGGCGGTCAGGGCGGGCCGCCTGGACGGGCGCCAGGACCGCAAGGCGGCCGAGGGCGCGCTCGCGCTGGAAGCGTTCCGGCGCCGCGACTGGTCTGCCGTGCCCCTCCCGGACCTGTTGGCCGAGCTGGACCGCCTGATCGCGCTACGGGACGGCCTCTCGTGGTTCTACTTCTGCTGCGTGTTCAGCGCCGCGGCCCGGACACGGCTGCTGCGCGGCTGGGTGGAGCGGAAGGCGCCCCACGTGGCATTCGGCGATCTCCTGCGCGGGCTGGCCGGGCTGAAGAGCCTGGAGCCGTCGCTGGAGCTGAAGCGGCTGGCCGAGCATGCCGGCAGGCTGGACGCCGCCGCGGCCGCGGCCGTGTGCGAGGCCGACGACGACCGGCTGCGCCGCCTCCTCCCCGACTCACCCGAAGGCCAAGCCTTCCTCGCAGAGGTCGATGCCTTCCTCGCCCGGCACGGTTACCTGAGCAGCAACGGCTCGGACTTCAGCTCGCCCTCGTGGATCGAGAACCCGGCGCTTATCTGGCGGTCGATCGGCCGGAGCATCACTGGCCGAGGCCGAGGCGCCCGACGCACCGGCGGGAGAAATACGGGAGGCCGCGGTTGCGGCCGTGCGGACGGCGGTCGGGCCCGTGGATCGACGGATCTTCGGCGGGCTACTGACCGCGGCGACCACGGCCATCGACCTGCGGGAACGGTCGAGCGCGCTGCTCTCGCAGTACACGTACGAGATGCGGCGGCTGTTCGTGGCGGTGGGCGGAAGATTGGCAGCGTCGGACCGGCTGGCCCAGCCTGACGACCTGTTCTACCTGGCCTATCGGGAGATGCAAGACTTGGCGGCCGGCAGGCTCGCGGCCGGGGAGTTGGCGGCGTGCATCGCGGGGCGGCGGGCCGAGATGGCGGCGGACGCAGCGGTGGACCCACCTGACATGATCGCGGGCACGCCGGGACAGGTGTTCGGCGCCGCGCCAACGGCAGAGCGACTGCAGGACGTGGAGTACTTGAGCGGGATCGGCGGGAGTCCGGGACTGGTGCGAGGCATCGCGCGGGTCGTGTCTGATCCGGCCCACGCGCCGCTGGCGCTCGGGCGCACGGACATCCTCGTCGTGCCGTTCAGCGACGTCGGCTGGACGCCGCTGTTTTCAGGCATCGGCGGGATCGTTGCCGAGACCGGCGGGCAGCTCTCCCATGCGGCGATCGTCGCACGGGAATACAACCTGCCCGCGGTGGTCGGCGTGCGCGACGCGACCCGGCGCATCCCGGACGGCCAACCCGTGACGGTGGACGGCAACCGGGGACGGGTGTACCTGGAACCTGCGGGCCCGTGAGGTGAAGGATGGAGACGAACCTGGTTCTGCTGGCTGCTGCGGTGGGCTATTTCATCGGGGCGATCTCGTTCACCCGAGTCGTGGCGCATTTCGTCGGCGCCCGACGCGGACTTCTCGAGCACCACCTACGTGACGGGCGAAAGCCACCAAACCCTGACGGTGACATCGGTCAACGCCACAATGCTCGCGCTGCGGACGAACCCGAAAATCGGGATGCTGACCGGACTGCTCGACGTACTTAAGATCTTCGTCCCGACGCTCCTCTTCCGGCTGTGGCACCCCGAGCAGCCGTATTTCCTGATCGTAGCGGGGGTGGGCATGGCCGGTCACGTGTGGCCCGTGTACTACCGCTTCCGCGGCGGCCGGGGGATTTCGCAGGTCTACGGCGGCGTGCTGGCCTTCGATCCGATCGCGGCGGTCGTCTGCGGCCTCGCCGGGCCGGTGTTGGGGCTGCTGCTGCGCGACGCGTTCGTCACCTTCATCGGCGGCATGTGGCTGCTCGTGCCGTGGTTCTGGTTCAGCACCCACGACTGGCGCTATGTCGCGTACGGGGTGCTCGTGAACATGATCTTCCTGGTCGCCAGCATCCCCGAGATTCGCGATTACCTGCGGATCGTGCGGAGCGGCGGAACGCCGCCGGCTTTCGAGGAAACGCTGCAAACGACGCCGATGGGGAAAGGGCTCTACAAGATGGGGGAGCGGATGCACCTGGTGCGGCGGGCAGCGGCGAGGGACGAGCAGGCCTGAAGGGCCGAGGGGAACGGCGAGCCGAGTACATGGGGTGATGCTGAAATGCGGCGCGCCGGCCCTCGCTCAGGGCCGGCGCGCCGCATCTCTATCCCTTAGCCTTCAGCCTCTCAAACTAGAGATAGCTTTTGATCCAGGCCAGGACGTCCGGCTGATCGACGCGGAACGCGAAGTCGACGGCCCTACGGCGGGCCGTCACGGGCGACTATAGCACACGGCGCGGAATGAATCAAGCGCGCCGGAGAGCGCCGACGTTATTTCCCGTGCGGCCCAGGCCCGCTCGGGACGTTCGCGCCGTGGCACACCTTGCAGTCAGTCAGCGTTCCGGCGTGGCCTTGGAGCGCGATGTTCTGGATGTTGTCGTTGGCCTGCGTGCTCGGCAGGATGGCATGGGGGCTGCCGTGGCAGGTCTCGCAGAAGAGGCCGCCGTGCCCTTTCGAGTTGCGATACAACGTGTCCGGCTGCTCGGCAAACTCGGGATCGTGGCACGAGCCGCACTTCGGCTCGTCGAGCCAGGGCCGGCGTAGCGGGTCCGCCAGTTTTGAGAGCTGGCCGTGGCAGTCGATGCAGGTGAGACCTTCATCCCAGTACATGACGTCGCGGAGGCACTTGGTCTGGCGGCCGGGATGACACTCGTAGCACGTATTGGCCATCGTTTGGGGCGACGGGAACGCGCTCGAGTGGTAGCCGTGCATCGCGAGCGACAGGTTCTTCACGCCCGGCGCGCCCGGCGTGCCCAGCGCATTCGAGGAATGGCAGCCGGCGCAGAGGACGGGCCGGGAAGCCATCAGCGTCGTCTTCTCCTTCATGTCGTGCAAGGTGAGGATGTTGGTCTCGACGTTGCCGGTGGCGACCCCCTGGCGCATGCCGTCGGCGTGGCAGGTTTCGCAGTGCATCTCGGTGGAGGCAGGCGCGACCGGCCGCGTTTCGGCCAGCACCTGCCCGGTCACCGCATTGCGGACGGTGAAGTGCGCGATCTGGTAGGCTTGTTCGACCTTGGGCTGCGCGTCGGAGAACGGCACCATCGGGATGCCTTCGATCTTGAAGAAGCCTCCTGGCTGCGCGTTCATCGCGCCGGAGAGCTTCGACCCGGTGAGGCCGGTATCGGGGGGCAGGGGCGCCTTCAGCCCGAAAAGCGCCTGGGCGTATTCCCAAAAGTTAGTCTTGTTGGCGGAGGTGGTGTTGCCCTCGATGCGGTACTCCACCTGCACGCCCGTGGTGATCAACTGCGGCTTCGTCCCTTGCAGGATGACCTCGGCATACATGGTGTTGAAGGGCGGCAGGACGGCGAGGTTACTGAAGTCGCGGTTGAGGCAGTGCATGCCCAGGTCGTTCCAACCGATGACCTTGTAGACGCCCGCGGGTGGAGCGGGCTGCGGCTTCACGATCATCGGCAGCCAGATGGGGCCAGCGGAGGGTCCGGCGCCGGCGGGCTGGAAGCCCGCGAGGGCCACGATACCCGTGGCGAGCAGGACGACGGTGAGCGCGGCCAGGAGGCGGCGCTGTCCCGGTGAGGCGGAGACGTACACCATTCATACAGACATCCTCCAATCATATGTGCTTGCTAATTGAGGAGGCGGCGCCTGAAGTCCAGGGAACACCATTGTAACGGGTAATACACAATCGTCAAACTAACAACGGGAAAACCGGTGCTGCGGCCCGGGCGTGGGGGATCGCCGCGGGACGGGAGCGGACGGGAGGGACGAACGATGGTCTTGCACAGAAGGAGGCCGCCGGTTTGCGTGAGCCGGCGGCCCGTGGATCGATTGAGAGGCCCCAAGCAACCGTCCGGTTTCAGGCCGCGTGCTTGAGTTTTGTCGCACTCTGGCACCCTGTTACCAGCCCAAGAGGCGGCGGCGTGCGGGATGCCTGCGAAGTTCCAACTTACAGGAACGGTCAAGCGCAAAGCTGCCGTTCAGATTCTCGGGGCGCTCTCGCCACTGCGTGGACAACCCACCCATCAGTAAGTCGTTTCAGTCGCTCGCCCTCCTTTCCGGATGAACGCTCGCACCAGCACTCGGATTACCGGTCAAGACTCGTCCATGAGCGTGCGCTCGTCCTTCCAGATCGTTTCCACTATAGTCCTGCTGCCGCCCGGCGTCATCGCACGTTTGACGTAATTTTCACATGCATCGCGGTCCAGCGTGTTCAGGTATTCCGGCAGCGCGGCGGGGCCGGTGCGGGCATGCGGGGATTAGGGGATGACACCTACGATATCTCTCATCCCCGCATCCCCGCAGTCGAGCCGACGTCGGCCGATGAGGCGTGCGTGTTGCGCGAGGGCAGGGGCGGCGCGATAATGGCGGCGATCTCCAAGGCCCGCGGGCGGCTTGTCTCGACGCACCTGCGGGCGCCGGTTACCACCCCTCAGGAGCAACCGATGTCCACCTTACTTCTGAAGAATGCGGATTTGCTGGTCACGATGGATGCGGAGCGGCGCAAGATCGCCGGGGGCGGCCTGTTCGTGCGCGACAACGCAATCGAGCAGGCGGGGCCAACGGCCGAGCTGCCCGAGACCGCGGATACGGTCATCGACGCGGCCGGGATGATCGTGCTGCCGGGCCTGGTGAACACGCACCATCACCTGTACCAGACGCTGACCCGCTGCATCGCGGAGGATTCCGTTTTGTTCGACTGGCTCAAGACGCTGTACCCGATCTGGGCGCGGATGGGGCCGGAGGCGGTCTACACGTCGGCGAAGGTCGGGCTGGCCGAGCTGATGCTGTCGGGCTGCACCACGTCGAGCGATCACCTGTATATGTACCCGAACGGCTCGAAGATCGACGACGAAATCCAGGCCGCGGTCGAGCTGGGCATCCGCTTCACGGCGACGCGCGGCAGCATGAGCCTGGGCGAGTCGAAGGGCGGGCTGCCGCCGGACTCCTGCGTGGAGGAAGAGGACGCGATCCTGGCAGACAGCCGGCGGGCGATCGAGACGTATCACCAGCGGGAGCGCTTCGGCATGGTACACGTGGCGCTGGCGCCGTGTTCGCCGTTCAGCGTGACCGGCGACCTGATGCGGGAGAGCGCGGTGCTGGCCCGGTCGTACGGCGTGCGGCTGCACACCCATCTTGCGGAGACGATGGACGAGGAAGCGTTCTGCATGCCAGAAGTTCGGCGCGGCGCCGGTGGCTTATGTCGAGTCGTTGGGGTGGACGGGCGAGGACGTGTGGCACGCGCACTGCGTGTGCATGAACGACTCGGAGATCGCGTTGTTTGCGCGGACCGGCACGGGCGCGGCGCACTGCCCCTCGTCGAACATGCGGCTGGCGTCGGGCATCGCGCCGGTGCGCAAGATGCGGGACGCGGGGGTGCGGGTCGGACTGGGGGTGGACGGGTCGGCGAGCAACGACTGCAGCCACCTGCTGGCCGAGGCGCGGCAGGCGATGCTGCTGCAGCGGATGGTGGGCCCGAACCCGTGCGCGCTGGGCGCGCAGGAGGCGCTGGAGATCGGGACCCTGGGTGGGGCCAGCGTGCTGGGGCGGGACGACATCGGCAGCCTGGCGCCGGGCATGGCCGCGGACTTCATCGGGTACCGGCTGGAACGGCTCGACTTTGCCGGCGCGCTGCACGATCCGCTGGCGGCGCTGGTGTTCTGCACGCCGCCGAAGGTGGACCTGAGCGTGATCAACGGCCGGGTGCGGGTGAAGGAGGGGGAGATCCTCGACCTGGACCTGCCCGCGCTGGTGCGCCGGCACAACGCGATCAGCATGAAGCTGCTGCGGAACGAATAGGGCGGGGAAGCACACCGGGCGGTTAAAATAGAGGGGCCTCAAGCAACCGCCCGGTGCTCCCGATTAACGGAAGTCGACCGCTTGATTTCTCGAGGCGCCCTCACCACCGGTCCGAAATACATATTTGCAATCTTTCCAATGGCAAGATCAAGATACCACATCGCCCTCGCAGTGTCAATAGTTTTTCCGCATCCCTAATCCGACTCTAATGAAATTGATCGAATTCGTACAAGCCCCGCGAGAACCCCGTCGGCAGAAGCTCAGCCGCTCCCCTTCGTCAGCGTGTAAGTGAATTCGCCCGTGCGGTTGGAATCGGGCGACTCGGCGCCCCCGGCATCGACCGCGCGCACCAGGTAGTAGTGGTTCGTCAGGCTCGCCGCCGCGCCGGGATCGACGTACGTGGTCGCACCGTTTGCCTGCGCCGGCGTGCCGAGTACGGTGAAGTAAGGGCTCTCGCTGTACCACACCCGATAGACGGCGGCGCCGCCAACTGCCTGCCATGCCAGCTGGACCTCGCCGGCGGCGTCGTGGCCGATGGTGACGCGCGGCGCGGCGATACCAAACGTGACCCGCGTCAGCTTGTCATAGGTCTGGTCGGTGACCCACAGACGGCTGCCCGCGGCCAGCACGGCGTACGGCTCCGCGTCAACGCGGGCGCTCTGGTAAACGGTCCAATCGGTCGCGGCCGAAGGTGTGACGTCGGTCCAGGTGGCCGCGGTCCAGGTCACGAGGCCGGAGCCGGTGGACACGGCCGCGGGCGTCCCCGCGCCCAGGTAGGTGCTGCAGTCCTCGGTCGAGTTGAACGTGGCGACGGGAACGGCGGCGCCCTGCACCGTGGGAGGCGTCAGGAGGCCCATCGTCCCGACGAAGAGGGTCCGGTCGTAGGCGGTGTAGTAGACTTTGCCGCCCGCGGCAGAGATCATGTTGGGCGTGGCGCTGATCGGGAGGGCGAAATCGGCAACGGTATTCGCGCCGGGCGCGAGCCGGCGCAGCGCGCCCGGGCCTGGTCGGCCCACCAGAGGCTGCCCCCCGCGTCAAGCGCGAGGCCCCGGGGCTCGGCGGGGTTCGCGAGCGAGCCGACCGTCCAGTAGGTGACTTCCTGGCTCACGTTGGACGGGTCAAACCGGACGATGTACGACTGCTCCCGGTCGCCGAGCCACAGGATGCCGTCCTGGTACAGAACGTACACGCTGTGGTTGCCCGTCCCCGGCAGGGTGTAGCTGCACAGCCGGCCGTTGTCGTTCGGATCGAAGCGATAGAGGCGCTGGCCCGTCTGCTCGCCGCCCTCCGTGATCCAGACCCGGTTCGCGGGATCGAAGGCGATGCCGTACAGGCTGTAGGCGGGGGTGCGGGCGGGCAGGGTCCAGGTGGTCATGTTGACGGGCACGGCCCCGACATTGATGCGGGTCAGGAGCGCGCTGTTGGCCGTGGTGAACCAGATGTTTTTGCCGGCGGTCGGATCAGGCCTGGCGTCGAGCGCGCGGCCCATGCCGTAGTAGCGCTTGTAGAGGTTCGAGGCGGGATCGATGCGCCAGACCTCGCCGCGCAAGGTGGCGCCGCCCGCGACGTTGATCGTGGTACGGGTCAGTTACGTAGATGAAGCCGTCGGCGTCGTAGTTGATCTCGGACGCGGTGCCGTAGCTGTTGAGCTTTTTTTCGTCGACGGGGATGTCGCCCGCGTGAGGATGGTAGGCGCCAGGAGCAAGATCATGACGGCGAAGACGATGAAGTGGTTTCGCATGGGTTACTCCCGAAGCGCGGCAGGGGGCAGCAGCCGGCGGGCGTGAGCTCCGCCGGCTGCGATGCTGTCAGACGGTTACGACCGGAGCCTCACCACCCCAGGTAGCGGCTCCGCAGCCCGATGAACGCGGTGCTGCCCTCGACGGGTAGGGGCGGGCATCAGCGTGCTCCAGGTGTAGATGCTCTCGTCGACGTCGCCGACGGCCTGGCCGATCACGTTCTTCGGCGAGTACTTGATACCGACGATGTACTTCGTGCCGGGAACGCCGCCAGTGAAGGTGATCGTGTAGGGCGAGGTCGAACTCGACGATCCGCTGCCCACGATGCTGGTCTTGGTGCAGTCCCAGTTGAAGAGGATGGCCTGCCGCTGCTGCTCCACCATGGGCTTCCAGCCGGTGTCGTTCGTTCTCGACGACCTGCACCGTGCCCGACTGCGGCCAGGTGATCGTGTTGTAGTAGAAGATGACGCCGGGCGAGATACTGTTGATCTTACCCTTCCTCACGCCGAACGTGAACGCGGAATACATTTCCGGCCACTGCGACGGATCGGTGAGGCCGGCCTTGTACATCTCGCAGGTGGTCTGCGTGGGCAGCAGCACGCCCGTCTGGCGGGTGACCCGGGCGGTCGCGGTGGCGGTCACCTTGCGGCCAAGCGGGCTCGTGCCTTCGGTCGTGGCCGTGTTCAGGATGGACATGGCTACCATGTCGGCCTGGGTGACGGTGTGCGTGCCTGCGCAGGTGAGCGTTGCGCCAGGGGCGAGCGTGGCGGGCTGCGAAGGCGTGCAAACCAGGACGCCCAGCAGCGGATCACTGATCGTGACGTTATTCAGCGTGACATTGCCGGTGTTCTTTGCGACCAGCGTGTAGTTGATGTCCTCGCCCACCGCCATGTAGCTCTCGCGGTCGGGCGCCTTGGTCAGCGAGATGGCGGGTTTCTGTATCGGCGGTGACGTGGCGGTAGCCTGATTGGAGGTAACGGTCCTATGACCGTACTTCCCCGCCGGTCGCAATGTTGTTATCGCGCCGGCGTCGAGGTCGGTTTGCAGGATCGTAGTAGTCTCGCTCACACGTAAGTGTAGCGCCCGGTCCAAGGCTGGTTGCTGTGCCACACTGGAACGCGCCGAGCTTGTCGTCGCTGACGTTGAACGGTCCCGTCAGCGTCACGTTTCCGGTGTTCTTTATCGTATAGGTGTAGACGATGATCTGTCCCGCATGGTCGTAGGTTGTCGGATCGGCGCTCTTCGTGAGCGAGATGGCCGGGCAGGCGACGAGGATCGTCGCCGTGCTGGTATTGTTGGCAGTGTCGGCAGCCTTTTCGTTCGTCGCACTTACGGTGACCGTATTGGTCAGGTTCCCGCACTGGATTCCGGTGCTGATTGTCGCCTTCAACTGGATGGTGATCTTGGCGCGCCGGATCCAGGCTGGCCCAGGCGCACGACAGGTTGTTCCCCGTCATCGTGCAGCCAGGCACTGGCTGGACGAGCGACCAGGTGACGGTGCCAGGAAGCGTGTCGGTAAGGGTTACGTTGTAGGCTTTGCCGGCCCCGATGTTTTCGACGACGATGCTGAAGATCGCATCCTCGCCGAAGGCAGTACTTCGGTGTCACCGGCCGTCTTGGTCACCTTGACGTCCGGGCAATTGACGGTGATAGAAGCGCTCGCGCTGTTGTTGCTCGTGTTGGCCTCGTTTGTGGCAGCGACGGTGACCGTATTGTTGAGGGTGCCGCAGACGCGCGGCCGTGCGGCGCCGCTTGACGTTGATGGTCGATGCTCGCATCCAGCCGCCAGCGTGGCGAACGAGCAGGAGAGGAGTTGCCGGTGATCGCTGCAGCCGGTGACGGCCGGGTCGATGGTCCAGGCGACGCCGGCGGGCAGGGTGTCGGTGAGGGTGGCGTTGTAGGCCGTGCCGGCGCCGATGTTCGAGACGACGAGCTTGAAGGCGGCGGTGTCGCCTGCGTTGATCGGGCTGCTGACCGCGGTCTTTGTGACCGTTACGTCGGAGCAGTTGACCGTGATGCTGGCGGTGGAGCTGTTGTTGGCCGTGTTGGTCTCATTCGAGGCAGCGACCGTGGCTGTGTTGTTGAGTGTGCCGCAGTCGGCCGCGTCCGATGTCGCCCGAAACGTTGATCTCGAGCGAGGCGCCAGCCGCGAGGTAGGCGAACGAGCAGGAGAGGACGCCGCTGGTGATGGCGCAGCCGGTGACGGCGGGGCTGATGGTCCAGGTCACACCGGCGGGCAGGGTGTCAGCGAGCGTGACGTTGTAGGCGGTGCCCGCGCCGACGTTCGAGACGACGAGCTTGAAGGCAGCTGTGTCTCCCGCGGTGATCGGGCTGGTGACTGCGGTCTTCGTGACCTTCACGTCGGAGCAGTTGACCGTGATGCTGTCGCTCGCACTACCCGAGCCGTCATTGGTAGTGGTCACGGAGGCCGTGTTGTTGACTGTGCCGCAGGTGGCCGCGGTCGTTGTCGAGGTGATGTGCAGGCTGTTGGCAGATTTGGCGGTCATCGTTGCCGAAGTTGCAGGTCAGAACGCCGGCCGGCGATCGAGCACGGCGGCGGGTTGCCGCTTGGCTGAGCGACGATCTGCCAGTTTAGCCCCGCGCTTGCCGGCAGGGTATCGACCATTGTCACGCCGTAGGCTCTACCGGGCCGGGGTTGGTGACGACGATGTTGAAGCCGATCGACTGGCCCGCGCTGACCACTGCCGCATCGGCGACCTTCGTGATCTCGATCGCCGTGCATTCAACGTCTATCGACGCCGTGGCGCTGTTGTCCGATGTGTTGGCCTCGTTGGCCGCGGCAACGGTAACCGTATTGCTGAGCACGCCGCAGTTGAGGAAAGTCGTGAGACCGCTCACGACGATCGTGATCTCCGCATCGGCAGCCAGCGACGCCCAGGCGCAGGAGAGGGTCTGTGGGGTCGTGCCGGTGATGCTGCACCCGGTGACGGCCGGGGTAAGCGCCCACGTCACGCCGCCCGGCAGCGTGTCTGTGAGGGTCACGCCCTTCGCCTCTCCGAGGCCGGCGTTTTTCACCTTAATCGTGAAGATCGCCGTGTCGCCGGCGCTGATCGGGCCGTTGCCGGTCTTGCTGACCGTCAGATTGGGACACAGGACCGTGATGGTGGCTGGGTCGGACGTCACGCCGCTGCCGTTCGTGGGCGTCGCGGTGGCGGTGTTGGTCAAGGTCCCGCAAGAGTTGGCCGTGGAAACGGCTGTAACGTGGACCTTGACGCTGGCGGCCGCCGCGATCGCGTCCGGCCCGCAGGAGAGCGTGCTGCCCGTGATGGCGCAGCCGGTGGCGGTGGTGTTGGCGGCGTCGATCGTCCAGGACAGGCCGCCGGGCAGGCTATCGGCGATCATCACGCCCCTGGCTTCGCCCGGGCCGGCGTTATTCACCGTGATGGTGAAGCCGACCGTGTCGCCGGCGCTGACAGTCGCGGCGTCGCTCGTCTTCGTGATGGATAGGTCGGGAGGGAGGCTCTTGTTGGTGAACGTGCACTTCACCGTCTCGCCCGGGTCGACCTTGAACGTCGCCGTCTTGGTCGCCAGGTCGACGGTGCTGGGTGTGAGACTCTGGCCGTCATCGCAGACGATCGACTCGAGCACGAAGTCTGGTGCAAGGCTGGACTCGGTCGAGGTGTAGGTTCCGGGCGCAAGGTTGCTGACGATGATTTGCCCGTTGTCCGAAATCGTGCCCGCCGCTGAGCCGGTGAATGTGAAGCTGCCGGCCACGCCGTCGGGATTGGTCTGCTTCTCCACGACGATCACACCTTTGCGGGTGTTGGTGATCGTGCAGGTCTTGCCATCGCCCGGCGAGACGCTGACGTTGCCCGCCGCATCGCAGTCGCCGGCGATCGTCGTCACGTAGCTGTCCAGGTTGGTGCCGGTCCCGGCCGTTTCGGAGACCGTGTGGGCGCCGGCGAGAACGGACACGGCCCCGGTGGTCCCGCCGTTGCCGACGTCCGTCGCCTTGACCGTGCCGTCGATAAGGAGGTTGAACTTGCCAGTATCGGAGCTCGGCACAATGACCTTGTTCACGGTCAGCGTGCCCGTGCGCAAGGCGTTCGTGAACTTGCACACTATCACATCGGCGTTCGCAATCGAGAGGCCGCTGATGATGGTCCCCGAGCCGGACCCGTAGTCATCGCCGCCCTTGGTACAGGCCCAAGTCGTATCGTAATTGCTCAGGTTCGTGCCTGGCGCCCCCGTTTCGGTGATGCTGTAGTCGTCGCCTGCCAAAACCGGGTGGTTCAGCGTCTCGCCATCGCCGGTGATGGACTCCGTGAACGGGGTCGCACCCGTAACGGCGAAGTTCCAGACGGTACTCTCGTCGTCGGGCGACACGTCCTTGACGAGACGGAGGTTGCCCTTCTGAACGGAGATCACCAGGCAGTCGCCGGCGTCAGATGAGGGCGACGGTGAGGTATACGAGCAAACGTCGAGCAAGGTGCCGGCAGCGCCGCCGAAGTTCGCCTCCGGGACCACGCAGCTCGAGGTCATGTCGTCGGGGAAGAGATTACCCGCCGAGAAGGGATCGGTGGCCGTGATGGCCAGGGAGCAGGACGTGCCGACTGGTAACTCGGGCACCCAAGCTGCCTGATCGCAATTATACGGCTTCTGGTTGCTGCAGGTGTACCACTTCGGGTACCCGACCCCCTGGCCGGAGCTGCCGAACTGGTTACACAGCGCGTAGTTGACCATGCCGTCATTGTCGACGTCGAACAAGGCGCAGGCATCGGAAGTGTTATTGGACGAGGTCTCGTCCCAGTTCCAGCTGATCGACAGCGGGCTGGACAGCGGATCAACGCAGAAGCGGGTGAGATCCTTCTGCCCATCACCGGGAGGGTCGTTCGGCCCATCTGCGTCAACAAGACACTGATCCGCGAGCAGCGCGTCCGGCGCGGCTGCGAGCTGCGGGTCGACGACGATCGACTCTTGAACCGGGATGGGTACGTCCACCTGCTTCCACTTCAGCTCGGGTGGGGCGGCGGAGACGGGGGCGACCATGCTGAGGAGCATGGAGGTGACGACGAAGAGCGCCCAAAGGCGCCTGGCGCGAATCGATACGTGCGAACGAGCGGAGCTTGACATTGAGTCCTCCTACCCAGCACTGGCGCTGGCGATACTCCATCAATGACTGCGTTCGAACAAGGGTGCTTGGGCCCGGCAGAGGACCGGGCGAGGCCGCGGCGCAATGATCGTCGACGCTACTTTCTTCAGTTCCTCGCTTTCCCGCCTGCGTGTGATCTCCTGGTAAAGTGGTTAAGAAAAGCCGATGCAGAAATAAGGGGGGCGTTTGGCCCGGGAATCGCTTGCGACTCCCGCGCATCGGGCGCGGGCCTGTTACAAATTGCAATGCGAAACCGAGTTTTGCCGTGGGGGCGGCGTACCGGACGGTCAGTGAACCGTGTAACTAAGTCTATCACCGGCATGGCGCGGTGTCAATATGCCTCGTAAAGTGTGTCACAATAGGAGCCAGCCGAAGAAAGAGCGTGCCAAATTCAATTGACAAGAGGAGGAAACAATCGCACGCGCGCACGCCGGGAAACGGGTGCGCGTCCGTACGCGAGCCACGGCGTAGGAGATCGAACGCGCCTAAACTCCTTGCAACGTGGAAATGCTCACCGAAGACCTTCGAGGTCTTGCGCCAAGTGCGTTGGCGAGAGACCTCGGAGGTCGAGGTCTGGCCGCACTTGCACGCTGCAATTGGTTTAGATGTGACCGACGAGGGTGGCGTAGAAGCCGCAGGCGTCGACGATTTCACTGACAGGGCAGTTCTCGTCGAGCATGTGGGCCAACTTGTGATCGCCTGGGCCGAAGCCGATGGTGGGGATGCCCATACTGACCGGGGTGACGGCATTGGTCCCGAAGTCCCAGTAGTCGTACTCGGCCGGCGGGCGGGCGAAGCAGGATTCATAGGCGGCGATGCAGGCGCGTGCGAGCGGGTGGTCGAGCGGGATCCGCCATGCCTCATGGAACGGCTCGTAGGTTATGTCCAGCCCTGTCCAACTGGTCCGGTGGAGGACGCCCACCTCCCAAGAGGCGTTTTTGCCCGCGACCAGGCCGTCCATTTCGCGGCGGATGTCGTCCGCGGTCTCGCCGGGGACTGTGCGGCGGTCGAGGTAGACTTCGCACTCCGAGGGGACCGCGTTAAGGGACGCGGCGACGCTGGCGATGCGCGACATGACGACGGTGGGCCGCGGCGCCGCGGCCTGCATGAACGCGCGGTTGGTCTGCTCGACGCGGCGGATGATGTCGGCCATTTCGTAGATGGCATTGACGCCCTTTTCCGGCGCGGAGCCGTGGGCCGAGATGCCGTAGGTCTTGATGGAAATCTGCGCCTTGCCCTTGTGGCCGAGCGCGATGCGGTTGGAGGACGGCTCGCAGATGACCACGGAGCCGGGCTGCAGCGCCCGCTCGCGAAACAGGTGCTTCAGGTTCTCCCCGTCGCAGTCCTCCTCGAAGACGCTGCAGGAAACGTAGACCGTCTTGTCCCCCGTCAGCCCGGCCGCGCGGGCGGCCGCGGCCGCGTACACCGTCGCCGCGACCGAGGACTTCATGTCGACCGCGCCGCGGCCGTACAGCCGCCCGGCGACCACTTCGCCGTTGAACGGCAGGACGGTCCAGTTCGCTTCGTCGGTAACCTGGACCGTGTCAACGTGCGAGTCGAACATGATCGAGGTGGGGCCGGCGCCGATGCGGCCGAGCAGGTTGCCCATCGAGTCGACGACGACCTCGTCGTAACCCAGGGCGACCATCTTCTGCGCCACGAAGCGGACGATCGCCTCCTCCTGCCCGGAAAAGCTCCTGATGCGCACCAGGTCCTGGGCAAAGCGGACTAACTCATCCTGAATCTCAGGCGATATGACGACGGCTTGCTGCATGATGACCTCTTGTTGTTTCGTGAGCCGCGAGCTGCGGGTCGCGGCGTGCACACGGCGGCAGGTGCGATTCTGCTTCAGGCCCCGCGGAAAGTCAATTTTCCACGGCAGGCTGCGCAAGTGGCGACCGGCCGGGTGTTGGCATACGGGCAGGCTAAGACCTGTTGGCAAGGAGCAGGGCTGTTGCAGCGCGGTTCGGATACTGGCAACGGGAGATACGGTACACTGTACAAGTTGCGTCAGGTGCAAATCACATTCATCGAATTTGATGAAATTGTGCTTTTGGTGGTATCAATTGGGGCGATTCGTGGTATGATGCTTTTTGCCGAGGGATGTTCCCGACCTGTTTCCCTCTGCAGCCCACCATTTCTAACGGGAGGAACCATGAAAAGGCGCGCCGTGCCGGTTGCACTCGTCGTCGCCGCCGTCCTCGCGATGACACTCGGGGTAGCGCAGGCTGATCTGAAGTTCACCGCAGTCCTGCACGCATGGGATGATGGCAAAGCTCGCTTTGAAAGCGGCAACGCGACCATCGTCCTCGACGGAACCAGGGAGCCGTTCTACCAGGTTATCGACTTCGACAACGACCCGCATGCGAACGCGTGTGGGGCGGGCACGTCGAGCGCCTGGGCGGGCGATGCGGAGATCGGGCTGTATCACGTCGACAACAACCCGGCCGGCGGGAAGGGCTGGCAGTCGACGCAAGGGTGGTCGCTGGTGAAGTGCAGCATTTTTGACGATCCCAAGAAGAAGTACGCGCTGCCCGCCGATATCCTGTACGCCTGCGATCCGGACAGCCCGGCCTGCCAGTTGATCCCCACGAACGGGATCCGGTTCGACCGGGAAGTGCCGTGCACGTCGGGCAACTGCAGCACCGAGATCGTGACCGACTTCAACCTGAACTTCGACCTGAACTGCGACGGCAAGCTGGACGCCGAGTTTAGCGACAAGGGCGGGATGTGCCTGTATTGGGAAGCCGTCAAGCCGCCGAAGGAACCGACCTACTGGTCGGGCAACTTCCAGGCGCGCGCGGGCATCCTCGGGCAAGGGTTCACCGGCGACAAGACGATCAACTTCGACATCCAGGCGCCCACGGCGGTCCGGATCGGCAACTTCGTTGCCACGGCGAACGTGGGACCGGCTTCGGTGCTGGCGTGGGTCGCGGCCGCACTGCTCAGCGGGGCGGCGCTGTTCCTGACCCTGCGCAAGCGGGCTTAGGCGCGCAGGCCGCCAAGGCCGCAATCAGAGCTGTCATATCGAACAGGAGGGGGCCGTCCAGCCTCCTCCTGTTTCTATTCCCCTCTTAGTCGAACGCCACGGTCTCCTGCCAGGGCACGTCCCTGCCGGCCAGGATGGCGTACTGGCCGATGCTGAAGAACAGGAACTTGTCCGGGTGGAGCTTGTCGGCCTGGAAGTAGCCGATGCCACCGACGACGGTGTAGGGCTGCGGACAGGTGCGCCAGCGGGCCAGGACCGTCTCCTCGGCCTCGCCGGGCTCGCGGCGCACGACGATGCCCGCGTACTCGAAGTTCGGCTGGGGGGTGCGGCCGAGCGGGTGAGCCACCGGCACGACCTGGCAGTCGGCGGCGGGGTAGCCGGGCATGATCACGCGGCGGATCGCGGCCTCCAGGCTCTCGGCCGGCTCCTTCGCGAACACCTGCACCCACTGGCCGTCGGTGGGCTGCATGTTCACCGGGTAGACGTAGATCTTGTCGCCCTGCTCCTGGACGGCGATGCGCTGGCCGTTTTGGCGGGGCAAGTAGCTGAAGGAGATGCCGAGCGCGGGGGAGGCGAAGACTTCGACCCCGACCGCGGCAGGCATTTGGGGCGCGGGTCCGCCCGGCGCGACGGGCGTGGGTGCGGGTGTTACGGGAGAAGTGCCCGTTGGGGCAGGGGTTGCGGACGGCGCGACGGTGGCCGAGGCGGGCGCGGCGGCTGAAGGGATGGGACTCGCGGTCAGTGTTAACGGGGCCACAGCGCTCGGAAATGCGACCGCAGGCGTCTGCGTTGCCGCTGTCTCCGTTGCAGACGTGGGAACCGCCACGTTGGGCGGGGCACAGGCTGCGACGAACAGGAACGTCAGGATCAGGATCAGGCCAGGGAACGGGCGCATAGTCTCCTCCCGGACGAATGCTGCGGACCTCTGCCCGAAAGACGTGAAGGCCGGCCGGGAGGTTCCCGCGCCGGTCAAGGAACGGCGCGACCGGGCTTGCGCGGCGGGCTGAGCTATGGTACACGTAGGGCGTCTCCGGGCGCTTGACCGGTATCCCAGACGCATCGAGAGGGGTGTTGCATGATCAGGATCTATGACGAAGCAAGCGGCGCCGTGTTCGGCACGATCACCGAAGCGCAGCTGCAGGCGCTGATGGGCCAGCTCGAGGAAGAATCGCTGGAGGACACGGATTACTATATCAACCAGGCGACCGTGGACATGCTCGCAGACAAGAAGGTGGACCCGGAGCTGGTGGCGTTCCTGCGAAAGGCGCTAGGGGAGCGGGAGGACATGGACATCCGCTGGGCGCGGGAGTAGCCGCCTGTCGAACGGGCACGCCCGACACGACTGGACATTGGTACAGGCTCAAAACGCAACGAACGTTTATAGCGACGCCGGGCAACTTGTGGTATCATCAGCCCGGCGTCATTGCATGCCCCGCCCGTGCCGCGCGGGCGCGTCACTTATCCTGCACCCCGGGGAGAACTGCACTTATGTCTTCGAAATCAGCTGCAAGGCGGAAGACCGCACATAAAGGCAAGCCTTCCGCACACTACGGCACGACGGCGCAAAAGGCTAATCCGCCCGTCGTCCAGAAGAAACGCGGCGGATGGCTCACGGCCGCCATCGTGATCATGGCCGTACACGGCGTGTTCAACACGGTGGCGCTGCTGGCGCTGCGCAAGTCGGAGTACACCACGGTGCCCCCGTGGCTCTGGGCCATCGCTTTCCTGGATGGCATTGCCACCATCGTCGCCGCCGCGGGCTTGTGGTATTGGAAGCGCTGGAGCCTGTATGTATACGTGGCTGCCACTTTTGCGAGCATCGCGGTGGGCCTGATCGTTTACCCGAGCCAGATCGCGGTGTTCTACAACCTCATCCCGCTGTTGATTCTCGTTTATATCCTGCAGGGACAGAAGAAGATGCAGTTGCTGGTGTGAGATAGCCAGACGGGGCAATCGAACAGCGCTGAGCACTCGGGCCGGCTTCCTTGTTGGGAGCCGGCCCGCTGCGTTCTCAGGCGCGTTCGGAGTTCTACAGCAGGCGCAGCACCTGGACGAGCAGCTGCGCGCCGAGGATCTTGAAGATGAGGACGACGGGCATGGCGGTGGCGTAGTTGATGGCGGGGACCTCGGTGCTGGTCTTCGAGCTGACTGCCGCCAGCGAGCTGGAGCTGGACATCACCCCGCACAGGACGCCGAGCGTCGAGAGGAGATCCATCTTGTAAACGAAGTGGGCGAGCAGCAGCGCGACGAGGAACGCGGCTGCGGTGATCGCCAAGCCCGCGGCCATGAGCCCGATGCCCTGCTGCTGGAACACGGCGGCGAGCTGCCCGCCGGAATTGGCGCCGAGGCCGGCGAGGAAGAGCATCGAGCCCAGGTCGCGCAGGATGTTCTTGGCCGCGGAGGGGACGTACAGGCGGAACGGGCCGATGCGGCCGAAGTGGCCCAAGACGAGGCTGACCAGGAACGCGCCCGCGGGCGCACCGAGCTTGACCGTGAGGTCGGGCGCGAGCTGGATCGGGATCGAGCCGAGCGCGATGCCGAGGACCAAGCCGATGAGGAACGGGAGCATGTTGGTCTCGTCCATGTGGCGGGCGTCGCCGCTGACCAGCCTGGCGAACTCGGAGAGCGCTGCCTCCTCGCCGACGATCCGCAGCGTGTCGCCCAATTCCAGCGTGCTGGTTCCCACGGGGGCGATCTCCACCCCCTGCCGGCGGATGCGGGTGACGATGACGTTGTAGCGGTCCGAGACGTGCAGGTCCATCAGCCGCTTGCCGGCCAGCTTCGCCTCGGTGACGTAGACGTCACGGCTTGCGGCGTGGGCGTTCGGCGCCATCGGCACCTCCACGCAGTCGCCGATCAGCCAGCGCAGCTTCTCCAACTCCGCGGGCGCGCCGACTGCCAGGACCACATCGCCCTCGTGCAGCACCACGTCGGGCCCACCCGCGACCACCGCGCCGCCCCGGCTTGACTGAAGGACGCGCGAGATGTTGACCTGGGTGAGACGGTGCGCGTTCAGGTCCGCAATGCGCCGGCCGTCGCACGTTGGGGTTGGTGACCCGGAACTGCAGCTTGGCCAGGGGCGAGCGCTCGGCGGCCTGCTTCTCGAGCCATTCGGCGTCTGCAGCCGCAAGATCGCGGCGCAGGAGGGTGGGCGCGAGCTGGATCGCCAGCGGCACCGCGATCAGGGCGAGCGGAAAGACGATGCCGTAGCCGACCGACACGGTCGACGCCTGGCCGGGGTCGAAGCGCGAGACGGCCTCGACCGCGCCGGCGAGCGCCGGGGTGCTGGTCACCGCGCCGGTGAAGATGCCGGCCGCGAGGGCATACGGGAGGTTCATGAGCTTGGTCAGCGCGAGGGTCATAAGCGCGGCCGCGACGACGACCGCGCCGGCCACGACCACGACCTGCCCGCCTTGCTTCTGGAAGCTGCGGAAGAAGCGCGGGCCGGCCTGGAGGCCGGTGGCGTAGAGGAAGAGCACGAGGCCGAGGTCCACAATAGGCTTGGGGATCGTGAAGCCGAAGTGACCGAACGCGAGGCCGACGAAGAAGACCGCGGAGTTGCCGAGCGACCACCCCCGCCAGGAAAGTCGTCCGAGCGAGGCGCCGATCGCCATGATGGCGCAGAGGATAAACAGTTGCTCGCCGAGGAGCGCAGTCATTCGCCCTCCGGGGTCGTGTTAGGGATTGGCTCTAGCTTAGCCGGAAGGCGGAAGGTCTGTCAAACCGAAAAGACTCCGTGGCGCGCAAAGCCCCGCCTCCGAGTGGAAGCGGGGCTTCGTCGCCGGTCTAGCGGCCGAACGTCGAGAAGAAGCCGCTGCCTGGCGTGCCCAGGCCGGTCACGTTGTCCCAACCGGGATTGGTGTGCTGCGTCGGAGACCCCGAGTAGTCGTCGAAGGTGCGCAGCCGGTCGGCGATGCCCGCAGAGTCATCTACGCTGTTGTTGTAGTTCCGGCGTGCGACTGCGGTCTTGACGGACAGGACGTCGTAAAACGCGCCTGGGTTTGCGTAGAATAGCGGGTTCGCAAAGCCGTGCGGGTGGCCTACAGCCTGATCCGCGAGGGCCATGATGCCAGCAAAGATCGGGCTGGCGAGGCTGGTGCCGCCAAGACGGTACTCGTCGTAGTAAGTGCCGTCCGGGAAGGTCTGCGTCTGGCCGACGAGCATGCCCGTCTGCGGGTCAGCAAGCGCGGCAACATCGGGGATCGCGCGTCCGCTGACGCCCAGGCTGCTCTGGTAGCTTGGTTTCGCAAACAGTTGACTGACGCCGCCACCTGCCCCGTAGAGCCAGCCGGTTCGACTACACCCCTCAGGTTTGGACGGTTCGCAGTTATAGTTGCTGGTGCCCCAGCCCGTTTCGATGGCGCGGGTGTTGTTCTGGTCGACGCCCAGAGCAGTGCCGCCAACCGCGGTCACCCACGGGCTGACGGCAGGCCAGTCCGGCGTGGCAAAGCCGAAGCGCGCGGTTTCGTCGCCGTTATCGCCCGACGAGAAGTAGACGCCGATACCTTCGGCGGCAGCCTGGATCAGGGTGTCTTCGAAGGGCTTGACATACCCCTTCGGAAGCAGCTCGGTCGCGAAGCCGTAGGAATTCGTCACGATCTGTGCGAGACGGCGGTCCACCACGTGGTTCATCGCGGCATCGAGGTCCTGGTAGTTATTCGGCGCGCCCACGAAGACGATCTTGGCCGCAGGGCGCCATGCCGTGCACCGCCTCGACGTCCAGCGTCTCTTCGCCGTACCAGCCCTGTGGGTCCTGGCGCGGGTTCTGCGGCCGCCGGTAGATGCCGGGCGGCACGACCTGGACAAGCTGCGAAGGGCTCATCGTGGGCAGGCCGCGGTTCCTGGACCATTGGTTGACATCGTCGAGGATCGTGGGCGAGGCATACGCATCGATGATGGCGACCGTCTGCCCCTTACCGTCGTACTGGTCGGAGATGCCGTACGCGCCCTTGATTTGCTGCGGCGTGTGACCCTTAACGCTCCACGGGACAGTCGGCGGGCTGTTCAAGCTCGTAAAGCCTTTGGGGTAAGCGTATGGGGAAACTTGCTCGGCCCAGTATTCGGAGAGCGGGGGCGCGTTGCGGAAGCCCTCTGTCGGCGGGGCGCTTGTGTCCGCGATATGGTAAGTCTGGACGAATTGGGAGCTATCGTCGAGGCCGATGACGCCATTGACGATGCCGGCCAACGAGTTAGGGATCGAGACATCCGACGAGGGCGCACGCACGACCTTGCCTCGAACCTTGTACATGCCGAAGTCGACGGCGAACGCGGCCTTAGCCTGGGCCACGGTGCCTTCGGCCGAAACGAAATGATTGTTCTCCGGCGTGTATACAACGTCGAAGCCCTGCTGGCGGAGCCATGACTGCACGCCGGCCACGTCCTTCCCCGAGGGGGCAAACCGCTGGCGGAACTGCTGCGGCGTCACGAAATGGCCGTACGAGGAGCTATTGGGATCCGATACCGCCTTGGCCAGGGCCTCTGCCCCGGCTGCATCCTTCCAGCCGAGGTAGACGCGAAAACCTACCGCGCTGCTCGGATCGGCGGGACCCGTATAGGTTTTCGAATTGGCCCACGACGGCGCGCTCCCGGGCAGCGTCGCCCGGTCCGGCGGGGCCGCAACGGCCAGCGACGCTGAAAGGCCGCTGACGAGAAGAGCGAGGATCACAACCGAAGCGAAAACGCGATCACGCTTCATGCTTACCCTCCCAGGGTTTTGCCGAGTCTTGTCTCACACGAGTATCGAGCGAGCGTGGAACAAGCTGACATAAGGGTACCACTCCGACATAAGTTGTGTCAAGCGTGTAACACGGTATTATTAATTGCATGCAAGATAGGAGAGCAGACAGCCGGTAAGTTCTCGCAATATTCGCCGCGCGAATGCTTGTGATTTAGTGTATAATCCGCGTGAGTGGGCATGCGGACCGGCAACGACAATCCGCTTTCATGGTACTGGAGTGAGATGGCGAGGGTTCGCCGGGGGACCTGTCTCGGCCCCGCCGGCGGCGAAGAAAGGAGTTCCTTGCGATGAGACGCGTTCGGCTCCTGCTTATCGTCGTCACCGCGGTCATCCTGCTGATGATCGCGGTTCCAGCGTATGCGGCCCCGGCAGCGCACAGCTACGGGGGATCAAGCTGCGTGCAATGGTACACCGTCCAATGCGGCGACACGCTCGGGAATATTGCGTGGCGCTACGGCACGACGGCTTGGACCCTGGCGAATCGCAATGGGATCAGCAATCCCAACGTGATCTACCCCGGGCAGACGATCTGCGTGCGGTGGGGAGGCGCGCCGCCACCACCGCCCCACCCCAAGCCACCGCCGCACCATGATGGATTCTGGTACACCGTGCAGTGCGGCGACATGCTGCGGATCATCGCGGCTCACTACGGGTTCGGCACCTGGGAGCTCGCGAACATCAACGGCATCGCCAACCCGGACCGGATCTACGTGGGCCAGCGGCTCTGGATCCCGTATCGCTGAGGCGGAACCGAGCGGTCGGGCCTGAAAAGACAGGAGCCATCCCGAATCTTGGGATGGCTCCTTATTTTTACGGTGCGGCGGACTGACGCCGAGATCGGCGTGCCCGTTAGTACTGAATCACCCGCGGCAGTTGCCTGGCCTGGGCGACCCAGTCCTCGACCTGCGAGGCCACAGGCTCCTTGCGCACGAGCTTCCGGACCTTGTTCGTCTCGGTCATCGCGTTCAGCAGATTGACCGGGTTGCGCCTGGAGAGCTCGACCACGGTGTCCACCCCGGCCACTTCGAGCAGGTCGGCGTACTCGGAACCGACGCCCTTGATCCGGTACAGGTCGGCGTGATTGACCCAGCGCAGGATCAGCTTGGCAGAGATGCCCGTCACTTCGACCAGCTCTTGCCGGCCCTTGCGGGTGGCGCCGCGGTGCAGGAGGTCGAGCACGGTGTTGATCCCGGCAGCCACCAGCTTCTCGGCATAGGCCGGCCCGATGCCCTCCACGAACTCCAGCTTCTCCTTGAACTTGGCGATGTCGTCGTAAGAATAAGTCTCCTCGATCTGCTTGACGACAGCGTCGACGTCGCCGACCTCGGCAGGCTCCCCTGCCCCGGCATCCAGAGGCACATCGTCGACCTTGTTCGCAGCCGCTGCGGCCAGGACAGCCGCCTCAACCGCAGGCGCGTCGACGACCTCTGCCGCGGCCTCGACGGGCGTTTCGGCTTCGGCTGGCGGCGCGACAACCTCTTCCGCGACCGGTTCTTCGGCAGCGGCGACTGCGGCCACCGCGGCGGCCCCGGCCGCGAGCGCCACCGGCGCTTCAGCCAGCTCCGCCACGGCCTCCACCGGAGCTTCCACGACCGGCTCCTGGGCGGGCGCCTCGGCGGCCTCCGCGGCGACGACCGCCGCGACCGGGACTTCAGCGGCCTCGGCGGCGACCTCCACCGGAGCTTCGACAACCGCTCTGTCGGCGGGCGCCTGGACAGCCTCTGCGGCGGCAACCGCCGCGACCGGGGCTTCGGCAATCTCTGCGGCCGCCTCGACAACGCCCTCTTCCGCGGACGCCTTCACGGCCGCCGCGGCTGCGACTGCCGCGACCGGAACCGCTGCGGCCTGTACGGGAGGCTCGACGGAACTTGCGACGAGAGGCTCAGGCTCGGCGCGGCTCTTCTGCCGCCACGGCGGCGGCGCCCGCGGCTGCAGCGACTGCAACCGGGGCCGCGGCGGCGCGGGTCGCGGCCGCAGCCGGCGCCTGCTCCTTCTGAGCGGCAGCGTCAGCGTACAGATCGAGGCCGCGGTACCTGTTCCACTGGAACGCGAGACCAAAGGCGCCGACCAGCACAAAGACCGCGGCCAGCAGGATGAGCAGCCAGCCGGGGTTGGCGCCCAAGGCAGTGCCGAAGCCACCCTGCAGGCCGAACCACTCGCCCACGCCGCGGGCAACCTCGGCCGCGCCGACGGTGGCCGTGATGAGGATCACCGCGGGATTGCGGACCTTGAAGAAGAGGAGGCCGAACGCCAGCGCGAGCACGGCCCCGAGGGCGATCGAGAGCCAGCTCCCGAGGTTGAGCGAGGTGGCGATCAAGGAGGCGAGCGCCAGGCCCGCCACCACGCCGGCGACCGCGACGAATGCGCTCCAGAGCCCGTACGCGAGGAAGGCGAGGACGATCCCGATGGCAATCCCGGCGACGAGGGCGAGGAACCACGCGCTGTCGCCCCACCAGCCCCAGGCGGTCACGAACCCGAAGACGGCTCCGTACAGGGGGAGCAGAATCCGGAACAGGCGGTAGCCGAAGAGTGCGCTGACGAGTCCGACGATGATGAGGCCCAGACCGGCGAGAAACGACGTCATGAGACACCTCCTGATAGCGAGATGAAGGAGGACCGGCTTGAAGGCAGCCGGGCGGGTGGGCGCCTACTCACCCAACGTGACTCTACCGCCAATCCGGCTGCGCTTCAAGGCCCATAAGGGTGTAGGCGGGATGTAGATGCCCGGAAGTGCGCGGCCGGTGGGAGACCGGACGAGGTCCGGCGGCCGGGGCGCCGGAAAGGTGCGCCGAGCCGCAACCTGGCGCGGCCAGGCTGCGTACTGATAGTGCCATCAACCTGAAGCCCGACGATGGGCCGATGTTGGCTCGACTGCGGGGATGGGGGGATCAGGGGAGAAGCCCTATGCTATCCCCTAATTCCCCGCAGAAGACGCATCGTCCGACTTCAAGTAGCATCGTTGTAGTGCCGCACGAGCAACAAAGGAGACGTCACATGGACATCGGACGGACGCTGAGCCGGGCCTGGGAAATCACCTGGCGCTGGAAATTCCTGTGGGTTCTGGGCTTCCTGGCCGCACTCGGCCGGGGAACCAGCCCTGCGAACAGCAGCTACCGCTTCGCGGAACGGGACTTCCAGAACGGGAATCTGCCGAGCATCAACCTGCCGCCGGGCGTCGGCGGCCTGATCGCCGGCGCTGGCCTGCGTGGGCCTGATCATCGCGATCGCGCTGTGGGTGATCTCGGTCATGGCGCGCGGCGGCCTGATCGCGGGCGTGGACCAGGTCGAGGAGGATGGCGAGACGACGCTAGGCCGGGCCTGGGCAGTGGGCCAGCATCGCTTCTGGACTCTGTTTGGGATCGGCGTGCTGACGGTCCTTCCCATCATCGTCATCGTCGTGGCAATGATCGTCGGTCTCGTCCTGGTGGCGGGAGGGGGCGCGGCGCTCACGAACGTCCGGGGCGACCAGGCGGCCGGCCCAATCGTCGCCGGCGTCTTCGCCTGCCTCTGTCCGTCGATCTGCCTGCTCGTGGTGGCAACTGCGCTGCTTTCGCAGATCCGGATCTACGCGGAGCGAGCCGCCATCCTGGACAACCTGGGCTGGATCGACGCGTTCGGCCGCGGCTGGCGGGTGCTGCGCGACAACCTGGGGCCGACCCTCTTGCTGTGGCTGGTCTTTCTGGTCCTGGGGTCTGGTGGTCGGCGCGATCGCGCTCGCCATCGCAGCGCCTATCGCCATCCCGCTGGCGGCGTTGTTCGGGGCGAACACGAATGGGGCGGCGAACTCGGCGCTCCTGGTGGGACTCTGCGGGTTCGGATTGATCGCGATCGTCATCGGCGCCATCGTGAGCGCGGTGATCGACACGTTCACCTCCGCCACCTGGACGCTCGCGTACCGGCACATGACGGCGCCGCGGGCGCCGCTGGCCCCGCCGACCGAGCCGGCGCTTGAAGCCTAGCCCAAAAGGCTTGTATACTTCTCGCACGCGCTGCACCTCACAAGCACTCAGAGCGCGTGCGAGAAGGAGGCCGGATGTCAGTCCTCGGCGAGTACACCAAGGATGAACAGTTCCTGTTGATGCAGGGCCCGCGGCTGGGGGCAATTGTCGTGACGCGGGCCAGTCCCGGGCGGTCGGCCGAGACCGCAGCGGAGGGCTTCGCCGCGATCCAGTATGCGATGGCCGCGCGCCGGGAGTTCGTGGGCAACGCGCTGATCGCCTCAGTCCTGTTCGAGATCGACGAGCTGGCGAAGTCCGAGTGGCGCTTTGCCGACTACAGCAAGCTGGCGGATGCACCGGACGCGGGCGCGAAAGCGCTTGCCCAGTTGGGCCAGATCGCGGACATCCTCGACGCGAAGTCAAACCCCGAAGAGGCGGCGGGCTACAAGCAGTGGGTGCTGGGGGCGGCTACCGCGGCCAGCGAGGCCGGGAAGGAAGGCGGCAATTTCCTCGGGTGGGGCGCGGTGGCCGTGAACGACGCAGAGCGCGCGGCGCTGGCGGAGATCGCGAAGACGCTGCGGGTGCAGTCCTGAGATCCCGGCCGCCCGGCCACGACGAATGAAGCGATTATGGCGCACCGCCAGGCGCAAGGGACGAACCACCCTCGCGGTGGTGGTGCTCTTTCTCCTCGCGGTGATTGCCGCGCTCGGCCGGACTGCTCCATCCGGACAGCCGGCCGGGCCGTTCAGCGCGTCCCGCCTGACCCTGGGCGCGGGGGACCGCATCCTGGTGCTTGCGCCGCACCCGGACGACGAGTCGATCGGCTGCGGTGGCATGATCCAGCAGGCAGTGGACCTGGGGCTGCCGGTTCGGGTGGTCTACCTGACCAACGGGGACGCGAACGAGTGGTCGTTCACGCTCTACAGCCGGCGGCCGGAGCTGCTGCCCGGCCAGGTGGAGGCGATGGGACAGGTGCGGCAGAACGAGGCCCTCGCCGCGACCAAAATCCTGGGGCTGCAGCCCGCCCAGGTTACTTTCCTCGGCTACCCCGACTTCGGCACGCTGCGCATCTGGGAGGGACACTGGGGCACCGAGCCGCCCTTCCGCAGCCTCCTCACGCGCGTGACGCAGGTGCCGTACGCGGGCGCGTACCGGCCCGGCGCGGCGTACAAGGGCGAGGACATCCTGGCCGACCTCGAGGCGAATATCCGCGCGTTCGGGCCGACCAAAATGTGCCTGTCGCACCCGGCCGACAACAACCCCGACCACGAGGCGCTGTACGCCTTCACGCGGGTCGCGCTGTGGGACCTGGGGCTGGACCCCCAGCTTTACCCGTACCTGGTACACACCGCCGGGTGGCCCTTGCCGCGCGGCGCCGAGCCAGAGCTGCCGCTGACCCCACCGGCGAGCCTCGCCGGCCAGGAGACGTGGTGGACGCTGCCGCTGAGCCGCGCCCAAAACGACCGCAAGCTGGCCGCGCTGCAGGCGCACCGCACGCAGTACGAGTCCAACGGGCGATACCTGTCTTCGTTCATCCGGGCGAACGAGCTGTTCGGCGCCTATGAGGACGCGGCCCTGCCCCCTGCCGACGGGCAGCGGGGCCTCGATGCGGCCGAACCCGAGTCGGGCGCGCGGGAAGGGCTGACGGACGAGGAACAGGCGAAATTCGTCGGGGTGGAGTGGCGGACAGTGCGGCGGGAAGGGAACGACCTCGTCCTGACGATGGCGCTGTCGAAGCCGCTGGCGGAGGGCGTCGGGCTGTCCGCCTACCTCTTTGGCTACCGGCAGGACAAGCCGTTCGCGGCGATGCCCAAGATCCACGTGCAGATCGGCGCGCTGACCCACCGGGTCTACGACCAGAACCATCCCCTGGGGGAACAGGCGGTGACGGTGAACCGCACCGCGCGCGAGATCGTGCTGCGCGTGCCGCTGGCGCTGCTCGGCGGCCCGGACCGGGCACTCATCTCCGCCCGGACGTACCTGGGAAATGTGCCGCTGGATGCGGCGGCGTGGCGGGTGCTGGACTTCCGCCCGAGCGATCGGAACGGAAGCGGGTAAGGCCCCGCACGTCTGCGGACCTGGGCAGGTCTGCGGACCTGGGCAGGTTGGCGAAACCTGCCAGGTCCGGGTCGTTGGTCAGGGCGCGAGGTGGCCGGTCATGGTGTAGGCGGCGCCGCTGACCTCTTCCTTGCCCTCGATCTTCAGGTCTTGCCCCAGGCTAAGCCGGTAGCGCCACAACTGCGCGCTGCCCAGGGTGTCCGCATCGAATGCGAGCGTGCCGTCCTCCTGCCACTGCCCGCGCAGCGCCACCTTGCCGGTCGAGGGCACGTCCGTCGTGCGCCAGGCGTTGTCGAGGCCGATGGCGACCTTGCCCGCGCCGTCGATCGTCATGATCGCCTCGGGCGAGCCATCCTCGAACGTGAGCGCGAATGTCTTCCAGCCGTTGACGTTCGACTCCATTTTGTAAGTTTTCCCGGAGAATGGACGGGCTGCGGCCGGCGCCGCGGAGGGCGCGACCGGCGGCGGGGCCGCTGCCCGGCTGATGCGCGCCTGGAGCTCGGCGGCCGCAGCGGTGTTTTCGGGTAGCGGCTCGGTGCTGCGGGCGGCCGGAACGATGTACCGGTCGAGCAGGTCGATCGCTTCCTTGTCGTGCGTCGGGATGTTCATCGCGGAAGTGAACACGACGACCATGTTCCCGGACGGGATGATGTGAATATCCTGCCCGCCGAGGCCCATCATCGACGCGTAGCCCTGTTCCGGGTAGAGCCAGGTCAGGTAACCGTAACCCCGGCCGCTGTTCTCTTCCGTCGTGTGCGGCCTTAGCGATGATGAGACCCACTCGGCGGGCACGACCTGCTGCCCGTCCCATGCCCCGCCATGAAGATACAGGAAGCCCAGCCGGGCCATGTCCCGAGGGGTCAGTGCCAGGCCCCCGAAGCCCTCGGGCCGGCCCTGGGGATCGGCGGCCCAATCGCCCGGGCCCGCGGGGGCGATGCCCAGGGGCTGGAACAGGTTTTCGTTGGCGAACTCGCGCTCGTTCTTGCCCGTCGCGGCCTCCAGGATGGCCGAAAGCAGGTGGACGGCCGGGCTGCAGTACCAGAACTGCTTGCCGGGTGCGGTCGCCATGGAAATATCAAGCGTGAACTGCACCCAGTCGGCGCTCTGGAACATTTGCGCGAGCGTGCTCGCGGAATCGCTGCAGTTGAGCCCGGTGGTCAGGGTGAGCAGGTGCTCGAGCGTCATGTCCCGCTTTCTCTGGTCGAGGCTGCGAATCTCCCGGTCGCCGAAGAACGAGAGCACCGGCTCGTCGACGCCCTTGATGCGGCCCCGGGCGATGGCGATGCCGGTGAGCATGGCCGTGACGCTCTTCGTGACCGACATGACCTGGTGCCTCATGTCGGGCGTGTACGGCCCGAAGTAAGCCTCGGTAACGAGGTAGCCATTGCGAATGATGAGGACGCTGTGCAGGTTGAGCTTCTTGGCTTCGACGGCGTCGAACATTGCGGCCAGCTGCGCGGAGTCCATGCCTTGCTGCTCGGGCGTGCTGGTCTTCCACTCCTCCGTCGGCCAGTAGTCAGGCTGCGGGATGGTGGCCGCTAGCGGCGTGACCGTTTGGGCCGGTGCGGCCGGGACTGCAGGCGTAGGTGCTGCCTGCGGCGGCTGCGCCTGGCAGCCGAACAGGCCGGCAACTGCGAGCGCCGCAAGCAAGACGCGCAGTACTTTCGTTGGGGCCAGTCGATGCATAAGACCCTCCGACGTGCGAGTGAGCAGGAGGCCTTGCCATGATCCTGAGCATGGCGCCACGCATAGTGGCGTCAACCTGAAACCGGAGGATGCGCACATGTTGGCTCTTCTGCGGGGATGGGGGGATTACGGGATGAGCCCTGTGATATCTCCTAATCCCCCCATCCCCGCAGGCGACGCATGGTCCGACTGCAAGTTGATGGGTCTATCAGTAATACGAGGGCGGTGTAGGCGCGGTTGCGTAAGGGATACGGTCCGCGAAATACATCTGGCCGCGCCGCCAGTCGGCCCCGGCGGCCGCCACCCTCTTGCGGCCGGATAGCGCCTGACCCGCCCTGATTTTATCTTTGCACCTGTTCTACACCTTCTTGGGGCATGCACGACGCGGCCGCGGTTGGAGTAGGCTGTAGTCGGCCTCAAAAGAGTGCGTCCGCGCACGACTTCGGGCAGTCGTTTTGTCCGCCACCTCCACCCATATCGGTCGCTTGCTGCGAAAGGAGCACACCCATGGAGTCGTTCGTCCAATCGTTCGTGGCGATGCTGGGGGTCTGGATCCCCAAGATCATCGCCGCCCTGCTGATCCTGCTGATCGGCTGGCTGATCGCGAGGCTCGTTGCGGGCCTCGTGCGCCGGCTGCTCAAATGGATGAAGCTCGACGAGCGCCTTGCGAAAGGCATGCAAGGCGCCGGCGAAAAGCCGCTCAGCCTCGAAGAGATCATCGTCAAGATCATCTACTGGGTGATCATCTTGCTGGTGATCCTGGCGGCCCTGAACGCGCTCGGCTTCACCGCGATCACGGCGCTGTTCGGCAGCATGTTTGCCGTGGTCTTTGCGTACCTGCCTCGGTTCCTGTACGCTGCGGGGATCGCGGTGGTCGCATGGATCGTGGCGCGCATCCTCAAGGCGCTGGTCACGCGCGTGCTGCACACCGCAGGCGCGGACAAGAAGGTGACCGAGCCGGCCGGCATGGAGGAAGCCCCCATCTCCGCGGCAATCGGCGAGGCAGTGTACTGGCTGGTCTGGCTGCTGTTCCTGCCCGCGATCCTGTCGGTCCTCGGGTTGACGGGCATCCTGCTGCCCATCCAGTCCATGATCACCGACATCCTGGCCTTCCTGCCCAGGTTGGCCGCGGCCGCAGTGCTCCTCGTCATCGGGCTGTTCGTGGCCCGCATCCTGCAGCGGATCCTCTCGTCCGCGCTGCACGCGCTCGGGCTTGATGCCCTGAGCGACCGCGTCGGCCTCGGCCAGTACCTCGGCAAGGGCAACCTGTCCGGGCTGCTCGGCCTGGTCGTCTACGTCATCGTGCTGATTCCGATCATCATCGCCGCGCTCAACGTCCTGGGCCTCACCTACCTGGCGCAGCCAATGGCGGACATGCTGACGCAGGTCCTGCTGGCGATCCCCAAGATCTTCCTGGCGATCGTCGTCCTGTTCGTCGCCTACATGATCGCCCGCGTGATTGCGGACCTCGTAACCCGGCTGCTGACGAACGCGGGGTTCGACAAGCTGGTGTCGCGCATGAGCTTCGGCGAGCTTTCTGAGACGCCGGCCGTGGGCCCGTCGCGCATGGTTGGCTACCTGATCATGTTCGTGATCATGGTCTTCGCGGCGCTGGCCGTGGCCGACCTCATCGGGTGGAACGCGCTGGTGGTGATCCTCACCGCCTTCATCGCGTTCCTGGCCCGGCTGGCGCTGTCGTTCATCGTCGTGGTCGTCGGCATCTACCTGGCGAACCTCGCCGGGAAGTTCATCATGGCCACGCGGTTGAATTCGAAGAGGGTGCTGGCGCTGCTGGCACGCATCGCGATCATCGTCTTCGCGGTCGCCATGGCGCTGGATCAACTCGGCGTCGCCAACGACGTCGTCAACCTGACCTTCGGCCTGCTCCTGGCCGCGGTCGCGCTGGCGGTGGCCCTGAGCTTCGGCCTGGGCGGGACGGACGTGGCGAAGTTCCAGTTGGTGCGCTGGTACCGGAGCGCGGAAGCGAGCCTGGCGGAAGCCGAGGCGAAGCAGGTTGCGGCCGAGCCGACCTTGCCGGCGGCAAATCTGCCGGAAGCGAACCTGCCGGCGGCCGAGCTGCCCGATGCCGAGCTGCCGGGAGATGAGCCGCCCGCGGCGTAACCGCGCGCGGGTGACTGACGGTCACCACCAAGAATCTAAGGCACAAAGGTTCACGAAGGTTCGTGGGGCTTTGTGCCTTTGTTGTTGGTGGTGACCTTGCGTCTGAGTCGTCGCTTGACGGTGGTGGGGCGGATGGGGGACAATGCGGCGGGAGGGCGAGATGGTCGGGCTGGGCGGACAAAAGGAATACGGCGGCGAGGAGTTCAAGAACCTCGACTTGGCCGGCGCGCGGCTGGAGGGGCGGGAGTTCGAGGCATGCACCTTCACGAAGTGCGTCCTGCGCGAGGCGGTGCTGGACTACGCCAAGTTCCGGGGGTGCACGTTCAAGAAGTGCGACCTGGCCCTCGCGCACGTGAAGGGGTGCAGCTTCAGCGACACGGCATTCGAGGACTGCCAGCTGGCCGGCATCAACTGGAGCGAGATCGCCGCGACCAAGAGCGCCCTGCGGCCGCCGCTCAACTTCACGAACTGCAGCCTGAACCACTCGGTTTTCACCGGGCTGCACCTGAAGGGGATCAGGCTGGAGCGGTGCGTGGCCCGAGACGTCGATTTCTCGGAGGTCGACCTGAGCCGCGCGATCTGCTCGGGCACGGACTTCGAGGGCAGCCGCTTCTGGCACACGAACCTGACCGAAGCCGACTTCACGGGCGCGAGCAACTACGCCGTCTCGGCGACGCTCAACACGCTGAAGAAGACGAAGTTCTCGCTCCCCGAGGCGATCGCGCTGCTACATAACCTCGATATCATCCTCACGGAAGCCTGACGGCGCCTAACGGCGGCCCGGCTAGGGACGATCACCACCAAGGACCGAAGAAAGAAGCTCCACGAAGGGCTCGGCTTGTCCTGGCGTCAGAAGGTGGCGGTTACCGAGTGGTAGCCGGTCGCGCCGTTGGGATAGGTGTCCTGGTCCTGGCCGTTCTGCAGCGCGCCCTTGCCGTCGGTGGCGCGGACGCGGAAGGTGTGGCGGCCGGGGGCGACGGGCCAGTCGTAGCGCCAGAGGACCCAGGTGAGCGGGCCGAGGGGCGGGGTGACGAGGTTGGCGGGGGACCAGGGGCCGCCGTCCACCTGCACCTCGACCGACCGGATGCCGCGATCGCCGGCCCAGGCGATGCCGCCGATCGGCACGCGGCCGTTTGAGATGTTGTCCTTGGCGACCGTGTCGACGATCGAGATGACCTGGGGGCGAGCCTCGGCGCTCCAGCCGCGCTCTACCCAGTAGCCGAGCTCGCTGTGGTCGATGGCGCGCATCCCGATAATCCATTTGGGCTGCTTCATGCCGTAGTGGTTCGGGATGTAGATGCGGAGGGGGTAGCCGTGCTCGACCGGCAGGGCGACGCCGTTCATGCCGTAGACGAGCAGGGTGCGGGGGTCGCGCATGTCATCCTGCGTCACGCTCTCGTAGAAGCCGTCGGCGGACTGCAGGACGAGCTCCTTCGTCGCAGGTTGGACGCCCAACTCCTGGAGCACGTCGACGAGGCGCACGCCGGTGTAGTAGGCCGAGCTGATCAGGTCGCCGCCGATGGGGTTGGAGATGCAGGCCTGGGTGATCGGCTGGGTGACGGCGGGCATGGCCAGGATGTCGGAGAGGGTCAGGTCGCGCGGGCGGTCGAAGAGGCCGGTCACCTGCACCTGCCACGTCGTGACGCCGACAAACGGCGGGAAGAGGTTGATGTCGATGCGGTAAAAGTCCGCATTGGGCGTCACCTCCGGGCGCGTGCCGGGGGCCGGGGGGATGCGGCCGGCGGGCGTGGGCGGCAGGGTGATCCCTGCGACGGGAGGCTGCGCCGTCCCCGCGGGGCCGACGGCGGTGGCGGAGGGCGTGGCAGGCCCGGCGGCCCGAGCGGTCAGCTCGCCGAGCGGGCGGCCCGCGCCGGTGCGCGCCTTCTCCTCGGCCAGCAGCCGGCCGAGCCCGCCCGCGGCGAGCGCGACGAGCAAGGAGCCGCCGCCTGCGCGGAGCAAGAAGTCGCGGCGCCCCATGCGGGGGGCGGGCGGCTGCGCGGCAGCCGCGGCGACCGGGGCGGCGGGCTCAACTGTTTCGGCCGCGGCAACTGTCTCAACAGTATCAGGAATCTCAGGTGTCTCAAGTCTCACACACAGCGCGCCCAGGATCGCGCCCCAGCCGGGCAGGAGGAGGAGGAGCCAGGCAAGGGTCCAGCCCTGGCCTGCGCCAAGCTGACCCAGGCCGGACATGGCGATCAGAACGAGGACCAGCAGGCCAACGCCGGCGATTGCGCCCGCCTGGCGGCCCTCGCCCGGGCGGAGGCGGCGGACGGCTGCGCGGCTGCTCAGCCAGGCGGCGAGGGCCAGGCCGATGGCCGCACACATCACGAGGAACAGGAGCGCGCCGAGGAACTGCTCGATGCCCTTCGCAACGACGTCGATGGGGCCGAGGCCCAGGCCGACGATGACGCGGACCATGGAATCGATGCCGAGGGTGATGAGGCCGCCGGGCAGCGCGCGAGTGAGCCAATCGAAAAAGGCGAAGGGAAAGAACGGGAGCGCCAACGCCTGCTGGCCGAGATAGGCCAGCGCGACCAATGCCAGGCCGGTGAGGGCGCCAAGGCCCGCTCCGGCCGCTAACCAAATTCCTCTGCGCATCCCGCCACCTCGGAACACGGTGTGGGCGTCGGCGGGGCTGGCCTGCCACTCGGCGCCGAGAGGATTGTACTACTTGTCAGGGGGCGAGTCGGTAGGCAACTATGCTGGATTCGCAACGCAGCGGATGGCGACGCAACGGATGGCCTGCGGCCGAAACGGAGGAACGGATGGCGCGCGGTGGTACTCGACAACAGGGGCGGCTGGCGCGAAAATACGGTCAACCTCATTCGCATCCCGGATCCTTACGCCATCCGCTCAAGTTCAGGAGGTGCTACCGTGGATCGTCTTCGCCGCCTTCTCGCCGTGCTCCTCGCCATGCTCGTGCTTGCACCGGTCATGCCCTCCGCAGCAGGCGCGGGTGAACCTGCCGTGACGCCGGTCACCTTTAACGTAGTCCGGCTCAGCCTGTTCTCCCAGGCCAGCCCGATCGACTACGATGCCATTGCCGTGGACGACAACCGGGCTTTTCTGATCGACAACCTCTACGACTCAGGCTATCCTCCGGCTTCGCATGGTTATGTCGATCTGTTCCTCACGTCCGACCCGCAGAATCCTGTATACCTGGACCGCGACGGCGACACGGGCCAAACCATGGGGATTGTCGACGCAAAGGGCGATACGCTCGTGGTCCCGTTAAGTCTCCAAAGCATGTATAGCAGCATCGGAGCGTTCGAGGTATACGATTTGGTGAATGGCGTCTCAGTCTGCCGCACCGCCCTGGACTATGACAAGTACGGGATGGCCCTCAGTGCGGCTGTGGCGCCGAACGACATCACCTTTCTCGGCGTGGGGCGCGGCCTGGCGGTGGTCGACGTCACCGCCGCCGTCAACAATCAATGCGTCATCAAGACCTTATTTGAGAGCAAGCCGGTTTACGACATCGCTGAGGCAGGCACGTTGCTCTACCTGGGCCAGACCGACGGCGTCCGTGTCGTTAACGTCACCAACCCGCTGTCCCCCTCCGAAGTCGCCTTCTATCCCACATCGCACCCGGTATACGATATCGCTGTCTCGCCCGCCAACATCATCTACGCGGCCGGGACTGCGGGATTGGACGTGATCGACGGAGCGTCGGGCCAAATCGTGAACCACTTGGCGGGGACAAATACGGTGGCGGTGGCAATCGATGGTCCGAGGGCCTATGTCGGCACGCGCGACGACCTCCAGGTGCTGGACATGTCAGAACCCACGGCGCCTAAGCTGATCGGCGATTACGTGGATGCGGCCATGGACTTCGAGCGCGGGCTGGTGGTTGATGGCGGGCTGGTCTATTCGCCGAAGGGCATCTTCCAGTACCGGCCGGAGCCGCCCGCGCTATTGCTGCAGGCGCAGAGTGCGGGCGTGACAGTGAACGGCGCCGCAGTGGCTGCGGGCAGCAGCGTCACGATCAAGGGCGGGGAACGTGTCACCCTGCCGGCGCCGGGCGGCGCGGCCGCGCTGCAGGTGCGCTGCAGTGCCGTGAGCCAGCCGGTGGAGAAGGTGCGTCTCCTTCAGCTCGACCGGAATATCTTGTACGCGTCCGTACCCGTGATCGTCGAAATGACGGGTGCGCTGGCGATTGTGGATGCGTGGGCGAAGACGGAGTGTCCGAGCCCGCGGGGCCCAGCGGCTAGCGACGCGGAGACCCAGGTGCTGCCCCTGAGCCTCGTCGCCGGCGGCGTCCAGGTGGAGGTGCGAGCGGGGGCGGGTCCGACCGCCGTCGCCACGACCTACGCGACGCGGAGGCGGTGGGTGGGAGCACGTTCGAGGCGGCGCATCTTCCGGCCGCGTCGTGGTTCTACTGCCTGCTTGGAGGCTTGGCGGTCCAGCCGACGGCCGCAGGCGCGCCGCTGGTGGCGCTGGGGCCGGGGCAGTTTGTGGGGGTGACCGCGGCGGGAGCGGGGCCGGTGGGCGAGTACCGGCACGGGTACTTGCCGATGATGAGGCGATGAGAAGGGGCTGGAAGGGGAAAAGGGAAAGCGGGGGAAAGGAACGAAAGACGAAAGGCCGCAGCGGGGCAGATACAAGGCCGGGGCAGGTCTTGTGCCTTCCCCAAGGGGGTTGCGCCGCCGGTGCGATGGGGTTAGGGCTTGCCTATACCCCAGAAACGCACCGTTTTGTCGTCGCCGGCCGTCACCAACACTGTGCCGTTAGGGGCGAAGACGGCGGCCGTGATTGTCCCGAGATGTCCGGTGCGTTGAACCCGCTCCCGTCCATCGTTTACCTCCCAGAGCCTGATGGCCGCGCTCCCGCCACTGGCGGCGGCCAGGAGCCGGCCATCGGGCGAGAACGCGAGGCCGGCCGCGGACGCACTCGTCGATAGGTTGCCGCTTTTCTTCGGGCTGAAGTCGTAGGTGTCGTCGCCCGCGGGGAGTTGGAACACCTTGGGCGTCTGCCCGTTGAGAATCGCGGCCAGCCGCGCACTGTCGGGCGCAAACGCCAGATGGCCCAGCCAGCCCGAGCTCACGATCTGCGGCGCATCTTCCCACGCGTCCGTCCGCCAGAGATAGATCCCATAGCCGCTGCCGGCCAGGATGTCTTGATCGGGCGAAAAAGCAACTGAGCTGGCGTTCAAGAGTTCTTCGGGCGCAAGTGTTGCAACGATGGACCCATCATCCACATTCAACACCTGCACGACGATACGAGTGGCGACGGCCAGTAGGGCGCCATCCGGTGAGAGGGCGATTCCAGTCACGGACTCAATGGGGAAGCTCCGGATCTTCTTGCGCTGGGCCACATCCCAGACGTCAACCTGCTTTCCGTAGGCATACATGGAGGCCATGCGCGACCAGTCACGCGAGAACCGGATCGTGTCCACCGGCTCGCCGCCCCACGGGGTGACCTCCATTCCGGGGAGCTTATAGAACAGGATCTGGCGGGCGGCGACTGCGAGGGTTTCACCGCCAGGTGAGATCACCAGGCTGCTGGGGACCTCGTCAGTGGTCACCGACAGCCACTCGGTCAACTGGGCAGCGTTATCGGGGCTCATGATGGATGCCGCCGGCGGACTCGGTTGGCCGATCACGGCAAGGCGACCAGTTGTTGGCGCATCCCCGCCGGGCACGGTCGTGGCGGTAGCCGCCGGGGCAGAAACCGGCACGGCGCTGGTGCTTGCGCGAGTTGGCTCTGCGGCGGCGCGCGTGGCGCCGGGCGACGCGGTAGGGGTTATCGACGGCGTCGAAGTCGGAGAATTCGCCGGGGCTGGTGGCGACGCCGGCGTCAGCTGGGAGACGGCTGCTTCCGCCCCGGGCAACTCTGGGGTGACCACCATAGCTTGTGCCGCGCCGGTCGCGACCGGTGGCGCGACCGGAGGATTCTCACGGCTGTTGTTCCGTACGATGTCGTAGCCAACTACGATTACGAGCAGGCAGATTACCGCCACGAGAACCCACGGCCAAAGCGGCTTACGCACGGGCGGGGGTGGGGGAACCAGCTTGAGACGTTCAAGGCGCGCTTGCAGGTCTTTGAGTTGCTCCTGGAAATGCCGCTCCTGCTTTATGAGGTCGAGCGAGATGGCCGTCGGCTCAGCATGCTCCGCCTTGCGTTCGGCGATCAGGTTCAGGTTCTCCTCGATCTCGGAGATCTGTCTCTTCAACGACGCCGCAGTGTCAGCCATGACTCGCCTCCTGAAGGCGCGCCTCCAAATCCCTGATGCGCGCCTCGGTCTCGCGCTTGTTCCTGATCAGCTGCAGGGGGATCTCGTGAAACGCGACGAACTCGCTCATCCGCTCCTCGATCAGCAGCAAGTTCTCGCGGTAGTTTGCCAGCTGCCGCTGCCAACTGGCGAACTGAGCAGCATTGCCATCGTGGGAGACCGCCGGCAGGGGGGTAGGGGTCCAAGACAGCGGCCGAGGCGCCTTGGCGCCGCCCGCATACCAGGCCACCGGGAAGTTGTCTCCGAGGTTGCTCACCTTGATGATCGGATGTTGTTTGTCGTCCGTGCGCTCCGGCACCTTTCGTCCGGCCCACATGGCGAGATCGAGAATCCGCGCGTAGCCGTCCGGCTCGAAAGCGCCGTAGCCGGCCAGACCTTCGAGCAGGGCCGCGGTGAAAACGCTGTACGGCAGGCCTGTCCACGACACTTCGTCTTTCCGCGACGAGGCCAGCACGACCCGGCCGCTGCTATGGCCGAGCTGTTCGATGATCGCTGGGGGGAGCGGAGACTTCATCTGGCCCTTCGCCTCGGCCTGACCGCCCGCGTGGCAGCAGTCCAGCAGCACCACGAGCTTCTGTGCGTGGATCAGGCGTAGCCTGCCGGTGAACTCGGCGCTTGAAATAGCTGTGCCGGTCAAATCGGCCGCGTCGTAGCCGTACGGAAGGAAGTAGTAGTTCGGCGTCTCCACACCGTGCCCGGAGAAGTAAACGATTGCCGTTGCCTGCGGATCGTCCCGTGCTTGCTCGGCCAGCTGGTCAAGCGCCTGTAAGATATCTGCCCGACGTGCCGCGGGGCCGGTCAACAAGCGGACCTGTGCGGGCGGGTACGCGCACCGGGCAGGATCGCGCAGAAGTGCTGCGACGGCTGCCGCGTCGGTAGCCGTGACCGGCAGATCCGCGCCTGCGCCTGTGACGAGGGCGTAACCATGTGTGAACTGGGCAGACATCGTAGGTGCTACCTCCGCGAGGCGGACGTTCCGAGAAGTGGCAACTTCAATTATCGCGCAATGGTGGCTGGTGCAAAAACCGGAGTTCATCGGCTCGTAGGGCGCGCAACCTTTCGGCAGTCATGAGGCTAGCGCAGCCTGGAGAGTGCTGCGCAACGCCGGCGGCTCAGTGCGGCCGAGCTGCACGTCCGGGAGGCCGTGCCAGGCAGCGAGACGGCGCAGTGTTGCGGCCAGGCCGGCGACGAAGGCCTCGTCGACGGGCGCGCCTTCCTCCATGTACAGCGCCTTGACCTCGAACACGCCCTTGCTGCGGTGCGCCTTTCGGGTCGATCCGGCCGACCAACCGGCCGCGATGCAGGATGGCCAGGGTGAAGTAGCCGAAGCGGCGTTTCGCGGCGGGCGTGTAGCACTCCATGATGTAGTCGAAGTTGAAGAGCTCGCGGGCGCGCTGCCGGTCCCAGATGAGTGGATCGAACGGTGAGAGGAGGGTGGTCAGCGTCGCACGGCGGCGGCCGGACGCGATCTCTTCTAGCAGGCCGAGGCGTTGGGGGTGGACATAGGCCGGCCCGTCGAGCCCCTCCACCTGCACCCGCACGAGCGAGCCTTCGTTCGCCAAGGTCTCGAGGCGTTTCGGGAGGCCGGTCTTCGGCTGGCGGAAGTAGTCGGCAACCCACGACTGCCGGGCGATACCCAGGGCATGCACCGTCCGCAGGTCCAGGTCGCGCTGCATCTCCTCGGAGGTGGGAACGGACGAATCGTCCCAGTCGGGGAGCACGCGCTCCCGGAGCGCGTACACCCGCTGGAAATTCCGGCGCGCAGCGACCATCACGTGCCCGGTCAGCAGCAGGGCCTCGAGCGCGTTCTTCTCGTCCTTCCAGTTCCACCAGCCGCCCGGCGGGCGCGTGGCATTGTCAAAATCCGCGGAGCGCACTTCGCCGTTGTCCCGAAGCTCCGAGAGGACGCGCTCCATCACCGCGGGGTTCTCGGTGGGCCAGCGCACCGGCCACTTGTACGGCCAGATCCCCGCGGCCATGCCGTCCAGCGCGCGCCGGCGATGGAGCGGGTAATCTTCGATGGGCAAGAAGTCGTATGCGTGGGCCCAGCCCTCGAAGAGCGCGCGTTCCGCCAGCAGCTCCTCGAGCCATTCACATTGGTAGTCGCCCAGGCGGCTCCATAGGACCAGGTAGGGACTGCGAGCGATCACGTTGATGGTGTCGATCTGCAGCAGGCCCATCGAACGGATCGCAGCCAGGACGTCCTGCTTGCCGGCGGGATGATCCGGGGGGCGGTCGAGGCCCTGGCTGGCGAGCATCAACCCGCGGGCAGTCTCGAGGGAGATGGTGCTGAAGGTGGGCGGTGCGTTCTTCATGGCCGGTATTATCCCATAGTCGCCTGGTTTTGCAGACTGCGCCCAGTCCTAAGCCGCATAAGCGATATTTGACGCGCCCGGAAGGTTGGACTAGACTATTGATTGACTGATCAATCAACACCATGAGGAGACCCATGACAGGCCAGGACGACCAGGAGCGCGTCGAGCGGCGGCAGCAGATCATCGACGGGGCACTGGCGGTATTTGCGGAAAAGGGCTTCGACAAGGCTACGAACCAGGATATCGCGGAGGCCGCGGGGATCGGTTCGCCGGGCTTGATCTACCACTATTTCGGCAGCAAGGGCGACCTCCTGCGCGAGGTGATCGCCAACCGGGCTGCGATGCTGCAGGAGTTCACGCGCAACGCGCAGCTGTTCGAGATGGCGCCGCGGGAGGCGCTGCGCTACTTCGGCTTCGCGTTCCTCAAGGCGCTGAGCACGCCGGAGAACCGGCGGGTCTTCCGGGTCGTGATGAATGAATCGCACCGGAACCCCGAGGTGACCGAGGCGTGGCGCCAGTCGTCTTCTAAGCCGTTTCGCAGCGCCCTGGTAGGTTACCTGGCGCAGGCGTCCCAGACCGGGAAGCTGCGCGAGCTGGATCCCGAGGTGGCCGCGGATTGCTTCCTCGGCCCGTTTGTGCTCTATGCGCTCTCGGGGATGGTCTTCGGCGACGCGACATCCCGGCCGAGCACGGAGGTGATGATGGATACGGTCGTCGAGATATTCATGCGGGGAGTGGAGGCGGCGTGAACCTGACGCGTCTTCTGGCGTTGATCCGGAAGGAGTTCATCCAGATCGTGCGCGACCCGCGCACGCTGACGATCGTGTTCATCATGCCCGTGCTGCAGCTGCTGCTGATGGGCTTCTCGATGAGTAACGACGTACGCAACGTGCCGCTCGCGGTGCTCGACATGGACCGCTCGCCGGCCGCGCGAGCTGCTGACCGTGTTCCGCTCGGCCGACTACTTCCACATCGACTTCGACGTGACCAGCGAGAGCGAGCTGCGCCAGCTGATCGACAACGGCCATGCGGGCGCGGGGCTCATTATTCCGCCTGGTTACGGCGACGACATCGCTGCGGGCAAGACCGCGGAGGTCGCCTTCGTCATCGACGGCTCGGACCCGTCGATCGCCGCGACGGGCCTTTCGGCCGCGCAGATGATCGCGCAGACCAAGTCCACCTCGCTCATCCTCGACCGGCTGAGCAAGATGGGCCAGAGCAACGCGATGAAGTCGCTGATCGAGCTGCGCACGCAGGTGTGGTACAACCCGGACCTGATCAGCGCGTACAACATGGTGCCGGCCATGATCGGCGTGATCCTGCTCTTCCTCACGATCCAGCTGACGGCCACGGCGGTCGTGCGAGAGCGAGAACGCGGGACGATGGAACAACTCGCGGTCACCCCGCTCAATTCCTTCGAGCTGATGATCGGCAAGCTCACGCCGTTCGTCATCATCGCGATCATGATCGCGGTGGAGGTGGTCCTCCTCGGGGTGCTCGTGTGGAACGTGCCCATCTCGGGCAGCCTGGTGCTGCTCTTCGCCCTGATCGCGCTGTTCCTGGTCACGACGCTCGGGCTGGGGCTCTTCATCTCCACCCTCGCGAAGACGCAGCGCGAGGCGCAGATGTATTCGATGCTGATGGTGCTGCCGGCGATGTTCCTTTCAGGGTTCTATTACCCGGTGACCGCCATGCCGCAGTTCCTGCAGTATGTCAGCTATGCGATCCCACTGCGCTATTTCCTGGTCATCGTGCGGAGCGTGGTGCTCAAGGGCGTGGGGCCCGAGGCGCTCGTCCCGGAGATCGCGGCGCTGGCCCTGTTCGGCTTCTTGATTACTTTGCTGGCGGTCTGGCGCTTCCGGAAGACGCTGGATTGATGCGACGCAACGGATGCCCGGCTGGGGCCGGGCGCAACGGAGATACGGATCGCGACGCTCCCGATTGTGGTTTTTGATGGAGTGAAGGGCATATGGCAGTAAGCTCGCAAGTGAAGGGCAACCGCCGCGCGCGGGTGCGGCAGATCGTGATGCTCGTCGTCGTGCTCGGCATCCTGGGCTACGGCGGCTACAAGCTCTACCAGCAGCGGACGGAAGCGGCGTCGACCGTGCTGCGGGGCTCGGGCAGCATCGAGGCGACGGAGATTTCCGTCGCCAACGATACGACGGGGCGGATCAAGAACGTGACGGTCGACGAAGGGGACGCGGTGAAGGCGGGGCAGCTGATCGTGCAGTTCGACGACGCGATCCTGCAGGCGCAGCGGCAGCAGGCCGAAGCCTCGCTGGCGGCGGCCAGGGCGAACCAGGCGGCGGCCCAGGCCTCGCTGGCCGCGGCCCGGGCGAACCTCGAACAGGTGAAGGCGGGCGCGCGGCCGCAAGAGGTGGAGGCCGAGCAGCAGGCGGTTGTCGCCAGCCAGAGCAAGGTCACGACGGCCCAGGGACAGCTGGCGCAGGCCAAGGCCGGGCTGAAGGCCGCGGCAGGCGGCGCGCGACGCGGCCGTTGCGGGATACGGCAACCTGAAGAACGGCGCGCGGCCCGAACAGGTCACCGCGGCCGCGGTCGCGTACCAGCAGGCGCAGGTGGCGGTGAACACGGCCCAGGCAGCCTACGACAAGGTCTCTTACCGGGCGGACATCGGTGCGCTGCCGCAGTCGCAGGCGCTGCAGCAAGCCTACCTGGGGCTCGAGGCGGCGAAGAGCAACTACGACGGCGTGCTGAGCGGCGCGACCACCCCGCAGCTGGACCAGGCGCGCGCCGCGATCAACCAGGCGCAGGCGGGCATCCTGCAAGCGTCGGCCACCATCAGCCAGACCGAATCTTCGCTGGTGACGGCGCAGGCCGGGATGTCCGCGGAGCAGGCGCGGCTGGAACTGATGCGGGCGGGCGCGCGGCCCGAGCAGGTCAAGGCCGCGGAGGCGCAGGTGGCCGCGGCCGAGGCGCAGGCGAACGCCGCGGGCAGCCAGGCGGACGCGGTGCAGGCCAACATCAACCTGATCGACACGCAGATCGGCCGGCTGGGGATCAAGGCGCCGGCGGACGCGCTCGTCCTCTCGCGGGCGGTCGAGCCGGGTGAGGTCGCCACTTCGGGTGGGACCCTCGTCGTGCTCGGCGATCTCGGCCATCTCACGGTGACGGTGTACCTGCCCGAGGACCGCTACGGCGAGGTGAAGGTGGGCGACGCAGCGGCAGTGACCGTCGACTCGTTCCCCGGCGAGACGTTCCAGGGCAGTGTGCAGCACATCGCGGACCGGGCCGAGTTCACCCCGCGCAACGTGCAGACCGCGACCGGGCGGCGGACGACCGTCTTTGCGGTGAAACTGGCGGTCGACGATGCGGGCGGGAAGCTGAAGCCGGGCATGCCGGCCGACGTGGTGTTCGGCCAGGCCAGCGCGGGCGTGCGGCCGTGAGCGATTACGTCCTCGAAGCCCGCGACCTGTACATGGCGTACGGCTCGAACGTGGCCGTGGACGGCGTCAGCGTGGCGGTGGGTCCGGGCGAGGCGTACGGGCTGGTGGGACCGGACGGCGCGGGCAAGACGACGACAATGCGCCTGCTGGTGGGCTATCTCAACGGCGGTGCGGGCCAGGTGCACATCCTGGGCCGCGACCTCAGCCGGGAACGGTCGGCCGCGCTGGTCTATGTCGGTTACCTGGCGCAGCGCTTCTCATTGTACGAAGAGCTGACCGTGGCGGAGAACCTGGCATTCTTCGGCGCGGCACGCTCCATGCCCGGGCCGGAGGTGAAAGCGCGCTCGGCCGAGCTACTGCGGTTCGTGGGGCTGGCGGGGTTCGAGCGGCGGTGGGCGGGGCAACTTTCGGGGGGCATGAAGCAGAAGCTGGGGCTGGCGTGCGCGCTGATCCACCGGCCGCGGCTGCTGCTCCTCGACGAGCCGACGACCGGCGTCGACCCGATCACGCGGCAGGACTTCTGGCAGTTGATCATCCGGCTGCTGACCGACGGGGTGGCCGTGGTGGTGAGCACGCCGTACATGGACGAAGCGGCCCGCTGCAAGCGGCTGGGGTTCATGAGCCACGGCCGCATCCTGATGCAGGGGGGCCCGCGCGAGCTAGCGGGGCTGCTGGCGGGCCGGGTGCTGATGCTGATCGCGCATCCGAAAGGCGTGGCGCGGGAGGTCTGCCGGGCGGACTCCGACGTGGAAGACGTCGCAGCGTTCGGCGACCGGCTGCACCTGCGGGTGCGTAGGGGCGCGGCGACGACCGGTCCGGACAACGCGCTGGAGCGGCTGACGGCTTCACTGCGCGCGGCGGGGGTCGACGTCCAGGAGCTCGGACCGATTCCGCCTTCGCTCGAGGACACCTTCATCGCGCTGCAGGATGGGGCTTTGCTGGGCGACGGCCGCGGGCGCGGGATGGAGGCGGCCGGTGGCTGACGTTGCGGTGTGCGCCGAGCGCCTGACCAAGCGGTTCGGCGACTTCACGGCGGTGGACGAGGTGTCGTTCGAGGTCAACACGGGCGAGGTGGTGGGCTACCTGGGGCCGAACGGCAGCGGCAAGACGACGACGATGCGGATGCTCCTGGGGCTGCTGACGCCGACCTCGGGCACGGCGAGGGTGCTGGGCTACGATATCCACCGCCAGGCAAATCAAATCCGCCCGGTAGTGGGATACATGAGCCAGAAGTTCGCGCTGTACGACGAGCTGACGGTGTGGGAGAACCTGAATTTCTACGCCGGGGTCTACGGGCTGGCCCGCGGGCAGCGGCAGGCGCGCATCGACGAGGTGCTGGCGCTGGTGGGCCTGCAGGAGCACCGCCGCGAGCAGGCGGAGGACATCTCGACGGGGTGGCGGCAGCGGCTGGCGCTGGGGATCGCGCTGGTCCACAAGCCGCGGCTGCTGTTCCTGGACGAGCCGACGAGCGGGGTGGATCCGTCGGCGCGGCGGGTGTTTTGGGACCTGATCGACAGCCTGACGAGCGACGGGACGACGGTGTTCGTCAGCACGCACTACATGGACGAGGCGGAGTACTGCGGGCGGCTGGGGATCATGAACCAGGGCCGGCTGCTGGCGATGGACACGCCGACCGCGCTGAAGCGGGCGACGCTGCCGGGTCCGGCCTGGGACCTGATGCTCGACGACCTGATCCCCGCGCTGCACGCGCTGGAAGGGGCGCCGGGGGTGTCGCAGGTGGGGCTGCGGGGGGATCACCTGCACGCGATCACGGTGGCGGGCGCGCACGACGCGGGGACGCTGCGGCAGGCGGTGGGCGCGGCAGGGCGGGACGCGGTGGTGGAGCCGGCGGACCCGACGCTGGAGGATGTGTTTGCGGCGCTGACGCGAGGGAAGTGAAGGGGTAGGGGGTTGCCTCACGACCGCGTGCCCGGATCAGCCCGCGCGCTCGAGGTTCAGTGCGAGCAGGCGGGCAAGGATCTCTTCGACGCTGAGGTCCGCGGGCCAGCCATATGCGGCGAACACGGCCTCGTCCAGCCGGCGATGCGCCAGCTGAAGCCACTCGGGGCGGGCGTTGTAGAGGTTGGTGAGGGTTCGCTTTTTCAGGTCGCCCTCGGATGCGCCGGGCGGATTGAGCCAGGCGTCGCGCTTGGCGACGAGGTCGCGGGCCGCGTCCGCGATGGCTGTGACGCGCGGGTCGCCGGCCGGCTCCTTGCCGGGGGGCCAGGGGAAGGGATAGGTTTCGAAGGTGGTGGTGGGGGTGTAGCGAGGGCGGTCTTCCAAAGACGTGCCTTGACCCAACGCCCAGACTTCATGGGATCTGCTTTGCAAGATGCCGAGGAAGTAATCATCACTGCGAGCGAAAACCATGAGTTGGTGATCTGGTAGCGTAGTAGCCGGTAACCAGGAAAAAACCCTATGCTTCGCGAGGGCTGGCGTGGCGAGAAATCGAGCTAGTCCGGACAATGCGGATCTCATGCCCGGTCTTGACTCGGCGTGCAGCCACCACTTGGTGCGGTAGCTCTCCCGCGCATTCTTCGGCGCTCTGGCTTGACTACTACCCGAATGTATTCGAAAGGAGCTTCGTAACAGGCGGCATCAAATTCCTGTGTGTCAGTTCCGAAGTCGATAATCCACATCTCACGGGGACGCCGAACGATGTCCAGGCCGTTGGCCCAGGGCCGTACGACATCACCGTTCGGGCGCCCGTTGGGATTCCCGATAGCGCTGAGCATCGTGGAAGCGACCTCACGAGAGATGTCAAACGCACCTCCTTTGGTATCGCCCATGAAGCAGATCCCTAGGTTCTCCGCCAGCGGCCGAGCAGCCCCAAGATTCGTTGCAGCCGTTAGATTGGCGTTGATCTCGCCAACGGTACGTCCGTTCAGCAATGCCGGCTCATGCTTGGCGGCACCGAAACCAATGAGTGATACTCTTACCGCCGCCCCTTCCAGCACCCAGGGTCTATCGCTCCACGCCGCGAAGATGCATCCACTCTTCTTTACCCGATCGAGGACTCTTCGATTGGCACCCCCCCGGATCGAGTTCGTTGCCAACAGCCCTGCTCGCTCTGCTTGCTCCGTCTCGATCTGCGCTCGTGCCCGCTCAAACCAATAAGTCACGAGATCGGCCTCGCGTGGCACCCGGCCATCGTAGAGTCGGAACAGGTCCTCGACGTACTTATCTCCCAACTCTGACCGCAGCCGCTTGCCGCCCAGGAACGGCGGATTCCCAATGATTACATCCGCCGGGGGCCATTCCGGCTCGACTGGCTGCCCCTCCACGTCGTACGCTAGGATCGCGTCCATCCGCCGGATCGCTTGCAGCGGCTTCAGGATCGGCTCGGCCGGCCGGCCGTACCCGTTCTCGCGCAGCCACTGGATGTAGCCGATCCAGATGGTCGCCTGCGCCAGCTCGTACGCGTACGGATTGACCTCGATGCCGTGCAGCTGCTCCGGGCCGACGAGGGGCAGCGAGCGGCTGTCGCCCAGGCGCACCGCGAGGTTGATCGCCTCGTGCTCCAGGTCGAGCATCTGGCGCAAGGCGACGTAGAGGAAATTGCCGCTGCCGCAGGCGGGGTCCAAGACCTGCACCGCGGCGAGCCGTTCCCGGAACTGCCGCACCACGGCCTTCAGGTCGGCGTCCAACTTCGCCAGTTGCTTCGTCTTCTGCGCTGAGGGCCTGCTGCCCCGCACCGTCTCCCGCTTGTCCGCCAGCGCCTCGGCTTGGGACTTTGCGGCCGTCCACTCGCGGCGCAGCGGCGCCATCAGCACCGGCTCCACGATGAGGAGGATGTCGTCCTTGCCCGTGTAGTGCGCGCCCAGCTGCGAGCGTTTGTCCGGGTCCAGGCTGCGCTCGAACAGCGTGCCCAGCACGGAAGGCTCGATCGCGGACCAGTCCAGCGAGCTGACCTCGATCAGCGTCCGCAGGCTCTCGCCGTCCAGCGGCAGGACCGCGTCATCCTCGAACAATCCGCCGTCAACGTGCGGGATTTCCTCCGCGCCGAACGGCCCGCCGCCGGCCAGCGCGGCGAACAGCTGCCTGAGTCGCTTCTCGAACTGGCCAGGCGATCCGCCCCATCTGGTCACAAGCTGCGTGAAGAGCCGGTTGGGCAGGATGCCCGCGTCCTCGGCGAACAAGCAGAAGAGCAGGCGGATCAGGAAATGAGCGGTAGCGCCGGAGGGATGTCCGGCCAACCGCAGCCGCTCAGATAGCTTGGCGAACTTCTCCGCGGCAAGCTGGGTGACGTGCTCGGGCGTCTGAGGGTCCTTGAGCGACTCGGGGTCGGTGAAGACCGCGCTGAGCAGCTTGAGCCCCTCGGGCTTGAGCAGGTCGTCGAGGGCCAGCTCGTATTTGCGCTTGACGGTGTTGGTGAAGTTGGTGTGGACGACGATGCGCTGGAGGTCGCAGACCACGAGCAGGGGCGGGTTGAGCAAGTCCTCCCGGTACTGCAAGAGCTGCTGGTATGCCTTGTCGAGGTTCGCGTGGAGGCCCTTGTACTCCCAGCCGAAATAGCCCATCTTCCAGACGTCGGCAAAACCCTCGCCGCCCGTCGCCTTGGTCGCGCCCTTCTCGAAGGTGAACCACGTGCCCGCGGGATCGGCCTCCGCGGGAGTGGCGTGGCCGATCAGCCCGCACAGGTCGATGAAGTGCTGCTGGCTGGCCGAGCGCTCGGTGAGCGTCACGTTGCGCCACTTGGCAACGAAGGCATGCGGGGTGATGTCTGGCATGATGGGTCCGGTTGGTTGGGAATCCGCCGGTGAGGTGCTGCCGGCCGGAGAACATTATACGTTGCACGGTGAGGAATGGGAAAGCGGCGGACGCGGGAGGCCGGTCCGCGCCACCGGCCGTAGGAGCGAGGCGTCGCCAAGGAGCCGGGCAGTTGACGAATGGGGGCTCGCGTGCTGCGAGCCCTCGGCCTAATCCTCGCCAACAAAACCGCCGGCCAGGGAGTTCAGGCGCCTAGAGGCCCTCGATCGCGCACTGCCCGACCTTCTGGCCCGTCACGGCATTCGGCTGTCCGCCTTATGTAGGGCGGGCTCCCGTTACTTCCGATCCCCATCACAACACCGGTCACATCCCTACGACGAATGTGCGCGCTGCAAGGAGGCTGCGCTATAACGGGGTCCGGTTCACCCGACCAGCGATATGGGGCGACCGGTCTGCAACGACTCCATGACGGCCACCTGCGCTTCGGCGACGGGCAGACACCGCCGGGGCGAGGTGGCTGGTTCGCGGCCCTCAGCCACGCAGGCCATGAACTCGCGCACCGATTCGGCGAACGCGCCGGTGATCTTGCCGCCGACCTCGTCCGCGGTGTGCGGGCCGGTGAACTCCAGCTTCTGACCGCCGCTCTGGTTGTAGAGTTCAGCCGTGCGCGTGCGGTTGTTGTAGGTCAGCGCGCCTTCCGACCCGATGATTTGCAGGTGTCCGTCGGCGATTTTCGGGTAGGTGTTGGGGTGGATCCACGAGGAGTGGAAGGCCGCGGTGGCGCCGCCTTCGAACTGGATGAGCGCATTCAGGCCGTCATGGACGTCGAAACCAAGTCCTTCCAACGTCCCCCGTGTCTCGCGCGCGTATACCTCTACCGGCGGGCAGCCGAGGAACCAGTGCGTCATGTCGAGATCGTGACTCGACATGAAGAAGATTGGCGAGGTCTGTGCGGCCCAGCTGCGGATCATGCCCGTCGGCACGGAAATAGCGTCGAACTTGACGGAAATGACTGCCTGCGGCCGGCCGATGCTGCCCTCGTCGATGACCTGCTTGATCCACAGGTGGTCGGTCACGAAGCGCTGGCTGAAGTTGACCATCACGGTGCGGCCGGATGAGGCTGCGGCGGAGGCGATGGCACGGGCATCGTCGGCAGTGGTCGCCAGCGGTTTCTCCATGAAGACGTGCTTTCCGGCGGACAGCGCGGCGAGCACGGGTTCCCGGTGGAGGTGATCGGGCGTGGCCACCGCGACGACGTCTACATCGCTCGGCATCCAGCATGGCCGCCATGTCCGTGTAGAAGCGCGCCCCGTAGCGCTCCGCGACCGGCGCGCGGGCCGGATCGACGTCGACGACCGCGACGAGCGCCGAATCTGGCTGCTCGTGAAATACGCGGGCGTGGCGCGACCCAAGATGCCCGCACCGACGACTGCCACGTTCAGCTTATCCATGGTCTGATTCCTTTCGACAGTGGGCGAACATACACAAGCGTTGACACAAGTACCGCGCCCTACCCCTTCAACGCGCCCATGCGGACGCCCTCCAGGAAATACTTCTGGAAGACGAAGGAAGAAGACGATCATGGGCAGCGCGGCCAGGGTCGCGCCGGAGAAAATGATGCCCCAATCGGTCATAAATTCGCCCTGCAGGTTGGCCACGCCGACCGTGAGCGTGTAGTTCTGGGGACTGTTCAGCGCGATGACCGGCCACAGGAAGTCGTTCCAGTTGCGAACGAAGGTGAAGATCGCCAGGGCCGCGATCGCGGGCGTCGAAAGGGGCATGATCACGTTCCAGAACACCCCAAACTCGCTTGCGCCGTCGATACGGGCCGCGTCCTCCAGCTCGGACGGCAGCGTCTGAATGAACTGCCGCATCAGGAAGATGCCGAATGCCTGCGCCGTGCCGGGCAGGATGAGCGCCCACAGCGAGTCGATCAGCCCCAGGTTGCGGTTGATGATGTAGAGCGGGATGAAGGTGACGTGAATCGGGATCATGAGCGTGCTCAGAGATCATCCAGAACAGGACGTTCCGGCCCGGAAAGCGCTTCTTGGCGAACGCGTAGCCGGCCATCGTGTCGAAGAGGACGTGCCACGCAGTCACCCCGAACGCAACGAGCAAGCTGTTCAGCATCCAATGCGGGTAATGAATCGTGTTGCCCAGCAGGCGCCCGAAGTTGTCCAGCTTGAAGGCGGGGATGAGGATGGGCGTGAGCGGCGGTGTGCCGAGAACCGGCGTAAACGCATTGGTAAAAAGCCAGTACATGGGGAACAGCGCGACGATCGCCGTGATCACCAGGAACGCATAGCCAGTGAGTTTTCCCGCAGTGAGTCTTCTCATGGGCTCAGTACTCCACGTCGCTGCGCAGCGCGCGGAACTGGAAGACCGCAACCGTGGCGATCATGACGAACAGGACCAGCGCCTGCGCGGACGCGACGCCGAAGTTGAAGTCCTTGAAGCCGTTGTTGTAGATCTGCGTAACAATCGTTTGCGTCGAGTTGCCCACGCCGCTCGGCACCATGACGTAGATGCGCTCGAATACCTCGAAGCTGGCGATCGTGTAGAGCACGACCAGGTAGAGCGTGGTCGACTTGATGAGGGGCACGGTGATGTTCCACCACTTGCGGATCGCGCTGGCGCCGTCGAGGTCGGCGGCCTCGTAGTATTCCTGCGGGATGGAGCCCATCGAGGCGCTGAAGAGCACGACCGCGGTTGCGGGGATGGTCAGCATCGCGGAGACCGTCACGCTCCAAAGCGCGATATCCGGGTCGGAAAGCCAGCGCACTGGCGCCAGCCCCACGAGTCGCAAGAGATAGTTGGCGAAGCCCCATTGCCCGTTGAAGATGTAGGCCCAGGTCATGCCGACGATGAGGGCGCTGGTGACCGCGGGCAGGTAATAGGCCGCCCCGGAAGAAGGTGCGCATCTTGTTGCTCAATGGCTGGATCAGGCTGGCCAGGATGAGCCCAAGAAAGATGGCGGTCGTTACGGTAAAGACGGTATAGATGAGCGTGTTTTTGATGGCGGTGGTGAAGATGCCACCGAGCATCGTGAAGGCGCGGGTATAGTTGGCATAGATGGGATCAACGAACGTGCCCCCCCGAACGAGGCTGTACTTCTGGAACGAAATGATGAACGCGCGTAGAACCGGGATGAAGGTGAAGATGATGAATGAGGTCATGGCCGGCAGGATGAAAAGGTAGGACCAGCCATACCGCTTGATGAATCTGCGAACTGGTGTCATGCCGCCTCGCTAAAGGGATCTGCCATGCCGAACAGGGTGGGGCGGCGCAACGGTGCGGTAGTATCGTGCACCGCAGGACCATGCGCCGCCGCCGACGCTGCTGCTACTGCTCGGTCAGCAGCTGCTCGGCCTCGGGAGCGATCTTCTCCATCGCCTCCTTAGGCGTCTCCTTGCCGAAGATGATGTTCTGGTACTCGGGGTGCATCAACCGGGTGAACTGCGCCCAGCTCGGCACCAGCGGCGTGACCCACATATCCGGCAGCATCGGCAGGAACTTCTCGAGCGGATCGGACGACCTTCACCGACTTGCGCGCGCCGGGCGCCAGGTAGAAGCCGGTCGGCACGTTGGAGCCGGGCGGCACGTCTTGCTGAACCTCGCCGCTGGTGAGATAGCGGCCCAGGTCCATCGCGGCGAGCCGCTTCTGCTCGTCCTTCTGCGCGGCCACGGCGATCAGGCCGACCGCGCCCACGGTGAGCTTGTTGCCGTTGACGGTCGGGTGCGGGTAGATGTCGAAGTTGACGTTCTGCCCCTTGAACTGCGCCGCCGGGCCGGTCGCGTCGACGATCATCGCGTACTGCTTGTTGATGAACCCGCCCTTGACGTCGGAGTCCTTCTGTGCGCCGAAGTCGGGCGGGGTCACCTTGTCCTTCTGGGCCAGGTCCTGGATCCGCTGCAGCCCGGCGTACGCCTTCTCGTTGTTGTAGCCAAACTTGCCGTCCACGATCGCGCCGCACGGACGGGTCCTCGTTCATCCAGAGGCCCCAGGTGTTGATGACGCCTGGATCGACGAAGCCGCTGAACCCGTACACCTGCTCGCCGTTCGCCCGCTTGAAAGTGGTCTTCTTTGCGGCATCGACGAACTGGTCCCAGGTCCAGTCCTTGGCCGGCAGATCGACGCCCGCCTCGGCGAACACGTCCTTGTTGATGTAAATGCCCATGGGCACGACCCAGAGCGGCCATGCGTAGTGCTTGTCGTCCTTTAGCTTGACCACGTCGAGGACGTTCGGCAGGATGTCGGCCTTATCAGCGTCGGTCAGGTACGGGTCGATCGGTTCGACGAGGTCGTCCCGCACGAACTGGGGCAGGCGGTCGGAGGGCAGGCGCAGCAGGTCAATGCCCTGGCCGCTCTGAAGCGCGGTGGTCAGCTTGGTGAACCCCTCGTCATTCGGCGGGTAGCCGGTGATATTGACTTTGATATCGGGGTTGTCGGCCATGAACTGCGAAACCGCGTTATCGAACGGGTTGGCGAAGGCGTTTCCGGGCGTGTAACCCAGGACCCACAGGTTCAGATCGCCCTTGTAGGTGCTGCTCGATTTGCGGATGCCGCCCTTGGCTGTGCGCTCGGGCGGAGGCGGGGCGGGCGTCGGTGCAGCGGTCGCGCCTGCGGGCGCCGCTGTCGCGGCCGGCGCGGCCGTGGCTGCAGGCGCTTGCGTCGCTTGGGCAGGGGCCGCGGTCGGCTGGGCCGGGGCTGCGGTTGGTTGGGCCGGCGCGGCGGTGGGCTGTGCCTGAGGGGCCTGCGTCGCGGGTGCGGCACAAGCAACGGGCAGGACCAACGCAGCGATCAGGACGAGGTACAGTAACGTCCGCTTCATGTGTTTCCTCCTTGGCTGGTCCGGTGTCAAGGTTACCGATCACACTTCGGCTGGCATCGCCGTGTCTCTGGTCGCTCGGACATCTCCTTCCTTTCGCTCTGACCATGGGTTGTTGACGCAGAGTGCGCTGCCTGCGAGGCTTGTCGCACACGTGCGCTCCGGAGGCCGTATTGTAGACGATAACGGCACAAAGGGGAAGCGCGCAGCGTACGGGAAGTATCCTCGTGCTGCAGGACAGATTGACAAATCGCCCATAGCTGCGACAATGGGTCTCAACCAAGCCAGCATTGCGCCGCGATAGAGGGTGAGTATGGTACGCACCGGTCTCGAAGTCCTTCTCGACCAGGGGTGCCGCCCGCTGCAAGGCAAGCGGGTCGGGCTAGTGTCGCACGCGGCCGCTGTGCTGCCCGACTTCACCCGTTCGGTCGATGCGCTGCACAAAGAACTCGGACCGGGGGCTGGCCGTGCTTTTCGGCATGGAGCACGGCTTTTCCGGTTCGGGGGCAGATGCGATGCCGATGGACCACGGCCGCGACCCACGCACAGGCCTACCCGTGTACAGCCTGTTCGGCGACGCGGCCGAACCCCCAGCAAGCGTCCTCGCGGGGCTGGACGTCCTGGTGTTCGACGTGCAGGACGTGGGCGCGCGCTTCTACACCTTCATCACGACACTATTCCGCGTGCCTGCTAGCCGCCGGTCGCCAGGGCCTGCCGGTGGTCGTGCTCGACCGGCCGAACCCGATCGGCGGCGAGGAAGTGGAAGGCCCGCTCGCGGAGGAGGCGTTCCTCTCATGGTATGCGGCAGCGCCGATCCCCATCCGTCACGGAATGACGGCAGGTGAGCTGGGCAGCTGTTCAACGCCGGGTGCGGCCTCGGCGCAGCGCTCACGGTGATTCCTATGGAGGGCTGGCAGCGGGCCTTGTGGTATGACCAGACGGGATTACCCTGGGTCCCCACCTCGCCGGCAATGCCTCATCTCTCGACCGCGACCGTCTACCCGGCGCGTGCCTCCTCGAAGGGATGAACGTATCTGCGGGCAGGGGAACCGGCCTGCCGTTCGAGCAGTTCGGCGCGGCTTGGGTCGATCCCGACCTGCTGTCCGATAGGCTCAACGCACTGGAACTGCCCGGCGTCCATTTCCGGCCTACGTCCTTCGAACCAGCGCAGCGCTACGATCCCCGGTGGGAAGGCAGCCGGAGCGAGCTATGCTTCGGCAGCCAGATCCACGTGACGGACCGGGACGCGCTCGCTGCCGGTTCGCATGGGCATCCACATTGTCGCAACGCTCCGCCGCCTGTTCCCGGAGCACTGCAGGTGGCAGCCGCACTTCGACGTCCTGTCGGCCTCCTCAGCGCCGCGGGAGCGGCTGGATGCGGGCGACCACCCGGCGCAGGTCTGCCGGGACTGGGAGGAGGGCGAGGCCGAGTTTCGTTACCGGCGCCGGGAGTATCTGCTGTATGCTTAGCGCAGAATAGCGAGCCTTTAGGAGGTGTGATGGCGGGAAACGAATCGACCGTGGATCGGATCCTGGCGGCTATGACGCCGGCTCAAAAAGCGGGCCAGGTCATGATGGTTGGGCTGGATCCCGCGGAGACCGGCGCTCGGTACACGGCGCTGACGCCGGAGGGCGCCGCGTTGGTCGCCGAACTGGGGTTGGGCGGCGTGGTCTACTTCGAGCGCAACGTCGGGGCGCCGCCGGAATTGGCGCAGCTGAGCGCGGACCTGCAGGCAACCGCGGCCGGCTCTGGCAGCCCGGGCCTGATCATCTCGATCGATCAAGAGGGCGGCCGGGTGGTCCGCATGCGCGAGAAGCGCGGCTACACGGAGCTCCCCAGCCACCTTGCGCTCGGCGCAACCGGCAACCCGGCGAACGCCCGGGCGGTGGCGTCGCTGCTCGCACAGGAACTGCTTGCGTGCGGCATTAACATGGACCTCGCGCCCGTGCTCGACATCAATAACAACCCGCGCAACCAGGTCATTGGGACCCGTTCGTTCGGCGCGGATCCGCAGCAGGTCGCCCGGTTCGGCGTCGAGTATCTCGAAGGGCTGCAGTCAGCCGGGGTCATGGCGGTAGGCAAGCACTTTCCTGGAAAGGGCGACACCGGCATCGATTCCCACTTCTTCCTGCCGACGGTCCCTCACGAGCGCGAACGGCTGGAGTCCGTCGAGTTCGTGCCATTTCGAGCCGCAATGCGTGCAGGCGTTGCCGGGATCATGTCCTCCCACGCTCATTTCCCCGCGATCGACCCGACGCCGGGCCTGCCGGGCACCCTTTCGCCCGCGCGTCATGGCTACGCTCCTACGGGAGGAAATGGGATACGAGGGGCTGCTCCTGACCGACTCGCTCGAGATGGGTGCGCTGGCGACAAGCGGTTATCCCGTACCGAAGGCTGCAGTGGCAGCGCTGCGAGCGGGCGCGGACGTGCTGTGCATCAGCCACGGCCACCAGGTGCACCGGGAGGTGCACGGGGCAATCCTGCGTGCGTTGGACGAAGGATCGCTCCCTGCGGAGCGGCTCGATGCTGCGGTCCGCCGAGTTCTGGCCGCCAAGCGGAAGTACGGGCTTCTGGAAGGCCATCGCGGCGTCCCTCGGCCATCCCTCGAGGCTGTGGGCGCGGGCGCTTCCCGCCGGCTGTCGCGGGAGATCGCGGCGCAGAGCACCACGCTGCTCAGGGATCGAGACTCGCTGCTGCCGCTGCACCGTAGCAAGCCCCTGTTCGCGATCGAGTTCGCCCGGCTGGGCGACCCCGCCAGCGGGTTGAGCGAGCCGGTGATCGGGCCGGCCGCCGAGCGGCGCGTTCGGCGCGGAGGCGGTCGCGATCCATGATGAAATCGACGCGGCGGAGATCGCGTCCCTCGTGGAGCAAGCCCGCGGCCGCACGACCATCATCGCAACGTCCGACGCGGGGATGCATCCGTGGCAGGGCGCGCTCGTGCGCGCGCTCGAAGCGGCCCGCATCTCCGTAATCGCGATCGCCACTTCCTCGCCTTACGATCTGCTGCAGTTCCCCGGCGTGGGGACTTATCTCGCGACGTACGGGGTAAATCCGCCGGTGGTGGAGGCATTGTTCGCCGTGCTTGCCGGGGAGGCGACGGCCGTCGGGGCGGTTGCCCGGGCGAATGCCGGCGGAAATCGAGGAGACGCGATGATCGTCGTTGGGATGATTTCTGGCACCTCGGCCGACGGGATCGAGGTTGCGGTGGTGGACATTGCAGGCGCGCCGCCCCGGCTGGCCTGGCGCCTGCTGCAGCACACCCACGTCGACTTCGAGCCTGCCCTCCGCGACCAGGTTTTCGCCAGTTTCCGTCCCGAGACGGGCTCTGTCGACCGCCTCTGCGCGCTCAACTTCAGCACTCGGGCGAGCCTTTGCGGATGCGGCACTGGCCGGCATTGCGGCAGCAGGCTTGCAGCCCAAGGATGTCGACCTGATCGGCAGCCACGGGCAAACGGTTTGGCACATCCCGGACGGGCCGGATGCATCCACCTTGCAGCTGGGTGAAGCAGCGGTCATTGCCGAGTGAACCGGCATCACGACCGTCGGCAATTTCCGCGCCCGCGACATGGCGGCAGGCGGGCAGGGCGCGCCTCTCGTCGCCTATCCGGACCGCCTGCTGCTGACCCATCCCGTGCGCGCTCGGGCAGCCCTGAACCTCGGCGGCATCGCCAACTTTACCTACCTGCCGCCCGCAGCGGCAACACCGGAGGGCGGCGCGCCGTTCGCTTTCGACACGGGCCCGGGCAATATGCTGATCGACTATGCCGCGAGCCGCGCGACGAGCGGCGCGCTCGGCTACGACCGGGACGGCGAGCTGGCTGCACGCGGCGAGGTCGACGAGGCACTCCTGGCCGAGCTGCTGGCCCACCCGTACCTGGTGGCACGGCCCCCCAAGACAACGGGCCGGGAGCTATTCGGCGCGCAATACGGCGCGGAGGTGTGGGAGCGAGGGATAGGGCTTGGCCTCACGTCCGGGGACATGGTGGCAACCCTCACTGCCTTTACGGCACGCTCGATCCGCGATGCATACGAGCGCTTTCTGCCCGTGTGGCCGGCCCAGACGATCGTGAGCGGCGGCGGCGCGGACAATCCGACCCTGATGGCCATGCTGGAGGTCGCGCTCGCGCCCTCGGAGTTGGTGCGTTCCGACGCACTGGGCTTGCCGGCTGGCGCGAAGGAGGCCATTGCCTTTGCCGTGCTGGCCTACGAAACATTGGCCGATCGCCCCGGCAATCTGCCAGCCGCCACCGGCGCCACCGCAGCGGTGGTCCTGGGCGACATCACCCCGGGCCGCCCTCGCACCCGTGCCCCGATCGACGCGGTCGACGCCTCCTTGAGCCTCACCGAAACCCGGAATCCCGCCAGCGCACAGATCGACATGTTCACCTCCGCAGAGATCGTGTCACTCATGAATGAGGAGGACAAGAAGGTGGCCGGCGCCGTGCGGGCGGAACTGCCCGCGATCGCACGCGCTGTAGATGGCATCGTCGAGCGCATGCGGCGGGGAGGCCGCCTGATCTATGCCGGCGCGGGCACTTCGGGGCGGCTTGCGGTTTTGGATGCTGCCGAATGCCCTCCAACGTTCAACACGCCCCCTGGTCTCGTGGTCGGGCTTATGGCGGGCGGCGACGCGGCGCTTACAGGCGCGGTAGAAGGCGCTGAGGACAGCGCCGAGGCGGGCAAAAACGATATCGCCGAGGCTCGATTGCGGCCGTGATGACACGGTGGTCGGCATTGCGGCGAGCGGCCGGACGCCGTATGTCCTCGGGGCGATGGAAGAGGCGAAGCGACGGGGTGCGTTCGTCATCGGCCTGGCATGCAACCGGCCCTCGCCGGTCGGCGACCTGGCGGATGTGGACATCGCGCCGCTCGTGGGGCCGGAGGTCGTAACCGGCTCGACCCGGCTGAAAGCGGGCACCGCACAGAAAATGGTGCTCAACATGCTCTCGACAGCCACGATGGTCCGCCTCGGCAAAACATACGGGAACCTTATGGTGGACGTGCAGGCATCGAACGCCAAGTTGCGCGACCGCGCCCGGCGGATTGTCGCCGAGGCTTGCGAAGTCGACGAAGCGCGGGCGGGCTGGCTGCTGGCATCAGCGGATGGCGACGTCAAAGTCGCAATCGTCGCGGGCCTGACCGGCGCAAGCCCGGACGAAGCCAGGGCAAAGCTGCAGGACGCGGGCGGCACCGTGCGCGCCGCGCTCGCCTGAGCGCGCGTTCGCACAGACCAGCCGGTAATGAAGAAGATGGATATTGTGATTGGCATCGACGGCGGCGGGAGCAAGACCCGGGCCGTGGTCGCGGGGCTAAACGGTGCGGCGCTCGGTCGCGGCGCCGCGGGCGCATCCAACTATCAGGGCGTGGGGCTCGCCGCCGCGCAGGCCGCCATCGACCAGGCCATAGAGGTGGCGCTTGCTAATGCCGGGCTGCCGGAAGCCCAAGTGCGAGCCGTATGCCTCGGCCTTGCGGGCGTGGGTCGGGCGGACGACCTGGCCGTGTTTGACGACTGGGTCCGGAGGCGGCTGCCGGGCGCGGCCTTCCGGGTTGCCAACGATGCCGAGCTTGTGCTGGCCGCGGGATCCGCTGCGGGCTGGGGCCTGGCAGTGATCGCGGGCACCGGCTCGATCGCCTACGGGCGTGACCCGAACGCCAGGGTTGCACGGGCCGGCGGCTGGGGGCCGCTGCTCGGCGATGAGGGTAGCGGGTATGCGATCGGAAGGGCAGCGCTGAGGGCAGCCGTCGCAGCACACGACCGTCGCTCCTCGCCGACGTCGCTGCTAGACGCCGTTCTTGCGCACTGGGGCTTTTCGGACGCGACCCAGCTTATCGCCCGGGCTTATCGTCCGCCGCTCGCGGCGTCAGAGGTTGCTGCGCTCGCCGTGCTGGTGGAGCGGGCGGCCGAGGAGGGCGACGCGGTCGCCTCCGCCATCCTCCAAGAGGCTGGCCGGGACCTGGCAGCGACCGCGGCGGCGGTCGCACGGCGGCTGGGGCTGCAAGGCCAGTGCCCGTGTGCGGTCGCCGGGAGCGTGCTGGTCAAGGGACGCCGGGTCTTTGCCGCGTTCGAAGGTGGCATCGCAGAGGCGGGAATCGCGCCCACACCTCTTGTCCGGGTAGAGGAATCTGCCCTGGGGGCCGTGCGCCTGGCGCGCGAGCTTCTTACTCGTTAGGATCCTGCGCGCCAGGCGTGATTTACTGCGCTCGTCCAGGTGCGAGGTATGGCCACTTACCTGCAGGCGGTGGCCCAGCCGGCGCGTTGCCCTGGCGAGCGGTTAGGCGGCCCCTTCTTGGGCATACACCGGCATAACCCCTGCCGAGCGCTGCTCCCGGTTACGTTTGAGCAGGTCCCAGCCGAGGGTGAGCAGGCCGAGCGAGGCGATGCCGAGCCAGAGCAGGGCGAAGATCGCCGCGATGCGCACCCAGCGGAGCGCGTTCTCGACGCCCGTGACGGCGGCATCGACCTGGGTCCGCAGGTCGGCAACGATCTTCTGGTAGCTCGCCAGCACCTCGACCGTGCCGTCAAGCGACTGGCCCAGCCCGTCGAGGCCCGTGCCGACGCCCGACACCTCGCCGCGGATCGAATCGAGGTTGGCGGCGGTCTTGTCCAGGCCCGTCTCGATGGCGCTCAGCTTCGTGCCGAGATCGCCGACGCTGTCACGGACATTGGTGACGCTTTGGGCGAGGGGCACGTCCGGGTTGTAGGCGGGGATGCTGACGAAGGGGAGCGCGGTGATCACGCCCATGACCTTGTCGATCACGCCGGCCGTGTCGGCGAATACCGTGAGGGCCTTGGTCGCGCCGTCGAGCGTGGAGGGCAGCTGCGTGCCGACGACGCCGGCCATCGCCTGCACCGCGGGGACGATGTCGGTAATGGCGGTCGTGGAATCGTCCAGCGTGCCCTTGATCGACGTGAGGATGGCCTGGCTTTGGGCGACCGACTCGGACGCGGTGCGCAGGCCCGCGTCGGTGGTCACGAGCGCCTCGTCGAGGAGCGTTAGCTGGGCCTTCAAGCCCGACTCGACGCGGCCCTGGAACGCCGCCCAGGCCGGCGATGCCGCCGATGCTGGCGAGGAGGCCGGTGACGGCCGCGATGATGAGCAGGATGCCGACGACGGCGTTGTAGATGCGACGCATAGGTACCTTCCGGAGGGAAATGCGGGGCGGACGGAGCGACAGGGGCAAGTATAACAGGGGCGGGGGCGGGAACAAAGACGCCACCACCAAGGATCAAAGACACGAAGTCGCACAAAGCTTCGTGCGCCTTCGTGTCTTTGATTCCTGGTGGTGACCGGTCTGCTCGCGTGGCGAGGCGTCACCAGCGGCTGACGTCGAACAGGCTCTTCAGCACCTGCGCGCGCTCGGCGGGGGTGGCCCAGCGGAGCTGGAAGTTCTTGTCGATGACGGTCACCAGCAGCTCGGTGTTGATGAGCTTGCCGTCGTAGATCGTGTGGCGGGGGACCAGGCCGGTGCGGGTGGGCCAGCTCCACGTCTGGTCGAAGTAGAGGTTGCCCAGGCCGTAGAGGATGAGCTTGCCGTCGCGGAACTCGAGCGCCTGGGGCGCGTGGGCCATGACGCCGGTCACTACGTCCGCGCCCGCCTCGCTCAGGCCCCGGAAGTCGATCTCGGCCCGGTCGTTCGGCACGTTCACGTACTCGCCCTTGTAATCGGTCTCGAAGGCCTGCACCTCGGCAAACACCACGTCCACCTTCGGCTTGAGGTCTTCGATCGCCGCCTGCATGGTGGGCAGGTCGAACTTCGCGGCGCCCGGCTCGGCCGGCTCGGCCCAGGCGATGGGCGGCCCGTAGGAATTGGCGCCCAGGAAGCCGAGGCGGTTGCCGTTGTGCTCGATCACCAGCGGCGCGAGCGCCTCCTTCTCGTTGGCGCCCCCGCCGTAGACCGGCATCTTCTTTTCCTTATAGAAGTCCAAGGTCCACAGCGCCGCCTTGCGGCCAAAGTCGAGCAGGTGGTTGCCGGTCAGGCCGATCGCATCCACGCCCGACAGCGCCAGGTTCTCCCAGTACTCGGGCTTCGAGCAGAGGACCAGGAGATTCGGGCTGCCGTTCGCCTTGCAGCCGGGCACGAAGGGGATCTCGTTGCTGATGGTGGTGATGTCCGCAGCCGCGAGCTCGGGCCCCACCTGGCGCGCCAGGAAGCCGTAATCGCCCGCCTTTTCGATCGCGACGGCGGAGTTGCGCGCCATGGCGGTGACGCCGGTCATCGCGAGAACGGTCAGCTTGTTCGGGTCGCGGTTGGTGACGGGGAGCGCGCGCGCCGGCGGCCGCGAGCGCCCCGCGGCCGCGCTCGGTCAGCACGACGAGCGAGGCGCGGGCGGTCAGCGGCCATTTGTCGGCCGCGAAGCGGTTGTCGGTGGGCGACTGGCCGTCTACCCTGAGCGCGCGGAGCCGGGGGGTGAGCGACTCGAACGGCACGATCCCAATGGCTTTGTCGCCGTCCCACACCGCGGCCGCCAGCTCGTCCGCAGGCACGACCTTGACGGCTGCGCCGGGCTTGCCGAGCAGCGGGGTCAGCAGCGCGGCGGTCTCCTCGTCGGCGTAGATCGTCGCGATGTTGGCCGACTTGCCCTTACCGGTCCAGGCGGCCTGCAGCTCGCCGAGCCGGATGCCTTCGAGGAGGGATGACATGGGCACGACGGGTGCGAAAACGCGCTCCCATGCGGCGGCCGTGCCTTCGCCGCCCGGGTTGACCAGCTGGAGATCGGGCTGGTCCGCGGCCTGTTCGACGGCGACGCCGGCCGCTTCGAGCGCGTCGATCACTGCGGCGAGCGGCCGCGGCCGGGGCATCTGCCGCGCTGCCGATGCGAAGCGGCGGCTCGGGCGTGGGGGAGGGGACCAGGGTGGGCGTGGCCGTCGGGCGCGGGCGTGATGGCTCTGGCGCGGGTGTGGGGGATGGCGGCGGAGCGGTTGGGGGTTCGGCGGCCGGCGCGGTCGCGGGCGGCGCGGGCGTGGGCCGGGCAACTGCGGCGGGCGCGGGCACGCCGACGCAGCCGGCCAAGAGGATCAGCGCGAGGGCGGCGAGCGCCGCGATGCAAGGATACGAGAGGTCGATGATGGCATATTACGCTCCAGAGGTGGAGCGTCTCGACCCCCAGGTGCGGCCGTCTGGCACTTGACCGAACGGGGGTGGGCGGTCGGCGGTGGCGGCGGTGCGGCGGTTCCTACAGGCACACCCGGGTGATCACGTCCTTGGCGATGCGGATGCCGAGCGCGAGGTTCTCCCCTGAGACGCGTTCGTCGATCCCGTGCATGGCGGCCGAGGTCCTCGCGGGTCACGATGAAGGGCATGAGGCCGTACGCGGGGACGCCGGCGGCACGCCAGTAGCGGCCGTCGGTCGCGCCGGACACCTGCAGCGGGAACCCGCCGGCCCCCGGCACGGCTGCGCGGCAGGCCGCCTGCAGCGCGAGGTACAAGGGACTGTCGAGCGGCGAGCTGGGCGTCCGCGGGGAACGCTCGATCACCTCGATTTCGACCTGCTTGCCCAGGGTCAGGCGCAGCCAGCGGTCGAACTCGTCGGGATCCGTCTCGGGGAGGAGGCGGCAGTCGAGCAGGGCCTCGGCGCTGTCGGGAATGACGTTGATCTGCCCGCCCCCGCGCATGACGTTCACGCTGACCGTGTCGCGGAGCATCGCGTTGATCTGCGGGTCCTGGCCGAGCCGGCCGCCTGCGAGGCGCTGCGCGACGGGGTTGTCCAGCCGCTCGATCAGCGCGCGGGTGGCGGGAGGCTGCGACTGCGCCACCTCACGGAGCATCGTCCGCGTGGTCTCGGACAGGCGGATGGGCCGCTGATCCCGCAGCACCCAGCGCAGCGCCTGGATGAGCTTGGCGTTCGCGTTGTCGCGGTGGGGCATCGATCCGTGGCCGGGCTTGCCGCGGGCGGTCACGCGGACGCTGTGGATCTGCTTCTCGCAGCTGGCGGTGGCGAAGTAGGTGCGCGGGCCAAAGACCCCGACCAGCCCCGCGCCGCCCTCGTCCCACACCCATTCGGGATCGAGCGCGGCCTTGTGATGCTTCGCAAGCCAGGCCGTCCCGACCTCCCCCCCGGCTTCCTCGTCAGGTACGGCCGTGAAGACGACGGGCCGGCGGAAGCGGGCGCCCGCTTGCACCAGCTCCTGCAGCGCGAACAGCAGGGCCACGCCCATCCCCTTGTCGTCGATCGCGCCGCGGCCCCAGACGTAGCCGTCCGCGATTTCGCCCGAGAAAGGCGGATGGGTCCACTGCGCGGGGTCGGCCATGACGACGTCGATGTGGTGGTTGACGAGCAGGGGCTTGAGCGGCTCGCTGCCGGGGATGCGTGCGATGACCAGGCCGCGGCCGGCCGCGGGCTCGTGCACGACGACGTCGGGGGTGACGCGGGCGCGGAGCTCGCCGGCCAGCCACTGCGCCGCGGCCATTTCGTTCGCGTGTGAGGTGTCGAACCGGAGGTACCGGCCCAGGAATTCCATCGCTTCTTGCATGTTAGTGTGTCCTTTGCGAGTGGACGGTCACCACAAAGGATCGAAGAACCGAAGGTGCACGAAGACCCCTATAGCTTCGTGAGACCTTTGGTTCTTCGGTCCTTCGTGGTGAGCGTCCTACTCCACGGCGGAGGCGGCGCGGGGCGCGCGGCCGAAGATCGCGTTCAGCAGGGGCAGCGCCAGGAGGTTCAAGGCGGCCATCAGCAGGAAGGTGGTCCGGTAACCGACCGCGTCCACAAGGGAACCGGACAGGGCCAGGCCGACCCCCATGCCGAGGTTGGCGAACGCCATCAGGATCGCGTACATCGACGCGGCGATGCGCAGGTCGGCGAAGCCCATCGCACTGGCGAAGTAGACCGCCTCCCAGAACCCGTAGGCGAAGCCGAACGCGATGACCAGGGGCCACGCGAGGGCCGGGCTGTTGATCAGGGTGAGCGCGGCGATCGCGACCAGCGCGGCGAAGAGCGCGCCCTGCACCGCCCGGCGATGCCCCAGCTTGTCGGCCCGGCGCCCGCCGTCCCAGCCGCCGACGATCACCCCGACGCCCCAGGCCGCGGTGTAGAAGCCCGCGACGAGGTACGAGATGTTGAACTCGGCGCGGAGGAAGGGATTGACTACCTGGTTCGCGCCGCCGATGACCAGCGAGTAGAGCGCGCCGAGCAGCCCGAGCGCGATCACGGGCCAGCTCTTGAACGCGCGGAACGCGCCCCACTCGAACCGGCGCTCCGCGGGGCGGGCCGGCTCGCGCGTCGTGAGCACGAGGGGCAGCGGGAGCAGCGTCACGAGCGCCAGGGTCCAGAAGGCGAGCTGCCACGACGCGAGCTGCGCGATCGCGCCGATCGCCGCGGAAACGACGACCACGCCCGCGGCCCGGCCGCCAACCATGACGCTTTGCACCCGGCCCTGCTCCTGCTCGCGGGTCGAATCGAGCGCCAGGCCGTCGGTGCAGGTGTCGTACAGGGCCATGCCGGTCATGATGACGAACGCGAGCGCCGCGAAGAGGCCGAACTGCGTGCCGGGGTTGAGGAAGGGCACGATCAGCAGGCCGCCGGCCTGGAGGAGCAGGCCGATGACGATGTAGGGGACGCGATGCCCGCGGCCGAGCAGGTTGAACCGGTCGCTGACCATGCCGAGGAAGATCTTGAGCACGAACGGCGTCAGCGCGATCATGCCGAACAAGCCGATCTGCGCCATGCTGAGGTTGAACGAGAGCAGGTAGAGCGCGTTGAGGGCGGTGAAGTAGGACAGGATGCTGCCTTGGGCGAAATAGAGGAGCGCGTAGGTCGCGTAGCGGCGGTTGGTGAGCGGCATGTCAGTCTCCTTCGCGGGGCTCGGCGCAGCGCAGCGGGGCGTGCAATCGATGGGGGGCATGTTAGGCGGTTTGGGGGATTTCGTCAACCGGCGTGCGGGTGGGCGAGGGGCGGTGCAGGGGTGTTGCGGGTGTTGGGGGAAGCTGGAGGCGAAAAGCGAAAGCCGGGGAAAGAGACGAAAGGCGAAAGGGCGAAATACGCCGGGGAAGGCGACGACCTATGCTTTGGGTAGGAGTCGGGAAGGCGCTGGGACACCGGGGAATTTCTGGCGGGTGTATAATGCGGGGGATGACAGGGGTAGACAAATGATTTTTACCGAGGAGCGGGACCCGAGGCTGGTCACCGTGCGGCGCGGGGGCACGCTGCAGGATGCGGACCATCGCCTGCTGGCGGTGTGGGCGGCCGAGTGCGCGGAGCACGTGCTGCACTTCTTCGAGGAAGCGCGACCCGACGACGACCGCCCGCGGCATGCGATCGAGATGACGCACGCGTGGGTGCGGGGCGAGGTCAAGATGATGCAGGCCCGGGCGGCCGCGGGTCACACGAACGGCGCGGCCCGGGACCTGTCCGGGGCAGCGAGGGAGGCAGCCCACGCCGCGGGACAGGCCGCGGCCGTGGGTCACGTGGCAGCGCACACGCTGGGCGCCGCGGCCTATGCGATCAGAGCGGCACGGGCGGCGGCGCCGAAAGACGAGCGTGACGAGGCGGGCCGCCGGGAGTGCCGGTGGCAGCGCGACCAGCTCCCGACGAAATCCGGGAACTGGTGCTCGACGACCAGCGGTTGCGGAATGAGGTGTGCTGGTACGTGTTTCGATTGCTGACCCGTTCGCCTTGACAACAATTGTAGGCGGCACTACACTCTTATTTGGCCTCAAATTGCTCCTGCAAGGAGGAACTCGAGCGATGATGCAGAGTGTAGGTCCTTACCAGGTAATTGATCTTCCCCCCGGCCGCCGCACAACCCCCGCCCTGCTCGACTTCATCTATGTCAAGCACTGCATGTACGCGCTGCTCGAAGTGGACGTGACGACCGTGCGCCGCGCGATCGAGGCCCACAAGGCAGCCACCGGCGAGACGCTCTCGTTCACCGGCTACATGGCCTACTGCCTGGCGCACGCGGTAGACCAGGACAAGTCGGTGCAGGCGCACCTGAAAGGCCGCAAGCAGCTGGTCCTGTTCGAGGACGTGGACGTGGACATGCTGGTCGAGCGGAAGATCGGCCGGGGCCGCGCGCCGATGGTCCACGTCATCCGGGGCGCGAACCGCAAGAGCTTCCCCGAGATACACCGGGAGATCCGGGCGGTGCAGGAAGAGCCCGTGCCGCCGGGCCAGGGCATGGCCCCGTGGTTGCGCCTGCTCGGCACGCTGCCCGGGCCGCTGGTGAGCCTGCTCGTCGGCTTCATCGGGTCGATGAAGCGCCGCAACCCGGCGCGGGCCGTGGCCCAGGCAGGGACGGTCGGCGTGACCGCGGTAGGCATGTTCGCACGCGGGCGCGCCGCGGGTTGGGGCCTCGCGCCGGCCGGGCATCCCATCGACCTAATCGTCGGCGGCATCGCAGAGAAGCCGGCGGTGGTAGCCGGGAAGGTCGTGCCGCGCGAGATCCTGCACCTGACCCTTGCGTTCGATCACGACGTGATGGACGGCGCGCCAGCCGCCCGCTTCGTGAACCGGCTGGTGGAGCTGATCGAGTGCGGGGATGGGCTGGAAGAGGCGGCTGCTGAGAGCGTGCGGCCGTCGGGACGGGTTACGGCGTCCGTGCTGAGTTAGGACCACGCGTCAGGTTTCGGGAGGTATGCGACCGGCTTGGCTCCCGAGACCTGTCAGGTTTGTAAACCTGACGGGTCTCGCAAGCCGATTCGTGGCCGGCCCCTGTCTTACCCCACGCCCCAATTGGGCCCGCCGAAGGCGCCGCGCGCTGAGTTCGGGTTCGCACACGCGGCACTTGCCGCCGCCGCTTCCGCTGCCAGCTCCTGCAAGATGCCCGGCACGCTCACCTCGAGCCATTCCTCCTGCACGACGCCGTTTTCGTAGCGACTGATGTCGACGCCTACCAGGCCCGCCGGCCGTCGCCTGCTGGCGGAACACCCTGAAACTGGCCCAGGTGCGCCCCGCTGTAGTTGATCCGCATCACGACCGTGTTGCCGACAATGAATTGATCCTCGATCCCGTTCCGCAGATCCGGGAATGCCTGCCAAAACGTCGCCATCATCGCCTTCCACCCTTCCTTGTCGGTGACACCGCCGGGAAGGGCGGTGGAATGGAACCTGAAGTCGGCCGCGTGGAGGGCCGCGAGGTTGGCCAGGTCATGCCGGTTATACAGGTCGTTAAGCCGGTCCGCCAGTGTCTTGACATCTTCGTGCAACATGTTTGCCTCCCTACCGCAGCGCATGGAGGTCCGCTTCCATGCGCTGCAATTGTTCTCGCCGCCCCGAGTCTTGGCTCAGCCCGACAGCGCGGCGCAGATGTCGGTCTGCGTTCCGCTCCAGCCCTGAAGCGTGAAGTTGCCAACGGAATCGCTGGTGATACACGACGCGGCCGACGTAGAGGGTGGTCGACGGACCAGCCGGAACATCGGTTGGGAACATGATAAGGATGTTGTGTCCTGTAAGCATGACCGTCTGTGACCCGTCTACGTTGAAGGTCGTGTGGTTGCCGGCACCGTTGGCAAGCGCGTCCAGAGCGTGACGCCCGGTATTGGGATTGGTATAGGTGAGTTCGGAACCCTTCCCGACCGTGGATCCAGCGCACGGGATGACCTTTTCGATCGTAGAACGTCTTCGTCATGAACTGCTCGCCGCCGAAAGAGTCGATGCGCAGCGCGAAACTGCAAGCCTGTCCAGCCGGTCAGAAAGTGTAACTCCACACTGGCTCTGAGTCCACCGCGAGGGCAGGGATCGCCGAGCCGAAGACCACGATGGCGACAAGGACGACCGCCAAAACCAGACGTCGCGAGCGAAACATGGTTCTACCCTCCTGATTCTTCCTGGTGTGGGGTGTGTTGTCGTCGCGTTCACGCTGCCGCGGACGATTGGATCACGCCCTTCCAGGATTGATTCAACCATGATTGTTGCGGGCAGAGAAGGTCACTAACCGACACACCAACGGGTACAAAATGTGGTACAATGCCAGAAGAATTCTGACGGTTGCAGTGCCACGTTTCTTTGCGCTGGAGGAGCCACATGGCAGATGAACCCTCCGTTCACTACCTGGCTCAAACGCCGGCGCCGCGCGCTGGATCTCACCCAGGAAGAGCTAGCCAGCCAGGCCGGCTGCGCGCTGACCACGATGCACAAGATCGAGAGCGGCGACCGCCGTCCTTCCAAAGAGATCGCCGGTCGCCTGGCTGTCGTCTTGGGCATCCCGCCTGAAGAGCAGGAAGCTTTCATCAGCTACGCCCGGGCCACCTTCCCCGACGAAGCCGAGCCGGCGCCCCTGACTGCCGCGCCCTCGCAAGTCGAACGAAGCCCCTGGCAGAGCGTGCGCACAACAGGTGAACCCGCGGCGCAGGCACAACCTGCCGTTGCAGCTCACCAGCTTCATCGGCCGCGGGCGCGAGGTGGCCGACGTTGTCCGCCTGCTCGGCCAGGCGCGGCTGGTGACCCTGACCGGCGCGGGCGGCTCGGGCAAGACCCGGCTCGCGCTGCGGGTGGCCGAGGTCGTGGTCGGCGATTTCCCCGATGGCGTGTGGTGGGTCGACCTGGCGCGGCTTGCGAACGCCGATGCGCTGCCCCAAGCCGTCGCTGCCGGGCTGGGCCTGCGCCCGGAAGGCGAACGGCCGCTGCTCGACCAGGTGAGCGACTACCTGCAGCGCCGGCGCCTGCTGCTGCTCCTGGACAACTGCGAACACCTCATCGCGGCCTGCGCCGGCCTCGCCGATGCCTTCCTGCGCGCCGCGCCACGCCTCACCATCCTCGCCACCTCCCGCGAGCCCCTGGCCATCGAGGGCGAGAGCCTGTTCGTCGTGCCCACGCTGCAGGTGCCCGGCGAGGGCCGCCTGCCGCCGCTGGCCGAGCTCGTCCAGGTCGAGTCGGTGCGGCTGTTCGGCGAACGGGCCTCGGCCGCGCAGGCGGGTTTTACGGTGGCGGAAGGCAACGCGGCGTCTGTGGCCGAAATCTGCCGGCGGCTCGACGGCATCCCGCTCGCCATCGAGCTGGCCGCGGCGCGGGTCAAAGAACTGCCAATCGAGGAATTGTGCCGGCGGCTGGACGACCGTTTCCTGGTCTTGACGGGCGGCAGCCGGACCGCGCTGCCGCGGCACCGCACGCTGCGCGCGACGCTGGAATGGAGCTACGGGCTGCTGGCCGAGGAAGAGCGGGTGCTGCTGCGCCGGCTGGCGGTCTTTGCGGGCGGCTGGGACCTGGAGGCCGCGGAGGCGGTGTGCTCGGGCGACGACCTGCAGGGCGTACTGCTCGACCTGCTCTTCCGGCTCGTGGACAAGTCGCTCGTGGTGCTGGGCTGGCGGGGGCACGCGGGGCGTTACGGCATGCTGGAGACGATGCGCGAGTACGCGCTGGAGCGGCTGGTGGCAAGCGGGGAGGAGGAGAGGCTGCGGCAGGCGCACGCCGACTACTTCCTGGCCCTGGCGGAGCGGGCCGAGCCCCTGCTGTTCACGCCGGAGCAGAACGTCTGGCTGGCCCGGCTCGAGGAGGAGCACGCGCAACCTGCCGCGCCGCGTACGCCACCTGCGGCGCGAGGCCGAGCCGGTAAAGGCGCTGCGGCTGGCCGGCGCATTGGCCCGGTTCTGGGAAGTGCGCGTTGATTTTGCCGAGGGGCGAGCATGGCTGAACGAAACGCTTGCGCGCGGCCGGGGAGGCTGCGGAGCCGGCCGCGCGGGCCAGAGCGCTGCTGGGCGCAGGGGTATTCAACTACTTCCAGCGCGACCACGCCACCGCGGCCGTGCAACTCCGCTAGAGCCTCGACCTTTATCGGGCCATCGGGAACGGGCGGGGCGCGCGCGAGCGCTGTACTACCTGGGGTGGATGGCGCAGGACTCGGCGCGTTGGACGAGGCGCGGGCGCTGGTGGACGAGAGCGCGGCCATCTGCGGCGAGATCGGCGACCGCCAGGGATTGGGCTGGGCGATGGTCCGACGCGGACTGATCAACTACTGGGCTGGAGATCCTGCGGCGGCGCGACCGCTGGTCGAGCAGGGAATCGCGCTGTTGCGGGAGGTGAACGACGCCTTCGGCACGGCATGGGCGCTGACGATGCTCGGCGCCCATTCTGCTCGCTCTGCAGGAGCACAGCCAGGTCCTGGAGACGACAAGAGAGGGGATGCTCCGCTGCCGGGAGGTGGGCGCACGCCGGTACCTGACCATTTGCCTGTACACGGGCGCAGGTGCAAAGCTCCTGATGGGCCAACCGCAGGGTGTGCGCCCGTGGCTGTGCGAAGCGCTCGTGCTCGCCCGTGACGCAGGTGAGAAGATGGTGCTCGCCCAGACCTTGCTCGTGTTTGGGATGTACTGCCTGACAGAGGGGAGCGCGGCTCAGGGCATGCGGCTGATAGGCGGGGCGGCCGTGCTCACCGAGGCCGGCGGATTCACCATGCCGAAGCCAGTTCGCGATATGACGGAGCATTTCATGAGCGCCGCGAGGCAGGCACTCGGTCCCGAGGCGGCTGACGCGGCATGGATGCAGGGGCGGACGATGCCGCCTGGATGAACTGATCGAGGAGGCTTTGGCCGCGCCCGCCTCGTAAGCCGGCCGGTGGGGCCGATCGAGTGCGGGGATGGGGAGGCGGAGGCGGGGTCTGCGCTCACCAGACCTGTCAGGTTTGGCAAACCTGACAGGTCTCTCGCACCGATTCGTAGCCGGTCCCTTTCTTACCCCACGCCCCAATTGGGCCCAGGCCGAACGGCGCTGCGTTGAGTTTGCCTGGTTCGGCGCGGGGCACTTGCCGCCGCGGCTATCACGCCGCCAGCATCTGCAAGATGCGCGGCATCGTTCACCTCGAGCCATTCCTCCTGCACGACGCCGTTTTCGTAGCGGCTGATGTCGATGCCCGGGAGGCCGGCGTGCGGCGCCGGTGGGCGGAACGCCCTGAAACTCGCCCAGGTGCGTCCCGCTGTAGGTCATCCGCATCACGACCGTGTTGCCGACAATGAACAGATCCTGGATCCCATTGTGCATATCGGGGAATGCCTGCCAAAACATCTCCATCATCGCCTTCCACCCTTCCTTGTCGGTGACGCCGCCGGGAATGGTCGAGGAATGGAATGACGAAGTCGGGCGCGTGGAGGGCGGAGAGGTTGGCCATATCGTGCCGGTTATACAGGTCGTTCAGCCGGTCCGCCATTGTCTTGACATCTTCGTGCAACATGTTTGTCCTCCTGCAGCGCGTCCGCTTCCAGCTTGCATGATCACTGATTCAACCATGGTTGCGCCGGCCGAGAGAAGGTCAACGAAGACCGACACAAAAAGTCCGCGTACAAACTGTGGTACAATGAGGGCGACATCGAAGCCTCGCAGTGCCACGTCTTTCTCTTGCCCTGGAGGCCACATGTCAGAAGAACGTCCTCCGTTCACCACCTGGCTCAAGCGCCGGCGCCGCGCACTGGATCTGACCCAGGAAGAGCTGGCCGCCCGGGCCGGCTGCGCCCTCACCACCTTGCGCAAGATCGAGAGCGGCGAGCGGCGTCCTTCCAAAGAGATCGCCGGTCGCCTGGCTGTCGTCCTGGGCATCCCGCCTGAAGAGCAGGAAGCTTTCATTGCCTACGCCCGCGCCACTTTCCCCGACGAAGCCGAGCCGGCGCCCGCTGTCGCCGCACCGTCGCAGGCGACGGGTCCCTGGCAGGCGCGCCTCAGCCGCGGCGCAGGCACAACCTGCCGTTGCAACTCACCAGCTTCATCGGCCGCGAGCGCGAGATCGCCGAGATTGTCCGGCTGCTCGGCCAGGCGCGCCTGGTGACCCTGACCGGCGCGGGCGGCTCGGGCAAGACCCGGCTCGCGCTGCGGGTGGCCGAGGTCGTGCTCGGCGATTTCCCCGATGGCGTGTGGTGGGTCGACCTGGCGCGGCTCGCGAACGCCGATGCGCTGCCCCAAGCGGTCGCTGCCGGGCTGGGCCTCCGCCCGGAAGGGGAAAGGCCGCTGTTTGATCAGGTTAGTGACTACCTGCAGCACCGGCGGCTGCTGCTGCTCATGGACAACTGCGAACACCTGATCGCGGCCTGCGCCGGCCTCGCCGACGCCTTGCTGCGCGCCGCACCACGCCTCACCATCCTCGCTACCTCCCGCGAGCCGCTGGCCATCGAGGGCGAGAGCCTCTACGTCGTGCCCACGCTGCAGGTGCCCGGCGAGGGCCGCCTGCCGCCGCTGGCCGAGCTCGTCCAGGTCGAGTCGGTGCGCCTGTTTGGCGAACGGGCCGCGGCCGCGCAGGCGGGCTTTACGGTGGCGGAGGGCAACGCGGCGTCTGTGGCCGAAATCTGCCGGCGGCTCGACGGCATCCCCCTGGCCATCGAGCTGGCCGCGGCGCGCGTCAGGGAGCTGGCGGTCGAGGAGTTGTGCCGGCGGCTGGACGACCGTTTCCAGGTGCTGACGGGCGGCAGCCGGACCGCGCTGCCCCGCCACCGGACGCTGCGCGCGACGCTGGAATGGAGCTACGGGCTGCTGGCCGAGGACGAGCGGGTGCTGCTGCGCCGGCTGGCGGTCTTTGCGGGCGGCTGGGACCTGGAGGCCGCAGAGGCGGTGTGCTCGGGTGACGACCTGCAGGGGGTACTGCTCGACCTCCTCTTCCGGCTGGTGGACAAGTCGCTGGTGGTCCTGGGCTGGCGGGGGCACGCGGGGCGTTACGGCATGCTGGAGACGATGCGCCAGTACGCCCTGGAGCGACTGGTGGCAAGCGGGGAGGAGGAGAGGCTGCGGCGGGTGCACGCAGCATATTTCCTGGCGATGGCCGAGCGGGCGGAGTCCGTGCTGTTCGGCACGGAGCAGAACCGCTGGCTGACCAGGCTCGAGGAGGAGCACAGCAACCTGCGCGGCGCGTTCGCTACCCTGCACGCCCAGGACGATCCGATGCCAGCGCTGCGGCTGGCCGGCGCGCTGGCCCGGTTCTGGGAGGTGCGCGGGGACTTTGCCGAGGGGCAAGCTTGGCTGAACAGATGCTTGCCAGGGCCGGGGACGACTCCGAGCCGGCCGTGCGGGCCAAAGCTCTGTTGGGCGCCGGGGTGCTTGCCTTCTTCCATCGCGACCACGCTACCTCGGAGGCGCAACTCCGCTGAGAGCCTCGAGTTGTACCGGGCTCTTGGGAAGCTGCTGGGGACCGCCCGAGCGCTCTACTACCTGGGCTGGATGGCGCAGGATCGCGGCCGACTCGACGAGGCGCGGGCGCTGGTACAGGAGAGTGCGGCGATCTGCCGCGAAATCGGCGACCGGCATGGGTTGGGCTGGGCGCTCTCCCGGCTTGGGGCGATCGAGTATTGGGGCGGGGATCCTGCCGCGGGCCGGCCGCTGCTGGAGCAAGGGTTGGCGCTGTGCCGGGAAGTGGACGACAAGCTGGGCGTGGCATGGTCGCTGGAATTGCTGGCGTTCGTTCTGATCGATCTCCAGGAGTTCAGCCTCGCCGAGGCTGCTGCAAGAGAAGGCGTGATCCGCTGCCGGGAACTGGGCGGCTGCCGGGACCTGATCGGGACGCTGTCCGGTGCCGGAATGTGCGATGCTCGGGGCGGCGAACCGAGGGCGCGCGCCCGTGGTTGGACGAAGCGCTCGCAGCGGCCCGTGACCTGGGTGAAAAGAAGATGCTCTCCATTGCCCTGGCCACCCGGGCGTTGCTCTCTGCACGGACAAGGCGAGCACTGCCCAGTTTCTGCGGCTAAGCGCCGCGTCTGCAGTGGTCACCGAAGCCGCTGAGTTCAGCTGGCCGAAAGCCTTTCAATCCCGGATGGAACAGGCGTTGAGCGCCGCAAGGCAGGCCCTCGGGCCGGAAACCGCCGAGGTCGCGTGGATGCAGGGGCGGACCATGCCCCTGGATGAGCTGATCGAGGAGGCTTTGGCGGCGCCCGTTTCGTGAGCCGGCTGGTGGAGCTGATCGCGTGTGGGGATGGGCTGGAGGAGGCGCCTGCCGGCTGGAACGCGCAGGCGGGTCGTGATACACTGCGGCCGTAACGGTCCTGCGAAGCGAAAGGAGTGCTCCCATGACAGGCGATCCCAGGGATCATTTCGGGCCGGTCCACATCGAATAACCTATGGCCCAGCACGTCGCGTGCCTCCGGGTGGTCAGCGGGTCGCCCGAAGAGGAGGCGGCCGAAGGTGATGCGGCAGTGGCTCGGCGAGCAAGGGCTGGCGGAGTTGACCCGGCGGTCCCCTACTTCGGCTTTGACGTAGAGGTAACACCGGAGGAACAGGCGGCCGGGCTGCGCGGGTACGAAGTGTGGTATCCGGTTCCCGAGACCGTGCGGCTGTCGGGCCGGGTGACGACCCAGGACTTCGGGGGCGGGCTGTATGCGGTGATGCGGCTGGTTAGCCCGTTTGCGGACCCGTTCGCGGATCATCCCGGCGGGCTGGCAGCAGTTGGTGGCGTGGGCCGAGTCGAACGACCGGTACGAGGTGGCCGACGGCCCGTGCCTCGAGCGGCTTATCCCCGACCCGGACGGGCCCCACCTGGACCTGTACCTGGCGGTTGCGGAGAAGAGGACATAGCATGCACACGGTCGAAATCCCCGGCACGGCCTTGGCGCCGTCGTCCCTGTGCCTCGGCACGGTGGAGTTCGGCGCGGCGCTGGATCGCACGACGGCATTTGCGCTGCTGGACGCGTACCGCGATGCGGGCGGGAACTTCGTCGACACCGCAAAGGTCTACGGCGACTGGGTGCCGGGCCAGCAGTCGCCGAGCGAGAAGATCATCGGCGAGTGGCTGAAGCGGCGCGGGGTGCGCGATCGAGATCATCCTGGCGACGAAGGGCGCGCACTACTACCTGGACACGCCCCAGGTGAAACGGGTCAAGCCTTGCGACATCCTCCAGGACCTCGACGCGAGCTTACGGCACCTGCAGACGGATTATGTCGACCTCTACTGGCTGCACCGCGACGATCCGAGCCAGCCCGTGAGCGACCTCGTCCAAGTCCTGGAGGCGCAGGTCAAGGCGGGCAAGATCCGCTACTACGGCGCGTCCAACTGGGGGCTGAAGCGGCTGGCGGAGGCGCAAACCTACGCCCGCGGCCACGGCGCGCAGGGATTCTCCGCGGTCTCCAATCTCTGGTCGCTGGCGCAGGTGGACGTCGGGGGCTTCGGCGATCCGACGATGGTGGCGATGGACGACGAGCTGTGGCAGTACCACGCCAAGCACCGGCTGGCCGCGATCCCCTACACCTCGCAGGCGTACGGCGTGTTTCAGAAGCTGGCCGCGGGCAAGCGGGATGCGATCCCCGGCGCTGTACCGGAAGATGTTCGTGAACGCGGAAACCGAGCGGCGGCTGGCGCGGGTCCAGGCGCTGAGCGCGCAGACGGGGCTGACCATCACGCAGATCGTGCTGGGTTACCTGCTGTCGCAGCCGTTCCCGACCGTGCCGGTGTTCAGCGCTCGGAACGAGGAGCAGCTGCAAGACACGCTGACCGCGGCCGATGTCCGGCTTTCGGCCGAGCAGCTGGCGTTCCTGACCGGGAAGTGATAGCAAGTCCGCGAACAGGATAAGCAAAGGAGCAGCCATGCGCGGAGCAATTGCCGTCCTGGGCACCCTGGATACCAAGGGTCTCGAGGTGGCCTATTTGAGCCGCCTGATCCGGGAGCACGGGGCGCCGACGATTATCATCGACACGGGCATCCTCGATCGTCCCGCGGTCGAGGCCGACATCACGCGCGACGAGGTCGCGCTGGCAGGCGGGGCGGAACTGGCCGCGCTGATTGCGGCCGGAGACAAAGGTCGGGCCGTCACCACCATGATGGCGGGCGCCCGCACGGTGCTCGCGCGGCTCTGCGCCGATGGCCGCGTGGCCGGCGCGGTCAGCGTGGGCGGGGGCCAGGGCACGGCGATCGGGGCCGCGGCGATGCAGGCCCTGCCCCTCGGCCTGCCCAAGCTGATGATCTCCACCATCGCCAGCGGCCAGAATCGCTTCGGCCCCTACGTGGACACCAGCGACATGTGCCTGATGCACTCCGTGGCCGACATTGCCGGGATCAACCTGGTCACACGCCAGATCTTCGCCAATGCCGCCGCAGCCATCGCAGCCATGGCCGGGGTCGCCGCGGTCCCGGCGCGCGGTCCGCGGCCGGCCATCGGCACGACGATGCTGGGCCTGACGACCACGTGTGTGACCGAGGCCCGCCTGCACCTCGAGCGGCTGGGGTACGAGGTCGTTACCTTTCACCCGAACGGCACCGGCGGGCGGTGCATGGAGCGGCTGCTCGAAGAGGGCTTATTGCAAGCGGCGCTGGACGTCAGCCTGCAGGAATTGACGGGCTTCGTCTGCCACGGGCTGTTTGACGCGGGCGAAGACCGCCTCGTCGCTGCCGGCCGCCGCGGGCTGCCCCAGGTCATCGTGCCGGGCGGGACCGACTACATTGTGTGCGGTCCGGCTGCCAGCCTCCCGCCGGGGCTGAGGCAGCGCTCGTACATCGTTCACAACCCCAACATCACCCTCGTCCGCACGTCCGCTGCGGAGATGGCCGAGGTGGGCCGGCTGCTGGCCCGGCGGCTGAACGCGGCGGTGGGCCCGACCGCAGTGCTGGCGCCCGGCCGGGGACTGAGCGAACCGAATCGCCCCGGGCAGGCGCTCTACGATCCGGACGCCGATGCGGCGCTCCTGGAGGCGCTCGAAGCGGACCTGAACCCGCGCGTGGAATTCCGGATGATCGACGCCCACATCAACGACGCCGCCTTTGCCTCAGCCGTCGCGGAGAAGATGCACGAACTCATCGAGGATAGCGGCGTGCGGTAAAGAGCATCCCCCGCCGACGTGCGCCCTTTCGAGAGCACGCCGGGCGTCTTCTGACGTAGAAACCCTACTCATCAGCCCCCCCGGAACCCGTAGAACATCCTCCCGAGCACGGACACCGATCCCAACTATCGGCGCAACACCGGCATCGCCACAGCCGCCTTATCTTTGACCTTAGGCCGCGCGCTTACATACCCATGTACGCTGTTAGTCCTATGCTCGCGCCATCCTTGTTGCAGGCCGAAGGAGTAGAGACAAAATGCCGAACAACCCGAGTCAGCCGGGCGTACGGAACGCCGTGCGCCTCATCTTCGAGTACGAAGGCGACCAGGTGCGCCTGGTGGGCCAGCAGCCGCTGGGCGCGGCCAAGGCGCCGGTCGACTTCCCGCTGACCGACAGCCCGGGCTACTTTGTCGACACCCGCGACAGCGCGGGCCAGACACTCGCCCGCATGCCGGCGCCCAATGCCTTCGCCAATGACCTGGAAGTCTTCCCCGAGGATCACAGCCAGCCGATCGTCCGGGTGCCCGTGGACGAGCCGCGGGGCGCGTTTACCGTCATCATCGACGCGCCGCAGGAGGCGACCCATGTGAGCGTGGTGCGCGTCGAGCCCGTCGCGGACAAGGAGGCATTCGGGCCCAACGCGGCCCTAATGACCACCGATCTCGCCACCTTTTCGCTGAACCCGAACGCGGGCAGGAGAACCAGCAATGAGCACTTCGGACGGTGGGGTGATCGGCACAACGCAGATCTTCGGCTCGGCCCCCCGCACGCACGCGTTCACCGTCGTGCTGATGGCCGATGGCTTTACCGACGCGCAGCAGAACGACTTCAACACCGCGTGCGACAACTTTGCCATGGCACTGACCGGCACGCCGCCGTTCAACGAGGTCGCCGCAGGCATCAACATCTTCCGCGTCAACGTGCGCTCCACCGATTCCGGTGCGGACGACCCGACATCGGCAGGCGGCACGGGCGCGACCGCCAGGACGTACTTCGACAGCACCTTCGGCCTCTCGGGCATTCGCCGGGCATTGGGATGTAACGGCGCCACTGCGCTGACCGTGGCGGCCGCCCAGGTTCCCGAATTCGACGTGGCCCTGGTGGTGGTCAACTCCGCGATCTACGGCGGTACCGGCGGCGGCGTGGGCACCTACTCACTGGCCCCCGGCGCAACCGAGATCGCGATCCACGAGACGGGGCACACCGCGTTCGGATTTGCCGACGAGTACGCGTATCTCAAGGGCGACGGCGACCCGGGCCGCGACCACCACCCGGCCGGCAAGCCCTGGGCGCCGAACGTGACCCTCAACACCGATCGGGCCACGCTCAAGTGGGGCTGGGCTGTCGCGGGCGAGACCGCACTGCCCACGCTGAGCAACGGCAACTGCGCGCTCGAGGACGGCTCGGCAAGCCCGGTCGCGGCCGGCACGGTCGGTCTATTCGAGGGCGCGGACACCTATCGCTGCGACGCGTATCGTCCGGAGTACAACTGCAAGATGCGGGCCTTGGGGCAGCCCTTCTGCGCGGTGTGCAGGCAGGTCATCTATGACCGCCTGCGCCCGTTCACCGTGGCCCCGACGCTGCGGGAAGTCTTCGCCAACGGCGACGGCACGGTGTACGCGGTGATGGACGACGGCGACCTGCTGTGGTACCGCCACGACGGCCGCGAGGACGGCACATTCCGCTGGGCGCCGAACAGCGGCAGCAAGGTGGGGGTGGGCTGGAACGTCAAGCAAGTGTTCGGCGGCGGCGACGGGGTCATCTACGCGATCACGCTGACGGGCGACCTGCTGTGGTTCCGCCACGACGGCCGGTTTGACGGCACGTTCCGCTGGGCACCGGGCGCGGGGAACAAGGTGGGCGCGGGCTGGGACTTCAAACGCGTGTTCTCGGGCGACGATGGGGTCATCTACGCGGTTACCGACGCCGGCGACTTGTTCTGGTACCGGCACGACGGCCCGCGGACGGCACGTTCCGCTGGGCCGCGGGCTCGGGGAACAAGGTGGGCGCCGGCTGGATCTTCAAGCGGTTGTTCGCCAGCCACGACGGGGTGATCTACGGCATCACCGCCACCGGCGACCTGTTGTGGTACCGCCATGACGGCCGCGGGGACGGCAGCTTTCAGTGGGCGAATGGCTCAGGGAACAAGGTGGGCGTGGGCTGGAGCTTGAAGTCGCTGTTCGCGGGCGATGGCGGGGTGATCTACGGCATCACCGCCACCGGCGACCTGCTATGGTACCGCCACGACGGCCGCGGGGACGGCAGCTTCCAGTGGGCGGATGCCTCGGGCAGCAAGGTAGGGAATGGGTGGACCTTCTCGCGCGTCATCTACGCGATCAACGACGTGGGCGATCTCGAATGGTTCCGCCACGATGGGCAGGGCGACGGCAGCTTCAGATGGGCGGACAATCAGGCGCGCAAGGTCGGCTCTGGGTGGAAGTTCCGCCAGGTGTTCGCGGGTGATGACGGGGTCATCTACGCGGTGGCCGACAACGGCGACCTGCTGTGGTACCGCCATGACGGACGCGGCGACGGCAGCTTCAAGTGGGCGGACAATGCCGGACACCCGGTCGGCAGCGGCTGGAACTTCAAGCAGGTGTTCTCGGGCGGCGATGGCGTCATCTACGCCGTCACGGATGGGGGCGACCTGTTGTGGTACCGCCACGAGGGCCGGGCGGACGGCAACGGGATCTGGGCCGACAACGCGGGGCGGCAGATCGGAACCGGCTGGAACTTCAAGCAGGTGTTCTCGGGCGGCGACGGCGTGATCTACGCGGTCACGGATGACGGCGACCTGTTGTGGTACCGCCACGACGGCCACGCGGACGGCAACGGCATCTGGGCCGACAACGCGGGGCGCAAGGTGGGCGTGGGCTGGAACTTCAACCAGGTCTTCTCGACGGGTGACGGCGTGATCGAGGCCGTTGCCGAAAACGGCGATCTGCTCTGGTTCCGCCACGACGGCAATGGCGATGGCAGCTTCCAATGGGCCGACAGCAACGGCCACGTGATCGGCGCCGGCTGGAACCTGAACAAGGTGTTCGCCGGGTAGGCGTCTTGGCCGGGAGTTCGCCTCGTTCTCCCGGCCAAACGGACGCCGACGAAACGTCGTGCCCCCCTCCCTCAGGGTTGGGAGGGGGGCGATAGGTCTCTTCGGCAGTTCTTCCTGCTTAGAGCCGCATCTCAAATTGCCACTTCACAACCGGCTCATCTTCGCGCGATAATTACGTCGTATCCGAACCGCTTCCGTTCCTTCGCGGTCCGCCGGCCCTTCTCAGCCGGCGCGGGGCAGGCGGACCTTTCGCACCTAGCGTGAAGGACACACCATGCCCGATGCACTCGACGTGCTCCTCAACATCGGCGCGAAGGACACGGGACGAGCCCGGTATCCGGTGCAGATCCAGTGCGACGGCACGCCGCGCGCCGAGGGCTGGGCCAAGATCGACCGGGCCGCACTCCTGAAGGACGAGAACGACCTCAACCCGCAAGCCTACGGCATGCGGCTGTACCGGGCCTTGTTCGCCGGGTCGCTCGGCGAGACCTACGAGCGGCTGGTGGGTGCGGCCGGGGCCGACCGCGATATCCGCGTGCGGCTCGTAATCCACCCCGACACGCCCGAGGTTGCACGCGCTCCCCTGGGAACGGCTCTTTCACCGCTCCGGCGATAGCGAAGTTCCGCTGGCTGCGTCGGCCCGCACTCCCTTCTCGCGCTTCCTCATCACCGGCGCGGCCGACCAGGGGCCGGTCAGGGACGAGCGGCTGCGGCTGCTGGTCGCGATCGCAAACCCCACGAACCTCCCCGCGGGTATGGCTGCGATCGACGCGGCCGGCGAAGTGACGGCCCTGGCTGACCTCCTGGCTGAGCTGGGCGGACGGGTCGAGGGGACGCTGCTCCCCGGCCGCTCGGGGCTGCCCGGCCCGCTCAAAGAGCGGCTGGCGCGCGAAGGCTGGCGAGTGATCGACGGCGCGGCGAGCTGGTCAAACATTCAGCGGCGCCTGCCGGGCCAACACGCGCTGCACATCCTGGCCCACGGGCAGTTCAGGCGCGACGAGGGCAGGGCGTATCTCTGCCTCGAAGCGGAGAGCGGAGAGCTCGAGCGGGTCGCGGACGACGAAATCGCCGTGGGGCTGAGCGGCGTTCACCCGCTGCCCCAGCTCGTCTTCCTGGCCACGTGCGATTCGGCGAAGCGCCCCGAGTCGGCCGCGAATGCGTTCGTCGGGCTGGCCCCGAAGCTGGTGGAAGCCGGGGTCCCCGCTGTCGTCGCGATGCAGGACCTCGTGCCGGTCGACCTGGCGACACGCTGACCCTCGACTTCTACCGCCGTCTCTTCGGCGATGGGGCGGCGGCGGGCGTGGTGGACCGCAGCCTCAACGAGCGCGGAGCCTGGCCTATCGCCAGAACCGGTTCGAGTGGGCGGTACCCGTCCTATTCCTGCGGCTCAAGGACGGCCGGCTCTTTTCGGCCGCCGCACGCCCGCCCCTCCAACCCTTCGAGCCGCCCGCCGTCTACGTGCCCGCCGCGGCCCCGTACCGCATCAGTAAGTACCCCGTGACCGTGCGCGAGTATGCCGAGTTCGTGAGGAGCGCTCCGCGGCCGCCCGTGCCCAACGAAAAGTGGCGCCTGCGGGAGCCGCCGGCGAAGCTGCTGGAGCACCCGGTGACCGACGTCAGCTGGAAAGATGCGGTCGATTACTGCCGCTGGCTGAGCAAGGCGACCGGCCGGAGGTATCGCCTGCCTACGGCAGCCGAGTGGGAGCGGGCTGCCGGCTCCGCGGCCGATCGCCGGTATCCCTGGGGCGACGAATGGGACCCGGCGCGGGCCAACGTGGGCAGCGCGGGCACGAACCCGGTGACGGGGCATCCGTCGGGGGCCAGCCCGTGCGGCTGCGACGACATGATCGGCAACGCGCAGGAGTGGACGGCGACCCTCTGGAGCGAGGAGCCCGGCCGGCCTGGCGAGAGCGAGACGAGTCCGATTTTCGAGCCCGATGGCCTGCCCCCGCAAGCCTGGATGGTCCACAAGGGTGGGTCGTATCTTTCCGAGCCGGCCGCGGTAGACTGCACGGCCCACGAAGGTGCGCTGTTCAGCAGCAAGATTCCGTGGCGCGGGTTTCGGGTGGTAATGGAGATCTGAGGCGCAGAGGAGCTAAGCCATGTCCACCATCTGGGATGACGACGAGGTACAGGCGCCGGCCAGGCCGCAGAGCCTGACACAGCGGGTGCGGGGCGGGAACGCGCTGCCCATTATCAGCCACTCGGCCATACTCGATGCCGTCGGGTTCGGGCACGACGCGTTCATGCGTATTACGCGGAGAAGATCGGCTACCCCTACCCGAACATCCCCGACGTGGGCCAGCTGGCGAACTATGACCGCTATGCCAACCAGAAAAGCGCCACCGACTGCAAGGAGTTCTACCTGCTCTGCCTGAAGAACTTCATCCTGCGCCAGGCCCGCAACGACGCGGCCGTCCCACGCGGCGCTCGCCGAGGCGCACGCCCAGTTCGACGGGCTGGGCGTGACCGCCCTGGCACACGTCTTGGGATACCCGCGCTTCGACCAGCACGAGGCCCGGCCCTTGCTCGTGCTGGCCGACCTGCCGTTCAAGATCTACCTCACCGTCAGCATCACGACCTTGCTCGAGGACGCCCTCCGCAAGGCCAAGAAACAACCGATCACCAAGATGTGCCGCTGGCGCGGCCCGGATGAGGCGCCCGAGAAGGACCTGTGGCGCATCCCGGACAATTTCAAGCTCGACGAGGCGAGCCCGCTGTCTACCACCTCTGCGGGCTCGACGCACACCCCGAGAACGGCGCACCCCTGCCCGATTCGCTGGCGCTGACCGAGGACGATCACCTGGAGATGCTCGTCGGCCTGGCTCAGAACCGCGGCAAGGAGGGCGCGGACCGCTTGCCCGCGGTCGTCCGCGGCGCACTGTTCGACAACGTGCTGCTGCTGGGGTTCGGGCTGGGCAGCTGGGCCTTCCGCGCACTGTATTACGGCTTGATCCGCCACGCGGGCCAGGACGGCAGCCGCCGCGGCGTCTGCTGCATCCAGCTCCCGCCCGACGAACGCCAGAAGCAGGAGAAGTACCTGGAAGGCTATCTCGATCGGGAGGCGCAGTTCGACATCTTCTGGGGCACTTTGGGCGAATACGCCCAGGAACTCGCCCCGGAGTAAGGTGAGGTGCAGCGATGAGCGCAGAACAACCACTGGCCGCTAACCCCTACGTCGGACCGAGCACCTTCAAGACCCGGCAGGCCCACCTCTTCTTCGGCCGCGAGCGTGAGGCCCGCGACCTGCTGGCGCGGGTCGTTTCCGAGCGCTGCTGCTTTTCTACGCGCAGTCGGGCGCGGGCAAGAGCTCGCTGCTCAACACCCGGCTGATCCCGCAGCTCGCCAGAGAAGGGCTTCATCGTGCTGCCGGTGGGCCGGGTGGGCGGCGACCTGCCGCCTGGGGATCGTGGACGTCGACAACGTCTACGTCTTCAACCTGATGAGCAGCATCGACGAGGGCAAGCGACCCGCAGCGGCTGGCCACGCATCAGCTTGTGCGACTTCCTGGCCCGCCTCGCCCGCAAGCCCTTGGCCGGCCCCGACGGGCAGGAGCACAAGGGTTGGGTCTACGATGCGGCGGTGACGCCTACCCCCCGGCCGGCGAAGCCGTCGCGCCCGCCGCTATCGCCTCGATCGTCGACCAGTTCGAGGAGATCGTCACGGCCCACCCGGCCCGCTGGCAGGAGCGCGAGGGCGTTCTTCGCCCAGTTGGACGATGTGATGCGCGGCCTTCCCCAACCTGTGGGTCACGCTGACCCTGCGCGAGGACTACGTCGCCGCCCTGGACCCCTACGCGCCGCTGGTGGCCGACCGGCTGCGCGGCCGCTTCTACATGGAGCGCATGGGGGCCGAGGCCGCGCTGGAAGCCGTGCGCGAGCCCGGCCCTGGCTGCGGGCGGCCGTTCGCAGCGGGGGTCGCCGAGAAGTTGGTCGACGACCTACGCCAGGTCAGCGTGCCGGGCCAGCACGAGACGGTGGCCGGGCAGTATGTCGAGCCGATGCAGCTGCAGGTGGTGTGCTATCAGCTGTGGGAGACGCTGGAGAAGACGCGGCAGCCGGACGCCGGAGCTCACCGGCATCCCCGAGATCAGCTACGAGGACCTGGCCGAGGCCGGGGACGTGAACAAGGCGCTCTTGCAGTTCTACGACGAGACGATCAAGGCCGCGTTGGCGAGCCCCGAAGCCGCCGTGATCACGGAGAACGAGCTGCGTTCGTGGTTCGAGACCGAGCTGATCACGGAGGCGGGCACCCGGGGCTTCGTCCATAGGGGCAAGGAGAAGACCGGCGGGCTGCCGAACGCGGTGGTCGGGCTGCTGCAGAACCGGTTCCTGGTGCGGGTGGAGGAGCGGTCGGGCGGCGCGTGGGTCGAGCTGGTGCATGACCGGTTCGTGGAGCCGATCCGCTCCAGCAACGGCGCCTGGTTCGCCGCGAACCGCGATGTGCTGCAGAGCGTGTTGCAGCGCCAAGCGGCCTCGTGGGATCACGCGGGACGACCGGAAGGTATGCTGCTGGAGGGCGAGGCGCTGCTCGAGGCCGAGCGCTGGGCCCAGGCGCATCACACGCCGCTCGAACCCCACGAGCAGGTGTTTCTCGATGCCTGCCGGGAGTCGTCGCTGCGGCGCGTCGAGTACGAGCGCCAGCGGAACCGGCGAATGCAGGTGCTGACGACGATCGCCACCGCGGTTGCGCTGCTGGCCCTGGTCGGCTTTGCGCTCGCCGCCATCCAATCGAGGCTTGCGATGGCTTCCTCCAGGCAGGCGCTGGGTGCGCAGAGCACTGCGGTGTCGGAGGCGGCCATCAGGGCGACGGCACAGATTGACGCGGTGTCACAGGCGGCGGCGGCGGCAACGGCAGAGAGCATCGCGAGGTCGGAAGCAGAGGCCGCGGCGGCTGCCCTGGCGAAGGCCGAAGCCCAGGCAACCATCGCGACGGAGAACAAGAACTCGGCGGAGGCGGCCCTTGCCCTATTCGCGACTCAGCAGGCCGCGCTCCAGCGGACGCCTACCCCTGCGCCCGCTGCCGGGCCGGCTGCGAGAACCCCGAAACCCGGCGGGACGGCTACTGTGGCTGCGGGCGTGGCTGCCGAGCGGACGGTGCAGGCGATTCAAGCGCAGTTGGCGCAGTCGGCCGCGAAGCAGGAGGCGTTGGCGGCAACTCCGGCGCGGGCACAGCTGTCGCAGTTGTACGCTGTCGTCGAAGGCTTTCCTGCTGCAATCTATTCCAAGCCGGACTACAACTCACAGCAGGTTGCCTCGATCGCGCCACCCGCCCGCGTGCCGGCGCTAGACGTTCAGAACGTCGGCGACGTCTACTGGATCCAGGTGCAGACCGACAAGGGCGAAGTCGGGTGGCTTGAAGGGGGAGTCTTCACCTACGAGGGCGACAGGAACTGGCTTCCGGCGCCCCTACGTATCATGATGACCGGCAGGCAAGGGGTGGTCGTCAGTTACAATGACCAGCAAACATACCGGCTCGTGAACCGACCGCAGGGCGGTAGGCCGGTTGGGCCGGAATTCCCGGTAGGTACAGGAATTACGATTCTGGCGACTGAGCGTGGCGATACGACGTACGGCAGCGGACGCTGGTACCTGGTCCTGTTGATCAGCCCGGAACGCCGGTTGCGAGGTTACCTGCCCGTTGAGGCGGTGCAGGAGGTGCAAAGCACGACCAACTGACTTTTGTAACCCTCATGACGTGCGCTTCGCGCTCCCTGTGTTATGAAGATGCTTCACTGTCAGCAATCCGTATTGATCAGGGAGTGGAGAGAGTGAACATCTTTCGCAACCGGTATGTCCTGCCCGGCCTGCTCGTCGTAACGCTCGTCCTCATCGCAGGGTGTGCGGGCACCGCGCCGGCAGCCCAGCCCGAGGCGCAGACACCTGCCCCGACGACCGCGCTAGAGACCGCCCCGGCCGTCACCGAAGCGCCAGCGGCCACAGCCACGAGCATGACGGCCGAGTCACCGCTCGCGACGCCCACCGGAAGCGCGACGAGCACGATGGCCGAGTCGCCCCTCGCGACGCCTGCAGGGACGACGACCAATTCGACGCCGGAAGCGACCGCCGCCGCGACCGTCACTGCGAGCCCCGCGATGACCGGCACGGCTACCTCGGGCGGCAGCAACTCGGCCGGCTCCAGTGCGGCCAACAAGGTGACCTTCACCGCGACCGAGTTCAAGTACGATGCGCCCAACACCATCCCTGCCGGCTGGACGACGTTCACGCTGGACAACCAGGGCAAGCAGGCGCACGATCTGATCCTGATCAAGCCCGAGGCGGGGAAGACGATCACCGACGTGATGGCCGCGCTCTCGTCCGGGCCGCCCGACTGGGTCGGGTTTTATGGAGGCACGTCGGCCGCCGCCGGAAAGCGCAGCGACTACACGGTCAACATGCCGGCGGGGGATTACATCGCCCTTTCGTTCGGCGAGAGCGCCAACGGCCAGCCCGACGCGGCCCAGGGCATGGTCCACGCCTTCACCGCCACGGGAGATGCCGCCGCGCTGTCCGCGGACGCGCTGCCGGAGGCGGATGCCACGGTGAACATGATCGACTTCGCGTTCGCCATCAGCGGCACGATCGGCTCGGGCGAGCAGACGATCCGGGTGACGAACAGCGGCAAGATGCTGCACGAGATGCAGGTTTTCCGGCTCAACCCGGGGTATACGTTCGAGGAGTTCCAGAAGATGCTGGACGCGCCGCCGACCCAGGGCCAGCAACCGCCCTTCACCTCGCTCGGCGGGCCGATCCTGTCGCCCGGCGTCGACGGGTTTGTCACCATGAACTTCGAGCCGGGGACGCACGTGATGGTTTGCTTCATCCCATCGCCGGAACATAACATGCAGCCGCACTACAAGCTGGGGATGATCACGCAGTTCGAGGTGAAGTAAGGCGGGCGCGGGATCTCTCCCGCGCGTCGCCTGCCCGTAAGCGCGCAGCCGCCCCCGTTCTTTGCGAGGGCGGCTGCGTCGCGCTCCAGTAGGGCGCGACGGCAAGGCGGCGCGCGATGCACGCGCCGCCTAATGCCCGGCCCCGGATTCCAACCTCGCCATGTACTCGGCGCTGCCGCGCTCGCCGGCCACCGACTTGCCCACGGTGAGCCGGCTCAGCGCGGCCACGACGTCGTCGGTCGAGCGCGATATCCGCCGCGGCCGCGTTCGCCTCCAGGTTGGCGATGCGCCGCGTGCCGGGAATGGGCACGATCTCGGGGCCCTGGTGGAGCAGCCACGCGAGGGCAAGCTGGCCGGCGGTGATGTGCAGGCCCGCGGCGGTCTCCGCCACCTGCTCCACCAGCGCCGCGTTGCGCCCCAGGTTCTCCTCCTGGAAGCGCGGGACCGTCCGGCGCCAATCCGCCTCGGGCAGGTCTTCCGGGCGCTTGTACTGCCCGGTCAGCAGGCCGCGGCCGAGCGGGCTGTAGGCGACGAAGCCGATGCCGAGCTCGCGCAGGGTGGGCAGGACCGCGCTTTCGGGGTCCCGGCTGAAGAGCGAGTATTCGGTCTGCAGCGCGGCGATGGGGTGTACGGCGTGGCCGCGGCGGATGGTTTCGGGCGAGGCTTCGGAGAGGCCCAGGTAGCGCACCTTGCCCTGCTGCACCAGCTGCGCCATCGCACCCACCGTCTCCTCGATCGGCGTGTCGAAGTCGACGCGGTGCAGGTAATACAGGTCCACGTAGTCGACCCGCAGCCGCCGGAGGCTGTCCTCGATGGACTGCCGCACGGTCTCGGGCCGGCCGTTCCCGCCGCGTTCGGGCGCGCCGCCCCCGAACTTGGTGGCGAGCACGACGTCGGCGCGGCGCCCCGCAATGGCCCGGCCCACCAGCTCTTCGCTGTGCCCGCCGCCGTAGATGTTCGCCGTGTCGATCAGCGTGATGCCGAGATCGAGGGCGCGGCGAACCGTCGCGACCGACTCCTCGTCGTCCGCGGCGCCATAGACGCCCGCGATGCTCATCGCGCCGTAGCCGATGGCCGAAACGGTCAACCCGCTTGTGCCTAACTGCCGGTACTGCATGGCTTGCTCTCCTTTTGGCCGGAAGCATCAGCCTCCGTCATATGCTTCCTGCAGCGTCGCGATATCGATCTTCTTCATCTGCAGAAATGCCCGGGTCACCCTGTCGATCGCCGCACGGTCGTCGCCGGCGAGCATCTGCCCCATGCCGGTGGGCACGATCTGCCACGAGAACCCGAACTTGTCTTTCAACCAGCCGCACTGCTCGGCTTCAGGCACGGCGGAAAGCTGCTGCCAGTAATGGTCGATTTCCGCCTGGGTCTCACAGTTCACCATGAAGGAGATCGCTTCATTGAAGGCGAAGCGGTGTTCGTAACCGCTGTCCATGGCGCCGAACTGCTGACGGAGCAGGGCAAACGCTCCGTACTTGAGCGCGCCCTCTTTGTCCGGCTCCTCGCCCTTGTCGTAATGATGGATCGTCTCGACGCTGGATTCGGGAAACACCGACGTCCAGAAGCGGATCGCCTCTTCCGCCCGCCCGTACACGCTGCCGACAAACATGATCACGGGCGTAATTCCCGGCCTCACCTCTTCGCCCCGAGCCGTAGAGATTTGCCAGGAAAGCCCGTACTTATCCTGCATCCAGCCGAACCATTCGCTGAATGGGTACGCGCCTAGCGGCATGAGCGCCACACCCCCCTCGGCAAGTCGCGCCCACAGCCGGTCGACCTCTTCCTTCGCCTGGCAGGTGACGTAGAACGACACCGACGGGTTGAACTTGAAGTCGGGACCCACGCTGATCGCCTGGAACTCCTGGCCAAGGAGCTCGAAAGTTACCGTATCCACCGATCCCGAAGGGGTGTCGTTAAGCGTGACGACGCTGTTGATCTTCGACTGAGGGAAAATCGAGACGTAGAACTCAGCTGCCTCTCTCGCTTCCTTGTCGTAACACAGATGCGGCGTAATTTTCTGCATGAGCTTGTCTTCCTTTCGCAGTGTGTGCAGGCCTCTGTTGCGCGGAATCTAGCCGCCAGAGCCTGTTCTTGTCCTGTGCGGCAGAGCCTGCCGCCGGATTTGCTCACTCGCACCCGCCGTCTTCCGCGATGGCACGCGACACGGCCGCGGCGGCTTGTTCGAGCGCCTTGCGGTCCGCGTCCGCGTAATCCCGGCCCCGGCGCCGCCCAGCGAGCGCGATGCGTGCGATCCTGCTTCCGCCGCAGTCGACCTCAACCGCCAGCTTCTCGTCGCCGCGCCACTGGCCTGTCGTGTGGACCGGCTGCAGGCCGCCGTCGACGATCCCGTAGGCCGCGCCGCCCTCCGCGTCGAAAGCCGCAACCGCTTCCTCCAGGAAGCGCCGGGTCGTGTGGCCCACGTCCAACTGCCACACCCTGCGCCGCAGCAGATCCTGGAAGGGCTTCAGCCGCCGGTTGGGGTCAGGCGTCTCCTTGAAAACGCGATCCACCGCCTTTTGCACCTGGTCCTTGATCGGGTTGAAGCTGGCGACTACGATCACCGTGGCAATGACGGTGGAGGCGAGCGAATCGGAGCCGGTCAGGCTGACGAACGCCTTCTGCAGGAGCGAGCTTGCGGCCGAGAAGATGCCCGCGATGATGGCGGTGAGCGGCACGTACACCAGCGTCCGGTTGATGATGACGTCGATGTCCCACAACCGGTGCCGCAGGATCGCGATCGCGATGGCGATGGGGAACAACATCGCGGTAAGCGCGAGCACGAGGTCGCTCAGCCCGCTAACCGTCCACTCCGTCTCCCCCTGCGAGGCGAGCGTCGGAGATGTAGAACAGGACGAAGAGCGCGGCAGCGAACAGCAGCCACTTGATCTGCAGACGCTCGGTGACGCTCGCCCGCCGGTAACGCACGAAGAGCGCCACCGCGCTGATGAGGATGAGCAACCCGAGGCCGCCGAGCCACGGGAGGAGGACTAGTTGGAAGGTCGGCTCGTCGACAGGGACGAAGCCGATCGGGTTGGGCAGCGACCAGCCTGCGTTCGCGGGGGTCATAACCACCGGGGCGGCGCTCAGCAGGATGGCGTAGGCGAGCAGCGCGGCGGCGGCCGTCTGCACCCACCGCCAGCGAGGTGTGAGGGACCGGCCCGTGGGGAAGAGCAGCATCATCAGCGGCAGCGGTAAGATCAGCAGCAGCCACGACCAGGACTGGAACCACAGCATGAGGAAGATCGGGACAGACGGCGGCGGCGCGACCGTGAGTATGCTGATGTAGTTGTCGATGGGGTTGCCGATCATGAAGGCAGCGGGCGGGACCATCAAGATCCAACCGATGCGATTGCGCGGCTGCCGGGCTACGATCAGCGCGGCAGGAACCGCAAACACGACGGGCAGGAGGTTCCAAGCGATCGCGCGCGCGATGCGCAGGTTGCCGGGGTAGGCGGCAGGGTTGGCCAGCGCCACCGCGAGGTTGACGAGCGACCCGGCGCAGATCAGCGCGCACAAGCCCCAGGCCAGCAGCGCGGCCCGCGGGAGGCGGCGCGGTCCCGCGGGCGCCGCACGCGCGGACGGATAGTCGGTCATGTTCACGCCCCCGAGCCAGCGCCTCGGCCGGGGCGGCGCGGCGAAGCGCTTGTTGCTCTGTCTTGGGCCGATTATATGCCGCTTGTGTTCGATTTGTATGTAAGGTTCAAAGCTCAACACCCCCTCCTCCGCGCGTCCCGGCCGGGAGGAGGGGGTCGAGGGTGGTGGAGTCGCCGGCCGCGGGCCAGCCGCCTACTTACACCCTACGGTCCGAATCGAATCGGTACCGGCGAACGCTTTCCCCGCACGGGTCTCGCCCTCGAGGCGGGCGGAGGTTTCGCCACAGACGATGCCCGCGGCCGGTGTCTTGAAGTGGAACAGCATATCCGCGTCGCCATCGCCGTCAACGTCCTCCAGGGACCAGGACACCGCGGCAGCCTCCGTGCCGCCGGCGCCGAAGAACACGCTGGAACGGACTACGTCCCCTGCGTCGAAGGAGCGCGTTGTCAGAATCGCAACCGGGATGACGCCTTTGCTCTTCGGATTGATGCTGTTTAGAGCATCGCCGGGCTTAATGTCGATCACCGGCAGGGTGCGGAAACGCAGCTTGATATCGTAGAAGGCGCTCCCACCCTGGGGGTTGTCGTCGAATTCGACAACCGTCGTGAAGCTGTTCTCCGCCACGGGGAATTGGATTACGGTCACGGTTCCCGGAGGGATGTCCGGGGCATCGGGCCGCACGACGCTGAGAACCTGCACGCTGACTTCCATCGGCTGAGCAGGAAGCGCCGGCGAGAGGCCGCCGCGGAACCAGATGGAAAAGCAGTTGCAGTCGCGATTCTCGGCGTCCGGCCGGTCGGGCCAAACGGGATACCAGTCGACGCCGTTGATCGTCGTGGGGTAATTGGTGAACAGCTCTCTCCCTGGCGCGGCAAAGTCCAGGTGATACCATTGAACCGTATCGCCGCGCAAAATCAGGCGGCTTCGTCCATCGATATTCGCGCGGACTTCGACGATGGTCTCGGGTGAATCCTGAGCACGGGCCGCCGCGGGAATGAAGGCACTTGCGACAATGACGCAAAGTGCGACAGCGAACTTGGTCGTGACCTTCATTGGGACTTTCCTTTCCGCCCACTTAGGCAGGGGCGCAGTGGAAAAATGCGCCGGTAAGTGGCTGCCTGGTTATGCGGGTCCAGATCGTCTCGACCTGGTTGCGTACGGTGGCCGCGTTGCGTTCGAGCGCAGACCGGAATTGTCTGCCTCGCGGTGCTGAACGCGCTGTCAACTGGTACCGAGATGGTGACGCGGCGTGCCGCGGCCGGCCGCGTCTGGATGACGGAAAGGGTGAGCGGATGATCCGAGTTGGGGGAGTACCAGAACACACGTTGTGTTCGCGGTCACTATAGCACTTGTGGCGTCGTGTGTCAATATGATATGAAAAGACGCAGACCAGTCGGGGCATTCTCGGTACACACTACCGGCGAACGGCGATGCAGGAGGCAAGACGCCGACCAGCCAGAGCAGGTCTTTTGGAGGCAGATCTCGAATAGGCCCACCGGGCCGCCGGTCGCCGGGACGTAGCGCTAGGAGGCGGTGCGAAAGCCGCCCAGGCTACGGCGCCAGCGCGGCCAGGTCGGCCTTTACCGCTGAGGCGAACGCGGCGAGGTCGGAGAAGAAAGGCGCCGTCTTCGGGGTCCCTGCCAGGGGCCGCGTGCCCTGCTCCTCGCGCTCGCCGGCCAGCGGCCGTTCCACGAAGGCCAGAATCCGGCGGCCGCGCTCCTCAAACCCCATCTCCACCAGCATGCCGCCGATCTTGCTCAAACACGTCAGGATCAACGGCGCAGATTCCATCTCCGCCGCGATTTGAAGGCCCTCGCACAGGTGCAGCCGGGCGGCCGAGAAGTCGCCCGCCGCGCTTTCGACATCGCCCAGCCCCACAAGCGCCGTGACCAGCCCGCCCCGATCGCCGATCTGGCGATAGATCGGGAGGCTTCGCCCGTAGAGCTCGGCTGCTTCGGCGAAGTTGCCCTGCTGGACCGCAACGTCACCCAAGTGGTTAAGCGCAACGGCCATGCCCTCGGGGTCACCGAATGCCTTGCGGATCGCGTAGCTTGCTTCAAAGCGTGCCCGGGCCTCGGCGTTGCGGCCCGACGCCCGCGCAATATCGCCCATCTGGATGAGGATATAAGCCAGGAACCACTCATAGCTGATGCTTTCGGCGAGCGCGTACGCTTGTTCGGCGTACCGTTGCGCCGCCTCGTACTGTCCCAGGCCCAGCGCGGCGCTCGTCAGTGTATATAAAGAATAAACCAGGTTGCCAGTGTCCCCGGCGGCGGTGTTGACCCGCCGGGTGTCCTCGCCCCACCTGGCCGCCTCGGCAAAGTCGCCCTCGGCGCACGCTACGATGCCGAGCACCGCACCCGGGTCCGCATTAAACTTGGGCGCCAGGCCGTGTGTCGTGAAGATGGCGTGCGATCTCATCAGCACTTCGCGCGCGGCGGCGAAGCGGCCCAGGCGCAGGAGCAGCGCACCCTGGTAGCTCAGCACGTCGGCGAGCGCCTGGTGGTGCTCCGCGCGGCCGTCGCCCAGGTAGTGGGCAGCCAGGGCGAACGCTTCTTCCCCTTCGGCATACCGGCCCCGGCTGTCGAGATAGATGTAGAGGACATAGGCCGCCCGCTCGATGTCATCCGCTCTGACCTGCTCCACAGCCCACTGCCACGCTGCGCGAATGTTGCCGAACTCGTCCTGAAGCTCGGCAACGGCGCGGCAATGGCCGGCTGCCGTGAAGCTGACCGTGTAGAGCCGCTCGTGCAGGAAGCGGGCATAGTAGGCGCAGTGCGCGGTGTGGACGGCTGCGGCCTCGTCCGGCGATTCGGCGAGGCGCTCGGCGGCGAACTGCCGGAGGAGCTCGTGCATGTGGTAGCGCCCGCCCGGCTCCACCTGGAGCAGGGAATGATCGACCAGCACCGCCAGCGTGGCGAGCGAAGCGTTTGCCAGCTCTGAGGCGGCGGTGCGTCGAAAGCCGCCCCGGAACGCCGACAGCTTTCGGAACACCGCCCGCTCCGTTTCGCCGAGCAGGCGCCAGGAATGATCGAACACGGCTCGCATGCTGCGATGGCGCGAGGGGACGTCACGGAGGCGCACGGCGAGGAAATCCAGGTTGCGCTCGATCTCATCCGCGATGACCGAGCAATCCAGCGTTTTTGTCCACCGCGCGGCCAACTTGATCGCCAGGGGCGTGCCTTCCGTCAAACGGCAGATGCGGATCACATCCGCGGCCTCGCCGGCGAATGCGAATTCGCGGTTGACATGCCGGGCGCTGTCTACGAAGAGCTGCACTGACGGGCAAGCCTCAGCCTGCTCCCAACGTTGCTCCGGACGAGGGCCGGCCGAGTCCGCCTCTTCGGGATAATCCAGCCCCTTCAGCGCATACAGCCATTCCGCCCCCAGGTTGAGCGTTTCACGCGAGGTCACGAGCAGCCGGGTGGCGGGCGCGGCGTCGAGCATTTCGATGAGCAGGCCGGCGCCATCCATCAGGTGCTCGAAGTTGTCCAGCACCAGCAGCTGCGCGGGGTTCGCCTCTCGCAGGTAGTCGAGCAGCTGCACGCGCGGCTCCGCCTGCCCGCGGAGCGAGAGGCCGACCGCATCCGCGATGGCGATGGGGAGCGAGAGCGCGCCGGGCAGCGCTTCAAGGGCGACGAAATGCGTGCCGGCGGCGAAGCGATCGTGCAGGAGGTGCTGCAGGTGGAGCGCCAATACGGATTTGCCGGTGCCGCCCGGGCCGCTTAGGGTAACCAGGCGGCACTCAGGCGCGAGCAGCAGGCGCTCCAGCGCAGCGATCTCTGCCTCCCGGCCGATCAAGGGTGCGGGCGCAACGGGAGACGGGCGGGTGAGTCCGGCAGCCGCAGCGGAAGCGACGCTCACCTTGGCCTCGGGGCCGGCTAACAGCCCCAACTCGCCGGCACGCCCCACGGCGTCCCGGCGGTCGCCGACGCCCAACTTCTCATAGATCTGCCTGGTGTACCACTTGACGGAGCTGATCGCGAGGGTCAGCCGCTCGGCAATCTCCCGGTCAGAGAGGCGTGCGGCGAGCAGGACGAGCACGTCCAGCTCCCGCCTGGTCAGTGCCTCGGCCAGTGGTTCCTGCCCGCTCGCCTGTGCCTCACTCATCGCCGTTCTCCCGCAACGTACAATGCACGAACAAATACAACACGATTACAGGCGAGCGTCGGTGGGGGTCAATCCTGATTCCCCTCCTTGACTCCCTTCCAAAAGGAGGGTGACACGGAGGCCTGCTCGCGCTAGAGTGTCGCTCGAAACGACATATCCTGAGGCAGGGCGCCGGGCCAGCAAGCCCCATGGCCTCCGGAAAAACCGGTGGAGGATGGACAAGATGAGACGACTACTGCTTGCGATATGGCTGATCGGCGCGATGTTGGTCCTGGGGGCGGCTGCAGCCTCGGCGGACGTTTGCCCGGATGGACTCCGGCGCTTTGATCCGGCAAGTCAGACGCAGGTCTGCGGCATGCCGGCGGCGGCGAGCGCGGTGGCAGAACATGCTTCGGTCCAGGCCAGGCTGAAGATCCCTGCGAAATCTGTCGTCACCACGACGGTCGATCTGAGCGCGGTGAAGGACCCGGCGCAGCGCAAGGCTGAAGAGGAGTTTCTGAAGACCGCGATCGCCAAGGAAAAGACTTACTATGACGGAAACGCGGACGCGTACGTCAACTTCTACGCCGATAACGCCATCTCGGTGCAACCGAGCACGGAGGAGATCGACGGCAAGGCGGCGCTGGCCGAGGGCCTGAAGCCCTACATGCAGGCGAACCGGGTGATCGGCAACCTGACCATCAAGCGGGCCTGGGTCTTCGGGGACCATGCCACCCGCCAGGCGCAGTGGGAAGAGTGGGTGCTGCCGAAGGACGGCAGCGCCGGGGAGCACCACATCGGCCGCTGTACGCTGAACTGGGAGAAGATCAACGGCGAGTGGAAGGTGACTTCGGAGTATATCAACTACCTCGAGCCGCCCGCGCCGTTCCAGCAATAGCGGGGCCAGGCACGACTTGCCTCCGGCAGGATGAGAGCCGCTCAAAGGCATCCTGCCGGAGGCCTCACAACGTCAGACATCTGTGCCGATCGCGCCCAGGCCGGGGCTCAGCGCCTGCTCGATCCGCATCAGCCGGCCTTCGATCCCACTTAGCCGCTTCTCGATCTTCCCGTACCCATTCACCAACCCCGGCAGCAGGAACGCGTTGCCCCCTCGTTGAAGCCTTCGTGGTAGGGTCGGCGCTCACAGTGCGCCGCCACGGCATTCAGCTCTCGCTGGATAGTGCTACGACCTGCGCAAGGTGGCCTCTGTCATGGTTTGCCAACCAGGTGCCGAGATCGAGAACGCTCGTTGGGGTCCCTGAAATCAGGCCCTGCCGCACCCAGTCTTCCGGCGTTATGCTGCGGACGAGCGAGAGTGTAGCCGCCCTCGCCTGGTCATGCCGGGCGAGCAGCTCGTCGGCCGGGAGATGCTCGTATCCTTTGCCCTGGTGCAACTTCCATGGCGGCGCCGGCCGCGGCACAACTGGGATCCCACTTTCCTGTAAAATGGCCTGAACGTGCCGGGTGAACAGAAGGTCTGTCTCCAGCATGTGCCCGATGATCTCTTTGGCACACCATTCCCCGGCCGCCGGCTTCCGGCTCAGCACTGCGTCTGGGACACCACCGACCGTGCTCGCCACCTCGTCAGGGATGCCCGCCAGGATGGCGACAATTGCATCCGTTTGCAATTGGCCCAGGTGCTCGGGCGTGGTTGAGTAGAAAGGGCCGAACCATTCGAATTCTATGCTCAATGCTCCACAATTGGGACACGCATCCGGCCGCTCTCCCTCGATCAGATATCCGCACCCGTAGCAACCCCAGATGAACTGAGCGACGTCGTTCTCACTCACATCACGATGGACAGCGAGACTGTCTATTGAACGCCTCGCGATCTCCTTGGTCGTGGAACCGGCATGCGCCACCCGGCCGAGTACCTGTCCACCGGCCGCGTCTGCATCCAGCGTCGCTTCCGACGGAAGACTGTCGGCAGCCTGCGCGAGGACGTGCGCCGCGTCCCAGTCAGGGGCGAGGAGCCGGGCCAAATTCAGGCCCATGACGCGCTCGAGAATGAGCGATTGCGCGCAGCACCTTGGCCACGTTAAACCGGCCGCGGGTGGCAGCCGCTTCGGCAGCCGCCAGGTTTGTGATGTGAGCTTCACCCAATTCCTGAATGGTCGCTTGCAATCTCTGTCGCAGAATTTCGTCCATCGCTAGATTCCTTTGCGAGCGGTACTTTCTGGTGCAAGCCGGCCGCACGTTTGCCACTATACACACACCGCGACACGGCAGTCTGTGGCAGCGCATGCGGGATCGTTCAGGTCAGCCGCCTGTCTCAATGCCGAGCCCTCGCTCGATCCGCGTCAGCCGTTCCTCGATCCCTCCCAGCACCTGAGCCTGCAGGCGGAGGGTCTTCTCGATCTTCCCGTACCCATTGACCAACCCAGGCAGCAGGAACGCCGCGCCCGCCATCGCGGGGAACTCCATCGCCACCTGGGCCACCGCCACCCGGTGAGCGAGCGCCACCGACCGCCCGCTGACGTACGCACGGAGGAACTCCACGTCATACACGACCGCGGCCCGGTCCTCGACGCCGGCCCACATGCCCACGCACGTGATGCTCGAATGGCTGAGCGACTCGGCGAGCGAGTGGAGCGAGTCGTCACGGCTGCCCGACCAGCACGCGCTCGAGCAGCACGACGCCGGGCGGCGACTGGCGCATCATGCACGCCAGCCACTCGGCCGACACGGGGCCGTCCGCCGCCATCAACCGGCCGGGCGCGCCGTGGCCCGACCAGAGCACGACGTCCCAATCGTCGGCCAGCCTGGCCCCGATGGCCGAACGGGTCGCGCGGCGCCCTGCGCACACGACCAACTCGACCCCGGCCAGCTCCGACACCTGCCCCAGTTCCTCCGTCCAAGCCAGCGGAGCCAACCCAGGCGCCTCGGGGGCGACGAGGAGGATACGGAGATTGTCGACCATTAGCTCACCCCCACCACCTGCCCGTTCGCCACGGTCACCGTGCGACCGTCGCCCGTTCCGAACGTCCCGCTCCACCCCGCCGACTTCACCAGGTACCGCGCATCCCCCGTCCGGCGGTTCACCGCATCCGCCGCGCCTGCGGCATCGCCACAGTTCACCACACCCTTGACCCACATCCGCCCGCTCCGTCGACCGTGACCACGTCAGTCCCCGTCCCGACCTTGAGCTCGAGTCCCGAGCCGGCCGCGCCCGCGCCGCACTCCGTCTTCAGCCGCAGTCGCACCGACGCGCCCAGGTCGCCGTCGACGAAGAGGTCCAGGCGGCCGGGATCGCCGCTGGCGGCCGGCCGAGGGATGCCGATTTCGAGGATGTGGCCCCACGTGTCGGTCGCCATCAGGTAGGCGATGTCCGCGGCGTCCTCGCCTACCCAGCGCAGCCGCTCTTCCATCGCGCTGCCGCCCGTGGTCGACAGCCGGCCGCGCACCAGCAGCTCCGTTCCGGTCCACTTCAGCCAGAAGGTAGGGCCGCCGACCGAGAACCGGGCCGCGCCGTCGGGCGTCACGCCGAGCCAGAAGCCCGTGTGCACGTCGTCGTCCGGCCCGTCCTTGCCGTAGCGGATCACGCCGCCCGGCATCACGCTGAGCACCGTGCGGATGACCTGCGAGAAGCGCGAGCCCGGCTCGGCTTCGACGGCTGGCGGCCAGCCCCCTTTCCGCGGCTTGCCCCACGACATTATGTCACCTCCTTACTCGGACCTCCCGCGGTCCCCAAACCTCTTGCGGCCCACCAGACCTCCGAGGTTTGCGAAACCTCGGAGGTCTCGTCGTGGGGGGCTACAACCCGTACGCGCCCCCACGACACCTGGAGTGCGCCGTCCTCGCGGCCGCCGAGCCAGGCCAGCCGGTCCATGACCTCCTTGTAGCGGTTCCACGCCCGCCGCGACTCTTCACCCAACTGCGCGAGCACGATGGTGCTGCCGTCCGCCACCACTGCCTCGTCGGTCTCGAGCTCGTAGTGGGCGGCGAAGTCGACGTAGGCCTCGAGGGCTTCGATGTGCTGCTCGGGGACCGTGATGGCAGCGGCGTCCGCGCCGACCTCGGGGACCGGGTGCGGCCCCCAGTACTCGACCATCGCAGACTGACCGTCCGCCACCGGCTCGGCGAAAACGATGTATCCCACGGCGGGCGCATCGTCATCCACACCGTCACCCCCGGTGACGCCCCCGCGCACGGCGTAGCACGGCCCGCCCCGCGCGAACAAGTCCGACCACTCGGCCACGCAGCGGAGGAAGCGCGGCGGCGTTTCTCCGCCCGGCACGCTGCCGGTAGGGTACTCCACGGAAATCACCCCCAGGCAGCCCGCGCCGCCCGGGACCGCGTACGCCTGCGTGCCTGCGGACAGCGCCAGCGTTGCCCGCAGCCGCCGGGGGAAGTGCGCCGAATACATGCGGATCGCGCTGCCGATCCAGCGGTCGAGCGTCGCGTCGGGCCAGGCCGTCGCATCGGCGAGCGTGAGGCGCAAGAGTGCGCGGAATTCGGAAAGGGTCATGGTTTACCCGAATCCTCTCTTCGCTTGAGTCTCGACGCAACGGATGGCCTCCGGCCGGAACGGAAAAACGGATGGCGATGAAAGAATGTGGACCATCCGTTGATCCGTTTCGCCCAAGCGCAAACGGCGCCGGGCATCCGTTGCCTGCCTACCCCACCAGATACGTCGCGACCAGGTCCAGGTCGGCCACGGCGGTGCCGGAGGACCCGTCGTAGTCGACCGTGTACAGGACCGTCGTCCCATTGGGGATGTGCGGGTACTCGCCGTTCACGAAGTCAGCCCGGTCGTACTCGGCCGCGGACGCGTCGCCGGCGTCCTTGTAGGCCATGTAATCGTCGTCGCCGTTCGTCCCGGTGTTGCCGATCTTCACCTGCGCGTTGTTGGTGTTCGACCCCGCGATCGAGACGTGTACGAGCGTCAGCCCGAACGGCGCCAGCCAGCGCGCCGTCCCGTTCGCCGCCAGGGTCCCGTGGAAATGGACCCGGTCGATGATGTACGAGCCTTCCATCCTCAGTTCCTTTCCGGTTGAAGGTTACAGGTTGAAGGTTGAAGAAGTGAGCCCGCGAGGGGCCGAATCGTCAACCTGCAACCTTCAGCCTTCAACCGTTTAGCTTACGTTCGCCTTGTACAGCCCGCGGTAGTCCTGGGGACCGACTGCGTAGAACCAGCGCACCTTCACGGGCATCACGTCGTTGGAGAACATCAGGCCGGAGTTGGGCGAGGCGACGGAGAAGATCTCCGGGATCTCGCCGTAGCGGAAGCCCGATGCCGATGGTCGGGTAGAGCCGGGGATCGGCCACTGCGGCCCAATCGTTGGTGTCGGTCCACAGGTCGACCACGATCACCCGCTTGCGTGCCGCGTCCATGCGGGCGTCGAAGCGTGTTCCCCTCCGCGTTGATGTTCGCGTCATTGTTCGCGCCGCCCGGCGCGCCCTCCGACGCGAACAGGACCAGCGCGGTCGCTTCGAGGTCGGGCGGCACCAGCAGGTAGCGCGGCGCGGTCAGCACGCCCAGCCGCTCGCCCGAGCCAGCCTCGGTCTGCTTGCGCATCGCCAGCTTCGCCGCGGCCCAGGTGGTCGAGGAGAGCGCCGTGCTGCCCAGGTTGCCGTGGCCCGACGCGTCGAACAGCGCGATCCCGTCGGACAGGGTGGGCCCGACGCCCGAGGCGCTCGTGAAGATGGACGACACCGACTTGCGACAGAGTCATCCAGGCCGACTGCGCCATCGCCGGCGCCGATCCGCCGGAGCTTGCCCGTGTCGTCCTTGTCCATCGCCTCCAGCGTCAGCCCGAGATAGCCGCCCCGCTTCTGCCAGGTCGCGGTCTGCGCGTTGTCCGTCCAGGTCAGCTCGGTGTAGGCCGCGCCTTCGGCCACCGCAGGCAGCTCGCCGACGCCGCCCAGGGTGATCCAGCGGACCGTCTCGAGGTTGGTCAGCGACTCGACCCGCACCACCGGCTCCCACCAGCGTGGGTACTTGTGGAACTCGTTGACGACGATCTTGTTCAGCACGTTGGCGACGACGTTGGACATGGTCGTCGAGTTCACGTTCGCCAACTGCACCCGGTCCTCGCGGAAGCGGCCGGTCATCTCGTAGTCGCCCGACAGGTGCAGGTAAAACTCCCGCAGCCCGGCCAGGGGCAGGACATCGTTGCTTGGGCCGCCGCCCCTCGACCAGCGCGGCGAAGGCTTCCGTGATCCGGTCCAGCCCGGTCTGCATCCCCGAGATCGCGCCCTCGGCCCGAGCCGAGGCACGGATGCCCTGCACCGTGCGGGATGCTTCGTCCGCGGCCCACGCCGCCTTGACCCGGGCGATGCCGGCGTCCAGGTCGGCCACGGCGAAGTCGGCGGGCAGCCCGGACTTCACCACCGACCGCCAGTGCTCGGGCAGCCCGGATGCTGCGAGCCGGGCATCGAGCACCGACTGCCGGGCCGCGCCGACCAACTGCGACAACTCCGCCGTTTCCACGGTCTCTCCCATCGAATCCTCCTCAAGAGCACCCATATGCTCCGCTGATGCGGAGCATATCCGCTTGGTGGAGCCTCTCAACTCCGTTCAGACCCTGAACCCCATTCAGGACCTGCAGGAACTCCCCGCCCGCGGCGGGCCGGTACACCGCATCGACCTGGTCCACGCTCACGATCTCCAGCACCTCCCGCACCCCGCCGGCATCGGGCGGGCCTACACGCACCCACGGCACGGCCGACAGCCCGATGGCCGGCACTGCCCGGCCGCCGGCGCGCGCCTTGAGCCAGCCGTCGACCAGCCTGCGGAAGCCGTGCGCCACGTCCGTGTCTGCCAGCCGGTAGTCCGCCACCACCGCGTTCAGCCCCTCGTCCCACCGGGCGTTCTCGGTCACCCCCAGCAGCCGCTCGAGCATGGGGTGGCCGTGCTGGCCCGGCCGCGGCCCCGGCGGATTGAGGAACGAGGCCACGCCGTCGAACTTGTGCGCCGCGGCCTGCAGCACGGCTGCCGGGCAGCGCAGCCCCTTCCCGGCCCACTCGCCGGGCCGGATGAGGATCGCGCGGTAGACCCGGCCCGCGTTCAACTCCAGATCGGCATCGAGACGGACGCGTTCTGACATTGGTGATCCTCCTCGCTGCAGCGGATGCCTTCGGGCGAACCGAAGAAACGGAGGCAAGAAGCTTAAGGTTCAGGCGAAGATACTTCGGCGAAGCACGCTTCCCGGTGTCACGAAACATTTAATCCTTTGGTCCTTTCGCCCGTAGGGCATCCGCTGCGCCGCACTCACATCCTCATCGCCACGCCGCCGTCACCGCCGCGTCGCCGTTCTCGTTCACCAGCCCGATCCCCGCGCCGAAGGCGAGCGGGTCGCCCTGCCACACCACCGTCTGGCCCGCGGGCACCATGAACTGCATGTACGTCGGTCGCGCAGCTTTTCCCCGTCACGTCGATCACTGCGGGCGCGACCCCGGTCAGTTCTGCGAGACCAACGACGTCAGCAGGGCCGGCCCGCTCGCCACCACCGCGCTCTGGCCCGTCGAAAGCGTAAACACCTTCACCTGCGAAACGCCCATCCTCCACCCCCTGCTACGATGTTCAACACAAAGGCGCCAAGACACCACGAGCTTATTTCTTCGTGTCCTTGTGCCGTATTCCAGAGCCGGACTTCGGACTCGGCCAGGATCCGCCCCAACTCCGCCTCGTCGACCGGCTCGCCGGCGAACTTCAGCACCGTGCGGACGACCAGCCGGCGCCACGTCTGCCCGCCCACGCCCTGCTGGCCCACGCTCGCCAGGCTGGCCGCGACCTGGCTGGCCGAGGCGCCCAGCTCGGCGTTGTCGGCCGGGCTGATGTCGGGCACGCCCACCCGGATGTCGCTCAGCACTCGGATGTCGCCTGCAATCTTGCCCAAGCGGACCGCCCGGTTATAGGCGGTGAGCGCGGTGGCCGCCAGCACCCAGGCGAAGTATTGCTGGCGGGCCCGCATGAACCTCGACCGCTGCTCGCCCATCGCCTTCGCCGTCGCCAGGTTCGCCTCTTCGCCCTCGCCCATGTCGACCAGGCCCACGCCCGGCCCGCCCGCTACGATCATCCAGCGGATCGCCCGGCCGTCGGCCTGCGCATCGTTGGCGTGGAGGCTCGGCGCCACGGCCTGCCAGTCCTCGCTGTCCTTGTCCAGCACCAGCACCGAGCCGGGGTCCGGCGCCCGCGAATACAGGAGCTTCTTCTCCGCGACCTTCGTCCCCGGCACCTTGATGACCCACAGGAACGCGCGCACGGCCGCGTTGAGCATCGTGCGGTCCTCCAGCCACCGCGCGTACCGCTTCAGCCAGACCAGCACCGGCGCGAGGTCCGACTCCCCCGCACGCACCCCACGGGGCGGTTGACGGCGAAGTGGAGGCAGACCGGCGGGGTTGCAGGTTGCAGATTGAAGATTGAAGGTTGAACGGTCGCGATTGCAGGTTCGGGCGCACGACCTTCAAGCGGGTGCGATCTTGTAATCTTCAACCTCCGGCGCAAGCCCACATCCGCCCCTCCGGGTAATCCGGGTCGTCGAGCGGGACCATCTCGTGGTAGGCCAGCTCGGTCTCGTAGTCGCCCGGCGCCGTGATGACCCGGTCGATGCTCGATGCGGGCAGCGCCGCGGACGTAGGACATGCCGTCGGCCGGGTTCATGTGCAGGGTGATGAACAGCTCGCCCGAGCGGCTCAACTCCTCGCACAAGCCGTACTGCCGCAGCGCCATCCGGTTCTGCTCGTGGCCCCAGAACGCGACGAGGAACGCATTCAGGTCCGCCGCATCGGAGGCGAGCGTGATGCCGTCGCCGCACACGAACGAGGCCACGAGCGACACGAGCCGCCGCGCGAGCGGGTTCTTGCGCCACGCCTCCCGTGCGTCCGAGAACTCCCGGCTGAGGTCCAGCCACGGCTTGTCCAGGTCCGTGCCGCTCATAGCGATCCCGGCCAACCCGTCACCCGGCCGCCCCGGTGCGACAGCCTCCACGCGCGCCAACCGCATCAAGACCCGCTGCACCCAACTCAAGCTGGAGCCGTCAACCTTCAACCTCGAACCTGCAACCTTGAATCTTGAATCTGCCATCTTCAATCGCTCACCATCCCCCTGTCTCCTGCGGGTCGATCTGCCATGCGGGCGGGATGACGGCCGCCTCGCCGCTCCCCAGCGAGCAGTAGCGGGCGGCTGCGGCGGCCAGGCACCAGGCCATGCACCGGTCGTCGTGGTCACCCGTCGGAGCGGCGAGCCGCGAGCCCGAGAAGGCCATCAGCTGGCGGAGGGTTTCCGGGTCGCGCACCTTCGGAGCAGCGCCCGCCGGCTGCGCCGTCCCGCAGCAGGTCCGCAGCAGCGTCCACGGCCAGGGCCTTGTTCTTCGCGGTGGTCAGCCAGCCCGGCTGGCCGTCCAGCCCGCGCAGGACGCCGCCGGCGCCCGCCTCGCGCAGCGCCAGCAGCACCGCGTGGCCGTGGTTATTGCGCTCGACCAGCACCCCCACCGCCGCGCCTTGCCGGCCGTACCACTCGGCCAGCGCCGCCAGACCCGCGGCGAACGTGGCAGGCTCGAACCGCCCCGCCCACACCGCCACCTGGTCGCCCGTGATCGCATCCAGCACGCACGCCGCCGACTCGTCCGACTGCGGGTTGCCCTCCGCCGGGTCCGCGCCGATCACGTACAGGCGGTTGGATTGAGGCAGTTCCCAGACCACAGCGCGTTGAGGCAAGGGCCGGCTCGCCGAGATGACAGGCCGAGCTGGGGCTCGGCGGTCCGGGTGGTCCCAGCCTGTTCAAGGTCGCAGCTGATGCTTCCGGTTACGACTCGGGCCAAGCTATCGTCTGCCGCGCTGCACCAGGCGGCGGCGAACCGGGCGTCGGTCGACAGCGGCGCCAGCGCTTCCACGTCCGTTGCGGGGTATTCCGCGTACAACGAGTCGTAGCTCCCCGACCGCGCCCAGATGTCCCGTTTCACCCCCTCGTACCACGCCGCGGTCCGGTCGGGCCGGGCGGTCCACGGGAGGAACACGGGCGCGTACCCGTTGCCAACGGCGCCGTTCTCGCCGGCCTTGGCGGCCTCGTAGATCCGCTTGAACGCGCTGCCCGGCGCGGACTTGTCCACCGTCGACACCAGCACCAGCCGCCCGCCCGCGTCGATCGTCGGCTTGACCGCGTCCAGCACGTCTTCCAGGTCGCCCCCGCCGCCGCAGACGTAGTCCGCCTCGTCGACCACGGCGAGCGTGCCCGTGTACGACCGGCCGCCGGTGGTGGGGAACGCCAGGGCTGCGGAGCCGTTGCTCAGCCGCAGCTCATGGACGTTGTCGACCACCAGTTCCTTCGCCTGCATCCACCTCGGCAATCGCGTGTGCATGCCCCGCAGGCGGAACGACAGCAGGTGTACGGCCTCCGTGTCGCGCTTCGAGAACAGCAGGACGGTCGCCGCGGGGTGGAATAGCATCAGCCACAGGCCATATGCGGTGACCAGCCAGGACACGCCGAGCTGTCGCGCCTTGAGCATCACGACCAGCCGCCGCTGCTGGAGCGTGGCCGCGACGGTGCGCTGGGCCGGCCAGAGGCGGAAGGGCAGCCAGCCGCCCGCACCGCCGGCGGATGCCGGCGCGGCGTCGTAGACCTGCGCCCACCGGTTGCACCAGTAGGGGAAGTCGAGCGCGCACGTCAGCCATTCCTCCCGGATCTCGTAGGCGCTCGGCGTCCGGGCAGAGCGCCGGGGCGCCGGGGCCGCGGTCAGTCCGCCGGCTTGCCGGTGGGGTCGTCCGCCGTTTGCGTCAGTTCCTGTTGCCATGCCTCTGCTCCCGCTTGCTTGAGCTTCGCCTGTGCGCCTTCGAGCAGTTTCGCCAGCACGTCGGCGGAAAGGGTCTCGATTTCCTCTTTGGTCAGCGGCGGGCGCTGCCGGGGCGGCGTGCCCTCCATGTACGCCAGGAGGCAGCGGATCGCCGCCGGGTTCTTCTCCAGCGCCATGTCCCACAGCACCCGCAGGAGCTGCTCCAGCCGGCTGCGGGTCGCGGCCGGGGGATCCGGGTTGTCGTGGTCGGGCTCACCGAGCTTGAACTCGGCCAGTTCCAGGCCGATCGCCCGCGCCAGCTCTGCCACCGGCCGCCGCGGGTTCAGCCGCCTGGGCCGCCGCGGGCGCGGCGTTCTGGCTAGAGCTCCCGTTCACGATCCATCCCGCCGCTGCCGAAGACCTGGCGCAGCTCGTCTATGGTCACGGCCCCGTTGACCATCGCCCAGCCCGCCAGGCCCGCCTGCGTCCCCGCGCCGGTGAGCCGGTAGAGGTCCGAAATGTACCGGCGCACGCTCTGCGGCTTGATGCCGAGGTGATGCGCCAGTTCGCCCACCGAGTCGCCCAGGGCCAGGCCGCGGGCAATGAAAAGGTCCCGGTTCGTGATGCGTTCGCGTTCCTTCATGGGACAGCCTCCGAGTTAAAAAGTAAGGGGCCGCCAGAGCAGCTTGCGCGGCCACGATGTGGCACGCCAAACGCCCCGACGACCCCCGGGAAACTTCACCAACGGCAGGTCAAATGTTTCGGTTCGTCGACAATCGCGTCGGTTCTCGCGCTGGTGCGAGGGACGCGGCCCTTCTCGATCGCTGCAGTTATGATGCGGTGCTGCTGCAGGGATGCCGCCGTGTCCGACGCTCACGACGAGCGGGCGGACGGGCGCCTTCAGGCGCTAACAAGGACCGGGGCCTGAGAGGAAGAAGGGAGTCAATCTATGCGACTAGAACAAATATACCACGGAAAGGGCGAAAAGTCAATCGGATAAGTGTTGCATTGCAACAAATTGGCATCTGTTGCGCTCCAACTTCCGAGACGACGACGATATCAAATTTCTCGTGCAACCGGGCACAAAAAGGTGTATAATCTTGTCGTCTCCGTAGTGTCGTTGGTTCTTTGTTCGACCTCCTTGCGTAGAAGGGAAGCAAGCCATGAGACACGTCCTCGCCTTCCTCCTCCTCGTCCTGCTGTCGCTCTTCGTAGCGACAACTCCGGCCCACGCCGACACCGTCACCGACTGCACCGAAACCGCTCTCAGGAACGCCGTGCTCGCCGGCGGCACCGTGACCTTCGCGGCCGACTGCACCATCACCCTGTCAGCCACGCTCGAGATCGTCAAAGACGTCACGGTCGACGGGAGCGGCCACTCCGTCACCATCAGGGGCAACGATACCGTGCGCGTGTTCTACGTGAACTCGGGCGTTACCCTGAACGTGACCCGGCTGACCATCACCGGTGGCAAAGCTTCCGAAGGTGGTGGCATCTACAACGGTGGCACGCTGACGGTGACCAACAGCACCTTCTCGGGCAACACCGCCACCTTCGGCGGCGGCATCGTCAACAAAGGCGGTGGCACGCTGACGGTGACCAACAGCACCTTCTCCGACAACAGCGCCGCTACTGACGGTGGAGGCATCGATAATCGCGAGGGCACGCTGGCGCTGAGCTACAGCACTTTCTCGCATAACAGCGCGTCCCATGGCGGCGGCGTCCACAATATGGACAACGCAGAAGTGCGCAACAGCACCTTCTCGGGCAACAGCGCCAGCGCGGACGGCGGCGGCATCAAACACTACAGCGGCACGCTGACGGTGAGCAACAGCACCTTCGCCGGCAACAGCGCCGTCAACCACGGGGGCGGCATCTACACCAGCTACTCAACGACCTTCAAGAACACGATCGTCGCCAACAGTCCGAGCGGCAAGAACTGCTTCGGCGGGTTCACAGACGAGAGCAGCGGCAACCTGACCACGGACGACACATGCCCTGCTGCAACAAACGGCAACCCGCAGCTCGGCCCGCTGCAGGACAACGGTGGTCCCACACAGACGATGGCGCTCGGCGTCCTCAGCGCCGCCATCGACGCCGCGCTCGACACCAATTGTGCCGCAGCGGACCAACGCGGCATCAAGCGCCCCCAGGGTGCGAAGTGCGACATCGGCGCGTACGAGGTTGCACCATCGCTGGTGGTCAGCGAGTGCGTCGAAGCTGAATTGAGGCTTGCGGTAGCCGCGGTAGAACCAGGCGGCACGGTGACCTTCGCGTGCAGCGGCACAATCCCCCTGACATCCCAAATCACGATCGACCATGACAAGACGATCGATGGCAGCGGGCAGTCGGTCATCCTGAGCGGCAAGAGCGGCGACCAGCGGGTACGCGTCTTGTACGTGAATCCAGGGGTCACGCTCAACCTGAACCGGCTGACCATCGCCGATGGCAGCGCCGATTACGGAGGCGGCGGCATTTACAATGCCGGCACGCTCTCGCTGACTAACAGCACCTTCTCCGGCAATAGGTCGAATGTGCAAGGCGGCGGCATCTACAACACGGGCGGCACGGTAACGATGAGCAACTGCACCTTCTCCGGCAACACCGCCCTCTTCTACGGTGGCGGAATCATGAACTATGACGGCACGCTGCTCGTTAACGACAGTACCTTCTCGGGCAACAGCGTTTCCAGCATCGGCAACAGTAGTGGCGGGGGCATTTTCGCCGAAGGTGGCATGCTGATCGTTAGCCACAGCACCTTCTCTGAGAACAGCGCGGGCTGGGGAGGCGGCGCCATCTTCGCCAATCCCGCCACGGTGAGCGTGGCTGTGAGAAACTGCACCTTCTCCGGCAATAGCGCCTGGTACGGCGGCGCCATCCATAATCGCAGCACCCTAAGCGTGACCAATGGCACCTTCTCCGGCAATCGGGCAAGTGTGCAAGGTGGCGGCATCTACAATGCCGACGAGTACGGCGCAACGACACTGAAGAATACGATCGTCGCCAACAGTTCGGCGGGTGGGAACTGCGGCGGCAGCATCGCTAATGGCGGCGGAAATCTCAGCTATTCCGACACATCGTGTCCCGGCATCGCCGGCGACCCAAAACTCAGTCCCCTGCGGGACAACGGCGGTCCGACGCTGACCATGGCCCTCGGCCCCGGCAGCGCGGCCATTGACGCGGCCGTCGACGCCACCTGTGCGGCGGACCCGGTCAACAACCTTGACCAACGCGGCGTTCGCCGCCCGATCGGAGCGCACTGCGACATCGGCGCGGTCGAACAGGAGCGGCGCGCCTACCTGCCGGTGCTGATGCGCTGACGCGGATCAGCCGGGGCCTGGGGAGGCGGAGCAAGTCCATGACGAGCCCCGCCTCCCGTGGCTCCGCGCTCGATGCTCGCCGAGCGCCCGGCCGCCTCATCGCAATGCGCCCGGCCGCGATCGGCCTTGCACCGTCCCTCGCAGCATAGTACAATCCGTCCGATACTTGTGGCGGGCTTGTGCCGCCGGCCCAACCACCTGACGGAGGGATGCATGCAATCGGACGCACGCGACAGTGGCGGAGTACCTGGCCGGCCTGGCGCCCGAGCGCAGGCAGGCGCTGGAAGCGGTGCGCGAGACGATCCTGCGCCATCTGCCCCCGGGCTACGAGGAGGCCATGGACTGGGGCATGATCACCTACCGAGTGCCCCTCGCCACCTTTGCAGACACTTACAACGGGCGGCCCCTGGCGTACGCAGCGCTGGGGTCACAGAAGAACTATATGGCGGTCTACCTGACTGGAATCTACACGAGCGAAGAGGCCGGGCGGACCTTCGAGGCTGCCTATCGGGCCACGGGCAAGCGCTACGACGTGGGCAAGTCGTGCGTGCGCTTCCGGAAGCTGGACGACCTGCCGCTGGATCTCATCGGGCAGGCGATCGCCTCCGTCCCGGTCGCAGAGTTCGTCGCGCGCTCCAGAGAGTTTCGCTCTCCGCGAAACCTGCGGCGGAGCTAGCGAGGGCGAATGGAGTTTCTGGCCCCTGATCCACAAATTTGCATGTATCCCTCCTCGATGCTAATATAGTCCCGTGCCGGCTGTCATCTTCGGGCAGCCTTGCCGGGCTCTACCTCGTGCGCTCCAACGCAGCCTCACCGCTTTCGGCAATCCAGCACCCAGCGTCAGACTTGGCCTCGTCACTTCCGGGCGCCGTTCTTCCCTGCATCACCGCCGCCGCCGCTCTGCCGCTGGAATCTCCCGAGAAGGAGCGAATAACCGCATAGCCACACCCGCGCCTCGCCCGAGACCCATGCGACAACGCTCGCGCAGGGAGCCCTGGTGCAGGCTTACCGCCGGGAGCGAGTGGTCACCGCCACGCGCGCCGGCTGCCCACCGTGACCCTCGTGGCGCAGCTGCCCCGGCATCTCACACCCAACCCTTAGGAGCTTTTTCAATGCGAAAGTCCCCAACCGGCTCGACGCCGGCGGCTGACGCGCGCCCCCAGGCTGCGCGCCGTGCGCCGGGCGTCCGTCCCGCTCGCAGTTAGCCTCGTGGTCATCCTGCTTCTCCAGCTGATGGTCAGCGGCCAGGCCGCGTCCGCGCAGGTCGCCGCCTACGGTGCGGTGAAGGGCGGCAAGCCCACAGCCCTCCCGGCGGCCGCCGCAACCCGGTCCAACTCGGGCATTGTCCCGACCGCGACCGTGACCTCGACCGCCACCGTGACCCCGACCGTCGAAGTCGCGCCAACCGACGTCGTCTCACCCACGCTGACCCCCGCGGCCACCGAAACCCCGGCGCCCGCGCCAACCGAGACGCCGGCCCTGCCAACGCCGGAACCGGCGCCGACCGAAATCGCCTCACCTGAAGCCCCGCCCGTCGAGGACCCGGGCCTCGCGGCGCAGTCAGCCGAGTCTGACGTCGTGGCAGCAGCCTGCACGGCTGTGAACCTGAAGAAGGGCCCAACCCTGATCCTGACCGGTTCCAGCACCTCGATGAAGATCGCATGGCAGTGGTCGACTAACACCACTTTCACCGTCAAGTGGGGCACCAGCACCGCGTACTCCAGCGGCAGCGCGTCGGTCAGCGCGTCCAACTCGACCTATCACACCTACGCCTACACGATCTCGGGCCTGGCCGCCGGCACGAAGTATTACTACCAGGCGATCGTGGGCAGCCAGTGCGCCAGCGGCACGTTCCGCACGCCGCCCTCGTCTACGGCGACGACCTTGAAGTTCTTTGCGTATGGCGACACCCGCACCAACGGCGGCACGCACAACACGCTCGCGGGTAAGGTGATCTCCAAATATACCGCCGACCCGGCCTTCCAGACCTTCAACCTCCACGTCGGCGACTGGGTCAGCAGCGATTCCGAGTCCGCCTGGACCGGCGAGTGGTTCAACTCGTCGTATGCGAACATCCGGAAGCAAGATGCCAACATTCCCGACGTCGGCGTGCGCGGCAACCACGAAGGCGGCGCGACCTACTGGAAGCGCTACTTCCCGCAGCCGTACCAGTCGGGCGGGCTGTACCGTTCCTTCAATTATGGCCCGGCCCACATCGTCCTGCTCGACCAGTACACGGCCTACAACGCCGGCTCGGCACAGTACAACTGGCTGAAGAACGACCTGGCCGCGTCGACGAAGAAGTGGAAGTTCGTCGTGCTGCACGAGCCCGGCTGGTCCGCGGGCGGCGGGCACGGCAACAACACGACCGTGCAGAAGGACCTCGAGCCGCTGTTCCGGCAGTACGGCGTGTCGATCGTGTTCGGCGGGCACAACCACTACTACGCCCGGGCGACGGTCGACGGCATCCAGCACCTGACGGTAGGCGGCGGCGGCGCGCCACTGGCCTCGCCCAGCAGCAGCTACCCGAACATCGTGAAGGTGAGCAAGAACTACAGCTACAGCGAGTTCACGATTTCCGGCAGCACGCTCACGGCCAAGGTCTACACCAGCGGCGGGACGACGATCGACAGCTTCACGATCACCCGGTAATCGCCCGCGCCAGGGCTGACTGGCGCCATTCCAACAGAAACGCCTCGTCCTGCTCCCGCGCTGCTCAGCGCGGGAGAGGACGAGGCGTTCGCACCCCTCTATGCCGCTTCCAAGGTGAGAACGGCAGCCACACCTCCGAGGTTTGCGAAACCTCGGAGGTGTTTGTATGCTGCAGTTACCACTCTGGAACGAATTTAGCTGTTGGAAGTACCAGAAGCGATTACCTGGCGAACTGCGCCACGCTCCGCACGAAGTCCTGCGGCGTGCCGAAATCGAACCGCGTCCCATCCCGGATTTCCAGCGCATAATACCCCTCGCGCTGCCTGAGCAGGTCCTGCGCGTAGGTCAGCTGGAACTCGCCGTTCTGCCGGTCATCCGCCCGGATCATGTCGCCCAGCACCTCGAAGATCGACGGGGAAAGGACGTGCATCCCGAACCACCCCAAGTACACGCCTTCGTCGAGGCCATCCACCCGCAGCCACTGCCGGGCCGTCTCGACGGCCGGTTTCTCTACGATCCGGGTAACCGAGATCAACTCGGGCCGCCCTCGCAGTCGTTCGCCCGCAATCGTGCCGTAGCCTTTCAGCTCGGCCGGGCCGATGCGGTTGACTGCGGACACGGACCGCGGCGCACACACCTCGCAGGCCTCGATCAGCTGCCGGTGGCAGGACGCCGCGCCCCCGCGGAACAGGTGGTCGCCCAGGCACAGCAGCACCGGCTCGCCCCCCGCAAAGGCCCTGGCCTGGTAAACCGCATGCCCATACCCTTCCTGCGTCTCCTGGACGGCAAACCGCATCCGGTCGAGGGCGGCACGCATACGTGCGACCTCTGCGGCCAGCTCCGGGTGCTTCGCGAGGCGTCCCTCGTACGCCACGCCGGGACCGCTGAAGTAATCCACCACCTGCTTCTCTTCGCCGGGCTGCACGATGACACAGATCTCTTCGATGCCCGCGGCCAGCAGGTCGTCGACCTGGTAGTGCAGCAGCGCCCGCGCGATGCCGTCCGGGCCGACGATGGGGAACAGCTCCTTCTTGCATGCGTGCGAGGCCGGGAACAGACGCGTGCCCAGCCCGGCGATAGGGACCACCGCCTTGCGGATCAACATATCGACCGGATCCAGCCCATCGGCCCAAAGGTGTAGCGGTAGACCCCGAACTCGGTCGCGCCCGGCGAGCTGCCTTCGAACAGCTCCGCATCCAGCCCGGTCAGCCGCTTGTATTCGCGCGTGATGGCCGGGACCTCGCGCGCGAGCGCGTCCTCCTGTCCGAAGACCGCGATCGTGCCCCCCGAACCGCCCCCGGTGATCTTCGCCCCATACAGCCCCTTCTGCGGGCCGCGGCGGCACACCGCGTCCACGATGAAGTCCACCTCGGGAACGGAAAGCTGGCAGTTGTCGCGGTAGCTCGCGTGCGAGCCCAGCATGCACTCGCCGGCCGCAATGAGTTCCTGCTCGTCGCCGCCGCCCACGGCCAGCAGGTGGTCCATGAACTCGAGCACCCGCGCGTTCTCGTACACCGGATGGCTGGCCGGGCCGGCAACCCGGTAGGTGGCGTCCGGCTGGATCCGGGTGATCGGATCGTCGTGCGATTGGTACCTGGTCAGGAACTCCGAGCCGACCATGGTCTCGGGCAGCAGCGGGCGGTAGTACTTCTCGAAGGCATCGACGGTGAGTTCGGTCAGGTACTGCAGCGGGTTCTCGCCGCGCTGCAGGCGCGCATGGTTGATGATGCGCTTCCCCATGAAAGCGCCGATCCGGACGTCGCTGTACGCCGAACCCCCGACCGAGTGTTTGATCATCGAGTTGATCCCCACGAACGCCGTGCCCGCCGGAATCTCGACCTCCCGCATGATGCTGCCCGGCCGGCAGAGGATGTGGGTCAGCTTGCCCTGGCGGCCGCTGGTCACGGTGATCTGGTCCATGATGCCGCAGGGCGCGCCCACCACCAGGTTCTCGGCCAGCTGGCCCAGCTTGGCCAAGTTCGTCTCGGAGATATCAAGCCCCAGATAGCTCTGCAGGCAGTACAGCGTGGCGATTTCCGTAGCGGCCGAGCTGCCGATGCCGACGTTCATCGGCACGCCGCTGAGCAGGAACATGTTGAAACCGAAGGGCAGGTGGATGCACTGTTCCTTAAGCAGCGTGAAGATGCTGCCGCCGATGTAGGCGACCCACGACGAGAGCGGGTTGGCCCGGCAGAGATCGTGCATTTGCTCGTAGGAGACGAAGCCTTCCCCCATCTCGAAGTAGTCGAGGGGAATGCGCGTCTCGACCGCCAGGCCGGCGCGGTTGGCCTGCATGGTGCGGATGCGCAGCGTGCGGTCGGTGCGCGGCTGCAGCGCGATCACCATGCCGCCCCCGAGCACGCCTTCGCAAACGTTGGCGCCCGAGTAATCCGAAATCCCGCCCATGACGTCGAGCCGGGCCGGGACGCGGGTGACGATGATCTCGCCGCTGGTGAACAGGCCGGCGAGGCCCGTCGGGTCGCTGTTGGGCTTCTTCAGGATCCATTCGAGCTGGAGTATTTCGTTGGGGACCTTCTTCCGATCGATCGCCATGCTGGGGCAGCCTCCGCGCTAGGTATGTCGGGATGGAGAACCGGGATACAAGGTGGGTTTGACTGGCGCCTACAATACCGCAAATAAGGGCGCGGAACAAATCCGGCGGGCAGACACTCGTCAGCGGGCCGGCCGGACGATGCAACAAATATCAGCTTGACAAGCTCCGTTTTGTTTGATAGAATAAGAACAAAGATTCTACCGATGAAGGAGCAACGATGCCGAACGCGGTCCGCTGCGCGTCCACAATCCTCTATTGCGCGGACGCTCGCCGCCTCGCCGACTTCATCCCGCCCGATTCGATCGACCTGGTGGTCACCTCGCCCCCGACGGCGTCCGAGCGCGCTACACGGCCGGCGATTGCAGCCCGGACGAGGAGCACCTGTACCTGCTGCGCGACGTGTTCGCCGCGTGCCGGCGCGTCATGGTCGACGGCGCTCGCATCGCGGTCGTGACGCCCGCGGGCGTCGGCAGCAACCCGTGGCGTCCGCTGGCGAGCCGGGTGGCGGCGCTGCTGGCGGAGGCCGGCTTCACCCTGCGCGGGCAGATCGTGTGGGACAAGGGGGCCCGGGCAACCGCGTCGCGGCCGGCTCGTTCCGCCTGCCGACCAACCCTTGCCTCCGCGACACGACCGAGCTGATCGTCGTCGCGCACAAAGGCAGCCCGTCCTTGCCTACCCCCGGCCAGGCGCTCGTCGAGGAGAACGGCCGGCGGGTGTCGCCCTGGCTGGACCCGGCCACCTTCCTCGACCTGGCCCAGGACCGCTGGCGGGTGCCGGCCGAGCCGCCGGCGCGCGTGGGTCACCCCGCGGCGTTCCCGGTCGCGCTGGTCGAGCGGCTGATCAAGCTCTACGCGTTCCGCGGCAGCCGGGTGCTCGATCCGTTCGCCGGGTCGGGGACGGTGGGCGTGGCGAGCCAGCGGCTCGGGTGCCGGGCGACGCTGGTGGAGGTCGACCCGACTTGCTGCAAGCTGGCGGAAAAGAGGTTACGGCGGGCTGCATGCGCGGCAGGGGAATCGGAGAGGCGGATGGCAGGGGCCGTTTCGCGCGGCGACGCAAGTGATCCGTTTTGTTACCTACTATATAACAATGTGGATGGCAGTGTCACAACTCCTGCATGGCGGTCCCGCATCACCGCTTACCTTGAGGCAACTCAGCGGCCGAATTGCCTCCCGGGCCACAGATTAAGCGGTGATGCGGCGCCCTATCCCGTCCCGCCTTTGGACGCGCACTGCCCGCTCCGCTAGCGCTTCACCATGGGCAGGTACACGAATTGGGTTGGAGTGAGCTGCAGCCGGTAGGATGTCCGGTACTTTTCGTAGTACAGCGTCTCAATGGACATATAGCAGCCGGTGAGCGAACAATTGGTTATGTCGATGGTCAGCGGCGCGGTAGACGGCGCATTGATATAGTACAACTGGCCGCTGAGCGGAGTCCGGTTGCCGTCGAAGAGCTTCACCGTGAACTTGCCGAGCTCCGGCCAGACGACCTGATCCAGCGTCAACCGGTAGTGCCGGGGGAACTCCATTGGGGGTGGTGCGGGCAGGTTCAGCCGGTAGTAGTCGTACCGGTCCGAGCCGCCCATCATGTTCCCCGGTGCCACCAGGACTGGTTCGGCAACGTTGACGGCGAGCACCCGGGCCGTGTCGAAGTTGTCGCCGGCATCGCCGGGCGCGCCGCCATCCTGCTGCTGCGAAAGATCGACTGCCACGTCGTAACGCACCGGCCTGCCGTTGTTGGAGGCCGTTTGTGCATGCACCAGGTATGCCGAGGGGTGGGTGTTATTCGACATCCAGCTGTAGGTCCACGGTTCGGTCGATGGGTTAGGAATCACCTTGGTGTCCAGGATCGTGGTGCCGGTCTGGTCGGCCACCTGGAAGACCACGTTGCCGGGGCCGGGATAACTTCCCTGCGCCCCAAAGTCGGTGACGCTCATCGTGATCTTGATAATCTGGCCGGAGAGCGCGAGGATTTTGAGCCAGTCGTGCGTATCCTCGTAGCCAAGCTGGTTGCCAGCAAAGAGTGTCTGGCTGCCCTGCGTGGCGGTCACCGTCTTGGCGGTCCCGGGCGTGTCGCCGGCATCGCCCGCGGTCCCGCCGTCCATCTGGTCCGCCAGCGTGAAGTCGAACAGATAGTCGTTAGTGGCCGTGGGGTACATTGCAACGAAGTAGTAGCGCGTAGGGGTAGTGCTGTTGCCCAAGTAACGGAAGGTGCGCGCTTGCTCCGGACCGCTGATCGTGACTCCGGTGACGAGCGGGTTGACGTGGTCCTGGTCATATAAGTAGAAGCCGGCGCCGGTCCAGATCACACCGCTGCTGAAGTTCAACGTCAGATACTGGCCGGGCGTAACGTCAAAGTAGAAATAGTCGGTGATATGGGTGGTTTGCTTCACCTGGGCCGAATACTGCACACCAGGGGTGATGAGCACGGCTGTGCCAAAGGACGAGCCGCCGACGATAGGCGTGACGGCTGGCACAGCTGAAACAGGGTTGACGACGAGGGCGGCGCCAAGCGCGGCCACGAGAAACACGACACGCAGCGGTAGCCAACGATGGGTGGACATGGTCCCTCCTTGTGCGGTTGTCCACACGACTCACGATTTACAAGACCATGCGAGGGGCGATCGTATAGCAGGCGGGAGTTCTCAGAAAGGCAAGGGTGGATGGGCGCTGCCCGACCCATGCTCATTATGGGCCGCCTGCGCAGTTCGGCAATCGGTAATACTACGGATTCCAACCGCAAAAGATACCGATCCGCAGACATGAAAAGTTAACTCACGTCGATCAGGCCCTCTCGAATGGCGTAGCGGACAAGCTCGGCCTGCGTGTGCAGCCCGAGCTTCTGTACGATGGCCGCCCGGTGGCTGTCGACGGTCCTCACACTCACCGTCAGGATCTCGCCGATCTCGCGCGTGGAGCGTCCCTCGGCCACCAAGGCCAGCACCTCCCGTTTCGCGGTCGGTCAGCTCGTTGAAGGGGACGTCCCTGCGGGCCTCGGCCGCGGCGAGGCGCTCCACGTAGTCCTCGATCACGGCGTCGGCCACCTCCGGGTTGAGGTGGACGTGGCCCTCATAAACCGCCCGAATCGCGGCAGCCACTTCCGCGCCGCCCGCCTTCTTGAGCACGTACCCCGCGGCCCCCGCCTGCAGCGAGTGCTGCACGTACTCCTTGCGGTTGTGCTGGCTTAGGACCAGCACCCGGAAGCCGGGCCACTGGCGGCGGATGCGCAGGGTGGCTTCGATGCCATTGAGCCGCGGCATGGCGACGTCCATCAAGACGATGTCCGGCTGCAGCGCCTCGACCGCGGCCAAAGCCTCGCAGCCGTCCGCGGCCTCGCCGACGACGACGATGTCAGGTTGCGTGCTGAGGTAGAGGCGCAGACCATCGCGCAACACCGCGTGGTCGTCGGCAAGCAGCACCCGAATCGGGCTCATATGGCCTCTCCTGCGGGGCGGCAGGGCACGAAGATTCGCAGCCGCGTGCCCTGGCCCGGCTGCGACTGGATCTCCAGCGTCCCGTCGACGGCCGCCAGGCGCTCCTGCATGCCGAGCAGACCGAAGGTCGATTGGTGGCGGTCGGGGCCCAGCATCGCGGCCGCGTCGAAGCCCACCCCGTCGTCGCGCACCTGGACCGCGATGCCGCCCGGCTCGGGCCGGATCGTGATCACGGCACGCCGGGCGTGCACGTGCCGCGCGATGTTGCTGATCGCCTCCTGGACCACCCGAAACAGGACGAGGTCGACGGGCCGGGGCGGGCAAGGCGCACTGCCCACGTCCAGCTGCCAGGCAACGCCGAGCGGAGCGAGCCGGTCTGCGGCATAGGCGCGCAGCGCGGGCACCAGCCCCAAGTCGTCGAGGAGGGTCGGGCGCAGGGCGGCGATGATGCCGTCGATATCGTCGATGATGTCGCCGGCCAGGCGCTTGAGGTGGGCCAGCTGGCGGCGCCCGCCGCGCCGGAGTCTTGTTCGAGCAGGGTCTCTGCGGTGTCCAGCCCGACGACCAGCGCGGCCAGCGCCTGTGACGTATCGTCGTGCAACTCGGCGGCAATGCGCCTGCGTTCATCCTCCTGGGCGGTGATCGCCGCCATCAGGGCCTGGCGGCAGGCCTGCTCGAGCGCGCGTAGGCGAGCGTTCGACGCCTCGAGGCTGCGGGTGCGCTCGGCTTCGGCTTGGAAGGGGCCTTCGCTCTCGACGCCTTCCTCCTCCCGACAATCGAAGGTCTGCGAATCGAAAACGTACGTAGCGCTATCCTCCCGGCAGGCAGAAGGCTTGCCAACTGGTCTGGCGATGACGGTGGCGTTACCGGCGAAGCAGCGGCAGGTGCGTGTACGTTTTCTGAGCCGGCGGGGGTTCTGCTTCGACCAAGACTGTCGTCGTCGCTCTGCTCGTGCTCCCCGCGATCGCCAGCGTGATCGTGTGCGTGCCTTCTGACAGCGTCACTTCCAGGAGGCCGCCGGTCCCCAGCGCCCCATCCCGGCTGGACGACCAGTTCAACTTGTCAGACCGCGACCGAGCCGTCCTCCAGGTCGACGCCGTAGCCTTGCAGCTTGATGGTCTCGCCCGCTGAAAAGGTCGCGCCGGGAGTGGGCGAAACGATCAAGGCAAGCGGCGCCTTCGCGGGCACGGCGAAGGTCTGGTCCGAGACGTCGGCGCTGGTGTTGAAGCCATCCGAGGCAAGCACTTTGATCGACGCCGCGGAACTGCCGGGGATGGACCCGAAATCGGCCTCGTAGGTGGTTTCCGCGAGGCCCACGGCGAGCGCGTCCCAGGTCGCGCCGTTGTCCTCGCTGTAGAGCACGCTGTAGGTAAGCGCGTCGCCGTCAAGATCGCTGCCGGTCCACTGGATCGTCTGGACGCCGTCCAGCGTCAGGCCGGCTGCGTTGGGGAACTGCACCGTGATGGACGGCGAATGGGCGCTGGCGGTCCGCGAAGCAAGCATGGCGCCGTTCTTGTCCAGCAGTTCGACTCGGTTCACACCCGGCACAAAAGGCACCGAGAGCAAGAAGGGCGCGGTGGTGGGCTCGTAGGGCTGCGCCGCAGCCACGTCTATCGACGGGTCGAAACCGTACCGGCTGAGTTCGGTCGCGCCGTTCTTCAGGGCAACGTAGTAATTCCAGCCGGCCGGAGGAACCGTTGGGTGCCCGCCGTGCGGAACACCGGGTTGAGCTGCCCGGACTGGACCGTACTAAGGCTGACGCTGCCCGAGATCACCAGCACATCGGCCGCGGCCTGTGCCCGGCTGGACCGGTTCTGGCTGATGCCGTAACAGAAACGATCGTAGAGCGTTAGGTAGGTTTGCGGCGAGACCCAGGCCGACACTTCGGTTGGCACGTTGGGATCCTGCATGAAGTCGAGCAGGCCCTCGGAGCTGTACTGCGGCTTGATGTAGTCGGCGTAGACGTCGAACCAGTGATAGCCGCCGGTGGTTGCGGTGGTATCGATCGCGCCGTACGCATGCCCGGCCTCATGGGCCAGGAGCACCTGCCAGATGTTCCGCGGGGCCTTCTTCTGCGCCACCCACCGCGCTGCCCCCTCCATGGATCCCCGGTCGCCGACATGCCGTCCAGCCACTGTGACGCGGCGCCGGGCAGCCAGGCGACAGCCCAGAGGCTTGAACTGGGCGCGGTGCTCAACGACTCCAGCTGGTCCAGGCTGTCGAGCAGCACCGCGCCGTTCTCCAAAGTCTCGGACTGCGTCAGGCCGTCGATCTTGCGTTTCCAGGTGATGCCGGGCAGCGGCTGGTAGAGCAGCTCGTCATCGGCCACCGGGTAGACCCTGACCATCCACTCGTGCGCGAACGCGATGGCGGGGTCCGGGCTGGATGGCGTCACCCCCGGCGGCGCAAAGCGAACCGGCAGGTAGCCGATCTCGAGCGGCTGGCAATCGCGCAGCGGCAGTTCCACCGAATACTTGTTGTCGGTGTAGTCCGTCTCGTAGAGCAGCCGTGTGTGGTTGACCTCGACCTCGAAGCGCAGCGAGGGGGACTGCGTCCAGATCCAGGGTATCGCGAAGTTCAGCGTGTCGTCGAACTTGTGCCAGTCGGGGGTCCGTTTCGCCGATATCACGCCTCCCTTGTTCAGCGGCCAGCGCTCGCCTAACAGCCCCCCGCCGCCGTAAACCTTCAAGCGGGCGCCCACCTTCGCGATCGGGCCCGCGGCCGCGCCGATGTCGATGTAGGCGCGCACGATCGTGCTCCGTCCCTGGACCAGCGGGATGGTGTTGTTGAGCTGCAGGCCCTGGGTGACCTCGATGTCGTGTACCTTAAGGTTCTGCCCCTTCAGCCGCTCGACGCGCAGGTAGTTTTGTTGGTCGAGCGTATAGGGTACGTCGTACGTCTCCATCGGAGTCTCGGTCGTGAGCTGAGACTCGAACACCGCGTTGTTGTCGCTGGTGAGACTGCCGAACATGTAGGTCACGTAATCCAGGTAGAGGTGGCTGTTCGAGTCGGTCCTATCGGACGAGTAGAAGGGCTCCTTGCACTCCTGGTTCTCCTGATGTTTGCTCAAGGTGAACGGGCCCAGCGACATATTGATTGCAGGGAGGATCCACTTGCCTTCGTACTCAACGGGCCTGAGGGGCATGACGCCGTTGGCCGCAATCGGGCCGGTGCCGTTGTAGCGGCCGGGATCGGTGACCCGGAATAGATCGTAGTTCAACTGCCGGCCGCCGTAACTGCAGAAGTATTCCCACCGGGAGCTGTAGAGATAGGTGGCCGTGTACTCGTTGGCGTAGTATTCTGATGTGCCGTCGGCATAGAAGTTGACGATGATGCTGGCGTTGATGCGGGTTTGCCGGGTGAGGTTAAGCTCGGAAGTGGTGGCATTGCCGTCAATCGAGGCTTTCCAGGTGACTTGCCAGACCTCGGTAGGGATGCGGTCGGCCGGCGATCCGGCGGAGGGGGTGGGGTTGGCGGCGGACTGCGCGGGCCAGGCGGGGAGCCACGTGGCGAGCATCAAGCACAGACAGAGGACGCGGGCAAGCCGGTCGACAGAAAGAGGACGGCGACTGGGAGACATCGGCACACCTCCAGAACATTCCTGCAACGCTTGGACTATTCGAAAGTGCCGGTGAGGCACGCTAAGCTGTAAGCAGAACGGGTCCCGTTGTGTGTGTGTGTCAGCCCCAAAAGGGGTGAGTGGGTGAGGACGCTGTGCAAATGAATACGCTATGCGAGTGAAGCCAGTCGACGAGATGCGATCAGGGTGGGCCTCGAGAGGCCAGCCGGTCCTCCCTGATGATATAGGTATCGCGCCAACAGCCGCACAAGTCAAGAGGTTGCCGGTGAATGCTAATAGCGTGCAGGGATAAGGTCAGCCGCTGAACTAATCACAAAGCGGCAATGCCCCGCCCGCCCTCTTGACACGCCCCCTCCTTAACTGTATCTTGTAACCGCCACTACAAAAAACGCCGCACGGGTCCTTGTGCCACGTCCCCATCCTCGTGACAGGAGCAAAGCCATGCGAGTCCGTTTCGTCATCTTGATGGTTGTCTGGCTGCTGATCGCCTGCGCCTGGCCCGGCGCGGGTCCGGCTGCCGCTCAGCCCGCCGCCTCACCCGTCCGGATCAACGAATTCCTCGCCGACAACGACGCCGTTATCCACGACGAGTTCGGTGAATACGACGACGTCGTCGAGCTGTACAACCCCGGCCCCGGCGCCGCTGCCCTGGGCGGGATGTACCTGTCCGACGACGCAGCCAACCCTACGAAGTTCCGCATCGCCGACGCCATTGCCATCCCCGCGGGCGGCTTCCTGCTCTTCTGGGCCGACTCCACCCCAACTCAAGGCATCTACCACACCAACTTCGGCCTCTCGAAGGGCGGCGAAAGCATCGGACTCTTCGACACGGACGCAAACGGCCACGCAGCCATCGACACTTACAAGTTCGGCGCGCAGGTGACCGACGTGTCGGAAGGGCGCTGCCCGAACGGCGGCCAGAAGTGGCTCTTCTTCACCGCACCGACGCCGGGCGCCACGAACGAGCCGTGCGGCTCGCCGCCGGTCATCTCGGCGACCAAGCAGATGCCGGCCTACCCCGGCGCAGGCGAAACGGTGACCGTCTCGGCCACGATCACGGACGAGGGCTCGGTGGTTGCGGCAAAGCTGTGGTACAGCACCGGCGGGGCGTTCGTGGCTGTGCCGATGGCCGCGGCGGGCAGCAGCCTGTACCAGGCCGTCATTCCGGCCCAGCCCGCGGGAACCTGGGTGCAGTACTACCTGGAGGCGGAAAACGACGTCGGCCGGAAGGCGGTCGATCCCGTCGGCGCGCCCCAGCGGACGTACAGCTACGTCGCAGGGTACGCGCCGCCGCCCGTCACGCTCAACGAGGTCATGTCCGACAACCAGACGACGCTCGTGGACCCCGAGGAGCCGGCCGAGCATCCCGACTGGCTCGAACTGTACAACGACGGAGCCGCGCCGGTCGACCTCGGCGGGCTGTACCTCACGGACGACCCCACGAACCCGGTGCAGTTCCCGATCCCCGCGGGCGTCATGGTTCCGGCAAAAGGCTTTCTCGTCCTCTACGCCGACGGCGAGCCGGAGCAAGGGCCGCGGCACACGAACTTCAAGCTCAGCGCGGGCGGCGAGCCGCTCGGCCTCTACGGCGCGGAAGGCAAGGTGCGTATCGACAGGATCCAGATCCCCGCACTCCAGCCGGATGTCAGCTACGCCCGCCACCCCGACGGCGCCGGCCCCTGGTCGGTGCAGTCGTGCGTGACCCCCGGCGGGCGGAACGCGCTGTGCCGCTCGTTCCTGCCCCTGGTGGCCGATCAGCCGCCGCCGGCCGTGCCGCCGCCGCTGCCCCTGCGGCTTGACTGTGGCAGCGACGCGGCCTTCGCCGCCTCCACCGGCGCGGTGTTCCTGCCCGACCATGCCTGGAACCGGACGGCGCCCTACGGCTACGCCGGGGGCTCCCAGCGGACGGCCACCGAGTGGTGGGACTGGTGGATCATCGGCGGCACGAACGACCCGGACCTCTATCGAACGCAGCGCTACGGCTGGCAGGAGTACCGGGTGGGCTTGATCCCGAATGGGGATTACCTGCTGATACTCCACTTCGAGGAGCGCGAGGTCCACGGCCCCGGCCTCAACGTTTTCGACATCGCGGTCGAAGGCCAAACGGTGTTGGACAACTTCGACATCTACGACCAGGCCGGCCGCTACCACGTACTGAACCGCCGCTTTGCTGTCAGAGTGGCGGACGGCGAGCTGAACGTCAAGGCGGCCCCGGTCGCGGGCGAGGCGCGCCTCGCCGCGTTCGAGTTGATCCCACGCGGGCGGGATGCAGCCCCGCCCGGCATTCCCGCCGGCCTGGCCGCGACGGCCAGCTACCGAGCAGTCGGGCTGACCTGGAACGAGAACCCGGAAGATGACCTGGCGGGGTATAACGTCTACCGGGCCGAGCAGGAGGGTGGCCCGTACCAACTGCTGACGGCCGCGCGGGTTTATCTGCCGCGCTACCAGGATAACGTCAGCCGGACGCACGTCCCCTACTATTACCGCATCACGGCCGTGGACATCTTCGGGAACGAGAGCAAGAAGACCGACTTTGTTTCCGCTGCGGCGCTCACTCCACGGACGCGACCCTGCCAATGTACGAGCTGCAGGTTGCCGCGCAGGACCTCACCACCCTCAACGCAAATCCCTTCAGCGACGAACGGGTGCCCGGCAGCTTCACGTTTGGCGGCCGCACCCTCCCCGTCGAGGTGCGCTACCGGGGCGGCGCGGGCCGGACCGTGCCCAAGAAATCGTGGAAGATCAAGTTCCCCGGCGAGTCTCCCTTCCCCAACCAGGACCGCATCAACGTGGACGCCTTCTGGCTGGACGATTCGCTGATCCACAGCGTGCTGGCAACCCGCGTCTTCGAGGCCGCGGGCCTGCGCCCCCCGCAGGCCGAGCACGTTCTGCTCACGCTGAACGGCGAGTACTTCGGGGTGTACACCCGCAACGAACAGGTGAACGAGGCGTTTCTCACCCGCACCGGCCGCAATCCGGGCGCGAGCATCTACAAGGTGGGGGACCGGTTCGCCGAGCTGCTGCCCGACGAAGCCTCCTACCGGGCGCTTTACGAGAAGGAGACCAACGAGGGTACTGCCCTACACGGACCTCATCGCGTTCGTCGAGCTGATCAACAAGACGCCCGACGCCGCCTTCCCTGCTGCGATTTCGGCCGCGATGGACGTGCAGAAGTTCCTGGACTACTACGCGATCCTCGTCCTGGTGTCGGATGGCGACTCGGCCCGGCACAACATCTACCTCGTGCACGACCTGGCGGCGGACAAGTGGGAGCTGGTGCCGTGGGACCTCGAGGGCGCGTATTACGGCGGCATGGACGCGCCGATCGACATGGGGACCCAGCAGCACCCGGTGTATCCCGGGGGCTGGAACATGCTTCGCACCCGCGTCCTGGCGGTGCCCGAGTTCCACGCGTACTACTGCCGCCGCCTGGCGCAGTACATGGACACGATCTATGCGGACGACGTGATGGCGAGCCGCATCGCGGACACGTACAACGCGGTCAAGCAGGACGGCGTGCGCGACTGGCGCAAGGTGCACGGGGAGCGCAACGCGACGTTCCTGGCCGCGCGGGCTGGCTGACCAACTTTGTGGCGGGGCGCAACGACTTCCTCCGCGACGAGATGAAGACGTTCTGTCCTACGCCGTAGAGCGGGACTTCAGCGCCCGGTCGACACTGCGCAGCGAAAGCCGGTCATGTTATCTCGAAAGAACCTGGGGATTGCCGGTTGCGATCGAAGACGGCCAGCGAACGGCCACGCGTGAAGAACGCGCCGCCTCGCAAGACCCGGCTGTCTCCGTACGGAGATCCTGTCGGGTTGTTCCTGGGCGAGACCGCGTAATAGTCGGGATCCCACCGGTCCGCCACCCATTCCCAAACGTTGCCGGCCATGTCGAGCGCGCCGTAAGGGCTCGCGCCCGCAGGATGCTCGCCGGCGTGGCCCGTGTCGTAGACGCACGGCTTCGCCGCACTGTCATTGTAGGCGTAGGCGCGCTCGCAGTCGGGCGGCTCTTCGCCCCAGGGGTAGGTCCGGGTGTCGCCCGAGCCGCGGGCGGCCTTCTCCCACTCCGCCTCGGTCGGCAGGCGCTTGCCCACCCACCGGCAGTACGCACCCGCCTGGTTCCAGTCGACGAAGATGACCGGATAATCGCGGAATTTGGGGTAGCGAGTTGTCTCGTAGTATGGAAAGCGCGCCTTCGACGAGGTGCTGCTGGGCGGCGTACACGGCCCGGTGTCGACGCACAACCGGTACTGGCCGTTCGTCACCTCGGTCGCATCGATTGCGAAAGCATCCAGATACACCGTGTGAAGCGGCTGATCGTCGTCCAGGCACGGGAAGATACCGCCGGGTGTGCAGCCCATTTGAAATTCCCCGGCCGGAACGACGACCATGCCGGGGTGCGCCTCGTCGAGAATGGGTGTGACCGCCGCGGCGCGCGCCGGCGAGGGGACCTGTGCCGAGGGCGCCGGGGACGCGGACGCTGCCGGCGTGGCGACCGCGGCGGGCGGCCGGGTCGCGGGCGCGGATGCTGCAGCGGGCCCGGCAGGCGGCTGTGTCGCGGCCCCGCCGCGCGCCAGCCAGATACCCAGCCCGCCTGCCGCCAGGACCACCAGCAGCACCAACGGCAGCCACAGCGGGAAGCGGGCGCGCTGCGGCTGAGGACGGGCCGGGGGCGGCGTGGGCGGCGCGCTCCTGCGGATTACCGGCTGGGTCGCCTCGACCGCGCTGCCCAGTTCGGTCGCAGCAGCGGGTGCATCTTCGCGGGCGGCGGGCGGTGCGGTCCGGGTCAGCAGCGCCTCACGCGTGGCGGCCGCGGATGGCAGCCGGTCCTCGGGCCGCTTTGCCAGCGCGGCCATCGCCACCGCGTCCAACCAGGCCGGCACCCGCTTGTTGTGCCGGCTCGGCGGGACCGGCGCCTCCTCGAGCACCCGGCGCAGGTTGCGCGAGAGCGCGGCGGGCGTCGTCGAATCCTCGAACGGCAGGTAGGGCCGGCCGGCCAACATCCGGTAGAGCACCACGCCGAGGGCATACACGTCCACGCGGGGGTCGTCCCGCACGCCGTCGGCCTGCTCGGGGGCCATGTAGGACAGCGTGCCAAAGACCAGGCCGGTGGCGGTGGCCCAAGTGCGCGCCTGCGTCGCTGCCTGGATGTGGGCGATGCCGAAGTCGACGATCTTCGCGTGCCCGTCTGCGGTGAAGAGGATGTTGGCCGGCTTCAGGTCGCAGTGGACGATGCCGCGCTCGTGGGCGTGGCTGAGGCCGTCTGCCACCTCCGCGGCGATCCGCACCGCCTCGTCGACGGCCAGCGGGCCCGGCTCCAGCCGCTGCTCCAGCGACCCGCCGGGCACGTACTCCATCACGATGTACTGGTTCTCGCCCTCGGCGAACAGCGCGTAGGTGGCGGCGATGTTGAGATGGCGCAGCCGGCGGCTGACCTTCGCTTCGTTGATGAAGCGCTGGAGGATCACGGGATCGTCGAGCAGCGCGGGCACGAGTTCCTTGATGGCGACCTGCTCGTGCAGCAGCAGGTCCTCGGCCAGGTAGACCGCGCCGAATCCGCCCCGGCCCAGCAGCCGGAGGACGCGGTACTTCCCGTTGTCGAGCGTGGCGCCCGGTTGGAGTGACATAGGGTCTTGCCTCGAGGAGAGCGTGAGGAGCAGTGGTAGCGGCGCCCCTGGGGGACGATCATACCACCGAAGCGGGCGGGAGACAACGCCGCGCCTCTGCCTCATTGCCGCGCCTTTGCTCGGTAAGTTTAGCTACAGATACCGGGGACGCTAGAGGCGCAGCATGGGGTGGCCGTGTTCTCCACGCTGAGAGCATGTCGCTGCGTGCACCGGTAAAGGAGTAAATTGCATGTCCACAGAGAACCTCGCCCGAATAGGAGCCAGGAATGGATGAGCCGCTCGAGCGCAACAAGAAGACGGTCACCGCGTTCTATGACCTGGCGTTCAACCAATGCCAACCGGCCGAAGCGATGGAGCGCTACGCGGGAGACGTCTATATCCAGCACAATCCGGCGGTGGCGAACGGCAAGGAGGCCTTCGTCGAGTACTTCACCCGGATGGCGCAGGAGTACCCCGGCAAGCGCGTGCACTTCAGGCGGGTAATCGCGGAGGGGAATTTCGTGGTCTTGCACTGCTATCAGCAGTGGCCCGGGGACGCGGACTGGGCCGGCATCGACATTTTCCGGCTGGACGACAGCGGCAAGATTGTCGAGCACTGGGACGTCCTCCAGCGCATCCCCGAAGACTCGGCCAACGACAACACGATGTTCTAGCGGTCGCCCGATGGTGAAAAGACCACTGGATATCGACGAAGTGATGGTGCGCCTGCGCGCTGCCGTCGCGCCGTTCCGCAAGGCGGCCATGTTCGAGTTGGCGGACGACGGGTACACCTCGCTGTTCGAGCAGCTGGTGGCCTGCATCATCTCCATCCGCACCTACGACGAGCAGACCGTGCCGATCGCGCAGCGGCTCTTCGCCCGGGCGCGGACTCCGGCCGCGATAGCCGAGTTGACGCCAGGCGAGATCGCCGGGCTGATCCGACCGTGCACATTCTACGAGCGAAAAGCCGCGCAGATCCTTGCGATCGCACGGGCCGCGCTCGAAGAACACGGCGGAGAGCTGCCGTGTGACGCGGAAGTGCTGATGGCGTTCGAAGGGGTCGGGCCGAAGTGCGCGCACCTGGCGCTCGGCGTCGCGTGTCACCAGCCGTACATCAGCGTGGACGTCCACGTGCACCGCGTGACCAACCGCTGGGGCTACGTCGCGGCGAACAGCCCGGAAGGGACCATGGTTCAGTTGGAAGCGGTCCTGCCGCAGGAGTACTGGATCGACATCAACCGGCTGCTCGTCCCGTTCGGCAAGCACATCTGCACGGGGACGCTCCCCCGCTGCTCGACCTGCCCGGTCCTGGATATGTGCGCGCAGGTCGGCGTGACGGAGCACCGCTGACCGGTCGAACGGCGGCCGCCTCTAAGCGCAGGCGTCGGTGGAACAAGCGCACTTTCACGCAAACGCGGGCGGTTGTACGTAGTTTCGGCTGTGGCAAAGGTCGCGCCGACGGCGCCCCCGGGAGCCGACGCTACAGGCCGGACCCACCGATGGCCCGGATGTAGCGGTCGGCGGAGCGGCGAACGGCCGCGCGGCCGTCCGATGCAACCGTGCGCGGCCACCATGCGCCGTAGATGCGGTCGAACTGGAACGGCTCGACTGCGGCCCAGATGCGGCGGATCGCCGGATCTGGCAGGGGGATCTGGTTAGGGTAGCTGTACAGGAAGCTGACCCAACGCTGATCGGCTACAACGTTGATGATGTCGCCGGCCAGGAGCGCGCCCCGGCCCTCCGCGCCGCCGGCCCAGTGCAGCACCGTCCCGCCCTCGAAGTGGCCGCCGCAGCGGATGAGCGTGAGGCCGGGCAGCAGCTCCTTCGTCTCCTCTTCCCACAATTGGATTGCCGGATCAGGCCGCATCACCCATTCGCGGTCGGCCGCGTGCAGGTAGATCGGCGCGCCGAAGGCGTGCGCCCATTCGATCATCGACGAGTAGTAGTGCGGGTGCGAGATGGCGATGGCAGAAATGCCGCCCAACGCGTTGACCACTGCACAGGTCGGCTCGTCGAGCAGCGTGATACAATCCCATAGGACGTTGCCGGCCGGAGTCTGCACCAACAGCGCGCGCTGGCCGATGGCGAAGTCCGGGTGCGTGCCGATGCCGGCCAACTGGGGCTCGATGGTCTTGACGACGTTGTGATGCCCGGCCCGCAGCTCGTCCAGCGTGGTCCACGTCTGCCCGCCCGGCCCGATATACTGGCGCTCGTCCTCGCAGATCGGGCAGTGCTCCGGTGGCCGCTCGCTGGCCGGATATTGGGTGCCGCACGTCGCGCAGATGTAGCGTTCCATCGATCCTCCGCACGAGGATCTATTCTCACCACAAAACCGCGACAATATGTGACTGTGGCTACACAGCTCGGGATCGCCTCAGCGGTGCATCACCCGCCCCGCGGCGAGTAGCGCCGCCCCTGCGCCCGCCAGGAGCACCAACGTGCCGCCCGCGACCGGGAGCGACTTGGGCGGCGGCGCGGCCGTGGCGGGCGGCGCGACGGTCGGCGCTGCGGCAGGCTGGACCGCCGGGCTGCGGGGTCGGCGCGGCTGCTGCGGCGCGCGGCATACGGCGCCAGCGAGCCGGTTCCCGGGCCGGCCTGCGCGATCCAGTACCGGGCCGGCGCCTGCGTCGTGTTGTTGACCTGGATGTGGAAGAGCAGGGCGTTATTGGTAATGGCTTCCCAGAACAGGTCGCCGTTGTCGACCAGGTTCTGGCTGCTGCTCCAGTCGAGCAGCGTGCCGGGCGTGCCCCGGCCGACCGGCTCGACCGGGAACGCGCCCGCGCCCAGGCTGCGCCACTGGTCGTCAGTATAGACGTTGACCACGATCGAGTTATTCGGATCGACGCCGAACGCGATCAGGGCCGGCTTGTCCCCGCCGCCGTACTGGAACTGCCACTCCACGGACTGCCCGGGGGTCAGTTCGTACCAGTTGTCGATGCCGCCGGTCCCGGCCTGCGCCAGTGCATGCGGGCTCGCAAGGGCCAGAACCACGGCCGCCAATACGACGGCCAATGCGATGTAACGAGAAGACGAAGACGGCATTGCTTCCTCCTTGCGCAGGGTACGAGCCGGGCGACGTGATGCCGGACGGTAGCTGTACAATCCGACACCAGTATGCTACTTGCCGCCTCGAAACGCAATACCGCATCCCGCCCGCGTCGTCCAACTGATGGATGAACTCTGGGGACCTAAGTACTACTTAAAATAGTCCTTTAGGGGCATGACACTTCCAAGGTCTTTGGCTATTCTTGTACCCAAGTAAACGCAGTTAGCGTCTCCTTGTGTGTGGGTGAGGGCCTTTCATGGGTGGCCGAGGCGACTTGGGGCGTCGCACCGGCCGGTGCTTTGGTTGGACTGAGGCAAGAGTTTGGTGGGTGTTACGGAGCGGGGAGAGCCTTGGGGGAGGCTCTCCCCGCTTCGCGTGGCGTGCTTCGGCATCGCGCCGCCGCGGACGATGCGGGTGCTCAGCGTCGAGGACAACATTACGCTCGAGGTCACGTATCGAATGATCGCGGCCGCGGAGTAGACCCGCATTGCGGGGCGCCTTGTGGGGGGGGGAGAGCTGTTACAGGCCCTCCCCTCTTCGATTTAATGAGCCGGGCGAACGCCATCTGAACCGTGAAGACCTGCACGGGGTATTCTTTAATAAATTCTCAGCAAAATCATGTCATATCTTTACATGGCCTTGATAAACTCTGGAAACAAAGCAACAAAAGATACAAAAGGATGCGTATAGGGAAATGAAAAAACGGAAGACACAGAACGCGTTCGTCCGTGCCAGCAAGAAGCTCCTGCTGTCGGCGTTTCTCGTCACCAGTTTCGGCGCGTATGCGCTGGAGCACGGCGGCAGGACCGGCGCGCCTGTGGAGACGCCGCCCGTTGCAGACTCCGGCGCCAGCCGCCGGCACGCGTGCACCTCAGGCGTCTGCTGCCGCTCCAAGCCCGCGACGCCTGGCGAAGTGGCGTCCTCGGCGCCTGCGGCGCCAACTGCCTGCACCGGCGGCGCCAACCGCCGAACCGGCAGCGACGAACGCGCCGCTCGCGCCAACTGCTGTCCCGACGGCCGAACCCACCCCGGCAAGCGCCCCGGCCGTGGCCGCGGCAAACGGCCTGAAGGACGGCACCTTTGACGGACCTCCGGTGGACGTGCGGTGGGGCCTGGTGCAGGTCGAGGCGACGATCCAGGGGCGGCAAGCTCACAAACGTCCAGTTCCTGCAGTACCCGAGCGACCGCCGCACTTCGCAGCGCATCAACTCGCAGGCCGTGCCCGTGGCTGCAGCAGGAGGCCATGCAGGCGCAATCCGCGAACGTGGATATCATCACCGGCGCGACGCTGACCAGCGAAGGGTTCCAGAGTCGCTCGCAGGCTGCACTGGACCGGGCTCGAGCTAGCCGCCATGCCTGATTTCGCTGTAGAGACGCGGCTGATGTGGGGCATGCCGATCACGCGTCGGCCAGTCGTGGCACTAGCCCCGGCGGAGCCTCGGTCGTCGTCGGCAGAGGCCGCACGACCGGAGCAGATCGCCCGGGTGTTCGACTATTTCGACACATCGACGACAAATTCTCCACCTATAAGCCTGACTCGGAGATTTCCCTGATCAACCAGGGCACGCTGAGCGCTCGACGATGCCAGCACCGACATGCGCGCCGTGTTTGCCCTGGCCGAAGAGGCTGCGCCTCGAGACAGACGGCTACTTCAATATCGCGCAGCGACGGCAAGATCGACCCGTCCGGGCTGGTCAAGGGCTGGGCGATCTCCAACGCCGCTACATGCTGCGCGACGCCGGCTGCGACGATTTCTACGTCGAGGCGGGCGGCGATTTCCAGGCCGGGGGCATAAACGCCGAGGGCCGGCCCTGGCGTGTCGGCATCCGCAACCCGTTCAATACCGGGCGAGATCGTCAAGGTGCTGGCGATCAGCGACCGGGGCGTGGCGACTTCCGGCACGTACATCCGCGGGCAGCACATCTACAACCCCGTCACCGGCGGCCTGCCTGACCCGGAGATCGTCTCGATCACCGTCATCGGCCCGGACATCTACGAAGCCGACTGCTACGCGACCGCCGCGTTCGCTATGGGCCGCAAGGGATCGGCTTTATCGAATCACTGGCAGGATTCGAGGGCTATATGATCGACAGTGAGCAAAGCGAGCCACCTTCACCAGCGGCTTTGAACGGTATGTAGACCATGAGAATCAATCGATAATCTGCTCAACCGGGTGACCATGTACCGCCTGGTGTTGTACTACCTGATCGCGCTGATCGGCATCGCGGTCGTCCTTCAGCTTCGCGCACGTGCTGGCTTATGACCCGTACGCCATGCTCTTTTCCACCGCCTTTATCCTGGCCGTCTGCTCGGCCACCAACTACGTCTTTGCGCGGGTGTTCGACGTGCCTGCCAACGTCGAATCCAGCGCCATCACGGCGCTGATCCTCGCGCTGATCATCTCGCCGATCAGCGGCTACGGCGACCTGTGGTTCCTGTTCTGGGCCTCCGTGCTGGCGATCGCTTCGAAGTACATCATCAACATCCGCGGCAAGCACATCTTCAATCCGGCCGCGCTCGGCGTGGCGTTGACCTACCTCGCGATCAACCAGTCCGCCTCCTGGTGGATCGGCAACCCGACTTTGCTGCCGTTCGTGCTGGTGGGCGGGCTGCTGCTGGCGCGCAAGCTCCGCCGCTTCAAGCTCGTCTGGAGCTTCATGGCCGCAGCGGTCGTGGTCACCTTCCTGGGCGCGCTGTTCGGCGGCCAGGCGCTCGGCGCCGGCGTTCAGCACGCTGTTCCTCTACTCGCCGTTCTTCTTCTTTGCCTTTGTCATGCTGACCGAGCCGCTGACCACCCCGCCGACCAACGGCCGGCGCAACCTGTACGGGGCGTTGGTGGGCCTGCTGTTCCCGCCGGCCTTCCACCTGGGGTCGTTCTACACCACCCCGGAGATCGCGCTGCTGATCGGCAACGTCGTTCTCCTGCCTGGTCAGCCCGAAGAACCGCCTGGTGCTGCAGCTGAAAGAGAAACGCCAGATCTCGCCCGTCGCCTACGAGTTCATCTTTGCCCCCAACCGCAGGCTGGCCTTCGCGCCCGGGCAGTACATGGAGTGGACCCTCGGCCACGAGGAGCCGGACAGCCGGGGCAACCGCCGCTACTTCACCCTGGCCTCCGCTCCCACCGAGCCCGACGCTGCGTCTGGGCGTACGCTTCAACGACCCCTCCAGCAGCTACAAACAGGCCCTGCTGGAGCTGGACGCCGGCGACGAGATCATCGCCGGGCAGCTGGCCGGCGACTTCACCATGCCCAAGAACCCGAAGCAGCCCCTGGTATTCATCGCCGGCGGCATCGGCATCACGCCTTACCGCAGCATGATCAAGTACCTGCTGGACAATGCACCAGCCCGGCCCATCACGCTGTTCTACGCGGCGCGCCGACGGTGCAGGACTTCGTCTACCAGGACGTGTTCGAGCAGGCCGAACGCGAGCTGGGCATCCGCACCATCTACATCGCCGAAAGAACCGAAGGCATAACCCGCAGGCTGGGTGGGGCTGACCGGGCTGATCAGGCCCGAGATGATCCGGACCTACGCGCCGGATTACAGCAGCGTCGATCTTCTACATCTCCGGCCCGAACGCGATGGTGGATTCGGTGAAGGACATGCTCCGCAAGATGGGCATCCCGGACGGACAAATCAAGACGGACTTTTTCGCCGGATTATAGTTATAGGAGCTCGCCTGCCCGCTGTCTGCCCTCACGGCCTATTCGTACGCCAGCACGTCCCGCACGCTGACGTGCGACGCCCGGCGCGCGGGCAGCAGGCTCGCCAGCACCGCCAGCACCGTCGCGGTGACCAGCCACACGATCAGCCCGGTCGTCGAGTACATGTAGTCCATGCTGCTCTTGAAGGTGATCGACCCGATCGCCTGGCTCAACATCATCCCGAGCGGGTAGGCCAGCGCCGCGCTGCACAGCCAGCCGATCAGCCCGATCAGCAGCCCTTCCGTCACGACGATCTGGAACACCGCGCCGTCCGACGCGCCGATCGCCCGCATCACGCCGATCTCGCGCGTCCGCTCCAGCACGTTCAGGCTCATCGTGCCGGTCAGACCGATCCCGCCCACCACCGCCAGCAGCACGGCCATGATCAACAGCAGCATGATCAGCACGTTGAACTGCGCCACGATACGGGTGCGCTCCTCGGTGCTCGTCTGCCGGTTAGCCACCTTGAAACCGATCGACTTGAAATGCTCTTCGAGCGCCGCGGGCCGTCGATTCCTGCGACGCCGCGTCGCGCGGCTGGGTGACGGTGACGACCACGCCCGCCCGGTCGGTCGCGCCCATCAGCCGGGCCAGGTAGGGGTAGTTGACGTGCAGCAGCGGGGCCGGCGGCGTGCCCGCCACGATGCCCACTACTTTCCAGTCGGTCTCCTTCGTGCCCATCTTGAGCTTCAGGTCGCTGCCCACGGTGATGTCCGGCTCATCCTTCAGGAACATCGTGTTGACCACGATCGCGTTCGTGTCGTCGGGCAGCAGCCAACGCCCCTCCACCAGTGCCGGCCGGATCAGGGCGCTCTTCGCAGGGATGCCCCGCACCTGGAGCGATTCGCCCTCGGTCTTGTCGGGCCGCAGCCGCCGACCGCTGTCGAACCGCCACCCTTCGGCCGCGACGACGCCCGGCACGGTCAGCGCCTCGGCCTGCAACTTGTCGACGCGGTAGTCCCGCTCGAAACCGATGACCGCGTCGTAATCCACGTACTGGAACATGTTGTCCAGGGTCAGCAGCAGCGAGTCGCGCACGCTGAACACGCCCACGAAGATCGCGCCGCCCAGGATCAGGGTTGCGAGGGTCAGCGCCAGCCGGCCCTTGCGCCGGAACGTGTTCCGCAGCGAGAGCAGCGTCGGACGGGCGAAGCCGCGGGCCAGGAACCCCAGCCCGAACCGGCGGCGGGCGGAGCGGGAGGGCCGTTCGGCCGATGCCAGCCCGTAATCACTCATGGCCTCGCGGGCCGTAATGCGGGCGGCCGTGACCACCGGATAGAGCGCGGCGAGCAGCGGCACGGCCAGCCCGATGCCGATCTCCATCGCCAGCACCTGCGGCGGGATGCTCATGCCGCCGGCCTCGAAATTCAGCAGGTTCGCGATGAACCCGGTCAGCCCTTGCGCGCCCAGCGCGCCGAGCGGCACGGCCACGAGCAGCGCCAGCAGGCCGAAGATGCCCGCCATCCCCAGGTAGATCCCCATGATCTGGCCGTTCGCCGCGCCGATCGCCTTCATGATGCCCATCTGCCGGACCTGCTGCGTCAGCAGCGCCTGCATCGTGTTCACGACCAGCAGCCCGCCGAGGATCAGGGCCATGAACCCGAGGACGCCCAACAGCATCAGCATCGGCTCGATCGTCTCACGCGCGGGGTGTTTGCCGGGCGGATAGATGTACGTGAAGCTGACCGTGACGCCGCTCTTTTCGACCTTGTTGCGCAGCTCTTGCCCGAGCGCCTTCATCTCGCCCTGGCTGGGGTTCGCGGTTGCCGCCACGACGTTGATCTGGCTGAAGTTGCGCGAGAGGCCCAGCCAATCCAGGGTGTCACGGTCCGCGTACCCGGTCGCCATCCCGTTCCAGGAGGCCTGCATCTCTCCCGGGTCATGGACGATGCCCGCGACCTTCAGCTCGCGCAGCCGCCCGTCCGCCCCCTTGACCAGCACCGTGTCGCCGGTCTGCGCGCCCATCCAGGCCAGCGACGCCTGTTCGATCAGGACCTGCCGGTCGGGCGGCGGCCACGCCCCGCTCACCGGGAAGACCTTGGAGACGTGGATGGCCTTGAAATCGGGGAACGCGTACAGCGACAGGTTGCGCCACTTCGCCTCGTCGGGCGCCTCGAACCCCTGCCTGCCGCCCACGGCCGGCCCGGTGGGCACCCCCATCTGGAACCGGACGCCCGTATTCCGCCGCGCGTCGGCGTCACGCACGCCCGGCACCCGGCGGACCGTGTGGAGCAAGTCTTCGTCGAAGAGCGATGTAAAGAGCGTGAGGTTCGGCGGGTTAGTCGAGTTCCAGCTGGCGTCGAGCGCGGTGATGACCGTTTCCCGCGCGCCCGCGATCATGCCGACCGCAAACACGCCCACCGCAATGGAAAGGACGACCAGCACCGTCCGCAGCTTGTTGCCCCACAGGTCGCGGACGACCTTGCGCCAGCGCGGGCTAAGCATTGCCGGCCTCCTTCCCGTCGAGGACGGCCTCGTGTTCGGCCACCCGCTCCGCGACCGTGCGGTCGATCGCCTCGCGCACCGGCTCCGACTCGGCCACGAGGGTGTCGAAAACATCCTTGTCCAGCGCGGCCACCTCGGCGCCGATCAGCGGGTCCGCCCGGATGGTGGCAATGTTCGCTCCGCCCCGCCGCAGCTCGATCTCGCCGAAGTACTGCCCCGGCGTCATCGTTGCCGCCAGGACCTCGACGCCGCCCCTGCCCGGCACGGTCACCTCGACCCGCCCGCGCGTCACCAGGCAGAAATGCTCCGGCGCCTCACCCTGGCGGAGGATGACCTCGCCCGGCGCGTACTTCAGCGGCTCGAGCCGCCGCGTCGCTTCGATCAGCTGGGCCTCGTTCAGGCTCGGGAAGGTCTTCGCCAGCCGCTCCTCGATCACCTCGCCGTCCGAAATGATGATCGTGCGCGTCGCGCGGCGGGCCAGGTCGCGGTCGTGGGTCACCATCAGGATCGTCTTCCCCTGGTTCACGAGCGTCTCGAACAGGGCAAACACCGAGTCGGCGGTCTTGGAGTCCAGGTTGCCGGTGGGCTCGTCGGCCGCGAGGATCGGCGGATCGTTGGCGAGCGCCCGGGCGATGGCGACGCGCTGCTGCTGCCCGCCCGACAGGGTCGACGGCAGCTTGTCGGCCTGGTCGGCCACGCCCACCTGCTCCAGCAGGCCGATGGCCCGCTCCCGCCGCTCGCGCCGCGAGAACATGTGGCAGAAGTCCATGGGCAGCATGACGTTCTCGGCGACGGTGAGGGTGGGCAGCAGCTGGAAGAACTGGAAGATCACGCCGACGTTGCGGCCGCGCCACTGGGCCAGCTTCCCCTCGCGCATGCCCTGGATCGCGGTGTCCCCGACCAGGATCTGGCCCGAGGTGGGCCGGTCGATGCCGGTGATCATGTTGACCAGCGTCGACTTGCCGCTGCCCGACTTGCCGATCACGGCCACGAACTCGCCGTGGTCGACCTCCAGCGAGATATCCCTCAGCGCGGTGAATTCGCCGGCCGCGCTGCGATAGGTCTTCACGACGTCGTGCAGCTCGATCAGGTGGTCGTTGCCGTTGCGGTAATGGCCGTTGCCGTTGCCGTTCTTATGAGCCTGGCTGCCAAACATGCTCGCCTCCTGCAACTCTCGGCCCGTAACTGCCAGTCCGAAATCCTGCAGTTGGGGGTTAACTCTAATACGCCGGAGGGAGCGCCTGAGTTGTGGACGTGGTCGGGGAAGGTGGGGTCAATACCCGGGGTAAGACCTGTCAGGTCTCGGAGACCTGACACCCTATTTTTGCGCAAAAATGCCGGGGGAGCATAGTGTGCATGGTTTCACGATAGTGGCACGTGATAGAATGAGCCTGGTTCGCAGTACAATAGAAGGACAGGCCCATGCTACCGCGCTTCACAGTCGCTACTTCAGCTACCACGACGCACTATGGTCCCCTGGTTGCTTTGGGCTTCTACGTGCGCCAGCACGACCTCTTGGCGCCCTGGCGCAGTCGGTTGCAGTTCGCTGCACCGACACACTGTGCGGTGCCCGTCGAAGCCCTGCTCGATTTGTTAGTTGGCCTGCTGGCTGGCTGCGAAGTCGTGGCGCAGGTCAACACCACGATCCGTCCGGACCCGCTGCTGGCCCAGGCGTGGGGCCGGAAGCGTTTCGCCGAGCAGTCCACGATCGCACGCACGCTCGACGCCTGTGGTCCTTGGCAGGTGGCCCAGGCCGAGGCGGCGAATGCCGCGCTGTGGCGGCACATCAGTTGTGTTGGCGAACACCTGCGGGCCGGGCAGGTGCTGCTGATCGACGTCGATCTGACCGGCTTACCCGCGAGTGCCACCGCCGAAGCCAGCGCGCCGGGCTACTTCAGCGGGAAAAAAACGTGACCGGCCGCCAACTGGCACGCGTGGGCGCCACCCCATTTCGCAAGAACCTGGTTTCGCAACTATGGCCCGGCAACACGCCCAGTAGCGTGGCCCTCAAACCAGCCATCTTGGCCTTTGAACAACTCGTCCCCCTGCCACCGTGCCAACGCCAGAGCGTGTTGGTGCGTTTGGACGGCGGCTTTGGCACCGATGGCAATCTGACCTGGCTCCTACAACGCGGGTACAGCGTGCTATAGTTAGTCAGATAAAGATTCGGGCCGTTGAGCCCGGCGAATTGGACAAAACAGGAGAGAGATACCATCCTATCGGGTGAGAAACGAACCCGCTCGAAAGGAAGGCATCCCTCATGCAGTACAGAATACGTCTGAGCAAGCATTTGCGCCAAACACTGATTGAGCAATTAGAGCGGGCCTATCAGGCGGCGCAGCTGCGCTTGGTCAAGCGCATTCATGCCTTGCTGTACCTGGTTGACGGCAAGTCTGTGGCCGAGGTGAGCCAGTTGCTGCGCCTGGGCGAACAGACCATCGCGCGATTATCGGCAAGCGTTCCTGCTGCACGGCACGGCGAGCTTGCATTACCGGCGGTCACCAGGGCGACCGCCGCGCCTGAACCCGAGCCAACGAAAGGAGTTAGCGACACTAATCAGCGCCGGTCCTGAGGCGGCAGGCTATAACTCGGGCTGTTGGACGTCCGTCATGGTGCAAGACCTGATCCTGAACCGCTTCAAGGTCGAGTACCACCCGCACTACATCTGCAATTTGCTGGATCAGCTCGGCTTTTCGTTCCAAAAAGCTCGGTTTGTCTCCGATCATCTCGATGAAGCCGCCCGCAGCCGTTGGCTGACGGAAACCTGGCCTGAGATTCTGCGCCTCGCCCGCCAGACGCAGGCCCTGATCCTGTTCGGTGACGAGGCCAGCTTTGCCCAGTGGGGCTCACTGAGTTACACCTGGGCGCCGAAAGGTCAACAGCCGACGGTCAAAACCAGTGGCCGCCGTAAGGGCTATAAGGTCTTCGGCCTGATCGAGTTCTTCTCGGGTCGGCTCTTCTGGAAGGGCCAGACGGACCGCTTCAACGCCGCCAGCTATAGCGCCTTCTTGGCGCAGGTCCTGGCCGAGACGCACGAGCCGCTGATCTTGATCCAGGATGGCGCCAGGTATCACACCGGTCAGGCGACCCGGGACTTCTTGGCGGCGCACGCCGACCGCCTAACCAAGTTCCAGTTGCCGTCGTACTCGCCGGACTTCAATCCGATCGAGCATCTCTGGCGCAATGTTAAGAAGGATGCCACACATCTCAAGTACTTCCCGACCTTCGATGCCTTGACCGAGAAGGTCGACAAGACCATGCAGCAAATTGACCAAGCTGCCCAGCCACATTCTGGCGCTGATGGGCCGCTACTGCGAATCGCTCGGGGTTGCAGCAGCCTGACCAGCCTCACCCCGAATCTTTATCGGAACAACTATAGCCAAAGGCTTTGCCGGCACGCGGGCCGCCGCCCAGGCCCGCCGAACGGTCGACTGGCTCCCGTTGCGCCCCGGCGAACGCTGGGTCGCCCGGGCACCGCAGCAGTTAACCTTTCCCGTGCCCACCACGACCGTCGTCGTCCGCTGGATCGACCACCAGGGTCGCTACAAGCACGCCTTGTACATCACGACATGCTGCAATCTCAGCCTCCCTGAGATCGTCGCCCGCTACGATCAGCGCGGCGCGGCGGAGGTCGAGATTCAGGCCGACAAAGCCGGCTTGTTGTTAGCCCGGCGGCGCAAACATCACCTGCCGGCGCAGAGCATGCTGGTCCTGCTCGATGATCTGGCCCACAACTTGCTGGCCCTGTTTCATGCCGAGGCCCTGGTCGGCAGCCGCTTTGCCGATTTTGGCCCCAAACGAATTGTGCGCGACTTGCTAAGCATTCCGGCCGAGGTGCAGATCGAGCACGATGAACTGTGCGCACTGCGCTTGCAGGCCGGCCATCCGTACGCCCACGACATGGCCACCTGTCTGGCGCAGTGGTGGGCTAAACGTATACCATCGTGAACGATTTCACACTATGCTTCACCCGCATCTTTGGCCAAAATTAGGGTGTCAGGTCCAGCGCGCCTCTAGACGGTCGATCCCTTGCGCCGGCCGGTTTCGATGCCCTTCCAGGCGGAGACCAGGGCGATGACGATGATGACCGAGATGATGACTTCGGCCACGACATTGGGCAGGATCGCGGGCAGGAGCACCGCAAGCGGTGCGTAACCGAAAAGGACGATCATGCCGACGACGAGGACGGTGTTGGTGAGGCTGCCGACGGCCGCGGCGGCGCCCAGGGCGAACAACTCGTTGGCGCGGCGCAGGGCACGGTAGGTATAGGCCGCGGTCACGCCGATGAAGAGGCGGGGGAGCACCGAAACCAACGGGTTGCTGAACCACAGGTTCGCGGGCGCGCCCTCGGTGGGGGCCTGGAGCCAGCTCGACAATCCGAAGATGAGCCCTACCAGCAGGCCGACCACCGGCCCTTCCAGGATCCCGCCGATGATGGCGGGGATGGGGAGGATGGTGGCGCTGATCAGGATCAAGGGCGGGAAAGGCCCGATAAAGCCAAGCCGGGTTACGCCGAGCACGATCGTGACGGCGCCGAGCAGCGCCGCAGTGACAATCTGTCGCACCGAGAGTTTCATCCGCATCATCCTTTCACTCAGGTTCACACGACCAGGCACAACCGAAATGATGCTGCAAGATGTGGAATAACCGTTTTTGCCAAAGGAACAGAGACGCAGAGCTTTCGCTAGAGGCTAGAGGCTTCCTCTCAGTGTTCTGTTTCTGCAGCTCCATCCGACAGAATCAGTGTGGTTGCACTTAGCGAACCAACACCCGCGGCAGCAGCACCAGTCCGGCCGAACAGATGGCGGCTAGCGCCAATGCGACGGCGTCCACCCGGCCGAAATGCAGATGCACGTAGTGGCTGCGACCGCGGCCGCCCACGTAGCCGCGAGCAGTCATGGCTTCGATCAGCTCATCACCCCGCCGCAAGGTGACGAGGAAGAGCGGGACCAGCACCGGCAGCAGGTGACGGGTGCGCTGGACCGGGTTGCTGCCCAGGCGGATGTCGGCGCCGCGGGCGGCCTGCGCCTTGAGCAGCTTCTCGAGCTCCTCGGCGAGGGTCGGCACGAAGCGCAGGGCCAGCATGAAGACCATCGCGAGCTCGTGCGCGGGCACGCCGACGCGCTGGAACGGGCGCAGCAGGCTCTCGATGCCGTGGGTCAGCTCGGTCGTCGTCGACGTGAGGGTGAGCAAGCTGGTGAGCAGGATCAGTGCGACCAGGCGTAAAACCATCGCGACCACGGCCTGCACTGAGCAAACGGTGACCTGGAAGATCCAGCCGCTCCACAGGACCGGGCACGATGCGCCCGGCTGCATGCCCCAGCCAAACAGGAGCTGCAGGACCGCAATGACGACCAGGAACGGGAGGGCGGGCCGGATACCGCTCAGCGCGAAGCCGAGCGGCACGCGGGCCAGCAGCGACGAGCCCGATCACAAGGACGAGCGCCAGCAGCCAGCGCGATCAATCCGGGACACAACGCGACGGCGACAAGCAGCAAGCCCAGGCCAAGGATCTTGGCACGCGGGTCCAGACGGTGGATCAGCGACCCGGCGGGCAGGTACTGCCCGATCGTGATGTGGCGCAGCAGCTCGAAATCGTCCATCACGCCCGTTCCAGGCTCGCCGCGATTTCGGCAACGGTCAGCGCGCCGGGCGGCACCGGAAGCCCGGCGGCGCGCAGGGCCGTGGCAAGCTCGGCCAGCGGCGAGACGGGCAATTCGGGCGGCACGGGCGCGTCGGACGTCCCCAAGACGCGCCGCACGCTGTCGTCCGCAAGGACCCGGCCGTTCGCCAGCACGAGCACCCGGTCGCACAGGCTCGGCGATGTCCTCCATCCGGTGAGAGGCCATGATGACGGTCACGCCGTCCGCATGCTGTTGGCGCAGGATGGCCAGGACATCGCGCCGCCCCGCGGGGTCGAGGCCGGCCGTCGGCTCGTCGACGACCAGGACGGCCGGTTGGAGCGCCAGGACGCCGGCCATCGCCGCCCTGCGCCGCTCGCCGCCCGATAGCCCGTTAGTCAGCCGGTCCTTGAACGCCAGGAAGGGCAGCCCGACCGCATCCATCGCAGCCTGCACACGCGAGCGCACTTCAGGCCGCTCCATGCCCCACTGCCGCGGGCCAAAGGCCACATCATCCCCCAGATAGCGCTCGAAGAGCTGGTCCTCAGGCTGTTGGAAGAGCAGGCCCACCTTGCGCCGGGCCCGGCGCACGTCCAGGTTGGGATCGGCCCAACGGTCGCCGTTGACCACCACGTCGCCGGTTTGCGGCCGGAGCAGGCCGTTGAAATGCTGGATCAGCGTGGACTTGCCCGAGCCGGTCTGACCCACAAGGCCGGTGACGTCGCACTGCGCGACGGTCATGTTCACGTCGGACAGCGCGGGCACCTCGAACGGCGTCCCGCGCATGTAGGTGTGGCTCAGGCCGGTGACCTGGACGACCGGCGGGCCGGCGGGACAAGGCGCGCCGCCTTCCGACGGCGCGGCGGACGCGACCGGCGCCCCTGAGACCGGCCAGCCGCGGCCCTGTAGCTGCGCCGCGAGGTCGGGAACGGTCAGGCACGGCGGGAGGCCGAGGCGGAAGGCCAGGTCGGCCACCAACGGGAGGTCGAGCCCGAGCTCGCGGATCTCGGCTGCCCTGCCGAACACCTGGAGCGGCGCACCATCCATCGCAACCCGGCCGTGACTCAACACGACGACCCGGCCCGCCCGGGCGGCCTCGTCCATCTCGTGCGTGATCGTGACGATGGTGACGCCCTGCAAGTGCAGCGAATCGAGCAGGCTCAGCACCGCGGAACGGCCGGCCGGGTCGAGCATGGCGGTGGCTTCGTCGAGGATCAACGCCCGCGGCTGCACGGCGAGCGCGCCCGCGATCGCCAGCCGCTGCTTCTGGCCGCCCGAGAGGAAGTGCGGCGGGCGGTCGCGCAGCTCCCACATGCCGGCTGTCTGCAGCGCCGCAGCGCACCCGTCCGGGCAGTTCGGCCTCGGCCACGCCGAAATTCTCCGGGCCGAACGCAACGTCTTCCTCGACGACCGTGGCGACGATCTGCGTGTCGGGCCGCTGGAAGACCATCTGCACCTGGCGGCGGATGGCAGGCCAGTTGGCAGGATCACGCGTGTCGAGGCCCGCCGCGTGGACCGTGCCGCTGGCCGGCAACAGCAGGCCGTTCAGATGCCGCGCCAGCGTCGACTTACCCGACCCGTTCGCGCCGATGATCGCCACGTACTCGCCGGGTTCCACGTGCAAATCGATCCCGGCCAGGGCTTCCAAGGGCTGTGGCCCGGCATATACGTGGTGCAAATCACGAACGAGGAAGATGCTCCGCCTCCCAGACGACGCCCGCAGAGGGCGCGCACTTATGGTGAGAATATTAGCCACTTTGGCCGTTATTTCCAAAAGGGAAGCGCGGATCGCCCGACGCAGCGGATGCCCTGCGGGCGAAGCGGAGAAACGGATGCCCGGCGCAACGGACGTCCTGCGGGCGAAAAGGAGAAACGGATCGAGCGGCTGCCCGCGCGCAACGATTGCCGGGTGGGGACGTATAATGGGTGCGCCTGTCGATTCTGTGGCCCTGGCACATGAAAGGAGCGTCTATGTCCCTCGATACTCTCGCGGCCCGCGCCGCCCAGCACCTGCACCGCCTGTGTGTGGACATTCCGACCCGCACCGTGGGCACGCAGGGCAACCGCGATGCGACCGCGTATGTCTCAGCCTTGCTGAGGACCCTCGGATGGGAAGTCGAGACGCCCGGGTTCCAGTGCATGGACTGGAGCGAGTCCGGCGTGGACCTGAAGGCAGGAGCGACTTCGTTCGAGGCGTTTGCCAGCCCCTTCACGCTTGCCGCGCTGGTCAGCGCACCGCTGATCGTTGCGGGGGATATCGGGGAACTCGAGGGGGCGGACATGGCGGGCAAGGTCGTGCTGCTGCGGGGCGAGCTGGTCCGCGAACAGCTGGCGCCAAAGAACTTCCCCTGGTGGAACCCCGAGGAACACCAAAGGATCATCGCCGCGCTCGAACGGGGACGGCCGGCGGCCATCGTCGCGGCGACGTCGCGCAACCCCGAGCTGGCGGGCGCAGTCTATCCTTTTCCCCTGATCGAGGACGGCGACTTCGATATTCCCTCCGTGTACATGACCGAGGAGGAAGGCCAGAAGCTGGCGGTGTATGCAGGGCGCGAGGTGGATCTCGAAATCCGCGCGTCCCGGTCGCTGGCAGAAGGCTTCAACGTGGTGGCGCGACGGGGCGGAGGCGCGGGGGAGTCGGGCGTTGGCAGGTACGTGGTGAGCGCGCACATCGACGCGAAGCGGGGGACGCCGGGCGCGATCGACGACGGAACGGGCGTGATCGTGCTCATGCTGCTCGGCGAACTGCTGGCGAAATACGAGGGGGAGCGGACGATCGAGCTGGCAGCGTTCAACGGCGAGGACTATTATGCCGCTCCGGGGGAGAGGCTGTACCTGGAGCAAAACCCGGACCTTGGGGCAATCGGCCTGCTGATCAACATCGACGGCGCGGGTTACCACGTGGGCGACAGCCATTTTTCGTTCTACAACTGCCCGGACGATGTTGCAAGCAGAGCGCGCGAGGTGCTGGGGCGGCACGGCCTCGTCGAAGGGCCGCAGTGGTATCAGGGGGATCACTCGATCTTCGTGATGGCCGGGCGGCCGGCGATTGCCATCACTTCCGATATCACGGAAGTCTCGGCGCAGGTGACCCACACGCCGAAGGACACACCGGACATCGTGGATACCACGAAGGTGGCGCAGATCGCGGTGGCGCTGGCGGACTTTCTGTCTTAAACGACGGTCGGGGCGGGGGTTACTGCAGGCCGAAGAAGCGTTCGAGGAGGCGGCTGCGCCAGGCGAAACGGAGGGAAAAGAGCCAGACGACGGTGGCGCCGCTAATGAGCGCGGCGTCGATCCAGTCCAGGGTTTGGAGCTCGAACGCGGTGCGCATGCCGGGGAGCGCGAGCACGATCACGAACGCGATGGCGAGGGCCAGCGCAAGGAACGCGGGCTTGCGGTCGCCGCTCAGGACGTCGCCGCCGGTCCACCAGGGGGTCGGCGGCTCTACGAAGACTACCAGGAACAGCCCGGTCAGCACGAGGAAGGCCGCCAGGGAAGTCTGACCGACTGCGATGGCTTCCCGGAAGCCGAGCGGGTCGCCGAGGACCTGGACCGGGCCGATGCCGGTTGCGCGCAGGAACAGCGTGCCGTAGAAGACAGCGAGCCCGAGGAAGCTGCCCAGGATCGCGGGCGGAACGACGAAGTGCGCGAGCTGCAGGAGCGGCGAGGTCAGGCGCTGCTGCCGCCCCGGGCGGGCCCAGAGCGCCAGCAGGATCGTCGGGATGCCCACGGTGAACAGCGACGTGAGGGAAGCATGCCGCAGGTTGATCGGGAACGCGCCGACGACCAGCGCGGACATGATGATCAGAGACATGGCGGCGATCCGCGCGAGGAACAGCTTCAGGATGTCCTGCATCCCATTGACGATGCGCTGGCCCTCCGCAACCGCGGGCGCCAGCGATGCAAAGGAATCGTCGAGCAGGACGATATCGGCGACCGAGCGGGTGGCCTGCGTGCCGGACTGCATGGCGACGCCGAGGTTGGCTTTTTTCAGGGAGAGCACGTCGTTGACGCCGTCGCCGATCATGGCCACGTAGTGCCCGTGCTGGCGCAATGCCCCGATCAGCTTCTCCTTCTGCTGGGGAGTGATGCGGCCGAAGATCATGCCGTCGAGTGCGGCCTGGCCGAAAGCACCATCGTGCATATGGGCCAACTCAAGGCCCGACACCAACCTGCCGCGAGCGTCGAACCCGACCTGCCGGGCGAGCGCTGCCACGGTTTCCGCGCTGTCGCCCGAGATGATCTTGGGCGTCACGCCGTTGGCGATGAAGCTCTCCAGCGTGGGCCGGGCGTCCTGCCGCAACTCATCGGACAGGCAGATCACCGCGACGGGCTCCATTGGCGAAGGCAGGGTCGTCTCGTCGCCCTTATCCTCGAGCAGGGCGTGATCGGGGTGGTGGCAGAAGACGAGCACGCGCAGGCCCTGCCCCGTCCACTCGTCGGCGCAAGGGCTCAGCGCCTGCCAGCCGTCCGAAAGCTGCGGCTGCAGCATCTCGGGCGCACCGAGCGCATAGATCCCCCCGGACGGTCCATCCCAGGCCACCGCGCTCCACTTGCGGGCTGACGAAAACGGCACCTCCACGCGCAAATCGACCTTCTCACCGGGAAAGGCTGCGGCAAGGGCTTCCGCCGTCTTGTTGGTCGCGCCGCCGGATGCCAGCATCGCTCCGAGGGCCGCGGCAACCTGGTCCGGACCGACGCCGTTCTCGGGGCAGTAGATATCCTTGAACTTCAGCTTGTTCGTGGTCAGCGTGCCGGTCTTGTCCAGGCAGAGCACGTCGACATTGCTCAGCGACTCGACCGCGTTCGCCTGCTGGACGAGCGCGCCCTGGCGGGCGATGCGAACCGCGCCGAGCGCATACGCGATGGCGATGGCGACGAAGAGGCCATTGGGCACGAGGCCGACAATAACGGTCGCCTGCTGCACGCCCTGGGGCAAGGGGAGCTGCTTCACCAGGCCGTTCACGACGACGAGGATTTCGAGATAGAGGACCATCAGCAGGAGCACGCGGATGGTGAGGTTGATTTGCTTCTGCAGAGGGGTCAGGATGCGGCGGTAGGCGCGGGCGCCCGTGGCAAGCTGGCCGGCCAGGCTATCCTGCCCGACCCGAGTGATCACGAAATGACCGGAGCCGCTGGCGACGAAAGAACCCGAGCGCACTTCGTCGCCTGCCTCCTTGCGCACAAGGTCAGACTCGCCCGTCAACTGCGACTCGTCGACCTGGAGCACGCCGGAGACCATCTCACCGTCGACAAGCAGCTGGTCGCCCGGCGCCAGCTTGACCGTGTCGCCGATCACCAACTCCTCGGGCGGGACCGTGCGCTCGCCGGAATCACGGACGACCGTTGCGGTCGGCCGGGTGAGGAGCGCGATCTGGTCGAGCATCCGCTTGGCGCGAATCTCCTGGACGACGCTGACGACGACGTTGGTCATGATGATGCCGACGGAGATGACGGCGTCCATGGGCCGGCCGACGAGCACCAGCCCGATGCCGAGCAGGAAGATCGCATCGTTGATGAACGTGAAGACGTTCTCGCGAACGATGCGCCAGTAGGTGCGGCCCGAGGGCGGTGGGGGCGGGTTGCCCTGCCCCGCCGCGCGGCGGGCAGCTGCCTCTGCATCCGTCAACGGCAGAATAGACGTAACAGTCGTCATAGCAAGCGCAGTTATTAAAGCACAGGTTGTCAATAGATTCGTAGTTGCGCGTCCCGAACTTCGGGACAAGGCTTTGTGCTATAATACACGCTATGGACGCGGTCGCGCAGTTCTTCACCAATAACCTGGTGTTCGTCTATTTCGTCTATGGGCTGGCGTTCGTGGGCCTCGGGCTGGTGGTCCTCCTGGAGTCCGGCCGGGCCTCCGAATTCCGATTTGCCGCGCGCGCTTCTCCCGCTGGCGCTGTTTGGGATCGTCCACGGCGCACACGAATGGTTCGAGATGTTCCAGTTGTTCGCGGCGTCCGAGAGCGGTTACGTCCCGAACCTTGCCGTTGAGATCGTGCGGCTGGCATCGCTCGTGGCGTCCTTCGTGTTCCTGCTGATGTTTGGCACGCGGCTGCTTCCCGGCGCAGAGGAACGGCCGCATGCAAGCCCGATACAGGTCGCCGCGATGACGATGCTGTGGGCGGCTGCGCTCGTGTATGTGGGATGGCGCTACCAGCCGACCACGACGCAGTTCTTCGCGGCCGCCGACGTCCTTGCCCGCTACAGCCTCGCCATCCCCGGCGCGTTGCTGGCGGCATGGGCGCTGCTGCGCGAGCGCCGCGACTTCCATGCGCGGGGGATGAGCCAGTACGGGGGCTCGCTGTTATGGGCCGGCCTGGCCTTCGCCGTGTACGGCGTCGTCGGGCAGGCTTTCGTGAAGGCCAGCCTGATCTTCCCGTCGCAGACCATCAACAGCGCGTATTTTATACGCACCTTCGGCTTCCCGATCCAGATGCTGCGGGCAGCGGCGGCGGCGGGCATTGCGTTCCACCTGGGGAAGGCGCTGCGGGCCTTCGAGGCGGAAGGCCGCATCCGCCTGGCGCGGGCGAACAAGGCCCGCATCGAGGCACAGGCCGCGGCCCTCGACGCGCAGCAGCGGCGGGCAGACGAGGTGGAGGCGCTCAACCGGGAGCTGCAGCTGACGGCGGGCGAACTGGCTTCACTCGTCGATATGTCGCGCATCCTGTCGTCGACGCTCAACTTCAACGAGATTGCGGGCGATGCGCTAAGGCAAGTGGTCGAAAGCTTCGAGCGAGGCTGCTGCGCGGTCACCTTCCTCCGGCGGCCCGACGGGGGCTACCAGCTGCTGCGCGCCTACCGCCGGCCGCAGGCGCCTATGCCGGCAATCCCGCCCCCAGTAACGGAACTGTGCGTCCGGGCGGGCGAAGTATCGGGGCCGACCGGCGCAGGGCTGGACGGACGGGTGGTAGTGCTCGGCCCGGAGAGCTTCGGCGGCGGCAAGGCGTATCGCTCGCTCGGTGTGCCGCTCCGGGTCAAGGAGCAAACGTTCGGCGCGCTCGCGCTGTCATCGGTCCGCGAGGAAGAACCGCTTGGCCCGAGCGAGCTGCGGCTGCTGACCGCGTTCGCTCAGCAGTTTGCGACGGCGATCGATAACGTGCGGCTTTACGAAGTGGTGCAGGACCGCGAGGCGCAGCTGGAAGACCTGGTGCGGAAGCTGGTCCATGCGCAGGAGGACGAGCGCAAGCGGATCGCACGCGAGCTGCACGACGACACCGGCCAGAAGCTGACCGCGCTGGGCATGGGGCTGGCCGCACTCGAAGCTGCCCTGATGGCGGACGACGCGAGCCGAGCAACCGCGGTCCTGCGGAACCTGCGGGCGATGAATGACCAGGCGATCAGTGAGCTGCGGAACATCATGGCGAACCTCCGGCCGGCTCAACTGGACGACTTCGGGCTTGGCCCCGCGCTGCGCTGGTACGTGAAGCAGTTTCAGGCGGCGAATCCGCAGCTCGATGTGGAGCTGTCGATCGACAAACTGCCGGGCCGGCTGCCGCCCGAACAGGAGACCGTGCTATTCCGAATCGCCCAGGAGGCGCTGGCGAACGTCCAACGGCATGCGCAAGCCACACGCGTTTGCCTGAGGCTGTCGCACGATGGCGATGGGGTCCGGCTGCAGGTCGAGGACAACGGCATCGGGTTTGATCCGAAACAGCCGCCGCGGCACGAGCCCGGATCGGGGCTAGGGCTGCCCGGCATGCGGGAGCGGGTGGCGCTGGTCAGCGGGCGGCTGGAGATCGAGTCGGCGCCCGGCGAAGGCGCCTGCATCGTCGTAGAACTGCCGGTCAAATGAGAACACCGGGATCAGCGAGTTAGTCAGATGGCGCAAACAAGAATCCTACTGGTCGACGACCACGCGGTGGTCCGCGGGGGGCTGAAGATGCTCCTGGCCGCGGATCCGGAAATGGAGATCGCCGGGGAGGCCGAGACGGGCGCGGAGGGCATCCGATTGGCCGAGACGCTGCGACCGGACGTTATCCTGATGGATATCTCGATGCCGGACATGAACGGGATCGAGGCGACCCGGCAAATCAAGGCGCAGCACCCGGAAATTGCGATCCTGGCGCTGACCATGCACGAGGATGACCAGTATTTCTACGAAATGCTCGCCGCGGGCGCATCCGGCTACGTGCCCAAGCGCGCCGCGCCAAACGACCTGATCAGCGCGATACGTGCGGTGCGCGGGGGCGGGATGTTCCTCTTCCCATCGCTCGCCCGGACCCTGGTGGAGGACTACCTGCACCGCCGCGAGCAGCCGGGGCCGGCGGCGGCGCGACAAGGGCTCGAAGAGCTGACGGAGCGCGAGCGCGAAGTGCTGGCGCTGATCGCCGAAGGGCAGAGCAACCAGGAAATCGCAGACGCGCTGGTGATCAGCGTGAAGACGGTTGGCCGGCACCGTGAGAACATCATGGCCAAGCTGAACCTCCACAGCCGGGTCGAGCTGGTGCGGTACGCCATCGAAAAAGGGCTGATCGAGCTTTAGCAGCTGGGCAACCGCAAGGAAACGTGCCAAGACCTCCGAGGTTGTGCGACTCGTCGCGTCGAACCTCGGAGGTCTTTACTTACCCACACCTGCATGGGACATCCACCCCACCCCAAAGATGGGTGCTCTACCCGATTTATTCCTTGCTCGCGGAGTGCTATCCTATTGCCAGATGGAGCGTAGGGAGGAGAACCCTCGTTAGGGGTCCCTGCTCAAGGAGGCAACGATGGAGACTCTGGCACTCGCACTCGGCATGCTGATGCGGCTTGCAGTACCGTTGGGGCTTCTGGCACTGGTGACCACCGGGTTGCGCCGGTGGGAAGCGCATCGCATTTAGCACAACGCCCTTTCGTCGCAGATATCAGAGGAGGACCCTATGCTAGACCTGACTGACATCGCCGTCTTTACCGGACTGCTGCTCCTGCGTGTCGGTGTGCCCGCACTGATCGTCCTGGGGATCGGCTACTTCCTGAAGCGGCTCGACCGCCGCTGGGAGGCCGAGGCCCGCGCGTACCAGGCCAAGGTGGCCGCAGAGCAGCCTGCCGTGGGCGAGGAACTGCCCGCGCCGCAGCCCGGCCAGCCCCGAGCCGCCGGCCTGGCAAGCAGCCCGTGACGCCGCAGCCGCTGCCGTTCATCCCGCCGCAGCCCGCGTCAAAGGAACAGCGCCCGGCATGTACGCGCAGCCCGGCATGGTGGCAGGACCTGGCGTCTCTGCGGCCGGCAAGCAGTGCTGGGACGAGAAGAGCTGCAGCGACAGCAAGAAGGCGAACTGCGCTGCGCCGTCGCACCCGGACCAGCCGTGCTGGCAGGCACGGTTCAACGCCGAAGGGCACGTGCCGGAAGAATGCGTCAGCTGCGACATCTTCCAGCGCTATCCATCGATGTAATGCACCGCCTGGGATGAAAGACATCGCAGGCGATGCAGACCACCGCAAGCGAAAATAGCACCGGAGGGAGGAGACCGAAGATGGTCCGTCATATGTCGAAACGGGACTGGCTGGTACTGGTCCCGGTCGCCGGCATCCTGGCGCTGGTCCTTGCACTGACCGCGACAGCGCGCCGCAGCGAAAGCTGCACCCGTTAGCGCCCCTGGGGCCACCACCGCCCAGGAAGGCCAGGCGCCAGTCTGCAAGAGTTGTCACGCGGTCGAGAGCACGGCCTGGGAGGCGAGCACTCACGCGAAGGCTGGGGCCACCTGCGAATCTTGTCACGGCGAGTACAAAGAAGGTCATCCCGACAGGCGAGACGATGACGCTGCCCATGGAGTCGAAGACGTGCCGAACGTGCCACGAGAGCACCTTCAGCGCCTGGGAAGCAAGCAAGCAGGGTCGAAGAACGTCGATTGCTTCGACTGCCACGTGGCGCACAGCCAGGGCCTGCGGCTCGAGCCGGCGGAGAAGCTTTGCTCGGCCTGCCACACGGACGAAGAGACCAAGCTGAGCCATGAAGTCCACGGGATCAGCGGGATCAACTGCGTGTCGTGCCACATGAAGCCGGAAAAGGCCGCCCAACCGGACGCCTCGGGCAAGACCGAAATGAGCAGCCACTCGTTCCTGGTCGCGTCTGACGTCTGCGCCGGCTGCCACAGCGGCAGCATCCACAACGAGGCCAGCGTCAAGGCATCGCAGCTGAGCATCAAGGCTGAAGAGACCGTCCAGCAGGCTGCGCGCAGACGCAGCGGGTGACGGAACTTGAAGCCAGGTGAACGCGACCAGCAGCGCATCAAGGACCTGACGAACATTGCCGTCGTGAGCATGGGCTTGATGCTCGGCCTGGGTGGCGCCGTCGGGCTGGTCATCGGGATCGTTGCACGACGTTCGTAACCAGGAGGAAAGCGCAATGAGCGCCAAGGTTTCCCGCCGCCAGTTCTTGAAGTTGTCGGCAGCGGCCCTCGGCGGGGCAGCGGTTGCGGCGAACGCAGCCAAGCCCGCGGCGGCCTCGCCGGGCGCCTCATCCGGCGCCGACCGGGCCAAAGTCCCCTCGATGCTGATGGACATCAGCCGGTGCGTGGGATGTGGCAACTGCCAGCGCTCCTGCATCGAGGCGAACAACCTGCATCCGACGACGGAGAACATGCGCAAGCTGCAGGCCGAGAACTTCACCTTCCTCCAGAAGGTCGACCTCGAAGGCGGCAAGACCCGCTACGTCAAGCGCCAGTGCATGCACTGCCTCGACGCCGCCTGCGCCTCGGCGTGCCCGGTCTCGGCGCTGCACCAGACCAAAGAGGGCCCGATCGCCTACCAGCCCGATCGCTGCCTGGGCTGCCGCTACTGCATGGCCAGCTGCCCGTTCAACGTCCCGACGTTCGAGTGGGACAACGGCCTGACGCCCGAAATCCGCAAGTGCATGTTCTGCATCGAGCGGCAGCGAGCGGGCGAGGGCCCGGCCTGCGCCTCCAACTGCCCCTCGGGCGCGCTGAAGTTCGGCACGCGGGAGGAACTGCTCCAGGAAGCGCATCCGCGCATCGATGCGAGCAACGGGCGTTACGTCAACCATGTCTTCGGCGAGCACGAAGCGGGCGGGACGGCGATGCTGTACATCTCGGATGTGCCGTTCGAAATGCTCGGCTTCCGCACGGATGTGACGACGCGGGAAGTACCGGGATACACCTGGGACATCATGTCGAAGCTGCCGTTCGTGGTCGGCGGCCTGGCGGTCGTGCTGACCGGCGCCTCAGTAGCGACGCAGAGACGCAACGGCCATCACGACGACACGCCGCCGTGGGAACGCACCGAATCTCACGGACACGAAACGAAGCACGAGTAGGACAGGAGCATCACCATGTTTCAAGATCTTCTTATGCTGGCCGCGCTGTTCATCCTGCGGATCGGCGTGCCCCTCCTGCTTGTCGCCGGCGTCGGCTACACCATCGCCCAGCGAGTTACAGGCGTGCAGCTCAACTTCTCGCCGAAGTTCTTCATGGGCGTCGGGCTGGTGCTGTGCCTGTGGGCGGTTGCGGCCATCGCGGTGGTTCTGCGGCTGACCGCGGGCCTCGGTGCGGTGACCAACCTGAGCGACCAGTTCCCGCTAGGCATGTGGATCGGGTTCGACGTGATGGCGGGCGCGATGCTCGGCGGCGGCGCCTTCGTACTGGCTGGCCTGGTGTACGTGTTCGGCCTCGAGCGCTACCGGCCGATCCTGCGCTCGACAATCCTGACCGCTTTCCTGGGCTACTCGCTGCTGATCGTGGCGCTGCTGATCGACGTGGGGCGGCCGCAGAACATCATGTTGGCCCGGCCGGTATACTTCCCGAACATCCACTCGGTGCTGTGGGAAGTGGCCATGTGCGTGCTGTGCTACACGACCGTGCTGGCGCTCGAGTTCCTGCCCGCCGTTTTCGAGCGGCTGCGCTGGCGCCGGGCGTGGCAGATCACGCACAGGATCACCTTGCCGCTGGTGATCATCGGCATCCTGCTCTCGACAATGCACCAGTCGTCGCTCGGCTCGATGTGGCTGATCACGCCCGGGAAGCTCGACCCGCTCTGGTACACGCCGATGCTGCCGATCCTGTTCTGGATCTCGGCAGTGACGGTCGGCCTGAGCATGGTGGTGGTCGAGTCGAACCTGAGCTCACGCGGCATGAAGCGCGGGCTGGAACAGGACCTTCTGGCGAGGCTCGCGAAGGCGAACGCCTACCTGCTGGCCTTCTACGTCCTGCTCAAGCTGGTTGACCTGGTGGTGCGCGGACAGGCCTGGCGGCTGACGGAGCCGACGCTGCAGGCCGTGTTGTTCTGGGTCGAGGTCTTCCTGTGCGCCCTGGTGCCGGCCATCCTCCTGACGCGGCCGAAGGTGCGGGAGAGCAGGAACGCGCTCTTCGCCGTGGCCGGGCTGGTCGTAGTTGGCGGAATCCTGAACCGGCTCAACGTGAACATGTTCGGCATGTACAGCTATACCGGTCCGATCTACATCCCGTCGATCTTCGAGATCGCGGTGACCGCGGCCATGTTCACCTTCGGTGCGGCGGTGTTCGCCGTGGCCTCGAAGTTCCTGCCGGTATTCCCACCGACTGAGGAAGCACCGGAGACGGTGCAGGCATAAGCGCGACCACCTGACAAAGAAGCGCCCGGCGGCTAAAGGGGCCCGCCGGGCGCTCTTTTGTAACCGAAGGGGACGCTAACGTTCGGCGATCCAACGACCCTCGCCGTAGACCAGGCCGCTGCGAAGCAGCTGCTGGCGGATCGTCTCCTGGCTGACGTCATTTACCAGACCGCGGTCGATTAGCTCCGCGCGCAGGCGCTGCAGCGACCAGGCGTCGTAGTCCAGACCCAGCGACCGCGGATCGGTGGTCGCCAGGCGCACGATGGCGTCGCGCTGCTCTCGCGTGAACAGGCGGGGCCTGCCCGGCGAGCGCCTAGGAAGCAACCCTTTGACGCCGTACTTCTCAAACCGATGGATCCACTTGCGTACGTTGATTGGATGCAGGCCGACGCTACCAGCGATTTCGTGCACTCCCGTGCGCTGCGCGGACATGAGGATGATGTGGGCGCGGCGCGCCAACTCCTCATCCGAGCCCCGGGCGAGCTCCTCCAATTTCGGCTTTTCATCCGCCTTGGGCGGTCGAACATACAAGGCCATACTACAGCTCCTGCTCCCGTGATGTGGCAAGAGATGCCTGACGCACCAACTTACATACATAATATATGACGCTTGAAGACCCCAAAAAGATGCGGTATTTTTCGTTGAAGATTGAAAGATACGACAAATATAGCATGTTTAAGAGGTGACCCAGGGGAAATGATCGGGGCGAGTGCTGATAGCGGCATCAACCTGATGTTGGCTCGACGGCGGGGATGGGGGGATTAAGGGACATCATACGGCTCATCCCCTAATCCCCCCATCCCCGCAGAAGACGCATCGTCCGACTTTGAGCTGACCGGCTATGCTGCGGCGACCCAGCGGCGCTCGTCAAAGACAAGGCCGCTGCGAAGCAGCTGCTGCCGGATCGTTTCGGGGCTGACTTCGGGGACGACGCCCCGCTCGATCAGCTGCGAGCGGAGCCGCTGCAGCGACCAGGCGTCATACTCCAGGCCCAAGGCACGAGGATCGGAGGTGGCGAGGCGCACCATGGCGTCGCGCTGCTGCCGGCTAAACAGCTTCGGCCGGCCCGGTGAACGCCGCGGGACGAGACCCTTCACCCCGTACTGATCGAAACGGTGAATCCACTTGCGGACGTTGATCGGATGCAGATTGACGCTTTCGCCGATTTCGTAGACGCCCGTGCGCTGATCGGACATGAGGACGATCTGCGCGCGGCGAGCGAGTTCCTCATCCGAGCCCTTTGCGAGGGCTTCGAGCCTTGACTTTTCATCGACCTTGAGCGGTCGAACATACAGTGCCATGTAATGTCTCCTGCCGGGTTGGCTGCTGAACCAGACTGCACCAACCGTTCTGTCTTAGTACACTCTAGATGACGCAGCAGGGCTACAAAAAGATACGGTATTATTCGTGTCTGGACGGTCTTTTTGCGAATATTGCATATTTTTTAAGGTTATCCCCGCCAACCCTCCGTTTTGAGCTGTTTAGGCTCCGTGCCCGCATTCGCCGTTGCGGGACTCTAAGAATTCTCCAAGGCATCGATTCATGGAAACAATGTTATATTTGGCCTAGCCACTAGACCAAGGCCTCGACGGTCAAGCGGCCGCGCTCGGGCTACACGACATTCGACGCCATCACTCACCCGGCGATGCCCGGGATTGTACATGAGGGCAATTCGGCTCATGACGATCCGCTTGCTGTTCACTGCCTTCTGGTCGATGGTCTTCGTCTCCTTCCGCAGGGCGCTGCATGGACCACTTTGGCCCGGCTGGCCCTGGCGTTTCGAGTACGCGAACGATTATCTCAAGAGGCAGACCCGGCAGGCCGCGAACCTGCCCGACGTCGCCCGCCAACGGCGTTATGCCGATACCATCGCGTACAGCTCACCCGCGCTGGAACGGGTGACGATCGAAGCAGAGGCCGTCTGTCCGGTGCCGGCGACCTGGTATCTGCCGCCTGATCTGGCCCCACGCCACGTCGTGCTCTACCTGCACGGCGGGGGGTGGGCTTTCTTCTCCAAGGCGCATCAAGGCCTGATTGCCAACATTGCCACGGCCACCCGGGCGCGCACCCTGGCAGTCGATTACCACCTGTCCCCCGAAAACCCCTACCCCGCAGCGCTTCAGGACTGCCTCGCCGCGTACCGGCACCTGCTGGAGATCGGTGCAGAACCCTGGCAGATCGCGGTGGGCGGCGATTCGGCCGGCGGCAACCTCGCGCTGGCCCTGCTGCAGGCATTGCGCGCCGGCGCCGGCCCGCTGCCCGCGATGGTGTTCCTGGTCTCACCGGTCGTCGACGTTGCCGACGCTCGCATTAGCCTGGACGGACACAGCCGCTTTGACTGGGTGGACGCCGACGAGGTGCGGGCCTGGTGCGAATGGTACACTGGCAACGCCGATCCCAAGGACCCTATGCTGTCGCCGCTGTACGCCGACCTGCAAGGCCTGCCGCCGATTTACGTTCAGGCCGGATCCGCCGAAACGCTCATCGGACAAATACGGGCCTTCGTGGACTCGGCGCGGGCGCAAGGCGCCGAGATCCGCTTCGACGTATGGGAAGGCATGACACATGACTTTCAGGCATACGGGGATGAACTGGAGCAAAGCCGCGAGGCCCTGGAATGTTTGGGGCAGGCGGTGGACGCCCGCATGCCGCGTTGACGGGGAAGTTAGCCGCCGAAAAAGGACCCCAGATGAGCCAACCGGGCAGAGTTGTCACCGTCACCATTAATCCCGTTATCGATCAGACGCTCACGATCCCGAACTTCGCCGCGGGCGCGGTGAACCGGGTGAGGGCTTCACGGTTGGATGCGGGCGGTAAGGGCATCAACGTCGCGTCGTTCCTGGCAGACTTCGGCCAGGGGGCGACCGTCACCGGCTTCCTGGGCGGGGAAAACGACGCCATCTTCCGCCGCCTGTTCGAGCAGAAGGGCATCGAGGACCGCTTCGTCCGCTTCGGAGGCTCGACCCGCATTGGCATCAAGATTTCCGACCTCGCCCTGCAGCAGACCACCGACATCAACTTCCCCGGCCAGGCGCCCGAGCCGGAAGCAATCCAGCGCCTCTTCGACATCCTCGGAGAACTGAAGGCCGGCCATGAATGGTTCGTCCTCTCCGGGAGCGTCCCGGCAGGCTTGTCGCCCGCCATCTATGGCGACATGGTGCGGGCGCTGGCGGGCAGGAAGGTCGTCGTGGACACGAGCGGCGCGGGCTTCCGTCATGCGGTCGAAGCGGGGCCGTGGCTGATCAAGCCCAACGTCGACGAACTCGGCGAATTCGCCGGGCAACGGCTGGACGGCGGCGAAGAAATCATCCGAGTCGCCCGCTCGATCATGGCGCGCTACCGCATCACGTGCTGCGTGGTTTCGATGGGAAGAGAGGGGGCCCTCTTCGTGGAGGGTGACGAGACGATCCGGGCTGTGCCGCCTGCCGTCGAGGTGAAGAGCACGGTGGGCGCGGGCGACGCGATGGTCGCCGGCACGGTGGCCGGCAAAATCCGCGGGTTCTCGCTCGCCGAATGTGCGCGGCTCGCGACAGCATTTGCGACGACGGCCATCGGACAGATCGGGCACGGGCTGCCGTCAATCGAAGCGGTGGAGGCAGCACAATCGCGCGTGAGCGTCCTCCGCGAGTTGCCATGATCCAGGAAACAGGGCAGTCTCACGAGTCTCAGATCTGACACATAGCTCGGGCGCGGACTCCCGTTCGCGCCATTGTACGGTCCATTACCTTCCATCTGGAACGAATTGTCCTATATTTGCTCCTTGTGTGCGCCAAGCATGTAGACGCACCTGGCGCGGTTCGATCCTCCCACCCTCGCCGTCCCCTCATCGCGACAGGATCCGCGTCTCTATCGCCCTGGGTATTTACGGACCGATTGTGAGGCGAAGCTATGGAAAGTGCTCAGCGTTTGCCGTTCGTCCTTCCCAAAAGAGGCGACTGGGATGGGTTCCTGACGCTCACGACCGACAACCTTGCCAAGATCGTGATCCTCCCGGCCATCCTGCTGGGAACCTTCCACCTGGCGCCCGAAGTGGTCTATGGGCGCATCCTGGCGGGCCTCGGCCTCACCCTCTTCATCGGGCAGATGGGCTTCGTCGTGATAGCCCGGCGGCTGGCGGCGCGCGAGGGCCGGTCGGACGTGACGGCCCTCCCGTATGGAATCTCGACGCCGGCAATGTTCGTGTTCCTGTTCGCCATCATCGGCCCGGTGTATGCTGCCACGAAAGACGCCGTGACCGCCTACCGGGTGGGCCTGGCCGCGGCCTTCATCGGCGGGCTTTTCGAGCTGACGGGCGCGTTTTTCGGGCCGATCATCCGCGGGTTACGCCGCGGGCCGGCATCCTGGGCACGATGGCCGGCGTCGCGCTGGTGTGGATTGCGATGGTGCCGGCAGCCATCATCTTCGCCAATCCGCTGGTCGGGCTGCCATGCCTGTTCATCGTCCTGCTGGGGTTGGCGGGGAACCACCGGTTCCCGTTCCGGCTCCCGGTGGGGCTCGTCGTCATTGCGCTCGGCGCGCTCCTCGGGCTGTTCACGCACGAGTCGAGCCTGCAACTGGACGCGATCGGCTTTCGCCCGCCGGTCCCCGTCATCGGCGACCTGTGGATCGGCCTGCGCCTGCTGTTCGCACGGCCCGAAATCCTCGCGGTCGTGATCCCCATCGAGGTGTACAACCTTATCGAGGCGCTGAGCAACATCGAGACTGCCCGGGCGGGGGGCGACAACTATCGCATCTCGACGACCATGCTGTGGAACGGCTTCGGGACGTGCCTGGCCGCGGTTTTCGGCTCGCCGTTCCCGACGACCGTGTACATCGGCCACCCAGCTTACAAGCGGATGGGCGCACGAACGGCGTATGCGACGATGACCGCGGGCTTCCTGCTCGTCGCGTCGGTGATCGGCGTCTTCACCCTCCTGCAGCACCTGATCCCGGCCGCGGCGATCTCCACCCTGTTGGTGTTTGTGGGCCTGGTCATGACGCAGTACGCGTTTCAGAGCGTTCCCGCGGCGCAGGGCATCGCCATCGCGGCCGCGCTCGTGCCGCACATCGCCGACCTGCTGAAGAAGCAGCTCGACGGGACGATGCTGGAGATCCTGCCTCCCAGCGCGATCACGCCCGAGCTGGCGGCCCGGCTGGCGAGCAACCAGGGCGTCTATCTGCAGAGCTACGCGCTGCTGGCGCACGGCGCGATCCTCGTCGGGCTGCTCTGGGGCGCCATCGTCGCGTTCCTCGTCGAGGGGCGGCTGTTCCGGGCGGCCGCGTTCAGCGCGGTGGCGTTCTTGCTATCCCTCTTCGGGTTGATCCATTCGCCGACCATCGGCCTGTCGCCGACGCCGGTGACCTGGAGCTATTTGATCGTGACCGGTCTGCTCGTGGCGCTCGGCCTGCCCGGTGCGATCACCGAGAGAGCGGCGGCGCGGCGGGCCAATGCGGCGCCGGCGGCGCTGGCTGCGCCGCAATCCACGCCGGAGTAGGTGGCAGGGATTGGACCGGCGACGTCTGGACCACGAAGACGCGGAGGGTGCGAAGAACACGAAGCACGAAGTAAGCGAAGCTCGTCGCGCTTCAGACTTCGCGTTCTTCGTGCTTCGCGTACTTCGGTCGCTTCGCGTCTTCGTGGTCCAGACGCCAACGACCGGCACGTGGAGCGGTCCAGACGACCCCCGGTGATCAAGCGACGTACCCCGCCCGGTACGGGTTCATCGTCAGGTAGCCGACGACTGCGTCGTAGTCCGGGCAGAGCACGAGGGCCTGCGCGACGACGTACCAGCCCGCCTCACCCGATACCTGCGTCCCACCCGTGGCCTTCGCGCCGTGGTACTCGACCACCGGCGAAGGCTTGCTGAAGAAGACCGTCAGATCCCACCCAGGCCCTTCGAGCGCCACGTACCCGGCGAACGATTCGGCGCCGAGACCGAACGGCCATTGCTCGCGGACCTCGGAGAGGTGCCCGAGCACGCCGAAGGCCTCGGAGACCGTGAGCGCGCGGAACGGGATCACCAGGCTCCGGCCCGGCCCGACAGGGACAGCGAGCCGCCCCTGCATGCCGGGCAGGACGCTGTCGAAACCGATGGCCCAGAAGGCGGGCGGCACGCCGCCGGCTCCGGGCGCCTCGTTTGCAGCAGGCTCGACTTCCCCGGGCGGGACACCCCACCCGAGAAAGAGGCCCAGCTTCTTCCAGAACTCCACCATGTTCGTTCCTCCTTTCTCGGGTTCACCAGACGATCTTAACGAAAAAGGCCGCCATTATCGGCGGCCCGCAAACGACGGGATGGCTGGAGGATGACCTTACCCTCCGCGCCTCCCTGACGTAAGCGACGCCGCGCGCGCCCGGCACGTCGACCAGGGCCGCCGGGCCCTGGATGCGGCGGAACACGTTGAGATGCAATTGCCGAGAACTTCTTTCGCAACGCATGGACGGAAAAATCATGATCTCCTTCTCAGCAGTCTCAGGCAAACCGATGCAATAAAAAAGCCGCTCCGAGATGAGCGGCCCGCCGGTCGAACGTGTCAGGGAGCGAGGTGCTTATCTCGTCTCTCCCCCAACGTTAACCGCGGCGCCGCGCGGATGGATGCCCCACGCCAGGCGCATCGGCTGGACCGAAGCGGCGTGAAGGAAATCCTGGCACTGGCTGAACTTGAACATCTGCCTGCTCTTCATCTTGAATGGTATCCGTGTTAAGGCTTATATCACCGTCCGCCGCACGTGTCAAATGTAAGCCAGATTCCATCGGGGCCGATCCAACCGCCACGACCCGTTCGCGCGGCGGGTCTTTCTCCGGGTGAGGAATGGCGACAAAAAAGGGCCTCCCGAAGAAGGCCCTTTGTCCCCTGTGGAGGTGGGCTGCAGTTCGCTTGAACTGCAAGGCCCACCTTACGCCGCTCGCTTACTGGAACAGCGCCATGACCTCGTTGATCTTGGTCATCACGGTCTGTGCCGGATTCTTCGTGGCGTCGACCAGGTACCCGCCCATCTGGAAGTGCTGGTTCAGCATGCGCAGGGTGCCCGCCTCGTCAGCATTGATCGCCTGCGCGCGGTGGCAGCCGCCACACGCCCGCTCGGCCGGGCCGACGACGTACGACGGTACGCCAGAGATGTTCCGGTCCATGCTCTCGTTCGTCGATGCGGCGGAGAGCAGGCCAGCCAGGGACTTGGCTTGGTCAGGCGCGTTGTACGCGCCCTTGACATGGCACGACTCGCAGTCCGTGATGCCGTGCTTCGGGTACGGCATGCCGGTGTGCTCCTCGTAGTGCAGCGCCTGGACCGGATCGTCAAAGTTGACGCTCGGCAGGTCGAAGTACTGGAACGAGTGGATCGCATGGACATACGAGTCGAGCGAGCGCGACTGCATCTCCAGGTGCGAGCCGCCGGCCTTGGTGATGTGGCATAGCCGGCAGGCCGTGGTGTCGCCACCGTAGGACGGGCTGTGGAAGGTCGTGGCAAGCTGCTCGTGGCAGTCGTTGCACTTCTGGGTCTCGACAATGCCACTGGCGAAGGTCTTGTCGTCAAACGCGCCCTTCGTCAAGTCTACCGTCCGGGTGGCGGCATTGATCGCCACCGTCTGGCCGGCCGTGTTGCGCGCGTCAGACAGCACGCCGACCTCGGCGCGCTTCACCGAGCCGTTGGCCATCGCATCGGCGAACAGCTTATTGCTCAGATCGACCACGGCTTCCCACTGGCCCGGGCCCTTCGACGTGATGGCCACACGGGGATTCGGGGTCTTCTGTCCGAGCGCAGCTTCGAGGGCGGGCATGTCCGCGCTGGTGCGGGCGGTGTCGACCTTGCCGTCCTTGTTGTCGTCGATCAGGCGCTCGTGACCGCCGTAGAGGAAGTCCTTGGTGTCCCAGCCGTAGAGGCTGACTACGACGGTCGGGGTGATCCCCTTGGAGACGTCGATGTCGTTGAAGCCAGACTTGGCGTTGGCTTTGAACCCGAGGGTCAGCTTGTTGGCATCGAACTTCGCGCTGTCGATCGTCACGGACACGGCGTCAGAGTACTTGATGCCTGCGTCGTTGAAGATCGTCGTGTTGTAGCCAGTGTGGATCTTGTTGAACCCGGGCGCCATGCCGCCGGAAGCCTTGTGGCAGGTGTTGCACTGCATCGAGGGATCGGCGTTGTCGGCCCAATTGATCTTCGGGTGGGTGGCAGGCAGGATCGTCGCCAGTGCGAACTCGGTGGTGTCCCACGCGGCTCGGTGCCGGCCGGTGCATCCGCCGGAACTTCCGCCTTCGCGCCGGTCACGGGGTGGCAGCTCTTGCAGGTCGCGCCGACCATGTTCTCGTCGGTCAGGATCTTGTCGATCTTGCCCTCGTGGCAGGTGACGCAGTTGGCCATGGACTGCGGGTAGGGGAATTCCATCGCGTGCGACATATGAACGTCGTTCATGACGCTCGTTTCGTACGCCATGGCCTTCTTCTGGTCCTCGGTCAGCATCGCGAGGGCCTTCTCCTCATCCGGTTCCGCGAGGAACTTGGCCGCGAGTTCGGGATCGTTGACCAACAGCTGCCACTCGTAGTGTCCGCCCTCGCCGTTGTCGAGGTGGCAGACCTTGCAAGTGATGAAGTCGGTCTTGGGATTCCCATCCACCTGGGCGTAGATGTACCCGTGCTTGAGGTACGGGTCGGTGTGGCACTTCACGCAACCGGCGTCGTTGGCCGCGGACTCGTAGTTCACACCTGAGCCCGTGGTTTGAAGCGCGGCGAAGGGGAACTGGGCCTGGCGCACGCGCGTACCGGGGATGGTACCCTGAGTGCCGGCGCGGCCGTAAACGGCCAGAACGCCGGGGGTGTTGCTGACGTCGGTGTAGTCGACAAAGTTCTTGTCGGTCGACGCCAGCTCGGTTAGCGTGCTGGTGACGCCACCCTTACCATCCGACTCGATCTTGCCCTTAAGGGACAGGCGATCGCGGGCCGGCTCGAACTGGAACTTGCCATCCTTGAACGGGACCCAATAGATGGAGAGTTCGTCGGTCTTGCCGAGTTCCTTGGTCGGGTCGAACGGCTGACCATCCTTGGTCATGTTGAAGGTAACGGTGGTAGTGTCGGGGCTGGACTTGAAGGAGTACTTCACGTCCGTGACCTTGATTACGCCATCTTGGTACAGCTGGTCGTAATACTGTTGATGCGTGTCACCGGTTCGCTTATGGCAAATCTGACACGTTTCGACGTCGGCCTCTGCGTTAACTTGTACTCCCGCAGCGGCCTTCTGGGTGCTCGCCTTCGGCACGAGGGTTGCCTGCGGTGCGGCGGCCTTCGGGGCTGCGGTGGCAGCGGCCGGGGCCGGCGTGGCGGTGGCATCCTCCGCGGCGGCAGAGCTTGACGGGCTGGCGGTTGCCACGGCCACGAGGGCCAGGACAGCGACAAGCGCCAAGAGGACAACAACGGCCTTCCTCATGTGTGTTTTCCCTTTCTTCCCCTTATTGTGGTGGTCCGGAGAATTTCTAGGAACCGGGGACAATTGGAGTTAATACCACATTGTGACTTTAGTGTCAAGCCGACGAGGGCATCTGCGCTTAAAATCACGTAAGTTCGGGATATGTGACAAGAGGTGCGAAGCGGATTGAAGCCGGGGCGGATCGATAAGTGAGCGATCGATCCACCCCGGCCGCCTGCCGCGGCGCAGGCTCGGACTTGTCTCAGATATCGATGTGATAGTCGAACCAAAAGTCGCCCTGCTCGAAGTGGTCCGGAAGCTGGGCGAGGGCGGGACCGTCGGGCGCGCGGTCCACGTGAAGGGCGTCGCTGCGGACCATGCCGCTCGCCTTGGCGCCGATGGCGGTGAGCAGGTCGGGCAGAGGGATGCTCGGGAAGGGTTTGCTCTGGGTCGAGACCATCGCCGCAAACGCCCCCTGGGACATCGCGCTCAACGCGCTCTTCGGCGTGGCGTTGAAGCTGCCGTGATCCGCGACTTTGTAGAAACACACTTGCCCGAGCTTGTCCTGCCCGTCGGGCGAATCAATCCAACTCCGCCAATTGCCGTACTCCGCGTCGCCGGCAAACAGCAGGTGCTTGCCCGCGAAGGTGAACAGCACGACTACGCTTGTGTTATTGACGACCTGGTCCAGCTTGAATGCCAGCATCTGTGCGCTCGTCGCGGCCACGGCAAGCAGGTTCTTCTCCCTTTCGTTGATCGCGGCATAGAACGGGTTCCCACCGGCATCCACCGTCCAGCGATCCTCAAAGGGCTGGATTTCCAGGGGCTCTTCGAGCGATCCGTCGTCGCCGAACCGCAGGAAGCGCTCGCTGGCGGGAGGGTCCATCTGGGCCAGGAAGACATCGTCGCGCGGCGGCCCGAGAACGCTCGCGGCGAGACCGGGGATGCCGGCAACCGGGTCGAGGGACATGCCCGCTTCCATGTAGCGGACGGCGCCGCCGTTGATCCCCGCTTTGAGAACGCTCAGCGGGACTTCGTTCCCGCGCAGGTTGTCGAGCGCGGCGGTGACCTGCTGATGCTCGAGCCGCGCCTTCTCATCGTCGGGCGGCTTGCGCGCCGCGAAGTAACGGACGAGCGCCTGGACGAACGCGGTATGTTTCGCCTTAAGCGCAGCCGCCTGGCGGTCGGCCGCATTCTCGGTCCAGGGAAGCCATACTTCGCCGACCTTGAACTGGCGGAAGAGATCCGCGTAGGTCCCAAACCCGGAGAGGTGATCCGCGTGCGCGTGCGTGCAAATCACCAAAGCCAGCTTCCCGCCGGTCTCGGCGGCGATATTTTTCACCGCCGCTTCCAGTTTCCCGATGTCGCCGCGCGGTGGGCGCCGCAGTCGATAAGAACATGGTCCGTTCCTGCCGCGCCCGGGAGCGAGAGCAGGAAACAGTCTCCCAGCCCGACCCGGTACATGCGAATCCTGATGTCAGTGCTCGTAGTCATCTCAGGTCACCCCTTCCTGCGATGCCGGGCGTCGCTGTGGATGAGCTGGAAGTTCAGCTTTTGCTCGACACGATCGGGCTCGTATGGGGCAAACGCGGTCTCGCCGGCGTGCTCGACGTAGCCGCGCTGCTGCCGCAACCGGTTCGGGTCATTAATGCTCTTGGCGATGATGTAGCGGACGGCCCCGAACTCGTCGAAGATGACCGTCGAGCCGCCCCGGAACGTGATCTTCGGCGAGCCTGGCACATCGGGATCGAGCAACTCGTCGCGCTTTTGGAGGTACTGGACGACGAAGTCGACCACCAGGCGGCCGGACGGACTGATACGGTGGATCGGGTGATGGGAGTACGCCTGGATGGGCAAGGCCGGGTCCAGGCCCAGCGCCTGCGCATTCCTGACCGCATAGGCGTTCAGGAGCACGGCATTCGCCTGCTCACGCCGCCCTGCCTCATCAAGGTCCAAGGCTTCCTGCCCGGTCCGCCGGCTGTAATCAAGGCCTGCGCAGCGCTCGAGCGACTGGCCCGTCAGCTCGGGGTCAGGCCAGCGCAGCGACTCCTCCGAGTACGACCTGACGCCCTGCGGGATGATGCCCCGCAGCCTGAAAGCCTTGATCAGGGCATCCCGGTACCCATGAGGGTCGTCAGGCACGAGGTCGCCATCGGCAGTGATGATGGCGCGCAAGAAATCCCCAAACCGCAGGTCGACGGGCGGGAGGTAATCCAGCGAGCGGATGCAGATGTTGGCGAAGTTGCCGGCGATCTTGGTGGCCTCGTTGGACAGCCGCCGGGCAAGATCCGGGTGAATGTCGCCGGCAGGGCTGACCGCGCCGCCGGCTCTGGCGATGCGCATCAGGTCGTCCGTCCGCGTTATGTAAACGCTGAAGAATGCGTCGAACACGGCGGAGACGAGGATGGCGCCGCGGTCGTGGGCTTCGGTGACGGTTTCGATCGCCTCCGAGTTCGGCGGGGTGCCGATGGCCGAGCGAAGCGCGTCCCGGCTGCCGGTTGCGTGCCCAAACTCCTGGGCCAGCTCGACAAGCGGGTTGTTTTCGGTTAGCTCTGCCGTGATCGCCGCCTGCTCGCCCTGCTTGGGCTCCTCGGTGTTCAGCTGTTTCTTATAGATGAAGCCGCCGGTGCGGTAAATCGTATCCAGCAGCGCTTCCTGGCAAGTGAAGTGCTGAAAGAGCGCCACGATGTCGGCAAAGGCCTCATGGAAGGCGGCGGCATCGGGTCCCGTGGCATCGGTCAGGTACTCACGCTGCCCATCGATGATCGCATGGGTCATCTCATGCGCAATGATGTCATGCGAGAGGCACGTAAAGACGGTTTGGCCGGGCAGCAGCTGGCCCTGAATTGTCGGCCTCGGCAGGGAAATAGCCGAAGAGGACGGCCCGCAGTTGCGGATCGTAGAACGCGTTGGCTTGCTGGAACGCGTGTGGGAAGATGCCGGAGCCGGGCATGAAACGGGTCATCCCGCCGCGAGCCCGGTTTCGTTCGCCAGCGCACCGAGCGGCCCAGCGCAAACTCGAAGAGCCGGATGGTTTCAGCTCGCGATCGCGTACACCATCTGCTGGTGAAAGCGCGGGTCCGATTCACTTGGATCAAGCCCGTTGCGGATCAGCACGGCCGGATTGTCGAGGTCGACCGCTTCGTAGAAGTACTCGTTGCTGGCGTCGTAGTCGATGACGGCGAGCTGCTTGCCTACCGGCCCGGGTTCGAGCTTCTCGTAAGGCACGAGCACGGTCATCGTGTTGTTTAGCCTGCGGGCGGCGCTGGGATCAAACGCAAAGACCCGCAGCGGCCGGCTGGTGGGCAGGCGGTACGGATTTGCCAGCTCATAGGGCACCTCCGCCCAATCCCGGTCAGGCGCCGGCGGCCACCGCCGGCTTCGGATAGACTTGCGCGGCGAACGCGTAATCGGATGGCCCGATGTCGACGCCACCGACGATGGGCTTCCCGTCCTTCGTGATCTCGCCCGGAAGCTGGTAGCACATGATCGAGTTCGGGTCGGCGGCAGGCGTCGCGATTAGCTGCGAATCTTCCAACGGGGTAAGCACCTGTGCGCGAACCATCGGGCGATTCCAGCCCTGGGTGCGGCGGAAGTAGGTGAAGGCCTTGTTGGGATCGATCCGGTCGACCAGCTCGCGGCGCATGTGCTCATGGGGAAAGCCCAGGGTATGGCCGGTTTCGTGACGCACGACCCGGTGGAACTCGGACTCGGGGGTCTGCATGGTGAAAGCTTGGAGGTTCATCGTTGGCTGGTCTTTGGGGATCGACCTGATGTCGGTGCCCACATAAGACCAGTATCCGTCGGCGGCGCGGCGATCCGGACGTCCGGGTCGGTGCCGCTCTCGGTGAATTGTACGTTGGCGGTCTTGGCCCAGGCGTTCATGTGCTCGATGATGCGCGCCCTGAGGTCGGCGGGCGGATTGTCCAGGAAGCCCACCGTGAGGCGGACTCCCGCCGGCCCCCAGTACTTGGTCGTCATGAGGGCAAGGCCCTCGCGCGTAGGTTTAAGTCCGGGGTTCAGAAGTGTCAGGCGTTCAATGGCTGCGCGATTCACGGGGTTGACCTGGATCGCGGTTTCTGCTGCGGCGACCCACTTTTCCGCGGCAGACTCTTCGGTGTGCAGGCAATCACGTTGTCCATTTGAGACCTCCTGTGCAGTATAGATAGACGGCGGCTGGAGAACGTCCCTGCGAACAGGAGTCATGCTACAACTTTCTTGTGGGGGCGTCAAGGGATAGGCGCGATGAATTTGGGCAAGAAAATTGGATGAACCAGGCGCCGGCGCTGCCTGCCGCCCTACGCAGCACGCTTGATCCCGCCGAACGCTGCAAAGCACCCGTTCTTATGGAGGATCTCCACCCCACTGAACCCGACGCTGCGCAGCAGGTCGAGCTGGAACTGGAGCGAGCGGGGGGTGTCCTCCTTCTCAATGTAAGCGAAAACCTTGTCGCGGTACGCCTCGTCCTTAAGGCCGGTCAGATACGCGCCGTAGTGCTGCCACATGAGGGCCTGGACTGCCGGGTCCTCGTGCCGGATCAGGTCCGAGATCCAGAGCGAGCCGCCCCGCCGGAGTGCGGTATAGCACTTGGAAAAGACGTGCTGCCACTCGTCGTCCCCGCGCAGGTGATGGAAGATGGCCGCGGCCATGATGATGTCGAACCGCTCTTCGCCCAGCGAGAGCTTACGGATGTCGGCCTGGACGATATTGACGTTGGCAGCGTCGCCGCGGCGAGCCGCTGCAGGGCGCGGTCGAGCATCGGCCGGCTAAGGTCCACCAGGGTGATGTTGAGCCCTGGCAGAAGCTCGAGCAACTTCAGCGTGTAGTTGCCCGCGCCGCAGCCGATGTCCAGCACCCGTGTCGCGGCTGGCGTGACCGGCGGCGGCCGCGGTCACGACCAGGGCCATGGCGAGCGCCGCGTCCATCGTGCTCGTCTGGCCCGTCTCCAGATCGGCGAATCGCTCGATGTCGGCATCGAAGCGCCGGCGGATTTCCTCGACGGTAGACTTTGCCATGATTCCCCCAAAAAAAAAAAAGCCCTATCCCTCGCTCAGCAGTGCGGACACCACCTCTTCAAGGCGCCCGTTACTGCCGCGCACCAGCCAGGCCTCGATCTCTTGCTCCGAGTACCGCGCGCGGGGACTTCGAGCGCCCGCTCGATGGTGATGCGCGCATCGTCGTGGAGCGCGGGATGGCCGACGACCAGACCCAGAAGTTCGAGCGCCCGGTCCACCTGTCCCGCCCGGCGGGGATCCCCGCGAGGCCGGCCACACTTTCCAGCAGCAGCGGCAGCACCTGCATCTCGCGGGCCAGCGCGAGCGCTTCGAGGTACCGCGGGCGGGCCTCGCGATCGTCTTGGAGGGTCACGGCCACGTGCGCCAGGTTGATCGCCGTATAGAGCACGCCCACCCGGTCGCCGAGCCGGTGCCTAGCGCGCCGGCTGCCCGGTAATACCGCTGCGCCCCGGCGTAGTCCTCCAGATCATAGGCGACCACGCCCATGTCGTTAAGCAGGATCGCTTCCGTGCCGCGCGTGCCGATCTCGTGCACCACGGCCAACGCTTGCTGCTGAAGCTGGAGCGCGGGGCGATGGTCCGCCGATCCGACGATGGTCACGGCGGCCAGCAGGATAATGGCGCGGGCTGTGCCCAGGCGGTCGCCCAGCGACTCGTAGAAAGCCCGGCATTCGACCGCCTTCCGCTCCGCATCTTCGTACAAGCCCTGGCGGCGGTCGACTGTTCCCAGCCGGAGCAAGGCGTAAGCGAGGCCGGCCCTGTCGCCGGAGACGCGTGCCAGAGGACAGGCTTCGCTCGAGGCGCGACCTCGCAGCCGGATAATCGCCCTGGTCAGTGGCGATCATGCCAAGGTAGTTCAACGCGGTGACGCAGAGTGCCTGCTCGCCGGCGGCCTGTGCCAGATCCAGCGCGATTTCGAGCCGCTCGCGGGCCGCGACAAACTCGCCCGTGAAATAGAGCGCCCGGCCGAGCAGCACTTCGAGAGCCGTCCGTGCGGGAACGCCTGCGGGGCAGGAACCCAAGCGCCCGTTCGGCGATTTGAAGCGCGTCCCGATAAGCGCCCGCATCCAGCGCCTTTTCGGCCGACCGGCGCAGGTAACCCACCGCGTCTTCGGCTCGCCCGGCAAGCGCCAGGTGTTCGGCGATCAGCCCGCTGTACTCGTTGAGGCGTTCCCCGGCATGCGCCTCAAGCCAGTGGGCGACGCGGGCGTGGTAATCCTTGCGCAGCCTGAGCAACACGGTTTCGTAGGCGGCGTCGCGGAGGAGGGCATGTTTGAACAGGAACTCCTCGGCGCCGGCGAACGCTGAGCGCTCCCGGCGGTAGACCAGCTCGCGGCCCCGCGCCGCCTCCAAAAGGGCCGCCACTTCGCCGCGCTCCAGGTCGGTAAGGTCGGCGACTGCCGCATCCCAGAACAGCCGGCCGACGACCGCAGCGCGCTGCAGGACGTCGCGCTCCGGCTTGGGCAGGCCGTCCAGGCGCGCCTGCAGGACGCCGGTCAGGGTAGGCGGCACCCGGGCGCGCTTGAGCCGCTCGAGGTCGACCGACCAGGCGCCGGCCCACCGCTCGATCACGCGATCGTCGATCAACATCCTAACCAGCTCTTCAACGTAGAACGGGTTGCCTTCCGCGCCGTCCACCAGCAGGTCGCGGAAGGCGTGGGGGACCACGTCAACCTTTTGCAGGATCTGGTCGACCAGCTCGCGGCTGGCCGCGCCGTGACAGCGGTTTGAGGTCCAAGCGTCCGACGCCGCGCCGGCCTTCGGCCCAATGCTTGCGGCGCTCAAAGAGCGTGGGACGGGTCAGACCGACGATCAGGAGACGAACGTCGGCGAGCGCGCCGAGCAGGTGCTCGATCGCGTCCAGCGAGCCGTCGTCGGCCCAGTGGAGCTCGTCGAGAAGGATGACGGCGGGCCGGTGTTCGGCCGCGCCCCGGAAGTACTGGGCAAGGTAGGTCGCGGCCAGCTTGCCGAAGTCGGGGCTGCCGGCCAGGTTCCTGACCGCGGGGCTGGCCGAGAAGTCGAAGCCCGCCAGGTGTCCGACCAGGTCGGCGCGATCCGGAGAAAGAACCTCGCTCATCCCGAGACGGAACTTGTCGAGGGCGACCGCGGCGGTGTCGGTCTCGAGAATGTCGAAGCTACCGGCAAAGAGGTCGCGCAGCAGGCCGTACGGTACACCTTGCAGCGCGGCGCAGCGCGACCCCGGAAGAAGCGCGGCTGCTCAGGCTCCGAGTCGAGCCAGCGTTCGAACTCGAGCAGCAGGCGGCTTTTGCCAACGCCCGCCTCGCCGACCACGAGGGCCAGCCGCGCTTCGCAGCAAAGCGCGTCCGCGTAGGCTTCGCGTAGCGCGAGCAACTCTGCATCGCGGCCGACCATCCTGGTCTCGATGCCCTCGACGCCGCGCCTAGCCATGCGGAAGGACCGCGCTTTGGCGCGCAGCACGACGTAGGTCTGCACCGGTTCGGACTTGCCCTTGACCTCCAGCGGCGGCTGGGCCACCACGTCGAACATGCCGGGGGCGAGGCGGTAGGTATCGTGAGAGATGAGCACGCCCCCCACCGGCGCCGCCTGCTCCAGGCGGGCAGCCAGGTTGACCGCGTCGCCCATGGCGGTGAACTCACGGGTCGAACCGACCTCGCCCAGCAACGCGGGACCCGTATTGACGCCGATACGCATGGCGAGGGGCGCCGAGTGCGCGTCGCCGAAAACCTCCAGCTCGGCCTGCATCGCCAGCGCGGCCCGGATCGCGCGTTCCGGGTCATCCTCCCGAGCGGCGTCGGCGCCCCACAGCGCCATGACGGCGTCGCCGATGTGCTTGTCGACCCGGCCGCCCTGTGTCCCAATCGCAGCATCCAGCCGGACCCACAGCGCGTTCAAAAGCTCGGTGATTTCTTCGGGATCGAGGGTCTCGGAGAGCGCGGTAAAGCCGGAGACGTCGGCAAAGAGGACCGTGACCTGCTTGCGTTTTTGCTCGGTGGGCGCGGCCTGGGCCTGGAGCGCGGCCAGCTTCTCGCGCATCGGCCCAAGCGCCGCATCCACCATCGCGTCGCCCAGGGTGGGCCGCTGCGCCTCGAACGCTGCAATCATCTGCTCGAGTTGCTGGATCTCGTCCACGGCCCCCTCTGGTGCTTAGGAAAAGACCTGGCAGGCGCCTGCTGCGGGCATCATTCCGCACGGCGTGAGCCCTGCCAGGTCTGTGCGGTTAGCAGCCCATGGCGTCCATCACGGCCACCGCGGCAATGTCCACGATGTCGCGCACGTCGTCGCCGGCCTGGAGCACATGGACGGGCGCGCCCATGCCCAGGAGGATGGGCCCGATGGCCTCCGCGTTACCAAGCCTGGCCAGCAGCTTGTACGCGACGTTGGCCGCGTCGAGCGAGGGGAAGACCAGGACGTTCGCATCCTTCACCTTGCTGAAGGGGAAGCGGGATTCGACCAGCTCGGGAACGACGGCGGTGTCGGCCTGCATCTCGCCGTCAACGGCCAACTCGGGGCAGCGCGCCCGGATGAGCTCGACCGCGCAGCGCATCTTTTCCGAGGAAGGATGGCGCGTGCCGCCGAAATTGGAGAACGACAGGAGCGCAACGCGCGGCTCCATGCCGAGCCGCCGGGCAAAGTCCGCGGCCAGGCAGGCGATCGCGGCCAGGTCTTCGGGGGAAGGATCGATGTTGACCGTGGTGTCGGTGAACAGGTAGGGGCGCTGTTTACCGAACCCGTCGTTGACGATCATGATATACACGCCGGCAACTAGGTGCGTTCCCGGCGCGGTGTGATGGATCTGCAGGGCGGGCCGGATGACGTCGGGGTAATGGTGCACGAGGCCAGACAGACGCGGCGTCGGCTTCGCCCATCTTGACCATCATGGGCGCAAGCACATTTGGATCACGCATGGCCCACGCGGCATCAAAGCGCGTGACACCCTTGCGGGCACGCAGCGCCATATAGGCGTCGACGTAGGCATCGCGACAGTCGAAACACTCCGGGTCCACGACCTGGGCGCAGCACTCGAGGCCGAGGCGGGCCAGCTCGGCGTCGATCACGCTGGGACGGCCGAGCAGAATGGGCTGCGCGATCTTCTCATGCACGAGCCGGACGGCCACGCGCAAGATCTGGGCTCCTCGCCTTCAGCGAAGACCACCCGTTTCTCGCCGCCCGAGCGCTGGGCGCAGTGCATCAGGAAGTGCCTGACCTGCTCGCCCTTACCGAGGCGGATGGCCAACTGGTCGCGGTATTCGTCGAGGTCTAGCTGCCGGCGCGCGACGCCGGTCTGCATCGCGGCCTCGGCAACGGCGGCCGGGACCCACTCCATCAGCCGGGGGTCCAGGGGCTTGGGCACGATGTAATCAGGGCCGAAGCGCAAAGCGTCCAGCCCGTAAGCACGTAGGACGCTGTCGGGCACATCCTCCCGGGTCAGTGCTGCGAGTGCATGGGCGGCAGCAGCCTTCATTTCCTCGTTGATGGCGCGGGCCCGGACGTCGAGCGCGCCGCGGAAGATGAAGGGGAAGCCCAGCACGTTGTTGATCTGGTTCGGGTAGTCCGAGCGGCCGGTGGCAATAATGGCATCCGGGCGCGCCTCACCGCGAGGTCATAGCGGATTTCGGGGTCGGGGTTAGCCATGGCGAAGATCAGCGGTCGCTCGGCCATCGTCTTCACCATCTCCGGTTTCAGCACATCAGCTGCGGAGAGGCCGTAGAAAACGTCGGCGCCGTTCACCGCGTCGGCCAGCGTCCGAGCCGAGGTCTCCGCGGCGAAGCGCTCCTTGTACTTGTTCATGCCGTCGGTGCGGCCGCGATAGATGACACCCTTGGAATCTACCATGAGGATGTTCTCACGCCGCACGCCGAGCCGCACCATGAACTCGGCGCAGGAGATGGCCGCGGCGCCGGCGCCGGAGATGCACACCCGCACCTCGTCGAGGCGCTTGTTCACGATCTCGAGCCCGTTCAGCAGGGCCGCGCCGGTGATGATCGTGGTGCCGTGCTGGTCGTCGTGGAAAACGGGGATGTCCAGCGCGGCTTTCAGCGTCTCCTCGATGTAGAAGCACTCGGGCGCCTTGATGTCTTCCAAATTGATGCCGCCGAAGGTCGGCGCGATGGCCTTGACGGTCTGGATCACGACTTCGGGATCGTGGCTGTCGAGTTCGATGTCGAAGACGTCGACGTCGGCGAACTTCTTGAAGAGGACGGCCTTGCCCTCCATGACAGGCTTGCCGGCGAGCGCGCCCCGATCGCCGAGGCCGAGGATGGCTGTGCCGTTGGAAACCACGGCGACGAGGTTTCCTTTGGACGTGTAGTCGTATGCCAGGTCGGGAGACTTGGCGATTTCGAGGACCGGGACTGCGACGCCCGGAGTGTAGGCCAACCCCAGGTCGTACTGGGTGGACATGGGCTTGGTGGGTATGATGGCAAGCTTGCCCGGCTTGCCGCCGAGACGGTGATACTCGAGCGCGTCGTCAGGGGTGATTTTCCTCATGTTAGGGTTCCTTTGCGGGGGATATATTGGAACGACAAATCTAATAATAACGCCAGAAGGTGGAAATGGACAAGTCCGAGAAAGCGGAAATCGAGAAGTGAAACTGAGTTCCATCAGGCGAAGCTGCTGGAGCCGCAAGCCCATGCGAGCGATAGCTGCATTGCTTGGTGCTGCCCTGATTCAAAGAGCGGGTTGTTGTATAATCAAACCGGAAGGTACTGCGCCGAGAACAGCAAGTGGGGTGGGAAGTGACGGTTATCACGCCCGCGACATATCGTCTGGAGCACGAACCGGGTCGACCTGGCGGATCCTTTCCAGCGGAAATGGTAAGTCCGCCAGGTGATCGAGCACGGCCGCTCCGGTGATATCGCGCGGCTGGATCTCGAGGAGTCGCCGCTAGCAGGACGAATTGCACCTGCCACCGCACCTAAGCGCCTGTGGGTCGAGTTCCTAAAGGATCGATAAATGCAGAGTAACCAGGTCTGTTGTTCTACTTTCGGCGGGCATCGGGAGCGGGAGATAGACGCCATTGGCGGGGCGTGGATGATTCGGCGGGGTGTGCCGCAAGACCGGCGGTGCTAGGGGTGGCTAATAGTTGGGTACCTGTGAACTGGGGAGCACCCATGGAGCAAGACACTCTGATATTCGCCATTCCGTCACGACAATCCGCCTTCCCCTGGAGCACCCTTCGGGATCTGTGAAACGATACCTTGTCGATAAGCGCTTTCTTGCCTATATGTTGCGGGCCTCGGCCACTACAGTGGGGCGTCGAGCCGCAAGCGTCGATAGGGGCCCTATTAGGGGGCTGCCCCGTGGATAGCTTAATCGAGTGAGTCGGCTTCGAAGCATTCTACAGTCGCACTCTACGGGCGCAAAAGATCATCGAATACACCTGAAGGGTTTGCCTAGGACTTTGAGACACGGCGGTCAGTCTAACTCCTTATTCAGTTTGATCTTGCCGCAAAAAAGGTGCATGACCATTCCTTGACCACGCGATCATGGACATACTTGCGGAAACCGGCTGTCAGGCTACGCTCGCCGCCGTTCGGCGGCCTATCGGGCAATCAGGTGACATCGACACCTTAATCGCCGCCACTACACCCTCGGAGTACGAAACTCGTGCCTGGTTACTGCAGATCTCTATACGACTTTCGAACGTGTGCCCGGACTTAAAAAACTTACCATCGTTGTCAAAAAAGAGGCCGATTGAGTGGGGGTGACCGTAACCGTGCCGACCGTGCGCCTCAGTTATGCAAAGCCGCTTTCTTCTTTCCAATGAAAGCGGAGAAGACACGCTAAATGCAGTCGGCGATCATGGCTGCGCAGCAGCGGCTCGCGCACCGCCGCGGCATCCACAGCGCCCGCGCCGAGAAACGTGGGGAAGCGCGCGAACCCGCGCGCCAGCGCCTGCGCAAAGCCCGTCATTGCCGCCCAGGGCCTGATCCTCCAGCCACAGGCCGAGGACCACGAGCGTGTTGGTCGTCCGGTCGAGCTGCTGTCGAAGCGCGCGACCAGCCGGTCGCCCCATAGGACCGGCAGCGTGTAGTAGCCGAACTTGCGCTGGTGCTCGGGCTTGTAGACCTCCCACACGTAGTCGAAGCCGAAGAGCGCTTGGCCCGCCCGCGCGCGCTGACCGGGTCGAGCGGCGCGAGGAAGACCGCCTCTTCGGTCGTGGTCGTCTCCAGCGGCGCCCACGCCTCCGGCACGCGCCCGGCGGTCAGTTCGTGCAGCAGCTCCGCGTCGCTGCCGAGCGCGTAGTGCGCCTGCCTTCCAGCCCTCGACCTGCACCTCGACGATCTCGCCGCCGGCCAGCAGCGCCTCGAGCACCGGCTTCGCCTGGCCGAACGGCACGCCGCGGTGATACGCATCCTGCGTGCGGCTCATCCGCGACAGGCCGGAGAAGCTGATGTCCTTCTTGATCAGGAAGCGGTCGACCTCGGCCTCGCCGCTCTCGCGGATGAGGTGCGCCGGCGCGACCGCCTCCGTGAGCGCGTACACGCGCTCGAAGCTCTCGCGGTGGTGGGTCATCACCTCGCCGATGCGCCACAGGTAGTACAGAGCCAGCGAGCTATCCTTGCGGCCGCGGTAGCTCTGGGTGCGCGTGCGCGTCGCCATCTCGAAGTCGCGGTTGCTCACGGTGCCGCGCTCGGCAGGATGGCCCGCATCTCCGCGATCGCGTCGGCGTGCTCGCGGCCCATCTGGTGGATGCGCGAGTCGTGAAGGGCGCCGTCGCGCTCGCGGCGCATGACCACCCGCCAGTGCGGCAGCTCGTCCATCGGCCGGGCCGCCAGCCAGCCGCCCCAGTCGAAGAACTCGCGCTGCCGGTAGGCCAGCTCCTCCCACATGCCGGGCCTGTAATCGAGCACGCGGCTGTGAGCGCGATGTCGTGGCTGCGGGCGATGATCTGCAGCGGGTCGAGCTGCAGGTACTCCATCGCCCGCATGGCCTGCTCCGCGCCCTGCGGCCGCGCCAGCGCCGCCCGGGCCACAGGCCCTGCTTGCCGAGGATGAAGCGGCGGGCGGTGTCGAGGTCGATCGTTATTGGTTGTTCCGAGCTCATGACGCACAAACCTAAGGCAGGCTACCTGAATGCGCTGTAGTCCAGGGTCCGGTCCCAAGCGACGAGACGAGCGGCGCGATCTGTGAGCCGTTCCGGCATCCTTCGACTGCGCAGCCCAAACAGCGGGCTGCTCCGCTCAGGACGCCTGCGCCGGTGTCTCACATGACTGCGCTGGCGGCTGCAGCTGAAATTCCCGGATAGCGTGCAAGACCCCTATCTCCCCGGCCGGGTGCGTGGCATAATGGCTGCCAAGCGTTGCCCGACCAAAAGGAGTTGAGAGATGCGACGAATCCTACCGATCCTCTTCGTGATCCTGTTCTCAGCCGCCGCGTGCGTGCCGATCCCCCCGGCTACGCCGATCCCACCGGCAGCGGTATCGACCGCAAGGACCACGGTAGTCTGCGCCGGCCCTGCCCTGCGCCGGAGCCCGCAGCGACCGAGCAAGCACCTGCACCGGCAGCCGATCTAACGGCGCGCTTGCCGCTCGATCCCGCTATTCGCACCGGCAAGCTGGACAACGGGCTCACCTATTATATCCGGAGTAACCCGGAGCCCGCGAAGCGGGCGGAAGTCTATCTGGCGGTCAACGCGGCTATGTCATGGAGGAAGACAACCAGAAGGGCCTCGCGCACTTCCTCGAACACATGATGTTCAAAGGCACGCAACGATTTCCGGGGCTGGCGCTCCTGGACTACCTCCAGGGCATCGGCATGAAGTTCGGGCCGGACATCAACGCGTTCACCTCGTTCGACGAGACCGTGTACACGCTGTCGATCCCGACGGACAAGGAGCAAGACGTCGAGAAGGCGTTCGACGTCTTGCCGAGCAGGCCGGCGCGGCGACCCTCTCGGCGCAAGATTTTGACAAAGACCGCGGGGTCATCGTCGAGGAATCGCGCTTGCGCAGCAAGACCGCGTCGGGGCGCATGGAAGAGAAGATCGTCCCCATGCTGCTTGGCGACTGGCGGTGCCGCGAAGCGCCTGCCCATCGGCGATATGGACGTTGTCCGCAACACGTCGGTCGACCTGCTGCGCAGCTTCTACCCGAAGTGGTACCGGCCTGACCTGATGGCGGTGATTGCGGTGGGCGATTTCGACGTAGACAACGTCGAGAAGCTGATCCGGGAGCGCTTCTCTCAGCTGCCGAAGCCCGGCCGCGACGGGCCGCGCCCGGCCGGCCTTCGACGTGCCTGCAGGCGGGCAGCAGCAGCCTCATCGTCAAGGACCCGGAGAATCCGGATACCGTGGTTCGGATTTCCAGTCGCGGCCGGCCCAAACGCTCGCGACGGTGGGGGATTACCGCAACCTGCTGCTCGACCACCTGGTGACCGCAATGCTGAACGAGCGGTACGCCGAGGTGGCACGCCAGGCGAACACGCCGTTCCTGCAGGCCGGCGGAGGCGGCGGCACCCTCGTACGTCCCGTCGACTCCTACAGCCTCGGCAGGGTGGTGCAGGAAGACGAGATACTGCCGGGCCTGGAAGCGCTGATGACCGAAATTCGAGCAAGAGCGGAGATATGGCTTCACGGCAGGGCGAGTTCGATCGGGCGAAGCAGGGTCTTTTTCCGCGGCTACGAGAGCGCGAACAAGGACGAGCCAGACGCGGGACAGCAGCGGCTATGCCGACGAGTACATGCGGCTGTTCCTGAACAAGGAGGCCTCGCCCGGCATCGCGTATGTCCGGGCTCGTGCAGCAGCTGCTGCCCAGCATCACGATGGACGAGGCGAACAGGCGCATCGCCGATCTCGTCACCAAGGACAATCGCGCCATCGTCCTGCAGGCGCCGGACAAGGCGGACCTGAAGCTGCCCACCAAGGCGGAGCTGACCGCCACGGTGGATGCGGTGCAGGCGAAGCAGCTAACGGCCTACGCCGAGCAGGCCGGCCAGGCCACGCTGATGGACCAGAAGCCCACGCCGGCCACGATCGTATCCGAAAAGACGATACCCGACCTGGGCGTGACGGATGTCCGACTGGCGAACGGCGTGCGGGTCATCATGAAGCCGACGACCTTCAAGACGGACGAGGTGGTCTTCGCGGCCACGAGTCCCGGCGGCAGTTCGCTCGTGACGGATGCGGACTACCCCGAAGCGGAGCTTGCCGCATCCTGGGTCAGCGACAGCGGCGTGGGCAACCTGGATCAGACCCAGCTGGGCAAGCTGCTTTCGGGCAAGCTGGCCGGCGTGTCGCCCTATATCGGGGAGCTGGACGAGGGCTTCGGCGGCAGTGCCTCTCCGGACGACCTGGAGACCGCGCTCCAGCTGGTCTACCTGTATGCCGCCCGCCCCGCGAGGACGACAACAGCTTCCAGGTGCTGCGCAATCAGATCGAGACGAGCCTGAAAAACCGCTCGCTCGATCCCGAAAACAGCTTCAGAGACACGCTGAGCGAGATCCTGTGCGGGAAGAGCGTCCGCTGCGGCCCACTGCCGCTCGACCAGGTCGCAACGCTCGACGAGCAGCGGGCGTTCGCCATCTACCGCGACCGCTTCGCCGATTTCAACGACTTCACGTTTACCTTCGTGGGGAATTTCGATCCCGCAACCCTGAAGACGCTGGCCCAGACCTACCTGGGCAACCTGCCCTCGACCGGACGCAAGGAGACCTGGCGCAATGTGCGGCAGGACCCGCCGGCTGGCATCGTCGACAAGACGGTGTACAAGGGGTTGGACGAGCGCGCCCGCACCCGGATCGAGTTCACCGGCCCTTACAGCCCGACGCTGAAGAACGAAGTGATGCTGGACGTGCTCAACAACGTCCTGGACATCCGGGTCATCGACGAGCTGCGCCAGGCGCTGGGGGCCACTTACTCGCCGCAGGCCGCGACGGGCTGGGAGCGGCTGCCAAAGCCGGCATACCACGCGCTCATCGACTTCGTGTCGGATCCGAAGCGGGTGGACGAGCTCACCCAGGCAGTGTTCAAGCTGCTCGACGACCTGCGGACCAACGGGCCGTCACAGGGCGCTCTGGAGAAGGCCAAAGAGCAGGCGCGGCTGAGCAACCAGAAGGCGCTGGAGGACAACTCTTTCTGGCTCGGGCAGCTCCAGGACCAATTGGTGACCGCGGGCGGCGACGGGAGCGACATCCTGAAATACGAGCAGGTGCTCGCCGGGGTGACCGTGGACGACATCCAGAAGGCCGCGCGGACCTATCTGCCGGCCGACCGGTACGTCAGGGTGGTGCTGCTGCCGCAAAGCCTTGATGTGAAGAACAGCCAGTAGCGGTTCAACCGCCGGGAACGGTTCGAGGGGGACGCGGCTCCGCCAACGCCGGCGTCTCCGTCGAACCGGCATCCATAACCACAAAGACCCGGTCGGTCACCCCGGGGCCGAGTGCGTGCACCGACCCGGTTTCAGACAATTGTACGTACCTGGGGCCCTCGAATGGGAGCTGCTCCGTAACCTGGAGGCGCACGCCAAGGACCAGCCCTAAGTCCACCAGATAGCGCAAAAACTCGGGGTCGTCGTCCAGGACGCGAACCACGCTTGCGGGGCGGTCGGGCGGCAGATCGGTCAGGCGGATGTCGTCCAGTGCTTCGATCGCGCCGTCTCGACCCGGGATTGGCGAGCCATGCGGATCGCGCGGGCTCACCCAGGTACGACGCCAGGCGCTCCTCGGGCTCCTCGGAAATCGCGTGATCGAGCCGGTGGGCCTCGGCATGCACCTTGTCCCAGGTGTAGCCGAGTGCGGCGCTGAGGAAGCTCTCGATCAGGCGGTGGTGGCGCACGACCTCGAGCGCGGCCTTTTCACCCGTCTCGGTCAGTGACACGCCGCGATACCGCTCGTACCGGACCAACCCCCGTTCGGGGGCAGCGAGCCGCTGCAACATCTCAGTGACGGACGCGGGGCTGACGCCCAGTGCGTGTGCCAGGGCGGTGGTCGTGACGCGTGCGTCCTGCCGCTCGTGCTGGGCCTCGTAGATCGCCTTGAGGTAGTCTTCCTCGGATTCGCTCTTCATTTGACCGCCCTGACGCCGAATTTAGGTTCCCCGAAATCAATACGATGTATACCAGAGGGGGCATCTCGTGTCAAGGAGATTTTCGTGCTTGACTTTGAACACCGCTTGTGTTATTCATGTACTCACTCGCCTTGACCGTGCTTTGCCAACTTGCGTAACAACCTCTTCCCCTGCCAGTGGCGCACTTCGCGCGTGGAGAGAGCCACCGGGGATCCGGGCGAGCAATTCCGGACAGAGGGGGCGACTATGCCAGGGTACATCGGTCTCTTGAAGTACACGCCGCAGGGTATCGCGGACATCAAGAATGCGCCGCAGCGGATGAAGCAGGCGCAAGGGCTGGCTCAGCAGATGGGCATCCGCCCGATCGGCACGTGGGTGGTCTTCGGGGAATACGACCTCGTGATCATCGGCGAGGCCCCGGACGACGAGACGATGGGCGCCTATTCTCTCGCCCTGGCGCGGGCTGGAAATGTTACGCTGACGACGATGCGGGCGTTCTCCGAAGAGGAGTTCGCGCGGGTCGTGGGCCGGCTGCCGTAGCGGTCCGCAACGGCGACTGTCGGTAAGAGGCAAAAAAGAGACCGGGCTTCATCCAGAACCCGGTCTCTTCATTATCAACGGCCACACGCAAGCAAGATCATCCCGCCCAGGCACTCACCCCACCCGAATGCGTTCGGCGACCGGCGGGGTCGTTGCCTCGTTCGCCGCTGCCACGCGCACCAGGTGTGGCGGGATGACGTCGCGGCGGAACACGTCGTCCTCTGTCTCGCGCCGCCGGACGACCGTTGCCCGGTCCCCTGTCACGAGCACGGAGGCGGGCCACGGCATCGCGTTGAAGTTGCTCATCGACACTTCCTGGTACGCGCCGGTATCCAGCAGTGCCAGCACGTCGCCGACCTGCACATCCGGCACGGGAACGCTGGGCAGCAGGCGGTCGCCGTAGCAACTCCGGCCGATGATGTCGGCCTTGCCGGCGACCGGCGCACCGAGCTTGTTTGCAAAGAGGTAATGATGGAGGTTGTGCTCGTAGCGGCCGCCGGTGAACCAAAACTCGGTCGTGTCAACCACGATCACATGCCAGGGGATGGGCGATGTGGTGCGCTTGATGGCCTTCACAGTGCTCAGATGGATCCCGGTGTCGCCGTGCATCGCCCGGCCAGGCTCCAGTTGCAGCGTCACCCCGCGGGTGTCCACCCCATATTTCGCCAACTCACCGCGCAGCGTCGCAGTGCACGCCCCTGCGTAGGCCTCGATCGTCGGAGCGGGGTGGGGATTGGGGTGACCGGAGAGGATATTTACCAGCCTGCCAATGACGGCATAGCGGGCGCGCGGGCCGAGCAGGGCGGTTAAGCCCGAGATGGCGGAGACGGCAGCCAGCAGAACCGGCTCCTTGTAATCCGTGGCGGCATTGAACGGGTCACGCGGGATCACGAAGCCGCCGCCAATGTCGATCTCCTGCGGCCGGTATCCGCCCAGCGCGGCACAGACGCGGGCGATCTCGGCAGCGTAAGCTCGCATCTGGGCCACCCAGTGACGCGTAGAGCGGTTATGGCGGCCGTGATGCTGGTGAAAGCCAACCACCTTGACGTTAGGGTTATTCAGGAGCCGCGGTCCGACCGCCAGGACCTGTTCGAACGTCAGCCCGCCCTTGTAGGCGATGGCCGCGATGTCAGTGGGCCGCGTAACCTTCCACGACGAAGTCCGTGTGGTCGATGAAGGTGGCGAGCACCGGCTTGAGCCGCAGCCGGACGTACGCCGTGAGGCCGAGGTCGGCGGCCTGACGCTCAATTATGTCTACCTCTTCCAGGCTGTCGATCGTGATCGCACGCCAACCCGGATGCTGCGGCGGATATGATCGACGTCCTTCGGCACTCCGTTGACGGAGATGCGCTCCGGGGGTACGCCTGCCTGCAAGGCCATGGTCAGCTCGCCGGCCGAGTAGAGTGTCGCAGCCGCACCCTTCATCGGCCAGGACGCATTCCGCGGCGGCCATCCAGTTGGCCTTTGAAGCAGGCATGACCACTACCGGGCCGTCGGGCCAGCCGGCCTGAAATGCGGAGAGCAAAGCGACGCACGTTGCGCCGGAGCTGATCCTCGGAGAACACGAACAACGGCGAGCCGAACTCGGCCAGCAGGTCGAGGGTGTTACACTCCTCGACGTACAACCGCCCGTCGCGGTCTGACAGACATTCGTCGATGCGCCTGATCGTCATGCTGCCTCCCCGCTCGAGCATCCTGATTCCGGTACGGGAGTAAAAAGTAGGCCCGAACGAATGCTCGGGCCACATCATAACACAGGACGCGGCCTTTCAGCCGCCCGCTATTCAGTAGCGCATCACCACGGCGGTCCCCAATAGCCTCGCACTGCTCGATCCACTCGGCGGCCTGGCCCTGCAGATTCGCCTTCCGCGGCAACCCGGCGCAACGGACGTCTCCCAGGTCGCATGCACAGGCTTGGCAGAGGGCCACAGCCTGGCATGGCATTGATAGGAGACGTGTCCCCGCGCCGCCGGACACGACCCAGCCGACTGTCCGGCATAAGACGAGCATTCGCCCCCGTCCGGGGGGCAGTAGGTCATGTAGCAATCTCCGACAGAGCGATCGACGTACGCACGTCCCGTCCCGGCAGGCGGATCAGCCCCGAGGAAGCGAAACGGACGAGAAGACGAAAACGACCGCGAGAACAACGGCTAGCAACAGCGGTCTCATGGCGCACTCCTTGTAGAGGGAGGAATCGGAAGTACAACAATATTATATGACCAACGTCAACTGTCATTTAGCTTACGTTGTTCGACGTAGAGACGTAGGTGGACGTGCGCTCGACAGTCGCGGCGATAGAGAGCTGCGGAAAGCGGTGGTAAAATGCCCTAAACGATTGTCAGAGAGGACAGTGCGATGTCTCCCCTTCTGTTGGGCCGCCGCGGCCTGCTCGCGGTGCTCGCCGCTTCGGCGTTGCTCCTCACCGCGTGCCCGGCGATCCCTTTCGGCGATCCGGTCTGCGGGTGGCGGGTGACGCTCAGCGCGTATCACGATGCCAACTCCGACGGCGTACGCGGGGATAGCGGAAGGGCCAGTGCAGAACGCCCGGTTCGTGATCACCGAGATACGCGACGGCAAGCCGCAGTGGCCCAAGTATCTCGGCGCGGACGAGAACGGCGAGGCGGTGTACAGCCTGCCGGGCGTCGGCGTCTGCCCCGACTCCGTCGCGTTTACGCAGAAGCGCCCGCCCCGTTCTATCCTCACGACCCCGCGTGAAGTGACGCCTCGCGGCGAACCGGGCTTCGGCTGCAGCCTGGGGCTTCGTCGCCACCTCCAGCCCTGCGCCCACGCCGCAGCCTGTCGCCTCCATGAGCTGCTATACGGCGCCCATCCTCGCGGCGCGGTCACCGGCCGCCTGCTGGCGCCGAACGGCGATCTCTGGGTGACGCGCATCGACAAGGAGCAGCCGGTCAGCCTGTTGCGGGAGGGCATGGAGACGCCACTCACCATCCCCGGTCTCTCAGAAGCACGGGAGCCGACACTGGACGCGGAAGGCAACCTGTGGGTCGCCGGCGGCGTGAACGGCGGCGTCGCGCGGTACGACGGGAACTCGTGGCGCCATTTCACGCTGGAAGACGGGCTGCCCGCGGACGATGCGTTCATGCTGGAGACGGCAGGAGGCGCGCTGTGGGCGGTCACCTGGGAGGGGCCGGCCCGGTTCGACCCGGCCGCGCAGCGCTGGCAGGCGTTCCCTGCCGTACGCAAGGCGTTCCGGGTGCTCGACACCGGCGACGGTAATCTCTGGTTTGCCGACGGCGCGACGCTCCTGAGGACGAGCGCGGCGGACCCGGGAGCCGTGCTGCAGGAGACGCGGCCGCCCACGGATCAGACGATCAACGCGGTAGATGTGGTCGTCGTGCGGGGTGACAAGGGGGCCGAAATCTGGGTGGCCGGCGACATGGGTGGGCAAGGCATCCTCGCACGTTTCACGCCCAGCACCGACGTCTGGACGCCCTACACCTACGAGACCACGAAGGGTGGGCTCCCCGTGGCCGACCTGCGCCGCCTGGCGGTGCTGCCCGATGGCTCGCTCTTCGTGGCCGCTCGGCACGGCGGCTTCCGGTTCATTCCCGGCCCTCCGGGCGATCCCCTCCTGGGAACCTGGATCACCTATCCCGAGTTCGAGCAGCAGACCGATGCTTCTGCCGTCCGGCCCACCAGCGATCCGGAACTCATCAGCCTGCTGGTTCCGGTCGAAGACGCGGCCGGGTACGACCGGCTGTGCAAGGTGTGGTAGCTTGACCTATCTCCTATTCCTACGGTGAGACGCCGGTGTCGCGGCACTCGGTCAGTCATGGAGTTACCGCTATGACCTCATTCGAAATCGTTGCACACCGGGGAATCGCCACGGAAGCGCCGGAAAACACGCTCGCCGCCTTTCGGCGCGCGGTCGAGCTTGGGGCGGATGCGGTCGAGTTGGACGTTCGCCTGACGGCCGACCGTGTCCCCGTCGTCTACCATTACTACTATCTGGACGAGGTCACCACCGGGCGCGGGCCGATTTTCGCGTACACGCTGGACCAGCTGCGCGACGTCCAGGTGCTGTGCAAAGCCAACCCGGACGCGCACCCGGGCGGCATCCCCACGCTCACCGAGGTGCTCGAGCAATTCGGGGGGCAGATCGGCCTGGAAATCGAGATGAAGGGGCCGGAACCGGAGGCGCCGGAGATCATCGGCAGCCTCCTCCGCCGCTTCGCCCGGCACTGGCCGCGCATCGAGGTTACTTCCTACGAACCCGCCTGCTCCAGGCGATGCACCGCGCTGTCCGGGCCTGGCCACCGACGTGTTGTTCCGCCTCTCGGAGCCGTGGATGAAACTGGACGTGGTCGCGTACCAGGCGGCGCAGTACGCGCGGTTGGCCGGCGCGCGGGCGGTTCACCTGCACCCGACGCAGCTGTCGGCCGAAGTCGTGGAGGGTCTGCGAAAGCAGGGCCTCGAGATCCACTCCTGGGATGTCAACGACGAAGCAACACTGAAAGCAATCGCCGCGCTGGAGATTCGCCGCATCTGCACGGACGACTTCGCACGCCTGCAGACCCTCCGCGAGCGGCTGGGGCGCGATGCCGGAGAAGGGCTTGTGCTACCCCTGGAAGGCTGAGCACCGGGCGGGGCCGTGCCGCCAGGGGCGAGCAGGGTGCCGGGGGGCGGTTGCGGACCAACAAACTGAGCGCCGAGCGACAGGAGCGCCTCGACCGGCAGCGGCCCGGGCAGGTACCGGGACCTCCCGATCGACAGAGGAACAGAGACTTCATTTCAGCAGCAGGTGCGGGCGCGAGCGGGCCTGGGCAGGCAAACACGGCGTTCACGAAAGTGACCTGAGTCAGCAGGCGCTGAGGGCCGCGGCGCAACTCGAAGTCGGCAGCAGAGGAGCAGCGGCCGTCGCGGCTCTTCCAACCGTAGGTGATAGGTCGGGGGTCTCACCTCCCGGCAGAGGTAAGTGCAGGGGCTGTCTTCGAGTTCCACGTCACACCGGGCTTCTTCCTGCGCCTCCCGGCAGCGGCCTCGCACCACCTTCGCCCGGCTCCAGGTGGCCGCCGATGCCCACAAACGCAACGCAGCCAACCCCGGCCACGGCCGAGGAATTAGCGCGGGGATCGAGCCCAAACACGAACCGGTCCTGCCAGGTAAGCGCTAACCCGGTGCTCAGCTCCGCTGCCGGGCCGCCGCACGTCCCAGGTCTATCGCAAGGGCATTGCTCATCTCGTTAGGTGCATGCTCGCTACGTCATTTATACTAGAGGCGATTTGACGCACTGCGTCATATGCTGTATATTCCTCGTCTATGAGAAACAGCTACGCAGACCGGCCCATTGTCCTTGCTGATGGCGCACACCTCCAGGTTCGCCCCATCCTCATTGAAGACAAGCTCCGGCTGCAAGCATTTGTCGCCCGCTGCTCGCCCCGCACGATCTTCCTGCGCACGAACATGGTCCGGCCCGCCTTGCTCTCCGACAAGGAAGCGGACTACCTGACGCACGTCGATTACCATGCGAGCATGGCGCTCGTTGCGCTAGCCGGAGCAGAACCTGACGAACAGATGGTCGCAGTTGCCCGCTACGCCCCGGCGAGGCGCCGGGCACCGCCGAAGCCGCGGTCATGGTCGAAGATGCCTACCAGCAGCGTGGGCTTGGCTGCCAGCTCCTGCTGCGCCTCGTGGCATATGCGCAGCAGCAGGGCTTCAGCAGCATCATCGCGAACATCTCTGCCGAAAACCAGGCGGTCCAGGCCACGATTCGCCACACCGGGCTGCCGGCCGAGTATCACTACGTGGGCTGCGGAGAATACCAGGTCATCGTCTCCCTGGCAACCGCGAGCGGACATCGAACACCTTCCCCGCTCGCGCGGCCGGCACGGTCGGGCGTTCGCTCGAGCGTCACCTGGGTATTGCTGCCCGGCTCGCCCTGCTCCTGCGCCAGTCATAGCCCCAAATCCGGGATGGCTCGGCACCCCGACGTCCAGATCCGCACGCGGTAACCGCTGGTGGCCGCGGCCAAGGTATCGCCCTTGAAACAGCCCGTAGCGATTTCGTGAGACACTTCCAGATATCCGTTGTCCACATCCTCGGACCTGTTTCACGTTCTGCACGACCGCCTGCTCGACTCCTCGCTGAGAACGGTCATCGGCCGGTCCTCTGCGTGCATCGCAGCGCTCGGATGCTCAACTGCCGCGGAGAGCCTGCGCGGCGAAATATAGACCGGCGAACACTTTAAGGTCTACGACCACGCCTTGCCGGCTCCGAGCGTCCAGCCACGCCCGCAGTCCGTCGAACCGCGCTTCGTAGACGGTGATCTGCTCGCCCTCTTCCTCGAGGCCGCGCAGGGTCGCCTGCTTCATCACGCCCTCACCCGCGTCCACGTACTCCACCGGTGCGACTCGCCGCAGCCCCTGGGCCAGGCACAACGCGTTAGCTCGTCGGTCAATCCCGGCGACGACGAACCCGTGGCGACGACTCCACGCGCTCGCAAGTATAGCCCGTCTCTTCCCGCAGCTCCCGCTCGACGGCAGCCTGACGGCCTCCGCACCGGCGTCCGCCTCGTCCACGAGCCCCGCGGGAAGCTCGATCACGCGCCGGCCGAGGGGGACGCGGTACTGTTCGACCAGGATGAGCCGGCCCTCGGCAGTCACCGCGACGATCGTCACGCCCATGCCCGAACCGGTCCGGCGCACGTACTCCCAGCCGTTGTCGGCCCGCCAGAACTCGATGTGCTTCCCCGCCAGGACCAGGCTCGCGACAGGTCGGGCTGCCCGCCGCTCGCGTCCTCATTCATGATCCGCCGCCTCCGGCTCGCGCAGCGCCCCGCGCCAGTACAGCTTATCCAGGCGGCGCGGGTGTCAGTTGCCGGACGCGCAACCGCCCGAGCGGAGTCGCCCGGACCCTGGCTGTCGGAAATCGCAGCGCCGGAGGTGAAGGCGCCGCAGGACTCGGCCGCGAAAAAACCCGATTGTGAACACCGGTACGGCGTGATAGAATGACCGCAGGAGTGCGCGACATGAAGGCTCTACCTGAGTGCGAAGCGCCCGGATGGAGGATGCCCGGTTCAGTCCAAGGGAGGTTTCACGATGGAGTACCACGTCGAGTTGGTGGAGCGGCCGGCACAGCCACGCTGGCCGTCCGTACGAAAACGGCGGTCGAGAACCTGCCGCAAGCGGTCGGGCAGGCGTACGGCGCGGTCATGGCGTACGCGGGACAACTGGGAATCTGGCCCGCGGGCGCCCCCTTCGTGGCGTACCACAACATGGACATGGCGGACCTGGACATGGAGATCGGCTTCCCCTTCGCGGAGAAGCAAGCCGGGCAGGGCGCGGTGCTCGCCGGCGATATCCCCGGCGGCAAGGCTGCCGCGTGCCTGCACGTCGGGCCGTACGATGAGTTGGGAGGGGCGTATGGGGCGCTCAATGATTGGATGGAGGCGAACGGGTACGCGCCCACCGGGGTGGTATACGAGTTCTACCTGAACGATCCCGAAACGACGCCGCCGGCCGAGCTGCAAACCCAGGTCGTATTCCCGCTAAAGTAGCGATTGACGCCCGGGTCGTCACGCCGGCTTATTTTCGGAGAGATAAGGCTCCGACAGTTGCCGGAGCCCCTCGTGTTTCAGAATGGACCTGGCGCCATAGAACAAGCAGGACGAAGGCCAAACGGGCGACAAACGCGTCGCTGTGCTGCGACCTAATATATCGCCATGTCCGGGTCGACCTCTTTCGCCCAGGCGTTGATCCCGCCCTTGAGGTTCTTCACCTTTTTGAAGCCCGCGCTCGCGAGCAGCTCCAGCGCGCGGGTCGAGCGGGTGCCCGCCTTGCAGAAGACGACCATGTCGTCCGCACTGTCCAGCTCGGACAGACGGGAGGCCAGGGCGCCCAACGGGATGTTTTCGCGCCCAGGCAGCGCGGAGATTGCCAGCTCGTGCGGCTCGCGCACGTCGATCAGCCGCAGGCGGCCGCCGTCCTGCAGCCGTTCGGCTAGCTCGGTGCGCAGTAATGTCGTAACCCGCGCCGGCAGAGCCCTCGTCGTGGTCCCGCCCCGGCACACCGCAGAACGCCTCGTAGTCGATCAGCTCGGTGATCGTCGGATGCTCGCCGCAGACCGCGCAGTCCGGGTTCTTCATCAGGCTGACGGTCTCGAACGACATCTCCAGCGCGTCGTAGAGCAGCAGCTTGCCCGCCAGCGTCTTGCCGATGCCGAGCAGCACCTTCAGCGCCTCGGTGGCCTGGATCGTGCCGATCGTGCCGGGCAACACGCCGAGCACCCCGCCCTCCGCGCACGACGGCACCATGCCGGGCGGCGGCGGCTCGGGGAACAGGCAGCGGTAGCAGGGCTGGCCGGGCATGCAGAAGACGCTGGCCTGGCCCTCGAAGCGGAAGATCGAGCCGTAGACGTTCGGCTTGCCCAGCATCACGCACACGTCGTTGGCCAGGTAGCGCGTCGGGAAGTTGTCGGTCCCGTCGATCAGGACGTCGTAGTCCCGCGCGATGCGGAAGGCGTTCTCGGACGTGAACGGCTCGTTGTAGACCTCGACGTCGATGCCCGGGTTCAGGTCGAGCATGCGCCGGCGGGCCGACTCGACCTTGAGCTCGCCGATCGCGGCCGTGCCGTGGATCACCTGCCGCTGCAGGTTGGACGAGTCGACCACGTCGAAATCGACGAGCCCGATGCGGCCGACGCCCGCGGCGGCCAGGTACAGGGCGACCGGCGAGCCCAGCCCGCCGGTGCCGATGACCAGGGCCGACGAGGCTTTGAGCCTGCGCTGCCCGTCGAGGCCCACCTCGGGGATCAGCAGGTGGCGTGAGTAACGGAGGATTTCCTCCCGCGAGAGATCAGGCAACATGCGGCAAGCTTAGCACTTGGTGAGCCCGCTGGGAGTGCCCAACCTTCCGATTACAGCGCATCCTTCCACCGGGCGGCCCCGAGCGTGGAGCGGAGATTAGGACCCGAACTACAGCATCCCCCGCCGCAATGCTAATAGCATGGCGTGACAGCAGAGCAACGCTGGGAGGCGGAAATGTCACAGGCACAACCAGACGGCTACTTGGCCGTTCCGACCGGGGGCAAGGGCGACGGCGTCCTGGTCCTCCATGCATGGTGGGGACTGAACGACACCATGAAGGCATTCTGCGAGCGACTGGCCGGCGCGGGTTTCGTCGCGTTCGCACCTGACCTTTACCACGGGGACGTCGCAGATACGGTGGCAGGCGCAGAGGAACTCGGCGCTGCGCTGGACGCCAGGGCCAACCAGGCCAAGGCGGAGATCGCCGCAGCCGCAGCGTTTCTCAGCGCATATACCGGTCAGATCGAAGGCGAGCTTGCCGTGATCGGCTTTTCGCTCGGCGCTTATTACGCGCTCGACCTGTCGACGACCGCGCCCGACTACATCCGCTCTGTCGTCCTGTTTTACGGGACCGGTCCCGCCGACTTCAGCCGCTTCGAAGGCGGCTATCTCGGTCACTTTGCGGAGAACGACGAGTTCGAGCCGCAATCGAGCGTGGATGAGCTGGAGCTGGCGCTGAGACAGGCCGGGCGGCCCGTCATGTTCTATCACTACCCGGGCGTCGGGCACTGGTTCTTCGAAGAGGATCGCCCGGCATACAATCCGGCTGCAGCGAGCCTGGCGTGGGAGCGCACCCTGGCGTTCCTGCGCCGTTCGCCCGGCGAGGCATAGTCGAAGCTGGCGGGAGGAGGCTGCTCAAGGGAACGCTGCGCCCGGAACCTGCCCAGGGGGAGGTCCGGCTCCTGCCCCCTGGGTAAATGTTGGGCTGCGAGCTGCGCCTAGCGCATCAGCACGGGAAGATACGTCCGGCGCTTCTCGACCACTCCCTGCCAGGACGACTGATTGTTGGCGCTGAAGGGATCGACGTCACCCTGGACCAGGTCGACTATCTCGGCCGTGTTGGTCAGCTGGGTTCCTCCCGGAACCGTTTTGTCGATGCGGGCCTCGATGAGGAACTGCCACTGGCAGCCGGCACACATGCCCCGAGCATACCACGTCAGGACGTTAGGGACCTGCTGCTCCGGATTCCACTCGTCCTGACCGGCGTAGGCTCGGACGAAGGTCATGCCGGCCGGGAGGGTGTCGACGATCTTTATTCCCGGGCTATCCGGCGACGGGTCCCCGGTGTTCCACGGCCCGTTGTTCCGATTACCGACCGTGATCAAGAAAGTTACATGCTCTCCCGCCGCAACCTTGCCGCTCCATAGCGACTTCTCAATGAAGAGGTCGGGTCCGGTGAAGGCCGTCGTTGTGGTGCTGTTGTCGGCAGGCGTCACGTCGCCCGGTGGCACGGTGATCTGCGCGCTTGTTCTCGAAGATGAGTCCCTGCTTGTCACGGTCGGCGACCGGCACACGGGCCCGGACGTTGATCGAGGAGGTCCAGCCCGGCTCGAGCCACTCGATCGTCCAGGTGATCTTCCGGGTTGCCGGGTCGTAATTCCCGCCATTCATAGGCTGCCAGAAGTTCGTCCCCCAGTTGTCGAACTCCAGCCCTTCAGGCAGCGTGTCCGTGATCTGCACGTTTTCGACCGTCGTGGTGCCGAGGTTTTCGAAGTAGATCTCGAAGCGCACCTCCTTACGCGCCACTCCCACGACGACTCCGAGCGCACCCGCAGGTTAGGTCCATCGGCGTTCACCTGCTCGACGACGGTCGAAGTGGTTGTTCCACCACGAGCGGTCGTTGTCCAGCCCCTTGATGTCGGCCCGGTTGGTAATGGTGGCGCCCGGCTCGACGTGATCGAGAGCCACTTCCACCTTCAGGTTGGCCCACTCCCCCGGCACCAGGGTGCCCAGATCCCAGGTCACCTTGCCGTCCACGTTGGAAAGCGGCGGCACGGTGGTGGACTGGCCCCAATTGCTGTCGACCGTGGCAGCGACGAACGTGGTCCCCGCCGGCAGCGTGTCGCTGAGGAGAACATGCTCCTGGGTCAGGTTCCCGTCGTTCGAGTAGTTGAGTTGGTAAAAGGCGCGCCCGCCCTTCACAAGCTGACCGTATCCCCAGCGCTTGTCGACGTGGAGATCGGGGCGTTGGGACTGGGTGACCCTGGCGCTCTGCCAGAACGGGCCGTCGTTGCCCGGGTTCGGATCAAGCGGCGCGGCGATACTCACCGTGCTGACCAGTTCCTTGTCCACGGCCATTGAAGAAGGAACGCTCACCCTGAGCAGCAGCTTATCGCCCCAGAAGCCCGGCAGCGCGGGCGCCTCGAAGACAAAGACGCCTGGCGCGCCCTGCGTCATTTTCCACAGCCCCCGGTACCCGTTCTCGGAGACCCAGTCGACCAGCGTAACGGCAGGATCGAGCTGCACGCTGAGGTGAACCGGGCCAGCCGGCACGGGGCCATTGTTGCCGTAATTGACGACCACGCGATAGGTGTCGCCGGCAAGGACGTCGCCGGGGTTGACCCACTGGCCAACGTTCACGTCGGGCAGGTTGGAGGTCACCTGGACGGGGTCGCTGACCCGGTGGTTGTTGCCCGTATCGTCACCCTGGCTGGTCGTGCTGATGTCGACCACGTTCTGGAAGGACTGGCCGGGTTCGAGCGCGTTCTGCAGCACCACCAGGAAGTGGACCTGCGTTCCAGGCGCAACCGTGCCGAGCGACCACTGCCGGGTGTTCCCCACCACGGCGGGCTGGCGCCGAGGGTGGAGGCAATGTAGGTTACGCCGGTAGCGAGGGTCTCAGTCAGCAACACGTTCTCGGCCGGCGCATCGCCATCGTTTCGGTAATTCACATGAAAGACCGAGCGCCCACCCGCTCGTGCTTCACGGTTGCCCTCCACCCACGTTTCCACCCCGACATTGGGCGCGGGCATGTCGAAGATGCGGATTACCTGGTCGCCGTCCGGCTCGAAATACACGACCGCAATCATAGTTCCTGGTGCAAGCGGAGGGTCCGCGGTCCCGAAGTCACAGGTGAATGGGCCGTGGTCCGCAAGTACGTTCTGTATGATAATCTGGGGGCCGCCGCCGTCGCGCCAGACCTGGCACTCGACGGTTAGCTTTTCCGGCGCCAGGTCGGGGGCAATGATCTCGCCGCTTACGGTGCTGTGGGCGGCGTCCAGCGTGCCGGCGATTACGCCGACGGGATTAACCGTGGCTTTGGCGCCCGGCACGGTCGCCTCGACGACGTCGCCGGGGAGGATGTCGGGTCGCCGCGGCGACCACGACGCGTCGTTGGACTGGAAATCGCCGTTGCCATTAGCGTCTACGCCCACGGTGGCGATGGTCTGCCCGGCACGCTTGACCGTGATGTCGACGTGCGCCGGAGGTAGGGTGCGACCGTTAACCCAGTCGTGAGAATAGTTCACAGCGAGGTTGAGAGAACCGGACGGCGCCTGGGGGGCAGCCGGCGGCGGGGCGGCCAGCGCGGAGAGGGCGAGCGCCAAAAGTGCTATGATGGCGCAAGCCGACGCGATGGCAGGGACGAACGACCGTGTTCTTGCTGGCATGGTGGACCTCCATAAGGGACAATCCAGACTGGTGTGACGACACGGTAGATTGCAGGCGCTTAGTAAGGGTCGAACCGGGGTTCCGGAGGAACAACTGAACCGAGTGTGCGTGGGCCGGACCAAGCCTGACTTCCCACCGAAGAGCTGCGCATCCGCCGGAAGATATTTTACATGCGGCGGCGTGCGAAAGCAAATAGTCCTGCGCGCTCAAGCCGGGGTTGGTGCCTTACCCGCTTGCCTGCTCGAACCGGCCCGGTTCTTTTGCAGACCTGACAGGTTTCTGCAACCTGTCAGGTCTGCACGGCGGGAGCGGCTACTGGACGCTCAATGTGACGAACTCTTGGTTCCCTTCAGCCGAGCGGGGGTGCAAGGGTATCCCGGATGCACGCGAGCAGGCCGCCCAGGTCCGCGATCTCGGATTCCGACAGCGCCGACCACGGCGCGTAGAAGAAGGCATCAGTCTGCGCCTCTGCCCGGTCACGGACAGTCCTGCCCACCTCGGTGATGCCGAAGGTCTCGCCATCGCGAGCGGCCCAGCCCCGATCGACAAGTTCTCCCAGCGCGGCCTCATACGCATCCCGCGACCAGCCGCGCACGCCAGTCTCTCGTGCGCCTCGTCGGGCGTCACCGGCCCCACGCGCCAAAGCAGGCCGAACACGTCCCAGGCCTGTGCGTCGAGGCCCAAGGCAGGCCACGTCGCAGGCCGCGCGTCGTCGCGATAGGCATCGAGGTCGCTGAGATATTGGTCAAGACGCACCATGAGCGGCGCACTCGGGCCGGGATCATAACGCCGCGCCAGGCGCAGGCAGGCCTTGCCTGGCGGCTCTGCGCGGCGAGGCTGGCCGACACGAGGGGGTAGAGCAGATCGACCAGCCTGCCCATATCCGGTTCGGGCAGCGGCTGGAGAGGCGACATGGCCTCGTAAGCGGTTTGAATGAGGTGGGCGACGCCCGCATGACCTCGTTCGGTCAGGTGGTAGCCGCCGGTCGGGACGGGGGCGAGCAGGCCAAGGCGGACGCCGGACTGCAAGTGGGCCTCGAGCCGTTCAGGATTGGTGTACGCAGCGCGGACGTGCAGGCGAGCCGCCGAGATCGATTCGGGATCGAAGATGTGTGCGGCCATCAGCCAGCCGTACCATTCGCCGTAGGGGATGCCCAGTTCTTCGGCCGCATGGTCGATGGCCGGGCCGTAGTCGGGCCCTGACCGCGACCAGCGCCTCCCACGCCAGCGGCCAGATATCGGTGTGCTCCATGTGCGCCTCCTGGTGGAACGATGAGAAGGGGAAACGCCTCTATTCTACCACCGGGATGCGCTTTTCCTTCTGATGGAAAAGATGGGTCTGGAACAAACACGACACGACGGAGCCCAGGTACCCTCGAGGCTCCGTCGCAGCATCGGCTGTCTTGTGGGATCGCCCGATGTTAGCGGGTAATCGTGAAGGTGTCGATGGTGGTCCCGGAGTTATTCACGATCTTGGCGGTCAACGTGTTGCCGCTGATCGTGAACTGCCCGAAGCTGTAACTCGAGTTCTTGACCACGATATTCGGGATAACCCGACCAGGGCGAGTAGAGCGGTGCGCCACCGCCACCCATGGTCAGGTGCTGGATGCCGTCGACGGTCGCACGGGCGTAGTAGTGATTGTGCCCGCCGAACACGATGGACACGCCGTACTGCTTGAACAGCGGCTGGAGGTCTTTCTGCACGGTGGTGTTGTTGCCGTGCCCGCCGCCCGACGACCAGCCCGGCTCGTGCAGGACGACGAGTTTCCAGGTCTTTGTCGAGGCGGCCAGGTCGTTCTTCAGCCAGTTGTACTGGGTAGAGCCCGCGTTAGTAGCCCGTGTACTGGTCGATCATGGCGATATGCATGGGGCCGTAGTCAAATGAGCGGTACAGCCCGCCCGACTGGTACGGCTGAGGGAAGTAGCGCTTCCAGTAGGTCGCGCCGCCTTCGTGGTTGCCCCGGACGCCGGTATCCGCGATGCTCGCCTTCTGCTTCCGCAGGTTCGTGTAGCTCGGTCTCGTACCATTCGCCGGTCCAGGCGGACTCGGTATCGCCGCTGACCCAGTCGCCGACGTTCATGTTGAAGGTCTGGAACGCCGGGTCGGAAGTGAAGAGCGAGACGACCTGGCCTGCAAGGGCGTTGTGTACGCTGCCGTTCGTGCGGGTGTCGCCATAGGAGAGGAACTTGACGCCGGTCGCGGTTGCCGCGGGCGGCGCGTAGAAGGTGTAGCTGGCGCACTTGCTGGAAACTGCGACCTGGTAGAAGTACTTCGTGCCGGGGGTGAGGCCCGTGATGGTGTAGGCGTAGAGGTGGTTCGTGGTGTCGTAGGTCGCAACCGTGGCGCTGCCCTGGTCGTAGGCTGTGCTGGTTCCCCAGCGGACGGTGAAGGCCGAATTGTCCGTCCACTGCCAGAACACCTTCATCTCGGTGTTTTGGCCGGTGAGGATCAAGGTCGGGCCTTTTGTCAGGGTCACGCTGGTGCACACGGGCGGGACGCTCGTGGTTGTCGCGGTCGGGGTAGCAGTTGGGGGAGCCGGGGTGTTGGTCGGGCCGCCCGATCCTGTCTGGACGACGAGCTGCGGCGGCTGAGCACCTTCCCGACTGCTAAGGCTCAGCGCGGTCGAGCTCGTCGTGCTGACCACGAAGTCAACGTCGCCGCTGCCCGTCACGGCCGATGTCACGTCCGCCTCGGTCCAGGCGCCGCCGGTCGCGGGACCCGAAGCCCCCAGCGCCGCGCCCGTCGCGGGTTGGTTATTGTACGTCACCCCGGTTTCGGTCCACGCGCCGGTCGATTGGCTGACGGTGTAACCGGTCGACTGGCTGCTGTTGGCGTAGATCCGCAGCGTGGCGGAAGTCACCGCGGCGGACAGCCCCTGTACGCTGAAGCGCAGGAACGAACGCACGTCCGGCGAACCATCGGCCCGCAACGCGGTCGATTGGCCGTAGTTGACGGTTGGGTTGCCCCAATCGACGTAGCCGTCGGCCACCGGGGCGAAGGTGAGCGTGCTGCCGGTGGACGTCGGCGTGCTGGTCGGCGTCGCGGTGCTCGTCGGCGTCGCCGACGGGGGGACCGGCGTCTCGGTGCTCGGCTGCGTGGGTTGCGGGCTGACCGTTGCGGTCGATGTAGGCGTTTCTGTGGGGACAGCGGTCTCCGTCGGAACGGGGGTCGGGGTCCTGGTCTTCCTGGCCAGCCCAATCAAGGGCTGGCCCTGGCGGCCCGAGGTCTCGCGCGACCGGCGAAAAGGAAGCCGCAGCTTCCGAGCCCTCCGCCCGACCACTGCCGAGCATCAGCTGGCCGAGGAGGGGTATCAGCAGTCCGAAGACGAGCAAGGCTGAGACAAAGTGCATCAGCCGGCGGCGGGGGCGACCGCGCAGGCTGAACGGTTTGAGGTCTTTTGCATGGGGTACTCCTTTAGGATCGTGGGTGTGTTGAAGGACGCCAGGGGAACCGCGCGCGACGCACGGCAAGGCTTCAATGCCAATCGACGTGGCGCTAAGACGATGGTTCCAGGACGGATTGCGCGTACCGTGATGCGGAGACCTGACGGTCGTGAACGGTGGCGCAGCGATGTGTGGTAATGGATAGCGACTTAAGTCATCCGACAATTGTAGCACGCGGTGGTATCGTGCGCAAATTAGAGGACCGCCCGGGCGCTTCGAAAGATGTTGCCTGGAGCCGGTCGAGTAGATTGGATGCATCCGCTTCCACAAATTTGCGTGTCTTGACACGTCGTGGTAATATGGACTTGTGGTGCATTTCACCTAAGACATTCTCTATTCTCCATGTGTCTTGGATCAGCACCATTCTCACTGCACAGCGTAGTGCATGACGCATCTCGTCTTTCTCCAGTTCAGATCCGACGCCTGACGCTCTGCCAGTTTTCGGCCTTGACGCTGGCCGTTTGCCTTGGGCGCGGAAATCCCCTCAAGGAGCCAATAACCGCATATTCTCGTTGCAGCCTGGCGCAAGCCGCGTGGCAAGGCCGCCGGGACAAACAAGCAAGCCAGTACAACACCCAGGAGCCAGACGACGACGCGAGGGGTTCTTCGCGCCGGGAGCACTAGACCTGCCCCCCGTCAAGGCGAACCGCGGCCAGTGATGGCCGCCACTGCAAAGCTTCGCCCCCGCAGACCTACCTGCTCCAGCGTGGTTAGCCCCGCATGATCTGACTGCCCACTTCTGACCCTCGTGGCGCAGTTTTCCCGCCTGGCATTCCTCAACCAACTCCCTAGGAGTATCTCCCATGGAACAGATCCCAACCCGTTCAACGCCGGCGACGACCCGCGCGCCCCCCCAGGCGCCGAAACGCACGCGGGCGTCCGTCCCGGTCGCAGTCGTACTGCTGGCCGCACTCCTCGTCCAACTGGTCCTCAGTAGCAGCGGAGTTGCCGCACAGGCGAACCGACAAGTCTCCCAGTCCGGCCGCGCGCAGGCCGACCAACCCACAGCCGCTCCGGCCAGCATCTTGACGCCGGAGGGCTCCCATATTGGGGCGACGGCCACCATCACGCCGACGGCTCAAGTCGAGGCGCCCCCTCGGACGTAACCAGCGTTCCGGACGTTGTGAGCGAGCTCGCCGCGGCCGACACGCAGCCCTCGCTGCCGCTCCGAGCGGCCTTCTACTATCCGTGGTTCCCGGAGGCCTGGAACCAGGGCGGCATCTCCCCGTACACCAAGTACAACCCGAGCCTGGGCTAGTACGACGGCGGTGACCACGTGCGTCATGAACCGCCAGATCGGCGACATGCAGTACGGGGGCATGTCTGCCGGCATCATGTCGTGGTGGGGCCAGGGTCGACCACACGGACCTCCGAGTCCCGGCTGTCTGGCCGCGACGGCCGGCAACGCGTTCAGGTGGGCCGTCTACTACGAGACCCGAAAGCCAGGGCAACCCGAGCGCGGCGACGATCGACTCCGACCTCTCGTACATCGCACGAAGTACGGGTCGGACCCGACGTTCCTCCACATGAACGGCAGCCGTGATCTTTGTGTACGCCGACGGCACCGACACCTGCGGCATGGCCGACCGCTGGAAGCAGGCGAACGCCGGCATCAAGCCTACGTCGTGCTCAAGGTGTTCGCCGGCTATAAGCTCATGCGCCAGCCAGCCGGACTGGTGGCACCAGTACTCGCCCGCCGTGCGGTCGGATTCGCAGAGGAGCGTCTGCTACGCCGTCGCCCGGCTTCTTCTCCGCTGAAGTCGACGCGCGCGCCTCGCCGCGACACGGCGGCGTCGCCGCAGACCGTGCAGCGCCATGGCCGCTTCGGGCGCGGCGCTGCAGCTCGTCACCACCTTCAACGAGTGGGGTGAGGGCACATCGGTCGAATCCGCGAAGGAATGGGCGCAGCGCGTCCGGCTACGGCGCATACCTCGACGCCTTGCACAACAACGGCAACGCGCCGGCCCCGGCCACGAGCACACCCGTGCCGCCTACTGCGACCAAGGCGCCGACTACGAATTCCGACCAGGGCACCAAGGTCAACATCAGTCCCCTCCGGGTCGACGGTCACCTTCGACCCTAATGGCACAGCTACTCGACAACAGCGCTGCGACGCCAACTACGGCGACGAAACCACGATGCGCGTGGATTCCTCGCCGACTGTCCAGAGCCTGATGCGCTTCAATGTTCAGGGTCGTCGGGCGCGGTCACTTCCGCGGTCCGGCGGGTCTACGCCAGCAGAAGCCAGCGCAACGGCTTCACCGCACCGTTCCAGTGGGTCATGGACGGAGACGGTGTCACCTATAACAACAAGCCCGCGCTGGGCAGTTCGCTCGGGGGAACGGCGCAGCGACCGAGGCACATGGAAAGAGGTCAATGTGACCGCCGCTGTGACGGGCAACGGCACGTACGACTTCATCCTGACGACCAGCAGTGCCAGGCGCTGAGCCTGGCGAGCCGGACAGCACCAGCCGCCGCAACTCGTCGTTCAAGCCGGTACCGGGAGCGTAACCAGCACGCCGCCGCCAAGCGCAGGCCACGCCGACCAGGACGCCGGTCCGGTCACGGCAACGCCGACGGCGTTCCGGCGAACTGCACCGCAGTGAACCTCGACCAAGGGCCCGACCCTGATCCTGACGGCTCCAACACCTCGATGAGGTCTCTGGCAGTGGTCGCCAACACCACCTTCACGGTTAAGTGGGGCACGACCACCGCCTACTCGACCGGCACAGCGTCGATCACTGTGTACGACACGACGAATCACCTGTATTCGTACACGATCACGGGGCTGACGCCGGGCACTAAAAATGACTACCCGGGCGATCGTGGGAGCCATGCGCCAGGGGCACATTCTACGCTCCGCCCGATGCCGCGGCAACCAACCTGAAGTTCTTCGCTTACGGCGGCACCCACCAACGGCGGCACGCACAACACGCTCGCGGGAAAAAGCCACCCCCAAATACACCGCCGGACCGGCCTTCCAGAACTTCAACCTCGACTCCGCGACTGGGTCAGCAGCGACTCCGAGTCGCCTGGACCGGCGAGTGGTTCAACTCCTCCTACGGGAACATCCGGACGCAGGACCAACATCGCCGACACCGGCGTGCACGGCGACCAT
>CAWDBO010000026.1:0-18086 GCA_963800615.1 uncultured Chloroflexia bacterium
GGGCATGGGGGTTTGAAGAGCGAAAAGTGAAAGTGGGAGAAAAGACGAAACACGAAAAGGCGAAAGCCTCGGCCGGCAATGTGCGCTCCGCAAGCAGCAATCCATTGGTGTTTCGCCCTTTCGTGTTTCGCTCACTTCCGCCGGCTTTGGTTTTTCGCCTCCAAACCACCCGGCGAAGAACGATACATGCAGAGGAAGTCATGAACAATAAACCATCCGAAAAAAAAAACAAGCCCGAGGAACTGAACCCCCTGATAGGCCTTCAACCCACGGCCCTTGGAGGCCGAGCAGCCGGAGCGCTTCTACTGGCAAGAAACCTGGCGCAGGAAGCGTCGCGACGCATGCGTCCAGGCCGACCTTCGAGAACTGATCATGATGAACGGCGCTGTCACCATCTACGACACCACGCTCCGCGACGGCGCTCAGGCAGAGGGCCTGATTCTCGGTGGAAGACAAGATCCGTGTAGCGAAGAAGCTCGACGACTTCGGTGTCCACTACATCGAAGGCGGCTGGCCGGGTTCTAACGCGCGGGACGTGGAGTTCTTCCGGGGGATGCGACGCGTTAAGCTCAAGAAGGCCCGGCTCGCCGCTTTTGGTGCTACCCGACGCGCGCGCTGGCCGGGAGACGGATCGACAGGTCGCGGTGCTGCTCGCGGAGCCGGTCGTGACGATCGTCGGCAAGAGCTGGGACCTCCACGTCACCAGGTGCTCGAGACCACCCTGGAGGAGAACCTCGCATGATCCGCGAAACCGTGGCGTACCTGAAGCACCAGGGGCGAGGTGTTCTACGACGCCGAGCACTTTTTCGACGGCTACAAGGCGAACCGGGACTACGCGCTGGAGACGCTGCGCGGCCGCCAGGAGGCCGGCGCTGACTGGTGGTGCTGTGCGATACCAACGGCGGAAAGCTGCCGTAGGAGGTCGGAGGAGATCATCGGCGCGACGCGGGCGCATCGAAGAGTGCCGGGTCGGCGGCATCGGCATCCACACCCACGACGATGCGGGCTGGCCGTGGCGAACTCCCTGGCCGCGGTGCGCGGCGGGTGCATAGGTCCAGGGCACGATCAACGGTATCGGCGAGCGGTGGGCAACTGCGACCTGTGCACCGTGATCCCCAATCTGAGCTCAAGCTCGGGAGCGCCTGCCTGGAAGACCGAGCGCTGGCCCGCCTGACGGAGCTGTCGCGCTACGTCGTCGAGGCGGCGAACCTGCCCGACCCCGGCAGCCCTACGTCGGGGGCCAGCGCGTTCGCCCACAAGGGCGGCATCCACGTCGCGGCGGTCATGAAGGTCGAGCACACCTACCAGCACATCATCCGACCTGGTGGGAAACCACCGCCGGGTGCTGGTCACCGAGCTATCGGGCCGCGGCAACATGGTCTACAAGGCGCAGGAGTTCGGCATCGACGCCAGCAAGGAAGAGGTCCAGCAGGTGCTGACCCAGATCAAGCAACTGGAGAACCGAGGGCTTCGATTTCGAGGGCGCCGAGGCCGGTCGCGCTGATGCTGCACCGGCTGAAGGCGGGCTACCGGCGGCCGTTCGAACTGGTCGACTTCATCGTCGTCGTGGAGCAACGCCAGGGACGCGGTCTCTTGGCGGAGGCCACGGTGAAGGTCAAGGTCGGCGACGAGGTGAAGCACACCGCAGCCGAAGGCAACGGCCCGGTCAATGCGCTGGACAAGGCGCTGCGCAAGGCTCTCATTCCGCATTATCCCCGGCTGGCGGACGTCTACCTGGCCGATTACAAGGTGCGCATCCTGGACGGCGATGCTGCGACGGCAGCGACGACCCGTGTTATCATTGAGACCCGCAACGGCCACGGCTCGTGGAGCACAGTCGGCAGCTCGCCCAACATCATCGATTCCTCGTGGCAAGCCCTGGCCGACAGCATGGAATACGCGCTGCTGGGTGAGTAATGGAGTTACCACAAAGAACCGAAGAACCCTAAGCTTCACGAAGTTCTCTTCCTGCTTTTGTGAACCTTTGGTTCTTCGTGCCTTCCTGTGAGAAAGGACTTACATGCAGGCGAAAATCACGGTATTGGGGGGCGACGGGATCGGGCCGGACGTCGCCGCGGAGGGCGTGAAGGTGCTGGACGCGGTGGCGCGGGCCTACGGCCACCGGTTCGACTTCAGCTATTGCCCTATGGGCGGCATCTCGATCGATCAGTTCGGCGCAGCGCTGACCGGCGAGACGCTGGCCGAGTGCCGGGCGAGCGACGCAGTGCTGCTGGGCGCGGTGGGCGGACCAAAGTGGAGTGACCCGCGCGCGACGGTGCGGCCCGAGCAGGGGCTGCTGCGGCTGCGGGCCGGGCTGGGTGTGTTCGCAAACCTCCGCCCCGTCAAGCTCTACCCGGCCTTGGCGGATGCGTCGACGCTGAAGCGCGAGGTGGTCGAGGGCGTGGACATGGTCATCGTGCGTGAGCTGACCGGGGCGCGTATTTCGGCGAGCCGCAGGGCCAGTGGGGCGAGGCGCCGGACCGTTGGGCGGTCGACTCGATGCGTTACACGGAGGGCGAGATCGCGCGGTTAATGCGGGTGGCGTTCGAGCTGGCGCGGATGCGGCGGAAGAAGATCGCGTCGGCGGACAAGGCGAACGTGCTGGCATCATCCCGCCTGTGGCGCACCGTCGCCCACGAGGTCCACGCGGAGTATCCGGACGTGGAGCTGGAGGACGTGCTGGTCGATGCGTGCTCGATGTACCTGGTGCGCAACCCGCGGCACTACGACGTGATCGCCACGGAGAACACATTCGGCGATATCCTGTCGGACGAGGCCTCGATGCTGGCGGGGAGCATGGGCATGCTGCCGTCCGCGTCGATCGGCGAGCCGAACCCTGAAACCGGCCGGAGAATGGGGCTGTACGAGCCGATCCACGGCAGTGCGCCGGATATCGCGGGGCAGGGCATCGCGAACCCGCTTGCGACCATCCTGAGCTCCGCCATGCTGCTGCGCTGGTCGCTGGGCTTAGGCGAAGAGGCGGACGCAATCGAAGCCGCGGTGGAAGGGGTCCTGGCGGACGGCTACCGGTGCCGGGACATCATGACACCCGGGCGGGAAATGCCTGTCGACCGCCGAAATGGGGTCGGCGGTGGCGGAGGGTGTCGCAAACGGGACCGGGGCGGCCGTCCGCGAGTGACCGGATGATTGGAGCGAGGCGAACTGTCTCAAGTGTCTCAGTAATCTCAGTAGTCTCATGTTTTACACACACCCCAGGCGGCGAAGCCGCGCCGGCGGCACGGCTGTTGGCGCCAGGTAGAATACGGCAGACGGGCCGGAAATCGACGAATTCGCGGGCGGTTGCGCGCAGCGATCAGGAGTCAAGTCATGCGTTCAGACATGGTTAACAAGGGTTTTGAGCGGGCGCCGCACCGGTCGTTGTTGCGCGCCACGGGCGTGATTCGCAGCGACGCGGATTTCGACAAGCCGTTCATTGCGATCGCGAACTCGTATACCGACATCATTCCGGGCCACGTACACCTGAACGAGTTCGGTGAGGTGGTGCGGCAGGCGGTGTGGGACGCGGGCGGCGTGCCGTTCATGTTTCACACGATCGGCGTCGACGACGGGATTGCGATGGGGCACGTCGGGATGAAGTACTCGCTGGCGAGCCGGGAGCTGATCGCAGACGCCGTCGAGACGATGATCTCGGCGCACTGGTTCGACGGGATGATCTGCATCCCCAACTGCGACAAGATCGTGCCGGGCATGCTGAATGCGGCGATGCGCGTCAACGTACCGACGATCTTCGTGAGCGGCGGGCCCATGAAGGCGGGCGTCACGGCCGAGGGCAAGGTCGTCGATCTATCCAGCGTGTTCGAGGCGGTTGGCGGGCACAAGGCGGGCAAGGTTAGCATCGAAGAACTGACCGAGCTCGAGTCGGTCGCCTGCCCGACGTGTGGGTCGTGCTCCGGCATGTTCACGGCCAACTCGATGAACTGCCTGTGCGAGGCGTTGGGCATGGCGCTGCCGGGCAACGGCACGATCCTGGCCGTGGACGAACGCCGCGCGGCGCTGGCACGTCAGGCCGGCCGCCAGATCATGACCTTGATCGAGAAGAACATCTGCCCGCGGGACATTGTCACGGCTGAGGCTATCGACAACGCGATGGCGCTGGACATGGCGATGGGTGGCTCCACGAACACGGTTCTCCACACGCTGGCGTTGGCGCGCGAGGCCGGCCTGGATTATCCCATCGGCCGCATGAACGAGGTGGCGGACCGCGTCCCCAACATCTGCAAAGTGGCGCCTTCATCGCACTATCACGTTGAGGACGTGGATCGGGCAGGCGGGATCTCAGCCATCCTGAACGAATTGCTGAAGCGCCCGGGTATGCTGCACGAGGACGCGCTGACCGTGACCGGCAAGACGCTGGCGGAGAACGTGCGCGGCGCCGAGAGCCAGGACAAGGACTGCATCCGGCCGCTGGAGAACCCGTACAGCGGCCGGGGCGGGCTGACGGTGATGTTTGGCAACCTGGCTCCCGAGGGCGCGGTGGTGAAGACTGCCGGCGTACTGCCCGAGATGATGCACCACCGGGGGCCGGCGGTGGTGTTCGATTCGCACGACGAAGCCAACGCAGGCATCCTGGCCGGGAAAGTCAAGGCGGGAGACGTCGTGGTGATCCGGTACGAAGGACCTAAGGGCGGGCCGGGCATGCAGGAAATGCTGGCGCCGACCTCGAATATCATGGGGATGGGCTTGGGGACCTCGGTCGCGCTGATCACGGACGGGCGCTTCAGTGGTGCGACCCGCGGGTCGAGCATCGGGCACGTCTCGCCGGAAGCGGCTGCGGGTGGGCCGATCGCGTTCGTGCGGGAGGGCGATATCATCGACGTCGACATTCCAGGGCGGACGTTGTGTGTCGAAGTATCAGACGAGGAGATGGCGCGGCGGAAGGCAGACTGGCAACCGCCGCAGCGGCAGTTGAGTGGGTGGCTGAAGCGGTACGCGGCGATGGTGACGTCGGGGAGCGAAGGGGCGGTGCTGCAGATTTAGTCGTTCACCCACGCACGCTCTCGTAACGCAAGCTCGGGCCCTTTTCTGCCGCAGGCCTCCGGGGCGTCTCGCGACCTCGGAGGTCTTGTTGATCACCGCGAAAAGCTTACGCCACCGATAAGGGTCCACGAGCCGACGATGATCAAGGCCCCACCCACGATCACGATGGCCCAGCGGAAAGCCCGATTCAGCGCCGGACGATGTACGTAGTCGTCCACTACGACGCGAAGCCCGTTGAGGCCATGAACCAAGGCCAGGGCGAGCAGGAGCGCATCGTACACACGCCAGCCCAGGCCCGACCAGCGCGCCGCAACGAAGCTCAGGCTGAGATCGTGAACGTCGTTGATCACGTGCTGGATGGCGAAATGGCCCAGGGCCAGGAACAACAGCGCGACGCCGGAAACCCGCATGAAGACCCAACCGATTGTCTGCGGGCGGGTGCGGGTGCGAACAGGAACGCCGGGTTGATTTACCGCCGTAGTCATAGCTTACCTCCTGGCCCTTCTATCATCCGCCCGCAATGTAGTGGTTGACGATGCGCATCAGCATGACGCCGGCCATAGGGACGAAGATAACTGCGAAAAGCACCCATACGACGCGTTGAGCGTCCTCATGCCTGGTCCACAAGCCAGGCCAGAAGTCAAGGATAACAAGCTTCATGCCGTTGAGCGCGTGATAGATGAGCGCCGCGCCCAGTCCAATCTCCATCACCCCAAAGATAGGGTTCTTGTAGAGCCTGACGAAGAAGTTGTAGGCGCCGGGAGCGAAATGGACAGTGGATGTGTCCAGGATATGGAGCAAGAGAAACAGCAAGACGCCCAGGCCAGAGAGCCGGTGAAACACCCAGGCCCACTGGCCGGTTCCACCGCGGTAGCGGCGGACATTGACCACGGTCGGCTTCAAGCCCTTTTCGACCATCTCCCTCTCCGATCTGATCTCCTCAAGTAATATAAGGCAACCGATACAGTTCGAGCGACCGGCACAGCCTGGCCGAACGCGCGCGGGATTAAGGTGCCTGCCTGTGATGTTAGCACGATGCGATGCCAGCGACTACGGACAATGTACGCGCGGGAAGTACGTAGGATGACTTATGTTGATCCTTGAGTCTGCGGTCAGCGGCTTGGAGAGGCGCTGAAAGAGGCTCCGGGTTCCTGCAAAAGAACCGGAGCCTTTTTGAAAGGTCGAGGGCGAAGGTCTACAGGATGGAGGCGATGGCCTGGCAGACCACGGGCAGGGTCGAGCGGGTGAGCCCCGCAACGTTGATGCGGCCGGAGTCGATGATGTAGATGGCGTATTCGCTGCGCAGCCGGCCGACCTGTTCCTTGGTCAGCCCGGTATATGAGAACATGCCGTTCTGATCCGCCAGGCAGGAGAAGTCGCGCTGCACCCCGTGGGCGTGAAGCCCTTTTACAAGCTCGCGGCGCAGGTCGAGGATGCGGTTGCGGACTGAGGCGAGCTCGGCCTCCCACTCCACGCGCAGCTCGGGCGAATTCAGGATCGTTGCCACAATCCTGGCGCCGTGAGCCGGCGGGTTTGAATAATTGCCGCGCACGACGATCTTGAGGTGGCTCAGGGAGGCGTCTGCCGCGGCCGGGGTCCTGGCAATCAACGTCAGAGCGCCCGTGCGCTCGTTGTACAGGCCAAAGTTCTTGGAGTATGAGCTGGCGATGAGCATCTCGGGGAGGCGAGCGGCAAGGATCCGCACGCCGGCCGCGTCCTCGTCCAGACCACGGCCGAAGCCCTGATAGGCGAAGTCGATCAGCGGCACGCCTGCTTTGCGCTCGAGCAAAGCGGCTACCTCTGCCCACTGGGCCGGCGAGAGGTCCGCGCCGGTGGGATTGTGGCAGCTGCCGTGGAGCAGGACCACGTCGCCTTCTTTGATGCGCTGTAGGCCGGACATCATGGCGCCGAAGTCGACGCAGTTGTTCGCCGCGTCGAAATAGGGGTAGGTGTCTACGGCCAGGCCGGAGTTACGGAACAGCGGCGGGTGGTTCGGCCAGGTCGGTTGGCTGATCCAAACGGTCGACGAAGGGCTAACCTTCTTGACGAAGTCCCCGGCCACACGCAGCGCGGCCGTGCCTCCGGGAGCCTGGACGGTGGTGGCCCGCTTCTCGGCGATCACTGGATGGCCCGCGCCGAAGACGAGGCTTTGGACGGCCGAGTTGAACTCCGGAAGACCGGCCATGCCGAGGTAAGTCTTGCTGATCTCGGTCTCCAGGATGTCCGCTTCCGCGCGTTTCACCGCACGGAAAACCGGCGTGTTCCCGGTCTCGTCGCGATACACGCCTGCGGCCAGGTTGATCTTGGCCGGGTTCGGGTCGCGCTTGAAGGCTTCCTCCAGGCCCAGGATCGGGTCGGGTGGTGCAACTTCGATGTGATCGAACATGTGAAACGAGCTCCTGACAGACGAGATCCAGCAACAAGGTTCTTATGCTGTGGATTCACTCCATGCAGCTGCGATGCTGGGCGGAGCACTTCTTTGGTGCGGGCGATATCCCAATGGAGAGCAAGCATGATTATAGCGTAGTGCGGTGAAACGCAAAAGCCCCGCATGCAGGCGCATGCGGGGCTCGGAGGAGGGACCAATCAGGATCAGATGAAGATGATTTGGGCGCCTTCGGTCATATCCATGAAGTCGCTGGCGGTCACAATGTCGCAGACGCCGTCGACGAAGTCTTCCTTCTTCAGGCCCATCATGTCGACGGACATCTTGCACGCGTACAACTTGGCGCCGCCGTCGACCAGCATCTGCAGGTACTCGCGGACGGGGGGAGCGCCGACTTCGCCGATCTTCTTCTTCATCAGGTTGGTTGCGAAAGCGGTCATGCCGGGCAGCACGCCGAGCATGTTCGGAATACCCATGTTGCCGGTGTTCACGCCCATCATGCTCATCTTCATGCTGGTGTTCGCCACGGGGGCCAACTCCAGGCTATCGACGCGGTTCTTGTTGATCATGTCCATGCCCCAGAACGTGAAGAAGATCGTCACGTCGATGCCGTTGCCCAATGCGGCCCAGCCCATGATGAGGGCGGGGTACGCCATGTCAAGCATGCCCTTGGAGCAGATAAATGCTACCTTCCGAGTATCGGTTTCAAGATTCACGTTTGCCTCCTTGCCTGTTCGAGATCAGACGCAGCCTTCCGGCTTGCCCAAGCCCGCTACGCGGGCAACCTTCTTCGCCGGCCCCTTGGGGAACAGCGCAAACAGCTCCTTGGTTTGCACGCCGGTGCCGGTCGTGATCTGGCGCAGCGTGGGGGACTTGCCGCCCAGCTTGTTGGAGGCGTCGCGGCAGTAGTCGATGACCTTCCAATGGGCCGGCGTCAGGGTCGCGATGCCTTCTTCCTTGGCGATCTCAGCCGCGATATCCTTGTTCCATTCGGCCGGATTGGTCATGTAACCTTCGTCATTGACCTGTACGGTCGCGCCAGCGATAACTTTGGTTGCCATTCTTAGCTCCTCGTGTATAACCTTGTTGGATTGCTTCTCGTTCGTGAGTTACTTTTTGCCGTTGCCCTGTGCGCCTACGACGCTCATGATACGCATGGTCAGTGCCAGGCCCCGGCGAACGTTAGGATCGCGCATCTGACCGAGCAGGGCGGGCAGGGATGTATTCACCGGCTTGGCTACTTCGACCTCGCTCTGTGCGACGATGGCTCGCACCAGGCCCATGATCTCCGGCTGGGTCACGTCCTTGACGGTGTTGAGGATCAGCACGACGTTGTCGCCAAGCCTGCGTACGTCTTCCTCGGTGAACGACGTGACGACGTTATCTGCGATCTGCATGCCCCCCTTGGCCAGCGTGAAGTAGCCCTTGTGCTCGGCGGTCTGCAGGACATCGACGGCCTTCCCAAAAGCATGGTCCGTGAGCGGACCCACCGTCTGGACGAGGTCCATCGCACTTTCCAACTGGTCCAACAGCTTTTCGAAGGCGGGACCGTTGCGCAGGAGCCGCTTGAAGAAGCGCAGCAGGTCCGCCAGGTCGACGTACTCCTGGACTTCTTCGAGTTGCTCCACGGAGAGGCGAAACGCGTCGTTGACGATTGGCATCACGTCGTGCATCAACTCAGCCTGTTCCTGGCGCTGCCGCTGCGCAATCTGCGCCTGCTCGGTCAGGAACTGGACCTGGGTTGTCAGCAGGTCGATCTTGGCATTAAGTTCGGCCAGGGAAGGCCCGGCCACGTCCACCACGACGTTCTGGTCCATCGGGCTCCTCCTTATCCCTGGCGCCACTTGCCCGACATGCTCATGCGCGCGGGCAGCGGCAATTCCTGGCCTTTGAGAAGAATGTTCCAGTACATCCAGCGGAACATCATCTTGCCCCAGTGGTTCATCTCCGATTCCTGAAGCAGGGAGAACGGCCCGACGCCTGGCAACGGATAGCGGCCGGGCAGCGGCTCGACATCGTAGTTGAAGTCAATGAGCAAGCCTTTGCCGAACCCGGACTCGATAAAGCAGTTCGCGTGCCCATCGAAGGTGGGGTGCATTTCCAGGCCGTCGATGTGGCGCAGGAAGTTTTCGGCGAAGCAATCAACGGCAAAGTGGGCGACCGAGCCCGCCTTCGAAGTCGGGACCGCTGCTGCGTCACCAAGCACGAAGATGTTGTCGTGCTCGGGCGTGATGAAGGTGTGCTTGTCGACCGGGACGTAGTTTAGCTCGTCGCCGAGGCCCGAGCGGGCAACCAGGTCGTCACCCATGTTGAGGGGCACGGTGACCAACAAGTCGTAAGGCACCTGGCGCTCGTCGTAGGAGATGAGCTTCTTCTCGTCCGGGTTGACTTCCATCACCGTGAATTCGGGCTCGATCGTGACGCCCTTCTCTTCGAGGATGTGACCCAGATGCTTGGCGGCGATGGGCTTGGTGAAGGCGCCGGGCAACGGGGTCGCATAGACCAGCTCGACGCGGTCCCGTATGCCCTGCTCGTGGAAGAACCAATCGGCCAGCATGATGAACTCGAGCGGCGCCACCGGGCACTTAATTGGGTTTTCGACCACGTTGACGACGAGCCGGCCGCCTTCCCAAGTGCGGAGGTGCTTTTGCAGCGCCAATGCACCCTCTATGGTGTAGAAGTCGAAGATCGACTTGTACCACTCGTGCTCCTGGAGGCCAGGCGTCTGCTCAGGATGCGTGGAGGCGCCGGTTGCGATGACGAGGAAGTCGTAGTTCAGGTAGCGCCCATCTTTCGCCAGCTTGACACGGTTGTTTTCCGGCTCAATCACCTGGATGGGCGACATGATCAACTCGACGCCGGCCGGAATGAAGTCGCGCTTTGGCTTGATCACGTCGCTCTTGGAGTACATGTTGAACGGAATGAACAGGAAACCCGGCTGGTAATAGTGGGTTTCGTGCTGATCGACAATGGTGATCTTCCACTCTTCCGGATCGAGCAGGCGGCGCAACCTGTTGACGACCATCGTTCCGGCCGTGCCGGCGCCGAGAACCACGAGCTTCTTCATGCGAAATAACCTCCCAAGGGTGGACCCGACTGCTATGGAACCTGACAGGTTCGATGAGTTATGAGGCCAACGCCAGGCGATCCTGGACCATCTGCGAGAAAACATCTGCCATGCGCTGGACGAAGCGAAGGGCGCGCTCTTGCGAGGCGCGATCCATTCGGAACACTTCGTCGCAACTTAGCTCAACCCTCTTCGCCTCGACTGAGAAAAGCTCGGCGAGGTGCGCGATTTGTTCCGGGTCCGGCGGCCAGTTATCGGGCGCGATCCCGCCCACCACCACCATGCCCTTCAGCTCTGCTCCCGCGCGGATCAAGCCACGGGCGCACATGAGGCCCATCTCGTTGAGCGTGAACCGGGGCTCGAGCGCCACTTGCCGGGCCATCTGCTGCCACGTACTGATGCAGTGCTGCAAGCCATCCGGGTTGTTCCCGAGCAAGGCATCGAACAAGCCGCACGCGTTGCTGATCCGCGTCACGGGGTGACCCTGCATGTCGGTGATCACGATCGTAACCCCAAGCATGTCGGCAAAAGCGTCCTGCACGGCCTGAGCGCACTCGAGCGGGAGGATGCCGTCGAGGGCAGCAGCAGAACCGTGAGCGGCCTCAGAAACCTCCGATGTTCGGCCAGTGATCGAGGACGACGGGGCGGTCCCGCCATACCGGCCACTCTCCAGCCAGCGGTCGACGTCCGCCGGCGAGAAGCGCCACTGCTTGCCGACACGCATCGCCGGAAGCTGCCCCGCCTCAACCATGCGGTAAATCGTCGTGCGGTCGACCCGGAGTAACGTTTGCACCTGCTTGGTCGTTAGTAAGTCAGTCATGCGCATCCTGGCTAGTTCGTGAAATCACTAACAGTCTGCATCAAATGCAACTAACTGTAACTGATCTTAATCATATTGCACCGACGAAACGCGCTTACGAATTGCGCTTATTGCACGAACTGCATCAAATCTTACTACGCTCTCGTCGTATATCTCTGTAGGAACAGACCGCGACGTGCTGCCGTCAAGGGGTTAATCGACAGCCGCGGCAATTGCCGCCGCGCCTTAGCCTGTGTTATACTTAAGAAGAATGCACCATCGCGCCGGATAAGGCTTGCCTTTGGCGGGCCGCGTCCTTGCCCCTTCCCGTCCCAACGCTTCGAATCATGTGCTCGGGAAGAGACCACAGAAGGATTCTGACGATGCACAAGCGCACCCTACTGGTGCTCTTGGGGTCGCTCCTATTTCTGTCCCTCGCCGCGCTCGGCTGTTCAGCTACGCGCCTGGTCGCGCGGGCCGGGGGTCACCTTGACGCCCACCCGCACCCCGCGCCCGACCTGGACGCCGGCGAGCATGGCCTTCCAGGTGGCAACGCCGACCATCGACGCGACGCGCTACCCGGAAGCCGCTGCTACGAGCCAGGCCGCGGCCGGACAAGTTGTGGGCTCGACGCCGCAGGTGTTCGTCCCCGGTGGGAACGGGCCAATCTTCGTGCCGGTGCAGCCCGGAAGCGGAGCGGTCCAAACCGTCGTCGTGGTTATCGTCACCGCTACACCGCCCCCGGCCCCGACGTTCACGCCGGGGCCGCCGACCGTGCCACCTCCGCCGACATTCACGCCTGGCCCGCCAACCGCCACGCCGACTGCAACGGGCACCCCATTGCCGCCGGTGACCGTAAAGGTCAAGCAGGACAAGACGAGCGTGCGCCAGGGACCGGGAACGCTGTATCCTGTCGTCACGAAGCTGGACGCGGGCACGAACGTAACCGTTGTGGGAAGGAATCGGACCGGCGACTGGTGGAAGATCTGCTGCGTGAATGGGCAGGACGTTTGGATCGCCGATTCGGCGGTCGAAGCAACCGGGCCTATTTGGGTTGTGGCGGAGGTGGCAAATATCCCACCGCCGCCGCCGACCGCAACCCGGCCGCCGCCCACGCCCACTCGTACTTTGACGCCGACATACTCGTGGCCGATCAAGTTGCAGGGCGCGGCCCAGGAGTTCCCGAACCCGGGCAACAACTACTTCCGAGTCGACGCGGTTATCTACAACGGAGCGACGCCCCTGTACGGATACAAGCTCAAGATCCGCAAGCTCTCGACCGGGCAGGAATGGTTGAGCGAGGGATCTGAGACAACGTGGTTTTGGGACGTGCTCCAGTATCCCAAGGACACCACGTTCATCAACCCGAGCATTGACTGTCCTAACACTGCAAAGCAGGGCCTTGTTTGTATCAAGAGCAACGTCAAGTGGGATAGCAACAGCGTGCAGGTGCCCGCGGGGGATGAGGTGTGGGAAGTGACGGCTACGGACGGCGCCGGCACCCCACTGTCGACTCCCGTTCGCGTGACAACCAGCATGACCAATCCGAAGTGGTACTACATGGTTTTCCAAAAACAACCATGAGCAGCAACATCCTTCCGGGTGCAGAGCGCGGTGGGCGCCGCCGGCCTGGGCTAATGCCCATGCTGTTGGTCGTCGTCATCCTGGCTGCGGCCAGTATCGCCTGCTCGGTCGGCGGGTCGCTGACAGGGGGCGAGAGCAGCGGGCCAACGGCGACGAAGACACGGCGTGCAACCTTCACGCCTCTGCCCGGCGCGCTGACGACACCTTCATCGGGCAATGTTGCCCTCGTGCGCGGCACCTTACCTCCAGGGGTCACGGTCGAGGCGGCCGGCGAAACGCCCGAGGCGGCAAGCACGGTGATGCCGGGGGTCACAGTTGGAGATACCAGCCTCCTGCTCTACGCAACCGATACACCGACGCCCTCACCGACCCCGACCCAACGCCCACCCACGGCGACCCCTATCGAGTCGACGGCGCGGGAGACTGCAACCGTTGAGCCAACACCGTTCGTGGTGATCAAGCCGGCGACGCTGAACGGACGAAGGGGTCCGGGGACCGAGTACGAAAAGGTGGGAGAGGCCAAGAAGGATCAGAAGTTCTTCATCCTGGGCCGGACCGCGGACGGCAAATGGCTGCAGGTGTGCTGCCTGGCTAACCAGCCGGTTTGGCTGGCCGCGGACCAGGTGACGCAGCAGGGCGCAGTGCAGACGGCTGCGATCCTCACCCCGCCACCGGCCCCGCTGCCAACGCCGACCCGACGGCCGGTGGCCGCTGCACCTCGCACGAACCAGAGTCCGCTGCCGAAGCCGGCCCCAGCCGGAACGCCCATGCCGCCGTTCGATGTCGCGCGCGGCCCGGAGTTCCCGATGCGCCGCGACAATGGGCTGCTGACGATTTGGGTAAAGGTGTTTCAGGGGGCCACCGATCCGCAGCCGCTGGGCGGGTACATCTTGCACGTCACGCGCGATGGAGTGGACGTCAGCGACCAGTTGCAGTCATTTGGCGACCGGCCGTTTGACAACACTGCACCGCAGCAGGGCGGGTTCGACTACAACCTGAAGTTCGAGATGTACGACGCGGGCGAAGCGGATTGGGAAATCTACCTGGCGCGGCCGGGCGGAATCCGCGTATCGCCGATCACGAAGTTCACGACAAAGGGTGACTCATACCGAAACCTGGTGGTATACATCGGCTACTTGCTGGCGCGGTAGCCTCGTCTGACGGTGCGTGGATACCCGCCCTCCGTCGCCCCCAACACGAAACCGAGGAGGAAAATCGATCATCCGCGTGCGCTTTTGTGTGCTTCTGGCGGCGCATTGGTGGCTGTCGCTGCAGTGGGCTGTTCCAGCCGGGTGGCTCGGACACCCATTAATACACCGGTCCCAACCAAGACTCTGCGCCCGACCTTCACCGCGACAGCCCCAAAGCCGGCCCTGACTCCTACCGTGGCAGGGCAATCCGGCGGACAAGAAACGACAACGGGTGGTCAGCAAGCAGGCGCCCAGGTCAGCAATCCCACGCCGGAACCCCCACCTCCGACTGCGCCGCCTCCGACAGAGGCGCCCAGCCCGACGCCTGAGGCAGCAGCCTTCACGGTGACCGGCGCCTCGATTAACGTCCGGAGCGGACCAGGCACGATTTTCCCTGTTCTTGGACGCCTGAGCGAGGGCCAGTCGTTCCCCATCACGGGAAAGAACGAGAACGGGGACTGGTGGGAGTTCGATTATAACGGCAAGACCGGCTGGGTCATCGCGGTCGAATGTGAGCGCGACGGGTGGGGACGCAGTCCTGGTGGCCGAAAGCATCCCGCAGCCGCCCACGGCCGCGCCGCGGCCCACTCCGCGGCCGGCCGCCCCGAAACCTGCCCGCGGCTGCGCCCGCCCCGCAGCCGGCCGCGCCCGCTCCAGCCGCGTACCGCTTTGGGCTGTCTAACCTCCGAGTTACGCAGCAATTCCAATCCTTATGTCACCGTATGGTGTCGCGTGGTTAATGCGGCATTCACAGAGCAGGTCCCGGGAACCCTCCGGCTGGTCTATAGCGGGGCCACGGTGAAGGAGATGGGTTCCTGGGCGCAAAGGCGAAGGAGATCCGGCATCAAGGGCAGCGAGTTCATATATAATCAGAACTGCAAGGCCGAGGTGGAGCCGGCGCAGGACGGGGAGTACACGGCCTACCTGATCGATGGCGGCCAACGGATATCCGACGCTTACAAGTTCACGGTGAGCGGCGAGAACAGTCGCACTGCCATCGTTGAATGGAAGCAGAAGTAGCCACGGCGAGGCCGCGGTTGCGCGACCTCCTATCACCGTCCCGATCCAGCCTGCTCGGCGCATTCCCGTCGACAGGCTGGATTCTTGCAGTCGTGTCATTCGTCGCGCTGGGCCTACGGCTTGCGCGGCTGGACTTCCAGCCCCTCTGGTGGGATGAAGGGTATTCGGCCTGGTTCGCCACCCACCCACTCGGCGAGATGGTGCGCCTGACGGCCGAGGACATCCACCCCCCGCTTTACTACGCACTGCTGCACCTCTGGACGCTCATCGCCGGGCCTGGTCCGGTCAGCCTGCGGCTGGTCTCGGTGGCTGCCGGGCTGGCGGCCATTCCCTTGATGTTCGCCGCAGCCCGGCGCATCCTCGGCTCACAGCGTGCCGCCCTCCTCGCTGCGTTCCTGCTTGCCATCAATCCTCTGCACGTCTATTACAGCCAGGAAGTCCGGATGTACGGGCTGGTGGCGCTGTTGAGCATGGGCGTTCTGTGGACGGCGTGGGAAGTGCTGGGGAGGAGGAGGCAAGGGCTCGACGCGCTTTGCGGTGGGGTATGTCGTTCTCGACAACCCTCGCACTCTATACCCAATACTATGCGGTCTTCCTGCCCCTTGGTCTGACCCTATACGCGCTTTGGGCCTTGCGGAAGCAAGGCTCTGCGCTTGCCCGCTGGTTCGGGCTGCAGTGCATCGTCGCACTGCTGTACGTGCCGTGGGTGCTCTATGCGGCGCCGCGCCTGACATTGTACGTCAGCCAGAAAGTGGTGCAGGATGCGGACAAGCCGCTGGGTTTCGTGGCGTACTTCGCGCGGCACCTGTCGGCATTTGGGGCGGGGCACCTGGAGGGATCGTTGGCCGCGTGGTGGCCGGCGGCGCTCGTGTTGCTCGTGCCCGTGGCGGTGGGATTGGCGCTCGGGACGCGGGGCGGTGGTAAGGGGACGTGGGCCGCACCGCAGGTACGCACGGGCAGGACCGCCCGGACCTGAATGTCCGGGCTACAGAGCAACGCCCCGTGAACGGGGCTGCCGTCCAATCCTTGAGCGAGGTAGCCCGGTTGGGCGGGCGCCGCGATGTAACCCGGACATTGATGTCCGGGCGGGCGTCAGAGGCGCGCCGGTCAATTCCTCGGCACCGTCCTGCTCGTGGCGCTCTTCCTGGGGTGGCTGATCGGGCTGCGATATCCATTCTTCCCGGAGCGGGGAGCGGCTGCTGCTGTTGGCGCTGCCTGCTTTCGTGATGCTGGTTGCGGCCGGGCTGGATGCGCTGATCGGGCTGGCTTCGCAGCGGGTAAGGGCGATCGGATACCTTGGCGTCGGCCTGTTTGTCGTCGTGTCGATCGCCAGCCTGGCGGCTTTCTACACTGTGCCACGCTACGCGGGCGATGACTACCGGCCGCTCATCGCACGAACGGTCGAGCAGGGGCTGCCGGGCGATACGGTCTTCGCCGTGTATCCGTGGCAGGTTGGGTACTGGCGCAGTTACGCAGCCGGGACCGATGGACCAGTGGCCATCCTGACCCCTGCTGCAGAATGGGAACCCGCGGTGCAGGAGGCACTCAGTGCGGCGTTGCAGCGGGACCCTGGTCTCCCCGCACACCTGGCGCTGGGCGGCATCCTGGAGACGCAGGCCGAGCAGTATCTGGGGGAACGCGATCCCGTTCGCCAATACGTGGTACGGCCGGCACCCGGTTGAGTGGGTGGCACGGGCTGGACGGAGGCGAGGAGCCGAAACACCAGCGCCCGGCGGCGAAGCGATTGCCACGTATGCCCTGCCGGGCGGCGGATCGCTGACGCTGGCGGGGGCGACCCGTCCTCAAAACCCGCTCTCCGCGGCAAACACCATCGCTCCGGTAACGTCTCGTGGCGGGGTGAGGCGCGACCGGACCTCGCGGTGAGCGTGCGGTTGGTGGATGACCTCGGTCAGATTTGGGCCCAGAACGACTACGAGCCTTTGGGACAGATGGTTGGCTCGCCGGGAGGTGAGACGAAGGGCGGCCAATGGCAGTCGACCGACGGCTTCGGCTTCCTCATCCCGGCGGGGACGCCGCCCGGCGTATGGCGCGAGCTGGTCGTCCTACCCAAGGGGAGCGAACGACCGCTTCCTGCGGAGGCTTCGGGCGGCAGACGAAAAGCAGCGTTCGCCTGTTCGACGTGGAGGTGATGCCAGCGGGTACGGCTCTCACCCCTGACCGGCTGCCGGTAACAAAGCGAGAGGCCATCAACCTGGGCGACGGGCTGCGCTTCCTGGGATACACCGTCGATTCGAAGCCGCTCGAACCCGGTGAACTGCGCCGCGTCAACCTGTTCTGGCAAGCAACGGGCCAGCCTGGCTCGGACTACACGGCATTCGTGCAACTCCTTGGCCGGGATGGCAGCCCAGTCGCGGCGGGGAGGCCGCGCCGGGGGCCGCGCATCCGACCTCGAAGTGGGCGCCGGGCACGCTCATGCGCACGCAGGCGTTCATCCGGCCGAGCACGGAGCTGGCAGACGGCCACTACGAACTGATCGCCGGGTATACCGCCCGGCGGACGGGGCACGCCTGAAGACCCCTGCCGGTAAGGACGCAGTGGACCTCGGGTCGCTGACGGTCCGTGCGGCCGCGCAACATGACGAGACCGCAGCCGAAGATTCCCGCCGACGTATCGTTCGGCTCGGTAGCAAGGCTGATCGGATACGACATGGGCGCGACGGGTGAGAAGCCTGAAGTGACCCTCTACTGGGAAGCGCTTGACGCTACCGAGCGGCCGCAGACCGTGTTCGTCCACCTGCTCGACGCGCAGGGACAGGAAGTGGGCTTCGGCGACGGCGAGCCAGGCGGGGGAACGTTGCACAACCGGATGGCGCAAGGGGGAGTATCTGACCGACAGGCACGCGATTGACGGGCCGTGCCGGGCGCCGGAGCCCTACGCATCGCAGTCGGTTTCTATGATCCGGCCACAGGCCAGCGGCTGCTCACCTCACAAGGTCAGGATCAGGTGGTGCTGCCGCTAAAGTAGGGACGCGGCGAGGGCTATCCGGTGGTGGTCGTCTCGTTGGCTTCCCCCGCCTTTGCG
>CAWDBO010000027.1:0-173424 GCA_963800615.1 uncultured Chloroflexia bacterium
CCGTCCGCGCCCGCCTTTATACCGTACATCCTCACCGACAACGACGTAGGCGCCCCCTTGCGTCAGCAACGTGTTCCGGATCAACTCGTTGTTGCCCTTGGCGTCCTTGCCGAACTTGACGCACCTCGCGCCGGGGTTTGTAGGCGTGTAGTTGGCCGGCTTAAGACACAAAGTTCCGCCGGGTCCGGCCCCGCGCCCGCCAGGGTGAACCACGACCTTCCCCTGCCAGTCGACCATGACTCCGGCGATGTTGTCGCCCACCGGGACCACCGTCAACAGGTCGTACGTCTTGATCTTTTCGAGCGTCGGGGCCGCCTCCGTGGCCCGCCTTTCCTGCAGCACCCAGATCTGGTTGGGGTAAGTGGCGATGACGAACCGGTCAGGGTTCTCCAGGTAGAAATAGAAAGCGCCGAGCGCGTTGAGCCTGTTGGTCGGCACCGGGATGGGATGAGGCAGCCAGCCCCTGCAGCGTGTCCTTGTTTGTTCGAGGACGACTTTGGCTTCGCTCAGGTTCATGCAGCTCAGCAGCGGCCGGCCGTGGCTGTCGATGGCCATGGTGCCGCAGTTGAAGAGCGGGTCGTTGGGATACATACGGACGCTGGCGAGCGTGGATGACCCAGCAACCGGGTCGGACCCCAGAGCGGGGCGGCGATATCGACGCTATCGCTGTTCCAGGTGTCGTTGTGCGGATGACTGTACGGGTTGGGCGCCATGTACGGGTTCTGGGGCGAACGGCGTGTTGGCGAAGGGGATGCGCCTTCGCCGGTGCACCGATGTAGTCCGGCAAGGTCGTGCTGCCTCCCGGAGGGACCGGCGGGTCCTGCACGCCCGCGGACGCAATGAGCGGCAGCAGTGTCATCAAAGCGACGACGACCACGACAAGAAGAATGCTTTCCAAACTTCATTGATACTCCCTTCTACCTGAACTGTAACGCGGGCCCGGTGTCCAGCCGTCCGTGAGTTGCAGTGACACGTAACGGCAGGTTCCTGCCCAGGCTTTGTCCGTCTTCCAAACGTAGGTGTATTGCCCGCTCGCAGAGTCATAGGTCAACCCTGTCTCCGCCGGCTGACTTGGTCGCCTGCAGGTCGTCGCCCGGATCCATGGTCTTGCAGTCCAGCGATCCGGGAGCCGGGAACCTTGCGGGGATGACTCCAGTCCCTGGTCGCCGGCCAGGCTGAACTTGAGCGGGACCGCGTTGGCCTTGGCCCGGTATATCCAGGCCGGAGAGCTGACGGGCGGGTAGTAACCGCCGAAGTCGTAGATCACGTTGTAGGTGCATTCCTGGGTGGCTGAGTTACCGGCGAGTCGAAGGCGGTAAAGGTCACGCTTTTCGGCCCAACTGTGTCCGTCGCCACACGGCCGAACAACGTGCTGTGCGCCAGTGTCGACTCCCGAGACAAAGTCGCTCACAGGAGATGCCGACCTGGTACGGGCCGCTGCCCAGCAAGAACGGTTGGACCTTCGGGCAGATCAACTTGGGTGGGGTCAGGTCGAACTTGAAGCTGACGGATGCGACCGCGCTGACGTTGCCCCAGGGATGCTACCGCGGCCACGTAGAAGGTATGCTCGCCCTCTCCACCCACCACTTTGCCGCCCAGGAAGGCGCACGGCTCCAAAGACAGGGTGTCGAACGACGCAGGAACATAGGGCGGGTCGAGCATGCAGCGCAGCTCCTTGATCCCTGAACTGTCGCTCGCCTGTGGATCGACTTTGGCACAGTTCAGGGTCCCGGTACCGTTAGCGCCGTCCGGCTCCACGGGGGTGAGGACGATCTGGACGACCGGCGTGTCGGTGTCGGGCCCGGGCTGCTGCGGCGGCAGGTCCTTGTTGTGGGGCACATTGCCGTACCAGTTCCATCCCCAGCACTGCCACACGTTCGTCGTCGTGTTGCTCGCGCAGGCGAAAAAGTACGCCCTGCCCGAGCGTGGTCCAGAGGCCATCGGGCGCGTTCGTCTGCCCGTAGAAGTTGTAGCCCCAGCAATCGATCTCGCCGGTGACCTTGACCCGCAGGTAAACAGGTCCCCGGCCGCAATCTCCTTGTACGGCCCGGCGACTGGGCTCCGGCGCCTGCCCCACGTGTTGCCGCCCCAACACTTGACGGCGCCCTCGGGGGTCATGCCGCAGGCGTGGTTCTCACCGGTCGCCAGCTTCGTGAACTTCTGGCCGGCCGGCGGCTGTGCCATCTTCCCCGGTCCCGCGTTATCGCCCCAGCACTCAGCCTCGCCGTCGCCCACTCTAAACTGGCGCTGGGTGCCGGTCGGCTGCGGCGACCCAGGAGTTCGGGCCCGATGCTGTCCATGGACCCGTCACTCTCCATGCCCCAGCAGTCGGCGTAGGCGGCGAGCGCAGGCTGCAGGTGTGGTAGTCGCCGGCAGACACCTGTTTGCTGAGGACCGAAGGGGGATTGGCCTGCCCTTTATATACTTCGTGACAGTAGCCACCCACCGCGTCGCACTCCGGGTACGTGTTGGCGCCCCAGCAGGCGATCCTCCCGTCGGTCCTGAGGCCGCATGTGTGGCTGTAGCCCGCGCTCAGCTGGACGAAGCTGCCGGCCACGGTCTCCGGCGCCTGGCCGTAGTCATTGTCGCCCCAGCAGTGCACGGCGCCAGTCGTCGTGACTGCGCACATGGCTCGCGCTCCCCGTCCATCTGCACGTCGCTGCCGCTGGGGCCGTCCGCATAGGCGGGCAGTACAGCCGCCACCATTACGATGAGTGCCAGCGCCACGACACGCGGCCATCCGCACGGCCAGGATGGCGAGAGGCCGGTTGAAGAGTCGGGCGGTCATCGTTTTCCTCCTTGGTTCGCCTGCTGGAACCGGAAGCCGGCCATGTGCCAGGTGTTGTCGGTGAGCTTCAGCACGAGGACCCTGCACGTGTCCGCCCAGGCTTTGTCGGTTACCCAGACGTACGTGTAGGCGTCGCTCGACAAGTCGTAGCTCAGGCTGCTCTTGCCTGCTGTTTCGTCGCCACCCGCTCGCTCTTCAGCTCGAGGCTCGCGCAGTCGAACTGCAGGGAGGTCGGGAAGCCCGCTGCCAGGACCTTGAGCCCCTTGTCGCCACCCAAACTGAACTTGAGCGGCACGCTGCTGCCCGCCTTTAACCGTGTCAGGGTGCGGGGGCGGCTCGACAGGTGCGTAGAACCCATCAAAGGCGTACGGCGGCGGCGCACCGGGCGTCGGCGGGGCGCCTGGTCGTGATCTTTCTTCCCCCAGCAGGCAATCTTCCCATCCGATTTGATCGCGCAGGCATGGCCCCCACCCCGGCCACCTGCGTGAAGATCCCCTCTGGAGCCTGCCCGACCTGGCCGTAGAAGTTGTACCCCCAGCAGTCCAGCACACCGTCCTCCGCGGACCGCACAAGTAAACAGATTGCCCACGCTGATTTGGCTGTCCGGGCCGGCCCGGTAATCAGGCGCCTGGCCCCAGGTGTTGCCACCCCAACAGGCAACGTTGCCGTCGAGCTTGATGCCGCAGGTGTGGTTCTCACCCGCCGTTATCTGCTTGAAACTGGACTGTGGGAAGGCGGCGAGGCCTTTCCGTACTCGTCATTACCCCAACAGTCGACGCCGCCGTCAGCCTTCCGCAGCGCGCAGGTGTGGTCTTTGCCGGTGGTGACCTCGGTGTAGCTGCCCACCCTATCGCCGGCTTCGCCCTTGGAGTTGAGCCCCCAGCAGACGAGTGTTGCCCTCGACGGTCAAGCCGCACGTGTAGTATGCGCCGGCGCTGATCTGCGTATACGTGAACCCTGTCCGCGGGTTCGCTTGGCCCGTCCAGTCGTAGTAACACTCACCGCCGCCTTCTACGTCGCAGAAGTCGAATTTCTCGTTGGATCCCCAGCACTGCACCGTGCCATCGGGCTTGAGCCCGCAGGGTGTGGTAGTCCCCGGCGGTGATCTGCTTGAAGCTTCACGCCTCCGGGCGCCGAGGACTGCCCGTAGTGAGTTGTCGCCCCAGCACTGGACGGGGCCGGCGCCACTGTCGTCAACATTCTGGATTGCACACGTGTGGAACAGTCCGGCGGTGACCTGAATGTGGCCGCCCGCCGCCTGCACAGCAGCCAGCGGCCACGGCCATCACGACGAACGCGAGCCCGACGAACGCGGCCAGCACGAGGGCCAGCCGGACTAAAGACCGAAGTTTCATCGTTTTCCTCCTGCTTTGCTTATTTGAACTGGAACGCGACCCGGTGCTCCATGCCATCCACCAGCTGCGGCGACAGGCACCGGCACGTTCCGGCCGGCGCCCTGTCGGTCTTCCAGGCGTAGGTGCACTGGCCGCTCGCGGGGTCATAGCTCAGCCCGGTCCCGCCGGCTGGCTTCGTCGGCGTCAGCGTCCTCCTGCCTATAGCGGCCCGAATGCTATGGCCGGCCCGTGCTTGCGAGCCGGCCACTTTCGAGTTCGTCAGCACCGATATCAGTAAGTGTCTCTGATCGAGATCAGCCCGCCGTACTGCGAGATGTATGCGGTTCCGGTCGGGCCGATCAAGACGTTCTCGAAGCCGTCGTAATTGAAGCCGGTGCCCAGCAGGCTTTCCCAGACAACCTCGCCGGTGCGGAAGTCGATCGCGGTGAAGTAGTAGACGTCCAGGTCTTCGCGTTCGGGTACTTGAACGTCGGGTCCCACTTCCGGCCGATGGCGTAGATCAGGCCGGTCTTAGTGGACAGTTTGTGGACTTCGTCGGTCACGGTGACACTGTCGTTCTCCCAGACCTTCGGCAGCCCTTGCCGTTGGGATCGATGTCGATGCGCGCCATGCCCGGCTCATTCTTCTGCGGCTGGGGCGGCCCAAACAGCTTGTCGAAGTCGTTGCCGAAGGCGTTATAGGCAACGAGCGACAGGCCCGACCCGATAAGCGAATTTCGTCCGCCCCGGCGCCCGCCTTGAAGACCGGCACCTCGCAGATCATGCGCTCCTTGCCGGCGGCAGTTGGGCGTCGGTCCGGAACACCACCACGTGCAGTTGGTCGGCGTTGTCGGTGATCGCAACATACTTGCCGCCGCCGAGAATCGTCGGCGTCGTGCCCGAGCCGGCAGAGAGATGGCCCGGCTTTTTGTAGCCGACGTTCTGATACCCTTCCTCCCAAACCTATGCGGTGCGCCGTCGGGGCCGGCCTCGACCCGGTACATCTTCGCGGTCGTGACGATGTAGGCGGCGTCGCGATCCATCGAGAAGCCGTTCGTAATCGAGCCCTCGAGGGCGAGGGTCTTGACGGCGCCTGTCGGGGGGTTCAGCACCCCGACGGTCGCCGCCTGCCGGACGACGAACCAGATCCGTCCCTGCCAGTCCGCCATTACCCCGTTGATGTTGTCGCCCGGCCCGACATAGCTCGTAATATCGTACTCAGCCGACGAACTCGAAGTGCGGCTTCCCCGCGGATTCGACAGTGCGCACCACCTGATCTTGACCTTGTTGCCGTCCACCACCGGCATAATCACCTGGTCCATGTCGTCCAGGTAGAGGTAGGCCGTGGACCAACTACCGGCCTGGTCTGCCGGGACCGGCAAATACAGCTAGTCAGCACGTCGAGCGTCTCAGGGTCGACCATGACCAGGCTCCACTCTCCCGGCCCGGTACACGACAGGATCAGGCGGCCGTTGCTGTCGAACACGTCGCCCGAGCAACCGAAGACCGGCGCGTTGGGGTTCCTGCGCGCTTCGGCGAGCGTGGTCGACTGGACGAGCGGGTCCCGGCCAAGCGGGCCCGCGATGTCGTACACGTCGCTGGCCCATGAGTCATTGTGGACATAGTTGAAGGGGTTGGGCGCCAGGGACGGGTTCTGCGGCACCCGGGACGGCGCCAGAGGATGCGCCTTCACCGCCGCGCCGATGTAGTCTGGCAGGTTGGTTTTGGCTGCCGTTGGGATGGGTGTGATCGCAGGCGACACCGCCGCGGAGCGGCCTGGCTGTTTCCCGGCCGGCGTGCCGGCGCTCACCGTCCCGATGAGCAGCAACAGCGCCGCGAGCGCGACGAAGGCGACGACGAGGATGCGTTGTTGAGCTTCATAATGGTTCTCCCTTGTGATGAATGATGCGCGCAAGGTCCTGGCTGGACATCCCTTCGGCATGGCGCTCGGTCCACAGCATCGCGGGTTCGTTTCCAGGTCGATCCCGATCAGGAGCGCGCCGGGCAACTCGCTGGAAACGGTGTAGACGAACGAAGGGGGGACGGCATCCAGGTCGAAGAGCACTACATCAGGGGCGAGGCAATGCAGTTCTTCGCGGCTGATGGGCAAGGCATGGCTGAGGACTTCGCAGCCGGGGTCGAGGCTCAGGCTGGTTTCGATCCCGGCCAGCGCCACGCTGCTGCCGCAGACAAGGACCCGCTGGGTCTTTCCCATGATGTGCACGGTAGCACTTTTGAGGGGCTTTGGGAATGTCGTTAGCGACAGCGGCGCACGGCAGTTTCGGGGGCGCAAGTGTCGTTCTTGCGGAGGACAAACGGGGAAGGGTTAGTTCAGCCCGAGTTTCCCGGCGTACGCGAGCACCTGCGCGCGGTTGTAGAGGTGCAGCCGGTCCATGATCTTGGTCATCTGGTAGCGCACCGTCCGCTCGCTGATGCCCAATTGCTCGCCGACCTCGTCGTAGGTCAGCCCCATGGCCACCAGCCGCAGCACCTCGGCCTGGCGCTCCGTGAGCGCACGCTCCGTGAGCGCACGCTCGGTCAGCGCGGGGTCCTGGCGGCTCCGGCGCCGGCTTTGCCCCGGCCGCGCGGCGTCTGCCGCCCGGCCCAGCCGGGCAAATTCGTCGAGCAGCTGGTTCGCCAGCCCCGGCGAGAAGGGCGGGGTACCCTGCTCCGCGTCGCGCAGCGCGGCGATGAACGCCTCGCGGCCCATCGTCTTGAGCAGATACCCGCACGCGCCGCTCTTCACCGCCTCGAACAGGTCCTGGCTTTCGGTCGACGTGGTGAGCATGACGATCTGCATGTCCGGCTGCGCCGCCTTGATCTGCCGGGTGGCCGACAGGCCGTCGCAGCGCGGCATCCGGATGTCCATCAGGATCAGGTCCGGCTGCAGCTCCCGGCTGAGCGCGACCGCTTCCAGGCCGTCGTTGGCGATCCCCACGACCTCGATGCCGTTCACCGCCAGCAAGTTGCCGATCCCTTCGACCACCAGCCGGTGATCGTCGGCCAGGAGCACCCTCATGCTGCACCCCCGCTCTGCGGAATCTCCACCGCCACCCGCGTCCCGCAGCCGGGCGCGGATGTCACCTGCAGGCTGCCGCCGAATTCCTCGGCCCGGTCGGCCATGAACTGCAAGCCGAAATGCTCGTCGCGGTCGCGCGCCACCCGCTGCGGATCGAAGCCGCAGCCGTCGTCGTCCACAGTCATGCAGACCCGGCCGTCCCCGGCGGTGAAGCTTACCTGCACCTGGTGCGCCTGCCCGTGCTTGCGGGCGTTCGAGAGCGCCTCCTGCAGGATGCGGAACAGCTGCAGCCGCACGGCCGGCGGGAAGGTGGCGTCGTCCAGCCCCGGCTCCACCGCCAGCCGCGTCCGGATGTCGTAGCTCCGGGTGAACCCGTCGAGGTACTGCCGTGCGGCCGAGAAGAGGGATCGTTCGAGCGCGCCGGCGCTGGCGAGATTGAGGATCTGCTCGCGCAGGTCGGCGTGCGCCTCCCGCACCACCTCGCCCAGCCGGGCGAGCTGCCCCGCGGCGGCCTCGCCCTGGCCGGCCAGCGCGAGCTGCGCGGCTGTTTCGACCTGCAGGCTGGTGTAGCTCAGCACCTGCCCCAGGCTGTCGTGCAGCTCGCGCGCCATGCGCTCGCGCTCGCTCTGCACCGCCAGCATCCGCTCGTGCTCCAGCGCGCGACCTGCGCCTGGCGAAGGTCCGTCATGTCGGGCAGCACGAGCAGGTAGCCTAAGCGCAGGCCGCGGAAATCGCAGAGCGGCGAGAGCACCGGCGCATATTCCCGGGCGTGCGGACCCTGCCCCAGCGCGATCTCGGGCAGGTGCGTGGAATTGCCAGCGGCAGCCGGGTTACGGCGGAGCGAATCGCCGCCGAGCCGCTCGGCCAGGAACTCATCTGCCGGGGCCAGCTCGCGCCACGTCTTGCCGTGGGCGCCGCCTGCGGTGATGCCAAGGATCGTTTCAGCGGCCGGGTTGAGGCTGAGCACGCGCCCCCGGGTATCGAAGACGACTCCGCCGGCAGGCAATTGCTGGAACACTGCCTGCCGAGCGGCGGGCAGCGGGTCGAAGATGCGGAAGCCGAACGCGGCGACGGCATAGAACGCCGACCAGATGAGGATGCCGGCGATCAGGAGGTCAAACGGCGGCGTCCAGGGCTGCCGGAAGAAGTCGGCGTAGGCGAGGATGCGGCCCGCGAGCTGGCCTGCCAGCATCATCGCCACAGGCCAGCGATGCAGCGGCGAGCGGACGAACAGCCAGAGCAACGCAACCGTGTTGAGCAGGGTCAGGCCAAGCGCGTAGGCGGCGAAGATGTCGGCGGCGATCTTCGTCTCGCGCATCACCGTCCCGCCCGGACCGATGGCGTACGCCTGCCAGACGAGCTGCCCGTTGCCGGCAAAGATGAGGACGGCCAGGAGCAGCGGCGGAAGTTGCGAGCAGGACGAGGTTGCGGCGGGTCAGCCAGCGGCCGGGGTAGACGTATTCCAGGACGAAGCACGTTCCCGCGGTCAGCGCGGGCAGCAGGCACGCCTGGCTGAGTCTGAACCAGGTGATCTTGGCTTCGGGGGCGAGTCGCGGCCGCGCTCAGCGCGCTGGCCAGGCAGAGCAAGCGGCCGTGATGGCGAAGACGAAGAAGAGGGGCAAGACCGCGGGCACGTCGCGGCGCCGCCAGCAGTACAGCGCCATGCCGACTGCGAACGCGGCGCCGATGAGGGGCAGCCAGATAGCGGGGGTGAAGGCGTAAGCGCCGGGCATCGATCCTTGCTCCGTGGCCGGAGAAGCACTCTGGAGCAGAGTATAGCACCGAAGGGGTGGTTTGCGCGCATCCGTGGGCGTGTGCGCGCCATGCACGTGCCCTCCAGGGAGGGCTTTGCTTTCGTCGAACTGCCGGAGGCCGCCGCGCTGCTGGCTTAGCGGCCTCTCAGCTCGGCGAATCCCAGAGCGAACCGGATCGCCACCTCCACCTCGATCATGCGCTCATTTGACAACGAGGTGATCAGACTCCCAATCTTTGCCTTCGGAACGGTCTGCAGGTGGTCCGATTAACGGCGCAATCCTTCGGTAGTCCCTCGTCTGGTTCGAGGAAAACCTCCGTCGGAATCGCACGCAAGGTGGTGGTGACGGAAGCGACAGTGATCTCGTGCATGTACGGAATCGCCGAGTCGCGTCAGGATCAACACGGGCCGCCGCTTATCGGGAGGCGCAAATCTGAACCACCGGACTTCGCCGCGCTTCATTTGGTCCCCCACCGGTCCCACGCTTTGTCATCCCACTCATCACCCCAGGCTTGCTCTGCATGCCATACATCGAACTCGCCCGGTTGCTCCGGATACTTTGCGTAACCTTCTGCATCCCGCCGCTCGAGCTCGAGGATTTCCTGCCGCCGAAGTTCCTCTTCCACCGCGCGCCGAAAGAGCGCCGACCGGTTGGTGTCGAGTGCTTCCACGGCCTCATCTACCCGCCGCAACAACGACTCGTCGATCGTGATCTGGATTGTCTTTAGCATGTAACATCCCTATCATCGTGTGGACTTTTATCCACATCATAATACCTGCCAGCCCCCGTGTCAAGCGGTGTGTCAGGACCACGATCCGCAGCGACCAGCACGCCCGCGCAACCACCGTGCGCGCGTAAGGTTCCATCAGGCGGCGCAGCACACCATCCCGGCTGCAAGCTCAAGCACGCTGAGCTTCTTCTCGAGCGATACGCGTCCACCCGACGATGTTCTCGGGGTTCCCGCCGAGCGTGAGGACATCCCGCATCAGGATCTCGACCCGGCACTTATTCCGCGATGTCGCCCGCATCGTGCTGCGCAGTCCTTTCCTGATGCGCTCTTCATCGATAGAAGCTTGTGCGATCTCGGCCGGGTTGACCTTCCAGGTGTAGACGTACTGGCTGCCTAGCCTCTCGGCCATCGCTTCTGCGTTCGACCAGGGAGACACGGTCACTTTCCGCAGCCGCGGGATTCGTTTGATGATCTCCAGCCGGGAGTCCAACGGCTCGCAGCAGCCATAGATGTTCAGCCCGAAGCGCTCGAGGATGGGCAGCTGGTACGCGAACACGAACTCCTCGAATTGCCTCGGTGAAACTCCAACGGTTTCCTGGCTCTCACAAAAGCCCCACATATCGACGGTGCGCACCGTCCTTCCATCGAAGCCGGGGCTCGGCAGCTGGTCCGACCAACCGTACCCGCCCGTGCCGATGAAATCGCCCCCGTTGCTGAGCGATAGCAGACCGTTCGCCTGGAGGAAATCCAGCTTGGCGAGGTTCTCGTCGCGAAAGAATGCCATCAGCTGGTGCAGGCCGTCCGGGTTGTCGTGCAGGTCGTACAGCACCTGCTGGAATCCGCGGAGCAGGATTAGGTCCGAGGTCATCCCGTGCGACCACCACCATACGCCCTCCAGCCGCACCTCGAGAATATCCCCCAGGATGTCTTGCGCGAGATCGCAGAATTGCTGCGTCTTTTCATGATTGACGAGGACACGCTTGGGGTGTAGCTTGCCTAAGTCGCGGTAGTCGCTGAGCGGAGCGTCCCAGCGGTAAGCGCCGCCGTCCTTGCCGCCGATGATCTTGTGCTCGAGGCCCCGTTCGCTCTCCTCGAAGATCCGATAGACCCGAAACACAGGTTCGGTGACGCGGTCGTCACGAATTCGCTGCGTCCAATAGATCTCTTTCCGCAGCCTGAACTCCCACATTCGCGCGAGATTGCCTTCGCAGGCCAGCTCTGAGGCGGGGATAAGCTCGTACCAGGCGTTTTCGGGGTCGGCGAAGATCAGAGGGCGTGTCTCGGCAAGGCCGTTTAGCTTGAGCCACAGCCGTTTCGTTTCTTCCTGCTGGGGCTCAGCTGCGAGCTCGGCTACCCGGCGGGCGAGATCCCGCAGGATGCCTCGCTCCTTGTTGCTGATGGCCGCTTCCTGGGCGCCCAGGAGCCGCGGCCAGTTGCACGACCATGACAAGCCATTGGTGTCGCCCAACCCGTTCCCGAGGCGCTCAGCCGCCTTCCGTTCGCGAGTCTCCTCACTGGACATTGCTGCCTCCGCTCTTCACTCACACGAGGCTGCCAGCTCATCGGCGGCTTCCCACATCGCGCAGATGTTTTGCGGCGAAACGTCGGCCTGGATGTTATGGACGGAGGCCAGGACGTAACCGCCGTCACGGTGCAGGTCGTGCACCCGGCGCCGCACCTCCGCGGCGAACGTCCGAAGGGGTGCCTCGGGGGAGCACCTGTCCCGTGTCAATGGCGCCCCAGAAGGCGATTCGGTCGCCAAAGCGTCTCTTCAGGGAGGCGGTGTCACCCATGTCATACGAGGTCACCTGAACAGGATTGAGCGCATCGACACCCATCTCGATCAGATCGTCGATCTGCCAGCTCACCGAGCCGCAGTTGTGATAGATGATCTTCGCTTCGGACCAGTCGTGCAGCGCTCGGAAAATGCGGCGTTGGTAGGGGTGGATGATCTTTTCATATGTTCGCGGCGAGACCATGGGGCCGTTGTGAAAGGCAATGTCTTCCGCAAAGAACAGCGTGTCGACGTGCTGGCCGACGGCTGCCAGCAGCCGGCGAGTTACTTCGAACCAGCGCTCGAGCAACAGATCGAGGAAGTAGATGCTGAATTCCGGATCTGCCACGAGGTCCATCAGCCAGAGGTCCATGCCGCGCAACCACTGGGCCAGGTGGATGCTCCCCAATGGCAGATTCAGGATGACTGCGTAGTCGGTTTCTTCGTGAAGCTTTTTGGCTAGTTCTCCCACCCCTTGGGTGTAGACGGGATCGCCGGGGTCCGGCCACGTCCTGGCCGCGACCTGGAGGACGTGCGGGGAGATTTCGTCGCGCAGCGGCGACCGGATGACCTGCCAGTGCCCGATTTCATCCGGCAAGGCGCGCACCAGGCCATACGCATCGGTGTATGTGCCATCAGGATTCGGCTCGCCGACCCCGAAGGAACCTCCGGCGATCACCGGGCGGGTATCGCTCCTGAAGCGCTGGAGGACGGTTTCCGAAATGTTCGCCAGGCGAACGCGTTCGCTCCATAGCGTCACCTCTTCGTTCAGGCCGAGGTGGGAAACCAGGTTCTTGTAGGCCACAATGTTGATACCGCTCGCCGTCGTACCGCCCAGGTCGCGCGGCGCCCGGTCGGGTTGCTGATGGGCGAGCGCCTGAAGGACGCGCTGGCGAGGAGTCGTGCTGCCCGGAGCGTTCATGCCTCTCCTAGTCCGCAGCCCATTCCTGATCTTCCGGCCAGGTATGGCTGCCGCCAGCATTCATCGCCAGGTTTCCTCCGTCCACCGGAAGGAGGACGCCGGTCACGGCGCTGGCGGCATCCGAGGCCAGAAACAGAATCGGCCCGGCCATTTCCTCCGGGTTCAGAAGGCGCCCCATGGGAATGCCCGCCTCGGTTCGCGCGCGAATGGTGGCCCGAAAACGCGGATCGTCGAGGAGCAGCCTCAAGCCCGGCGTGAGCACCTGGGCGGGCATAATCGCGTTCACCCGGATCTTGTTACGGGCATATTCCACGGCCAGTTCCTTGGTCATCTCATGCACGGCCGCTTTTGCGCAGCTATATGGGAAATTGCCTCGCCCCATGCCCGAGGCGCCGGCAATCGAACCGACGTTGACGATGGCGCCACCGCTTTCTTGCGCCAACATCCGGCGGATGGCCTGCTGCGAACAGAGCATGTAGCCGGTCAGGCAGACAGCCAGGGTCTGGTTCCAGGCCTCGAGGCTCAACTCGTGAGGGTGAACCCGGGTGCGAAACAGAAAAGGCACGTTCACCAGGACGTCGACGCGGTTGAACTGTTTGTCAACTTCATTGAAAAGGTTTTCGACATCCGCGGGGTTTGAGATGTCGCAGTGCGTCACCCCGACGTTGCACCCCATCGCCCGGACCTCATCTCCGGTGGTCTGCACGCCTTCGTCATCGATATCCGACAGGAACAGGTCTGCGCCGGCGTTCGCAAAGCACTGGGCAGTCGCGTGCCCGATCCCTCCCTTGGCGCTCGCTCCCGTAATGACCGCGACTTTGCCGGCCAGTGAGAACATGTCAAGCATTCAAACTCTCCTCTTATCGAGTTACGCCTTCGGTCAGTGCAATATCCAGATACCATTCGTAAGTCGCCCTGGCTTTGACGATAGAACACTGGCCGTGCAAACGAGCGACATCGAGCCGGTCGAACGGCGCGGTCGCCGGCTCCAGGAAAATGTTGTAGAGATCTTGCCAGCCGCCCGCGTTCGGCAGGACCGCGAGATAGGGCACCGTCTCTACCGGGAACGACACCTTCAGGGTGAGATTGCTGGCGGGGTAGGTCAAAGCACACCAGCCCTCGGGCAGTCTGCCTTTGACGAAGTACTTTTCGGCCTCGCGGGCTGCCTTCGGTTTGATGCGCTGGAGATCCCGCGACTGCCCATCGGGCAGACGGGCGACCGGCCAATCGAACACGTCGCCATACTGGCCCAGGCTCCCGGTGAAGCTCAGCGTGCTGACGACCTGCTGCACTCCCTCGGGCAGCCTCAGTTCTGCGCCCTCCTCGAGATTGAACATGGGATGCGCCGCCCACATGAAGTCAAAGTCGTAGTTGGAGAGGTTAGTGACCCGGTAATCCGCGTGCAAGACGTTGTCGCCGTGAAAGGAGACCCACTTCTCCAGCTTGTAGGGAAAGCGCACGCCAACCGTCGAAAAGTGGAGCCGGTCGTCTTCGGCCGCACAGTCCCACCCGATGCTCCAGACTTCGCCGTGATCGGGTATCGGCGTCCCACGCCACGGATAGCCTTCGTAGAAGCACTTGTCGATGCTGGGAAACATCTCGTCAAGCCCGGAGCATTCGCCCTGCGCCACATAATCCGCGTCGTAAGGCGCCTGCAGGTAGTGCGGGTTAGGCCGCTGCACGAGCAGCTCCAGGTTCAGCGGTTTGTAGACGAGCGAGCACAGCTTTGAGCCGATAGCGGGGAGATACTGCGCGGCGATCTTGCCGGACTCGAGAGAGATCGCTCGCTGGTCTTTGTATTGGGAAGGATAAGATCTTGGCTGACACGGAGGCTCCTTGAGGGCGTGAATGGAGGTCATATTTACGATCGCGCCCGGGAGGCCAAAAGCGCGAGCAAACAGGTCTGCGTTATGAAGAACAGGGCTGAACGTTGACGTTGTACAACCTGTCTAACCGCTCCACCGTCACGTCGGCGAAAGGCACGTTCATGGTGATGTCCGCGTTGTTCACCAGCACGTCGAGGCCACTCCTGTAGATGTTGGCTGCCCGCTGCCGGCTCAAATCCGGTGGCCCGCCAGATACTATGCCTCGGCTGGGACGGCCCGCAGCGGCATGGCCTCTTCCTCCAGGTAGCGCAGCGCTTCACTCGTCAAGTCCAGGATATGTTCCAACATCAGAGCACGCGCTCGACGGGAATCTCGCTCCCCAACCGCGTCGGCGATGAGCCAGTGGTAGTGCAATGACTTATCGTAAGTGGTGGGCATGTGCGCTGTTCGGCGGCGGCCATCGACCAGCAGCCCGTCGATCGACTGCACCATCCGCGCCAGGACGGGGTTATGGGCCGCCGCGAGGAGCAGCCTGTGAAAGCGGAGATCGGAGGCGATGAAGGCTTCGCTGGACCGCTTCATCTGGTATTCATGCTCCTGAACGGCCTGGCGGATTGTGGCGATTTCCTCAGGAGTGGCGCGTTCGGCAGCAAGGCCGGCCACTTCGGGCTCGAAAAGCTTGCGCGTTTCCAGCAGACCTAACAGGTTCATGTTCTCGGCGACCGCCAGGGTCGCCAGCGGGTTCTCGGCCAGCCCGGGATCGGCTATCACGAAAATGCCCCGGCCCTGAACCACGCTCAGCAGCCCCAGGCTTTCCAGGATCCGGATGGCCTCGCGCACTGTGGAGATGCCGACGCCGACCTCGACGGCGAGCGCGCTCACGCTCGGCAGCTGCTGGCCGGGCGCGTAGGTCCCGTCGACGATCCGGGACTTGATGTATTCCAGCGCTGTTTCATAGAGCAAGACACGCCCTTTGGCCATAGCCGGACCTCGAATCAGCCGATGAGTTTGCCGTCAACGACAGGTTTGCCGTGGACGATATTGGGCGTCCGCCCGTCGGTGCCCGGCAGGACATTCATGATCTCGAGCACAAAGCCGACCTGAGCGCTGGTGTCCATATGGTACCAGCGGGTGCCTGGGCGGATGCCCGGGCCGCTCATCAAGCACTCGATGCCCTGCCCGGCAAGGTAGTCGAGCACCGGCTGCAGCTCAGGCACGTTGAAGCGAATATGCTGGATGCCTTCGCCGTGTTCATCGAGGAACTCGGTAAGCGAGCTCGGCCCCGCACCTGTTAGTGGTTCACAAATCTCGATCTCGATCGAACCCAGGCTGGCAAAACCGATCCTGTGGGCAAAGTGACCGGGCTCTCCGCGGTATTCCAGGCCAGCCGAGCCCCGTTCGGCAGGCGGATAAGTGATGAAGCGCCAGGGCCCGATGCCGAACATCTCGCTGAGCGTCCTGGTCGTGCGATCCAGATCGCGGACCACCAATCCGATCTGGACGAAGTTGTTGAACATCTCGGCTGGGCTTACTGCCGCGACCGGCGCGGCTCGCTGCTCCTCTGCCATCACGCACCTCCTCCACCGCGGTGATCGCGCATCGACGTCATGACCAATGGACCACGTCCCGGATCGCCCGCTCGATCCGGGCGCTGTCGGGCACGACGAACTCGGACATGCCGGCGTTGTGGGCGATAAAGGTGTCGCGGGCGCCCACCCGGGCTACCGGGGCGTCGAGATACTCGAAGCAGCACTCGCTGATGGTCGCTGCGATCTCGGCAGTCGGCCCGGCGCGCCGGCAGTCCTCGGCGACCACCACTGCCTTGTGCGTCTTGCGAACAGAAGCCAGGATTGTGTCCATGTCCAGGGGCGTCAGCGTGCACGGGTCGATCAATTCGACGCTGATGCCGTCGCTCAGTAAGGCTCCTGCCAGGGGCGTTGCCAGATGGGCCATGTAGCCAATCGCCACCACCGTCACATCCTTGCCGGTCCGGATCTTGTTCGCGACTCCGAACGGCAGCATGTACTCCTCTGCCGGCACATCACCCTTGACGTTGTAGAGCTTCTTGTGCTCCAGAAAGATGACCGGGCTGCTGTCGCGGATCGCTGTCTTGAGCAGACCTTTGGCATGGTACGGGGTCGAAGGGAAGACCAGCTTAAGGCCCGGCACGTGCATGAACCAACTGGTGAAGGTCTGCGAATGCTGTGGACCGATCCCGAGCGCGCCGCACGGGGCGCGTACGACCATCGGCACGCTATATTGCCCACCTGTGACAAAGTAAGTCTTGGCCGCGGTGTTGACCAACATGTCCATGCCGATGGTCAGAAAATCCTCGTACATGATCTCGGCGACCGGCCGCAGCCCGGCCATCGCCGCACCGATCGCCGCGCCGATGATCGTCTGCTCCACAATCGGCGTGTCCAGCAAGCGGCTGCCGAAATCCTCGGTAAGGCCCTTGGTGACCTTGAAAGCGCCGCCATAGCCGCCCGGCCCACCATAGATGTCCTCGCCGAGCAGGAACACCCGCTCGTCTCGGACCAGTTCCTCGCGCAGCGCCTCGCACAGCGCGTCCCGGTATGTCATCTCGCGCGTGGCCATGGCTAGTTCACCTCGCTCGGGCAGAAAATCAGATCCAACACCGACTCGGGCGCCGGGTAGGGGCTTTCCAGCGTGAATGCCTCAGCTTCGTCGACGATGCGCTGCGCGCCGGCGCTGATCTGCGCGATCCTGTCATCATCAAGGAGGCCGCGCGCGCGCAGTTCGTGCTCGAAGCGAGCGATCGGATCGCGGTCGAGCCACGCCTCGATTTCGCTTTGCGGGCGATACAGGTTCTTGTCAAATGTCGAGTGGCCGCGGTGCCGGTAGGTCTTGCACTCGAGCAGGGTCGGGCCGTCGCCGGCCAGCGCCCGGGCACGCGCCTCGCCGGTGGCCTGGTACACAGCAACGACATCATTGCCGTCGAGCACGCAGCCCGGCATAGCATAGGCGCAGGCCCGGTCGGCCACATTGGGCAGCGCTGAGGTGGCGGAAAATGCCGTTCCCATGCCGTACTGGTTGTTGGTGCACACCCAGACGATCGGCAGCTTCCACAAGGACGACAAGTTCATCGCCTCGTGGAAAGTGCCCTGGTTTGAGGCGCCGTCACCGAAAAAGGCCAGCACGATGCGGCCTGAGACGAGGCGCTTCTGGGCCAGCGCCGCGCCCAACGCAACGGGAAAGACCGCGCCGATGATGCCCTGCACACCCAGGTTGTGGGTCTCCTTGTCGGCGAAGTGTGCGGTGCCGGCCCTGCCGCCGCAGTGTCCGGTGACCCTGCCAGTTAGCTCGGCCATCAGGCGGCGAGGATCGGTTCCCTTGACGATGTCTGCGACGTGGCAGCGGTGACTGGGCGCCAGCAGATCGTCGGGAGCCAGCGCGGCGGGTGGCACCCACCTGCGCTGCCTCCTCGCCAATGCCCAGGTGGATCGATCCCGGCACCAGGCCGCGATGCGCCAGCGCTTCGGAGCGCAACTCGAACATGCGACCCAACACCATGTCGCCGTACATCTGGACCAGCAGTGCTTCGTCTGGTGGCATAGCCGCGCCCTCCTCGGCGATGAAAGCGTTTCTTGCGTCAACCGATCTGGCCCAACGCCGGCCAGGGGCTTTCGAACAGCTCCTTGCAGCGCTGCAGGCAGGCAGCGACCGCGGCGCCATCGGCCACTCGATGGTCGGCCACGACGGTGATTGTCAGGACAGGGGCCGCCCTGACCTGCCCGTTTTCCAGCACCAACTGCTCCCGTCGTGCGCCGATGCCCATGATGCCGCTCTGCGGTGGATTGAGCAGTGGCACCGACAGGGTGACGCCCAACATGCCTACATTGGTCATCGTAAAGGTGCCGCCCTCCAGGTCTTGCGGCGCAATGCGACCCTGCTCGGCTGCCTGCTGCAAGCGCACGATCTCGGCGGCAATCTCACTGAGGGAGCGTTGCGCGGCGTCGCGCACGACAGGCACCAGCAGCCCACGCGGTGAAGCCATTGCCACGCCGAGGTGAACCGAGCGGTACAGGCGAATCCCTTCGTCAGTCCAACTCGCGTTCAGCATGGGGCAACTCAGCAACGCCCGGGCGACGAGAGCGGCCATGATGTGGGTGTAGGTCAATTTGAAGCCGTACTTCTGCTCCCACGCCGGTCGGAGATCAGCACGGAACTGCTCGAGGCGCTGGAGATTCACCTCGCAGGCGGCAGCCATGTGAGGAATGCTGGCGGCGCGCGCCAGGTGCGCCGCCATCGTGCGCTGCAGCGGACTGGGAGTGAGCAGGTCGAAGGGCGCGGGGATGGGGGGCCATGCACTGTCACCAAGGCTCGGGGCTGCGGGCGCGACCGGCGCCACCGCCGGCCGTGCCGGCGCCACGGCGGGCGCCTTGTGCGCCTCGGAGTAGCCTTGCACGTCAGCCTCGCGCACGCGGCGCTGGCCGCTCCAGGTTCGCACAGCGCGCAGGTCAACGCCGAGTTCACGTGCGAGGCGGCGGGCGATTGGGGTGGCTAACACCTCTTCTGCTTCATCGGGTCCGGCCGTGATGGCAGTGGCGCCCGCCGTGAGTGCCACTTGCTCGGGCACCGGGTCCGGGTTAGCAGCGCCGGCCATTGCCGTCTCCGGCGGGCGGTCCGGACCGGAAGTAGCCTCGCCGGGCGCCCCGATCCAGGCGACCGGGGTGCTGACCGGTACGCTTTGCCCTGCCGGTACAAGGATCTGCAGTAGCATACCCGCCTCATCTGCAGTCACCTCAACAGCGGCCTTATCCGTCTCCACCACGAACAGCGGCTCGCCGACGGTCACGAGCTGGCCTTCCTTGCAGAGCCATTCGCTGATCCGGCCATCCAACATTTCGTATGTCAGCTTCGGAAGAATTACCAGGTTGGCCAACAAGCACCTCCGGCTTAGGAGCAGTTGCGGGGACGACTCCCTGTCCTATCGCTTGCGTCGGTCCGATGAAGAAGGAAAGGCAAACCAGCCGAATCTGTTGAACACACATCAGATGTCAAGTGGAAGTCATCTGATCACTTGTCGTACAAGATATCACTCCCGCTGCAAGAAGTCAAGGGGCCCGCGCTGAGATCCACTCATAACTTGGGTGGGGACCAGTCGCGAAGCAAAGCCGCGATACGCGGTGGCAAAGCACCGTGCTCCTGGATGTAGGCCGTCAAGAACGCCTCGGTGGTCAGCATGTCCATGATGCGGTGCAAGCCGCGGGTGAGGGTGATCTTGCCCGGCTTACGGCCTTTGTGCGGCTCCCAACTGCCGAGTTGGGCCACCAACTGGACTTCAGGCCAATCGAGGGTCACGCCGAGTTCATAGAGAAACCCGGCAGTGACCCAGGAGAGTGCCACCAAGGTCCGAATACCGGAGAGGTCCAGTAGTTGGACGTCCTCCCAGCCGAGGCATTCTTTGGTGAACTTGAAGGCATCTTCCACGCTCCAGCGTTGGCGGTACATGCGGAAGATGCACAGGGCGCTGTCGGCATCGGTCACCGGCCAGTCGGTGAGCAGCAGCCAGGGTTCCATTTTCACGAGGCGAATGACCCGCTGACTGCCTTTCGTCGTCCCCGCCGCCAGTTGCGAGTGCCCCGCAATGCGCTGGCAAATCAGGCTGCCACTGGCGATGATCCCCTTGATCGTCTCGCGAAATGTGAAACCCGTCCGGCGGTCGCCAATCAGTTCATTGAAGCTGCTCAGATACCCCGCAAACGGACTCTCCCAGCTCGGTTCCCAGACCATCGCATCGACCTCCCGCGGCATGATGGCCCGATCTTAGCGAACTGGCGCGAGCCTCACCGTAGCCTCACAACCGACTGCGCCAAAGCCTGCTCATTTATGAGTGGATCTCAGCGCAAGACGATTGACACCCGGGGCTATGAAGCGTACAATGTTAACTGCTATCCGTTGCACTGTAGTCTCGCAGGTTGGTTTTCTCACCGGCACGCATGCTCACATCGAAGGAGAACTAGCGCCCGGATGAAGCTATAGCTTCATCGAACACACATTATCGACGCACAGCCATATCCCAACCGAGCCAACCTAAACGGAAACGCGGCCCGATCAAGTCTTGAGTTGAGCCGTGGGCGGCATGGAAATGGAGGGCTGTGTGCCATGTTCGACAACATCCTCGTCCCCCTAGATCGATCATTTCTGGCTGAATGTGTCCTGCCCCATGCCGTACTTATAGCCCGCGCCTTCGAGTCACAGGTCACCCTTCTGAGCGTGCTTGACCGCGGTACCCGGCAGGATTGCACGTACGGGGTGGATCCGGTCGAGTGGCGGATCTCAAAAGCTGAAGCCGAAAGTTATCTCCGCAGCGTGGCCGACCAATTACGAGAAACCGGCCTGCCTGTGAAGAGACAGACGCTGGAGGGCGAGGCCGCAGAACAGATCCTCGATTTTGCGCGCAACAGCGGTGTGAATCTCATCATTCTGAGCAGCCATGGCCAGAGCGGCTTGACACGATGGAACATCGGCAGTGTGGTGCAGAAGATCGTCATGCGGGCACCAACGTCCGTCATGATCGTGCGCGCCCACGAGCACAAAGCGGCCGATCTAGGCGATCTGCGCTACCAGCGGTTGCTTGTTCCCATGGACGGTTCGCGACGTGCTGAATGGGTCTGGCCCCTGGCCACCATTCTCGCGCGCGGAGGGAGCTGAAATCGTGTTAGCCCACGTTGTCAGGCCGCCGGAGATGCCCCGCCGTCTGCCACGGAGCGCAGAGGACACGGAACTGGCGGATCGCATCGTAAAGCGCAACGAGGAGGAGGCGAGGCGCTATGTGGACGAACTGCGATCTTCGATGCCATCATCTGTGCACGGATGTGTCCTGGTGGGCGACCATGTGCCTGCGACTTTGCATGATCTGGCGGATGAAGAAGGGGTGGATCTGGTCGTCTTGAGCGCTCACGGTTATTCTGGGGGCACCCGATTTCTCTACGGCGGAGTGGTCACCAGTTTCATCACCTACGGTAGGGCCCCCGTGTTGATTGCGCAGGACGTTCCTATCAGCGAGATAGAGCCAAACGCAGCTGAGATCCGCGCAGCAGATCATGAGGTCTTGCGGATGCCCCATGGTACGTTCTACATTAACGTTCCGGAGATGATGGCTAGCGATCGATAAGCACCAGTATTTCGGCCACCGTCGCAGTAGGCCGAGAATGAAATGACCTGAGTCACCCGCGCGCAGCTCGTACTTTTGGGCAATACTAACCCCATCACGCGGCTATCCGCTCATTCGGAGCCGATCTTGGTCACGGTGGACGGTGCTGGCGTGCCACTCAGCATCTACACCGCGACCGGTGGCGCACCGTATCGTACATCGGCAACCGCTGGCGGGTCGCCTCGAGCAGGTGGAATCGCGAGGCCTCTGCCTCCCGTGAATACGTGAAGCTGATCACTGCCGACGGCCTGCTCTGCACGGTCTACCGCGACTTGGTGAATGACGCCTGGTACCTCGACCGGATCTATGACTGATTGCCGGGACACTCTCGGCGGGTGTTGGGTCCGTTCCAAATGTCTGTAATGCCGACTTTACGGACATGGGAGTCATTCTGAGGCTATTGGCGAGCTGGTTGGCTCAGTCATTTTCAAGCTCGCTGGCCGTGTGTTCCTGGATGTACGCTGCGCCCTTCTCAGTAAGTTGCATTGACAGGCCAGGCCTATCGACATGCGCGATCAAGCCATTGTCAAAGATATAGCGCACAGCGTCCTTGTTCATATACGCCCGGGGGCTTTTCTCGCGCAGGAGTGCATGGATTGTCGAAACTACCAGCTTTGGATTCGGTATCATGCTGTTCCCTCCCAAGCCATCCTCGGGCTTCCCCGTCGGCTGGAAGCTCGGCCTGTTGATCCATGGTTACAGCGCCCGCTGCTCTTGGGTCTCGCACAGGACGGCGTCACCATGGCCACACGGAGTCTACACCCTAACCCCCTAGTCGTCTTCGCCTGATGGATCATTGAACTAAGCGCCAAGCGCAGGCTCGCCCCTGAGCTAGCGGAACGCTTGGGCAGGAGCGCTGGTGTAAACCCCTTGGTCGCCTGACGGTTTGGCTCACCGGCAGCGGCCGGGCGGGCAAGACCCTTCTGCAATTATCGCGCACCCTTACTCAGCCAGGCGCGTACATTCGGCAGTGCAGCCGCTGTCGGGTGGCGCCGGTGTTAGCCAGCCGTGATTGATATGGAGCTCCAACCTGCCTTCACTCTAGCGACCTGGAGGACGGAATTCAACTTTCATCTTTACTGCTTCATCCATTTCTTCGGGTGTAAGCAAGGCAACTGCGCGAATGCGGAATGTCCCGCTGACGTTCCCGGCCAGCGTGATTGCTGTTGAACTTACACTGTCCGGCAGACTAACGATGATATAGAAATCCTGCTCGCCATTGGAGTAGTAGAAAGCTTCCAACGATCCGCCTACACTCTGGAGTGCTTCTTTTGCAGCACCGATTCTTGCGGAACCGCCCTCCGCAAGGAGGCCTGCATATCCTTCCGGCGTATACGAACCATAGAAAAGGTATTTTTGCATAGAACCTCCTCGTTAATCGAAGATAACCTTGGCGAACAGGTGAGCCTATTCCCTACCGATATCTTGATCGCTGGCTTACCGTCTGTTCCCGAACATATCGGAGCATATGCGAACCGGACCGGTCAATCTGCAGCTAGGCGCCGGCCGAGACCACCCACTTCCCCAAGGTCAGCGCTCTAGATCAGGATACGCTCGATCTCGTCCAGACTGATCGCATCGTTCGTGCGGTCATACAACTTGGTCGTGCGCGGCGACTGGTGGTTCGCGATTTGCTGCGCATGCTCAATGGTACCACCATTTTGCAGATAGGTGGTGATGCCGGTGGGGTGCGGTTCAAGGTTTCGCGCCGGTGGCTGCGGTTTTGGATCGTGAAGGGCCGAAGGTTGCGCAAGGTGGCGAGCGGAGCAAACACCGCCGCAATGAAGGTGTGCTGCAGCCGCATTTTCGATGGTTCCGGCGCTAGACTGATGTTCGTCGTCGCAGGTCTTCGCGCTTCGGGCGCTTGGTCGCTGCGCGCTCGCAGATCCCACCGCCGCCAACTGCCCAGGGACGTCCAGGAATAGGGATTGCAGCGCCTCCCGAGCTTGTCCAGGTCCTGCGGCGTTGGGCAGCCTCATCTCTTCAGGTGGTATGGCACATCAATGATCACGTGCTGAAACCCCAGGCGGCGGCGACGATAGAGAAGCGCGGCCTTGAGCTGTCGCGCACTCTGGTTGTGCAGCAAGTAGTGCCAGCGCCTGGCCGGCACAAACTCGGGCAACACCACCGTCGCCATTTGCCCATCACCGTGCTGCCGGTCGGTCTCGTCCAGGAACTCTAGCAAAGGGGCGATGATGGAGCGGTAGGGAGATGGCAGCACGACGAGCGGCAAACCGGGCCACCAGTGCTGCCACTCCTGCTGGATGCGTTCTCCCGACCCGGGCTCCAGCTCTACGTAGACGACGGTCACATCCGAGGCGATCGATTGCGCAAAGGCGACGGCGTCCACCATGCCGCGATGGATCCCTGAGATGGGCAGGACGACGCGCTGTGCGGGCACGGGGCGAAGCGAAGGCGATAGGCCGCGCAGTGAAAGCTGTCTGCCTACTTCGAGGTAGTGCCGGCGTACCTGTAAGAAGCCCAGCACGAGCGCCGGAATCACGATGACCGTGAGCCAGGCACCGGCCAGAAACTTCTCCAGCACGACCACCAGCAGCGTCACCGCAGTCGCGACCGCGCCGAGGCCGTTGATGGCCGCCTTCAGTTGCCAGCCACGGCCACCTTTCTGTACCCAATGCCGAACCATGCCGATCTGGGAAAGCGTGTAAGCCAGGAATACGCCTACAGCGAAGAGCGGGATCAGCGCGTGGCTATCGCCGCGGAAGACGACGATCAGCCCCGCCGTGACAAGCGAGAGCAGCAGGATGCCGTCTGTGAATACCAGCCGATCGCCCAGCGCGGTGAGCTGCCGGGGCAGGAAGCCGTCGTGGGCCAGAATCGCCACCAGCCGCGGGAAGCCCGCGAAGCTAGTGTTGGCCGCGACCGCCAGGATCGACAGCGTGCTCACCTGAATGAGCAGATAAGCCGGGCCGGTGCCAAGGAGCCGCCGCGCCAGCGCGGAAAGGATCGTCTGCTGCGGCCCGCTAACCACACCCAAGCCCTGCGTCAAGGCGATGCTTCCTACGAACAGCACGCCCATCAACACGGCCATGACCAGCAGGGTGCGCCCGGCGTTCTTCACCTCAGGCGTCTTGAACACGGGTACACCGTTGCTGATCGACTCGATGCCGGTCATCGCCGTGCAGCCGGTGGCGAAAGCGCGCAGTAGCACGAACATCGTCAAGGGTTGGACGGCCGGGGGGGCGGCGGCCGCCAGAGGCAGCGTGCCGCCGGTCAGCAGCGTGTATCCGCCATAGGCCAACATGGCCAGGTAGGTGAACAGGAACAGGTAGACGGGGGCCAACATCAGCGCCCCGGTCTCGCGCGTGCCCCGCAGGTTAATCAGTGTCAGGACGACCAGCAGCGCGAGAGACGCCACCACGCGATATTGCCACAGCAGCGGAAATGCCGAGGCGAGCGCTTCGACCCCTGCAGTCAGGCTGACGGCAGCGGTCAACACATAGTCGACCATGAGCGCCGACCCGGCGGCCAGGCCGGGCAGCGTGCCTAGGTTTTCCCGCGCCACCACGTACGACCCCCCGCCAGACGGGTAGCCGTAGATGGTCTGGTAGTAGGAGAGGGCCACGATGGCGAGCAGGGCCGCGATCATCAGGCTGATGGGCAACGCCCGGGCCAGACCGAGGCTCCCGGCGACGACCAAGGCCAGGTAGATCTCCTGATTGGCATAGGCGATGGAGGAAAAAGCATCTGGGGAGAAAACGGCTAGCGCGCGGACCTTGTTCAGGCGCTGCTCGGCAAGTTGGAGGCTAGGTAACGGAGAACCGATCAACAGGTGCTTAAGCGAATCGAGCATAACCTCCTCCGGCTGCGCTACCAGGCGCGGCAGTTACACGTTCAGTATATCCCTGGTCCCTGCAAAACCTCGAAGCGACATTGCCCAGGTCGAGTTGTCACACTCAGGAAGAGGAATGCGGTCCAGCGGTGTGCGTCAGTGGGTTTGACGGGCGATCTGATGCGCGCGCTCCATCCACGGCATATGCCGCCAGCGATGATTGGTGGGTGGCCGCCGAGGCTTGGTTGCAGGCGCTTTTGCCGGCGCCTGGCTGGGTGCGCGCACAATATTGCGCAGGACCAACAGGAGATCCACATGCGCACGCCGCCAAATGCATGCCACGTACTTGAGGCAGCGGCGTTGCTCTTCCAGCCGACCGTTCGTCCAATGCCAGCTTGGGCTCCCGCAACGTCGCCTACGGGTACTGCAAACGCCATCCCTTCTCCCACTCGGCATCAGAATCTCTATCGCATTGCGCCATCCAACTCACAACTACCTATTCTACCAATTCCCTTTTCCCCTCCGCTCGGACGCAAAAACCTGTACCACACTCATGCCGGTGGCCCGGAAGGTGTGACAGCACGTCCTCATCGGTAATCCCGCCTGCCGTGCCCGTCGCTTTATCATCGCTAGCACCTCAAGTCGGTGCAATCGCCACCCCGACAAATGGCGTTTACGATCCAGGCTGGGAAAGAGCGTGCCTTTACGATCTTCCGCAATCTGGGCCGCTGCAAGATACGCATCCACATAAGCCTCGGCGTTGTGGTGAGCGGGCACTTCGTGCCGCTTCCCGCCCTTCTCGTGCAGCCGAAACCACCAGCGTTTGCTTTCCTGGAAGTAGTCCTGCACGTTCATGCCCACAACGGCTCCGACCCAAGCAAACGAGTAGACCATCACGCCGATGATGGCGCGATCCGTAAGCCGGCGATGGTGTCGATATCGATGTCGTCGAGCAGTATCCGCGTTTCTTCGGCGCTGAGCTCGGGCGTGCGAGTTAGGGGGATTCAGTACACGTGCGGAACCAGCTTGCGTACATCACGTTGGTACAGCCGGTACTGATCACCATACACCTGTCGCAACTCGGCCTCTTCCAGGTCGATCAGCCTGACGATGAGCAGAAGATAGATGCCAAAAACGGCGAAGCACGCCAGCGACTGCGTCATGAGGGACAGTCCCAACGATAGGCACAGCAATCCCGTGTACATCGGATGCCTGACGAACCGATAGGGTCCGCCGGTCATCAACTTTTCGAGGCGCGGGGCGGCTCCTTCGGTTCGAAAACTCCGGCGCAGCATGCAAAAGGCCGCCGCCAGCAGCAGGCACCCCAATCCGTAAAACAGCAAGCCTCCGGCTGCGAGACCATTCTGAAGCCAGTGCACGCTCATCGGCAGATGCGTGGGATCCAGTGTTTCCAGGCGATGTGTGATGAGTCCGATGGCTGCCAGAGGATTCACGATGAGGAGAAACATCAGCTTGTAGATATCCGCTGTCCAGGCGAGCAAGCTGCCACCCGGCCGGTCCAGGATCGTGCCGGTGGCCACCCATTTCGAGATCACCACCGCCCCCAGCAGGGCCAGGATGGCAAAGCCGAGGTTCCTTTCGTCCAGCAGATTCATGGCGATTCTCTTGGCGGTTTGGCGTGAACGCCTCGCCCTCACGCGAGCACAGCACCCGGCTGCATCATGTCCAGCACCCGGACCGCGACCCGCTCGGCGATAGCGTTGCACCGGGCCGTGCCACCGCCCTCCACGTAGCGTTGCACTCCCTCAACGGTGGAGAAATCGCTCCTTGTGATCGTCGCGCACTGCGTGCTGCCAAACTCGGCCGTGAACCACTGCGCCAGGCGGTTGCCGAGATTCATGGCTCCGTTGAACGCGTTGACGTCGTCGGCAAACGCATCCCCGCGCACGGCCATCAACCCGACCATGTGCAGGACCCGGAGATGGCTGTTCTCGATCTTGCCGAGCTTCAGGCCGAGCCCCATGACGCCGGCGGTGAGCGCACTGCAGGTCATCCCGCTGAATGCCGTCCCGCCCATGAAACCTGAACTGCCGTTGAGGAGTCCCTCGCTGAGGGGAATCACGCCCTGCAGGTGCTGGAACACCGTGTGCGCGGAGTGAAACTCGTTCTCGCGCCAGTGGTCGTAGAGGAGACGGAACGCCTCCTGTTGCGCGTCAGGGATTGCAGCGGTACAGTCACCAGCGCAGCACTCTGCACACAAGACGGGCGCCTGCGTGATCACGCTGATGCAGGGCAGGGGCAGGCGGGCGTCGCCCAAAATGCCGCGACACGCCGTGGTTCCCTGGCACTCGGCAAAGCGCTGCAGGTGGCGACGGCCCTTGTAGACCACTACGGGCAGTCCCCGGACCACCGGCTCCTCGGCGTGACGCAGGCCGAGCACCACCAGCGGCCCGGTTACGCCGCCACATTCGCCACGGGTGTTGCCGATGCCCCCCGGCATGCCGGACATGAGCCTGACGAGCCATTCATCGTCCATCTCGAACACTTCCAGCATCGCTTGCATGATGGAAGGTGCACAGTGACCCATGCGCAACAGGTTGGCCAGGCCACGGTTGCGGAACCTGCGGGCCGTCTCGGCATCGCAATCGAACGATGGCGCTGGCTTTCTTCTCAAATGCAGAGGCATGTCCGGAGCTCCTTGACAGTAAGTGTTAGAACCGGCCGGTCACTTCGCCCCCATGCTACGAACTGCGATCTCCAGCATCTTCCGGCTCAGGTCTTTGGGGCTGAATTCGACCATCTCACAATCTTCTTCCATCACGGGAAGGTGACCCGGGGCCAGATAATAGGCTTCCCCTGCCGTGATGACTTCTTCGTGGCCGGCATATTTCACGCGCATTCTCCCCTTGAGCAGGTAGCCCCAATGCGGACACTCGCAACCATGGGGCAGCCCTTCGAACAACAGGGTCGAGTCAAAGCCAGCCGGAAACGCCCAAAAGCCCGCGTCCATCTCTCCCCATTCAATTTGACGGCTGTAGGAAGAGCCAGCCTGAAACAGTATGGGGATACCTTCTCTATTGCTGTGCATGGTGATTTCTCCTCCACCTCGCGCTAGGGGCATCAAAAGCAAAACCCCGGCAGGACTTGAAGGCCTGTCGGGGCCAACTTTGGGGCAGAGTGCGAGCCAGCGCGGCACATCGCTCACGGGCAATCGGAGCTCGTGCTAGTCGTCTAGGTTCTTGACAAATCGGCCAGCACTGCAGTGAGACTACGACGGAAAACGTGCGTGACGCCACAGTCTCTGCCCTCACGCTGCGCATTATCGCGCAAAGCAACGTCCGAGTACATACCCAAAGTGAGGTTGCGCTCAAGCTCAATCAAGTCGAGCGCGATTCATCATGCGTGCGAACTGATACGACCAACCGCAAATATCAGTTCGGTTCATTCATCCGTTCTTCTTTCTTGCACCTCGGCAAGAAACGCCAATACGTAAGGCGTGATTTCTTCCATGGCATCGGCTGCATCTGAGTGGTTGAGACCAGGACGTATTGCCTCACCGGATAATCATACCATCGCGCGGTTCGTTGCCTCAGGAAAGATCTTACCGCTCAACTGCTGCTTGCAAGGGGTGCGGCAACTCCATTCCGATGACTCGCTCCTCTTGCAGCCACTGATCATCAAAGACCAATATGCACTGTGCTCGCCATTCGCGTACGCGGCGCTGCATAGTGCGCAACTGCGAGTCGGGAAACTGCTCGGGATAGCGTTCCTGTAACTCCTTGAGGACGGATTGGGCCGTCCGGCCGGGATCGGCCGCGAGCCAGCGGCAGACCTCCTCCCAGACAGACTCAAAGGGGTCGGCTCGCGTGCGCCAGGTGTGCGGTGCGGGCGGCTGTTTCGTCCGACGATAGCGCCGCGCTTTGTGTTCGGCACTGGAGGCAGGTGTGTTTTGGCTGTCCGCAGCACCCAGACTTTCGTCCGACCTGGTCGAGCCAAGGCCGCAAGCTGCGCGGTTGAAACGCGTTTCCGGCGTCGTGGCTGCGTCCGGACTGGCGATCACGCCGGCCGGTGCTGGCACTACCGCTAAATGCCAGAGGGCGTCCTGCAACACGACGATTTGCTGCAACAGCCGTACCGGGTCGAGCGAGTGATAGACCGCTTGCAGGCGGGTTTCGGCCTCGGCCGTCAGCACATGCGCAGCCAACAGGCGCTGCAAGGGGGTCTGAGCTGCCTCGTACTTGCGCTGCACCTTGCTGCCGTCCCGCTGCTTGCTAAGCAGCTTCATCGACGGCTGAAAGAAGTTGATGTAGAGCCGGAGCGCTCGGTACAACTCGACCAATTGGCGATAAGCGCGCTCACCCTCGAACCGGTCATAGCCGACGTACTGCCGCACGATATTGCCGTTCTTCTGCTCGACGAAGCACTGATCGTTCTTCTTGGCCACGCGTCCGCGTGTGAAGGTCAGCTGCTCGTGTTCGCAGTAGGCCAGCAGCTCGGCGTTGATGAACTCGCTGCCGTTATCGCTGTCGAAGCCCAGCATCGGAAACGGGAGCAGTTGGCGGACCCGGTCGAGCGCGTGGACGACGGCCGCCTGGCTGCGGTGCAGCAGGGCCAGACATTCGGTCCAGCCCGTAGCGATGTCGGTCAAGACGAGGGTATTCAAGAACTCACCCTCAACGCTTGGGCCGCAATGCGCGACGAGATCGCCTTCGAAGAAGCCGGGCTGGCGTCTCGTTCCAGTCGTTGAATGTCCGCACCGGGATCTGGCGCTTCAGGAGCACCCCGGACTTGGTGGTGCTGCGACCATGCGGCTGCTCCTGCCGGCGGATCGCCGCGAGCAACCTTTCGGCGGTCGAAACGCTCATCGCCAGCAGTAAGTCACGCACCTCATCTTCAAGCCGGAGGTGCCCGTGGCGTTCCAGAACCGGTACCAATTCGGGCAGGAAAGGCACCAGCCGTTTGGCACAGATGAAGTTGGCGGCCGCCCAGGTGATCTTGAGCGCATCCTGGACTGCGTAGGCCATACCGGCGGACGCGTGGGCGCTTGATCGCAGGTGATACGGGCGGCGGCCGCCGCAGCAACCGAATGGCATACTTGCGCTGATAGCCCGTGGCGGCTACGAACTCGTCCAGGATCAGCGACTTCTGTCTGCCGCTGGCCTCGCTGTAACGCGCAGCCACCTGTGTCAACAACTCGCGTTTGGCTTGAAAGCTCATCATGGCCTCACTCCCCCTGCACTCCGGTCTTTGGCTGGCGCAGGGTTACATTACTCGTGAGGCAATCCTCGCGTCAAAGTTACATTCCTGATGAGGAAGCGCGATGTCCGCGTCTAATTGTCTCTTGACAAGGGCGCCTCCACGAGCCACAGCGCCTGCTGCCGCGGGTCGGCGGTACCTTCCCGGCGCACGTTCGCATCATAGGCCAGCCGAAGGGGACACGCGCGAATGTGAGCGGAGATCAGTTGCGCTTTCGGTCGTCGTTGGCGCCCCCGCGCCACCACCATCTCGGTTTGCACGGTGGCATACGGCCGTAGTTCAGTGCGGGCCGCGGCAATATCACCGGCCCGCCACTCGCCAGTGACCAACTGATAGTCGAGCAAGCGGTCAGTATGCTTGACGCGGCACACCACGTGCTCGTGCTGTTCCCAGATGATGCGCCACGCGGCCACATCATCAAACCCGCGGTCCATCACCCACGTCACATGCCGCCACTGGGCTTGCGCCACCAGCGCCTGATGCACCGTCTGCAAGGCCCGCTGGACTTCTGCGGGTTCACTAACGAAATTGGCCTCCGTGCTGGAGAATAAGCGATGAAAGAGGATCCCGCGCCGTTTGGGCGCCACCCCGAGGATGTTCAGCGTCCGGTAACCCGGCACGAGTTCGCCATCCAGATCCTTAACCTGCATCAGGTCCGGCATCCTCTCGGCGTAGGGCTTCCGCAGGTCGGCACCATCGCACATCAGCCACAATTCATCGGTATCTGACTCGGCTAGTTCAGTCAGACCCCGGCTGCGCAAGCGCTCGGTTAGGCTGACCGCATCCAACTGCGACGGTTTGGTGCTCTCGCCTTTGGCCAAACGAATGACCCGCTGGCCGCCTTTCGTCGTGCCGGCCGACAACTGGGAGTGTGCCGCGATCCGCTGACAGACCAGACTGCCACTGGCAATGATCCCCTTGATCGTCTCCCGAAACGTAAAGCCGGTCCGCCGGTCACCGATCAAATCTTCATAGCTGCCCAGGTAGGCGGCCAACGGGCTCTCCCAACTCGCTTCCCAGACCATCCCTGCTCACCCCTAGGTTTAGGATGGCCTATTGTAGCGCGTCGATGCCTTCCCGTCTCGGCCCTCGTTAGTTATGAGTGGATGTCAGAGGAGGAACCCTTGCGTTTCGCTAAGGAATAGAGTAGACTTGTCTTGAACGAATAACAGAACAGCCATGTTACTAACATTAGAATAAATGCTGCGCAAATGCGGCGCAGCTAGTATTACCTACCGGGTGAGGCGCTATGACTACCCAAGCAACCGAAACCGAGAGCCAGGCAAGCGCAGCTGTGAACGAGGCCGGCGTCGACGAGTCACCGCTGGCGGATGCCCTGGGCAAAGTCGGGCTCGCTTCAATCGGAGCCCTCAGCCTGGCTTTGGAGACCGCCGAAAAGGTGCTGCAGCGGCTGGTGGAGCGCGGCGAGATCGACGAGCGGAACGCACGCCGGGCGTTCAGCGAGCTCCGGGCAAAGCGACCGCATCTGCCCCGGCCTCCGCGCCCTGTCGTCGCGGTTCGCACGGAGAACCTGGCATCCAAAGCAGATATCCAGGCGCTCGAAGCACAACTTGCCGCGTTGGCGGCTCGGGTTGAACACCTGAATGCGGGAACCCCTCCCGAGGGAATCCTCCTGAGGGAGCCCGTCCCGACGGCGCGCCTGGAGGCACGCCAGAAGGGGCATGACCATGGCGCTCGTGCCGGACGATGTCGAGTTTACCGACGACGAGGAGGATTGGGGCCCAGGACCTGACGAGCAATCGGGCGCGGTGGGCATCGTGATCCAAAGCTCCACGGCAGACCCCTATCTGTTGCGCGCCTTTGCGCGCTTCATGGTTGGCGGGGCGGCTGAAGGCAGTGAGCTGTTCTTCGACCGGTTGAAGGCCTGGAACACAAACACGCAACGCCTGGGCTCCCAGATCTATCACGAAGCCCCCGATGAGAGCCGCAGCGAGCGCCTGCGCTTCGCCATCCTGGGCCTCGCGGCAAGGGGTGCGGACGTGGCCCAGAGCACCCTCCTGGGCACGGTCGCGATCACTGAATCGGCCTATCGGCATCTTTTCGGGCCTGCTGACCCCTCTTACGGGGAGCCGGCTGGTGCGCCCTCTCGCCCGTCGTTACGATGGCCTGGCCGCGCACGGCGAGGCCGCGCTCGAACGGTGGATCGACGCGGGCAGAGCCGCCGAGCAGCGCAGCCGGGCGCTGGTGCGCCAGGCGTACGATGAGGGCAGCACCGAGGTGATCCAGGTCGCGGTCGCGCAGTTGGCCGAGGAACCGGCGGTGCGCGAACTGGTCACCCAGCAGGGCATGGGCATGGCCGGCGAGATGATCGATGCGCTCAGGAAGGGCGCCGCCCATACGGACGCCCGCCTGGGGGCGCCGCAGACGACCAATCTACCCGCCGCGCCAGCCGCGCAAGCCGGCCGCGCGTTTGCAGCCCGCCGGATTCGTCAGCCGGCTGCTGGCCCTGGTGCTCGACGTGATCATCGTCACGATCAGCTCGGTCATTCTGGGCGTGCTGGTCACCCTGGTGCTGAACTTCTTCGGCTTGGGCGCCGAACAACTGAAGGCCGGCTCGAGCAGCCAGATCTTGCAGGTGGTACGGACCCTCACCGTGGCTTTGTCTGCGCTGGGCGTGTTGCTGTTCGTGCCGCTGTACTTCATCGTCTTTTGGACGCTGGCCGGCGCAACACCGGGCAAGCGGCTCATGGGCCTTCGGATCATCCATGACGGCCAACCCAAGATCAGCTGGCGCCGGGCGCTCCTGCGCTACACCGGCTACTTTCTTTCCGCACTCCCGTTATTCCTGGGGTACCTGTGGGTATTTCGCGATCGACACTGCCAGGCATGGCACGACAAGTTGGCGGATACGCACGTCGTCTACGGCTGGGACGTCCCGTCGGGCGAATGATGCCTGCTCACCCGGATCAGGCAAGAGGGATCGCAGTGGACCAAACAAATGACGCGTTCGAGCCGGCTCGCGGCAGAAGAAGCCTATCTCGGACGCCAACTGGGCAACGTCTCGCGCTCTTTTGCCCTCGTGCTCCCCTTTGTCGAACCCCCGGCCCGGCACTATCTCGCGACCGCGTACCTCCTCTGCCGGGTGGTCGACAACATCGAGGATTGCGGCCGACCAGCCGAGTGGAAGGACGAACGCTTTGCGGAGTTCCTGCGCCTGTTGAGCGACCCCGACTGTGCGGGGGAAGTGCTTTCCGGCTGGGGTCGCGAGCATTGGCCCGGCCTCAACGAGAGAGAAGCCCGGCTGATGGGGTCTGACGATGGGCTGATGCTGTGGCAGATCTACGCCCAACTGCCCGAAGCGCCCCGGCAGATCGTTCTTCATTGGACGAGCGCCATGGCCCAGGGCATGAGCCAGTTGGGGAACCCCGATCATTGTCCGTGTTTTGTCAGGCGCCAGGGCGTAGACATCCTGAGAGAGCAAAGCGACTACGACGGCTACTGTTATTACGTCGCCGGCACCGTCGGCAACATGGCATCCGAGCTGATTGTCCTGCAGTACGGGCTGTCGGGCGAAGTGGCCGGCGTCCTGAACTCGCACGCTGAGGCGTGTGGGCGCAGCCTTCAGAAAACGAACATCGTCAAAGACTTCGCCGAGGACCTGGCCCGGGGCATCTGCTACTTGCCCGATACGTGGCTGAACGAAGCGGAATACAGGCCACTATCGCTGCAGGGCGCCACGCCGGCCTGGAAGTCAATGGTCCTGGCCGACGTCATGACCGAACTGCGCGGGGCGACCGATTATTTGCTTGCACTGCCCTACGAGGCAACCGGTTACCGCCGGGCTTCGCTCATGTGCCTGCTGCCTGCCTACCAGACCGTACTCCTGGCCGCGCAACGCCACCAGACCCTGTTCACATCCCAGCACAAGGTCAAGATTTCGAAGCCGGCTATGCTGCAATGTCTCGTCGATTCGCAAAGGCTGTTATTCGACAACGACGGCATCCGCAATTACAGCCGGGAGCTTGAAGGCGCGATTCTCGACCGGTTCAATCCCCTGACGAAGTCTTCCATAAGCGTCAGCCCTCGCTCCTGAGAAGTGCAGATTGCCTGAGCAACCCGTAGCAGCCGCGTCCAGCACCGGCTTTGAGATCTACCACGAGCGACCGCCGGCCGGCCTGGTCGGCCGCTCTTTGATGACGCTGGGGCAATTGCTGGCCCTGCTCTTCGGCGGGGCCAATATCTATGTGCAGCAGCAGGCCGCCACCCGTCCGCGGCTTGGTTTTTGGGCCGTCGTCTTGCGCGTGCTCCTGTTCTTCGTCCGGCCCTTCCTGGACCGGCGCCTGATCCAACAGCCCTTCCCCGTGCAGTTCCGGGTGCGCCTGGAGCGCCTGGGTCCGACCTACATCAAGCTCGGCCAGATCCTCAGCTTGCGCGAGGACCTGTTACCCAAACCCATCACCGACGAACTGAAGAACCTGCTCGACCGGCTGCCGGTCGTCACGTTCGAGCGTTTCAAGGAACTGATCGAGGCTGATCTCGAACGCCCCGTCGATACCATCTTTCGCTGGATCGATCCCAAGCCCCTGGGGTCTGCTTCGCTCGCGCAAACGCAGCGCGCCCGGTTGCTGACGGGCGAACGAGTGGTGCTCAAGGTTCTGAAGCCTGGCGTGCGCCAGACCGTGCAGACCGACACCAAACTGCTGCGCCTTGTCGGCCGGGTGCTGCAGGTGTTTCTCTCCCGCTACCAACCCGCGCGGCTGATTGCCGAGTTCAGCCGGTACACCTTACGCGAGGTGGACCTGCGTTTCGAGGCCGACAATGCCGAAGCGTTCGCGGCCAATTTCAAAGATCAGCCCGAGATTCGTTTCCCGAAGATCTATCGTGAGTTCAGCAATCGCGACGTGCTGTGCATGGCCTACTTCAAAGGCATCAAGCCTGACGCACGAGCGGCCCGCATCCTGACGCCCCAGCAAAAGGACAAGGTCGTCCAACTGGGCATCCGGGCGATCATCCAAATGATCTTCGATGATGGCTTCTTCCACGCCGACCTACATCCGGGGAACCTGATCGTCTTCAAGGATGCCAGCGTTGGATTCATCGACCTCGGCATGGTGGGGGTCTTCGATCGCGAGATCCGGAAACGGCTTTTCTATTTTTTCTATTCGGTGGTCACGGGCGACCCGGAGAATGCGGCCCGTTACCTGGCATCACTCACCACGCCGGGCAGGAACAGCGACGTGGACGGCTTCCAACGTGCCGCGGCCGGCCTGTATGCCCGCTGGTTCCGATCCACTTCCTCCACCCGGTTCTCGACCGGCCAGGTCATTTTGCAGTCTATCCTGTTGGCAGGGCAGTATCGCATTAACTATCCCGGCGAGATGATCCTGATGATCAAAGCGCTGGTGACGGTCGAGGGCGTCGCCAACACGCTGGAACCGGGGTTTGATATCCTGAGAGCTTCCCGCGGACAGGTGCAGGGCCTGTTGCTGCAGCAGTTCAATCCGCTGACAAGCCTCAAGGCCAGCCTGCTGGTCGTGCCGGAACTCATCGACGTCATCAACCGCAGCCCACTCGTGCTGAGTGAGGGCTTGAAGCACTTCGAATCCAGCCTCAAGCGGACGCCTGACAACTCCGTCAGCCGGCTGCAATCCACCATCCTGGTTGGCTTCGGCATCCTGGCAGCCGCCATCCTGTATGCCGCCAACGCGCCTTGGCCCTGGTTTGCGGCGCTTGGCCTGCTGCTCCTGATCGGCCTGATACGCCGGTAAACAACCCACCGCCAGCAGGACAGGCGAGCGCTGCCCGGAAGGGCAAACCCCGTTACGCCGGGTATTCCGCGGTCAGGCGCTTCAGCGCCTCCGCCAGCACCGCGACCCCTCGCACCCACTCCTCGATCTCCACGTGCTCGTCGGGCGTGTGATCCAGGGCGCTGTCGCCCGGGCCGTAGGCCAGGATCGGGCAGCCCCAGGCCGGGCCCACCACGTTCATGTCGCTTGTGCCCGTCTTGGTGAGGAAGCTCGGCTCGCCGCCGTAGGCCCGCACCGCGGACACGAACGCCCGCACGAGCGGCGTGTTCTTCTCGGCCCGGAACGCGGTCTCCTCGCCGCTGAACCGGAACGTGCCCACGCCGTCCGCGCTGACCAGCAGCTGCTTCATCGTGTCCGGCCCCGTGCTGAGCGGCAGGCGGAAGCCCATCCGCAGCTCGGCGGTCTCCAGCATGCCGTCGTCGCCCGAGTTGAAGTGACGCAGCGACGCCTGCACCTGCTCCCACGACCGCTCGCGGCCGGTGTTCAGCTCATCCACCAGGTCCTGCACGGTGCGCCAGTAGCCGAACGCGATCTCGGGCGCTCCCGTTGCCGGCCCTGCCGTGTGCGACATCATGCGTTGGAACTCCACGTCGACGAGCAGGCGGCCCTTGTACCCCAGCGCCACCCGCTGCCAGCCCGTGGGTTCGCCGATCACGCAGAGGTCAGGCCGGCGGCGGGCGGCAAGATGCCGGGCGCCCTTGGACGTCGTGCTCTCTTCCTCGACCGCGCCCGCAACGACGATGCGCCAGCCGGGCTGCGGTCCGACGACGGCTGCGGCCGTGGCGAAAGCGGCGAGAGGACCCTTGGCGTCCACCGCGCCGCGGCCGTAGAGCTTGCCGTCGCGCTCGGCGATCTTGGGGAAGCCGCGCACGGTGTCGATGTGGCCGAGGAGGATGAGCTCGCGCAGCGGCCGTTCGGGGCTGCCCGCGGGCGGTTCGAGGACGCCAATCGCGTTGCCTGCGCCGTCACGGTGGGCCATGAAGCCGCGGCTGCCGAGCCACCGGACGAGGTGATTCACCGCCGGCATTTCCTCGCCGGACGGCGAGCGGATTGCCAGCAGCTCGCGCAGCAGCGCAAGCCCGCCGGCGGTGGTGTCTTCGATAGACGCTGACATAGGGGTGCCTCGCTTTCGGGTCAAAGGCGCACGAACGACTCACCGTCGACCACACGCGATCCGCACCGATCGGGGCCCAACATCGGGCCTATCTGGGATGTAGCGCAAGTTTCAATCTGCGTCGCGGTTTTGGAATGGGAAAGGCGAAATGCAACGAAACCGGCGAAAGTCGAAAGGCGAAAGGCCGAAACTCCGCGGCTATCCGCCCTGCTGCAACCTATAACCGCCTGTATACGTGAACTCGCCGCGAGCGACCATCGCCCGCAGGATGTCGCAGACGGCTGCGGTTACCTGGCCGGTCGTCGCCATGCCGCCAAGATCGGGGGTGGTGAGCCCGCCCTTCACCGTCGCCCGCACGGCCTGCCGCAGCGCGGCCGCCGCCGCGGCCCTGCCCGACGTGCTCCAGCAGCATGGCCGCGCTCAGCATCGCGCCGATTGGGTTCGCGGCCCCGCGGCCGGCGATGTCCGGCGCGCTGCCGTGCACGGGCTCGAACACCGCGGCCTTGCCCGCGCCGACGTTGGCCGACGGCGCGATGCCCAGGCCGCCCACCAGCCCGGCCGCCAGGTCCGAGAGGATGTCGCCGAACATATTCGTCGTCACGATCACGTCGAACCGCGACGGATCGCGCACCAGCCACATGGCCGCGGCGTCCACGAGCATCTCGTCGACCTCGACGTCCGGGTACTGCCTTGCCACGGCCAGGCAGCTTTCACGGAAGAGGCCGTCGGTCAGCTTGAGCACGTTCGCCTTGTGGACGATCGTGACCTTGGCGCGGGCGCCGGCTTCTCGCGCCCCATGGACGCGCCGCCGCGCCTGCTCGAAGGCCGCCCGGGCGATGCGCTCGCTCGCCGGCCGGGTGATCACGCGCTCGGCGATCGCCGTGTCCCCGTCGCGGCGCTCGCGGCCGCTGTACAGGCCTTCGGTGTTCTCACGGACGATGAGCAGGTCGATCGGCGCTGGCCGTTTGGCACGAGCGGGGCCGCCGGCCGCAGGTTGGCGAAGAGGTCCAGTTTCTTGCGAAGGCCGAGGATGGGGCTCCGGTAGACCGCGGGCTTGCCGCCGTTCAGCGCCTCGACGGCGCTCCCCGCCCCTGTCGTCGGCGACTGCGTGGCGCCGAACAGCGTGGCATCCGCGGCCTGAACGATGCGCAGCGTTTCGTCGGGCAGGGCGTTGCCGCACCGCACGAAGCAGTCCCAGCCGGCCTGCGCAGTCACAAAGCGCACGTCGGGCAGCAGCGTGGCAACTGCCTGCGCCGCGGCCGGCACAACCTCGCGCCCCACACCATCCCCAGGAATCAAGCAAATCGTCGTCATCTCGCGTCTCCCATTTCAATTCTCGCAGGCTGTTCCATGCCGGGCCGCGCGCCGGCGGCCGGGTGCGGCCGGCCAGCATGGGCAGCAGCCCACCAGCCTGAAAGATGGCGGTCACCGATGGCGAGAGCGGGGGAAAGGGATATTCGCCGGCGTGCGCAGCTCACTACGCAACGGTCCGCGTCGACGGTAACGGCTTCTCCAGGCTGGATCGCCGCAACCGCCTCCGGGCAGACCACCGGCAGGAGGCCGTTGTTGACGGCATTGCGGAAGTATATCCTTGCGAAGGATTTCGCAATGATAACGCGGACTCCCGCAGAACGCAAGCACGTCACTGCCTGCTCACGGCTGCTGCCGCACCCCCAGTTCCGCCCCGCCACGATCACGTCCCCCGGCTGGACCTCGCCGGCAAACGCCGGGTCCAGGTCCTCCAGCGCATGCCGCGCCATCTCCGCTTCGTCTTTGACCGTGTAGGTGTATTTCCCGGGGAAGATCACGTCCGTATTGACGTCATCCCCATAAACCCAAGCCCTTCCCATCTTCGCTGCGCTCGCAAGTACATGGCTGACCACGAAGGATCGCAGCGCAGTTTCACTGAGATTCCTGATCAGGTCTTCGTGCAACTTCGTGTCCTCGGTTCTTCGTGGTTACGTCAGCTCTTCCGGCCCCGCGATCCGGCCCAGGACGGCGCTGGCGGCGACGACTTGGGGGCTGGCGAGGTAGATTTCGGCGTCCGGATTGCCCATCCGGCCCTTGAAGTTCCGGTTGGCCGTGCTGATCACCGTCTCGCCCGCGGCCGGGATGCCCAGGTGGTTCCCCATGCACGGGCCGCAGCCCGGCGTGCCGATCATGCGCGCCCGCGGCCACGAACGTCTCGACGTAGCCCGCCAGCAGCGCGGCCTGCAGCACCTCGCTCGAGGCGGGCACGACCAGCAGCCGGGTCCCCTGCGCCACCCTGCGCACCTGCCCGCCCGGCGCCCTCAGCACGGCCGCGGCGGCAGCCAGGTCCTCCAGCCGGCCGTTGGTGCACGTGCCGATGAAGGCCTGCTGCACCGGCACGCCGGCGACCTGGGACAGCGGGACGACGTTGCGCGGTGTTGTGCGGCGCGGCGACCAGACGGCTCGATCCGGCCCAGGTCGACCAAATGCGCTTGTTCGTACACGGCGTCACAATCAGGATAGATCGCACCGGCCTGCACGCGCTGTCGGCAAGCCTCCAAAGCCTCGCCGGTTCTCGCGGCCAGGCGCGGGGCCAGCCAATCGAATACCGCCGCGTCCGGCTCCTGGTACGCGTTCTTCGCGCCCGACTCCGCCAGCAGGTTCGGGAGCACCATCCGGCTCTCCACGCTCAGCGTCCGCAGGCCCGGCCCGCCGATCTCCACGCGCGCGGTAGATGCCCGCTTCCGGCCCCAGCACGGTCAGCAGCCACAGCCCCAGGTCCTTCGCGGTGACGCCCCGGCGCGCAGCGAGCCGGTCAGCTCGACCCGGATGGTCTCGGGCACGCGCAGCCACAGCTCGCCGGTCGCCCACAGCGCGGCCACCTCGCTCCGGCCGACGCCCGCGCCGAACGCGCCCAGCCAGCCGTAGTGCGTCATGTGGCTGTCGGCCCCCAGGATGGTTTGCCCCGGCAGGACCAGCGCCTCTTCGCTCACCACCTGGTGGCAGATGCCCCGGCCGACATCGTAGAAGTGCGCGAATGCCCTGCTCTGCCACAAACCGGCGCACCTCGGCGTGGTTCTCCGCGTGCTCGGCCGTGGGCGGCGGCGACGGCGTGGTCCAGCACCACCGCCATGCGCTCGGGGTGCAGGACGCGTCCCTGTCCGAGGCTGCCAAACAGGCGGGCGATGGCGGCGGTGTTGTCGTGGCTCAGCACCATGTCCGGCCGGGCGTCCACGATCTGCCCGACCGCGACGTGCTCCAGCCCCGCGGCCCGCGCCAGCGCCTTCTGTGCAAAAGTCTCGCTCATGGAGTTCTCCCTCCAAGAATCGAGAACCGAGTCACACGAAGTTCAGTGAAGAAAGCTCAGTGAAACTTCGTTTCTTGGTCTCAGTGGTGCCCGTTCCCGTTCCCCCAGTTGCGCAGGAGGTTGTCGACGTCGTCGAGGCTCAGCGCGCGCTCGTCGGCGAGGACTTTGATGTGCTGGGTGAGCGCCTTGACGTGCGCGTCCGAGAGGCTCAGCCCGAGCTGGTCGGCCCTCGCCCGCACGGCATTCCATCCGGTCAGCCGGTGCGCGATCGAGATGTAGCGGGTCAGGCCGAAGTCGTGGGGGTCGAGCGCTTCGTACGTCTGCGGCGCGTTCAGGATGGCCTTGGCATGGATGCCCGCCTTATGCGTGAAGGCGCTGAACCCGGTGATGCAGTTGTTGAACGGGATGTCGACGTTGACCATCTCGCCGACCATCATTTCGATCTGCCGCAGCCGGTCCAGCCGGTACTTGGCAGCGGTCGCCTGCCGGTCGAGCGTCACCATGCGGGCGACGAGTCCGCCGAGCGGGGTGATGCCGTTTCGTCTCACCAATGCCTAACACCGTCGTGTCGATGTGAGTCGCGCCTGCTTCGAGCGCGCAAACGCGTTGGCGATGGCGCAGCCGGCGTCGTTGTGGCCGTGGAACTCGATGTCGCAGTGGGTCAGGCGGCGCAGCGTGCCGACCAGCCGCCCCACCTGGGTCGGCGTCGCGATCCGACCGTGTCCGCAATGCCCAGCCGGTTGACCACGCCGAGCCGGTCGACCGCCAGGTACACCCGCAGCAGCTCCGCCTCCTCGCTGCGGAAGGAGTCCTCGGTGCTGAACCGCAGCTCGATGCCCGGCGCCTGCTCGCGAATCCAGGGCAGCACCTCGCTCGCCAGCTCGATGATCTCGTCGATGCTTTTGCCGTGGCTGAACTGGCGCAGCTTGGACGAGGTGCCGATGACCACGTCGACGCCGTCGACGCCTGCGTCCAGCGCGACCGCCGCGTCTTCCCGGTGGCAGCGGATGTGCGTGAGGATGCGCGCCCGCAAGCCCGAGCCCGGCGACGGTGCGCAGGTCGGCGAGGCTGCCCGGCGATGCCTGCGGCGAGGTCAGCTCCAGGTACTCCACGCCGAACTCGTCGAGGGCGCGGGCAATGGCGATCTTTTGCTCCGTCGAAAAAGACGCGTTGATGAATTGCTCCCCTTCGCGGAGGGTGGAGTCGATGATGGAGTAGCGTTCAAGAGACATAAGAACCTCCTCTTCGACTACAGGTCGCAGCGAATGCGCTTCGTCAAGCTGTCAGTCCGTTCATTCAGTGGCGGCCGCGACCGCTTCGACCACCCGGTCCATATCTTCGTCCTCGATGACCAGCGGCGGCAGCAGCCGCAGCACGGTCATGCCCGCGGGCAGGGCCAGGACGCCCGAGCGCCTGCAGCCGCTGCAGCACGGGCGTCACCTTCACCTTGAGCTCGATCCCGACCATCAGCCCCAGGCCGCGCACCTCCCGGACCAGCGGCGAGTCGATCGCCCGCAGCCCGTCCATCAGCCTGCGTCCCGGACGCGCCGCGTGCTGCACGAGCGTGTCGGCCGAGGACGGGGCAGGGTATGGGCTTGTCATAACGGTGATGGCGGCGAGCGCGGCGGCGGCAGCCAGCGGGTTGCCGCCGAACGTGCTGCCGTGGCTCATCGGGGGCAGCTTGCCGACCCGCGGGCCGATCAGGCACGCGCCCATGGGCATGCCGCCCGCCATCGACTTCGCCACGGCCATCAGGTCGGGCGTGACCCCGAAGTGCTCGCAGCGCGAAGAGCTTGCCCGTGCGGCCGAAGCCGGTCTGCACCTCGTCGAGGATCAGCAGCGCGCCCCGCTCGCGGCACAGGGCCGCGGCGCGCCCGCAGGTATTCGCCACGTCGCCGGGTGTACGCCGCCCTCGCCCTGCACCGGCTCCAGGATCACGGCGGCGGTGTCGTCCGTGACCGCGGCTTCGAGCGCAGCGAGGTCGTTGAACGGGCACGTGGCTGAAGCAGGGCACCAGCGGCGCGAAGGGCCGGCGGTAGTCGTCCTTCCACGTCGCGGACAGGCTGCCCATGGTCCGGCCGTGGAAGCCGCCCTTGGCCGCGACGATGCCCGGCCGGCCCGTGCTGATCCGCGGCGAACTTGATCGCCGCTTCGACCGCTTCCGTGCCCGAGTTGCAGAGGAAGGCCCGGTCCAGCCCCTTCGGGCGCGACGAGGCTCAGCCGGTGCAGCAGGGCGGCCCGCACGTCGTTGTAGAAGATCTCGGGGCAGGTGATCAGCCGGCCCGCCTGCTCGGCGATGGCGGCGACGACGGCCGGGTGGCAGTGGCCCAGGTTGGCCGACCCCTGGCCCGCGACGCAGTCGATGTACTCGTTCCCTTCCGCGTCCCACACGCGCGCGCCCTCGCCGCGCACGATGGCAAGCTGCCGTTTCGGGTAGACGCCGGAGGTGTGCGCGGACTCCCGCGCCGATGATGCCTGCAGTGACTGCCGTTCGCCGGCGCCCGCCATAAGTTCAACGGTCACGCAGCACCTCCACCGTCTCGGCCTGCCGTGCGGCGAATGCGTCAGCAGGAGCTCTTCGCGCTCCGCGGTTTCGCCAACCTTCATGTCTTCGTGCTCCAAGGTCAACCGTTCCCCGATCACCGTCCCTTCGCCCCGCAGCGCGGCCCGCACGGGCATCGCCCGCCGCGAGTCGGCCAGCACGACGGTTGGCACGTTCCGCTCCAGGGCCTCCTTGGCGGCCAGCAGCTTCTTCTTCATCCGTCCCTGCGCCAGGCCTTCGACCGCTGTGCAGGTGCTCGGCGGGCACATGCCGCACGAGGCTCGACTCGTCGGGGTACTCGGCCAGCAGGCCCGGCACGTTGCTCAGGATGACCAGCGCGTCGGCGCCCAGCGCGCCGGCGATCATCGCGGCGGCCCGGTCGCCGTCGACGTTCAGCCGCTCGCCGCCCAGCCCCAGGGCCAGCGGCGCGACCACCGGGGTGTATCCCGAGCCGAGCAGCAGGTCGAGCAGCGCGCCGTTCGCCGCCTCGATCTGCCCGGTGTAGTCGTCGCGGATGATGCGCTGGCGTCCGCCCTCGATCGCGCGGACCGCATCCTTGCGCCGGGCGAGGAGCAGCCGGCCGTCGACGCCGGAGAGCCCGAGCGCGTTGCAGCCCATCCGCTGCAGTTCGGCGACCAGCGCCTTGTTGACCCCGCCGGCCGCGGCCATGACGTACAGCTCGAGCATGTCAGGGTCGGTGTACCGGCTGACGTGGCCGGACGGCGAGGTGATGTGCCGCACGGGCACGCCCGCCCGGGCTGCCAGCTCGTCGGCCGCGGCAGAGGTCCCGTGCACCAGGACGACCTGCCGTCCCTGCGCCGCCAGCGCCGCGACATCCGCCAGCACCGGCGCAACCGACACCCCCGCCGCGCCGCCCAATTTGATTACGATCGGATTCATCGAAGCCTCCTTCATCACCAAGAACCAAAGACGGAAGCTACACGAAGACTTTGTGAAGCTTCGTGTACTTTGGTTCTTCGTGATTCTCAGACCGGATGCAGCCCGAGAACTCCAGGCCGAGGGTTTCGTCCCAGCCGAGCATCAGGTTCATGCACTGCACGGCGGTGCCGGCCGCGCCTTTGCCCAGGTTGTCGATGGCGGCGAGCGCCACGATGCGGCCGGTGCCGGGGTCCAGCTCCCAGCCGACGTCGGCCAGGTTCGTCCCGGCCAGCAGCTTCGGCTCCGGGTGGCGGTAGATGCCGCCCCGGTCGTGGACGATGCGGACGAACGGCTCCGCGCCGTAGGCGGCCCGGTACGCCCGCCAGATGTCTTTCTCGGTCGTGCCCGGCTGGACCCAGGCGTGCGCGGTCGCCAGCACCCCGCGCACCAGCTCGATCGACGTCACCGACAGGTAGACGTCCTGCCGGCCCAGCACCTGCCGGGCCTCCGCCTCGTGGCGGTGGCCGGTCGGCGCGAACGAGCGCACCGCGCCCGCCCGCTCCGGGTGGTGGCTGGCCGCGCTGTGACTCGCGCCGCCCTCCGACGACCCCGCTTTCACGTCCACGATCACGGGCATGTCGGTCCGCAGCAGCCCGCCGCGGACCAGCGGGAGCAGCGCCAGGTTGCTCGCAGTCGCGTTGCACCCGACGCCGCTGACGTAGCTCGCCGCGCGGATCGCGTCCCGGTTGGCCTCGGGCAGGCCGTAGGCGAAGCGGGAGAGGAACTGCGGGCGCCAGGTGATCGGAGCCGTAGGTCTGCCGGTAGAGGTCGGGGTCGGGGAGGCGGAAGTCGGCGGAGAGGTCGACGATGCGGGGAGCGAGAGAGGCGAAGTGCTCGATGCGCCGCTGCGCTTCGCCGTGAGGGAGGGCCAGGAAGAGGACGTCGCACGGGGCCAGCTCGCTCAGGGTCGTGAAGCGGAGCGGCTGGCGCCTGCCCGGCGGGCCGCAGGTTCGGGTGGAGGCGAGTGGACGAAGTCGCCCGCGTGCGATTCGGACGTGACCTGCCCGATCTCGACGCACGGGTGCGCCGAGCAGCAGCCGGAGCAGCTCGCCGCCGCCGTAGCCCGAACCGCCGACGATCGAGACGTCACCGGGGTCATGCGTCACCTCGATGCGGCTGTCGGGTAGGGGCGACCGCCGGTCGCACGGTTACGCGGCGAGACCTCGGCGGCGTCCCGCCGACACGTGGCGTCCGCGGTCAGCCGTACGCTGACGCGACGTACCGCGCGACGACCGCTGGGATGTCCACGCCGGTCGTGTGGATGCTGTTCGGAACTCCATCGTGTGGTTCACTTCGTTCACCAGCAGGCCGCGCTCCGGGTCTTCCAGCACGTCGATCGCCAGCACGCCGCCGCCGACGGCCGCGGCCGCGCGTTGGCACAGCGCATCCAGCTCGGGCGTGACCGGGCAGTTGCTCGCCTGCCCGCCGCGGGCGGTGTTGGTGATCCAGTGCTCCGACGCCCGGTAGATCGCGCAGATCGTCTCGTCGCCGACGACGAACGCCCGGATGTCGCGGCCGGGCTTGGCGATGTATTCCTGGATGTAGAAGATGCTGTGCTGGTAGGAGCCGAGCGTCTCTTTGTGTTCCAGCACGGCCTCCGCCGCGTCCCGGTCGTTGATCCGCGCGAGCAGCCGGCCCCACGATCCGACGACGGGCTTGAGCACGACGGGGTAGCCGAGCTCCTCGATGGCCTGCAGCGCGGACTCGCTCGTGAACGCGACACGCGTCCGCGGCTGGGGCACGCCGTGCTGCGCCAGCGCGGCCGAGGTCAGCAGCTTGTCCCAGCAGGTTGCGGCGGTCTCGTAGCGGTTGACCGTCGGGATGCCCGCGGCCTGGAGCATGCGCAGGGCATAGATGCCGCGGGCCGCGCTCAGCGAGCGCTCGAGGACGACGTCGGCGTCGACTGGGGGGCCGCCCGGGGACCGGGAAGACGATCTCGTCGTCGTTCACCAGGGTCACGGTCGCGCCGGCCGCCTCCAGCGCGGCCAGCAGCAGCTTCTCCTCCACCCGGATGCGGGAGGCAATGACGGCAACGCGTGTCATTCGCCCCAGTCCTCCTGCTCTTCCGGCGCCAGGTCCAGCGTCAGCGGGTCGAGCGACACCACTTCCAGGTCCGCGCCGCACGCCGCGCACGGCACGATCTCGCCCTCATCGGATCGCGCAGCGCGATCGAACCTTCGCATTCGGGACAAAGTGCTTCGAGTACCATGATTGAATTCTCCTTTGTTAGTGTTTGGCTGGCTTCGTGTGTTGACCGTCACTCGAAAATGAAAAGCCCCCTCCGCCGGCTGGGCGGAAGGGGCTGCGAACGACACACAGGTGCGCGCAAACGGCCTATCCAGACCTCCGGTCCGGCAAGCTGGTAACCCGCTTCGCGCTGCGCTTTGTCTTGAGCTGCATGTGTTTCTCCTGGCATCCTCAGAACCGAGTTCGAAAATCTGGAGGTTCTGCCGTGAGAACAAAAAAGCCCTGCCTGGCGCTTTGGCCTGGCAGGGCTCCTGGACGATCCGGGTAGGCTGTCTGCTACCCCAAGCGCCAGCGGCCGTCCCTGCAGGCCAGGGAAGGCTTCTTGGACTTGGAGCGCTTGGACAGTTGCATCATTTTCAGTGTAATCTCCGTTACGTTGGCGGCATTATACCGGCTTCTGACCGGCTGTCAAATCACGGAACGGCGGGAACGAGCTCCGCGACGCGTGCGATCAGGTCGTCGCCCCAGCGCACGCCTTGCGCCCACTGCATCCCGGGCGACGTCGTGCCGCCTTCCAGCTCGCTCCGGCCGTAGATGTTGTTGACGTGCAGGCCCAGCTCCTCAGCAGCTTCGCCAGCAGCCCGGCCGCCGGCCGCCATCTGCGCGTCCGAGGGGACGGCCAGGTCGAAGTCGCCGCCGAACGCCACGCCGACCGCGTCCGCATCCACCGCACGGACGCCGTGACTGGTTCACGGCAAGATCCAGTGGCGCAAGCTGCCAGCTTGCTCCACTGCCGGTCACCAGGAAGTGGAAGGGGAGTCCCGCGCGCCCCTGCCGTGCCAGGCGCCGCACGACCTCCTCCGGTCCCAGGTCCGCGGGCATGGCCGTGTGATGGATGACGATCCGGCGGATGTGCGCTCTCGGCTCCGCGGCTCGCCGGGTTGGGGCACGAGCGCGGCGACCGCAGCCGTGACGTCCTGGACGTCAGCCCCAGGCTCCCCGGGGAAAGGCAGCCCCATCTCGCGGTCGACTGCCAGCTGCCTTGGCGGCTGCCGCGATCTGCGCCTGGAGCAGCGTTCGCCTGGCTCAGCACCTGGCTCGCGGCCTGCTTGGCCTTCGCCGCTTCCGGCCGCGGCGCGTCGAGCGCGGCGAGCCTGGCCTGCAGCGCCTTGAGCTCGGGCGCGAGGTCCGCAGCCGCTCGGGCGGCGACCAGGAGCGAGTTCGCCTGCTCCCGGAGGCGCGCCACCTGGCCGCGCACCTGCGCCGCGTCCACGGTCGAGCCGGCGGGCAGGCTGCCCAGCGCGGCCTCGAGCGCGGTGAGGCGGTCGAGCAGCGCCTGGACGTCCTGGGGCGTTGGGACCGCGGCCAGCGGCTGGCCTGCTTGCGCCAGAGAGCGCACGGGCCTGCGTCACGCCGGCGGAGTAGGCGTCTGCATTCGCGAACAGCCGCCTGCATCGCCGCCTCCGCAGCCTGGGTGCGCTGAAGCTGCTTCGCCCGCTCGTCGGTTGGCTGCAGGCGGGGCAGGCGGCGTGGCGGCGGTCGGGGGCGGCGGTGTCGCAGTCTCCCGCAGCGTCGCGATCTTGTCCATCAACAGGATGGGCTGCTGCTGGTTGTCCTGGCCCAGGTGCCGGAAGGTCTCCCACTGGCCGCCGTGGCCCACCTGGTAGAGGCACGCGCCCATCACGTAGTCGTCCTGGGCCATCTGCCGCGTTGTACCACTGGAGCGACTCCCAGTACTGCGCCTCGGGGATCGTCTCCCCGCCGTAGAGCCAGCCGACATCGCCCGGCCGGGTCCTGCGGGTGGCGGTACATGCGCGCCAGCCCGGCCTCCGTGATGATCAGCTTGTGCTTGTTCCCGTGCCGCTCGCGGATGCCCTGCATCAGCGGACGGTACAGGAGCGCGCCGGTGGACGTGTCGGCCCGCGGCATCAGATACGGCCAGCCGTACTCGTGGAAGCCGAGGTAGGTGTAGGCGGCCAGCGACCGCGGGAAGTAGTCGACGACGTGGTTCTTGGCCGAGAAGTTGCCCGCCGCGAAGTTGAACGCGACCCCCTCCAGCCCATCGCGCCCGCAGCCGTTCGAGGAACGCGACCTGGAACCGGTCCAGCGCGTCGTACCGGGCCAGCGTCTCCGCGTCCGGCTTGCCGTCGAGGAAGCTGGCCGGACCGCGCACCGGCTCGTTGAGGCTCATCCATGCGTCGAACAGGAGGCGGCCCTTCGCGCCCTTCTCCTTTGCGAACTCGAAGTCATAGTTGATGATCTGCTCGGCAAATGCGCGGGCCGCGCCCTCCGGGTCGCCCCCGGTGAGCCACGCGTTCTGCTGGGGCAGGTCGACGAAGACCCGGCCGACGACGAACGTGTCGGGCGAGAGCGTGTTGCGGATTTCGCGCAGCAGCCCACGGTCCTGGGCATGGACCAGCAGCACGGGCGGCTTGACCTTGACGAAGGCGTCGCGCAGGAAGGGGACCGTCGTGTTTTCCACGTAGAAGCCGAGCTTATTCATGGCTGCCTCCCGTTCCCGCAGGCTCCCCTTCGGGCGGCGGGACGAACACTTTCGGCAGGGCGGGCGGCCGGCCGCGCTGCAGATCGCGGCCGAACAACTCGCCGAAGTCTTTCGCATAGGCCGGCTGCTGCGGGTGATCCTCGTACAGCGCCGGTTCGGACAGCGCCCACTCGTCGGGCATCGTCCACTCGTCGGGGAACGCCGGCTCCTCGGGCGCGCCCAGGCCTTCCAGCCCCAGCATGTCCCTCGGCGTGGCGGCCTGCGCCGGCGCGCCGGGCCACGGCGTGCCCTTCTGCGCCAGCTCGTCGAGCATCCGCTTCGTGTCGGCTTCGTCCTTGCCCGCCAGCCGGTACACCTCGACCCCGGCCGCCCGCAGCCGCGCCTCGTCCTGGCCGGACACGCCGGCGGGCCCGCCGACGATCACGACCCGCTGGGCCAGCAGCGCGTCGTCGACGGAGAAGCCGGCGGTGGGGCGGAACCGGGCGATGTAGCCCTGGGCGCTGCGCCAATCCGCCTCAGCCCACGCGTTCCCGTGGTCCCACAGCAGCAGGTAAAGCGGGATGGGATGGCCCGTCAGGCCCCCTGCGGTCCGTTGCGCGGCCTGGATCGCCTGCACCAGCTTCGGGTACCAGTTCAGCCCGGCCTTCCAGTGCTCGCCCGGACACACGGTCGCCTTCGGCCAGACGTCCCGGTGCCCCTTGATCTGCTCGATCGGGATCTTGTACTCCTGCATCAGCCATGCGGCGAGCTGTCCCGCGCTCTTGAGCTGCAGCGGCGTCGGCTCCTGGTCTTCCGGCGGCGCGGTCGGTCCCGTCGTAGTTCTTGCGTCATGAACCGGCCGATCAGGCTGATCGCGACGCTGTAGTCGTTGGGGTCGCCGCCGACGTGGTACGAGCGGGTCGACTCCCGCTGGCCCTGCGTGATCACGCCGTCCGGGCCCGACCAGGAAGTGGTACCCGATGCCCGGCCACTGCGCCTTGATCACGTTCCCCTTCGCGTCCTTCCGCTCGCCGTAAACGTGGTACTCGGCGATCTTCTCCACCGCCATCGTCTTCGGCGTGTCCGTGTGATGGACCACGATCATCGAGATGGGCCGGGTGCGCTTGCCGTAGGGCGGCAGGGTCGGATGGTGCGCCAGTTGATCGACCTTGTCCACGACCGGCGGCTTCGCCACCTGCCCGGTGGTCTGCGCGCCGAGCAGGCCGCGCAGCCGTTCGATCTCGGCCGCCTGGGACTTCACCGCGGCCTCGAGCTCCGTCACCCGCGGCTGCAGCGTGTTGATCTGCTGCTGCAGGCCGGCGTTCTGCGCCAGGGCCTGGTTGAGCTGCCCTTGCAGCCGCGTCGCGCTGCCCCGTGACCGCGGCCAGGTCCGCCTGGAGCGCGGTCATTTGCGCGTTCAACGCGGCAACCTGCGCCTGCAAGGCCTCGACCTGCTGCTGCAGCTTGCCGGCGTCCGGTTCCTGAGGCTCGGGCGCCGTCAGCGCGGCAACCCGCGCGAGCAGGTCGTCCTTGTACTTCGCGCCCGACTGCCACTGGTTGCCCGGCGACGCGGTGGGCACAAGCTCGCGCGCGCCGGCGATGGCCGAGACGGGCAGCTTGAACTGCCCGAGCAAACCAGCGATCAGCTGCGCGGCGCTTGCCATCTGCGCGCTCGGGCGGCGCCGCGTTGGTGAAGTCGCCCGCCAGCGCAACCGCGATGCTCTCCGCGTTGACGTCCGGCTTGTTCGTCTGGCTGGTCTGTGCCTCCAGCGGCTGGGTAGCATAGACCGTCCCATCGCCCGCGACGACGAAATGATAGGTCGTGCCGGGAAGGCCGCGCTGCACCGCGGCCTGGGCCAGGCGCTCGGGCGGCGATGGCGCCGGGCGTGACGGTGTGGTGGACGACGATGCGGCGGATGCCCGCCAGGTCGCGCGCCGGGTAGGGGGTCGGGCCTTGCGGCAGCTTGCCGATCTTGTCCACGACCTGCAGTCCGCGGCGGCTGCGGGCGTGCGGGCTGGCGCAGGCTGCTGCTTCACCGCCGCTTCCAATGCCCTGATCTGGGCGGACAGCGCGTCGTGCTGGCGGCGCAGGTCGGCAGGATTGGCGGCAGTGACCCGCGCGGCGAGCGCCTCGGCATCCTTGCGGAGCGCCGCCGCGTCCGGCGGCAAGTTCCGCCAGGGCGTCGATCTGGGGCTTCAGCGTCGCCGCGGCCTGCTCGAGTTCAGCGACGCGCCGCGCCAGGTCCGGCGCGGGAGAGGGCACGGGCGATCGGCGCCGCGCCCACCGTCCACTGGTAGCGCTGGCCGAGCGCCTGGCGGAAGTCGTCGATCACGCCCGGCCTTGCCGTCGACGCCCCACCGGTCGCCCTGCACCTGCGGCCAGCGGTACAGCAGCAGCGCGCGGATCTTCTGGCTGTTCGCCCGGTTCCACCCGTCGATCTCCGCGTAGGCGGCGCGCACCCAGCCGTTGTTCGTGTTCTGCCAGGGTTCGTCGCCCTGGTTGGTCTCGGTGATGTACACGGGGAGCGAGCGCATTGCCGCGGGGATCGCGGCCATGAAGTCCCGGTAGGTGCGGAACTGGAAGCGGCGGTTGGTGAAGCTGGGGTTCGACATCTTCTCTTCGGACGTCACGAGGTCCGGGCGAGGCGCCGTGGGTATAGGTGTGCAGCACGATGCCGTCGAGGTTCCCCGCGCCGATCGCGTTCAGGATGTCCGCAAAGTACTTGACCCAGTCGCCGCTCGGGTTGCCGGGGTAGGTGAGGAGGGTGTTCCAGGGCGCCGGCCCCGCGACGAGCACCTGGTCCTCGCCGCGGCCGCTGACCGCCCGGATCGCCGCCCGGCACTGCTTGTAGCACGAGGCGTAGCGGGCGGGCGTGATGTCCTCCCCGCGCTTGTCGGGGCTGACCGGCGCCGGCCAACCGGGTCCCCACTGCCACTCCGCGCCCGGCCACTCGATGGGATGGTTCGTCTCGTTGCCGACGATCCAGAGGTGCGCGCCCTGCGAGGCAGCCGCGAAGTTGCCGCAGCGGCGGGCAAAGTTCGGGTATTCGCGCTCGTAGGGCAGCGTGCCGCCCGGGTTGTAGCCGTTGTTCAGCCGGACGATGACCCCGAGGCCCCGGTCGGAGAAGCGGCGGTAGTCCTGCCCCGACCGGTCGTTCGGATCGCTGCCGATGGCCTCCGTGACCAGCACCCAGCCCGGGACCCCGGCGTCGAGCATGATCTGCTCGCTGCCAGGGTCATGAAAGCCGTAGATGAAGAGAGAATCGTTCAGCGCTCGAGCCACGCATGCACCTCCCACCCGCGGACGACGGTACTGCTCCGCCGCCCCACCGATCCGTTTACACGGCTGGCAATTCAGGCACGTCCTGGCCCCTGTGTCCGCTAATAATAGCACATGCCAAGCTGAACCCAGCGTACAGAACGGGCGGGGCCAGGTATGCGAAGATGTGGAACATGATAAACGGCAGCAATTCCAATGGCGCCGGCGGCGACCCGGCCCCGGCGAGCTTCCCTCTGGCGCGAGGCCCTGCTCACGCCCTGGCGCGTGTATCGCAACTTCAGCCACGACAACGGCTTCCAGTGGGCCGCTGCGATCGCCTATTACACGCTGTTGTCGGTCTTTCCCCTCGTGCTGCTGATCGTCGCACTGGCCAGTTACGTCGTCGATGCGCGGTGGGCCGTCGGCCAGGCGAGCCAGATGCTCGAGACGCTCGTGCCGGCCAAGACGCTCCAGATCGAGCAGATGGTGGACGGCGCCGTGCAGCTCCCGCGCGAGCGCGACCGTGGTCTCGCTGGTGTTCCTGCTCTTTACCGGGTCGCAGGTCTTCGGGATCGTCACCCAGGCGCTCAACGTGACGTACGACGTGGGCAACGGCTACGGCTTCGTCAAGCGCACGGCGATCCGCCTCGGGCAGGCCGTCGTGATCGGCGCGATGTTCGTCGTAGGGTTGGCGGCCCGGTTCATCCTCGACTTCTTGGGCGACCGCTTGCGGTTCGTGCCCCAGGATGCCGCCGTGCTCGGCGGCCTCGTGCGGTGGGTGCTGCCCCTGCTGCTGCTCTACCTGGCGTTCTTCCTGACGTACCGGTACGTGCCGCGGCGCGACGTCAGCCACCGGGCCTCGCTCGTGGGCGCAGCCGCCGCGGTGTTCCTCTTTGTTGCCGCCCGGCCCATCTTCCTGGGCTACCTGCAGCATTTCGCCGAGTACAACCTGCTTTACGGCTCGCTGGCCGTCCTCATCATCCTCATTCTGTGGGCCTGGCTGGTGGCGATCATCCTGCTGCTGGGGGGCCATGTTACGGCGCACTTCCAGAAGGTGCTGATCGAGGGCCAGAACGCGGATGAGGTGGAACAGCGCCACGAGCTCCGCTCCCCAATCAGCGGGCCGGACGCGGCCAAGAAGCTGGTGCCTGAAGTTAAGCAGGAAGAGGGGAGCTAGGCTCCCCTCTTCACCTCATGCGCCGCGCAGCTTCAGCTTGCGGCTCCCGTACGTTTCCTACCGGCTGGTGCGCGTCATCCAGTACTGCCGGACGGTTGCGTCCCAGTTCGCATCGACGGTGCTCGGGAGATTTGTCGAGGGTCAGATCCGGCGCGCTGTTGAGCTGATCCGCCGTGACCGGCAGAACCAGGGTGTTATCGGCTGCCGAATACCGCACCGCGTCCCACGGCACCGGCTTGACGGTCTGCCCGATGCCGAGGAAGCCGCCCGAGCCCACGAGCGCGTAGAGCACCTGGCCCGCGTCGACATTGACCAGCAGGTCGACGACGTCGCCGACCGCCTGGCCCTGGTTCGGCCCCAGCGCGTTCATGCCGATGATCCGGTCTGCACGCAGCAGCTGAGCGCCCGCCGTTGCTCCGGTTGCGCCTGTGCTGCGCCGGCCGCCGGCGTGCCGGTGCCGGCCGGCGGCAGGTCCCGTGTCCAGCGGCAGGCGTGCCGGTTCCGGTGGAGCCAGTGCCAGTCCCTATGCTGCTCCCAGGTGTGAAGGTTCCGGCCGCCGTGCCCTCTGAGCCGGCGCCCGTCCCACTGCCTGCCGCGGCGTGCCAGCGGCAGGCGTGCCGGCAGCAGGCGCGGTCAAGCCAGTCCCCGCCGGCCGCCGGCGTACCAGTTGCGCCGCTCAGGCCGTGCTGCTGCCAGTACTGCTGAACCGCCGAGTCCCATCCGGGCTGGCTGATGCCGTTAGGCCCCAGGTCCGAGAGCTTCGGCGCAGTGTCGAGGGTCGAGCGGTCCGTGGCGACGCTGAAGGTGTTGTTCGTGCTGTCGAACCGGAGGCCGCCCCAGGGAATGGCGACCTGGTTGCCGCCGAAGCCCAGGAACCCGCCGTACGTCATCACCGCGTAGAGGATCTGGCCGGTGTTGGATGCGATGAGCAGGTTGCCAACCTCGCCCAGGTCCTGACCGGCGCTGTCCTTCACGTTCGTGCCGATGACGCGCCTCACCTGCATGACCGTGCCGGACTGGGTCGCCAGGCCGCGTCCGGTCGCACCCGTCGGCCTGGGTCCCCGTCGTACCCGTCGTCGTGGTGGTGCCGGTGACGGCGCCGCCGCTGCCGAGGCCTGCGCCCGTCCCGGTCGTTCCGGTGGTCGTGCCGGTGCCGGTGACCGTGCTGCCGCTGCCAAGGCCTGCGCCTGTCGCGCCCGTGCCACTCGTGCCCGTACCCGTCATCGTGCCGGTGCCGGTCACCGTGCCGGTGCTGCCGAGGCTGTTGCCCGTGCCGGTGGATGTACCGGTGGCCGTCACAGTCGCAGTCGACCCGATGCCTCGCGCCGGGTCCCCGGCGTGGCGCTAGCCGCCGGCGTAGCCGTGGCCGTCGTCGTTCCCGTGCCGGTTCCCGTCGTCCCGGTCATTGTCCCCGTGCTGCCGACGCCGGTCCCGGTTGTCCCGTCGTCCCGGTCATTGTCCCCGTGCTGCCGATGCCGGTTCCAGTGCCGGTCGAACCCGTGCCACCCGTGCCGGCGCCGCTGAGGCCCGACGCGCCCATCTGCGTCGCCCAGAAGCTGTTGACCTCCGTGTCCCACCCGCTCGCCGCGGTATCAGGCATTTCGAAGCCGGTCGTAGACGGTGCGCTTTCGAGCGCCGAGGTCGGAAGGCTGAAGCACAGCGTCGAATCCGACGCGTTCGCAGTCAGCGCCTGCCAGGGCACAAGAACCAGGCGGCCCACCTCGGTTGCGCTGCCGGTGTCCGTCCCGCTCGAGCCAGTCCCGCAGGCTTGTGCCGGTGGTGCCGGTCATGGTGTCCGGTGCTGCCGACGCCGGTGTCCGCTCGTGCCGGTGCCGGTGGTGCCGGTCATCGTGCCCGTGCTGCCGACGCCGGTGCCGCTCGTGCCGGTGCCGGTGGTGCCGGTCACTGCGTGCTGCCAGTGCCGCTCGTCGCCCGAGGTGCCGGTCTCCGCGGCGCCGGTCGAATCCGTCGTTGCGGAATCGCTGCCTGTACCGAAGCTCAAGCCGCTCCCGTCGACGTCGATCACGGCGTATACGATCCGCGCGCTGCCAAGATCGATCAATACATCCTCAACTGTCCCTAGTGGTTCGGTCGAGGAGGTGGAGCTGCCACTTGTGCCCGTCGTGCCGGTGCCCGTGGTGCCGGTCATCGTGCTGGTGCTGCCGACCCCGCTGCCCGTGCCTGACGTGCCGGTTCCCGTGGTCCCGGTCATCGTGCCGGTGCTGCCGACCCCGCTACCCGTGCCCGACGTGCCGGTTCCCGTGGTGCCGGTCATCGTGCCGGTGCTGCCGACCCCGCTGCCCGTGCCCGACGTGCCGGTTCCCGTGGTCCCGGTCATCGTGCCGGTGCTGCCAACCCCGCTGCCCGTGCCCGACGTGCCAGTTCCCGTGGTGCCTGTCATCGTGCCGGTGCTGCCGAGCCCGCTGCTACTGCTGGTCGCGCCCGCGGGGCAGGACAGCATCGAGAACGAGCCGAGCTCCGTAATCCGCATCAGCGTCTCGCCGGTGGTGGTCGTCGTGCCGGTGACCGCGCTGCCCACCTGGATCACGCCGCTGGTCGCCGTCGCCGCCCCAAGCCCTTCGCCGAGCGGCGCGAAGGCGTTGAGGGAGTTGTCCGTGGCCGTCACCGTGCTGGTCGCGCTCGAGCGCGCCGCCGGTCGAGCTCGTGCCTGTTTCAGCGGCGCCGGTCATCGTTGCGGTAGCTGTCACACTGCTGCTCCCGCTGGCGAACGGCGTGCTGGTCTCCGAAGCAAATGGCGTGCCGGTCGCCTCGCCGAAGGGCGTGCTGGTTGCTGAACCGAACGACGTACTTGTCGCTGCGCCGAACGGTGTGCTGGTCGCCGCACTGAACGGCGTGCTGGATGCCATCGCGAACGGTGTACTCGTCCCGGTCGGGGACAAGGCTGCTGCCGGCTCCCGACATGGGGGTGGGAATGGGCGTCGACGTGTAAAGAGGCCCGCTGGCTGCCCCACCGCTTGAAGCGGTTGGCGTTGCGGTCTCCATGCCAGTCGAACTCGTCCCTGTGCCGGTTCCAGTCCCTGTGCCCGTGCCAGTTCCGGTGCCAGTACCGGTTCCGGTTCCCGTACCCGTGCCCGTACCCGTACTGGTACTGCTTCCGGCGCCCGTACCCGCACCTGTGCCTGTATCCGTGCTGGTCCCAGTGCCCGTGCCGCTACCGGTGCCTGTACCGGTTCCGGTTCCCGTCCCTATGGCGCTGACGTAAGGCGCCCAGAAGCTCTGGATCTCGGAATTGCCCTCGACGTCGTTGGTGTCGATCATGCCGTAGCGGCTGATGCTCGGCGCATCGCCGAACGTGCGGGCGTCCATCGCAAGGAGGAACTCCTCTGCCGACAGGTCGTATTGGAACGCCGCCATCGGCACCGTGACGAGCTTTTCGCGGAGGCCAAGGAATCCGCCCGTCGCAACGAGCGCAAAGCGAACATCGCCGCTGTCCGGCGCCACAAGGAAGTTGTCGATGCGCCCGAGCGCCCGCCCGTCCGAGCCGCGCACCCGAGCGCCGATGAGCGCCGAGGCCTGGCGCACCGCGCTCGCGGCCTGCTGATCGCCCGTCACAACCCGACCCGGCGCGCTGACGTCACCTGTACCTGTGCCAACGCCGCCCGTGCTGCCCGGCGCGGAGGCGGGATAAGGCGTGGCGGTCGCGGTGCCAATGCCCGCGCCGCTCGTACTGTCGCTTCCCGCGGCGCCCGGCGTGCTCGTGGTTGCCGGTGTAGCCGTCTGGCCGTACACGACCGGCGACACCATGCCCACCAACATAACCACTGCCGTCAATAACCCCAGAACACTCAATCGTCGCATATCCGAACTCCTTTCGACCCGATCTCGATCCACATGGCAAACAGGCGCGGGAACATCCCGCGTCGACAACCCATAGCGTATCGTCAAAAGTTCAGGATATATGTGGCTTAGGCATCGATTTTAAGTGGGAAGAATGCAAACGCGGGGGGTGTACGACGCAACGGATGCCCAGCCCGAGCCGGCCGGGCATCCGTTGCCTGCGCCTACCTCGCCCTCGCGAGCACCTGCAGTCCCGAGCCGGGGCGCAGGGTCACGGAGGGATCGAGGGTGATGTGCTGGCCTTGCGACGACCTCGAGGTGGTAGCGCTGGACGATGGCGGCGAGCAGCAGCTGCGCCTCCATCAGCGCGAAGGGCCGGCCGATGCACATGCGCTCGCCGCCGCCGAAGGGGAAGTAGGCGTAGGTGGGGAGCGCCTTCATCGCGGGGTCGAGCCAGCGTTCGGGGCGGAACTCGTCCGGCTGGGGGAACCAGCGTGCGTCGTGGTGGTTCACCCACTGGCTCATGAACACGGTCGTGCCCTTGCGGACCAGGTACGGGCCGATCGGCGTGTCGTCGATCGCCTGGTAGCCGAGCACCCAGACGGCCGGGAAGACCCGCATGGATTCCTTGATGACCATTTCCGTGTACTTGAGCCTGGGCAGGTCGGCTACAGCCGGCGCACGTCCGCCCAGCACCTCGCGCACCTCGGCCACCAGGCGGGCTTCGACCTCCGGGTTCTGCCCCAGGAGCAGGAAGGTCCAGGTGAGGGTATTGGCCGTCGTCTCGTGCCCTGCCAGCAGCAGCGTCATGACCTCGTCGCGCAGCTGCTTGGGGCTCATCGCCGAACCGTCCTCGTCGCGCGCGGCGAGCAGCATGTCGAGCAAGTCGTCGTACCGCGCGCCGCTTTCCTGCCGCTGCGCGATGATGCCGTTGACGATCCGGTCCAGCTGCTGCTTCGAGCGCATGAACTTGCGGTTCGCCTTAAGCGGCAGCCAGATCGGCACGAGGAAGCCCTTGTTCGACCACCAGTGGAAGTGCCAGAGGGTGGTCGCCATGCTCTCGCCCACCGCGTCAGCCACCCCCGACACGTCCGTGCTGAAGAGGGCATCCGCGACGATCGCCAGGGTCACGCGCACCATCTCGTCGTGGACGTCCATCGCCTGCCCGTCGTGCCAGCCCTCCAGCATGTGGCTGCCCAGCGCGACCATCCGCTCGCCGTACCGGCTGATCCGGTCTTTGTGGAAGGCGGGCTGCGCGAGGCGCCGCTGCCGCCGCCAGAAATCGCCCTCGCTGACCAGCAGGCCGTTGCCCAGCAGCGCGCCCAGCGCGCGCGTCGCCCGCCCCTTGATGAAATGCCGCTTCTTGCGGACCAGGACCTCTTCGATCGCCTCGGGATCGACCACCAGTGCGCCGCTGCCCGCGATCAAGGGGATCTTCACGTAGTCCCCATATTCCGCCGCCAGCTGGCGCAGATAACTCAGCGGGTCGCCGCCAAAGCGCCGCAGCGCCTCCTGCCTCGACCCGGCCGGCCCCGGCATCACCTTCTCCACTACCTGGACGCTTTCCATAACTTCCTCACCACCTCCACTACGCAGAACTTCTGCTTCTTTGCCTCGCGATGGCCTACACCCGCACGTAGCGTAAATGGGTGGCAGCCTGAGTATCGACCACCCGATCGACTCGAAAGCGTGGCGGCGGTTCAGCGGAGGTTCTCGAACAACCGCCTGCCGCCGCCGAACAGAACCGGCGCCAAGGCTATTTCCAGCTCATCGATGACATCGAGGTTCAGGTACTGCTGGATCACGTCTGCCCCGCCGGCAATGCGAACATCGCGACTGCCCGCAGACTCCTGAGCTTGTTGAAGCGCCGTCTCCGGGCCGTCGTTCACAAAGAAGAAGGTGGTCCCGCCGGGGCGGACCCACGGGTCGCGCTTCTCGTGCGTGAGGACGTATACCGGAGTGTGAAACGGCGCTTCCGCCGGCCAACTGCGCTCGCCCTGCTCGAACATCCGCTTGCCCATGACGTTGGCGCCTATGCGCTCCGTGGTCTGCCGAATCATGTCGTTCGCCGGGCCCGTCTCACCCCCGGAGCCGATTTTGAGGTTGGCTCGGAAGTACTCCTGATTCATGATCCAACCCATCAGCGCGCCCCACTTGGCGGCCCAGTCTTTGTATCCGGGGTCATCCCAATGCTCCAGCGTCATTCCTTCCGGCGCCATGTAGCCGTCCAGGCTCAACCCGATGTTCACAAATACCTTGCTCACTCTCGCCCTCCTGCGTCCTGCACAGTCGCCCTGGCACAGCGCATGAGCAAGTGTACCACACCCCGAAAGCCGGCCACGCTGCGGCTATGCTGTGGCGACGGCCAGTGCTCGATTGGTGAGAGCAACAGCCCGCTGAACTGCTCGTCCCGGTCCGCGCCATTTGCTTCTCACTTGTCTTTTGCTTGTGTATTCCGGGCCACCGATGCTATGCAACCAAAGCCCCATACTGACGCACGCATCTTTCGCCGAAAGTGCCGGGGTCACGTCCAGCCCACCTGACAGGACGAATTCCAGCGCGAGGGAGCACTGATTCATCCAACTGCCCGGCCGCGCTCCACTGCGCAGCTTTACCAAGACAGGAGACTTGCACTATGTCATGGCGTAGTCGTGTGGGCTTTCGATCCGTTCGAAAGGCCGGTGTGGTTCTGGCAGCCCTTCTCGTCCTCGTCCTGCCCTCCGTGGGCGCCTTTGCTGACACGGTGACGATCGCAACCGATCCATTCACCCAGGCAACTTGCAAGGCCTCTGGCACGACAAACCACCAGACGATCGTCGAGCCGGACACGCTCTCGAACGGTTCGACTATCGTCGCGGCTTACCAGGTGGGACGCATTTACGACGGCGGCGCGTGTGCGACCGGCTTTGCCACCTCCACCGACAATGGCGCAACTTGGACCACCGGGCTGCTGCCGGGATTGACCAAGTACGCGGGAGGCGGCACGTTTGACCGGGCCACGGACCCGGCGGTCGCCTACGACGCGAAGCACAACACCTGGATGGTCTCGTCGCTCGTCCTGACCGAGGCGGGTGGCGTCAAAGGCGTGGGCATCTACACCAGCCTCTCGACCGACGGCGGCTTTACCTGGGGCGCGCCGGTCGCCATCCCCACCACTGCGGGGATGATCAGCCCGGACAAGAACTGGATCGTGTGCGACAACACCTTCACCAGCCCATTCTATGGCAATTGCTACACAGAGTGGGACGACAACGGCGCCGGCAACCGGATGGAGATGAGCAGGTCCACCGACGGCGGCCTGACATGGAGCGTGGCCGCGACGAACAGCGCCGGCATCATCGGGGGCCAGCCCGTGGTGCGCCCGGATGGCACGGTGATCGTGCCCACCGCCAACGCCAACGAGACTGCCATCGGCGCGTTCAACTCCACAAACGGCGGCGTGAGCTGGAGCGCGGTCACCACCATCGCGACGGTCAGGCACCACACCGTCGCCGGCAGCCTGCGCGAGGGGCCGCTGCCCTCGGCCGAAATCGACGGCGCCGGGAACGTGTACGTGGCTTGGACCGACTGCCGCTTCCGCAGGAGCTGCAAGACCAACGACATTGTGTTCAGCAAGTCGCTCAACGCCACCGGCACCTCGTGGTCGCCCGTCAGCCGGGTGCCGATCGACGCCACAAACAGCGGCATCGATCATTTCATCCCGGGCCTCGCCGTGAATAAGGCGACGTCGGGCGGCACCGCGCAGCTCGGCCTGACCTACTACTTCTACCCGTCGCGGCAGCACGCAGTTGAGCGTGGGCTTCATTTCTTCGGGAGATGGAGGGAGCACGTGGGGCGCGCCGCAGCCGGTCACCACCAGCGGCATGCCGACGACGTGGATTGCGACCACGAGCCAGGGCCGCATGGTTGGCGATTATATCTCGACGTCCTACGGCTCGGACAACCTGGCCCACGGTGTCTTTGCCACCGCTAGCGGGGTGACCAGCGGCACGAGCTGTTCGAGCGTGCCCGACAACTGCCGTGAGCCGGTCAGCACGTTTGCAGGCGGTCTCGCCAGCGGCAGCCTGTCGTCGGCCGCCGACGAGGTGCTTTTCTCCGGCAACGGTGGCGCCGACGCCAACAGCCTGTGGAACATCGTCGATAACAACGGCATCAAGCACCGCAACTAAACCGGACGCGAGCCGCAGCCGGTGCTTCAACTTGTGAGCGGTTAAGTTCAATCGGTATCCGGGAGCACTATACCGCCGGGCCTGCCTGGCATTATAGTGCTCCCGGAGAAGTACCATGAGCGATCACCCGCACCTTCGCAACCTCGTCCTCATCTCGGGCCTGGCCTTTGTCCTGGGCGCCGCAGGCTGTCAGACCGCTGCTCCACGCGCCACGCAGTTTCAATCGCCCGCGATCACACCTGCCCTGAATGTTGGCGTGCCGCGAACGACAGATTCGCCTTTACCCGCGGCTTCGTCTACGCCTGCCACACCACCTGCAACCACAGAAGGGCATATTCCAGGCCGCGGAAGCCTGCTGGTCGAGATCCCGGCGGCATGCCGCGACGTCTACAAATTCGACATCCGGTCCGGCGAGAGCGATTGTCGGGCAGGGGGCCACGGGCGAAAAGCAAGCCGTTCCGCCGGGTACATACGAGATCTTCCTGCACACGCGGATCGGGGACTACGCCACGAGAGAAGGGGTCACGATCCAGGCGGGCGACACGGCGCGCGTGGACTTCAGCCCTGAACTGGGCGTACTCGAGTTGGTCTCCCCGCCGTCGCTGAAGCAGCCCTTTGCCTACCTGGCGGAACCCGGCAACTGGGACAACGGAACGCTGAGTTCGGACGTCCCGCAATGTGGTTTGCCCGGCCGCTACTCGATCCACTTCGCCACGTCGCTCTGCGATGGGCCCAACGGCTCCTGCCGGTCGCTTGCGCTCTTCGGAGACGACGCCCTGCCGGTCCTGGCGGTCGAAGTCCACGCGGGGGAAACGACCCGGTTGTCCCCGGACGCCTGGACGAGCCGGCTCGGGTTGTTGTCGTTCGCGTCGAAGTTCGACGAGATGAACCTGGCAGCCGAGATTTCCAGAAGCTCGGACGGCAAGCGGGTGGATTCGGGCGGATTCTCGCTGCGCACCAATACCGCGTATTGGGCGCTCCCGGGAAGCTACGACGTGGTGCTGACGGATCCGTACGTGAATCTCCCGTTCAGGAACGTGGTGGTCAAAGCGGGGGAGAAGACCGAGGTGACGCTACCGAAAAAGCCGTCCCGGTAAAGGCGCGGTGCGCGGGATAAGATTCGGGAGGTGGAGCGGACGACCTGCGCGAGTCGGGCAGCCTGCGGCGCATCCGCCGCCGGCACGACCAGGATCGAGGAGGGGAAGACGGCCACACCCCGTGATTTACCGGGGTGTGGCCGCTGCAGCCACCGCCGGAGTATCAGCCGCGCGACAGCACCCAGGGCGTTGACCATCCCTGCACCGAAGAACGAGGTATTTCCGGGACCGCCCGTGCACTGGCGTGGGTCGTCGGTCGACCAGCCTGCCGGGCAGTTGAGCGGTGTTGCGCTCGACCGAAGCAGGGCGGCCACGGCCCCCTGCGGCATGCCCGGGTGGACCTGCCGGATCAGAGCCGCGACGCCGGCGACATGCGGTGAGGCCATTGACGTGCCGCTGATCCACACATACCGGCCGCCGCCGCTGACCACGGCGCGGTTGCGCGCCAATCAGCGCTTCCCAGGTGCCGGTTGCATCCGTGCTCGACCAGCCCGCCAGGATGCGTCCTCGGCCGAAGACCGTGCTCGCCGTCTGCGGCGCATCGCCACCCGGCGCGGTTACGTCGACCGGGGTCCCGACGTTCGAGTAGCTGGCGAGGGTGTTCACGCCGCTAGCCGAAACGGTGATGACGCCGGGGAGTTCTGCCGGAGCAACCCGGCAGTTGTTGCGCACCTCGCGGACGATGGCACTGTCAGGCGGCCAGTCGGGGCTGATCTCATCGGTCGTCGGGTGGCCCAAATCCTGAGCCTCGTTCCGGCAGCCGCGACGATGACCACGCCGCGCTGTTGGGCGTAGCGAGCCGCACTCCGCAAGTCTGCAATGATATGCGCGCTGGCCTGGCTCGTTTTGGCAGTAGTAAAGATAGGGGTCGGCGAACAGGCTGAGGTTGACCACGTCGAGCCGCTGATCGCCGGCGTAGCGCAGCGCGGCTGCCACCGAGTCGGCAAAGCAGAAACCAGCGATCGTGCATGCTTTCAGGCCGACGATCGTCGCTTCAGGCGCGACCCCTACGATGCCGATGCCGTTTGCCCGCCCCGCGATGGTCGTCGCCACGTGCGTGCCGTGCCCCTGCAGATCCTGCACCGCGGCCTTGTTCGAGCAGTCGCCGTTGGCGATTTCCTGCGGATCGGCGGTGGGGGTGCTGCTGTTGATGAAGGAGCACGAGGTCGCGACATCGATCGCGCCGGCGAGGTCCGGATGGGTGAGGTCCAGGCCGCCATCGATGACGCCGACCCTGACGCCCTTGCCTGTGGCGATGGCGCGAGACGCATCCCCCGCGTTGATCGCCTTCATGTCCCACTGGCACGGCGACAACTGGTCCGGGCCGGTAACGCCTGGATAGCTCGTCGTACAACGGCCGTTGGCGGTGGCGCCGTCAATGAGCACTGTCGTATCGGCCGACGCTGCGGGAACGAGCGCGATGAGCAACAGCACACATACCGTCGCAATGGATATGCCGATCCGCTGCCGTCCTGTTCTCATGATCCCTCCTGTACTGCGTACGAATGGGAGCGCTGCTGGCAGCGCCAAGTGTAAGCCTGGCGTGATGGATCGGTGTTTGCTGGGACAAGCTAACCTGTATCTGTTAGGTAACCCTCACGTACACTGATCGTTCAGCGATAATACCACAAACAGGACGCGCTGCAAATTGCTTTCTCAGGGGCGCTCGCAGATATCCCCGCGATGCTATGGCACACCGTGTCCAAAAAAGTACACCAGCATGTCGTCCAATACGCCCCGCCAGTTCCCCCACGAGTGGCCGTCGCTCGTCTCGACGTAACGGAGCGCGTGCCCCTTGACCTCCAGCACGTCGCGCAGACGCCGGGTGTTGGTCACGTCCAGGTCATACGCTCCCTGGCTGACGAAGAAGCGCACCGGCAGGCGCCACGGCGCTCTCCACCTCTTGCAGGACCGCGGGTTTCGCCTTGAAGTAGGGGGAGAGGATGCCTGCCATGCCGAACCAGCCGGGTTGGCGCAGGGCCGTGTACGTCGCATGCAGCCCGCCCAGCGAGCTCCCGACGATAGCCCGCGCCCCGGCCTCAGGGAGGGTGGCATAGTGTCCGTCGATCCACGGGATGAGTTCCTGGGTCAGAAACGACTGGAAGCGCGGGTTTGTGAGCAGTTCGGGCCCGCGGCGGTTCGCCCGCATGTCCACCGTCCGGGGGTCGACGAACACGGCCATTACCGGCGGGATGGCGCGGGCGGCGATCAGGTTGTCGAGGATGGTCGGGAGCGCGCCCATCCGGGGATCGGCGTATTCCTGCCCGTCCGTGACGTACACCACGGGCAGGTCTTGCAGTCCCGCGTACCCGGCGGGCGTGTACACCTGAAACCGCTTTGCATAGCCCAGGTGCTTGCTCTGCAAGACGAACGGGTCGCTGAGCGCGCCCCCGCCGTGCCCGCTTGCGTCTCGGCCCAGCTCGAGTCGTGAAATCCGGGCAGGGTGAGGACCGAGTGTACGGCGTAGCCGTCCCGCTGCGTGAGCGGATTGAGCGGGTCGAGCCGCTGCCGGCCGTCGACGACCAACGTGTAGTCGAGCCGCGCGTCCTGCGGGAACGTGCGCCGGGCGGTCCAGATGTCGGTCCGCCCCACCCGGCGCCCAGCCAGCGCGCCCCTGGCCTGCCACCGGTTGAAGTCGCCCGTCCAGGCCACCGAGGTCGCGTTCGCCCGGGCCATGAAGACCGCGGTGTTGCCGAACACGAGCGGCATTTGCCCCAGCGACTGCACCGCTTGCCAGAAGCCTTCGGCGCCGGACCCCGCGGCGACGCTTTCGAGCGCCTCGTCCAGCTCGGCGAGCGTGCCGAACGGGACGCGCGCGAGCTTGCCGGTCCGGTCAAAGAATGCGTCGGACGGGGAGGCCGAGGCCGCGTGGCTGGCCGGCGCGCTCAACCAGGGCGCGATGAACACCAACAGTGCGAGTGCGAACCGTATCATCGATAGAAGTCAATCCATTTGAGGGAGAAGTGCCGGGGAGCGGTTTCGTCCGAAGGCTGGAGAAATGCAGGCGGCGCGCCGACCGCAAAGAAGCCGTCTTGCAGCGGGATGGTCGGGTCTTTCGCCTCGATCCGCACCGGCATCCAGTACGGGCTGGCCGCGTCGATCGGTTGGGCCGGTTTGCCCGGCAGCGTCACTTCTTCCCGCACGCTGCCATCGGCCGAAGCTACGTGCGCGGATACCCGCGCGCCGCTCCAGTCGAGGTCGAACTCCTCGAGAGCCTTGAGGTGAAGCCTGAACGTCAGCGTCTTGGGCGGCTTGCCCGACCGCACGATCGCGGCGCTGCCGATGCCGCGCTCGCTGGTAATGTCGATAACGACGTCGTCGGTGGTGTCGTCGATCTTAACGGTGTCGCCCGGCTGCGCTGACTCAACCCGGAAGCGCGGCGCGGCCGCCGGGGGGACGGCGACGCAACCCACGAGGCCGAGTAGGAGCGCGCCGCCGACCACGATTCGCATCCCCGGCTTCAGCTGCAGCTTCTTGACCAATGCCTCGCCCAAGGCTTCTCCTTCGGTTTTTGCCACAGAGGTCACAGAGGGCACAGAGACTGTGGGAGCGGAGCCCTCTCTGCTTCAGCATCCTCTGTGCCGACTGTGACCTCTGTGGCAAAGGAAATCGTTTCCACCGCGCGACGAATCTCGCCGCGTTAGCTCAGCGCATCCACCCGCGCGCCCACCCTGGACGCTACCGGGATGCCGGCCTCACGCAGCGCGGCCAGCCCGCGCTCGCGCAGGATGCGGGCCGCAGCCCACTGCTGGCCCGGCTGGGTCATCGCCTTGAGCCGCACCTGCACCGACCACTCGGTGATCCCGACGTAGCCCTCCACGACCGGCGTCTCGAGCAACATAGCCTGCAGCGCCGGCTCCTGCGCGGCCGCGCTCGCCGCCGCTTCCAACGCGGCCACTGCCCCTTTAACGTCCGCGTCCAGCTCCAGGTTCAGATCGATGACCGCCCGCGCCCAATCCCGGGTGGCGTTCGAGACGAAACCGGATGTCGCCGTTCGGCACGACCCACAGCCGTCCCTGCACGTCGCGGACCGAGCACGAGCGTAGGGAGATATTCTCGACCGTCCCTTCGGTCTCTTCGACCCGAATCACGTCGCCAACCCGGAATTGGTCTTCGAGGAGGACGAGGAGGCCGCCGATGAAATCCTTGATGAGCGCCTGCGCGCCGAGCGACACGGCGAGGCCCATGACCCCGGCCGCGGCCACGACCGGCCCGATGTTGATCCCGATCGATGCCAGCGCCATCAGGCCCACGAGCACGATGAGAAACAGCTGGGCCGTCCGCACCGCGGCCCCCAGCAGCGTTGCCAGCCGGGCCTTCCGTGACGGGTCGTCGGCCTTCTGCACGACGCGCCGGTCGAACAGGCGGCGGCCGCGCTCGATCAGCCAGAAGCACAGCCATGTCGCCACGGCCAGGATGATCAGCCGGGCCATCACGACCGCGGCCGCCTTGCCGATCACGGAAATGTATTCTTCCACGGGTACGCTGCCTCGCTAACGCGGCGGCTTCAGGTGGCCGCTGCCGTCACGCTTTGCGGCGGCCACCTGGTGGGGCATGAAACAGGAAGGGCCGGCCCGAGGCTCAGGCGGCGCCACCGTTCGGCTGCACGACCGCCGCGGGTTCGCCGCTCTGCTTGCCCCTGTGCCAGCCGGGGAATGGGTCCCGGCCGGTGAACGCGCCGAGCGCGTGCAGGAACAGCCCCGAGCTGGGCCATCGCCATCCAGAGGAACGCCAGCGTGAGGACGAGCGCCGCGAGCGTGATGCCGGTGATCACGTTCTGGGTCAGGGCCGCCAGCTGCGCCTGGCGGGCGTCGACGGCCTGGCCCATTGCGGTCAGGTCCATGCTGACCGTACCGAGCGCTTCGCTGGCGCGGCCCAGGGGTGTCGTCAGCCGGCCGACCGCCTCAGCCGTCACCTGCGACTTCGTGTCCTGGATCGAGGTCCTGATATCCTGGACCGCCTGGCCGAGCGCCTTGATCTTCTCGAGCAGCGTATCGGCGAGGGTCAGCAGCTTGTTGTCCTGCGATCCCGGCAGGAACTTCATCAGGCTGACCGTCCTGTCGATCACCGAGATCATGTCGCGGGCGTAGGCCGCCTGTTCAGTTCACGCGCTCGACGGTAGGCGAGAGGTCCTGGTCCAGCAGCCTTTCGGCCGCGACGAGCGCCAGGTTGGTCTCCTCGACCTTCGTCCCCGCATTCACGATGTTGGCGCTGGCCTCGTCGACGCGCGCCTGGGTGTTGGACACCACGCCGTTGATCATCCCGAGCGCGCCCTGGGTGCGTTCCGAGCGCGTTGTCCATCGTGGCCGACAGGTCAGTGACGGCCCCCTTGAGCTGCCCCTGCCCCCACCAGACGCCCCCGATGCCTGCGAGGAAAGCCAGCAGCAGCACCGCGCTGATGACCATGACCAGGACTGAAACGATCTTGCCCACGATCTTCATAAGGACCTCCCCTTCAGGCGAACGACAGGATGAAAGTGAGGGGGATGAGACAACTCGAAGCCGGAGGAGTCCGAGCAGCATCCACCGCGCGCTGCGCGCGGCTGCATACTAGCATGCGTCGACGGCGGGGACAACATCCGTTCGTCCAGTAGGGCGCGGGCGTTGGATTCGCGGCCGCGCCCGGGATGCACGAGCGGGATTGGAGGTCACGGCGCGCCCGGGTCCCGGCGCCTACCTCCTGCGTCCGCGCACCTCGAGATACTCGGTCGGGATGTACGTGCTCCCGTCAGTGGCGCGGTTTTGCCCCGAGAACAGCCGTTCCAAGTCGTCCTGCAGGGCTGCGCGCTCTTGGCACCTCGTCTTCGTGACAACGCACCGCGGCCCTGCAGGTCTCAATACCCTCTACCGCGGGCACTCTCTTGGCACGGTGATCATGTCGAAGAGCGACTCCGTTCTACAGAAGGTCTCAATGACATGCCCCCCGAAAATTCGCGCCACCTGATGTGTTAGGATCTCAGCCAATACGGGAGGTTCTACGTGAAGCAGGAGCGGTTTTCGGAGGAGAAGATCGTCGGCATCTTGCGCGAAGCGGAAAAGGGCGAAAAGCCCATCGCGAACCTGTGCCGCGAGCATGGCATCGTTGAGCAGACATTTTACCGGTGGCGGCGCAAGTACGGAGGAATGGACACAAGTGACGTCCAACGGCTCAAGGAACTGACGAGCGAAAACGCCAGGCTCAAACGTCTCTTGGCGGAGCGGGACCTGGAGGTGGATGCGCTCAAGGAGTTGCTCGCAAAAAAACGGTAAGCACGGAGCTGCGGCGAGGGGCGGTCAGCTTCTTGAAGGAGCGAGGGCTGTCAGAGCGCCGTAGCTGCCTGCTCATCGGGCTGAGCAGGTCTGGCCTACGCTATCAAGCGCATCCACGCGACGATGGCGGTTTGAGAGAGCGGCTGCGGGAGATTGCTTGGCGACACAAACGCTATGGCTACCGGCGGGCGCTGGCCTTGCTCCGCCGAGACCACTTGAAGGTCAATCACAAGCGCGTGCATCGGCTCTGGAAGGAGATCGGGCTGCAATGTCCGGTGCGCCGGAAACGCAAACGCAGTCAGCATTCCGGCTCGGTGTCGCAGGAGGCAACGCATCCGAACCACGTCTGGACCTATGACTTCGTCCTTGACAGGACATCTGATAGCCGGACGCTAAAGATCTTGACCCTGGTGGACGAGTTCACACGGGAGTGCCTGGCGATCAAGGTCGAGCGCCGGTTGCCTGCGAAAGCCGTGATTGAGGTGCTGCAGCGGGTCTTCTCAGAGCGTGGCGTACCGGAATACCTGCGCAGCGACAACGGCCCCGAGTTTATTGCCAAAGCCATTCAGAGGTGGCTGAAGCAACGCCGGGTTCAGACGCACTACATCGAGCCGGGTAGTCCGTGGCAGAATGCCTACGGGGAGAGCTTCAACGGCAAGTTCCGCGACGAATGCCTAACATGGAGGTATTCGACAGCCTTGCGGAGGCGACGAGTATTGTCGAAGTGTGGCGTTAGAGCTACAACCACGAGCGGCCACACAGCGGCCTGGGCTATCAAACGCCCACCCAGTTCGCAGCTGCCTGGCAAATGGAATCTGCATCCGACCTTCAGTCGGAACTACGCGCCGGATGGCCTGATACAGGAGAGCCGCGGACGGCGCTGCGTTGATCGTCGTGCAGCAGCCGCCCGCAGTCTGTCGGTGTCGAGCTGTCTCTATTTCTTTGCGACATACGGGCCGAAATAGATCGCCCGGTCGTACAGCAGCTCGTTGTCGTCCGGTCCGACCAGCGTCGCCGGCTCCATGTAGCTGCGGAAGATAAAGAACAGTTTCTGCTCGTCGAGATTGAACGGGCTGGGATCGTACTCCTCAGTCGCGAGATCGTCCAGGCTGCACTGGGGGTTCGTCTCGTAAGGCTCGCCCCAAAGGTCCAGGAACTTCGGCTGGTCAATCTGCATGCAATAGGCTTCCCCTGCGCCGCAGTGGCGCGCGACCTTCAGGACATAGAGCATGTCTGCTTGCGGATCGTCCGGCAGGTATGCCCGGGCACTGTCGCCGAAGTCGGGGCTCAGCGCGCTGCCCAGACCAAACCAGCGATCCAAATCTGCATAGGCGCCGACCGCGGCATAGGTGGCCTTACCCGTCCTCTGGTGATTGACCCCGTAGACGATCACGAACTCGTCCTCGCCCTCTCGCAACATGAACTCGGGGTAGGTCCCGAGATAGTTCGTATCGCGAGTGACCCCCAGGCTCGTGATGCCCGCTGCAGGCCGGCGTAGGGTTTCTCGGCGATGAGCTCCTGCTTGTCTCGCCACGTCCGAGCGGTAAAGACGTGGGTGTCCAGTTCCGTGTGTTGCAGTCCCGCGTAATGGTCCAGAACGGCCTGGCGCAGTCTCTTCAGGGCCGGGTAGAGGTCCATCTCGGTATGCCCGGTTCCCCGCACCCGCAGGGCCGGGACTGGCTCCGGATCATCGCCCAACTGCTCTGCCAACTGGTCATTTGGCGTCACCCGGAAGACCCTGTCGAGTTTGCCTATGTTCTGGAGATAGTCTATTACCTCGCTCTGGTTGGCCGGGACGGAGACGCGATGCGGTAGTAGAACCAGGACCCCTCACCGCCGGTTCCCAGGGGTCCGAGCGCCGGCGCGATGGCCTCCACATTGATGACGGCCGCGGGATAGCCCGCAGCCAACAGCGCCTTTCGCACGGCCTGCTCGGTCCCACGGTGCCCGGTGATGATGATGACCAGCGGGCGTTCGACACGATCGGCGCCGGTCGTGTGGATTGTCCCGATATTAATCGCATCGCCGACGGACGGTGCGACGCGCTGGATCACGTAGTCCGGGGGAGGCGGCCAAGGGCTGACGGGAAGGACCCCGAGAATCGTCTGGTAACTGAAGTACGCCGCGGCCGGGGGGGTCTGGCCGATCAGGACCACGGCGTCGTTCTTGTCAAGCTGCCACAACCAGTCGGCCAACGGTTTGCCAACGCCTGGGTGCGCCGGGAGCGTAATTGTGGCGTATGCGTTGGGCGCTGGATTGTTGAACGCAGTGTCCAGAAGCTTCCCTTCGCAGGTCCCCTGGACCCAGTCCATGTACTCGACTGTGCCCTCTTGATAGTCGAAACCTGCTTTGTCCAGGGCGTGCTGGAACTTGACGACATTGTCCAACGCCGACCACCCCTTGTCGGCAGGCTTGCCATTTGCAGCTGGTCCCTGCGCGCTCGCGGTGCTCATGAGCGCCAGCGCTGCCGTCACAACGATAACCACTGCTACGAGATTGCGTTTGGTCGTTCCCATGGCGGTATACCCTCCTTGTTTGCGTGCCCTGGGTGGCGCGGCTAGCGCAGAAGGAGCGCCAGCTCCCAGGAGAGTGGAAAGGCGTACAAGAGGGGCAGCCGGGCAATGCCGGGATGCGTCGGTCGCCGAATACGGCTCGGCCGACAACTGCCCCGTCGCTCCCGGAGCAGCAACTTGGCGAGGTCTCCGGGCGCCTCTGACAGAGGAGACGGGCATCGGCCGGCGCGAGGTTGTTGAGGCGTGCGTGGGCCGCGGAGGTACAGGACCGGGTGTCGTCCAGGGTGATGGGGTGTCTGCGGTTCAGGGCGACCTGGTTGCACTACCGCCCATGTTCATTGTACCGCGCCGCGCCGCATGTGTTCTAAAGCAATCCAATCATACCACCGACCTGACCGGATTGAGCCTGCAATCAAAGGTGCAGCGGATTCTTTAAGGTTCGCGCGGGCAGGTTTATCCACCACCCGCGATCCATATCCAACTCGTCTTCAGGTTGTGCCGACCGCAGGGGGATTGCTCGTTAAACTGAGGAGAGTATAATGGATAGGCCGCTGGGCAGTAGATGAGTTTGCTGCTTTATGTATGGGGGCCGATGACTGCATTGGCAGCGATGACACAACCAGCGCCGCGATGATTATGAAGCCAACGCAAATCGAACTAGCCGAAGAGCGGAAGCAATTCTTGTTACCTACTTCAAGGGCGGTTTCAACAGGCAAAAACTAACACATCCAGTGGTACTCACAACGGGGGCAGATCAAGAGTGCCCGATGGAGTGGGTACTGAGACTTGGGATGAGTGTTCGACGGCATCCTGCAAACGCGAGTCCGAAGAGAGTGCCCGATGGAGTGGGTGTTGAGACTGTTGAGGAGTCTTTGAGTACGCATTGTAGTAGTTCCGTCCGAAGAGAGTGCCCGATGGAGTGGGTATTGAGACCTCCGCACAGTCGTTGGGATAGGCAAAGCTTCGAGGTCCGAAGAGAGTGCCCGATGGAGTGGGTATTGAGACTCGACGACGGACGCCCATGCCGAACCGATGGAGCCAGTCCGAAGAGAGTGCCCGATGGAGTGGGTATTGAGGTCTCGTTGAGGAGGTCGCGCCCGGGATCGACTCGCCCGGAGCAGCGCCGCGTCCCTAGCTGCGCCCCACCACCGCCTCGGCAAAGCGGCTCAGCTCCCGCACGCGCAGCACCGCCACCGCGGCCAGGTATGCGAGCACCCCGGCTATCGCGGCGAAGGCCAGCATGGGCAGCTGGCCCAGCCCGGCCTGCTCGCCGAGCGCGAGCACGCCCAGCACTGCGACGCTCATCACGACCGTCGCGGCGACGACACGGACCAGCAGCACCCCGTTTTGACGCCCTTCCACCCCGTTCAGCCGCCGGCCGAGAATGAAGAGCAGCGCGAGCACTTCGAGCGTCACCGCGATCGAGTTTGCCAGCGCCAGCCCATCCGCGCCCATCGGCCGCATCAATATGACGCCGAGGAGGATGTTGCCCGCCGCAGACGCGGTCGCCAGCAGCAGCGGGGTGATCGTGTCCTTCTGCGCGAAGTAGGCGCGGGCGGCCAGCTCCAGCGAGCACTGCGCGGCCAGGCCCAGCGCGTACATGCGGAGCGTCGAGTAGACCGCGTCCGTCGCCGCGGCGTCGAAGCTGCCGCGCTGGTACAGGATCGCGATCAGCGGCCGGCCGAGCAGGATCAGCCCGGCCGCGGCCGGCACGGCGAGCGCCAGCACCGTCCGCAGCGATTCGCCCAGCGTGCGCCGCAGCCCGTCCCGGTTGCCCTCGGCGGCCAGCTCGGCCAGGGTCGGGAAGGCGACCAGCCCGAACGCGGTCCCGATGATCGTCTCGGGCAGCTGCATCGCGTCCCAGCCCCACTGCAGCGCGCTGACGCTCCCCGCGCCCAGCCGCGAGGCCAGGTTGGTCGTGGCGAGCAGCGTGAGGTGGAACATGGCGAGGTCGAGCACCCGGGGGCCCATCGAGCACCGCGACCCGCCGCACGTCTCCGTTCGCCGAGCCGCAGGATCGGCCACCACCCATAGCCGTACTTGATCAGCGCGGGGACCTTGATCAGCAGGTGCATGAACGCGCCGACGACCGCGCCCACCGCCAGCCCGCGCACGCCCATGGTCGGGGCGAGGAACAGCGCGCCGGCCGCGATGCAGAGCGGGTAGACCACGGGCGCCAGCGCGGGCAGCAGGAAGTGCTTCAGCCCATTGAGCGCGCTGCCCAGCACTGCGGACATGCCGAAGAGGATCGTCGACAGCAGCACGATCCGCATGACGCTTGCGGTCTCGGCCTGCTCGGCCGGGCTGAAGCCGGGCGCGATGACCGTGCGGACCAGCGACGGGCGCGAACAGCGCCGCAAGCGCGGCCAGCAGCGTGACCAGGATCACGACCCAGTTCAGCACCGCGGCGGTCAGCCGCCACGCGCCGCGGCGGTCGTCGACCGCGACGTAATCGGCAAAGATGGGGATGAAGGCGGTCGCCAGCGCGCCGCCCGCGACGACGGTGAAGAGGAGGTCGGGGAGCTTGAAGGCGGCGTAGTACGCGTCGAGCTGGCTGCCGATGCCGAACGTCGCGGCAATCACGGCGTTGCGGAAGAGCCCCGCCACGGCCGCCAGCCCAAACGAAGCCGCCACGATCAGCACGTTCCGTGCGATGTGGCGGCGGGTCGAAGAAACCAGGTTTCTGTCAGAAACCTGGTTTCTTCCGGCGTCACTCATTGCGGACAGCTGGCCGAGGGCGTCAACCGCTTCCTGGTACGTCGGGCGCAGCTTCACCGCCTGGGCCAGGGAGGCCTTCGCACTCTCCGGGTCGCCCAGCGCCTGCTGGGCCAGCCCCTTCCAATAGAAGAGCTCTTCGTCGTTGACGGCGGTCTTGATCGTCGCGTCCGCCAGGTTGATGACCTCCTGGTGACGGCCAACCTCATAGTACGCCTTGAACGGACCGAACTGGTACCACAGCATGCGCCAGGGCAGCTTGAGCCGCCGGGCCGTGTCGTAGGCCTTGCTCGCCGCCTCGTAATCGCCCAGATTGACGTAGTCGGTCCCGACGTTGAACCACAGGAACGGGTCCTTCGGGCTGCGCTTGACGTCGGCCAGGTCTTCCGCCAGCGCGCGCTTCCACATCGCCGCGTCGTCCACGTCCGCGCCGAGCACCTGCTCCACGGCGGCCGCCCGGGCCTCGTCATAGATCGGGATATACGTGCGGCCGAAGACCTTCCACAGCTTGTCGAAGCTGTCGTACGGGAAGTGCACCCCGTTGTAGGGGTCGCCCCGCTTGATGCCGTGCGAGTCGTACGAGTCGTAGCCGACCCAGTAGCCCCGCCGCTCGCGGCGTCGTCGTACCCGACGATCAGGCGGTAGTGGCCCATGCCGTCGTTGGGCTTCGGCTCGTACCACGTCTCGACGAGCACGGGGATGCCCGCCGCCAGCAGCGCCTTGAGCCGGCCGCTGTCGCCGTTGACCCGCACGAGCGCCTTGAGGCCCTGGGTGCGGGCATACTCGGCCAGCTGCTCCGGCCCGACGTTCTTGTCGTCCTTCTCCGGCTTGAGCACCGGCCCGAGCTTGTCCTGCCCGATCTTGATCCCGAAATAGCTCAGGTTCATGCTGAGCGTGGCCGGGCCGCAGTTGTTCCAGGTCTGCCAGTAGTGGGCCAGCCCTTCGAGACGTGCGGAAGGCGGGAAGGCCGGCGCCGCGACCGCCGCCGGCGCGTTCGCCCCTTGCGGTTCCGCAGCCGGCAGCTGGGCCTTGACGGCCGCCTGCGTGCTTCGCCACAGGCTGGGCGGTTGCCGCCGGCCGCGAGGTGGCCGTGGCCGCCGGCTGTCCGGCCGCCTTTTCGGGCCGCGCGCCGATAGGCACGTCCGACGGCTGCATCAGGGACGCGATCTGTTCCAGCGCCCGGCCCGCCAGGAAATCGGCGGTGGGTGTCGGGGAGGGACCGGGATCGCCCGCCGCAAGCTGGATCGCCGCCGCGTCCGCGAGCGCGGCCGGGTCGGGTTCGCTGTCCCGCTGTTTCCGGCGTCGGCACGTAATCGTCGTGGGGCCGCTCGGCGGCAAACTGCATCCGGACGCGATCGGTGACACCCTCGACGCCGCCGTACCGGTACAGCGCCAGGGTCATGAGCACGACGCCGGCAGCGAAGACGAGCATCGCCAGGCTGCCCGCGCCGATAAGGAGTTTTTTACGCAAAACCAAATACCTGAGTTTAGATTTTCACCAGCAGGTTTCTGACGGCCCGTGTCGGCGCCAGGTTCCTGCTTGGCCCTTCAACACAAAGGCACGACGACACACAGCGGAGCGACGTGCGTTATCTCTTTGTGTCTTTGTGTTGAGATCGCCTCGCCCGCCGGCTCAGGGGAAGATGCCGCGTTCCCGATACACCCGTTCCAGCCGCTTCAGCGCGACCATGTAGGCTGCCGTGCGCCACTCGACGTCGCCGTACTTCTTGCGGATATCGCGCACCCGCTCGTAGGCGGACACCATTCGCTTGCAGAGCTTGAGATCGACCTCGTCGAGATCCCAGAATTCGCTGCGCTTGTTCTGAAGCCACTCGAAGTAGCTCACGATCACGCCGCCCGAGTTGCACAGGATGTCGGGCAGAACAGGGACGCCCTTCTCCTGCAGGATCCGGTCGCCTTCCAGGTCGGTCGGGCCGTTGGCAGCTTCGAAGATAACCTTCACGTCGAGCAGCGGCGCGGTCTCCGCCGTGATCTGGCCTTCCAACGCGGCCGGGACGAAGATGTCTGCCTTAGTGCGTAGAAACGTCTCGTGGTCGACGGCCTGCGCCTTGGGGTATCCTGCTACGCCCCGGGTCTTCGTCACGTACGCGGTCAAGTCCTCCGCGTCGATGCCGTCCGGGTTCGCGATGGACCCGGTGTGATCTTCGACGGCCAGTAGTACGGCGCCCTTGGGTGCCAGCAGGCGGGCGGTCCAGGAGCCGACGTTTCCGAAGCCCTGGACGAAATACGTCGACCTGGCCCAGGTCGACGCCGTTGTCCGCCGCCCACTGTTCCATGACGTAGACGACGCCTTGCCCCGTTGCCTTATCACGGCCGACGCTCCCGCCCAGTTCGATCGGTTTTCCCGTGACGACATGATATGAACGGTGCCGGTCCGCCGGGGGTACGGTCGACAGGTATGTGTCGAGCATCCACGCCATGATCTGTGCGTTAGTATTCACGTCGGGTGCAGGGATGTCGTAGTCGGGGCCGATGTTGTTGCCCAGGGCGAAGGTGAAGCGGCGGGTGATGCGCTCGAGCTCGGACTTCGAATACTTACCCGGGTTTAGTTGGATGCCGCCCTTGGCGCCCCCCATCGGGATGTCGGCGATTGCGGTCTTCCAGGTCATCCAGGTGGCTAACGCCCGTACCTCGTCAATGTTGACGTTCGGGTGGTAGCGGAGCCCGCCCTTGAACGGGCCAAGGACGTTAGAGTGCTGCACGCGATAGCCTGTAAAGACCTCGACGTGATCGTCGTCCATCTTGACCGGGAAGGTGACGGTGATCTCGTTCATCGGCTTCGCGAGGATGGCCCGGACGTCAGGGTCGAGCGCCATCAGGTCGGAGGCGTGGTTGAACTGCTCCGTGACGTTTTCGTATACGCTGCGCTTCTGCGACACGGGGACCTCCTTGTCATGGGTTGTGCGGCTGTGCTTGACGGGTGTTTGCCTACAGGACATAAGCATACCACGCGGGAGGCCGTTGGTGCAACCAGGAAGGCTCGTCTTTTGCAACTTTCGTTACGCACGGCGCGACGCGTCACCGCCGAGGACCCCAGAACCGAAGCCAGGCGAAGACGTCCTGCCTGCGTTTGTGAGCCTTCGGTGCTGCGGTCCTTTGTGGTGAGGAACCCCTCAATTACGCAATGTGATAATGGTATGCTACAATGAAGCCTGTAAAGGCTCTGGCTTCGGCGCTGGAGCCTGTTTTCCGCGAGGCGCATCCGGCTTCGGAGGAATACGATGGCTGAGGATTTCTACCCCGTCGACATCTGCGGCGTGAAGCGTGACCTGCCCCTGTTCGAGGTCGCGCCCGGCGTCCGCATTGCGCTGTTCAACATGCTCGGCGACTACGAGGTGGTCGAGGCGCTGGCCGGCTGGCTCGCGGACCGCGTGCCCCAGGAATGCGACGCGATCATGACCGCCGAGGTGAAGAGCATTCCCCTGGCGCATGCCCTCGCAGTGCGGCTGGCCAAGCCCTACATCGTCGCGCGCAAGACCCGCAAGCCGTACATGCTCGGCTCGCTCAGCGTGGAGGTCGTCTCCATCACCACCGGCGCGCCGCAGACGCTCTGGCTCGATGGGAAGGACATTTACCTGGTCAAGGGCAAGCGCATCCTCCTCGTCGACGACGTGATTTCCACCGGCAGCACCCTGGCCGGCATGACCCGCCTGGTCGAGGAAGCCGGCGGGCGGGTGATCGCCGAGGCTGCCGCCTTCACCGAAGGCAACGACCCCGACAAGTGGAAGCACATCATCGCCTGCGCCAACCTCCCCGTATTCTTGGGCTAACGGAGAAACCAGGTTTCTGCCAGAAACCTGGTTTCTAAGGGAATTGCATGGTACTTGAGAAGGTCGCGGCGATTGACCGCCGCTATGAAGAACTGAACGAGATGATGGCCGACCCGGCCTTGGTCACGGACCATGACCGGCTCGCCGATTTGGCGCGCGAGCAATCCGAGATCGAGCCCGTCGTCACCGAGTACCGCGCCTGGCTGGACGCGCAGAACGAGCTGGAGGGCGCGCAGATGCTCATGGCCGAGACCGGCGGCGACGACGAAATGGCCGAGCTTGCGCGCGCCGAGGTCGAGCGGCTGACGGCGGAACAGGCGCAGCGGGAAGAGCGTTTACGCATATTACTGGTGCCGAAAGATCCCCTTGACGAGAAAAACGTCATCGTGGAAGTACGCGCCGGTACGGGCGGCGATGAAGCCGCTCTTTTCGCGGGCGATCTGTTCCGCATGTATGCCAGGTGGGCCGAGGAGCACGGCTACAAGACCGACATCATGAGCCAGACCGAGACGGGCATCGGGGGCTTCAAAGAGGTCATCTTCCAGGTGAAGGGCCGGGGCGCATTCTCGAAGCTCAAGTTCGAGAGCGGCGTCCATCGCGTCCAGCGCGTGCCCGTCACCGAAGCGCAGGGCCGCATCCACACCTCAACCGCCACCGTGGCGGTTCTGCCGGAGGCAGACGAGGTGGACGTGCAGATCGCGCCGGGCGACGTGCGCATCGACGTGTTCCGCGCCACGGGTCCGGGCGGGCAGAGCGTCAACACGACCGACTCTGCGATCCGCGTGACCCATCTACCCACGGGTCTTGTCGTCAGCTGCCAGGACGAGAAGTCACAACTACAGAACAAGATCAAGGCGTTAGCGATCCTGCGCGCCCGCCTCTATCAAATGGAGCAGGAACGGCTGGCGAACGAGCGCAGCGAAGCGCGCCGCAGCCAGGTCGGCTCGGGGGAGCGGAGCGAGAAGATCCGCACGTACAACTTCCCCCAAAACCGGGTCACCGATCACCGGATCGGCAAGACCACCTACAATCTCATTGGCTTTTTGAACGGCGATCTGGACGAATTCATCGAAGAGTTGGCAACAACGGATCAGACGGAGCGGCTGCAAGCCATCGGCGAGGATTGAGTTGAATACTTTACAAATGAAGACGATCTCGGCTGCGTCCCTGCGAAAGGGCGCAAACGGCAACGGGGCCTCCGAGGCAGTGACCAGTAAGGTGGGTGTGCGCGGGAGCCCGTGTTATGAGGATAGAAGTTTGCAGATTGTTTGGTCACTGGATCGTTCCAGCGATGTGGGCCGGGCGATGCTGGCAGCAACGCGGCGACTGCGCGAGGTGGATATTGATACGGCCCAGCTCGACGCCTCCGTACTGCTTTCGTACGTGCTCGGCGTGAACAAGGCCTGGCTCTACGCTCATCCCACACGCGAGCTGACCGAAGCGGAAATCGATCGCTTCGAGGCGCTCGTCCGGCGGCGCATGTGCCACGAGCCGGTGGCTTACCTGGTCGGGTTCAAGCCCTTTTACGGGCTTGACATAACAGTTGATAACCGTGTGCTCATCCCGCGCCCCGAAACCGAGATGCTGGTCGAGCGCGCGTTGGCCCACGCGCAGCGGATGCTGGCTGAAGGGCAGCGCCCGGTGATCGCGGACATCGGCACCGGCAGCGGCGCGATCGCAGTCGCGCTTGCGGTCAACCTGCCCGACGTGATGGTCTACGCCACCGACGTGTCGCCCGCGTGCATGGAGGTCGCCGAGAAGAACGTCTGGCGGTACGGGGTAGGGGAGCAGGTCCGCCTCGTCCCCGGCCATCTCCTCGACTGCCTGCCCGAGCCGGTCGACATCGTCGTCGCGAACCTGCCGTACGTCGCGAGCGTCGATCTGCCCACGCTGCCCCGCCAGGTCCGGGACTACGAGCCCGTGCTCGCGCTGGACGGCGGGAACGATGGCTGCGACGTGCTGCGCGAGTTGGTAGAGAGCATCGCGCAGCCCGCGGGCGAGGCCAAGTTGAAGCCGGGCGCGGCGCTCTTCCTGGAGATCGGCGCGGACCAGGGCGCCCTGATGCGCTCGATCGTGAACAACACGCTGCCCGAATGCGGCTGCAGCGTCCTGGTGGACTACGCCGGCCTCGACCGCGTGGTCGTTATTACAGCCTGAACCAGGAAGGGCCTGGACCACGAAGCGTTTGGACCACGACGACGCGAAGGTGAGCGAAGCTGCGAAGAACACGAAGACTGCTGTGCGGACCGTTCGTGGGCTTCGCGCTTCGATGGTCCAAACGTCATCTGGTCGAAACACCTGCAGAGAGTATCACTTGTACAGACTTCTGGCTTTTGACTACGACGGCACCGCCGCCCTGGGGGGCCAGCTCCCGACGGAGCGGGTCTGCCGGGCGGTGGCCGCGGCCCGCGCACAGGGCGCGATCCTCGTGCTCGCCACCGGCCGCCCTTACGCATCCGCGGCCCGCTACGCTCGCGCCCTCGGGCTCGACGCGCCCGTGATCTGCTTCCAGGGCGCGATGGTGCGCGAGCTGGCCGGCGAGCGGCGCACGCTCTACCTCGAGCCCGCGCCTGCCGGCGCCATGTGCGAGGTGCTGGCGATGGCCGAGGAGCGCAACCTCGAGCTTAACGTCTACGACGAAGATCTCATGTACGTGGTGGAGCGGGGGCGGCCGGCCGAGTTTTACGAGCGCTGGTTCGGTATGCCCATTCGTTTCGCACGCAGCTACTCGGAGATTTGCGACTGGTTCGCCGCGGCCGGCAGGTCGCCGCTCAAGGGCCTGTTCATCGGCGCACCCGAGACCAACGACGCCTTCCGGCTCGAGCTGACCGAGCGCTTCGCCGGACGGCTGGGGGTGGTCCGCTCGCACGATATGTTCGTCGAGGTCCATTCGACCGAGGCATCCAAGGGGCACGGCCTGCGCTTTCTCGCGCGGCACTACGGCATCCCTCAGGCAGAGACCATCGCGATCGGCGATTCCGGCAACGACAACTCGATGATCGAGTGGGCTGGGCTCGGCGTGGCAATGGCGAACTCGCTGCCCGAGGTGTTCGCGGCCGCGAACGAGGTCGCGCCTGCGGTGGAGGAAGACGGGCTGGCCCATGTCATCGAGAAGTACATCCTCTCCGGCAGCTGATCCCGAGCGGGCATTTGCAGCCGCGGTCGAGCTGCTGGCCGCGGGCGAGCTCGTCGCGTTCCCCACCGACACCGTCTACGGCGTAGGCGCCATCTGCTGGAACGAGGAGGCGGTCGCCCGGCTGTACACCGCCAAGCTCCGCAGCCTGGACAAGGCCATTCCCATCCTGCTTGCCGACCCTGCCGACCTGTCGCTGGTCGCCGCCGGCCTGCCCCCTGCCGGCATGAAGCTCGCCGAGGCATTCTGGCCGGGTCCCCTCACGCTGGTCGTGCCCAAGGCCGCCAGGGTACCGCCCGCCGTCACTGCCGGCGGCCCCACCGTCGCAGTTCGCATCCCCAACCTCGACCTGACCCGGGCGCTGATCCGCGCGGCCGGCGCGCCGCTTGCCACCACCAGCGCCAACCTCTCCGGCGCGCCTGCACCTGTCACCGCGGCCGAGGTTGCTGCCCAGCTCGAGGGCCGGGTGGCGATGATCCTGGACGGCGGCCGCTGCCCCGGCGGCGCTGCTTCCACCGTGATCGACGTGACCGGGCCTGTCCCGCGCATCTTGCGCGAAGGGCCGGTCACTGAGGCGGACATGCTCGCTGTGCTATAATGGCCCGATGCTGATCGGCATCGATGCAAGCCGCGCAACGGTCGCCCGCCGGACCGGAACCGAGATGTACTCGGTCCACGTCATCCGGGAGCTGTTGCGCCAGGGGCAGGGGCATCGATTCCGGTTGTACACGAACGCAGCGCCCCCCGATGGGCTGTTCGCGTCAACTGACGGAGCCGGTCGTCGACCTGCCGAGCAGTCGAGATTCCGAAGTCGATGCGCCCATGCTTCCCGCGACTCTGGACGCACGCCCGGCTCAGCACCGAGATGGCGCTCCACTCGCCCGACGTGCTTTTCGTCCCGGCCCACGTGCTGCCGCTGATCCATCCCCGGGCGAGCGTCGTCACCGTTCACGACCTGGGCTACATTTACTATCCCGAGGCCCACGAAGCCGGCGACCGCCGTTACCTCGACTGGTCGACCCGCTGGAACGCGCACCAGGCCGCGGCGGTGCTCGCCGATTCGGAAGCGACCAAGGCGGACCTCGTCGATGCGTACGGCGCGCGGCCGGAGAAGATCCACGTCGTGTACCTGGGCCGCGACGAGTCGCTCAAGCAGGTCACGAACCCGCTGCGCCTGGCCTCGCTGCGCGCGAAGTACGACCTGGCGCAGCGTTATTTGCTCTACGTCGGCACGCTCCAGCCCCGTAAAAACCTGGAGCGCGTCGTTCAGGCATTCGAGCGGCTGTGCGGCCGGCCCGAGCTGGCGGATGTCCAGCTCGTGCTTGCGGGCAAGCAGGGCTGGCTCTACGACTCGTTGTTTCAGCAGGTCGCCCGGGCGGGCCTGGGCGAGCGCGTCGTCTTCCCGGGCTACATCCCCGACGAGGATTTGCCCGCGCTGCTCAGCGCTGCCACCGCCTTCGTCTACCCGTCGCTGTACGAGGGCTTTGGGATCCCGGTTTTGGAAGCAGGAGGCTGCGGCGTGCCCGTCATCACCTCGAACACATCTTCGCTGCCGGAGGTGGCCGGCGACGCCGCGCTCCTGGTCGACCCGCACGACGTCGACGCGATCGCCGATGCCATGTACCGCCTGGTGACCGATCCCGCGCTCGCGGCAGAGCTCGCGCGCCGCGGCCGCGAGAACGTCAAGCGCTTCTCGTGGGAGAAATGCGCCCGCGAAACGCTCGCCGTCCTCGAAAGCGTCGCGAAGAAACCTACCGGCGAAAAACCTCCGAGGTCTCGGAAGACCTCGGAGGTTTGATTTGGGGGGAGACCTCGGAGGTTTGATGGCGGTCGCATGGCCTCCGTCCGCATCCTCGGCGTGCGCGTCGACGCGGTCACCTTCGACGGCATGCTCGACTGCATCGAGAGCTGGATCGCGGAGGGCAAGCCGCACCAGGTTTGCACCGTGAACCCCGAGTTCGTCATGGCGGCCCGCAAGAACCCGGAGTTCGCTGCGGTGTTGGAAGCGGCGGACCTCTGCATCGCGGACGGCGTGGGCCTGCTGTGGGCCGCCAGGCGCCTGGGCAAGCCGCTGCCCGAGCGGGTGACCGGGTCGGACGGCGTGCCGCTGATCGCCGCACGCGCGGCGCAGAAGGGCTGGCGGCTGTTCCTGCTCGGCGCGGGGCCGGGCGTCGCCGAAAGGGCAGGGGCGGTGCTCGCCGAGCGCTATCCCGGCCTGCACGTTGCCGGCGCCTACGCGGGCTCGCCCGCGGATGCCGATGCGCCGGAGATCCTCGCCCGCATCCACGCCGCCCGGCCCGACATCCTGTTCGTCGCCTACGGCGCGCCGAAGCAGGACTTCTGGATCGCGAAGCACGGGCCGGCCGCCGGCGTGCCCGCCATGATGGGCGTCGGCGGCTCGCTCGACTTCCTCGTGGGCGTCCAGAAGCGCGCGCCGGCGCTGGGTCCGGCGCATCAACCTGGAGTGGCTCTACCGCCTGGTCACCCAGCCCTGGCGCTGGCGGCGGCAGCTGGCGCTGCCGAGGTTCGTGTGGGCGGTGATGAGAGAAACGCAGAGCGGCAAAGTGAAGTGCCTGGAAGGCGAAAAGCGAAACTGGGCGAAAGAACGAAAGCACGAAAAGGGAGAAAATCGTGCCAGGCTGCTTGGTTGGGATCAAAGAGAGGCACGAAGTCGAGGATTTCGGCGTTTTCGTGTTTCGTTCCTTCGCCCGACTTTCGCCTTTCGCTTCCTGACCCTCTCGACGCGCCAATTACTGGAAGGACCAGCTTTGGGCAGCGTTCTGACCCTGGACGACGCGCTCGCCTGGCGCAGCGCCCAGGCCGGCACGGTCGTCTTCACCAACGGCCATTTCGACCTGCTGCACGTCGGCCACGTGCGCTACCTGCAGGCCGCACGGGCGCTCGGCGACGCGCTGGTCGTCGGCCTGAACAGCGACGCGTCGTGCGCGGCCCGCAAACCGGGCCGGCCCCTCGTGCCGCAGGCGGACCGCGCGGAGCTGCTCGCTGCCCTGGGCTGCGTCGACGCCGTCCTGATCTTCGACGACCTGACCGCCGAGCGCCTCGTCGCCGCGCTGCGGCCCGAGGTTTACGTGAAGGGCGGCGACTGGGGCCGGCCGGGCGGCCCGCGGCCGCCCGAAGCCGAGATCGTCGAGCGCTACGGCGGCCGGGTCGAGTACCTGCCCTACGTGCCCGATCGCTCCACCACGCTCATCATCCAGCGCATTCGTTCGCTTCCCGAACCGGAGTAGCTGAGCCGAGCATGAGTCCCGCCGCGCGTGAAGGGACAGAGCCTCGTGAGCCCCCGAGGCCCGGAACGCCGAGCGCACCGGCGGCGGGATCGCGCGTTCCGCGGGCATCCTCAGCCTGGGCAACATCGCGAGCCGGGTGTTCGGCCTGGCGCGCGAAGCGGTCATTTCGTACTACTTCGGCGCCAGCGGCCAGCTGTCCGCGTTCAAGCTGGCCGCCCGCGTGCCCACCATGATCTACGACCTCCTGGTGGGCGGGATGCTGAGCGCGGCCCTCGTCCCGGTCTTCACCGAATATGCGAGCCGCGAGCGCCGGGACGAGCTGGCGCGGGTCGCCAGCGCCGTTCCTGAGCATCATCGCGGTCGTGATGGCGCTGGTCTCGGCGGCAGTCGCGGTCTTCGCCCAGCCGCTGTCGCACGTCCTCAGCGACTTCGCGGACCCGCAGCTGACGGCCGTGCTGGCAAACTGCCTGCGGGTGATCGCGCCGGCCGCGCTCTTTTTCGGCCTGACCGGCGGCGCGACCGGCCTCCTCTATGCCCTCCGGCGCTTCTCCTACACCGCCGTGAGTGCGCGCCGTCTTCAACCTCGGCATCGTGCTCCTGACGCCGCTCCTGGCGCACCGGCTCGGCATCTACGTCCTGCCCCTCGGCATCGTCTTCGGCAGCCTGCTCCAGCTCAGCGTGACGGGTTGGGGGATTCGTGACGTCCGGGTGCGCTTCAGCACCGCGTGGCGCCATCCGGCGGTTCGCAGGATCGGCCGGCTCTACGTGCCCCTCATGCTCGGCCTGATCGTCACCCAGTTCCAGATCATCGTCGACAGCCGCTGGGCGTCGGCGGCCGGGCCGCAGAGCGCCAGCTGGATGGGCTACGCGACCACGCTGATCCAGCTCCCGCTCGGTCTCATTCCCGTCGCCGTCTCCCTCGCCGCGCTGCCCAGCCTGTCCAGGTTTGCGGCCGGCAGCGACTGGGAGGCCTATCCGGGACATTGCGGGCCGGGGCATGCGCCTCGTGCTCGTCCTGCTGGTGCCCGCGACGGCCGGCCTCTTCGTGCTGGCCCTGCCCCTCGTCCAGCTGATCTTCCAGCAAGGCAACTTCACCGCGGCCGACGCCGCGATGACGGCAACCACCCTGCGGGTCTACCTGATCGGCCTGCCGTTCGCGGGCGTCGATTTCCTGCTCAACTACATGTTCTACGCCCGGCAGAACACCCGCACCCCGGCCATCGTCGGCGTCATCTCGGTCGGGTTCTACTTCGTCACCGCGTACCTGTTGAAGGACCGCATCGGCTTCCTCGGCCTGGTGCTCGCCGATTCGGTCAAGCAGGCCGCGCACGCGGGCATCATGACCGTCCTGCTCCAACGGAGCGAGGGCCGGCTGTGGGGCCAGCGCATCGTCCGCACGCTGGGTCTCTGCGTTGGCGCGGGCCTCGTGATGGCCGGGGTGATCTTCCTGCTCGGCGAAGCCCTTGCCGGCCGTGTCCCCGCGGGCAAGGCGGGCGCGCTCATCACGATCCTCGTTGCCGGCGGGCTCGGCGGCCTCCTGTACCTGGCCGTGCTGTATCGGCTGCGGGTGGAAGAGGTCTCACGGCTGGTGGGAGCGGTGGCGGGCAGGTTCGTTCGCCGGCGCTAGGAGAGAAGACCTTCGCGTTTTGTAAACCGGCGCACCGGGCGTATAATGTTGGGGTTTGGAATCATTCACCCTGAACGAGGTTTTTCCTGATGGCCAAGCAACAGAAGAAATCGGCTCGCCGCGTGCCCAAGGCATCCGAGCCGCGCATGTATGGCGACGGCAAGCCGTCCCAGCCCGAAGCCCAGCCGGCGGCCACCGCTGCCCCGGCCCCTGCGGCAACCCGCTCGACCGGCGCCGGCGCGCACCGCCGGTGTGACCCCCCGCGGCGCCGGCGCAGCCGGCTCGTACGCCGCCGCGTCGACCGCATCGCCGACTACTCGTACGTCATGCACGACCTGCGCAGGCTGGGGATCGTCGCCGCGTCGATTCTCGGCGGCCTGGTCGTCCTGGGCTTCATCGTCCGCTAGGCGCGACTAGTCACGAACTTAGAGGAATATCATGAAGGCCCCGGCTCGTTGGTGAGTCAGGGCCTTTGTGGTTTAATCGGCCTCGATGGGCGTGGGAAGCTGCAGGGGGAACCAGCCGACCGCCAGCGTCTCGACCGCGACGTGGACGGCCAGGCAGAGCCAGAAATTGCGGGTCAGCACGAAGAGGCCCGTCGTCGCGACCGCGAGCGCGGCCCGGCGCAGCGCGACCTCGCGATCGCCGGTCCGCCTCAGGCAGGCCCGGTCGAACGGATTCAGCACCCACTCCAGCCCGGCCGCGGCCAGTCCGAGCCATGCGCCCCAGTACAGCGGCTCGCTCTGCAGGCCCTGGAGCAACCGGTCGGCCGCGGGCATGCTCGGGAGGCTGAGCGGGATGAGGAGCCAGCCGATCGCCGCGGCCCGGTAGAAGGCCCAGTGCCACTGTTGGAGCGCGGCGTCGAGCGGCGCGCGCAGGGTCGCGAGCAGGCGCCCGATCGCGGGCGGCAGGTTGGCCTCACCGGGCGCCGCTTGCGGCAGCGGGCCGGGAGCGTCCGCAAGGAAGCCTCTTCGCGCACGGCCCGGCGATAGACCAGCCAGCCGAAGAGCAGGCCGCCCACGATCAGGCCCGCCAGGATCATGCCGTTGGACAGGGTGGCCGGCCAGTTGATCTCGGTCAGCCCGAGCGCATAGGGCGACAGGACGCCCCGCTGGAGCGCGGCGAACGGCACGAGCAGGTAGAACAGGCTCAGCGCCAGCCAGCTGACCGCTGCCAGCGGACCCCGGCGGAAAGCTGCGCTGCCCATGCGTTTTCGGACCGCAAGCCATGCGACGTTCGCCGCGAGGGTGAGCGCGAGGAAGCTCGCCAGGAGCCAGGTTGCCGGGTTGCTGAGGTCGTCGAAGCGCATACCGCGCGATTGTAGCCCAGGTCAGGCCGGCCGCCAAAGCGCGTGCCGCCGGGTGCAAGGGAGCCGCTCATGTCGATCCGCCGTTGGATCATGCTCGCCGTCGCCGTCGTGCTCATCGTGTTCTCCTGGCTCATGGTGAACGCCGCCCGCCAGGGCCTCATCGTGCGGCCGATGTCGCCGGGCGGCATCCCCATGCTCTACATCGCGCCCGCAGGCGCCCCTGCGCCCGTCCCCGGCGTCGTCGTGGCGCACGGGTTTGCCGGCTCGAAGCAGCTGATGCTCGGGTACGGCTACAAGCTGGCCCGGGCGGGCTACGCGGCCATGCTCTTCGACTTCGACGGCCACGGCGCAAACCCCGCGCCCCTGGACCGTGATTCGCTGCAGGCCAACCTCGCCGCCGCGGCCGCCGCGCTGGCATCGCAGCCCGAGGTGGACCGGTCCCGGCTCGCGCTCCTCGGCCACTCGATGGGCAGCGGCGCGGTGATGACCGCGGGGATTAACCAGGCGGGCCGCTACGCGGCCGTCGTCGCGATCTCGCCCACCGGCGCGGACGTCCGGCCCGATGCCCCGCGCAACCTGCTCCTCCAGGCCGGCAGCCTCGAGGGCCGCTTTGTCGCCAACGCCGAGGACCTGCTGGCCGCCGGGGGCGGGCCGAGCGACGACTTCGCCGGCGGGCCGGGCGCGCGACCTGCTCGTCGTCCCGCTGGCCGAGCACATCAGCATCCTCTTCCGCGACGAAAGCCACGCCGCCGCGCTTGATTGGATCGGCCGCACCTTCAGCACGTGCCCGCTCGACCCCCTACGTCGACCGGCGCATCCTCTGGTACGGCCTGCACCTCGCCGGGTGGCTGCTCGCCCTCGTCGCAGTCTCGCCGGTCCTGCGCAGCAGCGCGCCCTCCGAGAACGTCACCCCCGCGGGCCGGCGCTGGCTGGGCCTGCTGCTCGGCCCGCTGGTCGCGACCGCGCTCTTCGGCCTGCTGGGCCAGGTCCTGCCCCTGTCCACCCTGCTCGGCATCCAGGTCGGCGGTGCAGTGGCGCTCTGGCTCCTCATTGCGGGCTCCGTCTGGCTCCTGTTCAACCGCCCGATCCGCCGCCCTGCGGCGAACGATTTCGTTCGTGGCCTCCTCTTCCTGGCCTTCCTGGTCCTCGCGCTTGGCGTCATGGGCCAGGTCGTCTGGGTCCAGTGGTGGCCGGTCCCGGCCCGGCTCTGGCGCTGGCCGGTGATGGCGCTCGCCTGCCTGCCGTGGTTCCTCGCTGCCGGATACAGCCAGTGGGGCGCACGGGCGGGGGCCCGGGCCTTGTGGTGGCTGGGGCAGAGCGTCGCCCTCCTCGCCGGCCTCTTCGCGACCCTCATGCTCGTGCCGTCGCTGGGGTTCCTCGTCCTCCTGATGCCCCTTCTCCCGCTCATCTTCCTGGTCCTCGCTATCGGCGGCGCCGCCTTCGACCGCCCCTGGTCCTACGCCACCGGCAGCGCGCTCTTCTTCGGCTGGATGATCGCCGTCGTCTTCCCCCTGCGTGAACCGGATCAGGACAAGGACGAGCGGACGGCAAAGGACGCGGAGACGCCCAGGGACGCAGCCCTGTTATGATCTTCTCGTAAAGATTCAAGCGAACACACAACTCAGGAATCTAAGGAGATTATAAGATGGCTTGGAAGATCGACACCTCACACACCAATTTCGAATTCGGCGTGAAGCACATGATGGTTACCACCGTTCGCGGCCGGTTCACTCAGTTCGACGGCGAGATCACCGTCGACCCCAGCAACCTGCTCAACTCGAAGGTCGAGGGCTGGATCGAGACCACCAGCGTGGACACGCACGACGTGAACCGCGACAACCACCTGCGCTCGGCCGACTTCTTCGACTCGGCGAATTACCCCCGCATGACCTTCGTCAGCAAGCGGATCCAGAAGGTTGGCGGCGACGAGTACAAGGTGACCGGCGACCTGACGATCAAGGGCGTGACCCGCGAGTTCACGTTCGACGTCACGAGCGAAGGCCAGAACAAGAACCCGTGGGGCAGCACCATTTGGGGCCTGACCGCCAAGGGGACCCTGAACCGCAAGGACTACGGCCTGAACTGGAACGTGGCGCTCGAGACCGGCGGCTTGCTGGTGGCGGACCAGGTCAAGATCAACGTCGAGATGGAGCTCGTCCAGGTGAGAAGGTCGCCGAGCCGGTGGCCGAAGCCGTCGCAGCGTAACCGTCCCCGTGACAACACAAAGACACAATGGCACAAGGGCACGAGGGAACACTTCCTCGTGCCCTTGTGTCTTTGTGTTAACGCAGCCGGCGCAGGGCGGCTGCGCGGGAGGTTGTCCATGCCATTGCACGAAGACCAACCGGTGCTGACCTACGGCGAGCCGCTGCCCGGCGCTCGCTCCGCCATGATCATGCTGCACGGCCGCGGCGCGACCGCGGAGGACATCCTGTCGCTAGCGCCCATGTTCGAGGCGTCGGGCATCGCCTTCCTCGCGCCCCAGGCTGCTAACAACACCTGGTATCCCTATCCCTTCACCAGCCCGATGGACCGCAACGAGCCGTGGCTGTCGTCCGCGCTGGGCCGGGTGGAACAGGTGCTCGCTCGCGTGCGGGAAGCCGGCATTGGGGCCGAGCGCACCTACCTTCTCGGCTTCTCCCAGGGCGCCTGCCTCGCCCTCGAATACGCCGCCCGCCACGCGCAGCGCTACGCGGGCGTCTTCGGCCTCAGCGGCGGCCTGATCGGCCCCGACCGCACGCCGCGTGACTACGCCGGCAGCATGGCGGGAACGCCGGTGTTCCTCGGCTGCAGCGACGTCGACCCCCACATCGCAAAAGCGCGCGTCGTCGAGACGGAATCCGTCTTCCGCCGCCTAGGCGCTGAGGTCACCATGCGCCTCTACCCGCGCATGGCCCACACCGTGAACGACGATGAAATCGCGTTGATCCGAAACCTTCTCACACCCGACGTGGACGGCCAATAGCCCTACCGGACCGCCGAGCACCAGCTCGGCCGTGGCCGTCCGTCAGACGTTTCTTGCGGTATAATCCCCTCTTGTGACAACCATCCTGCACTTGCTGGGCCGCGCTCGCGCCGAAAGCGATGTCGGCCCCGTCGAGCTTACTTCCAAGGCCGCCGCCTTGCTCGGCTATCTCGCACTGAGCGCTGAGCCGCAGCCGCGCGAGCGCGTTCTGGGCCTGCTCTGGGGCGACAGCACCGAAGAGGCCGCCCGCAAGAACCTCCGTAATACGTTGTGGGCCATCCGCCGCGATCTCGGCGGCGAGGCCGTGGTGACCTCGGGCGACCGCCTCGCGCTTCACGACTCACTCAATGTCGACGTGCGGGAGGTGCTCTCGGCCGGCCCTTCGTCCGATCCGCGCCGTCTGCTCGATCTCTACGCCGGACCGTTTCTCGACGGCCTCGTGCTCGCCGACGCGCCCGAGTTCGAGCTGTGGCTGATCGCCGCCCGCGAGCGTGTTTCCGAAGCTCTTCTTTCCAGCCTCACCGCCGCGCTGACCGGGCTCGACCGCGCGGGCGGCTCCCGTGAAGCTGCGTCCCTGGCGCGGCAAGCGCTCGTCCACGACCCCCTGCACGAAGGGCTGAACCGCGCCCTCATGCAGGCGCTGTCCGGGGCCGGGGAGCGGGGCGAAGCCCTGCGGGTGTACGAGACGCTCAGGCTCAGCCTGGACCGCGAGCTCGGCGTGGAGCCGTCGCCCGAGACCCGCGCCCTGCGCGACGCCATCGCCGGGGGCCGGCCCGCCGGCGACCCTGCGCCCGCACCCCCGCGCACCCGGCGCCAACCTTCCCGGCACGGCCCAGGCCCAGTACGAACTTCCCTTCACCGGCCGCAACGCGGAGTGCGCGGCCCTGGACGAGGAGCTGGCCCTCGCCTCGCAAGGACAGGCACGCGTCGTCCTGCTGACCGGCGAATTGGGCATCGGCAAGTCGCGGCTGTGGCGCGAGTGGCTCGCGGGCGTAACCCTCGAGTGTACGGCCCTCGAGGCCCGCTGCGTGGAAGCTGCAAGCAGCCTGCCGTTCGCGCCGCTGGTCGAGCTGTTCGGCAGCCACCCCTGCATCCAGGACCTCTTCCACCCGCCCTCGGCGGCCGAGGCGTCGCCCGTGCTGCCGCTCGCCTGGCTGGCCGAGGTGTCGCGGCTGCTGCCCGAGCTGCGGGCGCAGTTGCCCGAGCTGCCCGCGCCCGCGGTCCTGCCCCCCGAAGAGGAGCGTCGCCGGGTCTTCGAGGCGTTCGTCCAGGCGCTGCTCGCGCTCGACGCCCACCCCCTGCTGATCTTCGTCGACGACGTCCACTGGGCCGACCACGCGACGCTCGATTGGCTGCCCTACCTGGTCCACCGGATGCGCGGCCGCCCGCTGCTCCTGGTCCTCGCCTACCGGCCCGAAGAGGCGCCCGCCGGTCTCGTTCAGCAGGTTGCGGCCTGGGGCCGCGAGGGTGTTCTGCGCCGCATCCCACTCGCCCGCCTCGCGCCCGAGGAGACCGCGGCCCTGATCGCCAAATCTGAACGTCGATTCGGGCGGTCACGCATAGGCTCCAGGCCCAGAGCGCCGGCAACCCCTACGTCCTCCTCGAGCTCAGCCGCAGCCTCGCGGCCGGCGGCGGCGAAGGCGTTCCGCCCGCGCTGGCCGATCTCGTCGCCGCCCGCATCGACCGGCTGAGCGACGACGGCCGCAGCGTGGTCCAGGCGGCCGGCGTGCTCGAGCCTGAGTTCGATCTGCCCCTCCTGATGCAGACTACCGGCCTCGACGAGGACGCGGTGCTGGACGCGCTGGACGAGCTGCTCGCGGGCGGGGTCCTCGCCGAGAGGGGCGGCCGGCTGGCGTTCAACCACCCCCTGCTGTCCAGCGTGGTCCGGCAGCGTCTCAGCACTGCCCGCAGGCGCACCATCCACCGCCGGGCCGCTCAGGCGTTGGAAAGCAGCCATGCCCGCGCCTTGGGCCCGTTCGCCGGCCTGATCGCGGATCACTACGCGGAAGCCGGGGATCCTGCCCGGGCGGCCTCCTTCGCCGATCTTGCCGCAGACCACGCCGCGTCCCTGGCCGCGCCCGACGAGGCGGTTGCGTTCCGGCGCCGCGCCGCGCAGCTCGAGCCGTCGCCGCCGCGCGACCTGGCGTTAGCCGCGGCGCTCTACCGCGCCGGCGCGCTCGCCGATTCCCGCGACGCCTACGCAGCCGCGCTGTCGGCCGCAGAGCAGGCCGGCGACGCCCGGACGGCCGCCCGGGCGTGCCTCGGCATGGGCGCCACGTATCTGCCCGTAGGTTGGATCGAGGAAGTGAAGCTGTGGACCGAGCGCAGCCTGGGCTACCTGGACGCGGCCGCCGACCCGTGGGCGCACGCCCAGGCGCATTTCCTGCTCGGCGCAGGGCAGCTCCGCGCGGGCGGCAGCGCGTTGGAGGCGGCCGAGGCGGACCTGGCGGAAGCCGTCCGCCTGGCCGAGCTTCACCGGCTGCAGGATGTCGCGGTCGTCGCCCGCTTCGAGCTTGGCAACGCCCGCGCCGAGCGCGGCGATCTGCCCGGCGCAATCGCCATGTACCGGGAGTCCGCGGAGCTGGCGCGCGCCGCGGGGGAGCCGAACCAGCAGGTGTTGTCGCTCAACAACCTTGGCTATCACACGATGCTGGCAGGCGACGCCGCCGCCGCCCGGCGCTACATTGGGGAAGCGACCGCGCTCGCCGACCAGTACGATCTGGGCATGCCGCGCGAGTATCTCCTGAGCACGGCGGGCGAGATCGAGCTGGCGGATGGCAGATGGGCGGAGGCCGAGGCGTACTTCGACGCCAGCCTCCAGGTGGCGCGCGAGCGCAACAACGTCGCGCACATGGCGAAGTGCAAGGCGAACCTGGGGCTGGTCGCCCGCGGCCGTGGCGACCTGGACGCCGCCTTGATGCTGCTCGAAGAAGCCGCGAGGCTTGCCGCGCCGCTGGTGGCGCGGTACATGCAGGCGCAGATTGACCTATGGCTGGCCGAGGTGTACCAGGCCCGCGGCGAACGCACGGCCGCAGCGCAGGCGCTCGCGCGGGCCGATGCGCGGCTTGCCGGCAGCCACTACCGCAGCCTGGTCGCTCGCAGCCAGGCGCTTTGCGCGCAGTTGGGCGCCGCGAGCCTGTAGGAGGACTATTCCATGAGCGACGTGATCGACGCGCTGACGAAGACCATCCTGGACCGCAAGGCGAATCCGACCGCAGCCTCGTACACCGCGAGCCTGTTTGCCGCCGGCCTGCCGCGCATGGCGCAAAAGGTGGGGGAGGAAGGGGTTGAAACGGCCGTCGCGGCGCTCGCCGAGCCGGACGACCGCCTCGTCTACGAGATGGCCGACCTGGTCTACCACTGCCTCGTGCTGCTGGCCGCAAAAGGCCGCACCTGGTCCGACGTCGAAGCGGAGCTGGCGCGCCGCTTCAAATAGCCAGCGCCGCCGCCTACCTCACGTCGGGGATCATCGTGACGTTGTCGCTCTCCCGGTTGGCCGAGTAGATCCGTTTCCTCGCCGGGTCGATCCCCAGCCCGAACGGACTCTTGCCGGTCGAAACCGTGGCGACGACCGTGTTCGTCATCCCGTCGATAACGCTCACGTTGTTGTCATAAGCGTTACTCACGAACACGCTGCCGGTGATCGGGTTGGCGATCACGCCGCCCCGCCCGTCCTCGCCCCACGGCATGTCCGGCCCCGCGCTGCCCACGGTGATCCGGCCGACCCGCGCGAGCGTGATCCCATTCGGCTGGTACACCAGCACCTCGTCGTTGAGCTGCCCGTCGACGTCGCAGATGACGTACAGGCGGTTGAGCACCGGGTTGAAGTCCAGCTGGTACGGCTCCCAGGCGATGCTCGGGCCCGCGAGAAGGACCGTGCGCTCGCCGGTCGCATCGACCACGGTGATGCTCTTCGAATCGCGGCTCGTCACGTACGTCAGGTCCAGGTTCGGGTTATACGCCAGCGCCCAGTTCCCATTGGTGCGAGACAGGTGCTGCGTCCGGTAGACCGTGTCAGTCGCCGGGTCGATCGTCACCAGGTTGTCCGCGCCATAGTCAATCAATTGGATCTTATCTCCCGCCTGCCTGAGCCAGGTCGGATTTGCGCCCACCTGGATCGTCGCAAGCAGTTTCAGCGTGCCCCCGTCCAGGACTGACACCGTTCCGTCGCCCCAGTTCGCCACGTACACCTTGTCGAGCGCGGCGAAATAGGTGATCCCCCACGGTTGGTCGCCCACGGGCGTGCTGCCCAGCGTCCCGAGGGTGACGGCGTCCAGCAGGTACACCCGGTCATTGGTCGCGCTCGACACGTAGAGCCGCCCGGTGTCCGGGTCCACGGCGATGGCCTGTGGATAGTCGAGCGGTGGCGGCAGCGGCGTCTCCGTCGGCGTGGGCGACGGCCCGGGCGTGAAGGTGCTGGTGGGTGTCGGGGTGTTCGTAGGCGTCCGGGTGCTGGTGGCGGTCGGCGTCGCCGTCGGGGTCGACGTGTGGGTAGGCGTCGGGGTCGGCGTGTAGGTGGGCGTCGGCTGCTGCAGGATGGCCGGCATAAACGCGCCCAGCGCCCTCAACCGGACCTTGTACTGCGGGCAAGCGCAGGGATCGTAGTCGTAGGTGCTGACGCTGACATAGTATGCCTTGCTCGCCCCGGCCTTCCACGTAATCGATGAGGCGCAGTACCTGGGCTCGACGCTGCAGCGGGCGGGGTCCACGTCGTTATTGCTCGCCAGGCGCGCGCCCGACTCGTTGTAGAGCGCCATATCCGTGTCGGCGCCGCCCGTCAGGTCGAACGTGGAAACGGAATAGCCCCGGTTCGCCTGGAGGTTCTCGAGCCGGAGCCAATCGAAGTCCGAGGCCACATGAAACGAGTGCTGCTGCCAGGAGCTTAGGCTCAGGGGCCGGGCGTGGATCAGGTCGTTGTCGTCCTCGTAGGCATCCTTCGCGCAGGTGCAGGCCAGCGGAAGCGCCTCCGGGGCTGCGGCGCCTTTGGTGGGGGTGGGTGGCGCTGCGTCCGCCAGGCTGCGGATCGGGAGAAGCGAGGGCAGCGCCAGCGTCAATGCGACCAGCAGCGCGACGAGCAAGCCCGGCGCTAGCCTGCGGAGGCGTGCGGGCGCGTCCTCGGCCTCTCCGTGTCCCATAGTTCCTCTCTCGGCGACCGGCGCGGCGAATCGCTCCCACGATCAGGAGGCAGTTCTATCTTATAGGACGCTGAATGCGATTAAAAGTAACGGGATGACCGGACGCGAGGCAGCCAACAAATCCGCGCGCTTGTGACGTTTAGCACTTTCCGGCCGTCCTTGCCGCGCTCTTGGCTTGTGGTATACTCCGCATGGCGAACAGTTTGCGACGAGGTGCCTAGTGCAGAAAGACGACTTGTTGCTCGAATTCGAGCGGGTGTACGGCCGGCGGCCGGCGTTCGTGGCCCGGGCGCCCGGCCGGGTGAACATGATCGGCGAGCACACCGACTACAACGACGGGTTCGTCCTCCCTGCGGCCATCGAGCGCGAGACGCGCATCGCGCTCGGCCGCGCGACGACGACGTGGTGCGCCTCACCGCGATGGACCTGCGGCGCTCGACCGATTTCAACCTTCACGAGATCGCGACGTCTGCGGACCAGACGTGGAGCAACTACGTGCGGGGGGTCGCCTTCGGCCTCAAGGAGCGCGGCTATCACCTGCGCGGGGCCGACATGCTGGTTCACGGCACCGTGCCCATCGGCTCGGGCCTATCGTCCTCCGCCGCACTTGAAATGGCCGCGGTCCAGGCCTTCTCCGCGGCCGGGGACTTCACCGTTCCTCCCGACGAGGCCGCCCGCACCGGTCAGGCCGCGGAGCACATGTTCGTCGGCGCAAAGACCGGCCTAATGGACCAGCTCGCGTCCGCCCTGGGCCAGGCGGGCCACCTCCTGCTCATCGACATTCGCTCGATCGTGTACCAACCCGTGCCCGTGCCCCCGACCGCAGCCATCCTGATCGCGGACACGTCCGTCCGTCGCTCGCTGGCATCTTCAGCCTACAACGAGCGCCGCTCGCAGTGCGAACAGGCGGCCCTGGCGATGGGCGTCTCCGCACTCCGGGATGCCACGATGGGCATGCTCAACGCCGTGGAGGTGCCCGATATCGTGCGGATGCGCGCGACCCATGTGATCGAGGAGAACGAGCGGGTCTTGCAGGCCGCCGACGCGTTCAAGGCAGGCGATCTTGCGTATGCCGGACAGCTCATGAACGCCTCGCATTTCAGCCTGCGCGACCTGTACGAGGTGAGCAGCCACGAGCTTGACGTCATGGCCGAGCTGCTGCGCGGCCAACCCGGCTGCTACGGCGCGCGCCTGACCGGCGCCGGTTTCGGCGGCTGCTGTGTGGCCCTGATGGACGCCGGTGCCGTGGAGGCCGCCATCTCTGCTGTGACTGCCGGTTACGAGGCAGAAACCGGCCTCACGCCTGCGCTCTACCCGACCCGCGCTGCGGCCGGCGCCAGCACGCTCGCGCTTTGACAACTAAATGCTACTGTTATCCTTGACACGCCGCGCGACTTCAGGTATCCTGGGCGCAGCGCATGTATCGCTATTGTGACGATGACCGCGTCGAGAGGGCTGTCATGGCTGCAAACTTGCGACCGTTTGTCAGGATCGGCGCAGTGCTCTTCCTGGCCTTGGCGTTGCTCGTGGCTGGCCTACCGGGGGCCGTGAAGGCGCAGCCGAGCAGCGACACCATCATCTACGTGGTCCAACCGGGCGACCGCCTCGTGGACATCGCCGCGCGTTACGGCGTCTCCGCGAGCGCGATCGTGCGCGCCAACAACCTGGCGAATTCCGACGTCATCTATCCCGGCCAGCAGCTTGTCATTCCTGCCGCCGGTGCAGCCCCCCCGCCTTCGCCCACGCCGCCACCCACGTCGGTCCCGACGCCTGCGCCCACTCTTCAGCCCGCCGCAACCAGCGCCCCGCTGCCCAGCACGCCCGGCGTCAATCCTCCCGAGAGTTCCGAGGGCTCGGTAATCACGAGGACGTACGAGGTTCAGGCGGGCGATACGCTCGCCGGCATCGCGCGCCGCTTCGGCCTCAGCGCGGCTGCCTTGCTGCAGGCGAACGGCATCACGAACCCGGACCTGATCCGCGTCGGCCAGAAGCTCGTCGTCCCGCAGGCGGGCAGCGCGGGCGGAAGCCCGGCGCAGCCGACGGCTCAACCCGAGGCGCAAAACACGCCGCTTCCCGCGGCCACGACCGCAACGTTGAATACTCCTGCTCCGACGCCAGCCGAAATCACCCCGGCCAAGATCCATGTCGTCCAGGCGGGGGAGACGCTTTCGCAGATCGCCAAGAAATACGGTGTGTCGGTCGCCGCGATCGTCGAAGCCAATGGGCTCGGCACCGCGGACTTGATCGGCGTCGGCGTCCGGCTCCTGATCCCCGGGCAAGGCGGCGCTTCCACTGATAAGGCCGGCGCCCTGCCCGCCAAGCCGACCAAGTTCGTCGCAAGCATCTCGCAGCAGCGCTGCTGGGTCTACAGCGGCCAGACGGTGATTGCCCGCTGGGTCTGTTCCACGGGCCGTCGCGGCTCGGCTACCCGTCCCGGCACGTACAAGATCCAGTCCAAGCTGCCCAAGGCCTACGGCTCCACCTGGAACATCTGGATGCCGTTCTGGCTGGGCATCTACTGGGCCGGCGGCAGCGAGAACGGCATCCACGGCCTGCCGTGGGACGCGAAAACCGGCGTGCAGATCTGGAGCGGCAACGTCGGCAAGCCAATCACGTTCGGCTGCATCATGCTTGACAACGTCAATGCCAAGCTGTTGTATGACATGGCCTGGATCGGCATGCCGGTCATCGTCCAACCGTAAGTCGGCTCCGGAACACGCTCACGTCGTCGGACCGCCGAGCCCCAGCTCGGCACGGTCCGTGCGAAGGGGAGTTCATGCGCAGCGGAGCATAGCCTCCCCGCGTTTCTTTCTTCATGGAGAGTGGTAATGGCGTTAATCCGGGGATTCAACCTGCCCGAAGACCTGTATTATCTCGTCGATAAGCACGTCTGGGTCGCGCCGCCGTCCGCGGGCGTGATCCGGGTGGGCATGACGCCCGTCGCCTACCAGCTCCTGCGCCATTCGCTCGTCGCGATCAGCGTCAAGGCCAGCATCGTCGGCGCCGAGGTGCCCAAGGGCAAGAGCGTGGCGATGGTGGAGAGCGTCAAGTACATCGGCCCCGTGCCGGCGCCCTTCACCGGCGTGGTCGTCCGCGCCAACCCACTGCTGGCAGACGACCCCTCCATCGCCGAGCAGGACCCGTACGGCGAGGGCTGGATCGTGGAAATGACCGCCCCAGACTGGCCCGCGGCCGCCGCCGGCCTCGTCACCGGCGAACCCGGCCTCGCCGCCTACCGCAAGCTGCTCGAGTCGCAGAATATCGATACGAATACGTAGCCGCTCAACACCAGACCTCCGAGGTATCGCAAACCTCGGAGGTCTCTGTTTGCGGATTACCAACCCCGCAAAACCTCGGAGGTCTCTGCTTGCGGATTAGCCCCAAAACCTCGGAGGTCTCTGCTTGCGGATTAGCCCCAAAACCTCCGAGGTTTCGAAAACCTCGGAGGTCTCTGCCTGTAATTTACCCCAACAGCCGCCCGTGCTCGATCTTCATGCACCGGTCCATCACCACCTGCAGCCCGGCTGCCTCGGCCTTCTCGGCCGCCTCCCGGTTCACCACCCCGAGCTGCAGCCACAGCACCTTGGCGCCCGCGTCGATCGCGTCCTGCACCACCGGCATCACCGCCTCCGGCTTGCGGAACACGTCGACGACGTCCACCTGCTCGGGGATGTCCGTCACCGAGGCGTAGCTCTTCTCTCCCAGCACCTCGTTCACCATCGGGTTCACCGGGATGATCCGGTAGCCGTGGTACTGCAGGTACTTCGCCACCTTGTAGCTCTCCCGGTCGGGCTTGTCGGAAAGGCCGACGACCGCGATGGTCTTAGCCGTCTCGAGGATCTGGCGGATGGCGCACGGGCGCGTTCACTGCTGTTCTCCTTTAGGGTCACGAAACACGAGGTCAAAATCCAGGTCGCGCGTGTCGAGCATCTGCTCGTCGCGCGTGAGTTCGATCGTCAGGCGGTAGCGCTGGCCCGGCTTGCGGCGCTTCGCGCAGGTGGAGGGTCAGCGACTGGTAGGTCTCGCGCACCTCGACCATGAACATCGAGTTGATCGGCTCGCCGTCCGGCCCGCTCAGGATGAGCTCGAGGTTCGGGAACGCGACGAACGGGCTGATCTCCACCCGCACCCACAGCCGGTCGAGGTCCGGGTACGGCCAGGCCTCCGCCTTCAGGATACGCGGGCGGCTGGTCCTCGGTTCGCTTGTCCACCTCGGTCAGCGAAGCGCGCCAGATTTCGTCGGGGTCTTGCATCTGCGTCATGCCCGCTAGTATAGCCAAGCACGAACGCGAAGGGAAGTAAGCGTGGCAACGAAGGTAGGGGCGACCGGCAGGTCGCCCGTACGGCCGGCGTCGCGCCAACGGTAGCCGTCCTTCACACCGCCCGGCGCTGGACCGCGACCACGCCGCCCAACACCAACACGGTGCCCAGCACCAGCAGCGGCGTGATCGGCTCGCCGAGATACACGACCGACAGCACGGCCGCGATCACCGGGATGAGGAACAGGACCAGCGCGGCCCGCGACGCGGGCGTGTAGCGCAGCAGGCTCATCCAGCACAGGTTCGCCAGCGCGCCCGACCCGAGCCCAGCAGCACGATCATGGCCCACCCCTGCGGCGGCATCGCGAGGCTCAGGCCCTCCAGCAGCGGCCAGCGGCAGCAGGAAGAGCGCGCCCACCGCGCCGACGACCGTGATCACCACGACCGGCTGGAACTCCTCGGACAGCCGCTTGCCGCCGATGCTGTACATCGCGCCGAACAGGCCCGCCGCCACCATCATCAGGTCGCCGAGCAGGCCCGTCCCGCCGAGCGTCAGGTGCCCCGCGCCCTGGCTGACCAGCGCGGAGCCGGCGAACGCCGCGATCACCGCCAGCCAGTCCAGCCCCCGCAGCCGTTCGTGCATCAGCAGGGCCGCGATCATGCACCATGAACACGGGCGTCAGGTTCGAGAGGACCCCGGCGTTGGTCGCGGTGGTGTACCGCAGCGCGAGGTTTTCGAGGAAGTAGATAGAGGGTAATGCCGACGAACGAGACCCAGGCCACGGTCCACGGCCGCTTCCGCACCAGCGCGACCGCCATGCGGGGCGCAACCGACGGGTCTTTCCGCCCCGCAATCGCCAGCCAGCCCCCGAGGAACCCGGCCGAGATCGTCCAGCGCAGGAACGCCATCGCGGTCGGTCCCGTGTAGTCCAGCGCGGCCTTGGTGAGGGGGAAGCTGGCGCCCCAGAAGATGACCGTGCGCCAGCCCGAGCAGGTAGAGGACGAGGCGGCCGCGGCCGGCGTGTCCTGCCTGCCGCGATCACGCCTCGACCGCCGTCGACGCGACCAGCTCCTTGCCGTCCAGCTTGAGCGACAGGGTGGTGGAGGTGTGATCCGCGCCCATCGAGATGCCGTAGATCGTATCCGCAGCCTCGATCGTGCCCCGGTTGTGTGTCACCAGGATGAACTGCGTTTCCCTGCCCAGCGCCTTGATCGCATCCCGGAACCGGCTCACGTTCGCCTCGTCCAGCGCCGCGTCGACCTCGTCCAGCACGACGAACGGCGTTGGCCGGGTCTTCAGGATGCTGAAGATCAGCGCGGCCGCGGTCAGCGCGCGCTCGCCGCCCGACAGCAGCGCCAGCCCCTGCTCGCGCTTGCCCGGCGGCCGCGCGATGATTTCGATGCCGGTGCTGTTCGGGTTTTCCGGGTCGGCCATCACCAGCTTCGCCGATCCCCCGCCGAACAGGGCCACAAACTCGTCCTTGAACCGGGCTGCCACCGCCTTGAACGTGGCGACGAACTCCCGCTCCATGACCCGGTCGAGCTCCGCGATGACCTCCTGCAGCGATGCGACCGCGTGCTCGAGGTCCGCCGACTGCGTGGTGCAGGAAGTTGTAGCGCGCCTCGACTTCCTGGTACTCGGCCAGCGCATCCAGGTTGACCGGGCCCGAGCCGGGCCATCTGCGCCGCGCAGGCTGCGCACGTCCGCATCCAGCCCCTCGGGCAGTTCGACCACGACGGGCAGGCGGGTGACCATGCCGTTCAAGCGGCAGCGGGGGCTGCGTGTCGAACAGGTCTTCGGCCAGCGCCTCCTGCGACTCGCCCGGGTCGTCCACGAACTGCGTCAGCTCGACCAGCCCGAGGTCCTTCTCGATCTCCCCGCGCAGGTGCGCTGAGCTCGTCCTGGCTCGCGCTGCGCCGCCAGGTCGGCCTGGTTCTGCCGCGCCTGCGCCAGCCGCAGCTGCTCGCGCAGCGCCCGCTCCTGCGCCTCCGACTCGCGGCCGCTCTTCTCCAGCTCGGCCAGCCGCGCCTCGGCCGGGTCGATGCACGCGGTCAGCTCGCCGATCTCCGCGGCCAGCCGGTCCGCGACCGCCGACTGCTCTTCGATGGCCTGCGCCGCCTCGGCCTGCTGCCCGGCCAGCGCCGCCCGCCGCGCGCGTCTTGGACGCGATCTCCTGCTCCCGGCTCGCCTGGCTGCCCTGCAGCTCCCGGACGCGGCCTTCGAGGCTCTGCAACTGCCCCGCGCTGACCGCGGCTTCGGCCTTGAGCCGGGCAAGCTCCGCGACGTAATCCTCGGCGGACAGCTCGTTCAGCTTGCGCCGCTCCGCCTCGACCGCCGCCTCGCGCTTCTCCACCTGGCCGGCGAGGTCCGCGATCGCGGCCTTGCAGCTCAGCCTCGCGGCGGTCCAGCTCGCCCGCCTCGCGCTCGAGCGCCCTTGCGCCGCTCCTCGTGCCAGCTCACCGTCTGCCGCGCCCGCTCGGCCGCCAGTTGCGTCTTCGACAGCTCGCCGTTGAGCCGCGCCTGGCTCGCATTCAGTTCGTCCCGGCGCGCCCGCAGGCTGTCCAGCGCCGGCCCGCGCCTCGGCCTGCGCCTTGCGGAGCTCGGCGATCTGCTTCTCGTGCCCTGCAACGACAGCCGCCGCGGCCTTGATCTGCTCCGGCATCTCGCGCAGCTGCCGCGCCCGCGCCAGCAGGCCGCCGTCGCGCTGCTTGTTCTCCGCGCCGCCCGTCACGCTGCCCGACGGCCGCACGATCTCGCCGTCCAGCGTGACCAGCGTGGCCCCGCCCCCGCGGTTCACCAGCCGGCGGGCCGTGGGCAGGTCTTCGACGACGAGCGTGTGGTTGAGCGCCAGCTCGACCGCCGGCGCGATCTCCGCGTCGAAGCCCACGAGGTCGCTCGCCAGCCCGATGATGCCCGGGCCCTTGGGCACGTCGGCCGGCCGCCCCGGCCGCAGCGTGTCGAGGGGCAGGAAGGTCGCGCGGCCCGCCTGGTTGCGCTTGAGGAACTCGACCGCGGCCTCCGCGTCCTCCCAGCCCCGCACCACCACGTCCTGCACGCGGCCGCCCAGCGCGGCCTCCATCGCCCGCTCGTACTGCGGCGGCACGTCGATCAGCTCGCCCAGCGGCCCGAGGATGCCGTCGAGGGACACGGCCGGGCTGCCTGGTTCGCCGCGCCGCGCCGAGACCAGCCGCTTTCTCCGACGAGACCTGGTCTTAGTGCTGCGCATCGACGGCGCCCGCGCGCGCTGCCGCCATGACCGCCCGCGCCCCGCCGGCCAGCCCCGCGCCCTCGTCGCGCAGCCGTTCGAGCATGTCCTGCTGGTCCTGCAGCCGCGCCAACGGCCCGCTGCGCGGCGCTGAGCTGCTCCTGCGCCTTGCGCTCGGCCTCCTGGCTCACGGCCAGCGCCTGCCCGCGCACCTGCCGGTCGTGCTCGATCGCGGCCAGCGCCCGGCTGAACTCGTCCGCCTTCGCGCCCAGCGTCTTGAGCTGGCCTTCGAGCTCCGCCAGCTGCCCGGCCGCGGCCTTGCCCGCTGTTCACCTGCTCGCTGTCCGCGCCCGCCAGTTCCGTCCGCCGGTCCGCGATTTGTGCGAGCCTCGACCGGCGCTCCGCCAGCTGCGTCCGCAGCGTCAGGAGCGCGTCCTCGCGCCTGCGCCAGCACCCGGCTCTGGCCGGCCCGCTCGCGTTCGCGGCGCTGCAGGTCAGCCTGCGCCTCCTCGACCCGGCGCGCCCGGGCCGCGTGCTCGCCCTGCGCCTGGCCAGCTCGGCCTTCGCGGCCTCCAGCCGCTGCCTTGCCGTCTTCGAGCGCGGCGGCCAGGTACGCCAGCTCCGCGGCCCAGGTCGTCGCCCTGCTCGCGCCACAGCCGCACCTGCTCCCCGCGCACCGCCAGCTCGCCGCTGCACGGTCTCGGCCTGCCGGTGCAGTGCGCTCGAAGCCCGGTGCCAGTCGCTCAGCCGGTCGCGCAGCTGCCCGCGCTCCTCGCGCCGCGCGGCGATCTGCTCGAGCAGCCCGTTCAGCTCCCCGGTCTCTTCTTCAGCGGCGGTCGCCGCGTCCGCGGCCCGGTTGCGCGCGCCGGCCAGCGCCAGCAGCGCCTGCCGCCAGCGGTAGCCGTACCAGGTCTTGAGCTGCGCCTCGAGGTCGGCCTTGATCTGCTGGTATTCCTGCGCGCGCCGCGCCTGCCCCTTGAGGTAGCGCAGCCGCGGGGTCAGCTCGCTGATGATGTCGCGTGCGCGCGACAGGTTGTTCTGGCTGTCGCCCAGCCGCTGGCTGGCCTGCTCGCGCTTCGCCTGGTGGACGGTGATGCCCGCGGCCTCTTCGAACAGCTTGCGCCGTTCCTCGGGCCGCAGCGACAGCGCCTGGTCGACCAGGCCCTGCCCGATGACCGTGTAGGTGCGCTCGCTCAGCCCCGAGCTGCCCAGCAGCTCGTGTACGTCGCGCAGCCGGACGCGATTCCCGTTGATGTAATACTCGTTCTCGCCCGAGCGGTACGCGCGCCGCGCGACTTCCACCTCCGCAAAATCGACCGGGAGCCAGCCGGAGGCGTTGTCGAGGACGAGGGAGACCTGGGCCATGCCCATGCGGGGACGCTGCTCGGAGCCGGAGAAGATCATGTCCTCCGTCCGCTTGCCGCGCAGCGCCGAGAAGCTCTGTTCGCCCAACACCCAGCGCAGGGCATCCGCGACGTTCGACTTGCCGCTCCCGTTCGGACCCACGATCGCGGTCACACCCGCGTCGAACAGGAATTCCGTCCGTGAGGCAAACGTCTTATAACCCTGCAGGGTCAGCTGCTTGAGGTATCGCACCGAGGGTTTATACCCCGAAAAGCCGATTGCGGCAAAAACGACCGTCTGCGGCGCAAGTCGCCGACTTGCGCTACGTCTTTGTAATAGAAAGCGGGCGTCCCAACTCGTGGGAACGCCCGCCTCACAGCCTGATCACAAAGTAGGTGGCTTACCGCCTGGGGTTACGCCTCTCGAAGCAATCTCGACAATAGACCGGCCGGCCCTGCCGCGGCTCGAACGGCACCTCGGTGGTGGCGCCGCAGTCCGCGCAGACTGCCTTGAACATCTGCCGGGTCCCCGTGCTCGACCCGCTGCCCGAGCGGCTGTAGCCGCCGCTCCCAGAGCGCAGCTAGCTGCTGCGCCCGCCGCCGTAGCCCGAATCGCCGTAGCTGCTGCGCCCGCCGCCATAGCCCGAATCACTGTACCCGCTCGCCACTGTCGCGGCTCGCCTTGCGGGCGGCGCGGCACTCACCACAGCGACCCGGCTCACTATATCCCCGCTGTGCGTAGAACTCCTGCTCACCTGCCGTGAAGGTGAACTGCTTGCCGCAGTCGCGGCACGTCATGGTCTTGTCAGCGTACTGACTCACGGTAATTAATCCTCCGAGAGAGAAACTCACTAGTGCCAGGTCCGGCTGCTGCTCGCCGCCCCTGCACGGCGGTGTCACCCAGCTTATATACCGTGAGTCCGACCACCTGCAGTCCACCGTGCTGCGATCCGTTGAGCCCCGAGTATTATGCTGTTTGTGACGAACTAGCACCCATTATACGCGCCGTTTTTCCGCGCGGTCAAGTAGGCAAAACTGTCTAAACTGTGGAATCAGCAAATGCTTACGTCTATGGGAGAGGTAGCAGGGGAGTGTGCAGAATCCGTCGGGCCAGGCCGATGTCGAGGGTGCAGTCGCGCGGGCGGACGATGCCGCTGCCGGCCGACTGCCCGCGGATAGATGCCCGGGGTGGGGGTCGATGCCGTGGTACGCGCGCGATCCGCAGCCCCAGGTCCCAGCGGCTGAGCCGCTCGGGCCCCGCGATGTGGAGGATGCCGGCGAACGGGAGGTCGATCAGTTCGGCCAGGGCCGCGGCGATGTCTTCGATCGCGGATGGGGCAGCGGTACTCGTCGGTGAAGAGGTCGAACGGCGGGCGCCGCCCTTCGAGCGAGTCGAGGATGCGCTGGCTGCGCGGGTCGGGCGGATCGAAGCAGGTGACCAGCGACGTCCGGACGATGGTCGCGCCGGGCGCGCGCTCCGTCGACGATGCCGCTCGGCCTCGGCCTTGGCCGCGCCGTAGAAGTTCACCGGCGCGGGCGGATCGTCTCTCGCGATAGGGCGGGTGCTCGCCGTCGAACACCAGGTCGGTCGACATGTGGATCAGCCGGCTGCCCGCCCGCTGGCAGGCCTGCTGCGACCCCGCGCGTCCCCTCGACGATGGCCGCCTGCGCCTCCGCCTCCGTGCTCCACGCCGCGGCCGTGTGCAGCACCACATCCGGCCGCGCCGCGTCGATCAGCGCAGGCAGGTCCTCGATCGCGGCCCGCACCAGCTCGCAGCCCGCGGCCGCCAGGCTGTCGGGGCGGTGGTTCAGGTACGTCCCGCCGACGCGATGGCCTCGTGCCAACGCCAGCCGCGCTACCGCCTGGCCGATATACCCGGAGATGCCGGTAATGAGAAGGTCAGCCACGAGATTCCTCGTTGCCTCGTTACCCCGCCTCGCCCAGTTGGTCCTTCAGCCACGCCTCGATGAACAGGTCGATCTCCCCGTCCAGCACCGCCGTCGGTGTTGCCCGTCTCCACCTCGGTGCGCAGGTCTTTGACCATCTGGTACGGCTGGAGCACGTAGGAGCGGATCTGGTTGCCCCAGCCGGCCTCGACGTGCTTCCCGCGCAGCCGGGCCGCTTCCTCTTCCTGCTTCTGCAGCTCGAGGTCGTACAGCTTGCCGCGCAGCACCTTCATCGCCGACTCGCGGTTCTGCAGCTGGCTCCGCTCGTTCTGGCACGTCACCACGATGCCCGTCGGCAGGTGCGTCATGCGCACCGCGGTCGAGTTCTTCTGCATGTGCTGCCCGCCCGCGCCGCCCGAGCGGTACACGTCCATCTTGATGTCGTCGGGCTTGATCTCGATGTCGATGTCTTCGTCGATGATGGGCATGACCTCGACCAGCGCGAAGGAGGTGTGGCGCCGGGCAGAGGAGTCGAACGGGCTGATGCGCACCAGCCGGTGCACCCCGCGCTCCGCCTTCAGATAACCGTAGCCGTACGGCCCGACCACTTCGATCGTCACCGTCTTGATCCCGGCCTCTTCGCCCTCGAGCTGGTCCGTGATCTCCGCGTCGAAGCCCCGGCGCTCGGCCCAGCGCAGGTACAGCCGCATGCAGCATGGAGGCCCAGTCCTGCGCCTCGGTGCCGCCTGCGCCCGCATGGATCGACAGGATCGCGCCGCTGCGGTCGTACGGACCGGCCATCGCCAGCTGGAACTCGAGCCCTTCGTAGCGCTTCTGCAGCTCGGCCGCGTGCTCGGCCGCCTCGGCCGCGGTCTCCTCGTCGTCGGCCTCTTCCGCCAGCTCGAGCAGCGCCTGCGCGTCCTCCACGTCCCGCGTCATCTTGTCCCACACGGCCACCTGCTCGCGCAGCGCGGACAGGTCGCGCATCACGACCTTTGCGCGGTTCGGGTCACTCCAAATCTCCGGGCTGGCCGATTCCTGCTCCAGCCGTTCTATCTCGGCGGCTTTTCCCGCTAAGTCAAAGACGCCTCCGCATCCCGTCGACCTGGTCTCCCAGCGACTGAAGTTGGCCGCGTGTCTCTTCCATGCGTGCCCTTTCCTCTCTGTGCGAACAGGGTTGCGCCACAAAGGGACCAACGAACCAGACGCTCCACCAAGTTCTCCATAGTGTGTCCTTCGGTCCTCTCGTTCTCGCAGTGTGTTACCCCATAATCCCATCTACGAAAGCCCTCGGGTCGAATTCCGCGAAGTCGTCGGCCTTCTCGCCCGTGCCCACGAAGCGCACGGGGACGCCTAGCTCTTCCTGGATCGCGAAGACGATCCCGCCCTTGGCCGTGCCGTCGAGCTTGGTCAGGATGATGCCGGTGATTTCGACCGCGTCTTTGAAGTGCTTGGCCTGGCTGATGGCGTTCTGCCCGGTGGTCGCGTCGAGCACCAGCAGCGTCTCGTGCGGCGCCTCGTGGACCTGCCGCGGCGCACACCGCCCGCACCTTTTCCAGTTCCTTCATCAGGTTGTACTTGGTGTGCAGGCGGCCCGCGGTGTCGATGATCAGCAGGTCGGCGGAGCGGGTTTCCTGGCTCGCCCGGATCGCGTCGTACACCACCGCGCCCGGGTCCGCGCCCGGCCCCTGCGCGATCACTTCCACGCCCGTCCGCTCGCCCCAGATCTTGAGCTGGTCGATGGCTGCGGCCCGGAACGTGTCCGCCGCGGCCAGCACGACCCGCTTGCCCCGCGCCTTGTAATACTTCGCCAGCTTGGCGATGCTGGTCGTCTTGCCCGACCCGTTCACGCCGACGATCAGCACGACGGTCAGCATGCGCGGCTCTTCGATGTTGGTCAGCGGCGGGTGGTCCAGCAGCTTGACCAGCTCGTCCTTCAGCGCGGCCTTGACGTCGTCGACCCGCTTGAGGTGGTCGCGCTCGACTCGCTTCCGCAGCCGCTCGACCACGCCCAGCGCGGTGTTGATGCCCAGGTCAGCCTGGATCAGGATCTCCTCCAGCTCGTCCCAGGTGTCGTCGGTGATCTCGTTGGCCTGGAACAGGGTCTGGACGCGGCCGAAAAAGCCCTGCCGGGTCTTGGCCAGGCTGGCCTCGATCTTCGCCGTATCCTCGGCCTGCTGTTGGGGTGTCCGTCGAAAGAAGCCGAATCCCATCCTCGCTCCGTCCTCCCGCGTGCGACAAAAACCCCAGCCGGAGGCTGGGGTTGCCGTGATCAGTCATCCATTATACACGCCTTCACCACCAGGAACCAAAGAAGCGAAGGTTCACGAAGGTTCTCATGCCTTTGTGAGCCTTCTTGTCTTGGGTTCTTGGTGGTGAGGGCTGAGGGTCGTTGCCCGAGGTATCGCAGGCCGGCGCCTGGCTCGCTACTCCGCGTACTCGACGGTGTAATACTCTTTCGATCCGCCCAGCAGGTGGTCCGCGTGGCGGCCCCACATTTCCTGCCACCGCGGGTCGGCGAACATCGCGTCCTGGCCCTTCATGAAGTCGTCGAGCGTGTCGAACTCCAGCTCCTCGATCACCCTGTCGAACTGGCCGCTGAGATCGGTCAGGATGCGCACGTGGCGCGGGGCCATTCCCCCCATCCCCTTCATCGCGTCGACGTTCTTCTTCATGTCGGCCGCGATGATGCCCGCATGCCCCAGCTTTGCCTGCAATACGATTCGCACCAAAATCATCGTCTGCCTCCGGAAACCCTGTGTGCTTGCCTGCCCCCCTCGCGCCGGCGCGGCTGGCGCCTTGCGGCGCGACCCCTGGTTGCCCGAGAGAGGGCGCGGGTCCCCTGCTGGCAGGACTCCCGCCCAGGGTTAGAAGAAGAGCGGGCCCCGCTGCCCCCCGGCGAGCAGGTGAGCTCCGGGGGGCCCTATCAAGTTGATCTTTTTTGCCGAGCCGGTCAGTTGCCGCAGCTACATTTGCGCGGCGGGGTCAGAGCCGGTTGGCAGCGCGCCACCGCTGCCGCGCCACGCGGGTTCGTAGCAACGGCCGGGCAGGAACCGACAAATCCCACAATCCCACAAATCCCACAAATACCGGGTCCCAGGCATACCTAGCAACAGGTGTCGCGCAACTCGCCGCCACCAACGTCCTCCCCGCCGCCCTCCTACTCTGCGGGTTATCCGGCGTCATCTAGCCCGCGGGCGCAAGCGATTCGTCCGCCCGTGCCGGACGACGGACGCGGATGTGCTATAATATGCCTCGACACTACGGCCGCTGGGCGGTCTTTGGAGATTCGCAAATGCTGTACCGTGAGATTGTGACTGAAGCAAGACGCCTGCCCTTGCATCAGCAACTCCGCCTTGTAGAGGAGTTGCTGCGCGACATTCGTTTGTCGGAACAGGCGCCTCGAGCGACGCGCCGTCGGGCCCGCCCGTTCAGCGAGATGCCGCGGGGCGCTGAAACCGGCTGGGAGCCAGCCGTCTGACTGGGACGTGCGCGACCTTTACGGCGAGCATTTGATGGAAAAGTACCTCTGATGCGGGTTCTCCTCGACACCAATGTGGTGCTGGACTTGTCTGGCTTGGTCGGGCGCCATTTGCAGAAGCCGCTGCGGAGATTTGGCGAGCGAGCGAGGAGGGACGAATTGAAGCCTTCGTCTCGGTAATCACACCCGTTAACATCTTCTATATTGCGCGCAAACTGAAAAGCGTCGCAACGGCTTGCCAGCTCGTCGCAAGCCTGACTGAGCACGTGCCAGGTCTGCGCTCCCGATCGGGACGCGCTCGTTGGCCGCACTCCGTCTTCCAGGCAAGGACTACGAGGACGCGGTGCAGGTGGTAAGTGCTCAGTCGGCCGGACTGGACCGCGCCTGTGACCCCGGGACCCTGCCGATTACGCGGACTTGCAGTACGCGGTTTATTCGCCGGCTGCCTTTCTCGAGCAGATTCCCGGGAGGGAATGACTCCATCGCTCGGCGCCGACTCCATACTTCAATCCGATCGTGACAGCGAGCTCGCGTGGCCCCGCACCGACCCCTTCTGCCCCCACAACTCCCCAAACGCCGCGCCGCCCAGAATCAGCGCGGCGCCGACTATCTGCACCGGGCTCAGCTTTTCCCCCAGCAGTGCCGCCGAGAAGAGCAGCGCCGAGAGCGGCTCCAGGTAGCCCAGGATCGCCACGGTCTGCACGGGTAGGCCCCCGATCGACGAGAAGTAGAGGTAGCAGCCGATCCCCGTGTTGACGATGCCGAGCAGGAGGATGGGCGCCAGGTCGTCACGCGTTATCGGGATGGCGAATCCTTGCTTGAGGCCGGTGAAGATCGCGACGGTGATAAAGCTGGTGATTAGCTGCCACATCGCGTTCTCAAGCCCGGTGATGCTCACGGCCTTCTTGTTGAAGATGACCATGAAGGCATACATGACGGCGGACAACAGGCCGCAGATCAGGCCCCAGGCCGTTTTGCCCTGCGACAGCGCCTGCGCGTTCACGCAGAACAGGCCCGCCAGCACGGTCAGGAAGCCGAGCACCCGCGCGGCCGTCATCTTCTCACGGAAGAGGATGGGCGCGAGGATCATGACGATCACCGGGCCGCAGTAGTAGGCCAGCGAAGCGACGCTGACGCCGACCTGGACGTACGCTTCGTAGAGGAACATCCAGCTCGTGCCCATGGCGACGCCGGAGATGACCAGGTAGAGCGCGTGGCGCCGGTTCTTCCCGAACTGCACCTTCTGCCTGGCTGAGCAGGAACAGCAGGATCAGGAACAGGCTGCCGATCAGCGTCCGCGTGAAGACGATCTCGTAGCTGCTCAGCGCGATCTGGCTCGCCACGATGCCGTTGGAGCCAAACAGGAGCAGGGCGGCTATGTACTTCAGGATACGCGGCTCTTCGTGCCAGTCCCCATTCGGTGTCCGCATGACAACCCGTTCACCCTATGCTATACTCGCGCCCGAACTGACCACGAGGGGGCAAAATGCAGGGCGTCGACGAGATTCTGGACGAGTTTGCCGGTCGCAACGGGCTGTCTTTCAGGAACCGCGGCCTCTTGCGAACCGCGCTCACGCATCGCTCGTACCTGAACGAGCACGCGGATGTCGACTGGGAAGATAACGAGCGGCTCGAGTACCTGGGCGACGCGGTGCTCGACTTCCTGCTCGCCGACTACCTCTTCGAGAAGTTTCCCAACGCACCCGAAGGCCGAGCTCACCGCGCTCCGCGCCGCGCTCGTCCGCCGCGAGACCCTGTCCCGCCTGGCTTCCCGCCTCGACATCGGCGGTTCGCTCCTGATGGGCCACGGCGAGGTGGAGACCGGCGGCCGCAGCCGGCCCGCCACCCTCTGCGCCGCGTTCGAAGCGGTCGTGGGCGCGCTCTATCTCGACCAGGACCTGACCGCGGTTTCCGAGTGGGTGCTGCCGATGATGCAGGCCGAGATGGGCGGGGCGAAAACCGAGATGGAAGACAAGGACCCGAAGAGCCGCCTGCAGGAGATGGCCCAGGCCAGCCTCGGCGTCACCCCGCGTTACCGCACCGTCGCCTCCGAAGGCCCCGACCACGCCAAGGTCTTCCGCGTCCAGGTCAGCATCGGCGACGCCGTCTACGGCGAAGGCCTCGGCCCCAGCAAGCAGCTCGCGGCCCAAAACGCCGCGGTCGACGCCCTGGACCGCGTCGCCGAATGGAATCCGCCGGAAGTGCAGCACCGAAGAGTGACGGAGCCGTCACACGGTCGGACCGCCGAGCCCCAGCTCGGCGTGCAGCCGAGCTGGGGTTCGGCGGTCCGGTGACGGGCCGCGCAGCTTCCAGCCCCAGCAGCTCCCGCAGCCGCGGCAGCTGCTTCGTCAGCCGCGTTGCTGACCGGCTTCGGCCCGCGAATCGCCACCTCGAGCGCCCGCTGCGGCCACCCGCGCCGCTGCATCCGGCCGGCCAAGCGCCGCGCGCGTCGCCGCAGCCGCCTTCAGGCTCGCGGCATCCTCGTCCAGCCAGTGAAAGACCTGCACCAGCGCTTCGGCCGCGTCGTTCACGAACGCGCCGCCGCCCCCGCGCACCACGTATTCCACGTTCCCCGTTTCCTGCCCCGGCAGCGCTTCGGCGATCAGCAGCGGCAGCCCCGCGGCCAGCGCCTCGGAGACGATCAGCCCGCCGGCCTTGCAGACGATGAAGTCCGCCGCCTGCATCAGCTCGCCCATGTTGTCGACAAAGCCGTAGACGTGCGCCGGGCCGGTGCCATTCGACGGCCTCCAGCCGCTGCCGCAGTCCTCGTCGCCGCCGGCACACGATGGCCAGCTCCAGCGGCAGCCCGGAGTGGTTCAGGATCTCGAGCCACCGGCTCCAGCTTCTTCACCCGTTTGCTGCCCGTGAACAGCGCCACCTGCCACGGTCGCTGCTCCATCCCAGCTTCGCCCGCAGCGCGGCCTTGTCCACCGGCCGCCCCAGCCGCGGGTTCACCGGCAGCCCCGTGATCTCCACCCGGTCGCGGCTGCAGCCCGCTTTCGAGCGCCTTCTGCTGCCACGGCCTGCGTGGGCACGAGGCACAACTCCGCGCTCTCGTTGAACCACAGCCGGTGGACGCGTCGCCAGGTCGGTGACGACCGTGAGGAACGGCGTGCCCCGCCGCGAGAGCGCCTTCAGCGTCGCCAGCGGCGCCTGGTACAGCGGGTAGGTCGTGATGACGACGTCGGGCTGGTGCGTGCTGAGGATGTCGCGCAGCACGCTGAACAGCATCAGCGTGAGCGCCTGCTCGGCCAGGCCCGCCGGGAATCGCGCCGTCCGACGCCTGGTACCCGGCCCGGTACAGGTCGGGCGACTGCTGGATCATCCGGTCGTAGTCGTCCTGCGCGTTGACGAGCAGGCCGGGCGCGTTGGTGTGGTCGAGCGGGTTGACGATGTTGACCGTCGCCCGGTCCGCGTAGTGCTCCGCGAACGCGGCCGCGATCGCGTTGGCCGCGGCCTTGTGGCCGAAACCCGCGTCCGCCGACAGGATCAGGACCGCGCTTGGTCGCCCTGCGCGGCCGGTGTTGGCTCAGATGACTTTTTCATAAATCCGATGCTTCTTGTAGATCTTTCCGCCCATCGTCTTCGTGTCTTCGACGGTCAGCACGTGCTCTTCCATCTGCACCAGGTCCGCGTGCTCGAAGCCGCCGCTAGTGCATCGTCTTTTCCATCTCGACGTAGAGGATCGCGTTGACGCCCAGGCCCCGGTACGGCGCCAGGATGCCCGCGCCGTTCAGGTTGATCCACTTCGTCCGCTTCATGTCGCGCAGCAGGTGGATCCAGCCGAAGCGGCCAGATGCGGCCGTTCGCCCGGCGGATGCCATCGGAGATGTCGGGGAAGCCGAACAGGAACCCGGCGATGTCGTCGCCCTTCATCACCAGCTTGATCAGCTTCGGGTCCGCGATCTGCAGCAGCCGGTCGCCGATCACCTTCGCCTCGGCCTCGGTCACCGGGTTGAACTCCCAGTTTTCGAGGAAGGTTTCGTTGTACGTCTGCACGATGCGCGGGATCCACGCCGTCAGTTCCTTCTTGTCTCGGGAAGGTCCGGATGGAGAACCCGCGCCGCTGCCATCATCTTCTCGGCGATCTGGTGCACCCGCTCGGGCAGGATCGGTGTTGCCGGGCAGGTACGCGGAGAGGAAATCGCGCTGCGTCTTGTATCCGGCGGCCTCGATCAGGCGCGCCGTAGTACGGGTGGTTGTAGGGGATGCCGACCGCGGGGTGGTGCTCGAAGCCTTCGACCAGCACGCCGATGCCGTCGCCCTGCAGGAAGCCCTTCGCGCCGACGATCTTGTCGAGCCCGCGGCCCTTGGCCCACTGTCTCGATCTGCGGCGAACAGCGCGGCGGCGGCTTCCCGGTCGTCGAACGCGTCGAAGAGGTAGAAGAAGGCGGTCCGGCTGCTTCCAGTGCTCGTTGTAGTGGCGGTTGTCCAGCACCGCGATCCGGCCCACCGGCCGGCCGTCGCGCTCGGCCAGGAAGAAGGCGGCGTCCGAGTGCTGGTAGAAGGGATAGCGCTTCCGGTCGAGCATCAGCCGCGTGTCGTCGACGAACGGCGGCACCCACTGCGGCGTGCCCTTGTAGATGGCCCACGGCAGCGTGATGAAGCGGTCCACGTCGCGCCGCGACGACGTGTCCACCTGTGGTGATGGTGAGTGTCATGGTGCTGCGCTCAGGCCGGGGTGAAGAAGCCGACGGCCAGCAGTGCCCGGCCCGGCATGGGTCACGATGGCCGGCGGCATGTCGAGGATCATGCACGTCGTCGGTGCCCAGCGCCCGCTTGAGGTCCGCCGCGAGTTCCTCGGCCTCCTGCGCGCGCGTCCGCGTGGTTGACGCTCACATGCGCGTCCGGGCCGCGCGCCGATTCGGCCAGGACCAGCTCCTTGCATCCGGGCCAGCGCCTTCTTCTTGGTGCGCTCGCGCTCGAACTGGTCGATGCGGCCGTCGACAAGGGTGAGGATCGGCTTGATCTGCAGGACGGTGCCCATCAGCGCCTGCGCGCCGCCGATGCGGCCGCCGCGGCGCAGGAATTCGAGCGTGTCGACGATGAAGTAGATCCGCGCCCGCGCCATCATCTCCCGCACGCGCGCCTCGACCTCGTCCGCGCTCGCGCCCTGCTTCGCCAGCCGGTCGGCTTCGAGCACGAGCGCGCCCAGCGGCCCGGCGACGGTGCGCGTGTCGATGATGCGGATGTCCGCGCCGGGGAAGTCGTTCTTGGCGATCTCGGCCGAGCGCACGGTGCCGCTGAGATCGGCCGACGGGTGGACGCAGACGATGCTCTCGCCCGCGTGACACGCACTCCTGGAAGACCTCGATGAAGTCGCCGGGGTAGGGCGCGGCGGTCTTCGGCATGTCCTTCCCGGCGCGCAGCCGGGCCATGAACGCCGCCGCGTCCATGTCGACGCCCTCGCGGAACGATTCATCGCCGAAGTTGATGACCTGGGGGATCATCGGGATGTCCAGCCGCCGGTAGACGTCGGGGGGCAGGCCGCAGGTGGTGTCCGCAACGACGCGGGTCATGAGCGCCTCCTTGAACAGACAGAGGATGAATGGCGCTATTCTACCACAGGTTGCACCTGCCGAGCGGACGTAGCCAGAGTAACTGTCCGGTCGCAGGGTATATTACTCCGATCGCAGTACAGGTAGGCGTCCGGCAGTCGAGGAGCAGTTGGCCCGTCGCAGCGCCGGAACTCGACCTGCTGCGCCGGGCGCACCGGCCAGTGCAGCACCGCTGCTGTCCGCCTAGGTCGATGACGACTGCGGCACGTCGCAGCGTCACGTTGCTCTGGTTGAACCCGGGCGTGCCGGCGTAGAGCAGCCGGATGCCGTCGATGACGACGTTGTAGCCCGGCTGGTCGCCCGGCTCGTTCGGGCTCGACGTCGTTCACCCGCGAGACCTCGATTGACGACGCCCTGCGCGATGATCTCGTTGCCAGCCAGCGCGGGTCGCCCGCGGTCAGGACCATCTCCTTCATCGGATCGCGCGCCCCTCGCCTCGTTGATCTCGCAGCGATGTAGAACTGCGTGTCGGCGCGGGACACGCCTGATTTGCGTGCCCACGCCCGGCTGCGCCCTCGCCGTCCAGGAAGACGGACTGGACGTTCTCGACGCGCCAGTGAGCGTCGTGCAGCCGCCCGACGGCAGGGTGTACTGGTCGGCCCAGAACGCGGCGCTGACGTCGCTCGCCGTGCCCTGGACCACCGTGATCGTCAGGCGCTCGGGTGATCGTCTCGCCCGCGTTCGTCAGCACCGTCAGCTCGTAGTCCGTCGTCTGCTGCGGGCAGACCTGCTGGGTCGCAACGCCCGCGACGCCCTGCGCCGTTCAGCCGCACTTCCCGGACGTCGGTCGCGCTCCACCGCAGCGTCGTGCAGCCGCCGGGCGACACCTGCATCTTGTCCGCGGTGAACACGATCGCCGGCTGCCCGGCCTCGCCCACCTGGATCGTGACCGTGCGGTCCTGGGTGCCGGCGCTGCTGGTCACCCGCAGCGTATAGCGTCGTCGTCTGGGTCGGGCACACCTGCCGCGTCTCGTTGCCGGTGGCCGGCTGCCCGTTGAACATCACCGATGATCACGTTCTCCACCTTCCAGTGGAGGTTCGTGCACTCGCCCGGTGCCACGGCGTACTTGTCGGCCCAGAAGACGCTGGCCCAGTCGGGCCGCGTCGGCGTCGGCGGATCGGGGCGGCCGTCGCGGTCGCAGTGACGACCGGCGTCGGCGTGATCCGCGCCACGTTGCCGCCGCCGGCCGGCGTCGGCCGCCGGGTGGGCACCGCCGGCGGCGGGATCGCGCCGGGCGTGTCGACCGCGACGAGCGCCGGCGTGGCGGTCGGCGTGTGCCGGGCGCCAGGGTCGCGGTCGGGCGCAGCGGCCAGCTGCACGCTCAGCTCGTTGCTGATCGGCATCCATTCGCCTTCCTGCTCCACCTCGAGCACGACCTGTAATCGCCCACCCCGCCCTGGTCGATGATCGGCTGGAGCGCCAGCTCGGGCCCGCGCGCCTCGGGCGTCTGGAAAGTCAGGCCGTTGAGCATGATCTTCCAGCGCAGGCTGCACCCGGTCTTCCTGCAGCACGACCGGCCGCACGACCTCCATGTTCTCGATGTGGATCGGCAGGACCTGGGTGTACTCGACGCCCGTTGCTGATCCGCCGGGTCGGCGCGGCCGCAGTCTTCGACCGTCAGCAGCAGGTAGAAGCGGGTGTTGACGCCCGGGATCGAGGTTCAGCAGCCCCGGCGCCAGGTCGAAGACGTGCTGGAATTCGATCAGCGCCCTGGCTTTGGCCGGGTCCGGCTTGAAGTAGAGGGTCGTCTGGTCGACCGTCTTGTCCTGGTCTGGATCGCCGGCCACCAGGCCTGCGCCGCCCGACGAGTCCTGCTTGAGCACGAGCTGCGCGGGCACGAGCCCGTCCTGCAGCGGCGGGATCGCGGAGTAGCGGTACTGGCCGACCACGGTCAGCGGGATCGACTGCTGGCCCGGCGCGGTGTCCGGCTTGACGAGCGCGACAGTGGCGTCTGCCAGCCTCCAGTGGCCCAGGAGCGCGAAGGTGCCCGGCTCATTCACCCCGAACTGGACGCCGCCCGTCACGTCGCGCGCGGTGACCCGCTCCCAGAGCCGGCCCGTCCAGCGGTAGGGCGCCACTTCATATTGATCGGGCGTCACGCCCGGCGGCAGCGGCAGCCGCAGCAGGGCCACGCCCGTCAGCTCGGAGCCTTCGACCTGCAGCTCGTAGGCCTCGGCCGATGATGCTGTTCGGGCACGGGCGCGGCGGGCGGGTCCGCCGCGGTCCGGAACGTGACCGTCGCGTCGTTCGCCAGCGCGTCGGCCGCCAGGGTCGCGGTCGCGCCGTCTTTCAGCGCGATCGTTCCGCCCTTGCGCCTGCTTCGACGTCGACGGTCTGCTCGTCGGGCGGGGCTCTGGCCCCCGTCAAACGGCGGCACCATCGACAGGCGTGACCGTGCGCGGGCTGGCGGCGCCGCTCTGCCGCCGCAGCCGGCAAGGAGAAACAGGCGACGGCCACGAGCGCCGTGCGGCAGATAGCCGTGCGCCAGTAAGGGAAGCTCTGTTAGAAGTCATGCGCGACCTAGAATCATGCTGAGAGTAAGGATGGCGGCAACTGCTGCCGCTGCTGCTGCATCCGACCAGCGCCTGTGGCGCGAGGCTGTCGGCCAGGATATACAGCACGTTGACCATGGGCAAGAGGGCCAGCATCAGCAGCCCGACGCTCATCGCGCCGATCGGCGAGACCGTGGCCCGGCTGAAACAGCGCACTCAGCGCGATGACCTTCTGGTCCAGCAACGCGCCCGGATGCCGCCCTGCAGGACGAATGCCGCAAGTCCGGCCAGCATCAGCGCCGCCGCCGGGATGACGACGATCCGCGCGATGCGCTGGACGTTGCGCGCGATGCGCCGGTTGTGATCTACGCCGGCCGTTCGCGCCGCGATCACGTCGTCGATCACCCCGCTAGCCTCCGGAAATGCCCTTCCATGCCATCTGCACGGCAATGATCACGAGCAGGACGATGAGCGCCAGCCGCAGCACGTCCACCCGCAGCCGGCGGCGCCAGCTGCGCGCCCAGCATCGCGCCGGTAAACACGCCGAGTGCCGTCGGGACGGCAACCAGCGGGTTGATGTCCCCTCGGCTGTAGTACAACGTCGCACTGGCCGCCGCGGTGATGCCCACCATGAAGTTGCTGGTGGCGGTTGCCACGCCCAGCGGCACCTCCATCACCGAGTACATCACCGGCACCTTGATGAACCCCCGCCGATGCCGCTCAGGCCGGAGAGCGCGCCCGCCACCGCCGAGAAGCTGAGCCCGACGCCCCACCGCTTCGGTTGGTAATCCGTCCGGAACAAGCTGCTCGATCTGAGGCTCGCTCGCCGGACCCGCCTTGCGTCGCGGTCTTGAGGAACGTGTACGTGGCGCTCGCCATGACCACGACTGGCAAATATAAGCGCTAACGCCTGCTCGAGGCAGCATTCCTGCTGCCAATCCGCCGAGCAGCGCGCCGCTGGTCGTCGCGATCTCCAGCCGCAGCGCCAGCCCGACGTCCGCGCCCCGGCCGGGCCGGGACACGCTGGCCACGCCTGCAGACGTAGCGATGACGCCGATCAGGCTGACCCCGACCGCGGTTCGGACCGGGCAGGTCGAAGATCAGGGTCAGCGCGGGCACCAGGAAGATCCCGCCGCCCAGCCCGAGCAGCGCGCCCAGGGACCCTGCGGTCAGCCCGACGGCGAACAGGCCCAGCCAGAACAACAACATCGTTGCATCATCCCAGGCTTAAGAAGCGACGCCACTCCGACACTTCCAGTTTCAATCCCTCGTACCGCGCCTGCAGCGCTTCGTAGAGCTTTGCGTTTTCGATCGCCAGGGCCACCAACCCGGCCACCGACTGCAGGAAGTTGATGCCGACCTGCGTGAAGTGCCGCGGCTGCGCCGAATAGACGCGCATCACGCCCACCGGCTGCTCCTTCACCCGCAGCGGCACGGCCAGGACCGAGCGGATGCCCTTCCGCCGCGGCCTCCGCCGGATACTGGAACCCTTCCTCGCCGGCCACATCGTACACGATGACCGCTTCGCCCGCGAGCACCCGCCGGTCGATCGGGCTCGCTTGCAGGCTCACCGCGCCCTTCGCCAGGTACGCGTCGCTCAGCCCGTGCGCGGCCACCAGCTCCAGCCGCTGCTGCTTCTTGTCGAGCAGCCGGACCGACGCCGCCTTGAGCTGCATCTCCATCACAGTGGATTCGAGCACCTGCTTGAGCATGGGCTGCAGCTCGAGCGTGGAGCTCACCGCGCCCGCGATCTTGAACAGCGTCGAGTGCAGCTGCGCGTTCTCGAGCGCCACGGCCGCGAGGTCCGCCGCGGCGTGCAGCACAGTGATTGCGGTGTCGGAGAAGGAGCAGCCCGCGGTGCAGTAAATGTCCAGCGACCCGAACACCCGCTCGCGGACCGCCAGCGGGATGGCGAGGAAGCCCCCCAGCTGCTCCATGTGGAGCTGCTCGTCCGTCAGCAGGTGACCGGCCCGGGCCGGCACGTCCGCTTCCGAGGCCGCCAGGTTCTCGACGTGTACGGTCTCGCCCGCCAGCACCTGTTCGTGCACGCTGCCCGGCGCGATCTTCGGTGCGGACGTTCCGCAGGAAGTCGTCGCTCACGCCGACGCTCGCCACCACCTGCAGCTCGTCGCCGTCGGCGTTGAGCATGCGGATGACCACCGCCCGCGCGTCCAGCGCTTGCTGGATCGCCCGGAGCACCGCCTGCAGCGTGGTCTCCAGGTCCAGGCTGCTGTTCACCGCGTGCGCGATGCCGTATATCAGCTGCATCAAGCCCAGGTCTTCGGCCATACCCCTGCTCCTTGGCAAAGTCTAGCGCCGCGTAGAACCGTTGTCAATTATAACGCGAGAGCGGCGCCTTTTCATAACTGCCGCAATTCCAAGGGATGTACAACCTTTGTATAAGTATCGGCCGGCGTTGGGAACCTGGCCCACTGTTCGCCGCCGCCCGTAATGGTATATTTTACACAGCATTCGATGTGAAAAAGAGAGCGCCGCCGGCAACGAAACAGCTGCCGGCGACGTTAAGAGGGCATAGGTCGACAAGGAGGCCGAGCATGGGTTGGTCCTGGCAGATTGCTAAGATCCGTGGCATCGACGTAAAGATTCATGTCACGTTCATTCTTGCGCTCCTGTGGGGCGCGCTGATATGGGGCGGCGGACGCCCGCAGGGGTGGATTTACGGCGTCTTCCTGACCCTCGCCCTGTTCGCCATCGTGCTCGCGCACGAGTTCGGCCACGCCATCGCCGCGCAGCGCTACGGCATAAAGGTACACGACATCGTGCTCCTGCCGATCGGCGGCATGGCCCGGCTCGACCGGATGCCCGACAAGCCGAGCCAGGAATTGGTGGTCGCGCTCGCAGGCCCTGCGGTTAACCTGGCGCTCGCGCTCGCCCTGGCGCCGTTCGTGCTCGCAGGCATGGCGGGAGAAGTGCTGGCCGGCGGCGCCCTCGCCCTGCCGCCCATCGCCCGGCCGGGCCTGCTCAATTTCGCAGCCTTCCTGGTCATGGTCAACATCTCACTGCTGCTCTTCAACATGGTCCCCGCCTTCCCGATGGACGGCGGCCGCGTCCTGCGGGCCTTGCTCGCGCTCGAAGCTGCCCTACGGCCGGGCGACAGTTATCGCAGCCAACGTCGGCCGGCTGTTCGCCATCGGCTTCGGCGTCTTCGCCCTGGTCAGCGGCAACATCAGCCTCGCACTCGTCGCGATGTTCGTCTTTTTCGGCGCCGGCGCCGAGCTGCAGGACACCGTGCAGCGCGAGACCCTGCGCGGCATGCGGGTCGGCGAGGTAGTCGACAGCCAGGCCCCGGTCTTCGGCGCCAGCCTGCCGGCCCACACCGCCTTCGAGCGCCTGGTGCGCTCGCCGTATTCCGCGATCGCGGTTGTGGATGACGGCGGCCGGTTTGTCGGCGTGGTGACGCGGCAGGGGATGCAGGCCCGCTGGGCGGCCGGGCTGCGGGGTGAGGTCGATGCCTTCGTCGAGATGGCCCGTCCGGTCAGCGTCGAGTGCGACGCGCCCCTGATCGCCGCCCGCGACCGCATGGCCGAGGCTCAGACCTCCGTCGCCGCGGTCTACTGCGGCGGTTCCTTCGAGGGACTGCTCGACGTCGACGCCATCAGCCGGGCCATCGCGCTCCGCCGAATGGGTCTTCACGCGAACCAGGGCCCGGTCACGTCTCGGGGCGATCTATCAGGCTATTCACCACCAAGAAACAAAGAACCAAAGGTTCACAAAGACTTTGTGGACCTTTGGTTCTTCGGTCCTTGGTGGTGACCGTCCCCTCATCTGGTATAATGACGCCCGGCTTGGGCTAGCGGAAAGGGCGCCATGTCACCTGTCTTGCAGCTGCTCCTGCAACTGAGCATCCTGATCGCGGCCGCGAAGCTGGCTGGCCTGGTGAGCTCCAAGCTCGGTCAGCCGGCGGTGCTCGGCGAAATCCTCGCCGGCTTGCTGCTCGGTCCGTCGCTACTCAACGTGCAGGCGCTCCCGTTCTTCACCGCGCCGCACCTCCCCGAGACCATCACGGAACTCGCCGAGATCGGCGTGATCCTCCTGATGTTCATGGCCGGGCTGGAAGTCGACCTCGGCCAGATGCGCCGTTCGGGGCGGGTGGTGATCCTCGCCGGCCTGTTCGGCGTCGCGATCCCGTGGCTCATGGGCCTCGGCGTCGCGCTCCCGTTTGGCTATTCCACGGTGCAGGCCCTGGCGATCGGCCTGCTGCTCACCGCGACGAGCGTCAGCATCTCCGCGCAGACCCTGCTCGAGCTCGGAGTGTTGCGAAGTCGGGAGGGCATCGCGTCCTGGGAGCCGCGGTGGTCGACGACGTCGTCGTCATCCTGCTGGTCTCCATGTTCCTGGCCCTGGCCGGCGGCGCGGGTGCGGGCGCGGGCGACGTCGCGCTGCTGCTGGTGCGGGTCGTGCTGTTCTTCGCGGTCTTCGGCGCGCTCGGCTGGCTGCTCGTGCCTCGGTTCCTGGATCGCGTCGACCGCCTGCCGGTCAGCCAGGGGCTGCTCGCGGCCGCGGTTGTCCTGGCCCTGTTCTTTGCCTGGTCGGCCGAAGTCGTCGGCGGCGTGGCGATGATCACGGGCAGCTTCCTGGCCGGCATCTTTGCGGCCCGGTCGCACACGCACCACCGGATCCTGGAGGGCATCAGCGTCCTCACCTACGCGTTCTTCGTGCCGATCTTCTTCGTGAACATCGGCCTGCACGCGAACATCTGGGAGCTTAGCGGCGGGTTGATCTGGGTTACGGTCCTGCTAACCGTGGTGGCCGTCATCTCGAAGGTGCTGGGCTCCGGGCTCGGCGCGCGCCTGGGCGGATTCAACGGCGCGGAGTCGCTTCGCCTGGGCATCGGCATGATCTCGCGCGGCGAGGTGGGCCTGATCGTGGCGCAGCTGCTCGTCGCGCAGGCGGTCGTGCCAGAGGAGACGCTCACCGTCGCGGTGATCATGGTGCTCGTCACCACGCTTGTCACGCCGCCCCTGCTGCGGGCCGCGTTCGCCCGCCGCGCCACACCCGCGCCTGCGCCCGCAGACGCCGACGCTGCATAGAAGGGAGGCTCGCCATGCCGGCGATGGTTATTCTGGTGCTCGACGATGTGGACCGCCTGGAAGACGTGCTGAATGCCTGGTGGAATGCGGGCGCGCCGGGCATCACGATCCTGGAGAGCAGCGGCGCGGCGAAGCATCTCGCGCGCACCGGCGCCCGCGACGACCTCCCCATCTTTCCGAGCCTGGGCTCGCTCCTGGGTCGCCGGGAGGTCCATCATCGCACCCTGTTCTCCGTGCTCCCGGACGGGTTCGCTCTGGACAAGCTCTTCGATGCCACGGAGACGGTGCTCGGCCCCCTCTCCGGCCCGAACAACGGGATGATGTTTGCGCTGCCGGTGCTGCTCGCTCGCGGCGGCCAAGCCGTGCGCTCGTCATAACGCGCCGATTGCCCCGAGGTGATACCAATGGCGTTTTTTGAAGGACTGGTGGAGACTGAGGACGGCGTGCCTGCGGAGGTCGTTACCGTCGGCGACACCGACTATTACGTGATCGACGACGCGGGCTTCAAGCGCCATGTCGAGGCCGCGGCGGTCGACCGGGTCGTCCTGGCCCAGTTCCTCGAGCAGATGCAGGAGCATCGCGACGAGGCTTCCCAGGCCATGATGCAGCTGATGGGCAGCGAAGACCTGTTCACCAAGGCCGCGGTCGATTCGACGCTGAAGAACGTCAGCGTGGACCAGATGCTCGGCCAGCGCCTCCCACCCGAGGCCCGGCAGTGGCTCGCAATGCTGGGGCTGCGGGTCATCATCGACTACCACGGCGATGTGGTCCGGGTGGACATGCCCGCCGCGCCCGAAGGCGACGACGAGTAGGCCCGGCCGTTTGATGCCTCGTCTCTTTCGTGACCGGCAGTCCGCGGTCTCCGCGTACAAGGAGCTGGGCTGCGGCCTGCTCACCATGATCGCCTTCACCGCGCCGCTGTGGGCCTTCAGCATGGCGACGCGCGGCCCGCGCTTCGCGTTCTCGCTGCTCGCCGGCCTGGTGGTCGCGGCCGTTCTCGTGCTGCTGATCTCCCGCGCGCTTCGCCGGCGATAACACGTTCACCGCAAGAACCAAAGAACCGAAGGTTCACGAAGTTCTTTGTAAGCTTTGTGGGTCTTCTGTTCTTTGGTTCTTTGTGGCAGCGATCTCTCAAGCGCTTGACAGTTTTGATCGCTGTGCTATACTTCACATCGTAAACGCATAACACCTTCGGGGCAGGGTGCGAGCACTTCGCCAATGACGAAGAGGGGCAATTCCCGATCGGCGGTAGGGCGGGGGGCGAAGGTCGAGCCCGCGAGCGGGCGTCACTCACGTGACGTCTTGGCAGGATCCGGTGAGAAGCCGGGGCCGACGGTATAGTCCGGATGGAAGAGGGTGAGCGCATAGGGCGTCTTCGGGACACCGCGTTCCCGCGGGCGCGTTCCCTGTTCGCGCTGCTCTGGCCCCGAGGTGTACACCTTGGGGCTTTTATTATGGCCGTGAACGCTGCAACCCGGCAGGGAGCGCGCATGACGCGTCAACGATTTCTGGCAGTTGCCTGCCCGCGCAGGCAAACGCCTCGTACGGATCGACCTTCTCTTGGTCCCGCTTGTGCTGGGCTTGTTTCTGCTCGGCTGGCACCTGCTCGTCCGGTGGCGCAACTATCCCTCGTTCATCCTGCCCCGCCCCGGCCTCGTGTGGGACCGGTTCCTGGCGCTCCTGGCCGACGGCACGCTCGCCCTGCACACGGGCGCGACCGTGCTCGAGATCCTCGGCGGGCTGGCGCTCGGGCTCACCGCCGGCCTGCTCATCGGCTACGGCCTGGCGAAGTCGCCGCTGCTCGAGCGCATCCTGTCGCCCTACATCGTCGCGTCGCAGGCCGTGCCCATCGTCGCCATCGCGCCCCTCCTGGTCATCTGGTTCGGCTTCGGCTGGACCTCGAAGGTGCTGGTTTGCGCCCTGACCGTCTTCTTCCCCATGGTCGTCACCACCATCATCGGCATCCGCTCCGTCGAGCCCGACCTGCGCGCCCTGATGCGGTCGCTGCAAGCCAGCCCCTGGCAGACCTTCGCCAAGCTCGAAGTCCCGCTTCGCTGCCGGTCCTGTTCGGCGGCTTCAAGGTCGCCGTGACGCTGGCGGTGATCGGCGCGGTCGTAGGCGAGTTCGTCGGCGCGGATCGGGGCCTGGGCTTCCTGATCAACCTGGCGCGCGGCACGCTCGACACCCCGATGCTCTTCGTCGCGCTCTTCACGCTGGTGATCATCGCGCTGCTGCTGTATATCGCGGTCGCCGCGCTCGAGTATTTCGTCCTCGCATGGAAGCGGGCAGTATAGGGAGAGATCATGAGGAAGGTCGTCATAATCGTCGTCGCGTTCGTGTTCCTTGCAGGCTGCGGCGGCACGCCTACGCCTCTGGCGCCGGCAGAGCCGTTTCCGGGCAGCGTTCCGCGTCACCGCTGCGCCCACGCGAAGCGGCCCGACCGGGCCGCTCCCGCAGTCACGCCGCCAGCGCACGAGCCCGCTGGCAACCCCCGCCGCGGGCGGCCCGGCCAGAGCCCGCTTGCCACGCCGCTGCACCCCTCACCAAGATCACGCTCGCGATGGGTTACATCCCCAGCGTTCAGTTCCGCCGTTTTACGTCGCGCAGGAGAAGGGCTATTTCCGGGATGCGGGCCTCGACGTCGAGTTCCGCTACGGCATGGAGAGCGACCTGCTGAAGCTGGTGGGCACGAACGAGCTCCAGTTCATGATCGGCAGCGGCGAGGAAGTGATCCTCGGCCGCAGCCAGGGCTTTCCCGTGCGCTACGTCATGCGCTGGTATCGCCACTTCCCCGTCCGTCCTCTTTGCCAAGGCCGGCAGCGGCATCAAGGAGCCGAAAGACCTCGTCGGCAAGAAGGTCGGCGTCCCGGGCCTGTTCGGCGCGAACTATGTCGGCTGGGAAGCGCTCGTCTACGCGACCGGGCTGGACCCGAAGCAGGTGTCGCTGCAGAGCATCGGGTTCACCCAGGCCGCCGCGGTCAGCCAGGGCCTGGTCGACGCGGCGATGGACTACGCGGTCAACGGGCCCGTCCAGCTGCGCCTGGAAGGGCAGGACGTCGTGAAATCCCGGTATCCGACTACGTCGACATCCCCTCCAACGGCATCATCACGAACGATCAGACGATCGAGCAGAACCCCGGCCTGGTCGCAGCCCTGACGTCTGCGCTGCTCCGCGGCCTACGCGATACGCTCGCCGACCCGGACGCGGCCTTCCAGGCCAGCGTGCGGGCGGTCCCCACCGCGGGCGGCGACCAGGAGAAGGTGAACCGCGCGATCTTCGACGAGTCGCTCAAGCTCTGGCAGGCGCCCGACGCCGACCTGGGCTATTCCGATCCCGCAGCCTGGGCGAAGGCCGCCACCTTCATGAAGGACATGGGCCTGATCCAGACCGCCGTCGACCCCGCGGCGCTTTTCACCAACCAATTCGTCGCGCGGCAGTAGGGAGATGCCTCCCATCCTCCACGCGGCGAACCTTCGCATGACGTTCTACGACGCCAATCGCGAACACATGCTCGCACTGGACGACCTGTCGCTGGCCGTGAGGAGGGCGAGTTCCTCGCCATCGTCGGCCCGTCCGGCTGTGGCAAGAGCACGCTGCTGCGCCTCCTGTCCGGCCTCCTGCGCCCGATCTCGGGCAGCGTGCGGTTCCGCGGCGCAGAGCTGACCGAGCCGAGCCGGGACATCGGCTTCGTCTTCCAGCGCGCCAACCTGATGCCCTGGCGCACGGTCGCCGCAAACATTGCCCTGCCGCTCGAGGTCAGCCAGACGCCCGCCGAGCAAATCTCGGAGCGCACCGAGGCCCTCATCTCGCTCGTGGGGTTGGAGGGCTTTGCCGCCGCGCATCCCGCCCAGCTTTCCGGCGGCATGCAGCAGCGCGTCGCGCTCGCCCGCGCGCTGATCCACGAGCCAACCGTCCTCCTCCTCGACGAGCCCTTCGGCTCCCTGGACGCGCTGACACGCGAGCGGATGAACGCCGAGCTATTGCGAATCTGGAACGTGAACCGGCGCACCGTGGTCATGGTCACGCACAGCATCAGCGAGGCCGTCCTCCTCGCCGACCGCATCCTCGTTCTGACCCCCCGGCCGGGGCGGGTGCGTGCAGAGTTCCCCGTGCCGCTTCCTCGCCCTCGCACCTCCGAGCAAACTGCAGACCCCGCCTTTGTGCAAATCACGCGCGCTGTTCGTGCAGAAATCGTGGACTGAAGTATCTGTAGTTAGAACGACATATTATATCGGCCTAGTGGCGCGATGAGTATATTCGTGTTGACCGGCCGGCGCTGTCCCGTTCGCACGCGCAGTCCACGCCAGCGAACCGCGCATCCAAGTCAAGGTCATAAGAATGAAACGCTTACCTGGGCGTGCGATCGTCGCGGACGTGAAGTCAGGCACCCTGGGTTCCAGGGTGCACCGGAAGAACCTGTTCGTGCTTGCCGTCGTCGCCCTGGTCGTTGCGGGCTTCACCTCGGTTGCCGGGGCCGCACCCGCGCCGGCGCTCGCCCTTCATCCCGCCCGGCAGACCGGCGTTGGTAATAAGGCCCCGCAGCTGCCGCCCTGTCCACCGAACGAGATCGAGGATGGCGGTGATCCTGCGCCGGTTCAGCCGCAAGGCCCTGCAGGCTTCGATGGGCAACCTTGCCGTCCCGTCTTTTGACCTGACGCAGGCGAGCGACACCGGCGTCTCAAACTCAGATCACCTGACCGGCAACAACATGCCTTCCTTCGAGGGGCAGGCTCCGGCAGGCAGCACCGTCGCCTTCTACGCCGACGGCTTGCTCACCGGTATCGCCGCCGCCGACGATCAGGGCAGCTGGTCGACCATGCTGAACGAGTGCCAGGCCCTCGCCGACGGCGCGCGTGCCATCACCGCGCAGGCCTTCGACGACGCGGGCCAGGTCTCGGCCCTGTCGCCCGAGCTTGCGGTGACGATCCTCACCACCGCGCCGGACATGCCCGTCATCACCTCCGCACTGGCGAACAGCCATGCCAAGGGCGGCCGGCTCGTGGTCTCCGGGACCGCCGCGCCGGGAACGACGATCAAGGTCATCAAGGAAGGCCGGGCTGTACGTGCGAGAGCGCAGGCCGATGCCGGCGGCGCCTGGAGCGCGACCGTGGGCGGGCTCGCCGCCGGGCCGCACACCCTTCGCTGCGCAACGGACCGTGCCGCGGGCAACGAGTCTCCCGCGTTCAACGACACGGTCGTAACCGTCGACTCGGCAGGCGGCGCAGGCGCTGGGGGTGGCTCTGCTGCCGGCGCCGGTCCGGACGCAGCCGTGTCGACAGCGTCGACAACGGCCGCTGCCACCTCGGCGCCCGTGATTGCAATGACTGCCGGCGATATCGCATGTGGCACTGGGAGCAGCGGTGCTGCATGCAAACAGCAAGCCACCGCAAACATCCTGATCGCCAACAATCCCGACGTCGTCATGCCGCTTGGCGATAATCAGTATGAGTGTGGCCTCCTTGGCCGACTTCCAGAATTATTACGACCCAAGCTGGGGTGCGCTGAAGGCGAAGACCTACCCCTCGGTCGGGAATCACGAGTATCTCGTGAGCTCGACTTCGGGCAACCCGTGTTACAAGGCGCCGTCCGGCGCAGCAGGTTACTTCACTTACTTCGGCAGCGCCGCCACGCCCCTCCAGCCGACCTGCACGAGCGGCTGCAAGGGCTATTACTCGTACAACCTGGGCAGCTAGCATTTCATTCGTGCTGAACACGAACTGCAGCAAGGCCGGGGGCTGCGGGTTGGGCAGCCCGCAGGAGAAGTGGCTGAAGGCGGACCTGGCGGCCAATCCCACAGCGTGTACCGTGGCCTACTGGCATCGCCCGCGCTACTCGTCCGGCTATAGCGGGTCGAGCTTCGTCAGTGCCCAATCAGCGCTCTGGCAGGACCTGTACAATGCCGGGACCGATCTGGTCCTTAACGGCCACGATCATGACTACGAGCGGTTTGCGCCGATGAACGAGAAATCTGGAAGCACCGACCCAACGCACGGCATCCGCGAGATCATCGTCGGGACCGGCGTCCGAAACCACACGAAGTTCTCGTCGACCATCCTGTCTACCTCGCAGGTGCGGGATGCCACGTCTTATGGTGCGCTCAAACTCACGCTCCGCAGCAGCTCCTACTCGTGGCAGTTCATTCCGATCTCGGGCCAGACCTTCACCGATTTCGGCTCGGAAGCTCTGCCGCTAGCGCCGGCAAGTCGGTTCGCAACCGCCTCTGCAACAGCTGTCGGGTGCGTTAAGGCCCGTTAGCTGTTGCAGGGGGGCGTCCTGAGCGGAGTTCCGCCCAACCCTTCGGCTTCGCTCAGGGGCGGGCGGAAACTCCGCTCAGGACGCCTGCGCTGTCGCCTGCACTTGGAGCACCTGGGTTTCCGCGAAATCCTATTGCAAATCTCACGCGGGCGTGCTAACATTCCCCCGGCTTCAAGCCATATCTCCGTGCAAGGTGGCGCCGATCGTCATGGATGATCCCCGCTCGCTGAAGATCCTCTACCTGGCCGCCGAGTGCGTGCCGTTCGCCAAGACCGGCGGCCTGGCCGACGTCGCGGGCGCGCTGCCCAAGGCGGTTCGCGGGCTGGGCCACGACATCCGGGTCGATGATGCCGCGCTACGGCCGGGTCGAGTCGAGAAGTTCGGGCTGAAGCCGGCTCGACGGCGTCAGACGTGCCGATGGACGAGCGCACCGAGCCGGCCAGCGGTCTACGAGGCGAGCATCGGCAGCGGGCCGGGCGAGACGCCCGTGCTACTTCGTCGACAGCGAGCGCTACTTCGACCGCCAGGGCATCTACATGTACCCCGACGACGCCGAGCGCTTCATCTTCTTCTCGCGGGCGGCGCTCGAAGCCTGCCGCGCGCTCGACTGGCAGCCCGACGTCATCCACTGCAACGAGTGGCACACCGCGCTGATCCCGAACTGGCTCAAGACGGTCTACGAGGCGCATCCGTTCTACCGGGACATCGCCACCCTCTACACGGCTCACAACCTGGAGTACCAGGGCATCTTCGGCTACCGGGTGCTGGAGATCGCCGGCCTCGCCGAGATGGGCTTCATCGCCCACCCGGACGTGGCGCCCGACCTGAATTACGTGGTGGACCTGATGGCGCGCGGCATGCTGTTCGCCGACATCATCAACACGGTGAGCGAGACCTACGCCCGGGAGATCCTGACGCCCGAGTACGGCCAGCGGCTGGACCCGATCCTGCGCGACCGCCGCGACCGGCTGTTCGGCATCCTGAACGGGATCGACACCGAGCTGTACGATCCCGCGACCGACCCGAACATCGCCGCGCATTTCGACGCCGACAACCTCGACGCCGCGCGGCCGAGAACAAGGCCGCGCTGCAGGCCGAGCTCAAGCTGCCCGTCCGGCCCGACGTGCCGCTGATCGGCGTCGTGTCCCGGCTGATCGACCAGAAGGGCTTCGACCTGATCGCCGCGATCGCCGACCCGCTGCTGCAGAACCTGCCGTGCCAGTTCGTGGTCATGGGCACCGGCGAGATGCGGTACCACGACATGCTCAACGCGCTGGCCGCGCGCTACCCGGAGCAGGTCGCGGTCCACCTGACGTTCAACCGGCCGCTCGAGCAGCGCATCTACGCGGGCAGCGACATGTTCCTGATGCCGTCGCGGTTCGAGCCGTGCGGCCTGAACCAGATGGTCGCGATGCGCTACGGCGCGGTGCCCGGTCGTCCATGCCGTCGGCGGGCTGGCCGACACCGTGCACGACTACGAGCCCGGCACCGGCGAGGGCAACGGCTTCAGCTTCGCCCGCTACGACGCGATGGCGCTGTATGCGGCGCTGGTGCGGGCGGTCGAGACCTACCGCCACCGCGACATCTGGCGGCAGCTGATGCGCCGCTGCATGGCGGCAGACTTCTCGTGGCGCCGCTCGGCGGAGAAGTACGTCGACCTGTATTACCGGGCGCTGGCCGCCCGCGCGTCAGGGCGAACCAGGCCTGAGCGCTGCGCCGTCGCTCTGATCGGAGGTAGCTCTTTGCGCTACCGAACACGCTCTGTATTACGAGGACCCGTACCTGCGCGAATTCGACGCGCGGGTGATCGCACGCCGACAGATCGGCGGGCAAGCCGGCGGTGGCGCTCGACCGCACCGCGTTCTACCCGACCGGCGGCGGCCAGCCGAACGACACCGGCGTGCTGGTCGACCGCGTCGGCCAGGCCGCATGCCGGTCGTCGACGTGTCGCGGACGACGACGCGGTCTGGCACGTCGCTGGACGAGCGATCTCGAGCCGGCGACCGCGGTGCACGGCGCAGTCGACTGGGACCGGCGCTTCGACCACATGCAGCAGCACACCGGGCAGCACATCCTCTCGCAGGCGTTCATCAGGCGTGCGACGCGGAGACGGTCGCCTTTCACCTGGGCGAGAAGGCCAGCACGATCGACCTCGAACCGGCGCCGACCTGGACGCGGCGGCGCTGGCCGCGGCCGAAGCCGCGGCCAACGAGATCGTCGACGCGGCCCTGCCGGTGACCGCGACGTTCGTCTCGCCCGAGCGAGCTGGCCGCGCTGCCGCTGCGCAAGCCGCCGAAGGTGACCGAGAACATCCGCATCGTGCAGGTGCAGGGCTTCGACTGGTCGGCGTGCGGCGGCACCCACGTCGCCAACACCGCCAGGTGGGGCTGATCAAGATCTCGGGACCGAGCGCCGCGGGCGCGAGCTGCGGGTGACATTTCTCTGCGGCGGCCGGGCCCGCGCCGATTATGCCCGGCTCAGGCGCTGGCGCGGGCCTGGTCGCGCGCTTCACCGCGGCCAGGACGAGATGCTCGACCTGCTCGACCGCCGCGCGGCCGAGGCCGAGGCGCTGCGCAAGGACCTGCCGAGCTGGAGAGGCAGTGGGTCGAGTCCACGGCCGCCGCGCTGTGGGCCGCCGCGGCGCCGCGTCCGGGCGACGGGCTGCGCATGGTCGTCGCCGGCGCTGGACGTCCCGTCGGAGCGGGCCAAGAGGGTGGCCCAGGCCCTGCGCAGCCAGCCGGCGACGGTCGCCTGCTCGGCGTGCGCGCGGCGAGCGGCCGCAGTTGCTCTTCGACCCGCTCCGACGACGTGCAGGCTGGATGCGGGCGCGCTGCTGCGCGCGGCGGCGCCGCGGGCGGCGGCCGCGGGGGCGGCCGGCCCGATGGGCCCAGGGCGGCGTGCCCGACGAATGAGGCGCTTGACGACGGCGCTGGAGGCGGCGCGCGCGGCGTCTCGAGGCCGCGCATCCAGAGGAGCTTGAGGAACAGCTATGCGCGAGATTTCTCCCGGCATCTTTGTCGAAACCGACCAGCGCGGCGCCAACTACGGCGCGATCCTGACCGAGACGGCATCATCGTCATCGACACGCCGATGGTGCCGAAGCAGGCCGTCGCTTCCGGGACGAGCTGAGGCGCATCGCGGGCGGCAAGCCGTTCCTGTACGTCATCAACACGGACCACCACCGCGGCCACATCCTCGGCAACCAGTATTTCCCGCCGACGCCGGTGATCGCGCACGACAACGCCTGGAAGCACATGAAGGGCTACGGCGACAACTTCAAGCAGCGGGTGATCGACTCGTTCAAGAAGGAGCCTGAGGTCCAGGCGCAGTTCGGTACCGATATCCAGATCATCGTCCCCAAGATCACCTTCTCCCACCGCCTCGACATCGTCCGCGGCGGGCCGGGACATCCGCATCATCCGCGTCGGCGGCCACACGGCGGCCACCTCGGTCATCTGGATGCCCGACGAGAAGATGCTCTTCGTCGGCGACGCGGTCTGGGTCGACCAGCACCCGTACATGGCGCAGGCCAACTCCAAGGAGTGGCTGGACGGCTTGACCTACATCCGCAAGCTCAAGGCCGACCAGATCGTGCCGGGCCGCGGGCCGGTCTGCGGCCGCGAGGGCACCGAGCGCATGTCCGAGTACATCCGCTTCATGCGCGCCCGCGTGCGCACGTTCCACCGGCAGGGCAAACCAAGCAGGAGACGGTGCAGACCGTGCTGCGCGAGGTGGTCGGCTGGTTCCCCATCGCTCCGGCCCTCAAGTCGAAGACCGAGTCGCAGATCAAGCAGGGCATCGGCCGCATCTGGAACGAGATGGACAAGGCCGGCAAGGCGAAGGATAAGCCCGAGCCGGAGGCCGAGCGCCGAAGAAGCCGGCAGAAGAGTAGGCAATATGGCGCAAGCAGTGAGCGGGCCAGGTCACTCCGGCCGACGAACTGCGCGAACTGCTGCGACAGTCCGAGAAGCGCCTGGCGAACGTCGGAGAGGCGAAGCGGCGCCGTCAAGCTGCTCAAGGATATGGACCGGATCGCCGAGCTGTGGCCGCAGCTGGAGGCGCGGGCGTCGACCTGCGGCCCGAGGCGGGCGTTGGGAGACGATCCAGGCTGCGGTCGGAGCGCAATGCCACCGGCATCCTTGCCAAGACCCAGGGCAGCGGCGGCATCAAAGCCCTGCGCCGGCAGGTGCCACCCCGGACAGCACGGACACGCCCTGGTGGTGGCTTCGATCGCCAAGTGGCCGACAAGCGGCGCAAGCGCATTCGCCGGAGCGGTGCCATGACCGCCGGCGCCGTCGTGCTGGCCGTCGCTTGGCGTATGTTTTGATCTTCAAAGTCCTTTTCCCCGTGGACCCTAACGTGGTCTGGATCCGCCCGCAGGATGAACCAGGGCGACGAGCTGATCCAGGAAAGCCAGGACTGGCCGGTGCACGCTCGCGGAGTACCAGGCGGCCGCGAGCGGGCCACCCCCGATGCGGGTACGACGTCTGGCTGCGGCTGGGCGCGGCCGCAGGAACAGGTGGGTGACGAGGCAGGCGGCGGAGGGCGTCTAGGACGGCGCCCGCACGCTTTGGTCGGGGTCGGAGCTGGACTTCCGCAAGGGCCGCGCCGCCACCTACCTCCTGTTCGGCCTGATCGACCAGGCGGACCGGGACAACCAGGCCGCCCTGGAGAGCAAGAGCGACGCCGCGCAGGCGTGGTACCAGGCAAGCGTCGGTCTACGAGGCCCGCGGCCAGGTCCAGACAGGCCATCGCCGCGCTCGAGAAAGCCGGCACCTACGCCGAAGCCGCGCACCAGGACGAGCTAACCGCCCTCTCCCGTTATCGCATGGGGATGATGATGTGCCAGCAGCTCGGCGTGCCGCGAGGAGACGCCGACGCTGGCGCCATAACTGAGAAGTGGGACGGGGCCTCTATTTGAAGGACCTGGAGAATTGGCCGGATGCGCACGCCGCCCTCGGTCACGACCGTAAAGCTGCCCTCCAACCGGTCCAAGCGCAGGTAACGTGCTACCGACCGCGCCAGTCGATTCATCGATGAGAAACCGCATCCGACGGCTCTACAGCGTCCCTGTCAGGGAAGAACTTCCTCATTGGCTAGCAGCCTGTCGGAGAGAAGCGGTTGTGGCTGACTAACAGCCGTTTTGGTGAGCCTGAAGGGCTAATGTCAGCGGCTGGTAGGGCTGAACTCCGGCAGGCAAGTATCGAAAATGTTCCTTAACATCCCAAAATCAGGCTGGCGGCGCTCCCTTGCGCCGCTTTCAGCGTGCGCTGGGCGCGGTTAGGCCACGGCGCAAGCGCATGCATGCGCTTCAGGTTGAAGGCCAAACAGACCAAGGCCCATTCGCCATCGGCGGCATCGAGGCCGCGTAGCGAGAACTGGCGGAAGCCAAGCACAGCCTTGATGATGCCGATCACCGGCTCGACGGTGCATTTGCGCAAGCGATAGATGGCCTGGCCGATCTCGGTGCGCAACTTGTAAGCCATCTTGACCTGCGGACTGGCATCCTCGGCGGGCGGCTCGGGTTCGGCGGCGAAGCGCTCTTGCCAGCTCTTGTGATGCGGCTCGCGGCCGGTGGCAATGTACGGCTCGATGTGGCGCTGTTCCAAAGCCGCGAGGTTTTTCTCACTCCAGAAGCCGTTGTCCAGGGCGGCCGCTTCCGGTGTGCCCAGGGCGGCTGGTAGGGCCGCCAGCGTCGGTTCGGCCTCGGCTTTGTCGTTCGGATGGTTGGACAAGCTACAGGCGACGATCAACAAGCTGTCCTGGTCTACCGCCACCTGGGCGTTGTAGGCTTGCTCAAACCCGGCGCTACTGGAGCATTTCATGATGCGTGATTCAGGGTCGGTGAAGTTGTACTGGTCCTTATCCTGCGGCTCGGCGGACGGCGGTGTCGGCGGCCGCCCTGGTGGCTTGCGTCCTGAGCGCTTGGCTTTGGCCTCGCGCTCGCGCTGCTTGGCTTCGTACTCGGCTTGCTCGGCCGCCTGCCGTTCCAGCGCCCGAGCTTCGCAGGACTTGCTTGGCTTCGGCCAGGCGTGCCAGCCGTTCCTGGCGCAAGGCGATCTCGTCAGCCACGTTCAGACCCTCCGGCAGTTCGTGGCGGTCGGCCTGTTCGGCCAGGAGGAATAACTGGTCCACTTCGGCCCGCAAGTGGACTTCCAGTGCCAGCAGCCGCTGGTAGCTGACAGCCTTGCTCTTGGAAGCGTTGGCATGGACCTTGGAGCCATCCATGCTGATGTTGCCGAGCTTGAAATAGCCGGCCGTCTGCGCCAGCAACAACATCTGCACGAACAGCGCCTTGATCTCGTTCAGAAAGGTCTTGCGGAAGTGCGCCAGCGTGTCGTGATCGGGATGCAGCCCGCCCGCCACAAACCGGAAAGGCAACGTCTCGTAAGTCGCCTTTTCGATCTTGCGGGAACTAAACACACCGGTCGCATAGCCGTAAAACAACAGCGCCAGCAACACCGCCGGTGCATAGGCTTCGCCGCCGCGTGCGCCATAGCGCTCGTAGATACCGCTCAAGTCCAGCTGAGCGACCAGTTCCACGACGAACCGAGCCAGATGATTGGCCGGTAACGCTTCTCGCAGACTGACAGTCTGATCGAGAGCCGCTTCGTAGTCAACCGTCTTGAACTTTCTGGTCATGCGACCAGTGTATCACGATTCAGCCTGTCGCACAGTGGCAACTCTCCGACAGGCTGCTAGCACGTAGGCGGCGTAGCCGAGGGCCGCTCGGATGTCCGCCGAGTTAACCGCGGGTACTCCTTGAGCAGTTCTGCTTCGGAGACGCCATTGGCGAGCATGCGAACGATCATCTCGACCGGAATCCGCGTACCACGAATGACAGGCTTGCCAACCATAACCTGCGGATTCACTACTATATGTTCCCTTACGAACTCATCCATCACGCACTCCCATGCAATCTGTGATGAAAGTATAACACACGAGGGCGTCACCCCAACACACGCATCAGCGCCGGCGCAACGTCGGCCAGCGTGCGCAGCGACTCCGCTACCTTCCTCCCGCACCGTTCCTCGCCAACGATCACGGCCGGCACCGGATTCATCGTGTGGCCCCGGGTGCTCAGATCCTCCATGTTGCCGTGATCGGACGTGATCAGGATCAGCCCTTCGTCGTCGTTCCATGCGTCGAGCAGGCCGCCCAGCATCGCGTCGACGCTCGCCAGCAGGGCGAGCGCTGCGCCATGTCCTGCCCGTGTCCCGCATAGTCGCTCAGCCAGTACTCGAAAAACGAGAAGTCTGCCCGAAGGCCAGCTCGGCCATCCGCTCGCCCGCCTCCCGCTCGGTGAGCAGCGGCGTATCCGTCAGGGCCAGCCGCTCGCGCCAGCCCCGGGCGGTGAAGTCCGCCGCGATCGCGTCCCCCCGCTCGAGATCGTCCGCCGTCGGCAGCGGCAGCCCCGCGGCCACCACCGCCTGCGGGATCGAGGAGTAGACCCGCCGCCTCGACTCGATGGCGTGGAAGTACGAGGGCGGGTACACGTTGAGGAACGCCGCGGTCTTCCCCTGTCTCGCACCGCCCGGAAGATGTTCCCATTCGCCAGCAGGTTGACGATCGGCCGCGCTCGGCCACGGCCCATAATGCCCGCCGATCAGGGCAGGCACGTTCAGCCCGGTCAGGAGCGCGGCCTGCCCGCTGCCCGACTGGGGCATTCCCGGCGACGCCCATGCACACGTCGATGCCCACGAGCGACGCCGCGCGGCCCGTGGAGCGGCGCCGCGCCGTCCACCAGCCGGCGGCCGTCGAGCAGCCGGCTCAGGTTCGGCATCTGGGCCCGCGCAAACGGGTTGATCGCCGGGATCGTCAGGTCCGAGCCCGACACCGTCGAGAAACAAAAAGAGAATGTGGGGTCGAGGATCGGTTGGACATCGGCGCGAGGGTACTCCTGGCTGCCATACTGCGCAGCGAGAAGCGTTACTTTTGCTGTGTTATTGGCTGTAGCGAATCAGGTTGGACAGGAGTGATTGAAGCGATGGCGGGCCAGGTGCGACTCGAGAAAGACTCGATGGGCGAGGTGAGGGTGCCGGCGGACGCGCTGTGGGGGGCGCAGACGCAGCGGGCGATCGACAACTTCAGGATCAGCGGACGCGCGCCGTATCGGGCGTTCGTCTGGTCCTTTGCGCTGATCAAGCGGGCGGCGGCCGAGGTGAACCGCGACCTAGGGCTGCTGCCGCCGGACATCGTGGAGGCCATCGTGCGGGCCAGCCAGGAAGTGCTGGACGGGCAGCACAATGGGCAGTTCGTGGTCGACCCGTTCCAGGCCGGCGCGGGAACGAGCCACCACATGAACGTCAACGAGGTCCTCGCGAACCGTGCGAACCAGCTACTCGGCTACGGGCTGGACGATGCGGACAGGCCCGTAAAGGCGAACGATCACGTCAACATGGCCCAGAGCACGAACGACACCGTGCCCGCGGCGATCCGGCTCGGCGCGTTGTGGCGGCTGGACGAGTTGCTCGCGGTGGTCGACAACCTGGCAGAGGCGCTCTCGGCCAAAGGACACGAGTTCGACGACGTGGTCAAGTCGGGCCGCACCCACCTGCAGGACACGGTCCCCGTCCGCCTCGGGCAGGAGTTCGAAGCGTACGCGGTCGCGGTTCGTTACGACCGCGAGCGCATCGCGGCCGCGGGGGACCGTTTGCGCCGCACGGGCATCGGCGGCACCGCGGCCGGCACCGGGCTGAACGCGCACCCCGAGTACCACGAGCGCATGGTCCGGCGGCTGCGCGAACTGACGGGCTGGGATCTGCGTTCGAGCGGCAACATCTTCGAGCCGGTGCAGAACATGGCCGACGCGGTGGACTTCTCGGGCAGCCTGCGGACGCTCGCGGTGACGCTGACCCGCGTCGCGAACGACCTGCGGCTGCTGGCCTCCGGTCCGAGCTCGGGGATCGACGAGATCCGCTTTGCGCCCGCGCAGCCGGGCAGCAGCATCATGCCCGGCAAGGTGAACCCGGTGTTTGCCGAGATGCTCAACATGACCTGCTTCCACGTGATGGGGTGCGACCTGACCGTGATGCTGGCCGGGCAGGCGGGCCAGCTCGAAGTCAACGTGATGATGCCGGTTCTTGCGCACAACCTGTTCGAGGCGATGCATGTCTTCATCCCGGCCATTGCCATCTTTACCGAATAGGGCGTGCGTTCCATCAAGGCGAACCGCAAGAAGGCGGCCAGCACGGTGGCCAAGAATGCGGTGCTGGCGACCGCGCTGAACCCTGTCGTCGGGTACATGGCCGCGGCCGAGATCGCCAAGGAGGCGCACGAGCGCGACCTGACGATTCGCGACGTGGTTGTCGAGCGGGGTATACTGACGCCGGAACAGGCGGACGCGATGCTGGATGCGGGCGCGATGACCGAGGGCGGCATCATGGCGCCTGGGAGGGCGGGGCCGGAAAGCAGAGCGAGGGTGAGAGATGGATGAAGCAGGTAGCTTTCTGGTTGGCTTTGATCGTCATGCTGGTGGGCCTGGCGGGCACCGTGCTGCCCGCGCTGCCCGGTATTGCGCTTATCTGGATCACAGCGTTGGTCTACGCCGTCGCCACCCGCTTTTGCTCCTCCCGCCCGCTTGCCTTCGCCGCGATCACGATCCTGGCAGTGATCGGCCTGTCGGCCGACTTCTTCCTAACGCCACGCGGCCACCAGAGTTCGGGGGCGTCTTGGCAGGCCACAATGCGGGGGTGGTCGGCGGAGTCGTCGGGATGTTTGTGCAGGCTCTTCGCCGCTGGCATCGGCATCGGGGTAGGCGGGATCATCGGCACGCTGGTCGGCGTGATCGGGGTGGAGTACGTCCACGGGAAGGATTTGCGGGCGGCTGTGAAGGCGGGCGGCGGCTGGCTCGCCGGCTGCCTGGCCTACCGACGATGCAGTTCCTGATCGCCCTGGTCATGGTCCTGATCTTCGCCTGGCAAGCGGGGACCCCGCTGGGCTAACCGGTCGACGGTAGCGCAAGTTGCCAACTTGCGCTATGCCGTGCAGGCTAACCCGGTCCGTAGTAGCGCAAGTTGCCAACTGGCTCTCCCCGCCCGAAACCGCCTAGGGGCGATTGAAGGTTCTGGTGCGGGTTCGCGCAACCCCGTCAAGATCGGGGGCGGTGCAGGATTCTTCGGGAATACAATTGCCCGTGCGTCGAAGTGGCAGGGCATCGAGGTTCCGTCGGGCGTTCCCGCTCAGCCTCGGTGACGACACCTGCCCGGCGCGCGAGAACCGCGCTCTGCGCTTGTCGAGCTGAACCGGGAGCAAGGGCTGGGCGCGGCGTACTGCGCCGGGCTGGAAGGAGGGATCGCCCAACTGGCCGACCGGGGCTGTTCGTGTCGGCGCGATCTGCGTCGCGGACGCGGACGGCCGCTGCGGCACGGGCATCTCCCCTATGTTGAGCTCGCCCCCGCTCCTCGAGCCGCTGCTGCAGGGCCAGGACTCGGCCACGTCGTCGACCGCCTCAGCGGCGACCACAACACGAAGCAAAAGGGCGGCGCCATCGCCTACCTGACGCATGGCCGCCTCGGCCGTGCACCTCTACACGCAGGGCGTCGTCATGGCCCGTCCCGTTCCTAAATCCGGACTTGTATAGCCTTGCGTAGGAAGCCACCCGCGGTTGCCCACGCCCGGTCAGTGCGCTAAATCAATCCCTCGCGCCAGCGCCCACTGCAATTCCTGCGTGCTCGGCTCGACCAGGATCTGGCCGCCGATTTGGAGGGTGGGGTGGATGGCATATCCCCCGGTCGACCACCCGACCTGCGCCGCGGCGGACGGGTCGTCGTCCATGTCGCGGAATACGTACCGGATGCCCAGCCGGTCCAGGCGCCGGCCCATCCCCGCAGCAAACGCATTGTTTACTTCTGTTTGATCTACTTGCTCTATTGTACAATACTAATTGTTTACAGCGCCGTGTTTGAGTGGCGAGGAAGGTAAGAGGACTGTTAGAGGAATGCGTGGTTTCTACTTCATCACGAGCGTGCTCAGACCGAGCCAGCCTTCGCCGTGCTCCGGCACGCTCACGTCGGGGCTGGCTATCCCCGCTTTCACGAGCGCATCCACCGCCTTCTGCGTCTCCGCCTTGCCCCACCCGAACAGCATGTCCACCTGCTTCGCCGGCGCTGCGCCGACCGACCGCAGGTAGAGCTCGACAAGCTTTTCGCGCGCCTGCGATTGGCGGACGGGCCGCGCCTGCTCGGCAAGACCGGGGTTCCAGCGATGGACGCACTCGTAGACGAAGGCGTATTTCCAGCGCCCCACCTCGGCCACGCCAACCGGTTGCACCTTGAAATCGGCCTGGAGGAACTCGATCGCCCGGTTGAACGGCGAGTCGCTCTGCTTCGTGGTCATGCGCGCCTGGCGGCGGAGCTCTTGCGTGTCCAGCGGCCCGTTCTGCAGCAGCGCCTCGTACACCGTCTTCGCATCGTAGGTCATCTGCCCCGCCTTGTACTGGTCGAGGTAGTCTTGCTCGGGCTCGCCGTAATTCTCGGACAGGGCATAGAAGGAGGGCAGCACGTCCAGCGAGATCATGGTTGCCTTCTTACGCAGCACTTTCGCATAGTGCCACTTGCGCGCGGGCAGCAGCTCATCCTTCCAGCCCCACGTCACGTGGCCCGGGTCGTCGTGCCCGTCGGCCACCGGCCGGTCGCCCGCGACCGCGCCCCACAGGGAGGGCATGGTGACGTCCTTGATGGGCCAGAAATAGACGAAGCCGCGCTCCTTCACATAGTCAACGGCCTGCTCCTTGTTGCGGAGCTTCAGCCGCGGCTTGAGCCGGAAGGTCTCTTCTCGATATTCGAGGATGCGTTCGTAGGATAGGCTGCTCATGGGGCGGATTATACCACCGCATCAGAACCTCCGAGGTTTCAAAACCTCGGAGGTTTGGGCTTGTTGGAACAAATGACCCGCCGGCACTGTCTTTGTACATCAGTTCACGGTCAGGCCAAAGGAGCTCCTTCCATGAGTTACCTCTACGAAACGCCTGCTCGGCGGAGTAGGTGACTGGCTGCGCGATTGGTCCGTGCCCCGCCAGCTCGCGGGCGAGGACGCATTGAGCAAGGCCGCGGAAAGCGAGTGGTCCCGCACGTTTCGCGCCCGCATCGAGGACGCGGACCGGGTGGGCACCAGCATCTGCCCCTACTGCGCCGTCGGCTGCGCCCAGCTGGCGTATGTGAAGGGCGACGAGATCCTGCACATCGAGGGCGACCCGCGGAGCCCGATCAACGAGGGCACGCTCTGCCCCAAAGGCGCCGCGACCATCGGCTGGATCCACAGCCCGAAGCGCCTCTACACCGTAAAGCACCGCAAGCCGGGCAGCGACCACTGGGACGAGGTTCCGCTCGACTGGGCCATGGAGCGCATCGCACAGCTCGTCAAGCAGACCCGGGACGCGACCTTCGAGGAAAAGACCGCGGACGGCAAGCGGGTCAACCGCACGATGGCGATCGCCTCGCTCGGCGGCGCGACGCTCGACAACGAAGAGAACTACCTGATCAAGAAGCTCTTCGGCGGCGCGCTCGGCGTGGTCTGGATCGAAAACCAGGCCCGGGTCTGACACAGCGCATCCGTGCCCAGTTTGGGCGCCAGCTTCGGCCGGGGAGCGGCCACCACCGCGCAGTGGGACATTCAGAACAGCGATTGCATCCTCATCATGGGGTCGAACATGGCGGAATGCCACCCCATCGCCTTCCGCTTCGTGCTGGAGGCGCGCCGGCGCGGGGCGACCGTGATCCATGTCGACCCGCGCTTCACCCGCACCTCGGCCCTGTCCGACATCTACGCGCCTATCCGGGCGGGCACGGACATCGCGTTTCTCGGCGGCATCATTCACCACATCCTCGAGAATGACCTGTGGTTCCGCGAGTACGCGCTGGCCTATACGAACATCGCAACGATCATCGACCCTAAGTTCAAGGACACCAGCGAGCTCGACGGCATGTTCAGCGGCTGGGACCCGGAGAAGGGACAGTACGACCTCGAGACGTGGCAGTACAAGAAGAAGGACGAGCCGGAGTCGCTGCAAGACCACACCCAGGAGCGCCTGGACGTCAATACGGGAGAGGCATACAGCGACCGCCTGGCCCGCGCCTACGGCCCGCCGCCGACCGATCCTACGCTGCAGGACCCGTTCTGCATCTACCAGATCCTCAAGCGCCATTACGCTGCCTACACGCCCGAGATGGTCGAGCGCGTCACGGGCTGCCCGAAAGAGGTCTTCCTCAAGGTAGCCGAGACCTTCTGCGCTGCCTCGGCCGGGACAAGACCGCGAGCATCTGTTACGCGGTCGGCTGGACGCAGCACACGGTGGGCGTCCAGAACATCCGGGCCGCATCCATCATCCAGTCGCTCCTGGGCAACATCGGCCGGCCGGGCGGCGGCATCCTCGCACTGCGCGGCCACTCCACCATCCAGGGCAGCACCGACGTCCCCACGCTGTTCAACCTGCTGCCGGGCTACCTTCCGCAGCCCAGCGCAGCAGGAGACGGACACGATACGCTTGCAGAATACCTGAAGACCGAGCAGCTCGATATGGGCTGGTGGAACAACTTCCCGAAGTACATGATCAGCCTGATGCGGGCCTGGTACGGCGACAATGCCGGTCCGGACAACGAGTGGGGCTTCCAGTGGCTGCCCAAGATCACGGGCGACCACTCGCAGCTTCCCATGATGTTTGCGCTAAAGGATGGAGAGATCAAGGGCTTCTTCGTCCCCGGCCAGAACCCGGCGGTCGGCGGGCAGAACGCGCACCTTGTGCGGATGGGGCTGGCGAACCTGGAGTGGCTGGTGGTGCGCGACACGTTCGAGACCGAGACGGCGTCGTTCTGGTACGCGTCGCCCGAGATCGAGCGCGGCGAGCTCAGGACAGAGGACATCCAGACGGAGATTTTCCTCATGCCCGCGGCCCTGCCTGCCGAGAAGGACGGGACGTTCACCAACACGCACCGGCTGATCCAGTGGCACGACAAGCTCGTCGAGCCGCCCGGCGACTGCCGCTCCGAGACCTGGTTCTACTTCCACCTTGGCAAGCGGCTGAAGGAACTGTATGCGGGCAGCACGGAGCCGCATGACGCGCCCATCCATGCGCTCCGGTGGGATTACCCGCTTGAGGGGCGCCTGAGCGAGCCGAGCGTCGACGCGATCCTGCGCGAGGTCAACGGCTACACCTGGCCCGACCGCCGGCAGGTCGCGGACTTCAAGGACCTCAAGGACGACGGATCGACCGCATGCGGCTGCTGGATCTACACGGGCGTGTACCCGGCGAACGACCGCAACCAGGCGCGCATGCGCCAGCCCGACGGCCCCGAAGGGCCGGGCACTCACCTTAACTGGGCGTTTGCCTGGCCGAGCAACCGGCGGATCATGTACAACCGGGCGTCCGCAGACCCGGAGGGGAATCCCTGGTCCCCGCGCAAGCAGTACGTCTGGTGGGACGCAGACAGAGGCAAGTGGACCGGATACGACGAGATCGAGTTCGTCATCGACAAGCCGCCGGATTACCAGCCGGACTGGTCCAGGCACCCTATCGGCATGGACGCGCAGGACGGCCAGTCGCCGTTCATGATGATCGAGGACGGCCGGGCTGCGCTCTTCACCACGTCGGGGGTGAAGGACGGACCGCTGCCCGCTCACTTCGAGCCTGTCGAAAGCCCCGTGCGGAACGCACTGTACGGCCAACAGGACAATCCGGCCGCAAAGCGTTGGGAGCGGCCGGACAACCCGTATCACCAGGCCGGCGACCCGCGCTGTCCCTACGTGATCACGACTTACCGCCTGACCGAGCACCATGCCGGCGGCTCGCCGACCCGCAACGTGCCCACGCTCGCCGAGCTGCAGCCGGAGGGCTTCTGCGAGATTCCGGAAGAACTGGCGGCCGAGCTGGGCATCCACAACGGCGACTGGGTCGTCCTGGAGACCGCCCGCTACGAGATCGAGACGAAGGCGTTGGTCACGGCCCGCCTGCGCCCGCTGCAGATCGACGGCCAAACCGTGTACCAGGTCGGGATGCTGTGGCATTATGGGTGGCAGGGGTATGCGACCGGCGCGCCGGCCAACGACCTCGCCGCGATGGCCGGGGACGCGAACACGAGCATCCACGAGGGCAAGGCGTTCACGTGCAACCTGCGGCCGGGCCGGCTGACCTTCCGGACGATGAAGATTGCCGGGCTGGGGGGAGAGAAGAAACCAGGTTTCTTCGAGAGTGGGAGGACATGATGCATCATCGCATTAGCGATCACACTGACTCGATCCTCCCGGGCTGATCCTGGACGAATCGGAACTCACCGCCGGCGTGCTGATCCAGCCGAACCGGCGCTACGGCTTCTTCACCGACACGAGCGTCTGCATCGGGTGCAAGTCGTGCGAGGTCGCGTGCAAGGAGTGGAACCAATTGCCTGTCGACAACTACGGGCTGACCGCGATGAGTTACGACAACACGCGCTCGCTGGGCGCGGCGACATGGCGCCACGTTGCCTTCGCCGAGCGCCTCCATCTCGACGGCGGACCGGCGCCCACCGTCATGCCCCCGTTCCAGAGCGGCTGGCGCATGATGAGCGACGTCTGCAAGCACTGCTATCGGGCCGGCTGCCTGGAGGCGTGCCCGACCGGCAGCCTCTTCCGGACCGAGTTCGACACGGTGGTCGTGCAGCAGGACATCTGCAACGGCTGCGGGTACTGCGTCGTGTCGTGTCCCTTCGGCGTGATCGAGCTGAGCCACCATGACGGCAAGGCGCACAAGTGTACGCTGTGCTATGACCGGCTCAAGTCCGGGCTGGAGCCGGCGTGCGCCAAGGCGTGTCCGACCGATTCGATCCTTTTCGGCGAGGTCGACTCCTTGCTCGTCCGGGGCCAAGCGCGGGTGGAAGAGCTGCAAGCGCTGGGCGTCCGCAGCGCGTATCTGTACGGCGCGCCCGGGGGACCGGGGACCACCGGCGGGATCGAAGGCCTCAACTGCTTCTTCCTGCTGCTCGACCGGCCCGAGGTCTACAACCTGCCCGTGGCGCCGGTGCTCCCGCCCGGGCGCACCGGCACGGGCCTTCTCAAGGGCATCCTGACCATGGCCGGGCTGGGCGCCGCCGCTGCAGCGATTTATCTCGCGGGGCGAAGGGTCGACTGACCACAAAGGAACCAAGACACCAGGACTCACCAAGGTTCCTTGGTGTAACTTCGGACCTTGGTGTCTTTGTGGTAAGGGAGCTCCTGGATGGCGAAGGAACAGGATATGGAAGCAACCAAACCCCATTACGGACCGTATGCGGCTCCACCGGCGGGGAATGCCCCCGCGCACGCGACCTCTCAGCCCGTCGACCTGGCGCGGCCCTACGGCGGCGAGACGTATTACCGGGTGCCGCCGATCAAGCAGGGGCCGTACGGCTGGGCGATCATCTTCTACTTCTTCATCGGCGGCATCGCCGCGCGTGCCAATTCATCGCCACGATCGCCGATCTGTTCGGGGGCGGGCGGGATGCGAAGGTCACCCAGGCGGGCCGGTACTTGGCGCTGGCGGGCGCGCTGGTCAGCCCGGTGCTGCTGATCGCCGACCTGCACAAGAAAGAACGCTGGTACAACATGCTGCGCATCTACCGCAGCACGTCCGCGATGTCGGTCGGTGCGTGGGCCTTGTCGCTCTTTGGGGCGTTCAGCGGGCTGGTCGCCGTCGGCCAGTTTGCCGGCGACCGGGGATTCGGACTCGGCCGCACCGCGGCCCGGCTCGCGCAGATCCCTGCTGCCCTGGCCGGCGGGGTGGTGGCCCTGTACACCGGCACGCTGATGGCCGCCACCGCGGCGCCCGTCGACGCGTCGGCGTTCCCGGTTCTCTCGTCGCTGTTCGCCAGCTCGGCGACGTCGACCGCGGCCGCCGCTCTGACAGTGGCCGCCCAGGTGACGGGCGCGCCGGCGAGCAGCAGGCGCAAGCTGAACCTGGTCGCGCTCATTGCGGGCGCGGCGGAGCTGGTCTTTGCGCTCCTGGTGCAGCGCCACTGGCGCCGGGATGGGACCTCTGCCCCGCTTGACGAGACGCCGCTCGGACCCGCCTATCGGATCGGGGTGCTCGGCATGGGTGCGGGCGGGCCGCTGCTGGTCCACGGCGTGCAGGCCCTGCTCCCGCGCGAATCGTCCCTGCTGGCGACGATCAGCGCGGTCTCTGCCCTGATCGGGGGCTTCATCCTGCGGGCCGTTTTTGTGTTGGGCGGGAATGAGTCGGCCAGGCGGGCGGAGGAGTATTTCAAGTTCACCCAGGGGAACGGACGCGGGGGAGCGGGTGACGGCATCGGGCCGCGGAAGGCAGGGGCGGGTTAACCCCGCCCCTGCGTCTCGCTCACCCTAGCTTGGGCTTGTTCGCGAGAATCTCCTCGATCCGGTCCATCACGTCGTCCGTTAGCTTTGGTGCGACGTCCAGCGCTTTCATGTTCTCGTGGACCTGCTCGGGCCGGCTCGCGCCCGTGATCACCGTGCTGACGTCCGGGTTCATCAGGCACCAGGCGAGCGCCAGCTGCGCCTGGCTGCAGCCCAGCTCGTCCGCCACGACCTTCAGCTCGCGCACCTTCGCCAGCCGCTCGGGCCGCATAATCTGCTCTTTCAGCCAGCCATAGCCCTCCAGGGTCGCGCGGGTGCCCTCCGGGATGCCGTCGTTATACTTGCCGGTAAGCACCCCCGAGGCCAGCGGGCTCCAGATCGTGGTGCCGTAGCCGAGGTCGCGGAAGAGCGGCTCGTATTCCTTCTCGAACCGCTCGCGCCAGAGCATGTTGTACTGCGGCTGCTCCATGCTCGGCGGCGTCAGGTTGTACTGCCGGGCGATGCCGTCCGCACGCATGATGTCGGCCGCGCTCCACTCGGACGTGCCCCAGTAGAAGATCTTGCCCTGCCTGACCAGGATGTCCATGGCCCGGACCGTCTCTTCGATCGGAGTGTTGGGGTCGGGACGGTGGCAGAAGCACAGGTCCACGTACTCAAGCTGGAAGCGGCGCAGCGCGTTGTTCACGCCTTCGATGATGTGCTTGTGCGAGAGGCCCGTCTGGTTCGGCTTATCTCCGCCCCAGAAGACCTTGGTCGACACGACGTATTCCTCGCGCTTCCAGCCGAGCTTCTTGAGCGCATTGCCCATCACGATTTCTGCGTTGCCCCCCGCATACGCTTCGGCGTTGTCGAAGAAGTTGACGCCGTACTCCCATGCGGCGACCATGCATTGCTCCGCAACATCCTGGCCGACCTGGCCGCCGTAGGTCACCCACGCGCCCAATGACAGCTCGCTGAGCTGCAGGCCCGACTTCCCCATTCTCCGATACTTCATTCTTATCCTCCCAAGGCTCAATCAGGAACAGAAACAGGTGTTGCGCCGCCTGTGGCGGCGTTGAAGCTGCTTTATACCCCCTGTCGTGAGCCGGGTCAAATTGGTGCGTCCATACCGTGCCCCGCAGCACCTGTCTCAGTCGACCCGCTCAATCTCCCCGGGCCGCCAGGTCTGGTCGAACCACGGCTCGAAGGGCCGTAGAGCCGCAGGTAGGTGCACCAGCCCTTGCCCGGAATGGTCTGTATCCAGTTGCTCTCTTTGCCCACGGGAGGCTCCGGCCCGAAAGAGACATCCACAGAGCTGTCCGGGTTCACGAAGAGATCCCTTCTTCTGGCTGCTGAGGCTGGGAAAACGCTGGTCGGTCTGGAGCATCGAGCGCGTCTGCGTATCGTACAGAACCACTGACCAAAAGTCCTTCATCGGTATGTTCGGCGGCAGGTGCAGCCGGTAGGTCTTCCCACCGTCGAGGTAGTGGCCTGCGGCGTCGTGCTCTGTGAAGGCGTACTGCGAACCGGCGCCCACCATTTTTACCGACACCGCTGGGCTGACGCCCCAGGCAAAAAAGAAGTAACCCGCTCGCGAGTCGAGGTCAAGCACCCCGCCGGGCGAGAATTCGCAGTCGTTGGCTGGCCAGCTCATCTTCCAGGCGCTGTTCGGGTAGTAGAAGACGCCTCGGCCGCGCGGACTGAAGAGCAGGGCGTGTGCGGTGGCGGCGCCGACGGCAGCAGCATCGGCGAGGATGCGCTGCATCCGCTCGTCGGGGGCAAACGGCTTGTCCTTGCGGATGCCGATGGCGGCGAGCAGGCCGAGCGTTTCTGGGTCGATCGTGTCGAGTGGCTCTTCCTGGACAATGGTTGCCACGTGCTCAAAAAGAGAGGCGTCGCTGGCGGGGACGGTGCTGAAATCGGCGCCGGAGATATTGACGAACGTCATCGTGGGCATGTCCGCTGCACGGTCGAGCGGATAAACCCGCAAGTGTTGTTTGGTGTTCTCGACCGCCGGTCGTGGATCACGATCCGCGAGGAAGCCACGAAGGAAGAATGCGTTCCCGTAGGTGCAGGAAGTCAGGACGAAGTAGCCGTTCGGCACGGCGCCGGTGTAGCCCGGTGGGATAAGCAGGTACTTTCCGCCCGCTCCGCGATCGGGGCCGACCCTGCCCAGGTCGGTGACGTAGCGGCCCCAGCAGTCGTTGATCATGCCGAGTACGTGCGGCGGCATCTCGATCACTAATGGGCATCTTTCGTGTCGAGCCAGCCGATGGTGTAGACGGTCTCGGGGAATCCCTGACCCATAAAACCGGTGCTCGATTCCAGCAGCGATTCGCTGATCAGCACGGTCTGATTGGCCGGGCCAAAGGCCCGAATGCCGGCGCGGAACGCGTATAAATCCGCTGCCGGCAAAGCGGCTAGAAACGCCTGTACACCGCGCTGGAAGTCCAGATTGTCATAGAGAGTCTGCACGGTCGCCTCGTCAGGCAAGCCATCGAAGAAGCGCAACGTGCCCAGCCGCGTCGACCGCGTCCGGAGCGATGATCCCGGCCGGGATGTCGGTCGTCATCTTGTAGCGGGTGGGAGCCGTGACCACAGGCTCGCGTTCGGCTGTGAGTTCCATGGGTTATCTCCTTTTGCAGTAACCACGGGAGGCCAGAACGACGCAGGCGACGAGCGGAGGGCAAAGTGCGGGCGCGGCATCATACGCTTCGCGTATTCAGCCAGCCTCTTTGCCTTCAGCCAACGGTCCTGGAAAGTATACCACCTAACCACACTTCTGAGCGCGGAGAATCGGGGTCTTTGCTGCGGTGGACAATGGCGCGCCGCATGTCTGCCAGGGTGGCGCGGGCTACAACTCGTTAAACGGTCGCGGGCAGGTCAACGCTGCTCGAACGCTGTGACCAAGTAACCGGCACGTAGGCGAGCCAATCGGGGAAGCCCTGGCAGAGGTTATAGGCCCTTGCCAGGCCTTCGTTACGGCTGCAGCACAGGTGCGAGGCGATAACGATGAGCCGGCTGTCTCATATCGCACGACTATGCTAAAATCGGCCAAACCTCGTACAAGGAGAACCGGGTTGAGAGAACAACTACGCATGTTGGAGGAGTTTCACGGCACCTTTGGCGCGCACGTGGAGCACGCCCCCACCGCCGACCTGGACCCCGGAACCGTCGCACTCCGCGTCAGCCTCATCCAGGAGGAACTCGACGAGTACCGGGAGGCCGCGGAGGCGCACGACCTGGTCGGCATTGCCGACGCGCTGAGCGACCTGATGTACGTCGTGCTGGGGACGTACGTGTCACACGGCCTTCAGGATGTCGCCGAGGCGCTCTTCGCCGAGGTGCACGCGCAGCAACATGAGCAAGCTCGACGCGGAAGGCCGGGTCTTGTATCGGAGCGACGGCAAGGTGCTGAAGTCCGACCTGTGGCGGCCGCCCGACCTGGGGACGATCCTGCAGGGAGCCGGGCCAGAGGGATGAAGCGGCTCTACATCGCCTACACGGGCGGCACCATCGGGATGCGGCGGACCGCGGCGGGTTATGCGCCCGCGCCGGGCTACCTCGCGGACCAGATGCGGGCGATGCCCGAGCTGGCCGACCCCGCCATGCCGGCCTACGACCTCCACGAGTACGAGCCGCTGCTCGATTCCTCCAACATGCGCCCGGCGGATTGGGTGCGGATCGGGCGCGACATCGTCGAGCATTACGAGGAGTACGACGGGTTTGTCGTGCTGCACGGCACCGACACGATGGCCTACACGGCTTCGGCGCTGCCCTTCTTCATCCGGGGCCTGGCAAAGCCCGTGATCATCACCGGCTCCCAGATCCCCCTGTCCGAGGTGCGGAACGACGCGCGGAACAGCCTGGTTACTTCGATGCTGATCGCCAGCGGGGCCGCGGTCCCGGAGGTCTGCCTGTATTTCGGCAGCAAGCTGCTGCGCGGCTGCCGGGCGACGAAGGTACATGCGGACGGGCTGGAGGCTTTCGACTCGCCGAACTACCCGCCGCTGGGGATCGTAGGCGTCGACGTGGAGATCGACCTCAGCCACGTCCGACCGCCTGAGGGCGAGCCCGAGCGCGAGGCGGTGCGGCTTGCGGAACCAGTCCAGGCGGCCACGGTCGGCGCGTTCCGCCTGTTTCCCGGATTGTCGCCCGAGTTCATGGCCAACGTGCTCCAGCCGCCGCTCCAGGGGTTGGTGCTGCAGGCGTACGGGGTGGGCAACGGGCCTGACCGCGACGAGGCGCTGCTGGAGGTGATCCGCGCGGCGAGCGAGCGCGGGGTCGTGATCGTGGCCTGCACGCAGTGCCTGCGCGGCTCGGTACATCTCGGCGAGTACGCGACCGGGGCGGCGCTGGCCCGGGCGGGCGTCATCAGCGGGTACGATCTGACGACCGAAGCGGCGCTGTGCAAGCTCTACTACCTCTTCAGCACCGGCAGCACCCCCGACGAGGTCCGGCGCCTGATGGTCCGCAACCTGTGCGGCGAGATGACGCTCCCGCCCAGCAGGATGGTGGGATAGACGGGCGGGGATGGGGGGATGAGGCGGCTGACACGCTTCATGCTCGTCCTCCTGCTGATCGAGTTCCTCGACGAGCTCGTATTCGGCGCGCGCGAGGCGGCCTGGCCGCTGATTCGCGACGACCTCAGCCTGACCTACGCGCAGGTGGGCGTGCTGTTGAGCGTGCCGGGCGTCTTTTCAAACGCCGTCGAGCCGTTTCTGGCCGTCCTGGGCGACGTGTGGCGGCGCAAGGTGATCGTGCTGGCGGGCGGCGCGGCGTTCACTCTCTCCCTCGCGCTGACGGCTGCCAGCCCTTCGTTCTGGCCCCTCCTGTTCTCCTTCATCCTGATGTACCCCGCCTCCGGCGCGTTCGTGAGCCTGTCGCAGGCGACGCTGATGGACCTGGACGAGCCGCGGCGCGAGCACAACATGGCCCGCTGGACGTTCGCCGGGTCGATCGGCGTGGTGCTCGGCCCGCTGGTGCTCGGGTTGGGCGCGTCGCTGGCGCTGGGCTGGCGCGGGGTCCTGGCCGCGATGGCCGGGCTCTCGCTCGTGCTCGTCCTGCTGAGCGCCCGCATGCCGTATCCGGATGCAGCGGGCGAGGACCGCAACCTTCACTTCGGAACGGTGGTGAGGGGGCTGCGCGAGGCGGTGGCGGCGATTGGCCGGCCGGGCGTGCTGCGGTGGCTGGTCCTGCTCGAGTTCTCGGACCTGATGCTCGACGTCCTACTTGGCTTCCTGGCGCTGTACCTGGTCGACGTCGGCGGCGCGACGCCGGCGCAGGCGGGGCTGGCGGTCGCGGTCTGGACCGGCGCGCGGCCTGGCTGGGCGACTTCGCGCTCGATCCCGCTGCTCGAGCGGGTGCGCGGGCTGCGCTACCTGCGGATCAGCGCGCTGCTCGAGCTGGCCCTCTACCCGGCGGTGCTGCTCACTTCCGACTTCACGGCAAAGCTGGTGCTGCTCGCCCTGCTCGGTTTCTTCAACTCGGGGTGGTATGCGATCCTGCAGGCGCAGCTTTACGCCGCGCTGCCGGGGCGCAGCGGCACGGCGCTCGCGGTCAAGAACGTGTCGGGGATTGTCGGGTCGTTGATTCCGCTCGCGCTGGGGCTGGCCGCGCAGCGCTGGGGGCTGAACCTGGCGATGTGGCTGCTGCTGGCGGGGCCGGTGGCGCTGCTGGTGGGGCTGGCGCGGGGCCCGGATGCCGGCGAGTGAGAGGAGATGCGGGAGCCGGTCGGAACTGTGTCAAGTGTCTCAATAGTGTCAATAGTGTCAGGGTACAGAGGGTGGGGGGTGCATAGTTGTTGCAGGGTTGGAACAGTTCGCGGCGGGTGGTACGGGCGACCGGCCGGTCGCCCGTACGGGGCGGGCATGCGCGGTCGTTCTCGATGCCACTGATCGGACCGGCGCGGTTGCACGGCATCGAGATCGACCCATACCGCGGGAACCGGCCCAGGCGACAAGCACCAATCATGGAGCGATCGGGGTCGCCAGCGCCGTCGGCTGCCGCCGCTTGTTAGCCGGCCTTTGCTCGTGGACTGCCTCACTCGACCATGTCGATTTCCCCGGGCCGCCAGGTCTTGTCGAAGAACGGCTCGAGCGGGCCGTAGAGGCGCAGCATCACAAACCAGCCTCTGCCGGGGACTGTCTGGATCCAGTTCCCGAACGCCACCCCGTCCGGCTGCTCCGCAGCGAAGTACACCGTCGTAGAGCCGTCGGCGTTGGGCTCGGCGGCGGGCGACGGATAGCTCTGGCTTCCCGCGCGGGTACCGCTGAGGCGTCTGGAGCATGGAACGTGTTTGGTTGTCGTAGACCGTCAGCGACCAGAACTTCGCCGCCGGAATGCCCTTCGGCAGCGTTACTCTGTAGGTCTTGGCGCCGTCGAAGTACCGCTTGTCCGCGTCGAGCGCGGCCACGAGATACTGGGAGCCGATACCGCTGAGGCGCGTCGCCATGACAGGCGTGACGCCGAAAGATGTGTAGAAGTAGCCGGTCCGAATGTCCAACGTGCGGTAGCCGGTGGGCGGGAAGGACCGTACGCCTTCGGGCGTGCGCAAGCCGCCCTGGACCGGCCCCTCGATCTCCGGAATCGGGGTCTCGAAATTGTAGCCGCCAATGAAGAACGAATTCCACCAGGCCGATCCGGGGTAGTAGTACCAGCACGGATCGCGGGGACACGTGGCCAGGCTGCGCGAGGTGGCGTTGGCAACCTCGACCGCCTCGGTGAGGATTTTCTTCATTCGGGCATCGGGCGCAAAGGGTTGACCCTTGACAATGCCGATCGCGGCGATCGCGCCCATCAGCTCAGGGTCCAGCGAGGCAGCGGGCTCCTGCTGCACGACCTCGTCGAGCATCTCGTAGTAGCTGAAGTCGTTGGGCGCGATGGTGTTCATCACCTTGCCGCTGCCCTCGTGGAAGACGGTCTCGGGCGGCGGCGCGATCGGGCCGAGTCGAGCCTTGCCGCTGAGGAACGCGGCGTAGGACGTGCCGACCCCGCTGGCCTGGTAGGGGTAGATCTTGGTGAACGTGCGGATCTGCTCGACCGCGGGCTTCGGATCGTTGTTCTCCAGGAACATGCGACCCCACCATAAGACGTGCATGGTCTCGGAACGGGCAATATGAAACCCACCCTCCGGCAGCGGACCGTCGTAGCCGGGCGGCAGGATCAGGTACTTCCCGCCCAGGCCGCGATCGGGACCGGAAACGCCGATGTCGGTCACCCAACGGAACCAGCCGTCGTTGATGAAGCCGAGAAGCCTCGGCGGCGCCTCCAGCACTACGGGCCCCTCGGTGAGGTCGAGGAAGCCGAAGTCGTAGACCGTGTCTGAGTTGGCCACCAGCATCACTGTCTTGGCATCCATCAGCTCGGAGAAGAGGATGACCTCGTTGTCCTTCACTCCGGCATCGAGGAGGCCCTTGTGTATCGCCTGAAAGTTGACGCCTTGCATGGTGTTCACGAACGACTCGAAGGCGTGCGTGAAGTCCAGGTTGTCATACACCTTGTCGAGCGTATCCTGGGCCGGCATGCCGTCCTTGAATTGGAGCGTGCCGATTCGGGACTCGACCATGTCAGGCGTCATGATCGAGGGCGGAGGGGGGGTGGCCGGCGGCGCGACGGCAAGGCCGGGCGCTGCCGGCGACGCGGGGGCTAACACGGTGGTTGATTCCTTTGCCAGCGGGTTCATGATGGCGCCTCTCTCTTCAATTGCGGGCGAGGACCTTACGATGGGCAGTCACGGCGATGCCGCCTTCGGAAGTAGTGAGCGTCAAGGAAGCGGCATGTCGACTGGATCCATTATACACACGATTCCGCAGTTTGCAGCCGGCGAAAATCCACGGTCATTTACGGGGCGCACGCACGCGGTCGCATGGTGCGGGGGGGTGGTAGGGGCGACCGGCCGGTCGCCCCTACGGATCGCGCGGACGCGGGCGGGCGTGGCTAAAGCGGGCGCGGTGTGATAGAATGCTGCGGAGCTTCATCAGCGGGGAAACTGCCAATGACGTCCATGACGCCCCATGAGTTTGTCGATAAGTGGCGCAACATCACGGTTACCGAGCGCGCGGGTCGCAGTCGCATTTCAACGACCTGTGCGAGCTGTTGGGCGTGCAGAAGCCGTTGGACGCCGACCCGAACGGGGAGTGGTTCGCGTTCGAGCGGGGCGCAACCAAGGCCACCGGCGGGCAGGGCTGGGCCGACGTCTGGAAGCGTGACTGCTTCGGCTGGGAGTACAAGGGCAAGCACGGCAACCTCGACAAGGCCTACGACCAACTGCTGCAATACCAGGGCAAGCTGGGCAACCCACCCCTGCTGATCGTCTGCGACATCAATACGATCATCATCCACCGCCATTTCACCAACTTCGTCGACGAACCGGTCAAGCTCAGCCTCGACGACCTGCTCGATCCCCAGAAGCTCGACCTGCTGCGGAAGGCGTTCACGGACCCGGAGGCGCTGCGCCCCGGCCGGACGACGGAGCATGTCACTCAGGAGGCGGCGCGGCGGTTCGGGGAGATGGCCGAGCGGCTGCGGAAGTACGGCCACGAGCCGCAAGCGGTCGCCCATTTCCTGATCCGGCTGCTGTTCTGCCTGTTCGCCGAGGACGTGGGGATCCTGCCCGCGGGGCTATTTACGCGGCTGGTGACTTCGCCGAAGCAAAACGCAAAGCAGCTGCAGGAACAACTGCGGCAGCTATTTGCGGCGATGGCGTCGGGCGGGACCTTCGGGGTGGACAGCATCAGCCACGTAAACGGCGGACTGTTCAACGACGACGAGGCGCTGCTGCTGGACGGCGACAGCCTGCGGACCCTGTCCGAGGTGAGCCGGCAGGACTGGGGCGCGATCGAGCCCGCGATCTTCGGGACGCTGTTCGAGCGGGGGCTGGACCCGGGCAAGCGCTCGCAGCAGGGCGCGCACTTCACGTCGAAGGACGACATCCTGTTGATCGTGGAGCCGGTGCTGATGGCGCCGCTGCGGAGGCGGTGGGCGGAGGTGAAGGGCGAGGCGGACGCGCTCGTCGCGAAGGTCGCGGAGCTCGACGCGGCGATCGTGGCGGCCCAGGGCGGGTCAGAAGCGCATCAGCCTGCGCGGCAAGCGGACCGAGGCGCGGAACAAGCTGCAGGCCCTGCTGACCGGCTTCCGCCAGGAGCTGGCCGCGGTGCAGGTGCTCGACCCGGCGTGCGGGAGCGGCAACTTCCTCTACGTGAGCCTGCGGCTGCTGCTCGACCTGGAGAAGGAAGTGATCGCGCTCGACGCGTCGACGGGCGGCTCGTTCTCCATGCCGATGGTCGGGCCGGCGCAGCTGCACGGCATCGAGATCAACCCGTACGCGCGAGCTGGCCCAGGCGACGATCTGGATCGGCTACATCCAGTGGTGGCGCGATAACGGTTTCGGCATCCCCGCCGAGCCGATCCTGAAGCCGCTCGATGCGATCAAGCAGATGGATGCGATCCTAAAGTATGACGAGCAGGGGCGGCCGGTCGAGCCGGAATGGCCGGCGGCGGACGTGATCGTGGGGAATCCGCCGTTTTTGGGCGGGAAACGGACTGCGGTCGGAGTTGGGCGACAAGTACGTGGATGACTTGTTTGCGCTTGTATGACGGTCGAGTGCCAGCGCGAGGCCGACTTGGTATGCGTACTGGTTCGAGAGGGCGCGAGCGGACGATCGAAGCGGGACAGGTGAAGCGGGCTGGGCTTGCTTGCGACGCAATCAATCCGAGGCGGCGCAAATCGACGGTTCTCGACGAATCAAGGAGACGGGAGACATATTCATGGCCTGGAGTGACGCCGCTGGGTCTTGGACGGAGCAGCGGTCCATGTGTCGATCGTAGGTTTTGATGGTGCGAAGGAAACGGAATTCGTGCTTGATGGCAGGGCGTGACGGGAATAAACCCGACCTATCCACGGCCGCTAGATGTCACGGTCGCAGTTCGGCTCCGCGAGAATGCTGGCCTATCGTTTATGGGCACCACAAAGGGGGGCATTTCGATATTCCCTCGGTCGGCAGCTAGCGAGATGCTTGCACGAACCGCTAAACCCGAACGGCAGACCGAATAGTGACGTGGTGCGAGCCGTGGGTCTAACGGCATGGACATCACCGGCGAGCTCGCAACATGTGGATCATTGATTTCGGCGATTGATCGTAGCGAGGACGAGGCCGCGTTATATGAGCAGCCGTTTGAATACGTTCTGCAAGCGAGTGAAGCCTGAGCGGCATAACGAGACAACGGGCCGCGTATCGCGATCGGTGGTGGCTGCATGCTGAGCCGCGACCCGATATGCGAGCCGCGATCGCAGGACTACGATCGTTATATCGTCACTCCCCGCGTTGCAAAGCATCGGCTATTTGTCTGGCTCGATGCCAACGTTGTCCCTGATCAGCCGTCATCTGTCGTGTTTGCTCGCGAAGAAGACTATTTCTTCGGCGTTCTTCACAGTCCCGCCCCACGAGTTGTGGTCGCTCGCGACTGGGCACGCGCATGGCGATGCGGAAAGCGATTCCCGGTACACACCAAGCACTACCTTCGAGACCTACCCCTTCCCCTGGCCGCCCGGCCAGGAACCGGCCGGCGATCCGCGCGTGCAGGCCATCGGGGATGCGGCGGCGGAGCTGGTGGAGAAGCGGGAGCGGTGGCTGAATCCGCCGGGTGCGAGCGAGGATGAGCTGGCGAAACGCACGCTGACGCGGCTGTATAACGAGCGGCCGGCGTGGCTGCGTGATGCTGCACGAGAAGCTGGACGCGGCGGTGCTGGACGCGTACGGGTGGCCGCACGATCTGTCGGACGAGGAGATTCTCGAGCGGCTGCTGGCGCTGAACCTGGAGCGGGCGGGGCGAGGGACTGCCGGCAAAGAGGGTGGACAGGGCGCGTAACAAGAGGCCGGCTTCGTTCAGGTGTTGCCCAGCTGCTTGCGCAAGGGCATCTCCCGGCCGTCGGGCTGTTTGGTCGCCTATCCGCTGGCGTTACCTCCCGGCTGTCGGGCTTGTTCGGCCGATTTTGTGTCTACTTGTATTCGCTGCGGATTTTCGGGCCGGATAACGGACCTCCCAATGCAGCGCTGACATAGCAAATGTCAAACGCTCCTGCGGTGAATGGGAGAATACCCCACGCCATGGAGAGTAGTCCGAGTAGATGGTCGCGATTCAAAAAACCCACCGCAAGAAATCCTGTCCCAGCAACCAAGCGAAAGACACGCCCCTCTGGACGGTTGAGGAACTTTGAGAAACCTGATTGATTGAAAGATGCGTGCTTACTCATAGAAACCTTCTTCCAGCTAAACAAACCAGATGACCTAAATCAACACCTGAGCAAGCATATTCCGATGCACTCTCAATAAATGTGATCTCAACTACCCGCCGGCGCGCCTTTACGCCGCCTGTTCCGCCTTCGCCAGCTCCTCGCCGACCGCCTCCTGGACGTCAGTGGGCTCCTGGATGCCGTAGTGCAGGGCTTTCAGGATATCGGGGATCTTCTCGTCCGCGGCCCGGCGCCCCTGGTCGATCATGTATTGGGCGCGCGAGAAGGAGTGGTACGCGACGTCGGTGATATCCGGCTCGATGAGCTGGTCGGCCAGAAGCAGCCCGCCGCCGGCCCAGCGGATCGCGTTCTCGATCGCCGCGACCCCGCGGCTGATCGGGTTGCGCGCCTTGGCCCAGTAGCGGCCCAGGATACTGACGGCGATGACGTATTCGGCGCCCATCGCCCGCGCCGCGCGAACGGGGACGTTATCGGACACGCCGCCATCGGACAGCAGCTTGCCGTCGATTTCGACGGGCACCACCAGCCCGGGCACGGCTGAACTCGCAGTTACAGCGCGCGCGACGGACCCCTCGGTCAGCACGACCGGATTGCCGGTCATCAGGTCGGTGGCGACGGCGGCGAAGGGCAACTTGAGGTCGGCAAACGTAGGGTCGTTGAGCGTCCGCCGCACGAATTGCTCGAGCTTGTAGAAGGAGATCCAGCCCCCACGGCCCGGCCACGCGATGCGCGCCATGCCGGTCCACCGCAGGTGAACGGTCACTTCGCTGATCTCGGCGCAGCTATATCCCGCGGCGACGAACGCGCCCACGATGGAGCCGACGCTGGTGCCGGTGACGACGTCAGCCTTGATGCCCGCGTCTTCCAGCGCCATCAGCACGCCGACCTCGGCAAACCCGCGCACCACGCCGCCGCCCAGCGCCAAGCCAACCTTCATGATATTGCTCCCCGTCGCCGGTAGGGGCGAGGCATCCGGACAGATCCCGCCATGATGGCGATATCTCACTGCCGGATGCCTCGCCCCTACATCCACTGTGGCAAGCCGACTAGTCCAGGTACTCGTACGCGGGCAGGGTCAGGAAGTCGGAGAACTTGCCCTCGCACTCGATGTCGTTGCACGTGATGCGGTCGAGGATCTCGGCCGCGAGCGGGTACTTGCTGTTGGCGTAGACCTCGGGGTCGGCGTCCTGCTGCATCTTGCCCAATTCTTCGCCCAGGACCTGCCGGAACATGCCCAGGGTGATCTTGCGGCCGTCATCGAGCACGCCCAGCGGGCTCTTGATCCACTGCCACACCTGGCCCCGGCTGATCTCGGCGGTCGCCGCGTCTTCCATGAGGTTGAAGATCGGCACCGCACCCGTGCCGCCCAGCCACGCGCCGAGGTATTGTACCGCAACATTGATGTTCCAGCGGAAACCCTTTTCCGTGATCGGCTGCTGGGGCTGGAAGTTCAGCAGGTCGGCCGCGGTTATCTGCACATCCTCGCGCCGGCAGTCGATCTGGTTCGGCGCCGGCATTTCCCGGTTGAATTCCTCGAGCGCGATGGGGACCAGGGCCGGGTGTGCGACCCAGGTGCCGTCGTGGCCGTCCGTCGCCTCGCGGCGCTTGTCCTGCCGCACCTTTTCCATGGCCGCGTCGTTGGCCGCGGGATCGTTCTTGACCGGGATTTGCGCGGCCATGCCGCCCATCGCGTGCGCGTTCCGGCGGTGGCACGTCTTGATCGTGTTGAGCGAGTACGAGCGCATGAAGGGCGTGGTCATGGTGACCAGGCTGCGGTCAGCCAGCACGAAGTCGTCGCGGTTGCGGAACTTCTTGATCGCGCTGAAGATGTAGTCCCACCGGCCGCAGTTGAGGCCCGCCGAGTGCTCGCGCAGCTCGTAGAGGATCTCGTCCTCCTCGAACGCGGCCAGGATCGTCTCGATCAGCACGGTGGCCTTGATCGAGCCGCGCGGGATGCCCAGGGTATCCTGGGCCATCAGGAACACGTCGTTCCACAGCCGCGCCTCGAGGTGGCTTTCCATCTTCGGCAGGTAGAAGTACGGGCCGCTGCCGCGTTCCAGAAGCTCGCGGCCGTTGTGGAAGAAGTACAGCCCGAAGTCGAACAGGCCGCCCGGCATGTGCTCGCCGTCGATGGTCACGTGCTTCTCGACGAGGTGCCAGCCGCGGGGCCGGGCCATGAGCACGGCGACCTTGTCCTTGAGCGCGTAGCGCTTGCCTTCCGGGCTCGTGTAGTCGATCTGCCGGCGGACGGCATCGCGCAGGTTGAGCTGGCCGAGGACCAGGTTGCTCCAGGTCGGCGCGTTGGCATCCTCGAAGTCGGCCATGAACACGTGCGCGCCCGAGTTGAGCGCGTTGATGATCATCTTCCGGTCGGTCGGCCCGGTGATCTCGACGCGACGGTCCTGCAGATCGGCCGGGGTGGGCGCGATCGTCCACTCGGCCTCGCGGATGTGCCGGGTCTCGGGCAGGAAGTCGGGCTGCTCGCCCATGTCGAGGCGGGCCTGCCGCTCCGCGCGGCGGTGGAGCAGTTCCTTGCGCCGCCCGTTGAACTCCCGCCCCAGCTTCGCCACGAAGGCAACTGCCTCGGGGGTCAGGATTTCGCCGTACTGCCCGTCGGTCCGGCCGGTAATCTCGACGCCATCAGGGTATCGGGACATTTTCACCTCCCGTAGAAACCCGGTTTCTGCATTGCACCCGGAGAACCGTCTGCAGAAACCGGGTTCTTGAACGCTCGCCATCAATGGAATTGCGCCTCTTCGGTCGAGCCCCTCAGGGCAGTGGTGGAGGCGTGTTCGCCGGAGACCACCAGCGTCACTTCGTCGAAGTAACCGGCGCCGACCTCGCGTTGGTGCTTGGTCGCGGTGTAGCCCTCCGCCTCCTTGGCGAACTCCTTCGCCTGGAACTCGGCGTAGGCGGCCATGCCGCGGCGACCGTAATCGAGCGCCAGCTCGAACATGCTGTAGTTCAGGGTGTGGAAGCCGGCGAGCGTGATGAACTGGAACTTGTAGCCCATCGCGCCGAGCTCGCGCTGGAACTTCGCGATCGAGGCGTCGTCGAGCTTCTTCTTCCAGTTGAACGACGGCGAGCAGTTGTACGAGAGGAGCTTGCCGGGGTACTGCTTCAGGATGCCCTCGGCGAACTCGCGCGCCTCGTCGATGTCCGGCTCCGCGGTCTCGCACCAGATCATGTCGGCATAGGGCGCATAGGCCAGGCCGCGGGCGATGGCGGCCTTCACGCCGGCCTTGGCCCGGACAAACCCGTCGGGCGTGCGCTCGCCTGTCGAGAAGGCCCGGTCATACGGATCGGCATCGCTCATCATCAGCGTCGCGCCGGCCGCGTCGGTTCGGGCCACCAGGATCGTCGGCACGTCCATCACGTCCATGGCCAGTCGAGCGGAGATCAGGTTGCGGGCCGCGGCCTGGCTCGGAATCAGGACCTTGCCGCCCATGTGGCCGCACTTCTTCTCAGAGGAGAGCTGGTCTTCCAGGTGCACGCCCGACGCGCCCGCTTCGATGTAGGCCTTGACGATCTCGAAGACGTTGAGCGGGCCGCCGAACCCGGCCTCCGCGTCGGCGACGATGGGCGCGAACCAATAGGTGCTGCCCTTGCCCTCTTGCGTTTGGATCTGGTCGGCCCGGCGCAGCGTGTTGTTGATGCTGCGGACGAGGTTCGGGCCGCTGTTCGCCGGGTAGAGGCTCTGGTCGGGATACATCTGGCCCGCGAGGTTGGCGTCGCCGGCGACCTGCCAGCCGCTGAGGTAGATGGCCTTGAGCCCCGCGCGGACCATTTGCATCGCCTGGTTGCCGGTCACCGCGCCGAGGGCCGGGACGTAATCTTCGGTGTGGAGCAGGTCCCAGAGGCGTTCGGCGCCGATCTGGGCGAGCGTATAGTCGATTTTGATGGAGCCGCGCAGCCGGACGACTTCCTCCGGCGAGTAGGGGCGCTTGATGCCTTGCCAACGGCGGTTGGTCTCCCAGTCATGCGCCAGTTCAGCCGCATTCTTCAATTGCGCCATGATCCACTCCTTTCTTCAGCCCGACGAGAGTTTGCCCCAGATAGAGTCTACAGCGAGTCCAGTATAACGCGGTGCGTCATGGGGCGTCAAGGGGTTAATGTTCCATTGCGACCTCTCCCCCCCGCTTCCCCCTCTCCTACCTGCGGGTAGGAGAGGGGAGCCGGGGGGGAGGTCACGCTCTCCGCAGCCGCTTGGATTGGGGGTAGGGGAAGACGTCCATGACCTCGCCGGCGGCGAGCTGGGCTTGCATGGTGCGCCACCAGGCGGCGTCGAAGAGGTCGCCGTGGACGTCGCAGAAGGCCTCGGTCAGGCGCTTATCCAGGCCGAGGAAGGCGCGGAACTCCTCGGGAAAGACGTCGTTTTCGGCCACGGAGAACCACGGCTGCGCGTCGCCGAAGTCGTCGTAGGCGTCGCGCGCTTCGGGTATGACCCGGAAGTTGCACTGGCTGAGCAGACATAGCTCGTCATAATCATAAAAGACCACGCGGCCGTGCCGGGTTACGCCGAAGTTCTTCATGAACAGGTCGCCGGGGAAGATGTTGGTCGCGGCCATGTCCTTGATCGCCTGCCCGTAGTCGAGGACTGCATCGATCGCCTGGCGTGGATGCTCCCGGAGATACAGGTTGAGGGGCGTGAGCCGCCGTTCGGTATACAGATGCTTGATGTCGACGGTGTCGCCTAGCACGGACACGGTGTTGCCCGAGGTGCTCAGCAGCTCGGCCAGCGCCTCGTCTGTGAACCGGCTGCGGTCGAACGCGAGGTGCTCGAACTCCTGCGCGTCGATCAGCCGCCCGGCGCGGTCACGGTTGAAGACCAGCTGGTAACGCGCCTGCACGTCGGCGCGCGTCGTGCGCTTCGGGTACGCGAACGCGTCCTTGATCACCTTGAAAACAACGCCGAAAGAGGGCATGGTGAAGACCGCCATCACCATCCCTTTGTCCCCGCGTGCCGGCTCGAAGCGGTCGTCCGATTCCTGCAGGTGGCAGTAGAGGTCCCGGTAGAGCTCCGTCTTGCCGTGCTTGTTGTAGCCGATAGACGTGTAAAGCTCCGCACGCCGCTTGAGGGGCATGATTGACTTGAGAAAGGCGACCAGCAGGTACGGGCAGTCGACGTCGACATGGAAGTACGAATGCGTGAAAGAGAAGACGATGCTCGTGTCGTCCTCGGTCAGCAGGACGGCGTCGATGTAGATCCCGTCGTCCCCGTTGAGCAGCGCGATGACCAGCGGGTTGAGCCGGGAACCGGAGCGGATGCGCCCGACGAGATAAGCGCCCTTGTTGCGATAGAAGGGGCTGGCAATGAAGTCGATCGCTTCGCAGCCCGGTGCGCCCCAGGTCGCAGCCAAGTGCGCTTCGATTTCGCCCGCTGCCAGCCGGGTGTCGCCGTGCAAATCGCGGAACGGGATCTTGAACCGGAGGTCCAGCAGCACTCGAGCGAGGAGCGTGGGCAGCGGCTCTGCCGGGTAAGTTTGCAGGACGGGGCAGACCGTGTCGTGGGGCAGCGCGAAATCGGAGTCGACGAATTCGATCCCCGGGTCGACCCCGACGGTCGCGAAGATGCGCCGGGTGATCGAGTTGAAGAAGGTCTCCCCGAGCTCGATGTCGACGCGGCCGGCGATGAGGCCCGAGAAGGCGGCGCGCATCTCGGCCCACATGCCCTTCGTGCGGACGTGCTGGGCCAGCAGGTTGCGGGTGTCGTAGACGGCGCGGTCGACGATGCGCTTGTAGAGGTCAAGGCGGGCGACCGAGTCGCGTTCGTGCCCGTGCCAGTCCCGCTGCTCGAAGCGGCCCTTCGCGCAGCGGGTTATGCGCTTGAAGGAGCGCTGGTACAATGTGAATGCGTCGAAGATTTCCGCCGCAGCCGCGTGAGCGAGCGCAACGGTTCCGGTCATACATCCTCCTCATGCTGCCGGTGGGAGCGCCGAGCACCCGCTCGGCTCGTCCGAGTGGGGCCGAGCGGGTGCTCGGCGGTCCGAGGGACGGCGGCGCCGGCCTGCGATTAGTTTAGAGGCTGTTGCTGCGGGCGTCAATGTTGCGCGCAGCGGAACCGGAGGACGCCTGCCCGGCGTTCCAGGTATTTGTCCCTTGTTTGAACGAGGATAACGAGCAGGATCACTTGACGGGCGCGCAAGCGCCTGATAGAATGCGCGCAGGTGGGTACGGCGGAGGTCGTACCGGCCACACGATCGCTTTGCTGCCGCGCATTGCTACCCGGCGTCGTGCTGGTGCCTGCCCGTGATTTTGCCGAACAGGACGCACCTTCAGCCCGTGGGAAGTGGTGGTATGAGCCGGAACGGACGGCATCAAGAAGACAAGATCGCACTGGTTCTTGCCGGCGGCGGGATGACCGGCGCGGTCTACGAGATCGGCGCGCTGCGTGCGATCGATGACCTGCTTATCGACCGGTCGGTGAATGACTTCGATATCTACGTTGGCACCAGCGCGGGCGCGATCGTCGCCTCCTTCATCGCCAACGGCGTGTCGCCGGCAGACATGTACCGCGCCATTGCCGGCGAGCATCCCGACCTGCCAGCACTGCGCCGCGAGCACATCTTCAGCTTCAACTATTCCGAGTTCGCGCGGCGCAGCCTGGCGCTTCCCGCAAAACTGGCCGCAGCAACCGCGGAGTATTTTCTTGACCGCCGCAACAGCACCCTCGTCGACACGCTGTGGAGCCTGACCGACGTGTTGCCTTCGGGGCTGTACGATGGCCTGGCGCTCGAGCGCTTCATGCGCGAGTCGCTCGCACAGGCAAACAAGTCGAACAACTTCGACACGCTGGACAAGGAGTTGTTCATCGTTGCGACTGACCTGGCGTCGGGGCGCCGGACGGTGTTCGGGCCGGATGACGGGCTCCAGTGTCCGATTTCGCTTTCCGTCGCCGCGTCCACCGCGCTGCCCATCGTGTACAAGCCCGTCATTATCGAGGGCCGCGAATACGTCGACGGCGGCCTCGGCGGCACCGCCAGCCTCGACATCGCGATCGAGCATGGAGCGACGCTGGTCGTCTGCGTGAATCCGCTCGTGCCCTACGACGATCGCGTCGAGAAGCCGGCGGGGTCGGGAGGGTCAACCCGCACGTTCACGCGCCTCGGCCTGTCGGCGATTGCGTCTCAGGTCTCGCGGATCACCACCCACTCCGGCCTCAAGTATCACGTGAAGCAGCTCCGCCGCCAGCACCCGGAGGTGGACATAATCCTGGTCGAGCCGCACGCCGACGACCAGATGCTGGCGTTCGGCAACATCATGCGGTACGCCGAACGGCTGGCAATCGCCGGCATGGATTTGAGGCCGTGACGCTGGATCTCGCCCAGGACTACCAGAATTACAAGGATATCCTGGCGCGGCACGGCATCCCGCTGTCGCGGCGGCTGGTCATCGAGGAACTGAACGAGATCGAGCGCTCCGGCTACGACCCCGAGGTCATCGAACGGGTGCTGGAAGCGCGCAAGCCCAAGTGCAACGAAGGGAACAGGGGCTCGCTCTTCTGCCAGCTTTCGGAAGCGTTGGCCAGGCTGGAGTACGAATTGGAAGCGCGTGAGATGTTGGCGGCCTAGCGGCGGCGGCGGCCTCACCCGTGCGGCCAGAGGCGGGCAAAACGAAGCCCGGTTTCGCCAGCGCACCTGGCATGAAACCGGGCTTTTCTGTGGGAGCCAGGTTATTCCTGGCTTTGGCCCTTCACGATGTCGGGATAGCAGCGCTGGGTGACGTGAAAAAGATCGGCGAGGGACAGCGCCTTCCAGATCGGCCCCTTGACCTTCAGCTGCCCGCTGCCCAGCGCGGACCTCAGGCCCAGGTTCCCGAGCAGGATCTCGTGGAAGACGTCGCCGGTTGCCTGGATCTCGAGGTCGGGCTTCACCCCGTTCTCGCCATAGCTCGTTCGCACGGGCTTCTCGCGGCCCAGGATCATTACATCGGCGCTCGGAGCGGTCGTGTGAATCCTGATGTTCATCTTCGAGTTGCCGAGATCATCCATCGCCTTCGGGTAGTTCTCGCGGATGCACGCGAACAGGGTTCGCATGTTGGTGTAGTACGTTTCGGAATCGCTGTAGACTGGCATCAAGCCCCTCGGTTGTGGGTCACCCCAGGAATACGGACCGGCGCTGTGCCAGCCGCTGGTAGATCATATCCTGCACGACGTTCCGCACCTGGTCCGTTAGCTGCGATACAAGGACGAGGTTGTTTGCGCCTTCCGGTCCGTACCCCTCCGTCTGTATCGGTTCGCCGAAGTCGATGTACCACTTGGTCGGCAGGGGGACAAAGCCCAGCAGGCCGAGCCACGGGAACGTGAGCGAGATCGGGAAGTACGGGAAGCCGATCAGGCGGGCCATCGTCTGTGACTTGTGCAGCGAGATGTACGTTTCCTCCGCGCCCACCACGGAGACGGGGATGATCGGCACGCCGGTGCGCAAGGCCATCTTGACGAACCCGCCGCGGCCGAACCGTGCGAGCCGGTAGCGGTCCCGGTAGAGCTTGCCGACGCCCTTGTAGCCCTCGGGGAAGACCGCGACCAGATTCCCTTCCTGGAGCAGCCGCGTGCCATTGTCCACGGTCGCCAGGGCCTGGCCCATCTTGGTCAGCGTCGCAGAGACGAACGGGAGGGTCGGAAACCAGGTGGCGTACAGCCCGCGCACGATCCGCTGGGCCGGATGCTCCAGGTAGATCGCAGTGCCCACCATCGCGCCGTCCCACGGCAGCTGGCCCGAATGGTTCGAGGTCAGGAGGCCCGCGCCTTCCGCCGGCACGTTCTCCATGCCGGACACCTGGACGCGCCAGTAGCTCCGGTACATGAAGCTGAGCAACGGCTGGAGGGCATCCACGAACTCGCGATCCAGGCCCCAGTCGTCCGTTTCGTACTCCCCCTGCACGCGGCGCTTCACCATGTCAGCCTGCGACTGCAGCGAGTAGTTCACGACGTACCAGATGCCCTTCCAGGTGTCCAGGTCGAGCAGATCCGTGCTGACGCTCGAGCGCAGTTTCTCGAGGATACCCCGCAGCATCTCGGGTTGGAAGCGCGACGAGTTCTGTTCGAGAAGCCGGAGGAGCGCCTGCGGCGAGAAGGGCGGCGCCTTGTAGTCCGTCGTGGCTTCGACCCGGGCGATCAGGCGGTCGATCTCGCTCTGCAGTTCCGACTGCAGCTCGGCTGGCGACGATTCGGAGGCGGCCGCGACCGGCTCGGAGGCGCTTGGCTCCGTCATGTTGTTGCCCGGCTCGCCGGGTTCGGGTGTGGTTGCTTCGCTCATCTCAGGCGGCTCGGTTGGCTCGGAGGATTGGGGGGAGATAACCTCGGCGTTCATGCGACCTCCTCCCCGATGTCGTCGGATATGACCTCGAGTTCTTGTCCGTTGGTTGGGGCCTCCGGCGCGCGGGCCCGGCGCCGGCGTTCGATCGTATCGCGCAGCCGCTCTTCGTCGTAGCTCAGGCCGGGCGACTGGGGGCCGAATTGCTCCAGGCGCTTGCGGCCGGCGAACTCGCGCAGCGCTTCGGTCGCCGTGTACCGTGGAGCAAAGCCCAGCGAGTGCCGCATCTTCGTGAGGTCAGCCACCCAGGGGTATCGCAGGTAATCGAGGTGGACCGGCCAGATGCGGTTTACCGGGAAGCCGAACGCCTCGAGGAGCGGGTTCCCCCAGTACGCGGCGAGGTGGAAGACCGGCGCAGCGTGTTTCCCCGCCAACCTGCGCAGCTTGCTGAACGGCAGCACGCCTTCAGCCGCCACGTTGAAAACGCCCGGCGCATCGTGCATCACCGCGAACACCAGCGCCTCGACAACGTCTTCCTCGTGAATTACCTGCATCAGCGGGTCGAAGCCCATGAGGACGGGCGAAAGTGGGGACGCGAGGAACCGGGTCATCATGGTATCGGCCTGGGGGCCGACGATGCCGGGAAACCGCAGGATGGTCAGCGTGAGCTCCGGGTTTTGCCCGCGGAAGCCATTGCAGAAAGCCTCGATTTCGATCAGGTCTCGCAGCGTGCCCGTCGATGCGGTGGGCGCCAGCCCGCGCTCTTCGGGCAAGAAACGCGGAGTTATCCGGCTTTGCACCGTACACCATGGTGCTGCTCTTGAAGACGATCTTCTTGACCCGGGCGGCTGCGGCGGCGCCGAACACCTTCATCGTGCCCATGACGTTGACGTCGAAAGCCGACTCGTTGGGGTGGGGGCTTTCGAGCAAAGCCAGGTGGATGATGGATTCGACCCCCTCCTCCTTCAGCAAGTCGGTCAGCAGCGGGTTTCGCACATCCGCCTGGATGAAGTCGAGCCCTTCCAGCGTGTCCCTGGGCGGCGCAGTGTCGAGCCCCATCACGTGGACGTCGGGCAGGGTGAGCAGGCGCGCCGCCACCTGGGCGCCCCAGTAGCCGCTCACCCCTGTAATAAGCACCGTCTGCTCTCGTGCCATGCGCGTTTCCTTCCTTCCTGTCGACTCGCCTTACTTCATCACCAAGTCCCCGTAACCCTTTTCGCGCAGCAGTGCGGGATACACCTTGTACAGCGGCTCGACCGCCGGCAGCAGCTTCAGGATCTTCGGGAGCGGCCCCTGCAGCATGATGTCTCTTTTCGCCAGCGCCGTCAGGAGGTTGACCTTGCCGTGCCAGAACGCGTGCGCGACGTCGGCCTTCATCGTGAGCACGGCCTCAGGCTTCAGGCTCGTCGGGCCGTGGACCACGTCGGCAAACGCGCCCGGCTGGGTGGGTTTGTCCTTGGCGTTGACCGTGGTGACCGCATCCGGGTCGCTGTATCGGAACTGAATTACGATGCCTGACGCGGCGATTTTCGGGCCAACTTGCGGGTCTTTCTTCGCACGATCCATCAGCTCGCCAACAGTCTCGTAAAACTGAGCGGAGTCGCGAAACACGGTCATACTCTTCTCCTTCTGTGGTGAAGCGTCCGAGGTGTGATGATTATAGCAACGGACGATCACGTGCGTCAAGCACTCGGTCCTGAAACTCGACGATGTAGGGCAATTGCATCTTAATTGCTCTGGCCGAAGAGCACTTTGAGCAAGTACGGCTCGTCCCAGCCAGCTTTGAGGCGCTTGGCCTTGATGCCAGCCTTGACGGTCTTTTCCTGTTTGAGTAGGTTGAGGGCAATGTGGCGGAGAACGGCGAAGTTCGCCGGGCCGTTGTCCTTGCGGACCCGCTGGTGGTCTTCATCGAAGGCGATATCGAGCACCCAATGCAGCGAGTTCTCGATGCCCCAATGGCCGCGCACCGCTTGCAGCATGCGCCGGGCGTCGCCATCCAGGCTGGAGATGAAGTAGCGCGCTTCGTGGGTGGTCGTCGCCGTTCACGCGCCGCTCGGCGACGACCTTGACAATCGTGCGCAAGTTGCGCCAATCGTCCCGGTTGCGCACGTAGCTCACCAGCGCAGGATCCGCGATGGTCCAGCATTCACGGATTTCCAGGCGGCCGTGCCCCTTGTCAGTGGTCTTGTGGTAATCGTGCGGCACGTCCTTGAAGTGCACTTCTTGGGCGGCCGCAAACAGCCCTTGGATGTCTTCGTAGAGATGCCCCTGGTTCTCTTTGACGGCCAGCACGTAGTCGGCCTCCAGGTCGACAATGGCCTGGGCGATTTCGTTTGGCAGCCGATGGCGTCAATGGTCACGATGCAGCCGGCGATTTCCAGTACGTGCAGCAGCTTGGGAATGGCCGTGATTTCATTAGATTTGTCATCGACCTTGACCTGGCCCAGCACCAGGTGATTGGCCGTGGCCCAGGCGCTGACCATATCAATGCCGGCCTTGCCGAGCAGCCGCTGGCAGGAACCGCGCAGCACCTTACCATCAATCGCAATCACCTGGCCGCGCGTGACCTCGCTCACGGCCTGAATCCATGTCAGAAAGCACTGCTGGAACTGCTCGGCATTCAGCCGGGCAAAGACCCGCCCAAACGTGTCGTGCGAAGGAATGCCGTTGGGCAGTTCCAGGAACGTTTTCAGCCACGCCAGCTTGGCGTTGCCGAATAGTTCCACCTCGACCCAATCATCCGCACCACAGATGACGGCACAAATCGCAATGACGATAATGTCGAGCAGCGGATGCAGCTTTGTCCGCTCAACCCGGGGATCTTCCAGGCTCGCAAAGTGATGACTAATCGACCCGGCAGGTTCGTCGTTCATGGCTACCCTCCTGATAACGCAAGGATAGCCCCACTTCGCCTGCCGCGTCTACCATCTCGACCAATTGTACCGTGTTTGTTAGATGCGTACGCCCTACTAGACGATGCGCCAGCTATTGACACGCGCACCTCGCTGTGCTATATTGTCCATGACGCGGTGCGTCATCGCACCTGGCGCGGCGACAGCCAGGCCGAACCAAGGAGGTCTCGATGGCGGAAGAAGTGATCAAAGCCGCTGGGAACGGCGCAAGCGCTCCGCACGAGCCGGCGAAGAGGGCCGCGCGGAAACCCCCGAAGAAGGTGGAGGAAAACAAGATGGATCAAGTGCCAGCCATGCAGGAAGTCGAAGCGAAAGTCGAACAGGCAGTCGAGGAAACGCCAGCCGTCGTGCAGGACGTGGTTGCAGCCCCCGCTGCCGAGGTCGCGGAGGTTGTTGAGGAAGTCAAGGCTGTGGGCGATCAGGGCCAGGCCACCGGCGTCAACAAGATCGTGAAGGCATCGAATGCGCAGCTCGAGAAGCTGCCAGGCTCCAAGCAGGTGCGAGAGGCGGTGAGCAAAGTGGCGGATCAGGTGGGCAACAACGAGGCAGCACAGAAGGCCGTGCGCCGGATGAAGGATGGCGTTCAGCAAGCCACCGACCAGGTGAAGCAGGGCGCGCAGGACCTGGAGAAGAACCCGCTGGTCGTGGCGGCGCACAAGGTGCTGCTGGCCGGGGTCGGCGCGGCTGCCCTCGCCCAAGAGGAGATCGAGGACTTCGTCAACCGGCTCATCGAGCGCGGCAGCATCGCGGAGACCGACGGTCGCCGGATGGTCAAGGATGTCCTCGACCAGCGCCGCAAGCAGATGGAGCGGGCGGGCGAGAGGGCGCAGGAAGTCGCCACGGAGGTGCGCTCCAGCGTGACGGAGGGCCCAAAGAAGCTCGCCGACGACCTGGAGCAGCGGATTGAGACTGTTCTCGCCAAAATGAATATCCCGACCAAAGAAGAGGTCGAGACCTTAACCGCGAAGATTACGGCGCTCACGCACAAGGTCGACGAGCTGAAGAAGACCGAATAACGATGCCGGTCATCAAGCGATACCCAAACCGAAAGCTTTACGACACCACTGCCAAGCAGTACGTATCGCTCGATGGCGTCGCGGACATGATCCGCCGCGGCGAGCCGGTGCAGGTGGTCGATCACGCCACGGGCGAAGACCACACGACGCTGGTTCTGACGCAGATCATCGCCGAGGAGGAGAAGCGCGGCGTGGGCTTCCTGCCGCTTGATGTCCTCACCGGCCTGGTCGAGGCGGGCGGCAACACGCTCGCCACACTGCGCCAGCGCCTCACCGCGCCGCTCGACCTGCTGCGGCAGGTGGACGACGAGATACAGGCGCGCGTCGAGAAGCTGGTGGCCCTCGGGGAGCTGGCGGAGGACGAGGGACGCCGGCTGGCGCAGAGGCTGCTCGCGCTCGGCGCCGCCGTCGGCGCGGACCGCGCCCGGCAGGACGAGGCGTTGGAGCGAGCTCTCCAGGCGCGCGGCGTGCCGACGCGCGAGGATTGGCGCGGCTTTCGAAAACCATCGACGAGCTGAGCGCCGAGATCGAGAGCCTGCGCAGCAAGGGCTGAGGGGCAGCGGATAGAAGAACGGAGCAACGGATGGCCACGCGAAGGGCCGGGTTATCCGTTGCTCCGTTTGTTTATCCCCGCAGAAGACGCGTCGTCCCGCTTCAGGTTGGTGCCACTGCTAGAACAAGCCCCGCACTGCCAGCGTGAACCCGAAGATGATCAACGGGATGCCCACGATCGCGCCGACGACGGTGGCTGTCAGCGCGACGCCTGCGATCATCAGCACCAGCCCGATCAGCATGGCGACCAGGCGGCCGGTCAGCTTGATGATCCCTGCCACGAGGCCCCACAAGGCCACGAACGGCCACAAGTACCACGGCGTCCTGCGATGTCCGGTTTCCACAGACTCCCTCCTCGGTATTTCTGTCCTGCTTTACGCAGAAGTCCGAGGTAGAGTTTCGGAACGCTACATCCCAGCCGCCACCACCGCCACGCACTCGTCGTTTCGCAGCGTCATGCAGTTCACCCCCTGCACCACGCCTTCTTTCGCAGGCACCTCGTCCACCGCAAAACGAATAATCTTGCCGAGTCCCGAAATGGCGAACACGTCATCGCCCGGCCGTGCCAGGACCGCGCCGGCAGACCCGGTCGACCTTCATCGCCTGCTTCCCCCGCTGCCCGGCGCCTTGTTCAGCGCGAAGCCTTCCATCCGGCGCACCGTGCCCTTGCCGTCGCCCGACAGCATGAACACGCCATCCTCGGGCCGAACGCTCGCGACGCCGACCACCGCATCGTCCGGGTCGACGCGGATGCCAAGGCTCCCCCGCACCGCGACCTGGGTCTCCGCGAACCGGATGCCCAAGCCCTTGGCCGTGACGATGAACAACTCGGCATCGGCCCCCGACCAGCACGCGGCGGCCGGCGCCCCACCCTCGCGGATGTCGTACAGGATGGTGCCGGGCTGCAGGTTCCGCCCGAACACGTTGTACCGCCAGCGGCGCACCTGTCCCCGGCGGGTCACGACCGTCAGGTGTCCCGCGCCCATATCCGGGGTGATCAGCGAAATCTTTTCGTCCGGGCTCAGGGGCACGGCCTTCCGCACCGACTCGCCGCGGCCGCGCACCGCACCTTCGGCCAGCGTTGCGACGGACAGCGGAAACGCCCGGCCCGACGTCGTGACCACGATCAGCGTCTGAGACTGGTCGGCCACGGTCAGGAAGGCCGGCGGATCGTTCTCGGGCGCGTCCAGGTCGAAAACGCCCATCCCACCCCGGCGCTGCCGGTCGTACAAGTGGCGCGGGCGTGCGCTTGACCACGCCGCCGGCGGTGGCAGTGATCAGGTTGAAGGTGGTGGGAGGCTCACTCGGCGTCGACTCATCTGCTTCGAAATCGACGTGCCCATTCCCGCGTTCCGTGCTCGCGCGGGAGACGGCCGGGCTGCGCGGCCCGGCTTCGGCTCGCTGGGTTCGTTCCAACTCGGCCGCCCGCAGCCCGGCCAGTTCCGTCTCCAGCGATTGGATATAGCTCAAAACCTCCAGCGGGAGGTTCGAAAGATCAGGTCGATCGGTCGGCATCGGTGAGAGAGCCTTTCAGTTGGCGAGGGTGCGTCACGTGATCATGTCGGACGGCAGGTGATCGACCCGGTTCTGGTACCGGATGCTCACCCGGCCGTCGGACCGGAAGCGCACGCGGGTGACGCCCGTATTGTCGTGGTGGAAGAAGACGTTGGCATCTATGGGCGCGCCGACGAGCGCGCGCAGCAGGTAGGCCCCGAAACCGCCGTGCGTGACGATGGCGATGCGCTCGTCGGTCGCGGCCTGCTGTCGCAGTGAGGCTGCCACGCGGGTCGCTCGTTCCAGGAACGGCGTCCATTCCTCGCGGCCATAGCGCCACCATCCCTGCTCGGTGATCTCGTCGGGCAGAACGCAATCGGGGAAGCGCTCGGCGATCTCGGCCCGCGTCAGTCCGGGGTAACCCCGGGCGCCTTGGGCTTCGCCGTGATCGAGCCACATGCCGCCCTCTTCGTGTACGTCCACCCACACCTGCGGCTGCAATCCGAGTGCTGCGCCGATGACCTGCGCGGTCTGGAGCGCGCGCAGCATCGCGCTGCAGTAGAGCCGCGCAATGCCCATGCCGTTGAGCGGCGCGTCCGAAGGCTGCCCCTCGATCACTGCGGTCTCGTGGTCGTAGCCGTTTGACAGGCGCCTGGCAACGAGCTCCGCCTGTCGCATCCCAAGCTCGGTGAGGGGAGGTCTACGACGCGATCCTTCTGATCAGCGAGCGCGTTGTTCCATGATTGGGCGTGTCTGACGATGATGAGTTCCATAAGGGGTGAATTTTAGCATAAAGTGGGGTGGCGGGCGAAAACCTCTCCCCCCGACCCCCTCTCCTACCTGCAGGTAGGAGAGGGGGAGGTCGCTGTCTCCCCCTCTCCTGTCGTAACAGGAGAGGGGGTCGGGGGGAGAGGTCACTCCAGGTCCTGCAGGATCTTCCAGTAGCTCTCCAGCCGCATACGTGACAAGCGGCCCGCCCGCATCTCCGACTTCACCGCACACCACGGTTCTCGGGTGTGCGTGCAGTCGGCGTACTCGCACCGCTGCGCGGGCTCTGCGAACTCGGGGTAGAACTTGGCGAGTTCCGGCTTCTGCAGTCCGGCCAGCCCGAACTCGCGGATGCCGGGCGTATCGACGACGAAGCCGCCCGCGGCGAGCGGGTGCAGGGTGACTTGCGTGGTCGTGTGCCGCCCCTCTTGCCGGCGCTCGCTCACCTCGCCGATCTTCAGGTTCAATCCCGGCTCGACCGCGCTCAGCAGCGAGGACTTGCCGACGCCGGACAGCCCGGCCAGCGCGGTCGTCCGTCCCGCCAGCACGCCGCG
>CAWDBO010000028.1:0-418585 GCA_963800615.1 uncultured Chloroflexia bacterium
ACCGGACAGGTCCTACAATTCCGGGTCGTCCCGGCGCTGGCGCCGGGACCCCACGACGCCACCCATGTTCCTGCAACTGCCTACGATCATCCCGCTGCCACCACAGACCGTCACCTGCTCGCTCTGATGGAGAAGATGGGTATGGGGTACGATGCTGACGGTGAGATGGTGGACGGGCCTGTGGAGGCCCTGTTGGGCACGGTTGAGGGCGGAATGGCCGTGGAAAAGATGTGGATGGAGCCGGTTACCGAAAACCCCTAGCCGTGGGCGCGACAGAAGTTTGGAATTCGATAACTTTACAGCCGATGCCCACCCGATGCACATCCACGAAGTCGTGTTCGAGGTGGTGGAACCGTGAAGGATTAGCACTGAACGAGATGGTGAGCGTGCAGGCCGATCCAGCTGGACGGCAAGGTCATCGTGGTCGCCCGAGCCCTGGGAGACCGGGTTCAAGGACACGGTCCTCGCCTACCCGGGCCAGGTGACCCGCATTCGTGCGCAGTTCAACAATCCGGGCCAGTACGTCTGGCACTGCCACATCGTCGAGCACGAGGACAACGAGATGATGCGGCCGTTCCGGATCGGGCCGCTGCAGCCGGGCCAGCCCATGCCGATCGGCCTAACACAACTGGGTAAATAGCCAGCCCGCAAAGAGCCCTCCGGATCGCCGACCCGGAGGGCTCTTGTTGTTAGCTGGCGGTGCCCTCGACGCCGCAGGTGGTGCCTGCGGCGTCGAGAGGGCCGCTGCCGGAGGGTGTCGCCGCCCTCCGGCTCACTCACGCCTTACTTCGGATTGTTCATGACGTACTGCGCGTCGGCGATCAACAGGTAGGCTGCAGCCTTGGTAATGTGCTTACCGCTCTGCGCGTTGACCTGGTTGATGAACGACTTCAGCGTGTTCTTCGCCGCCTTGGCGTTGCCCGCATCCAGGGCCATCTGCGCCTGCATCAGCTTGTCCAGCAAGGGTCGCGGATGCCCGGGTTGTCGATCTTGCCCTCGCTGTAGAGGTATCCGACGGTATCTCCTAGCGAAGCGACGGGGGTGGCCACACTGAACGTCACAGACTGCGCTGTAGCATTTCCGTAGTAGTCGGTTGCAGTCACAGTCAGCGTGTGGTTTCCGGCCGACAAGGTCAGGAGATTCACCACATCGCCGTCCTGCGCTGGCTTCTCATCCAGAGTCGCTACCATGCTCTTTAGGCCGGACGGAGCAGCGAGCGAAGGGGTGGTGCCGTCTGGGCCATCTGCGGCCGTGAAGTCCAGCGTTAGAGACTCGGAAGAGCGCAGGTACTCTTTTGCCTCCGGCGCGTTGATCGTAACCACGGGCGCAACGGTGTCGTCGAATAGCAGGCGCCCTTCGATCGCCGGGGAGACAGTGCCCATGGAGGCGATGTAGTCGATCACCGCATCGCGCACGTAGTACTGCGTGTCGTGCACGATCTGGTTCAGCGGCCACAGGCTGACGCCGCCGTCGTTGAAGTTGCAGGAGCCGGCTGCCAGGTAGTTGACGGTCGACACGTTGTAGTACTTGCGGCATCGGTGAAGTCAACCGGCTTGCCGTTGATGACTCAGCGCCACATCACGTTGTTGCCGTCGGGCAGCGTCGGGTACGGTGTCCTTGTAGTGATCTGGCCGACCGGCGTTGGTGTCGAGCATGCAGGTGGTGTAGTACGAGTAGCCGCCGTAGCCCGGCACATACTTGTAGTAGTAGTAGTTGCGGTAGCCGCGCTCCAGCACGGCCTTGAGCTGCGGGCCGTTCATGCTCAGCACCACCAGCGAGTTCTCGTACGGCATCAGCGTGAACATGTCGGCCACCTTGAGGGTGACCGGGCTGGCCGGCGTGGCGCCGCGGCCATGACCTTGCTTGGTTGGTCATGGCGCCGGAGAGGTGGAAGTCGACATCGGTGATGCCGTTCGTGCGCCAGCTCGTAGACCGAGGCGTCGGCCTGCAGGTTGGCGCCGTTGGTTTCCTGCGGTGAAGGCCTGCAGCGCGTCGATCGGCGCCGTGGTCTGGCCGAGAACCGTGTTGTTATAGGCGGTCAGCAGGTCGACATACGGATCGACGATGGCCTTGGTGGCAGCGTCTTCAGGCGTGTGCGCTGGTCGACGGTGAGGTAGCGTCCGGCCTGGCTGACGACCTCATAGCCGCCGCCGGCCTTGGCGCGCAGGCCGATGACGACCTCGCCCAGGTTGTTGTTGTAGCGGTAGGCCTGGTTGATGATCACGGGCTTGCCGTCGGGTTCGGCCACGATCGTCGGCAGGTACTTGTAGTCGCCGAAGCCGGTGGCCGGGTTGGTGTGGCTGTGGGCGCCGATGATGGCATCCATGCCGGTGACCGTCGCGGCCAGGTTGGTGTCGACGTTCTTGTCGACTTCGACGCTCTTCGGGTCTTCGGTGAAGCCGATGTGGGTCAGGGCGATGACGACGTCGTTGGTCGGCCTGCAGCTGAGTCGACAGCTCCTGCGCCTTCGCGATCGGATCGCTGAAGGTCAGGCCAGGGATGTTGCTGGGCAGCTCGTAGTTCGGCACGCGGTGGTTGGTGATGCCCAGGATCGCGACCTTGATGCCGTCCGCCGAGGTCCTTCTCGATGTACGGCTTGACCCTGCGCCGCCTGCGCCGCCAGCCCGTATGTGCCGTCGTCAGTGACATTGGCGCCCAGGACCGGGAAGGTGGCCTGCCTCATGACGCCCTTGAAGATGTCGCTGCCGAAGTTGAACTCGTGGTTGCCCAGAGTCATGGCGTCGTAGCCCATGGTATTGAACGCGGCGATCAGCGGGTTGATCTGGAGCGTCGGCGGCAAGCGGCGTGCCGTCGGCGGCATAACCCAGGCCGGCGCGACTTGAAGTAGTACATCATCGCGTCGCCCTGGATGTTGTCGCCGCCGTTGAGCAGCAGGGTGCGGTGGGGTTGTGCAGCTCGTTCCTGCTTGATCAGCGTCGCCAGCTGGGTGTAGCCGACGTAGCTGCCCTTGGCCAGGTTGCCGTGCGAGTCGTTGTGGTGCAGGATGGTGATCGGGACGATCGAGCCGCCCGCATCGGTGCCGTCGCGGACGATGCGGCCGTCCAGCGTGCCGTCGCCGTTCGGGCCCTTGTAAGCGGTTGCAGCCGTGCCGTAGTTGCGCGCTCACGTAGGCATTCACGGCGTTGAGCATATCGCCCCAGTAGGTGATATTCGTCATGTACTTGAAGCCGTTGTAGCCGTCGCCGCCGGCCGGGGCCAGGAACTCGTTCGTCCCGACGTTGTAGGTCTTCTTCAGGTCCAGCGGGTCACAGGCCTTGGTGACCTTGTTCACGACGCACACGTCGAATGCACCCCAGGCGTAGGGCTGCGGGCCGGGGTTGGCGTCCTTGTAGGAGAAGTACTTGTACTTGAGGCCGGCCGGCTGGATGACGCCGGCCACGTTCGGGCCGTGGTTGACCACTTCCAGGATCTGCGCGCCGGTCATCTTGCCGACAACGGTGGCGTTGCCGAACGGCAGGATGGTGAACATGTTGCCGTAGTTCAGCAGCGCCGGCGTCGTGCGACACCCGGCGCACGCAGCCGGTGCTGCTCCAGTGTGCCGTGCCGATTCCAGCACCAATCGGTGCGAATGCCGCCGGCATTGTTGAAGAAGAGATCGACGTCGTTGGCGGCTTGCCATCGGTGTTCAGGAAGTTGTAGATGGCATCGTCGATGAACGTCGCCCATCATGTTGTCGGCCGGTGTTGCTGCGGCGGCAGGTCGACTGCTGAATAGCCGACTGGGGTGTTGACGAGGGCCAGGTATGCCGGATCGGTGGCGTAGCTGCTGATCAAGCGCTTTGATCGTTGGGTCCTTCGTGCGTCGCATCGCGGTAATAGCCGGTTGAATCCTTGACCATGGCGACCGTTACGCGCAGACCGTTCGTACGGAGACACGTGACGTCATCGCCTGACCGACGCGTGCGGCCGTTGTAGTAAGCCTGAGCGATCGTTGTCGATTGCCAACAACCGTCGCCGGCGGAGCCATGTTGGTGTGGCTGTGCCCACCGATGATCAGGTTGACGGGCTTGCCCGCATTGTTCAGCTTCGTGGCCAGCGTCTGGTCGCCGATAGACCGGGATGCCGTAGCCGTAGCCGCCGTCGGCATAGCCGAGGTGGCTCAGCACGACGATCACGTCGGCGCCGCGGCCTTCATCTGCATCATAGTAATGCAGGATGAGTCGGCCGGATCCTTGAAGCACAGGCCATCGGTCGCGGTGGCAACGGTGATCGTGGGAACCTCGGTGGTGGTCACGCCGATGAAGGCGACCTTGACCGCATTCGGCGCCGTGCCGACGGTCTGCACAATGAATGGCCCATCAGCGAAGGCGGGCTTGGTCCAACCAGCCGTAGCGCAATTGCCAGTATCATTACTGACGATATTGGCGGTCACGTACGGGTAGGTCGCCTCGCCGGTGCGGTTCGTCAGGTTCACCTGGCCCCAGTCGAACTCGTGGTTGCCGAAGCGTGGCGACGTCGTAGCCCATGTGCGTTGAAGACATCAATGGTTGGCTTGCCCTTGCCCGTCGGGGTGCCATCGCCGAGGTTCGAGAGCAAGCTGCCTTGCATCTCGTCGCCGGCGTCCACCAGCAGAACGTTAGCAGCGCCTACTGACAGCGCGGATCGTCATTGACGACCTGCGCAACGCGCGCCGAGCCGGGGTTGCTGCCCGAGGCGTTCCAATTGGCCGTGAAAGTCGTTGGTGTGCAAGATGGTGAAGGTGACTGGTGTACGACGGTGCTGCCGAGACCGGCAATACGCCGAGCAGGCTAACCAGGACGGTGAGAACGAGAAGGACGGACAGGAACTTGGGGTGCTTCTGCATGGTGCTTCCTCCCTGAAGCATGAGTAGAATGAAACGGATCCACAACTATAGGGGGTAAACGGTGCTAGCTGCCTGCTTCACCTCCTTGGCCCGCGGCTCGGCCGAGGGCTCGGTGGGATCGAAGTAAGGATATGTGATAGCCGAAAGGTGACTAAACAAATTAAGCGGAGTATACACAACAATGCTGAGAAAACCCAAAGCACGAGCGAGCGACTTCCGTTCGGCGCCATTAGCGTGCTGAGTCGGCCGCCGGCATGCATCGTATGCCGCACAACATCCCCGCACTTTGGCCGCGACTATCATTAGCCGGATAATATCATGCCACGTTATAATTCCACGTCGTTTGGGCGAATCTGCACACACGGTGCATGCGCAGACGCTGCGTGCAAGGAGGGTCATCGGTGGCCAAAGAGCTATCCAAAGAAGAGCTTCTCCGTCTTTACCGGGAGATGGTGCTGATCCGGCGGTTCGAGGAGAAGGCGGCGGAACTGTACGCCGAGGGCAAAATCGGCGGGTTCCTGCACCTGTACATCGGCGAAGAGGCAATCGCCACGGGCGCGTGCCAGGCGCTGCGCGATGAGGACCATCTGCTGACGGCTTACCGCGATCACGGCTGGGCCATCGCCCGCGGCCTGGATCCGAAGGCGGTGATGGCCGAGTTGCTGGGCAAAGCGACGGGCGTGTCGGGCGGCAAGGGCGGTTCCATGCACCTCGCCAGCGCGGAGCGCCATTATTGGGGGGGTCATGCGATCGTCGGCGGTCACCTGCCGCTCGCAACGGGCGTCGGCCTGGCCGTGCAGTACAACGGCGAGAAGGCCGCGGTCCTCTGCGTCCTGGGCGAAGGCACCACCAACATCGGCTATTTCCACGAATCGGTCAACCTGGCTGCGGTTTGGAAACTCCCCGTCGTGTACCTCGTCGAAAACAACCAGTACGGCATGGGCACCGAGGTCGGGCGGGCATCGGCGGTCACCGACATCTTCCAGAAGGGTTGCGCGTACGACATCCCCAACAAACAGTTCAACGGCCAGGACATTTTCGAGGTCTACGACACCCTCGACGAGGCGTTGGGCTACGCCCGGGAAACCGGTCCCGTCCTTCTCGAAGCCATCACGTACCGCTACGTGGGCCATTCGATGGGCGACCCCGAACGGTACCGGACGAAAGCCGAGATCGAAGAATGGCGGCTGCGCGATCCGATCCTCCGCCTGCAGGACAAGCTGGTCGAGAAGGGCATGATGACCGAGGGCGATGCGCAGGAAACCGCCAAGTCGGTCGAAGCCGAGCTCAAGGAAATCGTCCAGTTCGCAGAGGAAAGCCCCGAGCCGGGCGAAGAGGTCCTGTGCAAGGACGTGTACGTCAATTCGATCCCGCATCGCTAGCGGTTACAGAAACCAGGTTTCTGGCAGAAACCTGGTTTCTAGGGGAGATCTATGGCACGAATGACAGTTCGCGAGGCCATCAGCCAGGCGCTGCGCGAGGAAATGTACCGCGACGAGCGGGTGTTCCTGATGGGCGAGGAAATCGGCAAGTGGGGCGGGACGTACGCCGTCACCCGCGGCTTCCTCGACGAGTTCGGGGAGAGGCGCGTCCGCGACACGCCCATCGCGGAAGGCGTCATCGTCGGTGCGGCGATCGGCGCGGCAATGGCCGGCCTGCGCCCGGTGGCGGAGATCATGACGATCAACTTCGCGTTCCTCGCGATGGACCAGATCGTCAACCACGCGGCCAAGATCCACTACATGTTCAACGGCCAGATTCGCGTCCCGCTGGTGATCCGCACGGTCGGCGGCGGCGGCCGCCAGCTCGGTGCCACCCATTCGCAGACGCCCGACGCGGTGTTTGCGCACTTCCCGGGCCTCAAGGTCGTCTCGCCCGGCACCGCGGCCGATGCCAAGGGCCTGCTCAAGGCCGCGATCCGCGAGGATGACCCGGTCCTCTTCATCGAGCACGCCACGCTGTACCAGGCCAAGGGCGAAGTGCCCGACGACGAGGACTTTATCGTTCCCATCGGCGAGTCGGACGTCAAGCGCGAGGGCAAGGACGTCACCATCGTCTCTTACTCGAAAGGGCTGCAGCTTTCGCTCGAAGCGGCGGACAAGCTCGCCCAGGAGGGCATCAGCGCCGAGGTCATCGACCTGCGCACGCTGCGCCCGCTCGATACCCGGCCCGGTGATCGAGTCGGTCAAGAAGACCAACCGCATGGTCATGGTGGAAGAGGGCTGGCGCTCCTACGGCGTCGGCTCGGAGATCGCCTGCCGGGTGACCGAGCTGGCCTTCGACTACCTCGATGCGCCCGTGCGCCGGGTGGCCCAGGCCGAAGTGCCGCTGCCCTATAACCGCACGCTGGAGCAGTTGGCCCTGCCCCAGACGGTCGACATTATCAACGCCGTGAAGGACGTGATGTATTTGAAGTAGTCCGAAAAAACCAGGTTTCTGGCAGAAACCTGGTTTTTGACCTCTTCTCCGGAGGAAGATTCATGGCTGAACTGATTACCATGCCTAAGCTGGGCTTTGATATGGCCGAGGGTAAGCTGAGCGAGTGGTTGAAGAAACCCGGCGAGGCGATGAACCAGGGCGAGACGATCCTGCTCGTCGAGACCGACAAGGCGACCGTCGAAGTGCCCGCCTTCCGCGCCGGCGTGCTGCTCGATATCCTCGTGCAGGCCGGCGAATCCGTGCCGATCGGAACGCCCGTCGCGGTGGTGGGCGAAGAGGGCGAGAAGTACGACCCGGCGGCCTTGGGGGTGAAGGGCGGCGGCGGGCAGGCCGCTGCGCCCGCAGCGCCGCCGGCGCAACCCGTGCCCGCGCAGCAGGAGAAGTCCTCGCCGGCAACGAGCGCCGCCGCGACCCGCGCCGGCCACCATGCCCGGCCCGCCCGACCAGGGCCAGGCGCCCGCCGCAGCCGCCGGCCGAAGCCGGCGGACAGGAGGGCGACGGCCGGCTGATGGCCTCCCCGGTCGCCATGCGGATGGCCGGCGAGCTGGGCATCGACCTGCGCCAGGTCAAGGGGTCAGGCCCGATGGGGCGCATCATCAAGCGCGACATCGAGACCTACATCCAGGAGCGCGACAAGGCGCCGAAGGCCGCGCCGCAGCCGCCGCCCATGCCCACGCCGTCCTACGAGCCGACCGGCGCGGAGTACACCGTCGAGCCGTTCACGGGCATCCGCCAGACCATCGGCAAGCGCATGACCGAGAGCAAGCAGACGCGTCCCGCACTTCTATGTCACGATGGACATCGACATGGGCGCGGCCATGGCGCTGCGGAGCCAGCTGAACGCGCTGCTGCCCGAGATCGGACAAGATCTCGGTCAACGACCTGATCCAGAAGGCGTGCGCGGTCGCGCTGCGCCAGTTCCCGAAGATCAACGCGTCGTGGTCGCCCGAAGGGAACGCGGATCCAGAACCAGGTCAACGTCGGCCACGCCGTGGCGCGCGAGAACGGGCTGGTGACCGCGGTCGTGCGGGATGTGGACAGGAAGCCGCTCGCGCAGATCGCGCGCGAGACCCGTGACCTGGTGAGCCGGGCGCGCGAGGGCCGGATGAAGCCGGACGAAATGGTGGGCGGCACGTTCACCATCAGCAACCTGGGCATGTTCGAGGTCGACGACTTCATCGCGATCATCAACCCGCCGCAGGCCGCCATCCTGGCCGTGGGCGCGGTCCAGAAGGTGCCCGTGGTGAACGCAGAAGGGCAGATCGTGGTGGGCCAGCGGATGAAGGCGACGATCTCGGCGGACCACCGGGTCACCGACGGCGCCGAGGCCGCCCGGTTCATGCAGGCGGTGAAGAAGGCGCTCGAGGAGCCGATGCGGCTGCTGCTGTAAGCGGCTCAAAGACAACCCAGGTTACGCAGACCTCGGAGGTGTCGGTGCTGAATCGAGAACCTCCGAGGTTTCGCGAAACCTGGGGTTTTTGTGTTACCGCGCAACTCAGGCTTCTTCGTTCAACATGCCCGTCAGTGTCCGTGACTCCGCCCCGAGCCGCGCCGCCGTGGACAGGTTGACGCCGCCGGCGACGAGCAGGCCGACCAACAGCGCGCCCGACAGCAGGCGCGCGCCCGGTCCAAGCTGGCTGCTCCGCCGTCCGCCGACGAGGGCTGCCGAGCCCAGGCTGGCGGCCGCGGCGAGGATGCTGGCCTTCTTGCGGTGCCGGCGGTTCCCATGGATGCCGTGGCTGAACGGCGCCTCGACCACCGACTTCAGCCCCGCAGCGGGAACCTGTCCCGCGCGCAGCGACTGGACGGCCGGCGCCATCTCGAACTCGGCCAGCACCCCGTAATGATCCGAATAGCCGAGCAGGCCATCCGGATTCGGCTGGGGCGCGCCGCCGAGCACGAACCGGCTCGCCTTCGGCATGAGGCGATGCTTGGGCCCCGAGCGGCCAAACACGTAATCGTAGTGATCGGGTGGGTGAATGGTCGCATAGCCGTTGCGATCCGGGTAAGCCGGGGGACACCCTTCCTGCCCGTCGTTGCACGCCTCGAACAGGTTGCCGGCCGCCACCATCGTCAGGTAAGCCGCGTCGTCGGGATAGCAGTTCATGTCGCCGACCAGGACGGCTGCCGCGTCGGACGACTGCTCGACCATATAGCGGCCCGTCTCCACCGCCTGCGCCACCCGGTGCGCGGCAAAGCGATCGGGCCCGAACTCCAGGTACGGCGCGATGAGGTGGGAATTGTAGACGTCGACCGGGCCGGCGGGCGTTGCCACCCGGACGCGGCCCACGCCCTTGCCCGCGTAGTAATCGACGCGGACCAGGTCCTGCGGCCGGCCGTTCAACTTGAAGCGCTTGAAGCTGGTTTGAACGATCGGATAGCGCGACAGGGTCAGCAGCCCGCTGCCCATGACGCCGGAATGGAAATAATGGCTGTAAGTAAGCCCGGCCCGGGCAGCGGCCTCGACCAGGAGCCGCCGGTCCTTAGCGTAAAAGACCTCCTGCAGCCCCACCACGTCGACGTCCATCTCGGCAATGGCGCGGCCAATCGCCCGCATGCGGGCAGCCCGATCGCGGGAGAACAATGGCACACCCCAGGTGTTGAATGACAAAACGCGTAACAGCATCTAACCTCTCTACCTCAAACGGTAAGATACACATCGACTTCGATGCTCAAATGGGACGAAAAGATACGCCAGGGCGTGGATAAGGAGCCGGGGGACCAACCGCTGCGCCGGGTTGAGCTGATTCACGCGCTCTTTGGGAGTGGACAGCGTGTGGATCAGCTCGACGTTCCGGCCGCAGTTCCAGTTACTTCTCGAGCCGCGCGCTCAGCGTGATTTCGGCGCCGGTCACCAGCTGCGACACCGGGCACCCCTTCTTGGCGGCCTCGGCGATCTTCATGAACTGGTCCTCGGAGATGCCCGGCACCTGGCCGACCGTGTCCAGGTGGATGCGGGCGATTTTGAACCCCGATTCGCCCTTGTCCAGGTGTACCTTGGCCGTCGTCTCGACGCGGGTGGGCGTGAAGCCGGCCTTGGCGAGCTCGTTGGAGAAGGCCATCGAGAAGCAGCCGGCGTGGGCGGCTGCGATCAGTTCCTCGGGATTGGTGCCGGGGCCTTCCTCAAAGCGGGACGAGAACGAATACTGGCCTTCCCAGGCGCCGCCGCCGAACTTCATCTGGCCGCGGCCATTCCGCAGGTCACCTTGCCAAACGGCATTCGCAGTGCGTACTGGCATAGAACGACTCCTTGTGGGGTGATTCGCCCGCGCTCAAGCTGTGCGCGAGCTGTAAGGAGAGTCTACGCGAGATGCTGGCTGCTGTCTGGAATCCGGGTGGCAGTTCGGGTGGCAACGAGAGGCCCGAGGGGTGTGCGGCGACGTAGAGGAACCCGGGCCTTACTGGCCCGAAGGCGTCAAAAAAACCTCCCAGGCCCTCTAAGAAGAAGTGACCTGGGAGGTAAGTTCTAGCTAGCGATTAGTAGCGCCCGCCGCGATCCCGGTCCGAGCGACCGCCGCTGGAGCGACCGCCGCCACCGTAACCACCGCTGGAGCGGCCACCGCCGCCGTAGCCACCGCTGGAACGACCGCTGCCGCTGCCGCCACCCTGGCTGCGGAAGCAGTCAGAGCAGTAGACGGGACGATCGCCACGAGGCTGGAACGGAACTTCAGTCTGCTTGCCACAGCTGGCGCAAACGGCCGGATACATCTGCCGCTCGCCACCGTAGCCACCACCACTGCCGTAGCTGCTCCCACTGCTATAGCCACCACCGCTGTTGCGCGCTGCCTTGCGGGCCGCGCGGCACGACGGACAGCGGCCCGGGGTGCTGAACCCCTTCGACCGGTAAAATTCTTGCTCGCTCTCGGTGAACGTGAACTGCGCGCCGCAATCCGTGCAAGTAAGGGTTTGATCTGCCATGTTAGTCTCACTAACTCCTGGTGAAATAGATTTTCTCTTGACTTATCCGACGGGGCGAGAACTAACAGGGCCTTTGCTTGTGGGAGCTATTACCTGATTCGTGTTTCGTTCGACGGACGCATATCAATTACCATCCTTATATCACATATTCGGAGCAATTGCAAATCTGGCTTACGGCCACTACTGACCGTGCAGAGTTGACCTGCAAAGCGACTGTGTCTAGACTGGAGCCACCCAACGACAAAGGTCGAGTGCGCCGTGCCAACATCCTACATCCTCCCGCTTGACTCCCCTGCCGCAACGCTTGCGGTCGGCCGGCGGGAAGGCCGCGAACCTGTCCCGGCTGATTCGCGGCGGCTTCCCCGTTCCGCCGGGATTTATCGTCACCACCGCGGCGTACGCTGCCTTCGTCGGCGGCAAACGATCTCCCGGCCTTCGTCGCCGAGAGACTCGCCGGGCTGACGCCGGACGATCCGGCCTCGCTCGAAGCCGTGTCCGCCGCAATCCGCGACGCGGTTCCTGTCCGGCGCCATGCCCCCGGAGCTCGCCGCGGCCGTCGGCGTCGCATACCGCGACGTATTCGGGCACGACGCGGCCGTCGCCGTGCGCTCGTCGGCCACCGCTGAAGACCTGCCCGATCTTTCCTTTGCCGGGCAGCAGGACACCTACCTGAACGTGTCGGGCGCCGAAGCGCTGCAGGACGCGATCGTGCGGTGCTGGAGCAGCCTGTGGACGGCCCGCGCGCTCGGCTACCGCGCCCGGAACGCCATCCCGCAGGAGAGCGTCGCCCTCGCGGTCGTCGTGCAGGCGATGGTGCAGGCGGAAGCCGCAGGCGTGCTGTTCACCGCCAACCCGGTGAGCGGCCGGCGCACCGAGAGCACGATCGACGCGACGCTGGGCCTCGGCGAGGCGCTGGTCAGCGGCCAGGTCGAGCCAGATCATTACGTCGTGGACACGTCGGGCGGGAACGATCACCGGGAAGTATCTTGGCGCAAAAGCCACCGCAGCGGAACGCGGGCACGAAGACCACAAGGCGGTGCAAGCCCTCCCGGAGGACGCCATCCTGGGCCTCGCCGCGCTCGGCCGCCGGGTGGAGGCGGACTTCGGCGCGCCGCAGGACATCGAGTGGGCGTGGGCCGAGGCGAAGCTGTGGCTCGTCCAGTCCCGGCCCATCACGTCGCTCTATCCCCTGCCCGCGGGCGTGGATCCTGACGGAGAGCTTCAGCGTGCTGGCGTCTGTCGCCGCCTTCCAGGGCATGCTCGATCCGCTTCACGCCGCTCGGCATCGACAACCTGCGCTGTTTCGCGGCCACTATCGCCCGGCAGTTGGGGCACGAGGTCACGCACGAGACCCAGGGTGCGGTCAAGGTCGCAGGCGAGCGCCTCTTCATCAACGTGACCCCGTTCCTCCGGAACGGATTCGGTCGGCGCCTGCTGCGCGGCGCGCTGAGCCAGGTCGAGCCCGCCATCGGGGAAGCGATCCGGCAGGTGTGGGACGACCCGCGCCTGGCCGTGACCGCGAAGCGACCCAGCCCTGCTGTCATGCGTCCGATACTCCGCCTGCTCCTGCCGCAGGTCGGGCGCTTTGCCGGCGCGCTGCTCCGGCCGGAGGCCGCGCAGAGAAAGGCAGAGCAAGGCGTCGCAGCCGCAATAGACTACTACCGGCAGCTCGCCGCCAACGCGCACACCCTTCGCCAGAGGCTCGGCCTGCTCGACGAGATGACCGACGCGCTCCGCAAGTTCCTCCTGCCCGAGCCTGTTCCCGCGCTTCGTGCCCGGAATGGCCGCGCTCAACCAGCTCTACCTCGTGACGGACGAGCTTCCGGGCGGCCGCCCGCTTGCGCTCGAAGTGCTGCGCGGGCTGCCGCACAACGTGACCACCGAGATGGACCTGGCGCTCTGGGAGACTGCCCGGCGCATCCAGGGCGACGCGGCGTCTTCGGCCGCGTTCGCCGGCTCGGACAGCCAGGCGTTGGCCGCCGCGTATCTCGAAAACAGGCTGCCCCCCGTCGCGCAAGGCGGCGCTGGCCGCGTTCCTGGACCGCTACGGCATGCGCGGCCTGGGCGAGATCGACCTGGGGCGGCGCCGCTGGCGCGAGGACCCCGCGCCGGTCATGGACGCCGTGCAAAGCTACATCAAGATCACCGACCCGGCCCAAGCGCCGGACGCCGTCTTCGAGCGCGGGGCAGAGGCCGCGCGGCGGGCCGCGGAGAGGATTGAAGCTGAGCTTCGCAAGACGCCGGGCGGGCGGCGCAAGGCGGCACGGGCGCGCTGGGCCATCCGGCGGGTGCGCGCGCTGGCCGGCCTGCGTGAAAGCCCGAAGTTCACGCTCATCAACCTGTTCGGCCTGGCGCGGGAGGCGCTGCTCGATTCAGGCGCGCAACTCGTTCGGGAGGGCCTGCTGGACGCAAAGGAGGACATCTTCTTCCTGTCGCGCTCCGAGCTGGACGACCTGGCCGCCGCACAGGAGCGCGGGGAGGACCTGTCGCCGTGGCTGGCCCGGCTGGCCGCAGCGATGGACCGGCACCGCGGCCGCTACGAGCGCGAGCTGCGCCGGCGGCAGTCGCCGCGGGTGCTTCTGACCGACGGGACCGCCTTTTACGAGGGCGTGGCCGCCGGGCAGACCGGGGGCGCGGCGGCCCCAGGTGATTTGGTCGGCAGCCCCGTGTCGCCCGGGGTGGCGGAGGGCCGCGTCAACGTGGTTTTCGATCCGAGCAAGGCGAACATGCAGCCCGGCGACGTCCTGGTTTGCCCCGGCACGGACCCGTCGTGGACGCCGCTTTTCCTGCCCGCCGCCGCGCTGGTCATGGAGGTCGGCGGCGTGATGACGCACGGTTCGGTCGTGGCGCGGGAGTACGGCATCCCGGCGGTCGTCGGCGTCGACCGAGCGACCACCCGGCTCAAGACCGGACAGCGGGTCCGGGTCGACGGGTCGGCCGGCCGGGTCGTCGTCCTGCAAGAAGCGGAAAGCTGACGCTCGAGCGCGGCGCGTAGGACTTGGCGCCCGTGTAGAATATGCCCAGCCGCTCCTCGCTCCTGTCGGTTGCGGGCGGCGGCTCGGGCGACATGGCCGATACCTCGGCCAGCCACTCGGGCGCCATTTCGAGGTCGGCCGCCGCAAGCGACGGCTCGAGCTGCTCCACGCTGCGAGCGCCAATTATCGGCGCGGTGATGCCCGGCTGGTGCATGATCCATGCGACTGCAAGCGTGGCGGGGTGCAAGCCTCGCTCCCGGGCATAGGCCGCGACCCTATCGGCCACCGCGTGGTAGTCCGGGCTGCCGTAGCGCGTCGAGTGCATCCGGTTCTGCACCAGCCGCGCGCCCTCGGGCCGCGCGCCGCCGCTGAACTTCCCGGACAGGAGCCCGGATGCCAGCGGGCTGTACGTGATCACGCCCATCCCCTCGCCCTGCGCCAGCGGCACGATTTCCACCTCTGCCTGGCGCTTGACCAGGTTGTACATCGGCTGGATCACGTCGAAAGCGCGCCAGTTCCAGCCGGGCCGAGACGCCCAGGGCCTTTGCGATCTGCCAGGCGGCCCAGTTGCTCACCCCCAGGTACAGCACCTTCCCGCTCCGCACCAGGTCGTCGAGCGCCGCGGAGGGTCTCTTCCATCGGGACAGACGGATCGAAGGTGTGCGCGAAGTAGACGTCGATGCGGTCGGTGTTGAGCCGGCGCAGGCTCGCCTCGACCGCTTGCGTGATGTGCCGCCGCGAGAGGCCGCGCTGGTTCGGGTCGTCGCCCATCGCAAAGCCCACCTTCGAAGTGATCACCACGTCATCCCGCTCGCCGGCCATCAGCCGGCCCAGGATTTCCTCCGACCGGCCCCCCACGTAGACGTTGGCGCAATCGAAGAAGTTGATGCCCGCGGTCGCGGCACAGCCGGTACATCGCCCCGGCCGTTGCTTCGTCCGCGTCGCCGCCGAACGACATCGTGCCGAAGCACAAGCTCGACACCGTCACACCTGTCCGGCCGAGAAGACGATATTGCATGCGATTCGCTCCTTTTGCGCGCCTGTAGGGGCAGGCCTTGTGCCTGCCCGGCGTGCGCCTGCCCGGCGCCTGTCGAGTCTAGCATCTCTCCGCCCCGCGAACAAGAGCGGCTCACCCCTCCCCCGTGGTATGATAGCCTGAAGCGAGGGAAAGCACCTGGAGGAGTTCGATGTCCACAAATCACTTACAGGACCTGATGCAGTTTGCAGGCGAAACCGCCTACCTGGCCGGCCGGTTGACCCTGGGCTATTTCGGCACGGGGATTCGCCCCGAGTTCAAGGCCGACGAATCGCCGGTGACCGTGGCCGACAAGCTCTCGGAGGAGTTCATCCGCGGGCGGATCGAGAAGCGATATCCCGGCCACGCGATCGTGGGCGAAGAGTACGGGGTGAAGGAGACCGAGGGCGCCACGGTGCGCTGGTTCGTCGATCCCATCGACGGCACCCGCTCGTTCGTCCGCGGCGTGCCGCTCTACGCCGTGCTGCTGGGCGTGGAGATCGAGGGCGTGCCCTCGGTCGGCGCGGCCTACTACCCGGGGACCGACGAGCTGCTGGTGGCGGCGACAGGCGAGGGGTGCTACTGGAACGGCCGCCCCGCGCACGTGTCCGAGGTCGCGGAGCTGCGCAAGGCGCTATGTCTCCTGCTCGGATTTCGGCGCCTTCGAGACGTACGGCAAAGCAGACGCCTGGAACCGGCTGGCGCGCCGCACCTACGCCCGCGTCGGGTGGACCGACGCGTACGGCTACCTGCTCGTCGCAACGGGACGCCTGGAGGTGATGCTCGACCCGATCATGAATCCGTGGGACTGCGGCCCGTTCGTCGCGATCCTGCAGGAGGCCGGCGGGTACTTCGGCGACTGGCACGGCAGCCCGACGCTGCACGCGGGCGAGGGGCTGGCGACGAACGCCGCGCTCCGCGACGAGGTCATTGCCCTGCTGGAGGGCGACAGCGGCGGGGTTTAGCCTCCGCGAAGACCTCCGAGGTGCTCATTTGGAGAACCTCGGAGGTCGTCATGGTTCAAGAAGCACCGGCCCGAGCGTCGTGCGCCCGACCTCGGTGCCGTCCGCGGCCCGGTACAGGATGACCAGCGCGCTGTACGGGCCCGCGGGCGCGGTGGACGGCAGGGCCAGGTCGTAGCTGTCGTCGACGGTCTCGCCCGGGGACCCACGCGGTCGTCGGATAGGTGAAGTGGACCGGGACCGCGTCCTCTGCCGCCACCACTTCGCCGGCCGCGTTGACCAGCCGGGCGGACACCTTGAGCTCGTCCGTCACTGCTTGCGGCGCGGTCCACTTCAGCGCGACGCGGGCAGTCCGGCCGTGCGACGGCAGCGGCTGCAGCGAAGCATCCAGCAGCGTGAGCGGGCCTAGCGGTTGACCGCCCGAGGGGGCGGGGCCGGGCTTGGCCTTCGCGCTGACCCGAATCAGCGGCCCGGCGGCATCCAGGCTGTACTGCGCGCCGATCCCCGGCAGGTCGCGCGTGAGGTAGGCCGGCTGCCCGCTCGCCAGCGCCGCTTCGACCGCCGCCCGGCGCTCATCCTCTCCGTCGGCCCGGGTCACCTCCAGGTCCTTCCGCTGGCCCAACACGTCGCGGAAATAGCGCACGAGCGTGACTTCGCCGCCCAGCCCCACGATCCTGCCGCCCGGCGCGGCCGCATCCACCATCGCCCGGCCGCTGTCGTACACCTGCCAGTCGTCGCTGCGGTCGCGGGCCGGCCACTCCTGCACCGCGCTCCGGACCGGCTCGAACAGCATGATGGCCGCGACCGGAACGAGCCAGACGAGCATCAGGGCCGGGCGGAACCGGTCGCGGCACGTGCACGGCCCACGCCGCATGCGCGGCGCCGTGCTCCATCCGGTCGAACATCGGCGCCAGGCCGATGGCCGCCCAGATGCAAACGAACATGAACGCAGGGATGAAGAACACTTCCACGTCCTGCACCTTGTACGCGACGCCGAAAGCGACCTGTGCCAGCGTCGCCAGAAGCAGGAGCACCGCCCGGCGGCCCTGGAACGCGAACACGCTGTTCAGCCCGAGCACCGCGGCGACCAGCGTCAGTGCGCCAAGCTCGTGCAGGAAGATCGCCAGGAAGTCGTTCCAGCGGCGGTGGACGTTGAAAGGGTTGCCCGTCAGGAAGATGCTGTACCCGCGGGCGGTGATCCAGTCGACCGTGCCGATCAACGTGGGCTGGTACTGCCCGTCGAGCGAGGAAACGGCCTGGCCGCGGAGTCGGGAGGTACAGGTAGAGGAGCAGCGGCGCGAGGCCGAGCGCAAGCGGGCGCGAGCCACCGCCGGGGCTGGCGCAGCAGCGCCGGGTCGGTCCAGAAGATGAAGACGAGCGCGGCGGGCAGCAGCAGGGCGATCATCCGGTGGTGCGCCAGGCCGAAGCCGCAGGTCAGGGCAGCGGCCCAGAGCCAGCGGTCGGCGCGGGCGGGCGAGCCCGCGCCGGCGAGCATCCGCGCCTCTTCCCACCGCAGCAGGCAGTACAGGAAGACGCCAACCAGGAGCGCGTGGAGCGCGTACACTTCGGCGATCGTCGCCTGCGACCACCAGGTGGGCGAGAGCGCGAAGAGCGCGGCGGCGGTCAGGGCCGCGGGCCGGCTGCCCGCGAAGCGCCGCGCCACCAGGAACAGCATCGCGACCGCCGCGGCGCCCAAGAGGGCCGACAGCAGGTTCAGCTCGCCGGCGGCATCCCCAAAGGGCAGCAGGGCCGTGACCAGCTTGCCCATCAAGGTATAGAGGGGATAGCCGCTCTGGTGCGCGATGCCGAGCGTGGGCAGCACGACCTGGAATTCGAGGCTGTCGTCGAAGATCGTGGCGACCGAGGGCGCGGCCGTCCGGGCGTACAGGATGAACGCGGCCAGTCCCAGCGGCGAGCGCCCAGGGTCCGTCTCCTCTGAAACGTTTCAAGCTCCCTCGCCTTCCCATCCCGCTCAGAGCCGGGTTCGGCCAACCGCCCCTGCACCGCAGGCCAATGCGTGCCCTTCCAATAAACCCGGCCGCAGCGGGTGCAGCGCCGGAATTCACGCTGGGTGTGCCAGACATACGGGCGGGACAAGCCCCTCGGCGTCGGCGTGCGGCAGCCCGACGAGCAGCCCGTTGCACTCCGCGCAACGCGTGAACGGTTCGGGGACCGGCCCCCACTGCCCGAGCCCGCCGCGCGCTTCCTCGATCTGCGCGTCGAGTCCTCGGCGTGCAGGAGCAGCGCCTTGACCCCGCGGCGGCCCGCCAGCGCGCGATCCTTCGTCAGGATCAGCCGGCCCTGCTCGCGGGCGGCGACCATCAGCTCGTCGTCGCTGCCCTCGCGCCAGTACTCGGCGTCATACCCCGCCAGCCGCAGCCACTTCGCCAGCCGGCCGAGCATCGCGTCGACAATCAGGCGCGGCGTCGCCGCCCGGTCGGGCCCACGCTCGTCCGGTCGAGCCGCCATCCGGGTTGGCGGCGCTTTGCCCGTCTGCTGTTTCCTGTGATACCATAAACCGTATGTCCGAACCACCCCTCTTGACGCTTGGCCTCGCGTTTCTGCTGCCCATCGGGTACGCGCTGATCGGCGCAAGCGGCCTGCCACGCGGGCGGGCCGGCGCGGGCGCAGTCGCGTTCTTCGCCGCCCTCGGCCTGGCGGTTGCCGGCTATGTTATCACAGGCTTCGCGCTTCAGTATGGCGGCGTGGGCCTCGTACACGAATCGCCCGGCTATGACGGCTTGATCTGGGAGTGGTCGGCGCTCGGCGTGACCTGGGGCCCGGGCTGGGGCATGGCCGGCCTGGCCGGTTGGCTGCTCTCCGGGCCTGCCATCACCGCTGCCGCGCGCACCCTCGCCCTGGCGAACCTGCCCATGGTGCTGATGGCCGCGTTGATCCCCGTGCTGGCGCTGCGCGGCCGCGGCGCCGGGCTGGGCCACCGCGCTCCTCGGCTTCCTCGTCGGCGCCCTGATCTACCCCGTGGCGGGCAACTGGATCTGGGGCGGCGGCTGGCTCGCCAACCTGGGCAGCAACCTCGGCCTGGCCCACGGCATTCGTCGATCCGGCCGGCGCCGCGCTGGTCAACCTGCTCGGCGCGTGCGGCCGCGCTGGCGGGCATCCTCGTCTTCCTGCCCCGGCGTCACGCCCGGCAACGGCGACGGCCCGGTTCCGCTGCCCCCTTCTACTTTCCCCCTGCTGAGCCTGCTTGGCGTCGGGCTGGTATTCATCGGGCTGCCCGCGTGGTCGCAGGCGAACCCCCTCCTGGCGCCGCAGGTCGAGCTCCAACGGCTGCTGCTCAACTCGCTCGTCGCGGCCGGCGGCGCGGCCCTGCTGTCCGTGGGTTATACCTGGCTCGTCGCCGGGCGCCCCGATCCGCTCATGGGCGCGCGGGCGGCCGGCGGGGCGGTGGTGGCAAGCCTTGCCGCGGCGCCCTTCATCCCCACCTGGGGGGCGCTGGCCCTCGGCGCGCTGATCGGCCTGCTCACGCCCATCGCGATCTTCGTCGTGGACCGGGTGCTCCGCTGGGATGATCCCACCGCCGCACTGACCGTTCACGGGCTGGCCGCGGCACTGGGGCTCGTCGCCGTGGGACTGATCGCGGATGGGACTGCGGGCGCGGGTTGGAACGGGATCGGCGCGGGACAGTACCTCGGCGTCGAAGGCCAGGGCGTCACGGGCTTGCTCGCCGCGGCCGGTTTCCGGCCCGACTTCCCGCTCCAGCTCCAGGCCCAGCTTGTCGCCGCAGGCAGCCTGGTGTTGTTCGCCTTCTTCGCAGCGTGGCTGTTCCTCGCGCCGCTCGCGACCGCAGCGTTACTGCTGCGCCCGCGGCGAGACGAGCGAACCGGCGGGCGCAGCCGCAGAACCGCAAGCGTCCAGGGACAGCTTCTGCCCCAAGCCGCAGCGGAAGGCGAAGTTAGCGCTGGCACGGCAGCGAGCGCGAGGAGGTCGAGCCCGTCCTGGAACTGCCGGGACAAGCCTAAGCCGCCAACTCCACCGTTGCAAGCTGGTTATAGATCGGACCGGTTGGCCGCAGGTCGCTCTTGATGAAGTGGACCGCGGTCACCCGCTGCACCGCGATCTGCTCCACCACCGACTTCTCGACCATCTGCCCGATCGCGGCCTCCACCTGCGCGTTCGCGCCGCGTGCGACGCGGCCGAGCGTCAGGTGAGGCGAGAATCCCCGCTCCTCAGTGGGAAAGCCCAGCGGAGAAACCTTCTGCTCCACCGCGGCCTGCAGCCGCGCCAGGCTGGACCCGCTCACATCGCGCACCGCGACCCAAATGACCCGCGGGCGCCGCATGTTGGGAAAGCAGCCGCGGCCCTCGAACGAGAGATCGAAGGGCTTGATGCCCTCGCAGGCCGCGGCGAGCCCGTCGGAGACCTTGCTGATCTTCGTCACCGGCGTGTCGCCCAGGAACTTCAGCGTCAGGTGGATGGCCTCGGGGTTCACCCACTTCACGCCACCGTCCGGCGCCTGCCGCTTGAACTTCGCCTGGACGCGCGCCAGCCCGTCCCGTACGGTCTCGTCGAGCTCGATGGCAATGAAGGTACGCAGAGTGAGTTCCGGCATGTTCGTTTCCCTGCGCTATTGTGCCGCGCTGCCGTCCAGCCGGGCCTTCCGGCCCGACAATCCCGCGTCCTCATCCCCGTTCGCGTCCGATGCGGGCGCTCGCGGGGTTTCGCTGCTCTGGCTGTACACGTCCGACATGGCGGCCAGCAGGTCATTCAGGCGGTTGACCTCGCGGTCCACGTCTTCGGCGATCCGGGCAGCCGTCGGGCCGTCGATATCCATCGCGTTCAACACCTGCAGCTGCGAGTACACCGTGCCCATCGCGGCGAGCGTATCGTCCAGGTTGAGCCGCGTCTTCTTCATCACCCGCGCCAGCAGCTCGAGCTGCCGCTGCTGCTCCTCGTAGGCGGCCAGCGTCCGGCGAATCTGCCGCTGCATCTCGGGATCGGCTTCCAGCTCCGCCTGGCGCCGCAGCCGCTCGATCTGCATCGGCGTCTCGCGCACGTCGCGCTGGATCAGGTCGTCCTTCTCGTAGAGCGTCAGCCGGTCCGCAAGCTGGCCGACCCGTTCCTCCCAGCTCTTCAGCTTCTCCAGCACGCCGGTCATGCGCTGGGCGATGGGGCCCGGCCGCCGCATCTTGACCAGGCTCTGGATCTTGCGCCGGTATGAGACGGCCCGCTGGCGGTACTCCGCAGGCGAACGCGGCGGCCGCTCGGGTATCGGCTGGGGTCTGGCCGGCGTCTTGCCTGCCTGGCGCGAGGCCTCCTGGTGAGCGGGCGCATGCCGCGGGGTGACCGGGGGCGGCGCGGATGCCCGCTGCCCTGTCCCAGCGCGCCCGCGCTCGCCTCCACCGGCGCGCCCTGGTTGACCTCGCTTGCGGTCCCGTCAATGGTCCAGGGATCGCTCTCCGTGACGGCCTGGGGCGGCTTGGACCGCGAGATCATCCAGACGATGAACCCGAGCAGCATGAGCGGCACCCCGCACGCGACGGTGAGCGCGCCTCCGCTGCCGAGCGCGGCGATAGCCGAAAGCACGGTCAGCAGCACCCCCAGCCCCACAAACGCGCCCACCAGCGCGACAATCGTGGCAATCGGCTTGAACGGGGAGTCGACGCCGCGCGCGTCAAATTCAGGCCCTCGCCGGCCCCTGAGCGCTCTCAGCAGCGCGAACAACCCCATCAATGCAAACGGAGCCCAGTCCGTATCATGCCGCCTTCTGTGACGACGACCCATGTTCGATCCTTTGATCCTCGATTCGTAGGCCAATACCTTAACTACGCAAACGCGCTCGAAAAGGATTCACCCGGCCAGGCGTGCCTGGCGCAGATGGCCGCTATCCGATCCGGCGATATGCATCGGGGTCGGATGGGCCGCGCCGGCGTGTCCCAGTGGACGGTCGCGTCGATCCCCATCTTCGCGGTCCGGCTCTTCTGCCCCGGCGCATGATGCGCGGACGGATCGAGCGAGCTGGACGGCTGATCCGTCAGGACGACCAACCCGCGATCCGCCTGGAACCGGGTGGCGACGGCCCATTCGACGTCGTTGGGGTCGAACGGGTCGATGTCCGCGTCGACCACCCACACGTGCTTCAGGCTGCCATGCCCGCGAAACGCGGCCGCGATGGCCTCTCTGCCCGCATGGGGCGAGTCTTTCGCGATCTGGACCACTGCGTGCAGCCACGAAGCGCCTCCGGGCGTAACGTTGACGTTGAGGCACCGCGTCACCTTGTTCACTTCCGCAAAGATCGTCGGCTCCTTCGGCATCCCCATCAGCAGCTTGTGCTCCAGGCGACCGGGCAGCAGCGCATGGTAGATGGCATCGCGGCGGTGGGTGATCCGGTGGATCTCGATCACCGGCTGCCGGCGGATGAAGTCGTAGGTGCCCGTCAAGTCGACGAACGGGCCCTCGTCCGTCAGCGTCTTGGTGATCCATCCCTCCAGGACGAACTCGGCCTCGGCCGGCACGCGGACCCCGTTATCCAGCTCGATCATCGGCGTGGGCGCGAGCGCCTGGGCCACGCACATCTCGTCCTGCCCGATCGGCGCCGACATCGAAGCTGCGAGCAGCACGTGAAGCGGCAGGCCGATACAGATTCCAACGGGGATGCCGTTCGCAGAGTTCCGCCACGACGTTTCCGTGCCGCGCCGCTCGACGAGCCGGGCCGCCATCCGGTCCTTGCCGAGACGCAGCAGCCGGTGATACGAGGCGTTGCGGGCCTGTCTCGGGGTCATTGATAAACACGACCGCCGAGGAAGCGTATGCACCGCCGTCTTCGGGATAGTGCGTCAGGAACGGGATCTGCTCCAGGTCGACCTGGGGCATCACGACTTCCCGGCACGGGCCGGACGCGACGAGCGGCGGCGGCTCGGGGTGTTCGAGGGCCGCGGCCAGCCGGAAGACGACCTGGTCCGGCGGCGCGCCGAGCGCCAGCCCGAAGTAGCGGCGGTCCGAGCAGACGCCCGCGACCACCCGGAACGCGCTGCCGCGGACCCGGTCGAACAACACCGGCCGCCCGTCCTTCGCCAGCGCGAGCCGCGCGATCTCGAGGTAGGGATCGGCCTCCCCCTCGTAGCGAAGGAGATAGCCCGCCTCGTCGGCCGCCGCCAGGAATTCACGCAGATCCATAGCATTTCCTTTTGCCACAGAGGTCACAGAGCGACTCAGAGGTGTCGCTGAGACACGCGAGCGTTCCGTGGCTCTCCAAAGAACCTCTGCGCCCTCTGTGACCTCTGTGGCTACGCTATCTCCGTAACGATCACGCGCACCGCGCCCGCCGCGGCGCAGCGCGTCCGCCACCGCATCCGCAGTCTCGCGGGTCACCAGCGCAATCATGTTGCCGCCCCGGCCGCCGCCGCACAGCTTCGCGCCCTCGGCTCCGGCGGACCGGGCGGCGGCGACCAGGCTGTCCAGCTCGGGGCTGGAGACGCCGATTTCCTGCAGCAGCGCATGGTTCGCGTCCATCAGCGGCCCCAACGCCTCGGGCGTTCCGGCCGAGATCGCCTCTCTCGCCGCGTCCACGATCGCGCCGATCCTGTCGAACAGGGCTTCGTAGCGCTCGGGCTCCTGCTGCCAGGCAGCCCGCACGTCGCCCACCGTGACCCGCGTCGGGCTGGCGATGCCCGTATCCCCGATCGCCAGCAGGAACGGATGCCCGATCGCGAACGGCTCGGGCGGCTGTCCCCGCACGAAGTAGACGGGCTGCCCGTACGCGACCACGGTATTGTCCACGCCGCTGGGCGTCCCGTGGTGCAGCCGTTCGACCTCGAACGCCAGTACGGAGGCATCGCCCGGCGGCAACTCGCGGCCCGCGGCCGCGGCCAGGGCCCGCATCAATGCGACGGAGACAGCCGCCCCGCTCCCCAGGCCGCTGGCAATGGGGATCGTCGAGCGCACCTCGACGCGCCAGTCCGGCTCCTCGAGGTCAAGCCATCGCAGCGCCAGCCCGGCCGCTTCCGCAAGCGGATTCCCGGCCTGGTCCAGCCTGACCTGCTGCCCCAGGTCGCGCGCCTCGACGATCAGCCCGGCTCCGGGCAGGCCCATCCGCACCGTCGCCGTCGCACACACCTCCGTGACCGGGACCGCCAACGCCGGCCGCCCGTACACGACCGCGTGCTCGCCGAATAGGATCACCTTCCCGGGCGCAGCGCCGCTGCCGATTTCCATAAGGATAGTATAACACACCCGGCCTTTGCGCTTCCTGCCCGGTCTGTGGTTAGATGAGCCGGAAGGAGTGAGCGCTATGCCGCACGAACCAAACCTGCTCTGGCCCATCCTGGGCGGCGTGCTGATCATCCTCACGAACGCGTTCTTCGTGACGGTCGAGTTTGCGATCGTGACGGTCCGCCGCGGCCAGATGGAGCGCCTGGCGGAGGAGGGCAACGGCGCGGCCCGCCAGGTCACCCGCCTGCTCGCAGATACCGACTGGGCCATTGCCGGGTCGCAGCTCGGCATTACCGTCGCTTCCATCCTCCTGGGCGTCGTCGCGGAAGAGCCGCTCAACGAGCTGCTTTCGCCGGTGCTCGGCCGGCTGTTTTCCGCAGTTTCGATCCCGCCCGGCGTCGCGGCCGCGCTGGGGACCGTGATCGTGCTCCTCCTGCTCTCATTCTTCCACATGGTGATCGGCGAACAGACGCCCAAGACCATTGCGCTGCGTTATCCGACCCAAAGCGCCCTGTTTATTGCCGCGCCGATGAGCCTCTTCGCACGCATTGCCTCGCCCCTCGTTTGGCTAGTCGACCGCTCGACTGCGGGCGTGCTGCGCCTGCTGGGCATCCGCGGCGAGACCGGCGGCCACGGCATCCACAATGTCCAGGAGTTGAAGGACGTCGTCAACGAGAGCCGGCAGGGCGGCGTGATCGAGCCTGGCGAGCAGCAGATGCTCGTCCGGGCGCTCGAGTTCAGCGACCGGTTCGTGCGTGAGGCCATGATCCCGCGCACCGACATCGTGGCGGTCGAGAAGGACGGCACTCTGGGCGAGCTCCTGAGGGTGTTCAGCCGCGAGCGGCACTCGCGCTTTCCGGTCTATGACGACGACCTGGACCACATCGTCGGCGTGCTGACCATGAAAGAGGTGCTCCCCGTCGTCATCGACGACCCGTCCGCGGTTAACCGGACGCTGGGCGACCTGAACGTGATTCAGCCCGCCCTGGTCGTGCCCGAGAGCCGCCGCATCGGCGACCTGTTCAACCAGATGCGCCGCGACCGCCAGCACATGGCGATCGTGATTGACGAGTACGGCGGCACCGCGGGGTTGGTGACGACGGAAGCTTTGGCGGAAGAGGTGGTGGGCCGCCTGACCGACGAGTGGGTGAAAGAAGCGCCGCCGGTGCAGACGGTCAGGGAAGACGTGTACGATATCGACGCGCAGACGCGGGTGGACGAGGTGAACGAGCTCCTCGGCGTCGAGCTCCCCACCTCGCCCGAGTACGAGACCATCGCCGGCTTCCTCCTCTTCCAGTGGCGCCAGATCCCGAAGGTGGGCGACTTCCTGGTCCATGACCGGCCCGGGCCTGACCCCGCCTTCCGATTCACGGTGACCAAGATGGTCGGACCGAAGATCGAGCGGGTGAGAGTCGAGCGGGTGTGACAGCGTCCCGTCCGCATGTTATAATCGCGCCCGTTACAAACGGTGCAATAACCCTTCATCCACGGAGCACTCATGGCTGAGATCATCCGCATCGAAGATATCGCCGGGCATGCCGGCGAACAAGTCACCCTCCAGGGCTGGCTCCAGCTCAAAACGGGCAAGGGGAAGCTGCAGTTCCTGCGCGTGCGCGACGGAACGGGCTTCATCCAGGCCGTCATTTTCAAGGGCAACGTCTCCGAGGAGGTTTTCGAGGCGGCCAAGCGCCTGCCGCTCGAATCCTCGCTCGTGATTACGGGCAACGTACGGGCGGACGAGCGCGCGCCGGGCGTCCCCGGCGGCTTCGAGCTTGACGTGACCGGCCTGCAGCCCGTCCAAGAGTCGGAAGAGTACCCGATCGGGCCGAAAGAGCACGGCGTCGAGTTCCTGATGGACAATCGCCACCTCTGGCTGCGCTCGTCCCGGCAGTGGGCCATCCTGCGCGTGCGCGCGACCATCATCAAGGCGATGCGCGACTGGCTCGACGACAACGGCTTCATCCTGGTCGACACGCCGATCCTCACGCCCTCTGCCGCCGAAGGAACGACCACGCTCTTCAAGACCGACTTCCACGGCGAAGACGCGTTCCTCGCCCAGACCGGCCAGCTCTACAACGAGGCGGACATCTTCGCGTTCGGGAAGGTATACTGCTTCGGGCCGACGTTCCGGGCGGAGAAGAGTAAGACCCGGCGCCACCTCCAGGAGTTCTGGATGGTCGAGCCGGAGATCGCGTTCTGCAAGCTCGAGCAACTGCTGGAGGTCGAAGAACAGTACGTCAGCTACATCGTGCAGACGACGCTGCGGGAACGGGCGGCGGAGCTGAAGCTGCTCGAACGCGACACCACGCACCTCGAGCGGGTCGTCGCACCGTTCCACCGCATCAGCTACGACGATGCCGTGGAGATGATCAACCAGGCCGCCGCGCAAGGCGTGACCGTGCCGCCGAACGACGACCCGCTGCCGCCTATCGAGTGGGGCGGAGATTTCGGGTCGCCCCACGAGACGTACGTGGCGAGCCAGTTCGACAAGCCCGTCTTCGTCCACCACTACCCGACCGCGGTCAAGGCCTTTTACATGGAGCCGGAACCCGGCCGGCCCGAGGTGTGCCGCTCCGCGGACCTCCTCGCGCCCGAGGGTTACGGCGAAATCATCGGCGGCTCCGAGCGCATGAGTGACCCGGAGGTGCTGCTCGCGGCCATCGATCGTCACGGCCTGCCGCGCGACGCGTACCAGTGGTATCTCGACCTGCGCCGCTATGGCTCGGTGCCGCACAGCGGCTTCGGCCTCGGCGTCGAGCGCACCGTCGCCTGGATCTGCGGCCTGGATCACATCCGCGAGACCATCGCCTTCCCAAGGATGCTGGGCCGATTGCGCCCGTAACGGCGTTTCGCCACAGAGGTCACCGAGGGCTCAGAGGCAAGACCGAGACCCCCCTCGTCTAACGTAAGTCTCTGAGCTCTCTGTGACCTCTGTGGCACAAGAAAATACCCGCCATGCCGGAATACTTGCCTGGTTTTCTGCTCATCTTCGCGGCCGCCTATTTCATCGCGCTTGGCGTCACCCCGGTCGCGCTGCGGGTTGGGCGGAGGTTGGACCTCCAGGACCGGCCTGGTGGACGCCGGCAACACGAGGGCGCCATCCCGCGCACCGGCGGGGCTGCGCTGTATGCCGGCTTCACCCTCGCGGTGCTCCTGACCGTCTTGTTGCCTCGCCTGGGGCCGCGCGGCCTCTTCCCGCCCAGCCTTGATCCCGCGGAGTTCACCCGCCTGGCCGGGCTCCTCGTCGGGGTGACGGCCATTTTCATCTTCGGCCTGGTCGACGACCGCCTCGATCTCACCAGCAAGCAGCAGTACGTCGGGCAGTTCTTGTCGGCGCTGTTGGCGATCGCCTTCACCATCTGGATCCAGAAAGTCAACAACCCCTTCACCAACGAGCAGATCACCTTCCCCTGGCCCGTCGTCGGCGCGCTGACCATCTTTTGGTTCATGGGGATGATGAACACGGTCAATTGGCTGGACGGCCTGGATGGGCTGGCCGCGGGCGTCTCCTGCATCGTCTCCGCCTTCATCTGCATCCACATGCTCCGCGAGGGCCAACTCAGCGTGGCGCTGCTCCCCCTGGCGCTCGTCGGCGCGACCTTGGGCTTCCTGCCCTACAACTTCAACCCGGCCAAGATCTTCATGGGCAGCGGTGGGTCATACTTCCTGGGGTGGGCGGTTGCCGCGCTGGGGATCATCGGGGGTGCGAAGGTTGCGACGGTGCTCCTGGCGATGGGGCTGCCGATCCTCGACGTGGCTTGGCTGATCTACAACCGGTCGCGCAGGGACGGACATCCGGCGGTCGGCGGCAGGGACCACCTGCACCACCGGCTGCTCGACATCGGGTTCACGCAGCGCCAGATCGTGTGGAGCTACTATGCGTTCTGCCGCGATCTTCGGCAGCGCTCGCGCTGCTGCTGGAAAACCGGCTGTACAAGGTGCTCGCGCTCGCGGTGCTGGGCGCGGCCGCCTTTGCCGTGCTCGTGTGGGCCGCCCGCCAGCCCGCGGGTAAGTACGTGAATGGCCACCGGAGAGGTGCAAAAGACGCCGCGCCCTAAACGCCTGCGGCCCACTCCTCGTCCAGCAGCCCGTAGATCAGGAAATCGACCCACTCGCTCCCGATCCGGTCGGCCTTCACCAGCCGGCCTTCCAGGCGAAAACCCAGCCTCTCGGCCACCGCGATGCTGCGCTCGTTCGTCGCGGCGCAGCGAAGCTCGATGCGGTGGAGCTTCAGCTCGTCGAAGCCGTGTGCCAGCACGGCTCGCCCGGCCCGTGTCACCAGGCCCCGGCCCTGTGCGTCCTTGTCGACCCAGTAACCGATCTCCGCGCTTTGGAACACGGGATCGATGTCGAAGAGCCCGATGAAGCCCGAAAGAACGCCGTGATCCCAAATGCCCGCATCCACGCCCGTGCCCTCGGCAAAACGGGCCAGCCCGGCGCGCAGCCGGCGCTCCGTGGTCTCGGGCGTCGGCTCGCCAGACCACCAGTAAAGCCGCTCGTAGTTGTTGGACACCAACCCGTAATACTCCGACGCGTGCCGGAGCTCGAGAAGCCGCAACTCGATCCCTTCCCCAAGCGTAGCAATCAACATGAATCCTCTCCATTCCGAATGACCACTCTGTCGAACGGAGTATACCATGCAAGTTCTCACCCTTCTGGGTGGCCCGCGCAAACACGGCAACACGGATGCGGTGCTGCGGCGCTTCGAGACCGCAGCAGCGGACGCGGGACATACGGTGACGAGGGTCAACGTGATCGACCACGAGGTCGCGGGCTGCCTGGGGTGTGACGCATGCCAGGTCGGCCTGGTGGATTTCGGCTGCGCGCAGTCTGACGACGCCGAAGATCTCCTGGGGCAGATTCGCGCCGCGGACCTGACAATCTACGCCGCGTCGGTGTACTGCTGGAGCTTTCCGGCCCAGATGAAAGCGCTGATCGACCGGCATTACTGTACGGTAAAGTGGGAGGCCGGCGAAGTGGCCGCCCGGCTGCTGACGGGCAAGCAGGCCGCGCTCTTGTTGACCTGCGGCGGAGGCGCGTCGGATAACGTCGACCTGACCCTGCCGATGTTCGAGCGCGAGATGGAATATGTGGGCGGCGTAATTCGGGGGATGTACGTGCTCGACAACTGCACGACGCCCGTGCAAGATGCCGCCCGCGCCGAAGCGCTTGCCCGGCGCATGGCCGCCGAGCTTCTGGCGTGAGTCTCGACCGCCAGCCCGCCAATCCTCCGAAGTCCCGACGCGAACCTAATCCTCCGAGGTTTGACTCACTCCCAATCCTCCGAGGTTTGGGAAACCTCGGAGGATTATTCGCGGGCTTGGCGACCGCGAAAGGCGTCGCTGCAATCAGAAGAGATGCGTCGGGTGACAGTCCCTGCTCTGCGAGTGCACCCACATATTCCGGATGCATCTCGAACGTTCCCTCGCGCAAAACCTCGCGGTCCCAGGGGTTCAGCAGCAGCGCGTCACTAATCAGGCCGATATAGTCCGGCTCGGCAGCGCCCCGCGGGTGCGCGTACAGCACCGCGGTGCGCTCTCCCGAAGCGCCCATCGCCAGCACCCGTTCGCGCACCATGCGCAGGGTCTCGCCCGTGCTGCTGATCTCGTCCACGATCAAGACCCGCCGGTCTCGCACCAACGCGGGCGGCTCCTGCAGCCACTGCGGCGTCTCGTACAGCACCACGTCGTTCACCCGCCGTGACAGCCGCACCGGGTGAACCTCGACCTGGAGCAGGTGCGAGAGCAGCGCGCCCGGGTAGTAGCCGCCGCGGCCGACCGGCAGGATGATCTCAGGCGCAAACGACTCGACCGCCGCGGCGAGCGCCTTACACAGCCCGTGGAAGTCCTCCCAGGAGATAGGCAGGGTGCCCTTGCGCGTCGAGTAATCGTACGGGCGGGCCTCAGTCATGTGTTACCTCTCTGAAACCACAGCCGACGCGATTGGGTATCCATGAGGGCCCTCCCGTGGGCGTTGATTGATTCCGTTTCATCGTCAGAACTCGCTTTCCCAGTTAGCCACTGACTGGTAATACGTGTTCTGTCGACACGGGTCGCGCTGTCCCGCAGCGGCCGTCTCACTCCTTGCTTACGCCTGGCTCCCACCGGGCTGCAGTAGTCCCCTGCGTTCCGTCGCCGGCGTCCCAATCTGCCGGCGACGCGCGGCGCCCCATCTCCCCGAAACCAACCTCGCGACCCAGCTGGCCGGAACAAGCCGGCCGGCCGAGCAGAGGAAGCGGTTGAGGGCGCCGGGGATATAGACCGGTCTGCCGCGCAGCACAGCATCCAGCGCGCCCGCGGCCACCGACCCGGTGTTGGCCGTGGTCAGCTGCCCCATCAACCCCTGCGCCTCGATCGCCGCGATGCACTCGGGCGTCGTGGGCATGCCGGCAGGACATACTGCTGTCACGGTGACGTTCTGCGCTCGCAGCTCCTCGCGCAGCGCCAGCGAGAAGTCGAGCAGGAACCGCTTCGACGCCGCATACGTAGCCTTGTAAGGCATCGGGTAGAATGCCGCGAGGCTGGCCACGTTGACGACATGGAAGGGCGCGGCCACATCCCGGAGCTCGAGGGCCGTGTGCGTCATCTCTGCCGCGGCCTCCACGTTCAGGCGGACGATCATGCGGATCTGGTCCGCCGGCTGCTCGCAGAACAGCCCCTCCACGTCGCCGCCGGCCACGTTGATGACGCCGGTGAAGCGAAGCCCACTGGCCCGAAGCTCTCCCGCGAGGCAGCCCCGCTGCGCCTCGTCCGTCAGATCGCACTCGCTCCACTGCACCTCGACGCCGTAACTTTGGCCCACAGACCGGGCCAGGATCTCGACGGCACCGGCCCGCAGGTCTGTCAGGTACAGGTTCCAGCCCCGACTCGCGCATTCGACGGCAAACGCCTTGCCAAGTCCGCCCGTAGCGCCGGTGATCAAGACGCACGATTTGATCTTGTCCGGCGTCCTCGCATTCGAGTTCATGATCGTCCTCCTAATGAAGCCCGCACATCTGCGTCGATAGCGCCCACAAGCGCCGCCCGTTGTCCATGTCCAACGCCTGCGGGTCAGCGCGCCTCGGTTGCCCGTCGCGCCAGTAGACCTCCCGGGCGCTTCCCAGCGACACTTCTCCGAGCAAGTGCACGATGCCTTTCGCCGCTTCCTCCGGGGGGATGCCCATCGCGCGGCGCCGCGCCCACACCCACCGGGCCACCCCCGGCGTGCCCTTGAATCCGATATCGGTCTGCACCAGGCCTGGGTCCGCGGCAAAGGCGCGCACGCGGGAACCGGGCCCCAGCCGCCGGTTCAGTTCGGCCGTGAACAGCACGTTCGCCATCTTGCTCTGCTTGTATGCCTGCAGCCCGTTGTAGTGCCGCCGCAGTTGGATGTCCTCCCAGTCCAACCGGGTGTGCGCGTGCGACTCGGAGCTCACCGTCACAATGCGGCCCGCGGGTGCAGCCTGGAGCAGCGGCAGGAGCTCGAGCGTGAGCAGGAAGGGCGCGAGGTGGTTCACGGCCCACTGCGTCTCGAACCCCTCTGCGGTCAGGTTCAGCCAGTACGTGAACGTCCCCGCGTTGTTGACCAGGCCGTCCAGGTGATCCAGCCCGTGGGCGGCTAATATACCGCGAACCTCAGCGGCCGCCCGGCGGACCTCGCTCTGCAGGCTGAGGTCCGCGACGCAGTAGGTCGCATCGGCGGCCGGGTTGATCGCCCGGAGCCGGCGCTCCGCCTCACGGCAGCGCTGCGCGGAACGGCCGGCGCCGACCACGTGCGCGCCGAGACCCGCTAACGCTGTCGCGGTCGCGAGCCCGATGCCCGAGGTTGCGCCGGTCACTACGATTGTCTTGCCCATGATTGAAGATGCCATCGTTGCCTCCTGAATGACGTTTCCATCATCAGGATAGCGGGAAGCGGGGTGCAGTGTCGTGCACCGAAGGAGACATTCGGGGGTGTATGTGGAGGCTGGACTATAAAGCTATAGCAGCCGGAGCTCCCGCCCGACCGCGACGGCCTGTGTTCGGCTGCCTACCTGCAGCTTGCCGTAGATATTGTTGATGTGGCGCTTGACCGTACCCTCGGCAATGAACAGGCGGCGTGCGATCGCCTGGTTCGACAGGCCTTCGGCAATGAGGCGCAGCACTTCCAGCTCGCGCTCGCTGAGCGGTTCGACCAATGGCTGGATCGAGATGCCTGGGTTGGCGACGGGCGCGGCCGGCGCCAGCGCTGCTGCCGCCCGGCCGTGCTGGACCGCGAATTCCGGCATGCCCGCGGCCTGGAACCAGGCGCCGGCCTTGAGATGCAGCTCGCGCTGCCGGGCCGGGCTGAGGCTGAAGCGCAAGGCCTCGGCGAACAGCGTGTGGTAGCGCCACCATTCGCGGTGGTTATCGAGCGGTGTCAGGAAGAGGTTGTCAGCCTCGAGCCGCTCCAGCAGCGCCTGGCTGTCGGCCCGCCCGGTCAGCGACTCGCAGAGTGGGGCACACAGCCGCTCAAGGATGGCGGTCTGCCGGAGAAAATCGGCCACCTCGGCCGGCTGCTCGCGCAACACCTCTTCCATCAGGTAATCCACGATGTACCGGTCGTCGCCGGCGAAGGCCGCCACAAAGCGCGGGGGATCGGGGGCCGCGCTGAGCGCGACCCCGGCCAACTGGAGCGCGGTGACCCAGCCCTCCGTCCGTGCGGCGAGGATCGCCAGTGATTCGGCCGGCAGACCGGCGTCCAAGGTCGACCGGAAGAACGCGACGACCTCGTCGGGGTTGAAACGCAGGTGGCGCTCGCGGATCTCCGTCACCTGGTCACGGGCGCGCAGGCGGGCAAGGGGCAAGGGCGGATCTTCTCGCGTGCCAATGACGAGATGAAAGCACGGCGGCTGGCGCTCCAGGAGATAGGCAACCAGGTCGTGGACCGCGAAACTGTGGATCGCATGGTAATCATCGAGGACCAGCGCGCGATCTTCGCCCGAGTCCGCCAACTGGTTGATCAGCGCCTGGACGGTCTCCTTAGGCTCGCACCCGGCGCCAGTGACCGCAGGACAGAGCGCGGCGGCCAGGTAGGCGGCAAACCGCGCGGGCTCGTCGTCGCTTGCGTCGAGCGAAAGCCAGGCCACCGGCCGCGCCCAGCGGTCGACCCACTGCCGGATAAGGGTCGTCTTGCCGAATCCCGCGGGCGCGCAGACAAGGGTCAGCCGGCGGCCCGGTTGCAGGCCCTGGTCCAGCCAGCGCGACGAGGTGGTCCCGTGGCACCTCGTTGGGCCGGCCAGGGGGTATGCGCAGCTTGGTAGTGAGGAGAGGACCTGCAATCACCGCTCAGTCCGCGTCGGAACCGTGTACATCGTCCGCCAGGCGGCTCTGAAGGTCATCACGCCGGCGGCGCAGGAAGGCCAGGCCGTACACCAGTCCGGCCGCGAGCAGGAAGAGCATGATCCCGATGCCCAGCGCAGGCGGGAACATCCCTGACACGGGGATGAAGACGAGGAACGTGATGGCCGTGGCCCCGAACAGGAAATAGCCCAGCCAGCGCCAGGCGCGATAGCTGCTCCAGAGCGAGAAGGCATACGAGAGCGCACCGAGCGCAGCGAACATCAGCGTCGAGCGCGAGCGCGGTGTTGATCACGGGTGCCACGAATACCGTCATCGTCACCAGGCCGCCGAGCAGCACGAGGTACAGGACGACGAGCACGCCGGTCATCAGCAGGTCGAGACGGCGGCCTGCGCGTGCAAGTGCATTTTGCGCGTCCGCATCGAGCACCTTCACTGCGACGAGCGGAATCGCCAGGTCACGCAGCCGGCCCAGCAGCCCGTAGAGCGCAGAGTGGTCCTCCCGCGTCCGCGCAGGAGCGACTCGCCGTCGCCCGGCGTGACTTCCAGGTCTCCGAACCAGTCGGTCCACTGGTTGGGGGATAACCGGCCCTTGACACGAATCTCGTAGAGAAACGGCGGCGGCTTAAAGCCCGATGCGGGGGCCGTTGCAGCGGAATCCATCATGACAACTCCTCAAGTCGGTGACAGGGTCATTGTGCCACAGCCGCCCGCTGCTGTCATGCATCGAAATGCACACCGGTCAGGCGCACAGAAACGCCATGTCTGCGCGATAATGGCATCGCCCGCCGTCAGCGTGAGCGGGGATACGGTTATTTGGGAGGTTCTTTCCTTGGAAGCGGCTGCTATTGTCCTGATTGTCCTGATTGTCCTGATCGCTCTTGTCCTCTTGACCTGGCTCGGCAGGCATCTCCGGCCGCGCCCCTTCCCGCCGCCTCCCGCGGGGCTCGGCGGCACGCCGCGACCTGGCGTCGATTCCCACCGTGCCGCTGCCCGCGGGTCTGCCCGCGCCCGTCGAGCGCTTCTACCACGCGCTCTACGGCGACCGCGTGCCGGTGATCACGACCGCGGTGCTGTCAGGCCGCTGCTGGATGCGACCCGCCGGCCCGCTGATGCTTCCCGCCCGTTTCCGGCTCACCCACATTGCCGGGCATGCTTACCGTCACTACATCGAGATGACCTTCTTCGGCATCCCGCTGATCAGGGCCAACGAGTATTATCGCGACGGTCGCGGCCGGATGGACATCACTGTGATCGGGACCGACGAGGGAACCAAGTATGACCAGGCCGCGAACATCGCGTTGTGGGCCGAGGCCCTCTACTTCCCGTCACTCTTCCTGACCGACCCCGCGCCCGGTGGGAGCCGCTCGACAACGCGACCGCGGTGCTCGTCGTGCCCTTCGAGAACCAGGAAGAGCATTTCGTCGTCCGCTTCAATGCGGGCACCGGGTTGGTCGAATGGCAGGAATCGATGCGCTATCAGGCGTCAACCAGCAGCGAACAAGGTGCTGTGGCTCAACCATTCGCTGTCGACGGAGGTGCGTGAGCAGCCACGGCTATCCGCCCTCTGGGGAGGTCATCTGGATGGATAACGGCAAGCCCTGGTTCGTCCTGACGGTGGAAGATGCGCTGTACAATGGGGAAATGGCGGAATACATCCGCGCAACAGGACCATGAGGCAAACAAAGACCTCCGAGGTTGCCATCCTGACACACTCAGGCAACCTGGGAGGTCAAGTTGCGTCGGGGGCGAGGGGTTACGGCTTCGCGGTGTAATCGGCCTGACGCGCCATCGGCAGAACGCAGCTCGAGCCGGTCGCCGTCGACGTTGTATGTGACCACTTGGGTCAGCGCGGCCAGGTACGCCTGCTCCTGCTCCATGACGCCCGCGGGCTCGCCGCAGAACATCCGGGTGCTGGCCGGCGCCTGGATCGTCATCTTGCTGCCGTCCACCGTGTACTGGGCGCTGTACTGATTGCAGCCCGGCCTTCCCGCTCAGCGTGCCATCCGCACCGAACACGGCCGTGACTTCCGTCCCGGCTGCGACAGAGACGACTGCCTGCTTCCCGTTGTTGATGCCGGTGGCAACCCAGGTCGTGCCGGTGAGCGACGTCGACTGGCGCGGCTTGAACGTCGCCAATTCCGCGCCCGAAGCATCTTTCAGGGTCAGCGCGTCCTGCAGCAGCGCGTACTTCGCGGTCGCGCCAAGCGCCTTGGTGAACGCCTGCTCCTGGGCCATCAGGGGCTCCGCGCAGGCCATTTGGGTCATGGCCAGCATGCCGAACTGGATGCCGTCAGGATCGCTAAGAGTATACGAGCCCGTGTAGCGGTTGCAGCCGGTCGTGCCGGTAACCTTGCCCGCGGCCAGCGCCATGGTCGCTTCCGAGCCTGGCACAGCGGGCGCGCCGCCGACGGCGACAAGCTGCCAGTCGGCAACCCCGAACGGAACGAGCGGCGGCATCTGACCTCCGGGTGCGGGCGTACCGGCCGCCTCGCCACCGGCGGAGTTGCCAGTGCCTCCCGGCAGCAGACCCGCAGGCGGGTAGCATCCGGCGAGGATCGCAATGGACAGAGCAAGAACAGACAATGTGATCAATGGGCGATGCAAACGGGTATTCATTGGGCAACCTCCTGATAAGCCCATGACGTCAGGCTGTAGGGAAAGTTCCGCACGCAGAAAAGTCCGTCCGGCGGGCGCCGATCTGTGATAAGATGTCCCGCGCCGGCGCCATTTCTGACCGCCCAGGAGGCGAAAATGACCCATTCACTCGTCCAGCAGCTTCGTTTCACACGCAGTGAGTTCCGCAGGGGCATCCAGGGACTCTCGGAGGCGGACGCGACCCGGCGGATCATGCCGATGAACTGCATCAGCTGGAACGTCGGGCCATCTGGCGTGGCAGGAACAGCGTTACTTCCTCCGCTACGGCCAGGGGACGGTGCTCAGCCGGAGATCGACGGGGTGTACGCGTACGGCGAACCCGCATGCACGCCGCCGTTGGCCGAGGCGCTGGCGGCCTGGGACGCCATCAGGGCGGCCGCGGACCCGTGGCTCGACAAGCTGACGACCGAAACCCTCAGGAGCCGGTCGCTCGGGGCGGTTGGCTGGCGGACAAAATCCTCGGCTCGCTCCTCCTCCGCGTCATCTATCATTACTGGTACCATACCGGCGAGAACCTGGCGATCCGCCAGGCGCTCGGGCACACGGACCTGCCGGAGTTCGTGGGCGACATCGACAGCGAAGCGCCTTACCGCGCCGAGTAGCCGCAGAGTGCCGGACTGCGGCTGACGGGAGTCTGCATTACCTCCGACAGCCCGCGGCCACGCGTACCATTGCTCCACGCACGCAACGCCCGGGCGGCGACCTGACGGCTGAACGGCGCGTACGCGGGCGTAGGGGAGGTGGGGATGAAAGTGCTGATCATCGGGGGGACGCAGTTCCTCGGCCGGCATTTTGTCGAGACGGCGCTGGCCGAGGGCCACAAGGTGACGCTGTTCAACCGCGGCCAGACGAACCCCGACTTATACCCCGAGGTCGAGAAGCTCGTTGGCGACCGGACGAACGGACCTGACCCCGCTCCGCGGCCGGACCTGGGATGCGGTCATCGACACCAGCGGCTACGTGCCGCGCGTCGTCCGCGCGTCCGCCGAACTGCTCGCCGGGTCGGTCGGCCACTACACCTTCATCTCCAGCCTCTCGGTTTACCGCGACTTCTCGGCTCCGGTCGACGAGCGGCGGCGGTGGAGAAGCTGGACGACCCGAACGTCGAAGAGGTCACCGGCGGCACGTACGGCGGGCTCAAGGCGCTGTGCGAAGAGGCAGTGCTGGACACGCTTGCCCGGCCAGGCCTGATCGTCCGCGGCGGGCCTGATCGTCGGGCCGTACGACCCCCTGAACCGCTTCCCTTACTGGCTGCGAGCGCATCCCGCAGGGCGGCGACGTGCTGGCGCCCGGCGGCCCCGCGCATCCGGTCCAGTTGATCGACGCGCGCGACATTGCCGCCTGGGCGCTCCACTGTGCGGAAACGAAGGTAGCGGGCATGTTCAACACCACCGGGCCGGCAGTCCCGCTGACCATCGGCGACGTCCTTGCGACGATCGCGACGGTCGCCGGCGCCAAGCCGAACCTCGTCTGGGTGTCCGACGAGTTCCTGCTCGGCCAGGGCATCCAGCCGCTCGACGGCGTCCCCCTGTGGGTGCCGCCGGAGTACCGCTATTTCTTCAAGGTGGACGTGGGAAAGGCGATCGCAGCGGGGCTGAGCGTACCGGCCCGCTCGCGGATACCACCCGCGATACGCTCGCGTGGCTGCGAGACGCCGCCTGCCGGGCACAAGCCGCCAGCCGGATGGGCATCGAGTCCGGGCTGACGCCCGAGCGGGAGGCCGAGATGCTCGCGGAGTGGCGCAGGTTCCAGTAAAACGAAAAGGGGGCGGCCTCTGCCGACCCCTTCTTGATCTCGCAGCCGCCATGTTCTACTAGGCGGCGGGCGCTTCTTCGGCCTCGCGCAGCTTGCTCACGAGCATCCGCAGCAGGTCGGACTCGGTGACGATGCCGACGACCCCGCCCTTCTCGTCCACCACGGGCAGGCCCGCGATCTTGTTATCGGTCATCAGCTCGGCGGCATGGACGATAAACGCATCGGGCGTGACGGTGTAGACCTTGCGGGACATCAGTTTCTCGACGGTCAGCTTGTTGAGCAGGAAGTGCAGCTCGTACTGGTCCGCGTTGATGCTGGCCGTGATCGACGCCTCGCGCAGGTCCCCTCGGCTGATCATGCCGACCAGGCGTCCGCTCTCCACGACCGGCAGGTGGCGGATGTCGTGCTGCCTCATCAGCGCGATCGCTGCCGGGCACGGTCGTGTCGGGCCCGATGGTCAGGGCCGGGCTGGTCATGATGTCACGCACGCGCGTTCGTTCCATACCAGATTGCTCCTCTTGTGCTGTACGCTCTACGAGCGCATCTTAAGCCGGCGCTAGCTCCGGCATTTGTACCGATCCTGTCGTGTTCCGCGACCTTTGCCTGCAGCAGCACGCCCAGACGGCGGATGCCCTCTTCGATCTGCTCGGGCTGCGCGTTCGAGAAGTTCAGGCGCATCGTGTTGCGCCCGCGCAGCGGGATCCGCGTAGAAGGCGAAGCCGGGCACGAACGCGACCTTCGCCTGCACGGCTTCCTGCAGCAGCGGCTCCGTGTCGAGCCACTCGGGCACGCGCGCCCACAGGAACAGGCCGCCTTCCGGGTGCGTCCACGAGCACCCCTCCGGGAAATACTTCTCCAGCGCAGCGATCATGACGTCGCGCCGCTCCCCGTAGACCTTGCGGATGATGCGGATGTGCTCGTCGAGGAACCCGGTCTTGAGCATCTCCCAGGCCAGCATCTGGTCGAACGTCGAGGTTTGCAGGTCGGTTCCCTGCTTCGCCATCACCAGCCGGTCGATCACCTCGACCGGCGCGACGACCCAGCCCAGGCGCAGCCCGGGCGCCAGGGTCTTGGAGAACGTGCCCAGGTAGATGACGTTGCCTTCCATGAAGCCGTGGCCGTTCAGCCCGGCGCTCGCCTGGAAGTCGGCGTCCAGCGCGACCAGCGGCGGCAGGTGCTCGCCCTCGAAACGCAGCGCGCCGTACGGATCATCCTCGACGATGGGGATGCCGTACTTGTTCGCCAGCCGCACGAGCTCCAGCCGGCGGTCGAGCGACAGCGTCGTGCCGCCCGGGTTCTGGAAGTTCGGCAGCACGTACATGAACTTCGGGCCGACGCGCAGTGCGTCTTCGAGCAGCTCGGTGCGCAGCCCGTGATCGTCGATCGGCACCGCGCGCGTATTCGGCCTGGTACGCGTTCCAGGCCTGCAGCGCGCCCATGTAGGTCGGCTCTTCGACCAGGACCTGGTCGCCCGGATTGATCAGCAGCTTGCCGATCAGGTCCAGCGCCTGCTGCGAGCCGGTCGTGATGAAGACGTTGTCGGCCTCGGCCTGGATGCCGTAGCGGACCATGCGCTCGCTGATCCAGCGGCGCAGCGGCATGTGGCCCTCGGTCGGGCCGTACTGCAGCGCCTTTTCGCCGTATTCGCTGATGAGCCGGCAGGCGGCTTCCTGCGCCTCGTCCTTGGGGAACAACTCGGGCGCGGGCAGGCCGCCGGCAAACGAGATGACATCGGGCTGCTGCGTGAACTTGAGCAACTCGCGGATGATCGAGCGGCCCATGCGCTGGTTGCGCTGGGCATACCGGCTCTTCCAGGGTGTCGCCATGACTCAACCTCCTTGTTGAGGATGGTTCATGCGCTAAGCCAGTCTGGCACAACGAAGGCCGTCGTGCCTTTGTGCCGTTGCGTTAAGCGGTTCGCCTGCGATACGACTCGGCGCCGCGGCGCAGAGCTTGCTTGTTCGCTGCCAGGTACTTGCGCTGGCGTTCGCCCAGGTGCAGGTCCAGGGCCGCTTCGACCGTCTCGAGCGGCATGTGCCCGGTCGCGGCAAAGTACGCGCCGAGCAGCACCACGTTCGCCATGCGGACGTTGCCCAGCTCCTCCGCGATGTCGTTGGCCGGCACCGGCGACGTAGCGGATGTCGGTGCGGCTCGGCTTCGCGGGGATCAGCGACTCGTTGTACACCAGCAGCCCGCCCGGCTTGATCAGCGGCTCGTACTTCTCGAAGGACGGCAGGTTCAGCGCGACGACCGACTGCGGGTGGCGCACCAGCGGCGAACCGATCGGCTCGTCAGAGATGACGACCGTGCAGTGCGCGGTGCCGCCGCGCATCTCCGGGCCGTAGGACGGGATCCAGGTGACGTGCAGGCCGCTGTCAAGCGCCGAGTAGGCCAGCAGCTGGCCGGCGAAGAGCGCGCCCTGCCCGCCAAACCCGGAGAAGATGATCTCCTCGTTCATCGTGGCTCCTTTGCCAGAACCTACCGCACAAGGCACCAGCGACGTTCGTGCTTGTGCCTCGTTGTCCTCATCCCAGCGCCTTGACTTCGTCCGTCACCTTGAAGTCGCCAAGCGGGAAGTACGGGACCATGGTGTCGCGAATCCAGGTCAGCGAGTCGGGCGCGGACATGTGCCAGTTGGTCGGGCAGCTCGACAGAAACTCGACCAGGCTCAACCCCAAGCCCGGCCATCTGCGCCTTGAACGCGGTCACGACGGCCTTCTTGGCCTGGCGGATGGTCTTCGTGTCGTAGACCGTGCGCCGCACCACGTACGAGGCGCCGGGCAGGCCGCCGATGATCTCGGCCATCCGCATCGGATAGCCGTGCAGCTTCTCGTCGCGGCCCATGCGGTGACGAGGTGGTCACCTGGCCCGAGCAGGCGTGGTCGGCGCCATCTGGCCGCTGGTCATGCCGTACACGGCGTTGTTGACGAAGAAGACGCGTGATGTTCTCGCCGCGGTTGGCCGCGTGCAGGATCTCCGCCGCGCCGATGGAGGCCAGGTCGCCGTCGCCCTGGTAGGTGATCACGATCTTGTCCGGCTGCGTGCGCTTCATGCCGGTCGCCATGGCCGGCGCGCGGCCGTGCGCGGCCTCGACCGCGTCGACATCGAAGTAGTTGTACAGCAGCACCGAGCAGCCGACCGGCGCGACCATGATCGTCCGCTCCCGGATGCCCAGCTCATCGATCGCCTCGGCGATCAGGCGGTGGATGATGCCGTGGGTGCAGCCCGGGCAGTAGTTGGTGATGTTCTCGGTCAGGGCATCGGGCCGCTTGTAGACGACCTGGCCCTGCTCCATGATCTCGGCCGGAGACATGACGTGTCCAGTTCCGTTTCCTTCCGTCACTTGTGACGCAGTCATCGTTGTCACCTCACCAATACCGCGACTCGACGCCGGCTTCGAGCGGCCGGTACGTGAAGGCGACGCCGTGCAGCGCTTCCAGGACCTCGTCCGGCAGCGGCATGACGCCGCCCATGCGGCCGTAGAACTCGACGGGCACGCCGGCCCTTCACCGCCAGCCGCACGTCCTCGAGCATCTGGCCCGCGCTCATTTCGACCGTCAGCATCGCCTGCTTGCCCTGCGCCGCCCGCTCGAGCGCGTCGAACGGGAACGGCCAGAGGCGAGATCGGCCGGAACAGGCCCGCCCTGATGCCCTGCCTTGCGCGCTTCCTTGCACGACCGTCTTGCAGGTGCGCGCGACCGTGCCGTAGGCCACCAGCAGGTACTCGGCGTCCTCGACCTGGTACTCTTCCCAGCGCTGCTCGTTCTCGCGGATCGTCTGCAGCTTGGCCTGCAGGCGGCGGTTGAGCGCCTCCAGCAGGGGCTCCTGCAGGAACAGCGAGGTGATGATGCGCCGGTCGCGGCCCTTGCTGCCGCGCACCGCGAAGCTGCCGCGTTCCTCTTCGGTCAGCGGCGGGCGCATCGGCGGCATCTCGGCCGGCTCCATCATCTGGCCCAGCGAGCCGTCGGCCGCGAGGATCACGATCGTGCGGTACTTCTCGGCCAGCGGGAACGCCTCGTACATGATGTCGACGGCTTCCTGGATGGTGGCGGGCGCGAGCACGATCGGGTGGAAGTCGCCGTGGCCCGCGGAGCGGGTCATCTGGAAGTAGTCGGACTGGCTCGGCTGGATGTTGCCGAGGCCCGGACCGCCGCGCATGATGTCGACCAGCACGGCGGGCACTTCGGACGCGGCGATGTAGGACAGGCCCTCCTGCATCAGGCTGATGCCGGGGCTGGAGGACGAACTCATGGCCCGCGCGCCGCCGCAGGCGGCGCCGTACACCATGTTGATCGACGCGACTTCGCTCTCGGCCTGCAGGAACGTGCGGCCAAGCTCGGGCATGCGCGCCGACATGTATTCGAGCAACTCGGTCTGGGGGGTGATGGGGTAGCCGAAGAACGCTTCGACCCCGCCGCGGATGGCGGCCTCGGCAATCGCCTGGTTGCCTTCCCAAAGCTCCTTTGCCATGGAAAAAGCCTCCGTTTACGCTACAGCGCCCTGCGCCTGAGCGCTCTGAGCCGTAGTCTTTTGTGCCGGCGACTCACGCACTGCAGTGCGCGAATCGTAGCGGTAGACGGTCAGCACGACGTCGGGGCACATCAGGGCGCACAGCGCGCAGCCGGTGCACTTGCCTTCCGGGTCGACCAACACGACGGGCCGGTAGCCGCGCGCGTTGAAGCTCGAGCGGCTCATGTGCAGGATGTCCTGCGGGCACACCGTCGTGCACAGCTCGCATCCCTTGCAGCGATCGACCTCGACCGCGACCGTTCCTTTGACCATACCTGTCACCTCCTTGGGACAAGCTGTTGCGCAGCTGCGCTATTCGTTCTCGACGTGCAGCCGGCGCCGGACGCCGGAAGGGCGCGGCGAACGCGCGGCTGACCGCTTGCGCCGCATCCTGTACTATCATATGCGCGACCTGCCCATAGTTCAACTTTGGGCCCTTCACATCTATGTTCAGCTCGCGCTTGTCGCACACCGTGCTCATGTTCGCGTGCTCGATCTCGGGCCGCAGCCGCGCCATCTCGCGCTGGAACTCCTCTTTGGTCGTGGAAACCATCAGCCGGTCGATCTCGGCGATCAGCCGGACGGCCCAGTCGATGCGCTGCTCGGTCGCGGCGGCCTGCGCCTGCGGGCACCAGCCCGTACTCGGCCTTGATCTGGTTCAGGCGCTTGCCGGCCGCGTAGGTCGCGTCGACGAGCTGGTGCGCGGTCCATCCACTGCGTCTCGTAGTTCAGCACGTACTTCCAGCTCGGCGCCACAAGCAGCCGCCGGTGCTCTTCCAGCGTCCGGGCGAAGAGCTTGTAGCCGTGCACCTCCGGCTCCTCGTACCCGCGGCTGCCCGGATCGAGGAACGGCGCGAGCGGCGAGATGAACGGCGCAAGCCGGCCGTCCTTGCCGAAGCGGTTGACCAGGTCTTCGCAGTAGTCGACGGTCTGCAGCACCGACTCGGCGGTCTGCTGGGGCAGGCCCGACATGAAGAACACGTCGAGCCGCTTCGCGCCCACGTCGAGCGCGTCCTGCAAGGTGCGCTCCATCGGCTCGTTGCCGTAGTGCTTGCCGAACGCGTGCCGGACGACCGGATCGTGGCTTTCGAGCGAGACTTCCAGCGTGAAGTTCGGCAGCGCCTTCGCCATGTCGGCCAGGAACTCGCGGGAGGCCGGCGAGAAAAGCTCGGTGATGACCGGTCCGTTGAAGCCGCGCATCGCGTCGAAGAACCGGCGGGCGTAGTCGCGGCCCGGCTGGCGCAGGTCGCCCAGGATGAACACCGGCCCCGCGCTCATCCGGCTGATGCGGCGCACGTCGGCGGCCAGCAGCTCCGGGTCGCGGAAAGCCGGCCGTTCGCGGCCGTGCATCTGCTTGAACGCCGCGGCCGAGCCGCCGCAGATCACGCAGGACTGCGTGCACCCGCGGCACGACAGCGCGGCCATGATCGGGTAGTCGGTCCAGTCCTTGAACGGGACGTAGTTGCTCATGTCCAGGTCGCGCACCGCCGCCCGCACGACATAGCGGTAGTCGAGCATGACGTTGTCGAGCGTGTCGGGCCGGTAGGTGTGCGGGTTGACCTGGACTTCGCCCGACTTGTCCTTCCAGGTCAGGTTCGGGATCTCGCTCAAGGCGTCGGCGCCTTGGCGCTGCCCGGTCAGGTGGTCCATCAACTGGCGGATCGGCTCCTCGGCCGAGTCGCCGCGAATCACGAAGTCGACGAAGGGATAGCGGATCAGCTCTTCGTGGAAGTACGTCGACGAGAAGCCGCCGAAGATGATGGGCGTGTTCGGGATGGTGCTTCTTGACCATCTCGGCGACGGCGAGCGCGCCGTGCGCGTGCGGCAGCCAGTGCAGGTCGATGCCGAACGCGACCGGGATTCAGCCTCTTCACCAGCGCTTCGGGATCGAACTGCTCGTCCTTCAGCATGCGGACGGCCAGGTTGACGATCCGGACGCGGTGCCCGTGCCGTTCGAGATATTCGGCCATCGTCGTGAAGCCGATCGGGTACATCTCGAAGACGGGGGTCGAGGGCACCAGGTCGCTGACCGGGCCGTAAAGGATCGAATGCTTGCGAAAATCATACACGCTGGGGGCATGTAGAAAGATCAAATCGGCGCGACTAAACATGATGGATGCATCCCTGGATAAGCAACAGGCGCCTGCGTCAAGGGCGCAGGCGCGGGGTGTGTGGGTGGCGGTGCCGGCTGTGCCGAAGCTCAGTTCGGCACGGCTTCGGCTGCCAGGATTTCGATCAGGAAATCCAGCAGATCGGTCTCGGTGATGATGCCGAGCAGCTGGCCCTCGGCGACGACTGGCAGGCCGCCGATCTTGTGGTTGCGCATCAACCGGGCCGCCTCGGCGATCGAGGCCGTTGGCTCGATGGTGAGCGGGTTAGGCGTCATGCACGAGCCGACTTCGATGTGGTCGAGGATGAAGTTATCGTACCACTGCTCGCGCACCACGAAGGGGGAGTTCGCGGCGCGGCGCAGGTCCCGGTCGGTGATGATGCCCACCAGGCGGCCACGATCGACGACGGGCAGCCGGCGATACCCGCCCTCGCGCATCAGGTTGATCGCCGTGCGGATCGCATTCCGGGGCGTCACTGTCGCCGGATTGCGAAGTCATAATATCGGCCACCAGATGCTTGGCGGGCATGGCGAAATCTCCGTAGCGGCTGGTAATCCTACCAGCCGAATTGATAAGTTCTGGCAATGTGAATACTATAGCATCTGCTACGGTTGCACGCTATGATGCGGGTCATGTACATAAGAAGGCACGAGCGAGGCACGGAAAGCGAAAGGGCCTGAACGCGGACCGAACCGGTCTGCCTGATTTCGCTCGGGAATCAGGTGGCCGGTTCGGTCCGCGGGCAATCGTTGCGTCTACTTCTCAGGCAAATAATAGGTCATGCGCTGCAGGCCCACCACCGGGTCGATATACTGCACGCGGACGTTGCTCGGCACCGTCAGCGTGATCGGCGCGTAGTTCAGGATCGCCTTGACGCCGGCCTCCACCATCGTGCGCGCGACGGCCTGGGCCTCTTCTGCCGGCGTGGCGATGATGCCGACCGTGATGCCCTTCGCCTTGATCGTCTCGGCCAGCTCGCTCACCGGCTGCACGATCATGTCGTCGATGCCCATCGGCTTGCCGACCTTGTCTTCCTTGTTGTCGAAGATCGCCTGGATCGCGAAACCCTTGCCCTTGAAGCCGCCGTAGTCCGCGATGGCCTTGCCCAGGTTGCCGGCGCCGACCAGGGCCACATCCCACATCCGGTTCACTTTCAGGATCTGTGCGCAGCTGCTCGTACAGGAAGTTGATGTCGTAGCCCGTGCCCTGCTTGCCGAACTCACCGAAGTGCGACAGGTCCTTGCGGATCTGCGCCGATGAGATGCCGAGACGGTCGCCCAACTCCTGCGACGAGGTGATCTGCCGCCCTTCGGCGATCAGGAATCCCAGCGCACGCAGGTAAACAGGCAGCCGGCCGATCACGATGTCCGGGATCATCCTCTTTGCCATTGCCCTCTCCTTCATTTGCAGGCAACCTGCCTGCCGATGCCCACGCGGTCGCACACCCTCTGTAGCACGCTACCTGTAGCGCGCTCGCGTAGCGCTTGTGCTTTCAGGGCTTTATTCTAGCACACGTGCAGTTTTTGTGCAACTCATGACAAGAACGGAAAGAAGGCCGCTGCAGATTTCACGAGCTGCGACGCTCCGGTCTCGGAATGCGCGTTGCGGAGGACGGAGGCGGTAAGGTGAGTATCATTCTGCGATTACGTGGAGCATCGCTTCACGGGCTCTTCAGCCACACACAGGGGATCGAATGCGGAAGCTTCTCGTTATCGTCCTCGTCCTCGCCATTGTCGGCGCAGGTGGCTACTTCGGGTACCAGGAGTTTCAGAAGCGGCAGGCCGCGGCAGCCGCTCCGGACTACGAGACGGTGAAGGTCAACCGCGGCGATATCTCGGCGACGGTGAGCGCCACCGGCGCCGTGCTGCCCGAACGCGAAGTCAACCTGTCGCTTTCCGCGCGGCCGGCACGATCGCGGCAGTCAACGTCGAGGTCGGGCAGGCGGTGAAGGCCGGCGACGTGCTCGCGCGTCTGGACACGACCGACCTCGAGCTGGCCGTCAAGCAGGCGGAGGTCGGCGTGCAGCAGGCGCAGGCGCAGCTTCAGCAAACTGCTGGAGGTGCGAACCAGGCGGACGTGGCCGCGGCGGAGGCCGCGCTGGCCAGCGCCCGGCAAGGTCTCACGAGCGCCCAGGCCGCCTACCAGCAGACGCTCAAGGGGCCGGACAAAGACACGCTGGCCGCGGCACAGGCGCAGGTCGACCAGGCGCGGGTCCAGCTCGGGCAGGCGCAGCAGGCCTACGACAAGGTGAAGGACCGGCCGGACGTGGGGATGCTGCCGCAGAGCGTCCAGCTGCAGAACGCGACCATCGCGCTCGAGACGGCCCAGGCGCAGTACCGGGCCGCCGAGAAGTCCGTGACGACCGCGCAGGTCGCCGCCGCCCGCTCCCAGGTGACCGCGGCCGAGGCCCAGGTGGCGCAGGCGCAGGCGAGCCTCGACCGGCTGAACCGGGGCACCTCGGAAGCGCAAGTCGCAGTCGCGCAGGCCGGGGTCGACCAGGCGCATGTTGAGCCTGCAGGGGCCCAGCGCCGGCTGGAAAACGCCCGCCTCCTGGCGCCGTGGGACGGCATGGTCACCAGGTAGCCATCGTGGAGGGCGGCCAGGCCGCCCCCGCCCAGCCCGCCGTCAGCTGGCCGACACGAGCCGGTTCCACCTGGACGTGCAGGTCGACGAGGTCGACATCGCCGGCATTCGGCCCGGGCAGCCCGTCAAGGTCGAGATCGACGCGCTGCCCGACGCGGCGCTGACCGGCAAGGTGAGCCGCATTTCGCCCGGCGCGTCGACCAGCCACGACCGGCGGCGTCACGTACAACGTGCGGCTCGACATCGATCCCACGGACGCGCCGCTCCTCGGGGGCATGAGCGCGACCGCGACCATCATCGCCGACACCCGGCCGAACGTCCTGCTCGTGCCGAACCGGGCCGTACAACTGGAACGCGAGACCGGCAAGACCTTCGTGGAACGCGTCGCCGGGACGGAGCCGTGCGGACCGAGGTGCAGCTGGGCCTGCGCGACGAGCAGTTCAGCGAGGTGCGCGAGGGCGTGTCCGAGAGGCGAGACTCTGGCGATCCGCAACCGGTCGGGCCGCGAGCAGCTGCAGAACCTGTTCGGGGGCGGGTAAGGGAGTAGCATGCAGATGACCCAGATCGAAGCACGAGCGGCCGGCATGCCGGCGCCGTCAAATAGCGAGCGGACTCGAACGGGCCCGTTATCGAGCTGGTCGATATCACCAAGGTGTACCGCATGGCGGCCGGCGCGGCCGCATCGAGGTGCAGGCGCTGCGCGGGGTCACGCTGTCGATCTGCCAGGGCGAGATGATCGCCATCATGGGGCCATCCGGGTCGGGCAAGTCGACGCTGATGAACATCATCGGCTGCCTGGACCAGCCCACCTCCGGCATCTACCGCCTGGCCGGCGAGGACGTCAGCCGGCTGAGCGACGACCGGCTGGCCGACGTCCGCAACAAGCGCATCGGCTTCGTGTTCCAGAGCTTCAACCTGCTCGCCCGGACGGACGCGCTGGCGAACGTGGAGCTGCCGCTGATCTATGCCGGCACGCGCGCGTCTCGAGCGCCGCCAGCGGGCGCTGGACGCGCTGAACGCTGGTCGGCCTGGGCGACCGCGTGCACCACCGGCCGAACGAGCTGTCCGGCGGGCAGCAGCAGCGGGTCGCGATCGCCCGGGCGCTGGTGAACGATCCCCGCATCATCCTGGCCGACGAGCCGACCGGCAACCTGGACTCGAAGGCCGGCGCCGAGGTGATGGGCATCTTCCAGCGGCTGAACGTGGAGCAGGGCATCACCGTGATCCTGGTGACCCACGAGCCCGACATCGCCGAGCACTGCCGCCGTGTCGTGCACATCTACGACGGCCTGATCCGGTCCGACGAAGTCAACCAGGCCCCGCGCATGGCGGGCGACTCGGCCTATCAGAGCCGGCTCGGCCGGCCGGACGGCTGCTGAGGTTCTGCTCGTTGGAACAGATCCGCCTCGCGCTGCGCGCCCTGTCGGTCAACAAGCTGCGCTCCGCGCTGACGATGCTGGGCATCATCATCGGCGTGGGCGCGGTGATCACGCTGCTGTCGGTCGGCGAGGGCGTGCAGAACCTGGTCGCGCTCGCAGTTGCAGAGCATCGGCACGAACCTGCTGTTCGTCGTGTCCGGGCAACCTGGAGGTCCAATGCCGCGCTCGGCCACCGGCCTGACGCTGCGAGGATGCCGCAGGCCATCGGCGACCCGTTCAACGTGCCCGACTGTGGTCGACGGTGCGCCCGAAGTGCTCGCGAACGCGGACGTCAGCCACGGCAAGACGACGCTTCGCGTATCCGTTTCCGGCGTGACGCCGGCCTATGCCCAGGTCCGCAACCGTGCCGGTGCAGTTCGGCAATTTCATCAACGACGGCGACGTCGCTGCGCGTAGCCGGGTGGCCGTGCTGGGCAGCCGGGTCGCAGACAGGCTGTTCGGCGATGCCGGCGCCTATCCCGATCGGCGCGACGATCAAGATCAACAACGTACCCTTCAAGGTGATCGGCGTGCTGGACGAGAAGGGCGGCACAGGCGGACCGGGCGGCAACCAGGATGAGGTGGTGATGGTGCCCCTGTCCACCGCACACGAGCGGCTGTTCCCGCGCTTCCACAACCGCCGGGGCGAGCCGACGCTGGCGGTCGTCTACGCCCAGGTGGTGAGCGAGGACCGCATGGACCAGGCGTCGCAGGAGATCACGGACCTGCTGCGCCAGCGCCACGACATCCGCTTCCAGGACGAGGACGACTTCACGGTCATCAACCAGCAGGACCTCCTGTCGATTTTCGGCCAGATCACGAACGTGCTGACGATCTTCCTCGGCGCGATCGCCGGGATCAGCCTGCTGGTTGGCGGAATCGGCATCATGAATATAATGCTGGTGTCGGTGACCGAGCGCACGCGGGAGATCGGCCTGCGCAAGGCGGTCGGCGCGAAGCGACGGCGACATCCTGCGTCCAGTTCCTGATCGAGTCCGTGGTGCTGGCGCTGATCGGCGGCCTGCTCGGCATTGCGCTGGGGACCAGCGGGGCGATCGGCATTTCGCGGCTGCAGAGCGACCTCGTCGCAGTGGTAACACCCCAGTCGATCCTGCTGGCGACGGGTTTCTCCGCGGCCGTCGGGCTTTTCTTCGGCATCTATCCCGCCACCCGCGGCTCGCGGCTGAATCCGATCGAAGCATTGCGTTACGAGTAGGCGAGATGGCTCGCCTGAATCTAAGGAGGATCATGATGAAGCGCTGGTTCACGGCGGCCCGGCAGCCCGTGCTCGCTGTCACACTCGCCCTTGCGCTCGCCGGCGTCGTGCTGGCCGCCGGCCTCGCGCCCGCGGCTGCTGCCACCGGAACAACCCATCCGGCGGCCGCGGTCACGCCGGCGCCGAAGAAGACAACCCCCGCAAAGCCCGCGGCCCAGAGCCAAGGCACGATCGCGCTCATGGCCGCAACCGGCGGCGACATCCTGCTGCTCAACCCCGCGAACGGGGAGCCTGCAGCGGGTCACCAACGGGATGGACCCCGCGATCTCGCCCGACGGGACCAAGCTGGCGTTCACCCGCCTGACGCCGACCCCGGGCGTGTTTATCCGGGATCTCAAGACCGGCGCAGAACGCATGGTGGTCACCGTGGGGAAGCCGCGGCATGTCGCCTGGAGCCCCGACGGGCAGAAGCTGACGTTCGTGCACCTGGTGGACACCAAGACCTGCTTCGTAAGTGCGCTCGGGTGCTTAACCGCGGAGGAAGTGCGCGCCGTATTCCGCGGTGCGGACTGCATCAAGGTAGGCGGGAAGCGAGGTCTGCATCGGCGGCATGCCGCCGATGGATATCGATCTGACGGGCATCGCCCAAGTCGATCTTAACGGAAACGGCTGGCAGGACTTCCCCACGCCCTCGGACGCGCAGAGCCCCTCGTGGCGGCCGAACGGCAAGGACGTGCTGTTCCGGGGGAGCAATAAGCTGCAGTTGACCGCCCCCGGCAGCCAGCAGGCGGTCGACATCGTAGCCGACCAGTGGTGGGGCAGCCCGTCGTGGTCGCCCGACGGGACGAAGTTCGTGGCGCAGAAGCGCATTCACGACCACACGGACATCGGGCTGTTCGACAGCAGCGGGAAGCTGATCAAGTTCCTGACCGCGCCGCCCTCGCGCTGCGGCGCAGCCCGCACAACGTCGCGCCCGCGTGGTCGGCCGACGGCAAGACGCATCCTGTTCCTCACCGACCGCGAGGCCGAGGGTGTCTGGAAGCTCTACCGGATGAACGCCGATGGGACGGGACAAGCGCCATTCATGCCGAACGTGCTGAAGAACGTGACGTTCAAGTACGATTTTGCAGCAGAGCGTGTCGCCAGCTGGGGGAAGTAACCCGGAAACCGCGACCGCGCATTCTTGACCCGTGCCGAGTAACGGGTGACTAGAAGTGTCATGACAAGCATGATGATCAGCACCGCGGTGCTACTCATCATCATAACTGTCATGACACTTTTTTGAGAGTTGGTCACTGCTGGTTAGAGGAGGCACGGAAAGAGACGGGGTAAAAGCTGTACGGCCAGTGGCGGCCTTCAGCTCTCCTGCCTCGAGGATAAACCGCATAGCTGCCGCCAACCCGGGAATTTTCCGCGTTACTACGTCCCAGACGATGTCGTAGTCCACCCCGAAGTAATCATGGACGAGACGATCCCGCATACCAGCCATCGAGCGCCATTCTACTTCCGGATAGCGCTGACGCAGATGCGGAGGAACTCGCTTCGTGGCTTCGCCGATGATCTCAATGCTGCGGACGAACGCGCGGCGCAACGACTCGTCGGCAAAGAAGTCGTCTTTGGACAACCCGCTGGATTTGGAGATGTAAAATACTTGCGCCTCATCCCGCTTCACGTCCACGAACACCGTGACCCGATCCTGCACCCCGGAAATCCCGGCTGCAGGACCGGGCTTTGTTTTGCTTTCAAGATCGGGGCCTGAGAAACAGGCAAATATCACCTCATCAAGCGCCGGGTTCTCGGCCACGAAGGCTTGCACCGTCTCCACGGCCACCTGCGCCGCCTCTTCCTTTGGGTACCCGTACACCCCCGTGCTGATCGCCGGAAATGCGATGCTCTTCAGCCCGGCGGCGGCAGCAAGCCGCAGGGACTCGTCGATAGCAAGACGCCAGCGTTTCCCGCTCGCCTCGATCCCCGCCGTGCCACACCGGGCCGACCGTATGGATCACATGCCTCGCCTTCAGCCGGTAGCCCCCGGTCATCTTTGCTTCCCCCGGCCGGCAACCGCCGAGACCGGCACTCCTCGAGCAGACCGGGGCCGGCCGCGCTGTGAATCGCGCCGTCGACTCCTCCGCCGCCCAGCAACGACGAGTTAGCCGGGTTAACGATCGCATCCACCGGCAGGGTTATGATGTCAACCCGCAGGGCATGCAACGCCGTCATACCTCACCGCCTTTCGATTCGCCAACCCGCAAGGCATGATACCACGACCCCGCCCGCCCAGTACATGCGCCACGCGGGACGACGTCGAAGAAGGCGGCCGCTATCCGTTCCTCCGTTTCGTGGGCAGCGCATCCGTCGCCCGCTATCCGTTCCTCAGTTTCGCGCAGCGCATCCGTCGCCCGCTATCCGTTCCTCCGTTTGGTGCAGCGCTCCATCGCCCGTATCCGATGCCGTTCGCGGCAGCGCATCCTTGGCTTCGCCCGGTTGATGTAAAATCCCCCCTGACGATTGTTGCTGACGGACGGTTACTGAGGAGGATGGAATGGCGTTGCACCCGCTGGCCGGCCAGCCGGCCCCGGCCGATATCGCTCATCGACGTCGACCGCCTGCGCGCGGCATACTACGACCTTCACCCCGAGCCCGATAACCCGGCCCAAGCGGTCTCCTTCGGCACCTCCGGCCACCGCGGCACTTCCCTCGACCAGACCTTCAACGACGACCACATCGCGGCCATCAGCCAGGCGATTGCCGAGTACCGCAAGGCGCAAGGGCATCGACGGCCCGCTCTTCATCGGCATGGACACCCACGCGCTCTCCGAGCAGGCCATGCAGACCGCGCTCGAGGTCTTCGCCGCGAACGAGGTGCATGTCATGGTGCAGGCAGGCGGCGGCTACACGCCCGACGCCGGTCATCTCGCATGCCATCCTCACCCACAACCGGTCGGGCCAGCGCGGCACGGCGGACGGCGTCGTCATCACCCCGTCGCACAACCCACCGGGCGACGGCGGCTTCAAGTACAATCCGCCATCCGGCGGCCCGGCCGACACGGGCGTCACCAAGGTCAATCCAGGACCGGGCCAACGAGATCATCAGCATCGGCCCGCGGGCGGTGGAGCGGTTCCACTTCGAGCGCGCCCAGACCTCCGGCTTCCTCCGCGCCCACGACTATCGTCCGCCCCTACGTCGACGACCTGCGCAACGTCATCGACATGGAGGCCGTGCAAGGCGGCGGGCTGCGGCTGGGCTGCGATCCGATGGGCGGCAGCAGCCTGCCCTTCTGGGCGCCCATCGCAGAGACCTACAACCTGAATATCGAGGTCGTCAACGACGGACGTCGACCCGACGTTCGCGTTCATGCCGCTCGACCACGACGGCAAGATCCGCATGGACTGCTCCTCGCCCTACGCCATGGCCCGGCTCATCGGGCTCAAGGACCGCTTCGACGTGGCCTGGGGCAACGACCCCGACGCGGACCGGCACGGCATCGTCACCCGCTCGGCCGGGCTGCTCAACCCCAACCACTACCTCGCCGTCGCCATCCTCTATCTCTTCCAGCACCGGGCCGCCTGGCGCAAGGACGCGGCGGTCGGCAAGACGCTCGTCTCCAGCTCGATGATCGACCGGGTGGCCGGCAAGCTGGGCCGGCGAGCTGGCCGAGGTGCCGGTCGGCTTCAAGTGGTTCGTCGACGGGCTGCGTCGACGGCTCGTTCGGCTTCGGCGGGGAGGAGAGCGCGGGCGCCTCCTTCCTGCGCGCAGACGGCACGGTCTGGACCACCGACAAGGACGGCATCATCATGGACCTGCTGGCGGCCGAGATCACTGCGGCCACCGGCAAGGACCCGGGCGAGCACTACCGGGCGATCGAGGCCGAGTTCGGCAGCCCCGTCTATGCCCGCATTGACGCGCCGGCCAACTGGCCGGCAGAAGCAGGTGCTGGCTCGACCTCTCGCCCGACCTGGTCGCGGCCACCGAGCTGGCGGGCGAGCCGATCCTGGCAAAGCTGACCCGCGCGCCGGGCAACGATGCGCCCATCGGCGGGCTGAAGGTCGCGACGCAAGAACGGTTGGTTCGCCGCCCGGCCTTCGGGCACCGAAGACGTCTACAAGATCTACGCCGAGAGCTTCCTGGGCGAGGCCCATTTGCACCAGCTGCAGGCCGAGGCGCAGGCCATGGTGAGCGCGGCGTTCAAGGCGGCAGGGGTGTGAGGCGTAGTGAACGAGAGACGAACTACTGGCCGTTTACGAGCGGCAGCTTCGCTTTTCGAGCTCGGACCCCATCTCGGAGCGGCAGGTGGTGCCCGAAGACGCAGCCCCTCGTCGTGCGCCACGTGCCGCTCGACCCGCACGCGCGCTGGGGATGGGTGATCTGGTCCCGGTTGAACGAGGCAAATGCGGACCAGGCCATTGCCGAGCAAATCGCCTTCTTCACGGAGCGCGGGCACAACTTCGAGTGGAAGCGCTACGGCCATGATACGCCGGCCGACCTCGACGAGCGGCTGCTGCGGCACGGCTTCAGCCGCGAGGAACACGAGTCGGTCATGGTGCTGGATCTCTACGACGAGCACGCTTCGACTCAACCGCGGGCGCCGGGGCCGGGTGCTCCGCTTGGATGCGAGCGCTGCGCCTTGCGAAGTCCGGCGGCTCACGGACCCGGTAGACCTCGAGAAGGTGGTCCAGATCGAGGATGCGGTCTGGAACGAGTCGCACGCCTGGATCGCCGAAGAGTTGCGGTACGAGCTCGAGCTGCCGGACGAGCCGATGCTCATGTACATCGCGTACTGCGGAAGCGTTCCGGCTGCGGCAGCCTGGATCCGGTTCCACAAGGGGACGGATTTCGCCGCGCTCTTTGGCGGCTCGACCCTGCCGCAGTATCGCAGGCGCGGCCTCTACACGGCATTGCTCGACGTCCGGGCGAAGGCGGCCCGCCAGCGCGGCTACCGGTTCCTGACCGTCGACGCCAGCGAGATGAGCCGGCCCATCCTGGAGAAGCACGGATTCGTCAAGATCACGACGGCGACCGCCTACAAATACCGCCTGCCTGGCGTGGAGGATTAGCCACAGAGGCCACAGAGGGCTCAGAGGTTCGGGGAGAGAGCGAGTAGTCCTCTTTCTCTCCAGATGCCTCTGAGCCCTCTGCGGCCTCTGTGGCAAAGGAAGTGCTTCATTCGCAGCGCGTTATCGGAGGTCGTCTTCCTCTTCCTCAAGCTGGGCTTCACCGCCTTCGGCGGACCGGCCGCGCACATTTCCATCATGCACGACGAGATCGTGGTCCGGCGGCAGTGGCTGACCGAGCAGGAATTTCTCGACCTGCTCGGCGCCACGAACCTCATCCCGGGCCCGAACTCGACCGAGATGGCGATCCACGTCAGCTACCTCCGCGCGGGTTGGCCCGGCCTCATCCTCGGCGGCGCGTCCTTCATCCTGCCCGCCATGGCCATCGTCATGGCGCTGGCATGGGCCTACGTCCGCTTCGGGACGACCCCGGAAGTCACCGCGCTGCTGGCCGCGGTCCAGCCCGTCGTGATGGTGATCATCGCACAGGCGCTGTGGCTGCTCGGCCGCAAGGCCGTCAAGGACCCGCTCACCGCGATCGTGGGCGCGGCGACGTTCGGCCTCGCCCTCTGGGCGTGAACGAGCTGCTGCTGCTGGCTGCGGGCGGCGTCGTCGGGATGCTCATCTACAACTGGCGGCGCAAACTCAGCTTGCCCGCGCTCACGCTGGGCGCCGCTCGGCGCGTCCGCGCTCATTGCGGCCGCGGCCGCCGTCCCGTTCAGCCTCGGCCTGCTCTTCTGGACCTTCTTCAAGATCGGCGCGGTGCTCTACGGGTCCGGCTACGTGCTGATCGCTTTCCTCCGCTCGGATTTCGTCGAGCGGCTGGGCTGGCTGACCGAGCAGCAGCTCCTCGATGCGGTCGCCGTGGGGCAGGTGACTCCCGGCCCGCTGTTCACCACCGCGACCTTCATCGGGTACATCCTGGGCGGCGTGCCCGGGGGCGTCCTGGCGACCGTGGGCATCTTCCTGCCCGCGTTCGTCTTCGTGGCGATCACCAACCCGCTGATTCCGCGGCTGCGCGCGTCGCCCTGGACCGCCGGCTTCCTCGACAGCGTCAACGCGGCCGCGCTGGGCCTCATGGCCGCCGTGACCGTGCAGCTGGCCTATGGCAGCTTCCGCTCGCCCGCCGCGGTCGCGCATCGCCGCGGTTGCAGCGCTCTTGCTCTTCCGTTTCAGGGTGAACTCGATGTGGCTGGTCGGCGGCGCCGCCTTGCTCGGGCTGCTCGCGGGCTTCGCCGGCTTGTGACGCCCGTCGCATGCTACCTGCATCACTAGGTGACAGTCGTCATTTACCCACCCGTGCCGTTTCTGTTACAATAGACTCAAGGCAGTGTTTCTCCCCCTGTCGCTTCTCGGGTAAAGGAGCCTGATGATGCAACCCCACGAGATCTACTCGTTGCGCGCGCGGGACGTGATGAACCGGCAGTTCGCGCTCGTGTCTCCCGTTGGACACCGTCCATGATGCGATCCCAAGATGAAGGCGTGCGGCAGTTGCCAGGTGGCGATCGTCGACCGGGCGGATGAGGACGACGCGTACGGCATCGTGACCTATCAGGAGATCGTTTACCGGGTCATCTCCAAGTCTCTGTCGCCTACCCGCGCCCGGATGGGCGAAATCATGATCAAGCCGCTCATCGTCGTGAACCCCACGCTGCGGTTGCCCTTCGTGGCCCAGCTGTTCTCCCGTTTCGGCATCCAAAACGCCATCGTCATCGAGGAGCACCGGCTGGTCGGCGTGATCTCGAGCTCGGACATGGTCCTGGCGCTGACAAATGGAAAGACTGAATAAGGTCGAAGACGACCGCTCGCTCATAGCACTTCAAGGAGGAAGGCATGGATTTCGGTTGGACCGAAGAAGAAACGATGTGGCGCAAGGCCGTGCACGACTTCGCCCAGAAGAAGATCGCGCCCCGCTGCCGGGAAATCGACGAGAACGGCATCCCCCAGGACATCCTGGACGGCATGACCGAAATGGGGCTGTGGGCGCCCACGGTGTCCGAGAAGTACGGCGGCGCGGGCATGAACGTCACCATGGCTACCATCGCGGCCGAGGAGCTGGGGCGGGCGGACATCAGCCTCGCGCTGCCCGTCATGTACCTGGTGCAGGCGAGCTGGGGCTACGTCTTCGAGCGCTACGCCAGTGAGGAGCTCAAGGCCGAGATCCTCCCGCAGATCACCGCCGGCAAGCGGTTCCTCGGCATCGCATCCACGGAGCCGGGCGGCGGGTCAGACATCGAAGGCGTGACCCGCTGCTCGGGTGCGAAGCAGGCCGACGGCAGCTGGATTCTCAACGGCGAGAAGCTGTACATCAGCGGCATCAAAGAATCGCTCAAGATGGGCGGCGCCTACATGACGCTCGTCCGCACCGATCCGAAGGCCGCCCACAAGGGCTTCACCTTCTTCGCCGTCGATCTCAAGGAAAATCCCTGCGTCTCCACGACGTTGATCCACAACTGGGGCCGCACGGGCATTTCGACCGGCGGCTTCACCATGGAGAACATGCCCCTGGCCGACCACTACCGCATCGGCGAAGAGGGCCGCGGCTTCTACTACGCGATGGAAGGCTACACCTTCGCCCGCGCGCTGATCGGCGCGACGTGCTGCGGCGCAGCCGAGACCGCGCTGCACATGGGCGTGGATTACATCCGGCAGCGCAAGTCGTTCGGCAAGCCGCTCGCCGCGTACCAGGGCATCAACTTCCCGGCCGCGGAGCGCTTCGTGGACATCGAGGCGGCGAAGCTGCTGACCTACAAGGCCGCCTGGATGGCCGACCAGATGTACGAGAAGGGCAAGGGCAAGCAGAAGGATCTGGCCCTGTGGGGCGCGATGGCCAAGCTGCGCGCGCCGATCATGGCCTTCGATACGTTCAACGAGGTTGCGAACTGGCTGGGCGCCATGGGCTACTCGAAGGAGTACCCCATCGAGATGGGCATCCGCGGCGTCCGCTCCTACTCCATCGGCGCCGAAGGCGGCATGAACATCATGCGCATGATCATCGCCCGCGAGCTCATCGGGAACGATTACACGAACCCGCAGGAACTGACATACTTCGAGACCTCCGAGGTTTCTCAAAACCTCGGAGGTCTCGCGGCAAATCGACGGAGTCCCCCTTCTTGTCGCAGCTAGATCGACGTTTCCAGATTGCATTTGACCAAACCCGCGCGGCCTGGGCTGCCGCGGACGCGGCCCGGGCGACGGCGCTCTCGGGCAGCACGCTGACGGCCGAGGGCGTCCGCGTCACCTACTTTGGCCGGCCGCACCTCGTCCCGCACCCCGAGGGCGAGGTGATCAACCAGGCCACGGGCAAAACCGCCCACGCCTCGATCGCGATCGTGCTCTGGCACTACCTGTTGACCGCCGACGGCACGCCCCCCGCGGACCGCTGGCTGACGTTCCGCGAGCTGCCCAACGGCCTGTTTTATTCGCAGGCCTTTGCCCAGCACGCGGAGAACCTGCTTGCCGACAAATACGGCTCCGATGTCGAAGGCTTTCGCCGAGGGGCTGTTGCGCTCGGCGGCCAAATCCTGACCGCGGCTCCTGGCGCGGGCCTTGCCCCGCCGGACGCCGCCTACCGTTTCCAGGCTTTTCCCCGCCTGGCGCTCGCCGTGCAGCTATGGGAGGGCGACGAAGAATTTCCGGGTCGCGTCCAGGTGCTGTTCGACGCCGCCGCCAGTCACTACTTACCCACCGAGGACCTTTCCGGCGTTGGCGACTGGCTCGCGCACAAACTGATACTCTGACTTAGCACCACTTAAACTAAATATAAGGATCACCCCCATGATCGCTCAGCATCCCCACGCCCGCAGCGTCTTGCGCAACTGGGCTATCGCCAGTATCATTGCGCTTACGACGACGCTCGCACCGATCGTTCGCACGGACACCATTCGCTTTGTCCGCACGGTCTTTGCCGGGAATCAACCCGCGACGCTCGTGCGAGTCGACGTCACAAAGTAACTTATCGCTTCGCAGGAGCGGCAAGGCCTCTCGTCAGACAGTGGCCCGGTTTCCCGCGTGAGCGTTTTCCAAGCAAAGGAGGAGCCTATGACAGTGGAGGTCGGTCAGATCGCGCCCGAGTTCAAGCTCAAGAGTCACCTCGGACACGTGGTCAGCCTGAGCGAGTACCGGGGCCAGAACGTCGTCCTGGTGTTTTTCCCGCTCGCCTGGACACCCGTCTGAACGGAGCAAATCCCGTCCTACCAGGCCGAGCTGGCCCGGTTCAACGGGATGAAGGCCCAGGTCTTGGGCCTAAGCGTGGACAGTGCGGATTGTTTGAAGGCATGGGCCGAGAGCCTGGGCGGCATCAGCTACCCGCTGCTCGCCGACTTCTTCCCTCACGGGCAGGTCGCGCAGTTGTACGGCGTGCTGCGCGGCGAGGGCTACTCCGAGCGCTCGATCTTCATCATCGATAAAGAAGGCGTCGTGCGCTACGTCGACGTGCACGACATCGGCCAGCAGCCGGACAACGAGGAAATCTTCCGCGTCCTGGCCGAGCTCGAGCCGGAGGCGGCCAGGAAGGTGGCGGAGCAGCAGAAACTGCTCGAGAAGATGGCCTGGGAGCAGCCCCGGCCCGCAGAAGATCTGGTCATCTACTGCACGCCCTGGTGCCAGGACTGCAAGCAGGCGCGCGTCTGGCTCAAAGAACACGGCATCTCCTACAAGGAGATCGACATTTCCAAGGACCGGGTGGCCGCGAAGCGTGTCCAGGCGTGGTGCGACGGCCACGAAACGACCCCGACGTTTGACTACAAGGGGACGATCATCGTGGACTGGAACCTGGATAAGCTGCAGGAAGTGATGGAGATCCAATAGAGGTGCGCAAGACACCACCGAAAGCCTCCCAGAGCGCTCCGTCGATGCGCAGCGACCTGGGAGGCTTTTCGTCTATGCTATAATACTAGCACATGGTGTTGATGGAGGATAGGATGAGCGGGGTAACATTCGATCATGCGTTGGACGTTGTGATGCAGCTTTCACCCGAAGACCGTGAAGTGTTGATCGACATCGTAACACGGCGCGAGAGCCAAGCCCGGCGCGAGGAAATCGCCCGGGAGGCCCACGCCTCGATCGAGGCATACGAGCGAGGCGAGTTCAGGACCTTGTCTGTCGAAGATGCCATTCAGGAGTTACATGACTATGCAGATGAGGAAGAATGAGACGAGTCGTTCTCACGGCGCGCTTCAAGCAGGCCTATCGCAGGTATACCAGGCGAAACGTCAGGCTTAGGGCGCAGGTGGACGAAGTCATCCTACAGATGGCAGCGGACGTATTTGGTCCGTCCCTACGCACGCATGCATTAAGCGGTGAATTGTCCGGCTGGTTAGCCTGCTCCTGTGGCCGCGATTGCCGGATTCTATGATTCTGCTGGCAAACACTAAGCGGCAAACTGAGCCGGAGCCAGGCAGCGTAAGCTGGCAGGTAGCGTCGTTCCGGGACGCTCGCCCATGAGCCACAGCGCCACCCGACGGAGGTTGACGGCAATGGCGGTCAGCAGGCTCTGTATATGGGTCTTGCAGCTACCCTCGTAGCGCGTGCGACGCGCCCCGTGCTGGCGCACCAGGGCGGAGACAGTGCCTTCCACTCCGGCCCGCACCTTGTATTCTTGCCAAAAGGCTGCCGTTTGCTGGCGTTGCCGCCCAGCTTGCAGGACGGCGTAGCTCACACCCAAGGTCAGGATGCGCCCTCGTTTGCGGCTCTTGGTGCACCGCTCCCGCACTGCACACCCCTGGCAGACGGCAGACGCAAACGCCACCTGGACCTGGGTTTGCCCATCCTCTCCGGTCTTGGCGCTCCAGCGTGAAGAGACCTGGCCCTGGGGACAGGTGGCCTGGCGCTGCTCGAAGTCGACCAGAAACTGGTCGAGCGTGATGCCCTCGGGGAGCTGGGCCTGCCAGCTACGGTCTTCGTGCAAGGGACCAATCAGACGCACGCCATAGCGCTGGAGGCTCTCGACCAGGTTGGGGCCGGAGGTGTAGCCCGTATCGACCCAGTGCAGGCTGGGCAACAGATCCAGTTTCTTGAGCGCCGCATGGATGCGCGGCAGGACCTCCATATCGCGGGTATCCGCCGAGGTGGTGGCCACGTGGGTGATGATGTGGGGACGCTCCGCATCACACGTCTCCGTCCAGTGCACCTGGTAACCGTTCCACGTCTTGGTGTCGTGTGCTGTGAACAGTGCCTCTGGGTCATGCGGCGTGGTGATCACCTGCCCCGCCGCTGGTTTATCCGCCGGCGCGCGCCAGCGCGGCCGATCGTCATGGCGCTCGAACTGCTGCTGCCAAACCTGCGCCAAGACGGTCAGCTCGGGCAAGGCCGCGGCCTGGCTGGGCACATCCGGCTGCTGGAGGGCGTCCAGCAGATGAAACCCATCCCGTCCGATCTCCAAGGCCAGCGCCTCCTGCTTGTCCTTCGCTCGGGGCAGCCGGTAACCGGTCAAGACCAGGCTGTACCGCTCGTACCAGTGCGGCAGGGCGATCGAGCGCAACCAGTCGGGATGATGGGTTGCCAACGCTTCCACCGCCAGACGCATCGTCTCGGCGACCAATTGTACCCGATTGAGCACCTGGGTCGCAGCCAGTACGGCGGTGGCATCCGTACGTTGCCTGCCACCCTTCTGCACCAACCCCAACGCCTGCAACTGCTTGAGGACCCGCTCAAACAAGGCTTGCGCCAGCTCATGTTTGGCCAGGCGCTGGCGAAACTCGCTGAGCACGGAGTCGTCGAAGCCGGTGTCTTCCAGCGACAGATGCAGGGCATATTTCCAATCCAGCCGCGAACGGACGGCATCAGCCGCCTCGCGGTCAGACAGGTTCTCCATGAACTGGAAGACAGTCACTAAGGCAAGCAAATTGGGTGACAGTGCTGGTTTGCCATCGGCAGCGTACAGGCAGCCAAAATCGACATCATCGAACAGGGTACCCAGCCGGTCGCCAATCGTCAGATAGATGTTGCCCTTGCGCCGGAAAGCGGCCCGGGCGACGCGGCCCGTCGCCTCGGGAAGGACCGGAAACGGTTCACTGTGGAGTGACATGGGAAGCCTCTGCCCAAACATGGAATTGGCTGGCGCAACGCTCAACCTACACCCCCTGATCGGGTCTGACTGTATGGCCGCTCGCCCAATCCGTCACTTCGGCCCTGAGCTGTTTGCCAGCAGAATCTTCTATTCGTGATCTCGCAAGATGAGGAGACAGGTGGCGAAAAGCTCGTGCTGTTGGATATCGGCACCCACGACGAAGTCTACTGACCCATGCTTGCCGTGCCTGAAACAGACTACAGAATGAGCATCGCGTCGCCGAAGCTGTAGAAGCGATAGCGCTCCCGGATCGCCTCCGCATACGCCCGGTCGATCAACGCTTTCCCCGCAAACGCGCTCACCAGCATCAACAACGTCGACTTCGGCAGGTGGAAATTCGTGATCATGGCGTCCACCGCACGGAATCGGAAGCCGGGCGTGATGAACAGGTCCGTCTCGCCCTCGAACGCAGCTACCGTCTGCCAGCCGCAGACCGCGCCTTCCGGGACCTCCTCGCCGGGCCGGCACCCGAGCGCGATCTTGGCGCCGCTCTCCAGCGTCCGCACGACGGTCGTGCCGATCGCGATGACCCGGCCGCCCGCCAGCCGGGTCTCGTTGATCGCACGGGCGGTCTCGGCGGGCAGTTCCGCCCACTCGCGATGGATTTGGTGCTCCTCGATGTTCTCCACCTGCACGGGTCGAAACGTATCCAGGCCAATGTGCAGCGTGACCGTGGCGAAGCGAACCCCCAGGTTACGCACGCGGATCAGCAGCTCGGGCGTGAAGTGCAGCCCGGCAGTCGAAGACGCGACGGAGCCTTCGATCCGGCTGTAGACCGTCTGATAGCGCTCGGGCTCCTGCAGGGGCTCGTGGATGTACGGCGGCAGCGGCGTCTCGCCCACGTCCCACAACCACTCGTCGACGGGCGGATCGAAGCGGATGATGCGCGCGCCCGTCTCGGCCTCGCTGACCACCGTCGCGACAATGCTCCGGTCGTCCGCGCCGTGGCGGATGTGCACCCGCACGCCCGGCCGCAGCCCCTTGCCCCCCACGAGGCACTGCCACACCTCACCCCCCCGCCCCCTTCTCCCTGTGGGGGGAGGGGGAGTAGCCCCGGAAAGATTCCCCCTCTCCTCTGAAGGAGAGGGGGTCAGGGGGAGAGGTTTCAGGAGAAAGATCTCGACCGCGCCTCCGGATTCCTTGGCGCCGTGCAAGCGCGCCGGAATGACCCGGCTGTTGTTGCCGACCAGCAGGTCGCCCGGCCGCAGGTACTCGGGGATGTCGCCAAAGCGGCGGTGAGAAAGCCCGCCCGTTGCACGGTCGACCACCAGGAGCCGTGACGCGTCCCGCGGCTCCACTGGCGTCTGTGCGATCAACTCAGGCGGCAGGTCATAATCGAAATCGCTTGTCTTCATAGCCTTTGCAAACCACAAAGAAACAAAGAACCGAAGCTACACGAAGGCTCCTTTGTGAGCCTTTGCGTTCTTCGGTCCTTGGTGGTTTCTCTACCCTTCCTGGTTGAATAGTCCCGGCTGCTCGCCGGTCTCGGGATACGCCTCGCCCAGGTGGTCGTAGGACTTGCGGGTGGCGACGCGGCCGCGGGGCGTCCGTTCCAGGAAGCCCAGCTGCAGCAGGTAGGGTTCCACCACGTCCATGATCGTGTCCGGCTCCTCGCTGAGCGCAGCGGCGATCGTCTCCAGCCCAACCGGCCCACCCCGGAAGTCGCGGATGATCCGCCCCAGCACCGCCCGGTCCAGCGCATCCAACCCCAGGTCATCGATATCCATCAGCGCCAGCGCCTCACGCGCCGTCGCGTCGGTGATCACGCCTTCGGAGCGCACCTGGGCGAAATCCCGCGCCCGCCGCAGCAGGCGGAGTGCGACGCGCGGTGTGCCCCGGCCCCGCCGCGCGATCTCGTGGATGCCCTCGGGCGTCGCCTGCACCTGGAGCAGGCGGGCGGCCCGCGCCACGATGCCTTCCATCGCTGGGAGGTCGTAGAAATCAAAGCGATAGACCGCGCCAAAGCGGGCGCGCAGGGGTGCCGTCATCAGCGCCAGGCGGGTCGTCGCGCCGATGAGCGTGAAGCGCGGCAGCTTCAGCCGGATGTTGCGCGCGCTCGGGCCCTTGCCGACGACGATATCGAGCGCGAAGTCTTCCATGGCCGGGTAGAGCACTTCTTCGACCGCCCGGCCCAGCCGGTGCACCTCGTCGATGAAGAGGATATCGCCCTGCCGCAGGTTCGTGAGGATCGCGGCCAGGTCCCCCGCCCGCTCGATCGCCGGCCCCGCGCTGACCTTCATCCCCACGCCCATCTCGTGGCTCAGCACCCAGGCAAGCGACGTCTTGCCCAAGCCGGGCGGGCCGTAAAACAGGACGTGGTCCAGCGGCTCGCCGCGCGCCAAGGCGGCCTGGATGAGGATATTCAGGTTCTCGCGCATCCGGTCCTGGCCCAGCATCTCCGAGAGAGAGTGCGGGCGAAGCGCTGCGTCGACAACGACTTCTTCGGGCCGCCCTTGCGGCGAAATGGCGCGATCGGGCATATAGCTCTTTCTGACGATACTTATGTTCGAGACATTATACACGCGTCGCCGCCCGCGGACAACCAGCGCGTGAGTGACCGCCCATGACCTATGTCATGGTAAAGACCCATCGCAGCCTCTATACTCTACGGGGAAGTAACCGCCCCAAAACGGGCGTCATGCGCCAGCCCCAAATCCTCAGGAGGAGTCAATGTCGACTTTGGAAGGCATCATGGATCTGAAAGAGACCCACCGCGTCCTGGCCGAATATGCATACACCACGCCCAAAGTGCAGCGGGGGTATGCGGGGCAGACGCTCTACGTCAATGTGGCGACCGGGCACATCGAAGCGCGGCCCGTTGACGATGAGATGAAGGAGAAGTTCGTCGGCGGCAAGGGCTTCGGGCTCTGGCGGCTGTGGCACGCAGTGACAGGCGACACCAAGTGGAATGACCCCGAGAACGAGATCGTCATTGCCTCCGGCCCACTGGCCGGCACGATCCTCTATCCCGGCACTGGTAAGTCGCTCGTCGTCGGCATCTCGCCCCTGACCGGCATCGTCGTCGATAGCAACGTCGGTGGCTACTTCGGCCCCCTGCTCAAGATCGCCGGCTGGGATGCGCTCGAAGTGCAGGGTAAGTCCGCCGAAGAGGTTGTGGTCTTCATCGACGGCGACGAGGGCCGGGTGCGGATCGAAGCCGCACCGCATGACGCGGTCGATACGCACCTGCTCTCCGAGCAGCTCACCGCGCTGTATGCGAAAGACGACGGCGACAAGCGCAACATCTCGGTCGTGTCGGCGGGCCAGGGCAGCGAGCACACCCGCATCGGCTGCCTGAACGTCAGCTGGTACGATCCCCGGCGTAAGGCTGTGCGCGTCAAGCAGGCTGGCCGCGGCGGGCTGGGGACCGTGCTGCGCGACAAGAAAATCAAGGCGATCGTCTGCCGCAAGACCGGCCTCAAGGCCGAGGCGAACGACCCCGCGGACATCAAGCGCATCCGCGCCGTCGGCCAGCGGATCAACAAGGAGATCGTCGACCTGGACGACGAGCAGAACCGCATGCGGCGGGTCGGCACCGCGCACCTGGTCGAGATCATGAACGACTACGACCTGTTGCCTTGCTACAACTTCCGCTACGGCTCCGACCCCCAGGCCGAGCGCATCCACTCGAAGATCTGGGACGCGCTCTTCACCCAGGGCATCCCGGATTCGTGCTTCTACGGCTGCACCATGGCCTGCTCGAAAGGCGTCGACAAGTTCGTGTTGCGCACGGGCCCATACGCAGGCGACTGTGTCACCGTGGACGGACCGGAGTACGAGACGGTCGCCGGATGCGGTTCAAACCTGGGCATCTTCGAGCCGCGCGACATCATCGAGCTGAACTTCTACTGCGACACGTATGGCATCGACAGCATCTCGTTCGGCACGCTGACCGCGTTCGTGATGGAGTGCTACGAGGCGGGCGTCCTGGACAGGGAGAAGACCGGCGGGCTGGAGTTGATGCCGGGCAACGCGGACGCCGCGCTCGAGCTGCTGCACCAGATGGCGCGCGGCGAGGGCTTCGGTTTGGTCGCCGGCCTGGGCGTGCGCGGCATGAAGCAGTACTTCGCCGAGCACTTCGGAGCCGACCCCAAGTTCCTGCAAGACATCGGCATGGAAAACAAGGGGATGGAGTACTCCGAGTACATGACCAAGGAGAGCCTGGCGCAGCAGGGCGGCTACGGCATGACCAACAAGGGCGCGCAGCACGACGAGGCGTGGCTCATCTTCATGGACATGGTGAACAACCACATCCCGACGTTCGAGAACAAGGCCGAGGCGCTCCACTACTTCCCGATGTGGCGCACCTGGTTCGGGCTGAACGGCCTGTGCAAGCTGCCGTGGAATGACATCGAGCCGGCCGACAACGCCCTGACCGACGAACCCGCCAAGGTGCCCGAGCACGTAGCGAACTACGTGGCGCTTTTCTCGGGCACGACGGGCAAGGAAGTCACTAAGGACGACCTGATCTTCATGTCGGAGCGGGTGTACAACTTCCAGCGGGTGTTCAACCTGAAGCTGGGCGCGGGCCGCCGCGCGCAAGACGCCATCCCGTACCGCTCGGCCGGCCCCGTGACGAAGGCCGAATACGAGAGCCGGACGGAGCGGTACGACAAGCAGCTGCGCGAGAAGGTCGGGTTCGATCCCGCGGGCATGACAACCGAGGAGAAGATGGCCGCGTTGCGCGCGTACCGCGAGGACCAATACTCGAAGCTGCAGGACGCAGTGTACAAGCGTCGCGGCTGGAACGCGGACGGCATTCCCACGGTAGAGAAGCTGAAGGAGCTGGGGATCGACTATTCGGATGTTGTGACGCTGGTGCAGGCGAACAGCTAGGATCGGCACCAATTCGCTACGAACGGGGGAGCAGTTGCCTGTTCCCCCGTTTTCAGTTGCCGAACCGCTTGTCGCATCGAAAGGATCGGTGTACAATTGTGCATACAGACGAGAGGCATTTCGAGTGGGATGCAGAGAAGGCGGAAACAAACTGGCAGAAGCACGGGGTTAGCTTCGTTCAAGCGATGGAGGCGTTTTCTGACGAACGGGCGATGACCATCGAGAATCCGTTCCCGTCCGAAGAACGATTTTCTCTCATCGGTTTGGATCTGCTCGGCCGGGTTCTGGTAGTTGTGCACACCTGGCGCGGGAACAGGATTCGGATCATCTCAGCGCGGCGAGCTACGAAGAACGAGCGTAACCAGTACGAGGGTGAATGATGGACGAATACGACGAGATGAAGGAAGAATGCGATTTCAGCCAAGGCAAGCGCGGCCCCATCCTTCCACCGCCAGCCGGCAAGACACGCATCACGATTCGTATTGACGACGACATCTTGGAGTGGTTCCGGGTGCAGGGTGACGCTGCGGAGGGCAGGAAGAGCTACCAATCGATGATCAACCAGGCCTTGCGGGAGTTTATGGTACGCGAGCGCGAGCCGTTGGAACTTACTCTGCGCCGCGTCGTGCGGGAGGAACTGGCCCACTACACCGTAAACCCGACCAGCGAGCTAACGACCGATGATCCGGGTGAATGACCAGTACGACGTCGACTACCGCCCCGGCATGACTGTCCAGGACCTGCTCGACGCGCTCAAGTTCAGTTTCAAAATGATCGTGGTGAAGGTGGACGGCAAGGTCGTCCTCCGGAAGGACTTTGCGACGACCGAAGTTGCCGATGGCTCGGAGGTGCAGGCGATCCACCTGATCAGCGGCGGCTGATCTTCGCCCCGCTTCTCCCCGCACCGCATCCACGCCCGCCCGCGCAAGACAAGACCCCACAGGGCGCCGTGTCTCGGGGCTTCCCCGGCTTCAGGGTAAGACAGGAGCAGGTCTCGGACCCGCTCCTGTCTTGTGCTTGCCGCCCGCAGACGGCTGAAGTCAGCGCTGCCAGGCGATCAGGAGTGCGTCAAGTTCAGCCGGCAGTCGAAAGTCCGTGTCTGGTGGTCCATCACGTTGCCCTTCCTGTCGACGACCCAGATGTTCTCGGTGCCCCGGTGGCCGGTGTCAGCGGAGTTACACACGCCTACGCTGAAACTAGGGCCTGACGGGATGACCAGGGTCTGCTCCGCTGCACTCTTGATCGCGAGCTGCGCGCTCAGCTGGCCGGGCGTGCCGTCGGGGTAGTACCAGGTGACATCGTAACGGAGGAAGTACCCCTTGTAACAGCACAGCGCGACCGAGTGAGACGGAGTGTATGTGCTGCCAGCAGTCGTGGGCATAGCAGTCCACGTCACCTCGATCGGATACGGGAGCGGCTGTGGCCTTCCGGCCGAAGCTGGCACGACCAGCACCAGCGTGAGGATGACGACGAGAACGACCGCACTAAACAGCTTGCCTTTCATGTTTCTCCCATGAACCTTTCTGCCCTGTCTTCACACTGTCCGGCAGATGCGAGACATGGGGCGGTGAAAGCGATTGACGGATCTTCCAGGCGATCGGTGGACGGGAGCGCCCGACGTGCTGACCGGACAGCAGCACGCGGTCGCCCACCAAGAGAGGCCATGCGATGAAGCAGGCACACGGGTTGACCCGGAGCAGCAAGTGGTGAGGCGTCCGGGCGCCTCCAGGAAGTCGACGCTACCGTTCTGCCTTCCCTTGGGAGAGCACTTGAACGAGGTCGCCGGGCGCCACCGCCCATTCCCGGCGGGACGACAGCACCAGCACGTGGTCGCTCGAGGGGTTGACGCCGATCAGCAGCGCCTGCGGAAACTGGTCGAGCAGCGCGAGGATCAGTTCGGGCCGGGTGGTGACCCGGTCGAAGATGACTGCGGCGGGTGCGAGGGCGCTCAGCCGGCCTGCCTCACCAGCAAGGTCTGCAGCGACGCGGACCAATTCGAGGTCGCCGCAAGCTTGCAGGCTTGCCCCAACGGCCGACACGGCCAGGGAATTGCCGTAAAGAAGCACTCTTCGCATAGCTGCCGTTCGTCCCGTTGCTCAACCATTTGGATAGGCTGTAGCTATGCTCAGTAAACAGCAGCCCGAACGCCTTGAGAATGTCCCTCAGGGGGATCGAGGCACAGTGAGAGTACAGTCAGGGGTACAGTCGGGAAGCGCGGAAAAGTACAGTGCGGGGTGCCGAGGGGAAATGGGTTGCAAACAAGAAACCAGGTTTCTCCTCAGCCGGGCTGAGGTGCGGAAACCTGGTTTCTTCTGCGCGCCTGATTTTGGCTACGGGTCGTTTCGGAGCAGCCCGGTGCCCCTGGCGTACGTCAGCACCTCTTCCCGGTTCGCCAGGTGCAGCTGCCCCATGATCTCGCTCATGTGATACTTGACGGTGCGCTCGGTCAGGCCGAGGCGGGCGGCCACCTCTTTGTACGTCAGTCCCTGGCTGACCAGCGTGAGAACTTCGACCTGGCGCGGGGACAGTGCAGCTCCGGCAGCAGGCCGGGGCTGGTTTCGCTCCCGCGCAAACTCCTGCAGGATCCTGCCGGCCAGGCCGGGCGAGAACGCGACGTCGCCGCGCGCCAGGCAGTCGAAGAGGGCAAAGAACTCATCCGTATCGAGCGTCTTCAGCAGGTATCCGCACGCGCCGCTGCGAATTGCGGCGAACAGGTCCTCGTTGTCGGCCGACATGGTGAGCATGACGATCCGGATCTCAGGCCGCTCTGCCTTGATCAAGCGGGTGGCAGACACGCCGTCGCAGCGCGGCATGTTGATGTCCATCAGGATCAGGTCTGGAGCAGAGGCTACGCGCCTTCTCGAGCGCCTCAAAGCCGTCGCGCGCCTTGCCAACGACCTCGATGCCGCGCGACGCAAGCATGTTCTTCAGCCCGTCGAGAAACAGTGGATGATCGTCGACCAGCAGCACTTTCATACGCCCGGCGCCCCCTCTCCCGCTTTCTGCCTCACCGGGACCTCAATTTCGACCCGGGTTCCCTGGCCGGGGCTCGAGACGACGGTCACCCTGCCGCCCACCTCTTGCGCCCGTTCCTGCAGGAAGCTGCAGCCCGAAATGGCCGCCCTCGCTCGTCGCCAGCAGCTCGGGATCGAACCCGATGCCGTCGTCCTCAACGGCGATCAGCGCCCGGCAGTCCTCCCGCTGGAAGCGCACCTGCACGCACCGGGCGTGCCCGTGCTTGCGCGCGTTGGTCAGGGCCTCCTGGATGATGCGCTGCAGCTGTACCTGCACCATCGGCTCGAAATCACCAGAAGTGAGTCCGGGCGCCACGGTCAGCTCCGTGCGGATTCCATAATGCGCCGCGAACTGCTGGAGGTAGGCTTGGAGGGCCGGGATAAATTCGAGTTGCGAGCCTGCGGTCGTCTTCGTCGCGAGGATGTATTCCCGGACATCATCGTGCGCATCCTGCGTGACGGTCACCAACTGGCGAGGTACTCGTCCGCGGTCGCGACTTGTTCCCGGGCGAGCTCATTGCGTGTGGCCTGCGCCTGCATCTTCACATAGCCCAACACCTGGCCGAGCTCGTCGTGCAGTTCCCACGCAAGCCGCTCGCGTTCGTCGAGCACGGCCAGCGAGCGCTGCTGTTCGATAATCTGTGCCTGGGCGCGCTTCTGCTCCGTCACGTCGCGCAGCATGAGCCGGTAGCCGACGAGCAGATCGCGAAAGTCCTTGAGCGGGAGAGAGCCGGTTCGTAACGATCGCAATGGCGCCGCCGCCAGAGCCGATGTCGGCGACCTCGAACGACTCGCACGGCACCCCGCGCCAGCGCGCGAAGCCAGGTCGCCGAATGCGGGGCAAGTATCTGCTGTGGCATGGCTTCCGCCGGCTCCTACTCGCGGAGTTCCGAGTGATTCGCTGGCCGCGGCCCCATTCAGGCTGACGATCCGCCAGTGGGGATCGAAGACCACCGTCCCGTCGTGCATCTGCTCGAGGGCCGTCCGCGCGCGGCAGCCGGCAGCGGGTCGAAGAAGCGAAAGCCGAACAGTGCAATGGAGTACCCCACAGCTGCTATGATGGCGCCGAGCACATCGGGGTCGAGCGATCCCGCCAGGGGTAGGTGCGCGGTATCGACCACGTAGAGCGCACGCGTCGCGATCTGGGCAACCAGGATGATTGCAACGGGCCAGCGGTGCTGAGGGGAGCGGATGAACAGCCAGGCCAGGACCGAGACGTTGACCAGCAGCAGGCCAAGGCCATACGCGGCCGTTACGATAGCCTGTGGGGGCCGTCGTTCCCACGACGCGGCCATCCGGTCCGACGTAGAGCTCGCGCCACCCGAGTTGCGGACCGCCGAACAGGTTCAGGACGATGTCGAAGAACACGGGGATGGAGAGCAGGAGGAGGTTGCGGCGGGTCAGCCAGCGGCCGGGGAACGCGTACTCGAGTACGAAGCACAGGCCGGCGGTAACCGCGGGCAGTTGCCAAATCGCCTGAAACTTGAACCAGAAGATCTTCGTGCCGGGGTCGACGGCCGCCGCCTCGAAGGCGATTCCCAGCAGCCAGAGGACCCGAAACAGCCACCCCACGGCAAGGGGCGCCGCGGCGGGCACGTCGCGGCGCCGCCGCCAGCTATACATGCCGAGGACGGTCAGGACGAGGACGCCGATCAGCGGCGGCCAGATAGCGGGGGTGTAGGCGTAGGCTCCGTCCATGCGCAGATCCTTTGCCTTGAAGAGGTTCGTCGGGAGGAAGGATACCACAATTGGGCGTTTATGTGAACTATCTCACAGCGGGGAGAGAGCGGCTCAGGCCGTCGTCGAGCCCTCCCAGTGCCCATCGCCCCCCTTGCCGGCAAGTGCCAAGTGAGTAAAATAACAGAACCTCTCGTGGTTCTGATTCCGATTTCACCGAAAGGCTGTTTGATTGATCTACCTCACCGCCATCTCCAAAGTCCTGCCCGTCCTCCTGCTCATCATCCTCGGCGCCTTCTTCCGGAGGACCGGCTTCCTGCCCGAGGCCGCCATCGCCGGGATGAAGAAACTGGTCGTCAACGTCACCCTGCCGGCCTCGCTGTTCCTGGCCTTCGCCGGCGTCGCCCTCGAGGGCCGCCACCTGGTGTTCGTCGCGTTCATGTTCGCCGCCTGCGTCGTGGCGCTGCTCCTCGCACGGGCATTTTGGCCCAACCTCGGGTTCCGCTCCGCGTACACCCCCGCGCTGCTGACCGGCTTCGAGGCCGGCATGATGGGTTACGCGATCTACGGCGCGGTGTACGGCACGGCGAATATCTTCAAGTTCGCGGTCGTCGACCTGGGCCAGGTGCTGTTCGTCTTCTTTGTCCTCGTGCCCTGGATCAGCCAGCTTGCGACCGGTCGCATGTCGATGCGCGACACGGCCGTCGGCTTCCTCAAGACGCCCGTGATCGTCGGCATCTTCCTCGGGATCATCGTCAACCAGCTCGGCCTCGTCGCGCCGCTGCGCGCCTTTCCTCCCACCGAGGCCGTGTTCCGGACGATCGAAATGCTCGGCGCAATCACCACCCCGCTCATCTGCATGGTGATCGGCTACGAGGTGCGGCTGAGCCGCGGCGGGCTGGCCCTGCCGGCCCGCGCCAGCATCGTCCGCCTGCTCTTCTGGGTCCCCGTCGGCGTGCTCATGGTCGTGCTGCTCGTGAACACGCTGCTCGGCGGCGATCCCCTCTTCGCTGCGGCCGTCATGACCATGGTCGTCCTGCCCGCGCCGTTCGTCGCGCCCCTCTTCATGGGCGCGGCGCCGGTGGAGGAGCGCACCTTCGTCGTCAACACCCTCTCGCTCATGACCCTGGTCACCCTGGCCGCGTTCACGGTCGTAACCATCCTCATCCCCGCCTGAGCCGGTCTCATCCCCTCATCCCCATCGTCAAACCTCCGAGGTTTTGGAAACCTCGGAGGTTTTCTTGTCCGAGGATAAGGAGATGGCCAATCTGTAAGGGCGCTAATTGAGCGCGCGGCTCACCGCGGTTATAATTCACGCTATGTCAATGTTATCTCTGGCCCCGAAGCTGCCCTTGTACTGGAGCTTTCGCCGGTTTGGGTTCCCGAAGATGTACCCCTTCTCCGTCGTCGTCAGCGTCAGCTATCGCTGCAACTCCAAGTGCCGCACCTGCGACGTGTGGCGCAAGCCGAACGACGACATGTCAGCCGAGGAATGGGACAAGGTCTTCGCCAACCTGGGGCGGACTCCGTTCTATATCACCTTCACCGGCGGCGAGCCGTTTCTACGTAAAGACCTGGACGACATGGTGTTGTCGGCCTACAAGCACTGCCGCCCTTCAGTCATCACGATCCCGACCAACGGCCTGCTGACCGAGCGCATCGCCGAACGCGTCGAGCGCATCTGCCGCGAGTGTCCTGAGAGCCAGATCGGGCTGAACCTCAGCCTCGACGGCATCGGCGACGAACACGACGACATCCGGGGCGTGCCCGGCAACTGGACGAAGTCGATGGCGACGTGGGAGTGCCTGAAAGCGCTCCAGAAGACGCTATCCCAACCTCGTCCTCACCGTGCACACCGTCGTCAGCCGGTTCAACCAGCACCGTTTCCGCGAGATCTACGACGGCCTGCAATTCCTGCAGCCCGACAGCTACATCACCGAAGTGGCCGAAGAACGTGTCGAGCTGGACACGATCGGCTGGGGCATCACGCCCGACCCCGACGCGTATGCCCCGGTCGCGGATTTCCTGAGCGAACAGGCACGGGCGCGGCCCACGAAAGGCATCGCCAGGTTCACCCAGGCGTTCCGCGCGCAATACTACCAGCTTGCAAAGCGGGTGCTCTACGAGCGGACCCAGGTGATCGACTGCTATGCCGGTTGGGCCAGCGCCCACATCGCGCCGAACGGCGACATCTGGAGCTGCTGCATCCGGGCCGAGCCGGTCGGCAGCCTGCGCAAGACGAACTACGACCTCGCGCCGATCTGGTTCGGCGACGAGATGGCGAAGATGCGGAAGTCGATTTACGAGAAGGAATGCGCGTGTCCCATGGCCAACGCCAGCTACGCCAACATGCTGCTGCATCCGCCGACCGTAGCGAAGGTGGCCCTGGAAGTGGTAAAAGGTGATTGATCGGAAGGGGGAAGTATGGTTGCGACGGTCGGGAGTCTGGACGTGCCGCAGAGCGCGGCGCCGGTTGGAGTGGTGAAGACCTGCGAAAGGTGGGTTCGCCGGGCGCGTTGCGCCCCTCATTCGCGGGCTGCCGGAAATGGTCGCATTGGCGGATCGCCAGCGCCCGCAGGTCGACGTCCACGCGCCGTTCAACGGCGAATGCATCGGGACCGTCCCTGCCTGCACCGCGGACGACGTGAAGCTGGCGGCTACGCGGGCCCGCGCGGCGCAAAAGGAGTGGGCGGCCCGACCGTTGGCCGAACGCCGCAGGGTGTTCCTGCGATATCACGACCTGATCCTGGACCGGCTCGAATCGCTGCTGGACCTGGTGCAAATCGAAGGGGGCAAGTCGCGGCGGCACGCGCTGGAAGAGGTATACGACGTCGCCATCAACGCGCGGTACTATGCCCAACATGCTGAAGCGCTGCTCCGAACCCAACGCCGCCAGTCGTTCCTGCCCTTCCTGAACAGCGCCTTTGAATACCATCACCCGGTTGGGCTGGTCGGGATCATTTCGCCGTGGAACTACCCTTTGACCATGGCGGTCTCGGACGCGATCCCGGCCCTGATCGCCGGCAACGCAATCGTTCTCAAGCCGGCCGAACTCACGCCTTTCTCCTCGCTCTACGGCGTCAAGCTGATGTACGAGGCGGGCCTGCCCGGTGATCTGTTCCAGGTGGTGACAGGCAAGGGCCGCACCCTCGGAACACCGCTGATCGACCAGGTCGATTTCATCGGTTTCACCGGCAGCACTGAAGTCGGCCGCACCGTGGGCGAGCAGGCAGGCCGCAGGCTGATCAAGGCGTCGCTCGAGCTGGGCGGCAAGAACCCGATGATCGTGCTGGACGACGCCAATCTTGAACGCGCGGTGTACGGCGGCGTCCATGGCAGCTTCGCCGGCGCCGGGCAGGTGTGCGTTTCGTTCGAGCGGATGTACATTCAGAATGGCATCTATGAGCGTTTCGTCCAGGAGTTGGTCGAACGCACGAAAGCCTTGAGGATGGGCGCAGCGCTCGACTATTCAGTCGAAATCGGCTCGCTGATCGCGCAGCACCAGTTGGATAAGACGGTGGAGCATGTCGAGGATGCGAGGGCAAAGGGCGCCCGCGTACTGGTCGGCGGCCGAGCGCGGCCCGACATCGGTCCATACTTCTTCGAGCCGACCCTTCTCGAGGGCGTGACGCCGGAGATGAAATGCTACCGCGAAGAGACGTTCGGACCGGTCGTATCGCTGTATCGGGTCAACTCGGCGGAGGAAGCCATCGAGGCCGCTAACGACAGCCAATTTGGGCTGAATGCCTCCGTATTCGCTCGTGACGATCACCATGCATGCGAGATCGCGAGCCAAGTCCGCTGCGGAACCGTCGGCGTCAATGAGACTTACCAGGTCACCTGGGGTTCGATGGGCGCACCGATGGGCGGTATGAAGGACTCGGGCCTGGGGCGACGCCACGGGGCCGAAGGCTTGCTCAAGTACACCGAGTCCCAGAACATCGCCTCCTCCCGCATGAGCCCGATCATGCCGCCAATGAACCTGCCGATGGAAACCACACAGCAGGTCATGTCGATCTTGCTACGCGTAATGAAGCATGTGCCGGGGTTAAGGTAACGCCAGTTTCGACGCAACGGATGCCATCGGCGAAACGGAGCAACGGATGTACACGCTACTGCAAAGGCATGCGTATAGCCGTTGCGCCCTATCCGTTTCTCCGTTTCGGCCGAAGGCCATCCGTTGCGTCCGCGTCCCCCTCAGCTCAATTCCACCTGGTACCCGCTGTCCCTCAAGACGGCCAGCAGGCGCTCGAGTGTTTGCTTCGGGCACGATGACCGCCTGCGCCGAAACGAGGTCTCCGAGCAGGGGCGCGATGACCGGATCGGCCGCGCAGCGCGGCCAGCGTGCTCGCATCCGCCACCCGCAGCACGGCCCCCCGCGTCAGCCGGACCTCCCCGCCCAACTGGCTGTAGCGCTCTATCGCCCCGATCACTTTTGACGGCACCCGGCCGCCCGCGGCCCGCCGCAGAAACGCGACCGCGTCTTCGGGCTTGAGCCCGCTCTCCCGCCCGCGCGCCAGGCTGGCCCGGCTGATCCGGTGCCTCGTCGGCCGCGGGCACCAGCGTCTCGCGGCGCTGCTCCCACCCACCCGGGGGCAGTGGATCGGTGAAGCGCGCCAGCCGAAAGCGGTCGAGCAGCGGCGTGAGCAGCGGTGCGGTCACGATAAAGTCGTCCGCGACCGACAGCCTGGCGGGCTGCGGTGGGTCCTGCGGCATCCGCGACGCCAGCCAGGCGGCCCCGGCAGGCGTCAGGCGAAAGGTCCGCCGCGTCTCCGTCCGCCTCGGACAGACGCGACCGCGCCCAGCCAAAACAGCGGACCCTCGATCAGAAAGCGGAGCAACCGCCCCTCGACCAGGTCCCAGGACTCGAACCCCGAGAGGTAGCGGCCCGACGCCGCGTCCCGTACGTACCAGCCCGGCGTAGTTGCCGTCCGGGCCGCTGAAAGTCGGGATCGGCTTTCTTCATCAGGCTGACCACGTCCGCGACGCGGCGCCAGGCGCGCGGCTCCATCTTCGCCAGGAGCCGGAGCAGCTTGCCGCGCGCCAGGACCGGGTCATTCGTCCACTCGCCCTCGCAGACCAGGCCGGGCGTGTGCCACAAGTCGTTCCACTGCGACGCCGTCGCGCCAGGTGCTGAAGAGGAGCGACATCTGCTCCCAGTGCGTGAGCCGCAGCCAGCCCCCAACCCGCTGGTTGTCGAGCACCCACCGGCCGCGGTCGGGAGCGAGCCAGCCGAGGCTGGTTAGAAGCGTTGCGAGCAGGTCACACCGGGTGGGCTCGGGAAGCAGCAGGCCGCCTCGAATCTCAGCCGTAATCTCAGGCCGCGTCGATCCGTCCTGGGCCGGCGGGAGTGGAGTTTCGCGCACCCCGGCCAGCACCGTGCAGGCATCGACCGCCATGCTGTTGAGCGCGTGCCGGGCGCGGCGGGGCGGGTCACTTGCAGGAGGCGGCGCGGGGCGCGCCCGGGGCGCGGCGGGCGCCTCCAGGGGCGGCAGCGCCAGGTCCTCGGGGATATAGACGTATTCCATCGGGCCCTCGCCGAAATCGGCGAACGCCCTGTAGATCAGGCCGCGGTACCAGAGAGCCTCCGCAGCGTTCTCCGGGCTGCGCCAGAGCGCTTCCCGCTCCAGCCGGCCGGGACCGACCGGGCGGATCTCGCCGAACTGCCGGGCGAACGCGGCCGCCTTCATCTTCCCACCCGCGCGGCGCAAGGCAGTCCACGCGGCCTGTGCGCCGGCCGGCGCAGCCTGCACCGCCGCGCCCGTCGACGCTTCGTCTGCCAGCGCTGCCGCCAGCTGCGCGGCCGCCTCGTCGCGATTGCCGGACGCAAGCGTCACCCCCCGCAGCTCGGCGATGCCGCGGAGCATGGCAAGGGAATGTTCGCTCAGGCTGACAAGGAGAGTGCGCATCGAACGAGAATTATACCTTACGGAAACAAAACGGCGGGGCGGAACGTAGTGGATATTAGACTTATCAGGAGAAGACGTTAATGGCAAATCCAGTGAAATCTACCGGGATGTTGTCGGACATTATCGCCAACGCGCGCGTGGCCTGGACGCCTGTTCCGCGACCCGCGCGTATCGAAGATGACGAAGATCCTCGTTCCAGGCGCAGTAGCCGCGTACATGCTGCTGCCCATCGACATCTTGCCGGATTTCATTCCGGTCCTCGGCCAGCTGGATGACCTGGCGCTGATCGCCCTCGCCATCAAGCTATTCATCGACATGTCGCCGAAGTGGCTCGTGCAGTTCTACCGCGACGAGCTGGCGGGGCGGCCGAGCACGGCGACCGATCCCAACGCGCCCAAGACAGAGAAGACCGTCGACGCCGACTACCGGGTGATCGACTGATCTCGTCGACAGACCTCCGAGGTTCCCACCCTGACCGGCGGTCAGGCTGGGAACCTCGGCAGGTCTTGGCTTCACGGCTGCAACCGCCTCACCGACCAGGTCATACTCGATCGCGCCGGTGATGCGGGCCGCCGCCATCTTGCCCAGCGGCAGCACGCCGGGGATCACGACCAGCCCGTCCACCTCGGGTGCATCCCGGTAGCTGCGGGCCAGCGAGACCGGCTGCCGGCGCAGCTTTGCCTTGGGTCCCTGTCCCGTGCCTCCCCGCGGGCGCCATGCCCTCCATCTCCCCGTGCGCTTCCACCAGCACGTCGAGCGTCCGCCCCACCTGCGCCTGGTTCCGCGCCAGCGAGATGCGCTGCTGCAGCGCCATCAGCCGCTCGTACCGCTCGCCCTTGACCTCGGGGCTCACCTGGCCCGGCATATCCGCAGCCGGCGTGCCCGGCTCCGGGCTGAAGGTGAAGACGCCCACCTTATCGAACTGGATCGCCTGCACGAAATCGAGCAGACCGCGGAACTCCTCCTCGGTCTCGCCGGGCAGGCCAGCGATAAACGTGCTGCGAAAGGCCATGTCGGGCATTGCGCGGCGCATCGCAGCGAAGGTGTCGAGCAGCTTGTCGATGTTGCTCGGCCGGAACATGCGGCGCAGGACGTCGGGATGGCCGTGCTGCAGAGGGATGTCCAGGTAGTGGCAGACGCGCGGGTCGGATGCCATCACGTCGATCAGGCGCTGGGATACGTGGCCCGGATAGGCATACATCAGGCGCAGCCAGCGCAGATCCGGCGCGGCCTGCAGAATCGCGGCCATCAGGTCGGGCAGCAGGTCCGGGCTGGCCCAGGTCGCGGCCGTAGTCGGTCGTATCCTGGGCGATGAGGATCAGCTCCTGCGCGCCGGATGCGACCAGCGAGCGGGCCTCTGCCACCACCGCGTCCATCGGCCGGCTCGCCAGCTTGCCCTTGAAGGAGGGGATGGAGCAGAACGCGCACGGCGCGTTGCAGCCGTCGCTGATCTTCAGGTACGCGCTGCCGTTCTGCACCGCGGGCCGGGGCATCGCGTCGGCCAAGCGGCCGCTCCGGGTCGCCAAGCAGCGCATACCGGCCGAAGGCGACCATGCCGCCGGTAGCCGTTCGCGCCCCGCTTCCGCCGCAAGAGCATTCGCTTTGCTCGCGCGCAGCGCCTTGATGAACGGCACCACCTCCATCCAACGCCGCGTGCCCAGCAGGCCGTCGATGCCCGGCACCTCCCGGACGATGCGGCCGCCGTTGCGCTGCGCCATGCAGCCCGCGGCAATCAGCACCTGCCCGCGGCGCTTGGACTCGGCCAGCTCGCGCAGGTTGGCCAGCGATTCGTCTTCCGCGGCCTGCAGGAAGCCGCATGTATTCACGATCAGGACGTCGGCGTCGTCGGGCACGGCCGTGCCGCGGTAGCCGGCGTCGCTCAGCATCATCGCGATGCCTTCGCTGTCAACCGTGTTCTTCGGACACCCTAAGGTCAGCAGATAGTACTTCATTCGTCTCCGTCAACACAAGGTTCTCATTAACAAACAGCGGGCAGCGGACCGGAATCCGCTGCCCACTCTGAAGCGATCGGATCAGTTGTTCAGCCGGCCGGGGTTGCCGTTGCTGCGGGCTGGGCTGGCGCGGCGGGCGTCACGCTCCCGCCTTCGATCACCTCGCCCGTATCGGCAACGACCCAGCTGCGTTCCACCACCTGGCCCACATTGCCCATCGGCCCCAGGTCTTCGCCGTTCAGGACCAGGTTCACCCCGCCGCCGTTGCCCGTGCGGATCAGGATCGACTGGTTCGCCTCCCAGACCCGCGAATCGTTGGCCGTCACAGAAGCCCTCTTCGACAACCTCGCCGTCCACCACCGACCCGCACCCAGGCGCGCTGGTTCGGCTCGCAGCTCGAGCGTGATCGCGCTCCCCACCACCTCGGGCGTCGGGCTGGGCCGGGGCGTCGGGGTCGGCGACGAGGGCACCGTCGGCGTGGGAAGTGGCAGGATGTCCGACGTGGACACGGGCACGACCTCCGCAGCCGACGAAGCCTCAGGCGCGGGAGCCGTCATCGTCGCCGGCCGGGGAGTGGCAGTGACAACCCAGGCGGTCGCGGTCGACGTGGCCGTCGCAGGCGCGGGGGCCGGCGGCGCGAGCGACGCCAGCGGGTTCCAGCCCGGGTTGCGGCTCAGGAACCACCAGGCCCCGGCTGCGAGCACGGCCACGACCACGACCGCCACGACCCAGGGCAGCCATCGGTTGCCGGGCTCGATGTCGATCAGCTCGACTTCGAGCGGCCGGTAGTCCACGAGGCGGGGTTTGCCCGGCTCGGCCACGAACACGCCGTCGCCCGAATCGCCGCTTTCGTCCGTGTAAAGGTTCAGAACGGCCTGGACATCCAGGCCGAGATAGGCCGCATAAGTGCGCAGGAAACCGCGTGCAACTGCCCCACGCGGCAGCTTACTATATTCCCCGTTTTCCAGCGCCTCCAGCCACTTTGCCCGGATGCGCGTCACAGACTCCACATCGGCCAGGCTTAATCCCTTGGCCGTGCGCGCCTCCGCCAGCCGGCGCCCAAGCTCGCTCATAAGAGGTTGGTCCTCACTCTTAGTGATAGGCCGAACCAATATACCCGCGCGAAGGCGAAAAGTCAAAAGAAGCGGCTTGCGGCAGTTGCGAAAAAAGACGCTTATCGCTATCATCCGCCGTATGCCCAAGCGCAAGAAAAAGCCGCAACGTTCCGGCGCCGGCCCGCTCCTGTTGCTCGCCGTCGCCTTTGTCGCCGTCATCTGGGCCACCGAGCAGATCGCCGCCCGCGGGGTCGGGCCTGCCTGGCTCCAGTTTCTGTTCGCGGGCCAGAGCACCGGCGGCCTGCAGGTGGGGCTGATCGCGGGCCACAAGGGCAACGATGCCGGCACGACCTGCGCCGATGGCGTGACCGAGGCGGAAATCAACTTGCGGGTGGCCAAACTGGTCGCCGACGGGCTCGGCCGCGAGGGCATTCGCGTCGAGATCTTCGACGAGTTCGACCGCCGGCTGCGCGGCTACAAGGCCGACGCGCTCGTCTCAATTCACGGCGATTCGTGCCAGAGCGACTTCAGCGGGTTCAAGGTTGCGAGCGAGGAAGGCGGCACCGCCGCGTCGGCGCGCCTGGCGGATTGCCTGTGGGACCGGTACGAGGCGGCCACCGGGCTCGATCGCCATTACGCGACGATCACCAAGGACATGACCAATTACCACACGTTCCGCGAGATCTCGCTCGACACGCCTGCCGCGATCATCGAGCTGGGGTTCCTGAAGACCGACCGCGAGATCCTGATCGACCACCCGGAGCGCGCGAGCGCCGGCGTCGTGAACGGCGTCCTCTGTTTCCTCACATCCCCCGGCGCCGCGACCTCCACACCCAAACCCTAAGCGGAGCCCTCGATCAGGGGCAGCATCGCCCGCGCCGAGCATGTACCGGAACACCAGCGCGTGGACGACCTGCTCCACCGGGGCGCGGTCGTCGGTGAAGACCGGCGCGGCTGGGCGGCGGCATCGCAGCTCGGGGTGCCGGGCAGGTTGCTGGACGCTTCGCCGAGCAGCCCGGCGCCGAAAGCTGCCGAGGTTCGCGTCGAAATCGGCCAGGCGTCGTGGGCTGGCGCGTCGCGACGACCAGGCTGTTGCCGAGCGTACTGCCTTCGTCAGGCAGGTCGAGGACATACACGGATGGGAAGACGGCTTGCATCGTCGCCGCCAGCGCATCGACGAGACTGTAGTCCGTGTGCGTCCGCCCGACGTTGACCGCGACTACGCCCGTCGGGCTCAGCCGGTCGCGCACGAGGGAGAAAAACTCGACCGTAGTGAGGTGGAAGGGGATGTACGGCGGCCGGTAAGCGTCGACCGCGATCACGTCGTACGGCTGCGCCGCCTCCCGCGGGGGATGCGCGAGGAAGCGGCGCCCGTCCATCGGGTAAGCCGCCAGGTTCGGCAAGTTCATGTCGAACCAGTCGCGGCCGGCCTGGATGATCGCCGGGTCCAGTTCCGCGCCCTCGATCCGCACGGGACCGTACGCCTCGGTGAACAGGTGCGCCATCGTGCCCGCGGCCAGCCCCACCACCGCCACCCGCTTCACCCGGTCGGGCGCGTAGGGCGCAGGGTTGAATGCGGGGGCCAGCAGGAAATAGTCCCAGATGCCGTCGGCGAGGCCGCCCGCGGGCCGGTAGACCGAGTGAATGCCTTCCCCCTCGTTGAGCCGCAGCTGGCGCTCCACGCCGAGGTCCAGCACCTGGATGTAGTTGAACGCCGACTCGGTCTCGTACACCAGGCCCGGCGTGTTTTTGAGCGGACCGGCCGGGCGAAACCCAAGCCAGGCCACGACCGCGGCCGCCAGCAGCACCAGCAGCGCGGCCGGCAGCCGCCGCTGCCGCAGGAAGCCGGCGAGGACGACGAGCAGCAGGGCGATCGAAAGCACGGCGAAAGTCTTGCGCGTGCCCAGCCAGGGGATCAGCAGCAGCACGGGCAGGAAACTGCCCAGGATGCTGCCCACGGTGGACAGCGCCGAGACCCTGCCCGCAACCTCGCCACTGCCTGTGACGTCTCTTATTCCCAGGCGGATGGCATAAGGGCTGACACAGCCCAGCAGCGTCACCGGGAGCGCGAACAGCACGAGGATCGCGGCCATGCTGCCGCCGAGCACGCCGGGGTCAAACGTGTCCAGGCCGCTGCTCGCAAGCTGCAGCACGGGGCGGGACAGGATCGGGATCAGGCCGGCCGCGGTGGCCCCGATCGCCGTCAGCGACAGGAGCACGAGCGGGTTGGGCCAGCGGTCCGCCACCCGGCCGCCGAACCAGTACCCGACGGCCAGGTAGAACAGGATCAAGCCGATCAGGCAGGCCCAGACGACGAGCGAGTTGCCGAACCAGGGATCGAGCAGCCGCGAGGCGCTCAGCTCGACGCCGAGGGTTGTAAATCCGGCCGTGAAAACCAACAGGTATAAATAGGGGCGGCTGATGACGCCGGGAGACGAATGCGTGGTCATGGAACCTATTATAGTAACGTGTGTGCGAGTGGCGAAATGAAGCGTGAAACGACAGGCCGAGAGTCTGGCCCCTGTGGCTGCGCCTGGTGGTCATCTTCGGCATCGTCCTGGTCCTGGCCGTGCCCTTGTTCGTCTGGCGGGATGAGCTGCTGCGGATATTTGCAGACCGCGAGCAGGTCGCGGCCGAAATTCGCGCGGCAGGCGCCTGGGGTCCGGCCGTCATCGTCGGCCTGGCGGTGGCGCAAACCATCGTGGCGCCCATCCCCGGGCAGATGACCAACTTCGTCGCGGGGTACGTATACGGTCCCTGGCTCGGATTTCTCTACAGCTGGCTCGGGTTGGTCCTGGGCGCGTGGCTCGCGATGCTGCTGGCGCGTTACGTCGGCCGGCCGGTCGTCGAAAGGTTGGTCCCGGGGGCCATGCTGGAGCGGGTGGATCGCGTGGCAGCGGGCAAGGGGCTTGGCTTCTTCTTCCTCTTCTTCTTCATCCCGGGCCTGCCTGACGACTTGCTGTGCTTCGCGATCGGCTTCACCAAGCTGCCCTTGCGCATCATGCTGCCGATGGCCGCCTTCGCCCGGCTGCCGGGCTTGATCGGCGCAGTGTGGCTGGGTGCATCGGCCGAGAGCATCCCTCCCGTGGTCTGGGTCGTGCTGGCCGTTCTGGGGCTGGTTATCGTCGCGCTCTTCTGGCGCTACGGCGACCGGGTCCAGGAATTCCTGCTCGGCGGCTCGGGCGACGCGAGCAGCACACCTGAGCAAGACCGGGACGGCCGCCGCGTAATCCATACGCACTGAGCGCTGACTTGTGCTATGATAGGTAGCGATCAAGGAGGTGAGCATGGAACTCGCAGAGTTGATCCGCGAACGGCGTTCAGTGCGTGCATTCGAAAATCGCCCCGTCGAGGCGCACAAGATCGACTGTATCCTCGAAGCGGCGAACCTGGCCCCGTCCGCCGGGAACCTCCAGGCCTATGAGATCTACAGGGTCACCTCGCCCCATCCGCGTGCCGCCCTCGCCCGGGCCGCGGACCAATCCTTCATCGCGCAAGCCCCGATCATCCTCGTCTTCTTTGCCAACGCCGGCCGGTCGGCGCGCAAGTACGGTTCGCGCGGCCGCGAGCTGTACGCGCTGCAAGATGCGACCATTGCCGCCACTCACGCGGTGCTGGCTGCCGCAGATGCAGGGCTGGGCACCGTGTGGATCGGCGCATTCGACCCGTCCAAGGTGACTGCGGCCGTCGGCGCGCCCCCCGATTGGGTCCCGGTTGCTGTCCTGCCGATCGGCTACGCGGCGGAGAAGCCCGCGGCCAGCCCCCGTCGGGCGCTGGACGAGCTGGTGCACGATCTCTAGCAACGGCGGCTGGAAATTAAAACACGAAGGCCGGGGTTGACTGGTGGCCCCGGCCTCCGTGCGCAAAGGAGGAGGAAGAATCTACGACTATAGTATTATGCCGATTCTTCCCAGCAAGTGATGTTGCTTACGATTATTATCAGAGAACTCTTGTAAATCGGCGGCCCGCTAGTCCACCGTGACCAGGTCCTTCAGTTTGCCGAGCGTCGCCGGGCCGATCCCCTTGACCTTCAACAAATCCTCTACCTGCGCGTAGGGCCTGCCGTCCACGATCAACTGCGCCGTCTTCGGGCCGACGCCGGGCAGCGTGTCGAGCTCCGCGAGCGAGGCGGTGTTCACGTTGATGCGCCCCAAAACGGCCACCGTTGGCCCGGAACGCACGGCCGGCGCGGCGCCGCCTCCATGACGGGCGGCGTCGACACGGGTGGGATGGCTGCCTCCTGCGCACGCCGCGGCACGTACACCTGCATCCCGTCCTGGAGCCCGATGGCCTTGTTGACGCGGTCCATGTCCGCCTCGGCTGCAGGGCCGCCCGCCGCGTCGATCGCGTCTTCGACGATGCTGCCGGGCGCGAGCGTGTAGACCCTGGGGTTGGCGACCGCGCCGGCCACGTCGACGCGCAGCGGCCGCAAGGTGGCGGCCGGCTCGGGCGTCGGGGCCGGCATGTGAGTTGCAGTGGGAGCAGGCAGTGGGCGGCGGTAGGATTTCAATCGGTTGGGCTGCCGGCCGGCGTGTGAACAGCAGCACGCCGGCGAGCACGGCCAACCAGAACAGGCTCAAGCGCCAGGTAACCGCGCCACCCTGCGCGGTTGATGCTGTTCATGGCTTGGGTCCCCGGTTTTCCTCCGCTGATTACGATTGCGGCCCGCGATTGCTCCTTGTTGCCCAGCATCGAACCGAAGACCCGCATAAACTCGATCGGTATCGGGAAGATGATCGTCGAGTTCCGCTCCGCAGCGATCTCGATCAGCGTCTGCAGGTAACGGAGCTGAATCGCGGCCGGCTCCCGGCCAATGATGCCGGCTGCTTCGGTGAGCCTGCTGCGATGCCATGAACTCACCTTCCGCGGCGATGACCTTCGCCCGCTTCCCGCGCTCGGCCTCGGCCTGGCTCGCCATCGCGCGCTTCATCGTGTCGGGCAGCTCCACGTCCTTGACCTCGACGATGCTGACCTTGATGCCCCACGGCTCGGTCTGCTCGTCGATGATCTGCTGCAGACGCTGGTTGATCTCTTCCCGGCGGGCGAGCAGGTCGTCCAACTCGGACTGGCCGATCACCGAGCGCAAGCTGGTCTGGGCAATCTGGTAGGTCGCGCGGCGGAAATCCTCGACCTTGACGATCGCGGCATTCGGATCGACGACGCGGAAGTACGCCACGCCGTTGACCTTCACCGTCACGTTGTCCCTCGTGATCGCCTCTTGCGCAGGGATATCGAGCGTCACCACGCGTAGATCGACCTTGGTCATGCGGTCGACGAAGGGGATGATGAAGAAGAGACCGGGACCTTTAGCGCCGACCAGGCGGCCGAGGCGGAAGATGACGCCGCGCTCATATTCCTGGACGATCTTGATGGCCGTGCTCAGCAGGCCCAGGACGATCAGGATAAGCAGGCCGAGCGTGAGTAAGGAACTGAGGATTTCTCCCATCGGAGGCCTCCATTGATCAGGATGCCGCAGAACGGGAAAGCGCAGGACCGGGCGGCTGACGAACCTGTGCGACTGCCAGCATTATAGCAGGTTCTACACAGTCTCCCGCTTTCGCTTTCTGCCGTAGCTGTCCAGCCAGATAATGAACACGATGATCAGTCCCTGGAGACCCGTTTGCAGGTACGGCAGGAATGAGTCGACATTCAGCATGTTGAACACGTTCGAGAGCAGGCCCAGCAGCAGGATGCCGGTTACGGATCCGAAAACGCCGCCGATGCCGCCTGCCACCGACGTGCCGCCCACCACGAGCGCACACACCACATAGAGGGCGGTAATGCTCCCGTAAATCGAATTGCCGGAGTTGAGCCACGACGACAGCATCACGCCGCCCAGCGCCGCCGTCATGCCGCTGATCACGTAGGTCAACGATTTGAGCCTCTTGACCGAGATCCCTGAATATTTCGCCACTTCATAGTCGCCGCCGATAGCGTAACAATTGCGGCCGAAGGAGGTATCCCGCAAGACCCAATACATCACCACTACGACAACCATCATCACCACGATCAGCACCGGGACCTGGCCGAAAAGTTTGTAGTTGGCGAGGTTCACGAAGGCAGGATTCGTACACGCAATGGGACGGGCGTCGGTCAATTGCTGTGCCACGCCCGTCAGGATCACGCCCATCCCCAGCGTGACGATGAAAGGCTCCGTCTCTTGGTATACGGAAACATAAGCGTTGATAACGCCGATCAGCGCTCCCAACCCGATCACCAGCAGCACCGCCACCGGGATCGGGACACCCGCGTTAATCAGGAGGATGGCAACGATCCCCGCGACGGTCATCGTTCCGCCGATGGACAAATCCACGCCGCCCGCAATCAGAACGATCGTTTGCCCCATCGCAAGGATCAGGAAGATGGAGTTTGAGTTCAGCAGGTCGACAAGATTGTAGGTCGTGTAGAAATTCGTATGGAAAAACAGCATGGCCCCAAAGATTACCAGGATGGCCAGAAAGGCCTTCGGCAAAGCCCATACCCGTGTTAAGGATTCTCGAATTTTCGTGACCATCGCTCATTGCCCTCCGAAGATCGCCGCGTTCCGTGATCCGACGTCGGCCGGTGGTGCTCGCCGATTACTTGAGGCGGGCGGCCTGCTTCTGGCGGTCCAGCAAAATAGCAAGTATCAGGATCGCCCCTCTGAGCATGTATTGGACGTAAGTTGACACGCCCAGCAGGTTCAGAGAGTTGTTCATCAAGATCAGCACCAGGGTTCCAATAACCGTCCATAGAACGCTGCCTCTGCCGCCCAGCAGCGCGGTTCCGCCGACCACCACCGCCAAAATCGCCTGGGTCTCGTAGCCACCGCCCACCGCGCCCCCGATCACGGGCGAGGCCAGGTAGACTCGCGATACCAGCACCACGGCCCCGATCGCGGTCATGATCCCGGAAACCGCATAAATAAAGACGACGGTTCTAGAAATGGGGATGCCGGCCAACCGGGACGCCGTCTTGTTCTCGCCCATGAGAAAGATCGATCGGCCAATGAACGTCCGCCTCTGTATCACGTACAGAACCAGCAGGCATGCAAGGAACAGGAAGAACGAAATCGAAATCGGCCCGATGCTGCCTCTGCCGATCGTCGTAAATATCGAATAATCCGACTTCGAATAATTCAGGAATTGGGTTACACCCTTGGTGTACATCAATGCCAGCGCGGCATACACCAGGCCCAGCCCGTAAGTCAGGAACAGGGACTCTGCCAGGGTCAGCGCGCCGCACGTGAGAATGAGCAGGCTGTTGAGGAGTCCGCACGCCAATCCGATGAGGATGCCGACGATGAGGGCGCCCACCTGCCCGAGCGGATCGATCAGCGTTACCGTGACAACCACCACGAGAGAGATGATGCCGCTCACCGAAAGATCGATAAAGCCTCCGATGATGATGAACGTCATTCCAAGCGCTACAAAGATCAATGTGCCGAACTGCCGGATGATATTCTCGATATTCCCGGCAGTCAGGAAATTCGGCTCGATCAGGGACGTCACGACGATCAATAGCCCGATGCCGACTACAATGAGATTGTTCTTGACCGACATTCCAGCACCGAATGCGTCGTCAGCCTTTTGTCCATCGTGTTGTCGATCGCTTTTTCCATGGTTCTCATCCCTCGAATGCAAAGGCTTTTTCCATGATCTCATTGGCCGACGCCGCGCAATGGGTCGAACTCACCCGTGATCCTGCCATTGCACATGGTGACGACCCGGTTGCTCATACTGAGGACTTCAGGGAGTTCAGAGGAAATCAGGATGATCGAACCCCCATCTTCGACGATCTTCTTCATCAACAGGTAGATCTCGTACTTGGCGCCAACGTCGATCCCCTTTGTCGGTTCATCGAGGATCAACACCCTCGGCTTTACCTCCAACCACCGGCCGAGGATGGTCTTTTGTTGATTTCCACCGGATAGCAGCTTGATCGTCGTTCTGGCCGACGGCGTTCGGATGTTGAGCGCCTTGATCTGCCTGCCGGCCATGTTCCGTTCTTCGTTTTCCTTGACAAAACCAAGAGGGGATATCTTGGGCAGGCTCGCCAGCGAGATGTTCCGCTCGACCGGGAAGCGCAAGAGCAAGCCTTGAACCTTTCGGTCCTCGGGCACCATCGCGATGCCATAGTCGATCGCATCTCTCGGCGAACCGATATCGATGGCCTCGCCTGCCAGCTTGATGCTCTTGCCCTTGACTTTGTCTGCGCCGAAAATCGCCCTGACCATCTCTGTTCTTCCGGCGCCCACCAGCCCCACAATCCCCAGTATCTCGCCCTTTCTCAGGGAAAGATGCACGTTCTTCAGTTTACGCGTATTGATCCCGCTGATTTCCAGGATCGTGTCGCCGGCGCTATTCGGTCGGGGCGGAAACTCGTTCTCGATCGTTCTGCCGACCATCATCGAGATCATTTCGCTGCGGGAGATTTCGCTGACTTTTCTCGTGTCGATGACCTGCCCGTCGCGCATGACCGTCACGACATCGCAGAAGCCGAAAATCTCGTCCAGTTTGTGGCTGATATAGATGATCGAAATGCCCTTGTTCTTCAGATCATGGATGATCTTGATGAGATTCTGCATCTCGTCGTCCGAGAGGCTGCTGCTGGGCTCATCCATGATGATGAGCTTTGAATCAAAAGACAGCGCCTTGGCGATCTCCACCATCTGTTTGTCGGAAACGCTGAGCTCGGCGACGAGCTTGTGCGTATCGATCTTGCAGCCCATGCTGTCCAGCAGGACACGCGCCTTCGAGTGGATGCCCCTTCTGCCACCCATTTCGCCAAACCTGCCCAAGTAGATGTTCTCGCCAACGGACAGCGTACTAATGACGTTGAGTTCCTGGTAGATAATGCTCAGTCCCATCCGCATCGACTGAATGGGGGTGATGTGCTCGATCCTGGTCCCATCGAAGACGATCTCGCCGCTGTCCTTCTGATACACCCCGGACAGGATCTTCATCAACGTGGACTTCCCCGCCCCGTTCTCCCCAACGATGCCATGAATCGTGCCCCGGCAGACCTCCAGGGAGACTCGATCCAGCGCCTTTACACCCGGGAAAGCTTTGCTGACTTCTTTAATGCTGAGAATGACATCAGACTGATCTGCGTTCATGGGATTTCCTTTTGTGCCGGGGCGTTTACCTGGGCGTCAACAGCATCCGCAGGACCTTGCAGACAGGGGCCTGGGCGGGTTCGCGGCCGGCAGCTGCCGGCCGCGAACCACAGGCGCTTGCTAATGAACCTCGTTCCTGGAGCCGGGCCCGAACCTCAAGCGTAATGGTCAGGAGCGAGATTCATTATATCAGCTTCTTACCACTCGGGCGGGGTAAAGTTATTGATGGTGGCCTTCGAGATGATGTCGAACGGCACGATCAAATCCTTCTTGGCCGACGGATCCTTCTTGAGGAACTTATTGGCCTCCTCCATGGATTTCATCGTGATCGTTTCGGCATTCTGCGCGATGGAAATGTAGTTGGGCCAGTCCTTGACCTGCTGGAACGCAACCTTGTTGCCATCGACCGCGACGATCATGACGTTTTCCTTGCCCGCGGCCTTCAGGGCGTTGATCACGCCGGTCGCCCCGTTGTCCCAATGGCAGAAGACGAACTGGATCTTGTCGCCGTACTTGGTGATCATGTCTTCCATGATCGCCTGGGCCTGGGCCGTATCCCACTGCTGCGGATTCTTGTACTCCAGCACCTTGAGGTTGGTGCCGTCGATCGCCTTCGCGAACCCGTCATGCCGTCGAATGGCCGCATCGTGACCGGCCTGGCCGCCGACCTCGACGCCGGTGGCGCCGTTGGGGAACTGCTTCTTGATCGCATCTGCCGCGAACTGACCGGCCTGGTTGTCGTCGACGGTCGCGTAGAAGTTGATGGAATCTTCGGTGCCCTTCCCCGGCGCCGTCATGAACAGCCCGACGACCTTACCCGCGTCCTTCGCTGCCTTCAGCGCCGGGCCGATGGCCACGGCGTCGTTCGGGTTGACCATCAGGACGTCCGCGCCCTGGGCCACAGCATTGTTGATGGCCTTCGTCTGTTCCTGGACATCGCCCTTCCCGTCCAGAACGCTGACGTCGAATCCGTATTCCGCGGCGTGCTTCTGGAACATCTTCCAACCAAAAGCCTGCGACGGGTTCGCTAACTGGCCGGGAATAAACACGAGCTTGTGGGTGGCGGCGGCGGCCGGTTGTGCGGCGGCGGCGGCCTGTGCGGGAGCGGCGGTGGGTTGCGGAGCGGCAGCAGGGGCGCAGGAGGTCAGCGCCAGGGACAAGACGAGCAGACTTGCCAACAGTGCAAATACAGTCTTCTTAGCCATTTCCTCTTCTCCTTCGAATGGTGTGTAGTTTGTAAATGCATGTGTTGCTGAGGGTTTTGCGACAGGTCTATTCGATAGATGCCTCCATTCCGAGCAGTCAACCGATTACAGCGTTGTCTTCTTGAGGGGCTTCCCGCATTCAGCCGGTGCGATGCCCGCTCTCGATAACCGCGTTACAATCCTAGGCGATATTCTCCCGCCCGGCAGCTGCCCATGCCAGGTCTGCTGCGCCGATGATCCCGCTGTCCTCGCCCAACGCCCATGGCACAATCTCAGCCGAGCCGCGCAAGACAGGGTGGATGTTCTCGTTCAGGCCGCGCAAACAGGGCTCCATCAGCAGGTCGCCCGCGTTCATCAGGCCGCCGCCCAGCACGATCCGGTCGGGGTTGAGCACCTGCACGATCGTCGAGAGACCGACCCCCAGGTAATACGCTGCCGTCTCGAGGATCGCGCGTGCCGCTTCATCGCCGCGGCGCGCCGCCTCGGCCACCACTTCGCCGCTGATGTGCTCGGCCGCCGAGCCGCACATTTCCCGGAGCATCGTCGGCTCGTTCCCGGCCACGCGCTCGCACGCCATCCGGCTGATCGCCAGCCCGCAAGCATAGCTCATCACGCACCCGCGCTTCCCGCAGGTGCAGAGCGGGCCGTTCAAGTCGACAACCGTATGCCCGATTTCCCCCGCCGTGCCGGTGGCCCCGCGCAACAGATGGCCGTCGTTAATGATGCCCATCCCAAGGCCAGTGCTGAGGGTCACATAGCTCAGAAAGCGCGAGCCCCGTCCGGCCCCGTATCGATACTCGCCCCAAGCGCAGCAATTGGAATCGTTGTCCAGCACCACCGGGACGCCGAGGCGCTGGGCCAACCGGTCCCGCAAGGGGTGCCTGTCCCACGCTGGCAAGTTGCTGCTCGTCAGGACTAACCCCGCTTCGCCGTGCGTGTGGCCCGCAAACCCGGCCCCTACCCCAACGATCTGGGCTGGCCCGATGCCGGCCTTCCGCAGCACCTCCTGGAAGACCTGCACGGTCGCCTCGAGCACGACCTCCGGGGCCTGGCCGGTGTGGCCGCGCGAGCTGTGGCGGGCCACCACGTTACCGCGCTCGTCGAGCACGCCCGCCGCGATCTTGGTGCCGCCGATATCGATGCCAACCGCGAAGCGCTTCGCTACCATGTCAGGCCTTCTCCTGCCCTGGTTCGAGCGGGGACCAGGGTCCGCGCAGCCACCAGGGCGCGGGCTTCGGCGCCGTCAAACGGCAGACGTTTGTCGCAATGCACGTGCTTGCATGGGTGCAGCGTATCGAAGATGAGCGACTTGTCGGGCGCGGCCGCGGCGTGCAGCCTGAGCGGTTTCGGGGCGATCGGTGGGCATGCGGGCCTTCCGTGGGCGCAGCAGCCCGCGGGAGCAGAAGATCGGGGAGCTCGCGGTGTGCCGGCGAGTGTACCCGAGCGATCATGCCGCTGCCAATCAGATGAATGGGGATACTGTCCACAGCCGACCTCTTGCGCGCAGCGCAACCACTGCTAATAAACAATTCCGCTGTAGGACTTGACGACAACCGATTCTAGCCGTATGATTGGTGCATTATTGCACGCCTGCATGAATCTGTCAAGGGGCGGTCGGGCGGCATGGCGCCCATCACAGCGTTCGCTCCCACAACCGGTGACACCCGGCAAGAGGTTGAGATAGACCTCGTTCCCGAAATGATGGGAGAATCATTTCACTTTTGCATCGATCTGTCAAGAGCGGTTTCGGCCCGATGAGCGATGCCTGCGGGACGCCGCCGCGCTGGGTGGCACGCGATCCCGGCTCTGTCAGTAGGGGAGACAAGGAGAACCATCTATGAACAGCTTCTTTGGTGAATCAAGCCCGCGCATCAAGGAGTATCGCAGCCGCGTACTCGACACAAAATCAACCATCTGCATCGACCGTGCCCGGATCATCACGGAAGCCTACCGCCACAACGAGGACAAGCCGGTGATCCTCAAGCGCGCGATCGCGCTGAAGGCGATCCTGGAGCAGATGCCGATCTTTATCGACCCGGCCGAGCTGATCGTGGGCAACCAGGCCTCCGCGCACCGCGCCGCGCCCATCTTCCCCGAGTACGCCGTCGACTGGATCGTCAAGGAAATCGACGAATTCGATAAGCGCCCCGGCGACCGCTTCTATATCCCGGACGAGAAGAAACCCGAGCTGCTGGCGATTTGCGAATACTGGAAGGGCAAGACCCTCAAAGACAAGGCCCTGGCCCTGATGACCCCCGATGGCCGCTTCCTGTACGATGTGGGCATGATCAAGGCCGAAGGCAACATCACCTCCGGCGACGGCCACATCGCCGTCAATTTCACGCACGTCTTGGACGAGGGCGTTGCCGGCGTGAAGGCCCGCGCGCAGGAACGGCTGGACCGGCTGGACATCTCGGATTTCGGCGACTTCAAGAAGCAGTTCTTCCTCCAGGCCGTGTTGATCGTCTGCGACGCGGTCGTCGCGTTCGCCAACCGCTTCGCCGACCTTGCCGGCCAGATGGCTGACGCCGAACAAGATCCAAGGCGCAAGGCCGAGCTAGAGCGCATCGCTCAGACCTGCCGGCGGGTGCCGGAACACCCGGCCGCCGGCTTCTACGAAGCCGTTCAGAGCACCTGGCTCATCCAGCTGATCCTGCAAATCGAGTCCAACGGTCACTCGACTTCGTTCGGCCGTCTCGACCAGTACCTCTATCCCTTCTATGCGCGTGACTTCGACGCCGGCCGCATCACCGAAGAAGAGGCGACGGAGCTCCTGGAAAACCTCTGGATCAAGGCCTATACGATCAACAAGATCCGCGCCTGGTCGCACACCCGTTTTTCAGCAGGCGGCCCGCTCTACCAGAACGTAACCATCGGCGGTCAGACCCCGGATGGCAAGGACGCGTCCAACCCGCTGAGCGAGCTGGTCATGCGCAGCGTGGGCCGCGTGCGCTTCACCCAGCCCAACCTGACGGTCCGCTATCACCACGGCACCCCGGATGAGTTTATGCAGAAGGCCGTCGAGGTCGTGAAACTTGGCTTCGGCATGCCGGCTTTCAACAACGACGAGGTGATCATCCCGTCCTTTCTCAAGCTCGGCGTCAAACCCGAGGACGCCTACAACTACAGCGCCATCGGCTGCGTCGAAGTGGCCGTGCCCGGCAAGTGGGGCTACCGCTGCACGGGGATGAGCTTCCTGAATTTCGGCAAGGTCCTGATGACCTCGCTGAACAACGGCGTCGAGCCGCTGAGCGGAAAGCGCATCCACCCCGGCGTGGGCAAGACCTTCTGCGAGATGGAGAGCTTTGACGAGGTCTTTGCCGCCTGGTCGCAGACGGTGCGCTACTTCACCCGCGCTGGCCGTCATCATGGACACCTGCGCCGATTACGCCCTGGAAATGGAAACCCCCGACGTGCTGTGCTCCGCGCTGACGGACGACTGCATCGAGCGCGGGCTTGCCATCAAGGAAGGCGGGGCCGTCTACGACTACATCAGCGGCTTGCAGGTCGGCATCGCCAACCTTGGCAACTCGCTGGCGGCGATCAAGAAGCTCGTCTTCGAGGAGCAGGCCTTCACCAAAGAACAGCTCTGGCAGGCGCTCATGAACAACTTCGAGGGCCTCGAAGGCGAGAGAATGCGCCAGATGCTGATCCACAAAGCCCCGAAGTACGGCAACGATGATGACTACATCGATCAACTGCTGGTTGCCGCGTACGACGAGTGCATCGACGAGCTGACGAAGTACAAGAACACCCGCTACGGACGCGGCCCGATCGGCGGGCGCTACTACGCCGGCACCTCTTCGATCTCGGCCAACGTACCGCAAGGGAGCGCTGTCGGCGCGACGCCGGACGGGCGGAAAGCCGGCGAACCGCTGGCAGAAGGCTGCTCTCCTTCGCACGGCACGGACCTGAACGGCCCGACCGCTGTGTACAAGTCGATGGGCAAGCTGCCGAACGACAAGATCACGGGCGGCGTGCTGCTCAACCAGAAGCTCTCGCCCAGCAGCCTGGCCAAGCCCGAGGGCGTGGAGAAGTTGATCTACCTCATCCGGACCTTCTTCAACGATCTGCACGGCTTCCACGTCCAGTACAACATCGTCTCGCGCGAGACGCTGCTCGCAGCTCAGAAGAATCCGGAGAAATACCGCGATCTGATCGTGCGGGTTGCGGGTTACAGCGCCTTCTTCAACGTGCTCTCGCCCGACACGCAGAACGACATCATCGCTCGGACCGAACACACCCTGTGAGAGCCGCCATGGACGATCGAAATCCCTGGACCCAGGTCCCGTGTGATGGACGAAGTGTACAGGGCACCTGAAGTCAACTACCTGAAGCAGAAGGGCGTTGTCTTCAACATCCAACGCTTCAGCATTCACGACGGGCCGGGCATCCGGACGATCGTCTTTCTGAAGGGCTGCCCGCTGCGCTGCCAATGGTGCGCGAACCCCGAATCCCAGGCCCGCAAGCCGGTGCTGATGTACAACGCCCGGAACTGCATCGGCTGCCGTGAGTGCGAAAGGGCCTGCCCGCTAGGCGCGATCAGCTTCAAGGACGGCGCTCACCCCAGCATCGACCGGAATCTGTGTGATAGCTGCGGGTTATGCGTCGCGTCCTGCTGCACCGGCGCGCTTCACTTTGAAGGCTACTGGACGACCGTCGAAGAAGTTCTGACGGAAGTCAGGAAAGATGAGGCCTTCTACAAGAATTCCGGCGGCGGCATGACCCTCTCGGGCGGCGAAGCCCTCCTCCAGGCGGGTTTCGCCTACGCGCTGCTGGCGGCCGGCAAACAGCAGGGGCTGCACACCGCGGTGGAAACCACGGGGATGACCCGGCCGGAAGTCCTCACCAAGATCGCGGAGCAGACGGACCTCTTCCTCTACGATGTCAAGCACTATGACACGGTCAAGCACCAGGCCCACACCGGCGTGCCCAATGCCCAGATTCTCGATAATCTCCGGCTGCTCATCGAAAGCGGCGCGCACGTTGTGGCTCGTATCCCGGTGATCCCCGGCTTTAATGATTCCCTCGAGGACGCTGCCGATTTCGGCCGGCTGCTCAAAGAGCTGCAGGTCGAAGAAGTGAACCTGCTGCCGTTCCACCAGATGGGCCAGCACAAGTACGATCTGCTGGAGTTGGAGTACCAGTTCAAAGGTGTTCGCAGCATCGACGAAGCGGATCTGGCGCAATACCGGCAGGTGATGGTGGACTTCGATCTGGATGTGAAGCTGGGCGGCTGAACCCCCTAAGGGGGTAATTCCGGGCTCTCCCACATGGGTCTTCCCCGACTCAACTGCGCGCAGCTTGCCACCGCTCCTGATTGCGCATAGAATCACCACAGGTTGCCAACCCCGCCGCCATCTTCCTACCAGGTGTGATCCATGAAACTCACCGTCCGCCTCTTCGTCCAGAGGCTCGCCGATAACACCTACCTGGTCAGTGCGCCGCTCGTCCCCGGCGTCACTGCTGCCGGCCCGAGCCTCGAAAGGTGCAAGCAGAAGATGGCCCGTGCCTTGGCCAAGCGCCTCGCCGCGGCCGAGCCGTACGAGCGCGACGGTGTAGCCGCGGATCCCGACGAGCGGCTGGAGCCCTTCGAGGTCACGCTGCAGCCGCACGCGGGAGAGGACGGGCGCGCGAGCCCCGTCCGCCTGGCGATCAACCTGCTGCTTCACCCTGATACGAGCGGCGGGTTGGGGGTTACGATGCCCAGGCTGACCGATCCCGCGATCTTCTTCCACGTCGACGGCCCAAGCCAGCTGCAGGCGGTCGCGGCCAGCCACCTCATCCTCTACTTCCAGGACTACGTGGCGGAGCGGATCGAGCGCTTCCAGCCCAGCCCCGAGGAGACGATCGACGAGGTCGAGGTCGAGGTCGAGTTGAAGCCCCAGAGTGCGCGCGGCTCCCCCTCCTGCCGAATCGAAGCCCGCGAAGGAGGAGCGGTCCGAGCTCGAAACGGTCGGCATTGAGCTGACCGCGGCCGAAAGCGAGGACTTGCTGACCGTCGCGTACGGCCGCGATGCGGAAGTCGAGAAGGTGCTGGGCGTGCTGAAGGGCAGCCGCCCGAGCCTCGTCCTGATCGGCCCGTCGGGGTCGGGCAAGAGCGCGATCCTCCACGAGGTGATCCGGCGGATGCGCGGCGGGCAGTGCCCCGAGGCGCTCGCGGGCCGCGAGGTGTGGTCGGTGAGCACGGGCACGTTGCTGGCCGACCAGAAGTACATCGGGCAGTTGGAAGGCCGGATGCAGCGGGTGGTCGCGGAGGTGCGCGAGCGCAACGCGATCCTCTACGTCGAGGACGCGGGCGCGATGGTCGAGGCGGGCCGCCACGAGGATAACAGCACAAGCATGGCCGACTACTTCCGCCGCTACCTCCAGGCCGGCAGCGTCGTGATCATCGGCGAGGCGACGCCCGAGCGCTGGCGCTACGCGGAACGGCTCAACCCCGGCTTCACCCGGCAGTTCAGCACCCTGCGCATCGAGCCGACCGACGATGCGGGCACCCTCCGCATCGCGACCAACATCCTCCCGCGCATCGAGCAGCGCGAGGGCGTCCGCTTCGTGCCGGGGACGTGCGAGGCCGCGCTCGGCCTGACCAACCGCTTCCTGCCCTACCGGAGCCAGCCGGGCAAGACCGTCCGCCTCGTCGAGCAGGCCGCGGCCGACTGCCGCCTCGACGCAGGGAGCCGGCGACGGACGAGGCGGCGGCGCTGCCCGACGTGGGGCACAAGGAGCTGATTCGCACGTTCACCCGCGAGACGGGCCTGCCCGAGTTCGTCCTGGCGGACGACGTACCCCTCGACCTCCCGCGGTGCGCCGGCACTTCGCAGAACGCGTGGTCGGGCAGGACGAGGCGGTCGACGCGATGGTGGACATCATCGCCCTGATCAAGACCGGCCTGAACGACCCCGAGAAGCCGCTTGGGAGCTTCCTCTTCATCGGCCCGACCGGCGTGGGCAAGACGCAGATGGTCAAGACGCTCGCGAAGTACCTCTTCGGGGACGAGCAGCGCGCGATCCGCTTCGACATGAGCGAGTACGCGGACCCGTTCGGCGTGCGCCGCCTGATCGGCGCGCCGGGGAGCGGGCAGGAGGGCGAGCTGACCGGCCGCGTGCGCGAGCAGCCGTTCTGCGTGGTGCTGTTGGACGAGTTCGAGAAGGCCGCGACCGAGGTCTACGACCTGTTCCTGCAGGTGCTGGGCGAGGGCCGGCTGACCGATGCGACCGGCGCGACGACCTCCTTCCAGAACGCCATCATCGTGATGACGTCGAACCTGGGCGCGAGCGCGCGCGACCAGCGGGCGCTCGGGCTGCTGGCGGACGGGCAGGCTGCAGAGCGCGAGGGTGCGCCAGGTCGTGGCGCAGCGTATTGGCAGGGCAAGGTGGAGGGCTACTTCCGGCCCGAGTTCGTCAACCGGATCGACCAGATCGTGCCGTTTCAGCCGCTCGGCCCGGAGACGATGCGCAAGATCGCGCGGCGCGAGCTGGGCGAGGTGCTGATGCGGCAGGGCGTCGCGCGGCGCAACCTGCTGATCGAGATGGACGACGACATCATCGACCTGCTGCTGGAGCAGGGGTTCAGTGCGGCGTACGGCGCACGGCCGCTCAAGCGCGCGATCGAGCAGCGAGTGGTCGTGCCACTGGCCCGATTCCTGGCGGGTCGCACGGAGCTGGGCGGCGAGCTGCTGCGCCTGGGCTCCGACGGCGACCAGGTCACCCTGACCGTCATCCGGGCCGCGCCGGAGGAGAACCTCGAGCAGGGGATGCTGGCGGGTCGGCCTAGGCGGGGCGAGGACAAGAGCCGGCTGCTCAACTACTCGAACCTGATCCAGGGGTTCGCGGAGCTGCGGCAAAAGCTCGAAGCGTGGACGCAGCGCAATGCGGTGTGGGAGATGCGCAACGAGCGCGACGCGCGGCTGGCCAGCACGACGCATCCCACCTTCTGGGACGACCCCGCTGCCGCGCAGGCCACGCTCGCGCGCTTCTACTTCCTCGAACGCCTCCTCAAGCGGCTGCAGCAGCTGATCGACAAGGCCGCGTACCTCGAAGAGCTGGCCGGGCTCGTGCACCAGCAGCGGGACGCGGGCTACCGCTGGGACCTGGCCGAGAGCTTCGAGCAGCTGACGCGGGATGCCGCGTTCCTGGAGGTGGAGCTGCTCGGCGCGCACATCGTGCGAAACCACAACGCGCTGCTGACGCTGGCCCCCATGCCGCGCGTCGGCGTCCAGCCGGGGCAGAGCCAGGACGAAGAGACGAGCGGGTGGGTGCGCCGGCTCGCTGCGATGTACCTGGGCTGGGCCGGCCGCAAGGGCTACGACATCGAGGCGGTGGCGAGCCTGGTGCTGGTCCCCGAAGCGCAGCGGGCGAACGAGTTGCTGCGCGCCTACCCTTACCGCTGGCAGCGCCTCGACGTCAGCCCGCGGCCGGGCGCGACGACTGCGACGCGCTCATCAAGGAGGTGAGCGGGCTGGACGAGGTGCGCGAGGTGGCGATCCTGCTGGGCGGGGCCAACGTGTACGGCTTCCTAAAGGGGGAGGCCGGGCTGCACCGCCGCGCAGGCGAGCGGATTAGGGAAGACCGCAAGGAGGACTACCGGGCGAAGGACGGGCGGAGCGGGAGACGACCGGAGCGGGGCTACGGCCCGCTGCAGCTAGTCGGCGTGTCGGTGGATGCGTGGGAGGGGGATGCGGACGGGCTGCTGGACGGCATGTTGCGGCTGCGCGCCACGGGGAAGGTCGAGCCGGGCGTGCCGGCCGCGCTCCCGCCGTCAGAGATCGTGCGGAATTACCACGTCGAGGGACAGCGCTACGTGCGCGACCCACGGACGAAGGTGCGGCACAACGACCTGAACGCCGTGCTCGCCGGCGACCTGGACGAATTCATCCTCGCGTACCTGCGGCAGATCGAGCCGGCGAACGTGACGAACCATCTCACAGGCACTTGACGACGCCCGGCGCCGGCCCTATAATCGCGATCAAATTGCAGCCTTGCACGAATCTGTCAGGAATAGAGCAGGATGAAAACTGAACAAATCCTGAGCATCGCCCGGCGGTATTACGAGGACAACCTGCCCCAGGACGAGATCGCGCGCGAGTTTTCGGTTTCTGCTTCCACGGTGTCCCGCGCCATCAAGCTCGCGCGCGAGCGCGGTTGGGTGCGCACGATCGTGGTCGCTCCTTCCGGCAACATGGCCCAGCTCGAGTGCCGGCTCCGCGATCGTTTCGATCTGGAGTACCTGGCCGTCGTGCCTGCTGCCCCCACACCGCAGGACACGCTGGAGGCCGTCGCGCGGGCGGGGGCCGCCTACCTGAGCCAGATCGTGCCGGACCACGACGTCGTGGCGGTTGCCGGCGGGCGGACGTTAACCGCCGTGGCTCGCCAGCTCCGGCCGGCCCACCGGCCCGAATTGACAGTCGTCTCTGCAGTAGGCGGCTGGGTGGGCCAGTCGGCAATCAGCGCCAGCGAGGTAGCCCGCGAGATGGCGATGCGCTGGGACGCGCAGGTCGCTGCCCTGTTCGCCCCGGCCTTTGTCTCGGAGGCGGGGCTCCGCCAGGCGCTGCTCCGCGAAGAGAGCATTCGGGTGACCCTCGAGAAGGCGTGCAGCGCGACCTTAGCGTGCATCGGGTTGGCGCCCGTTGCGGTCGAGCCTACCAACCTGCAGGCGCGCTATGCCAGCAGCACGGGCATGTTGTCCGAGGCGGACATGCGCTGCCTCCTGGCTCTCGGCGCGGTCGGCGAGACTCTCGCGCAGTTCTTCGACATCGAGGGGAACCTGATCGATTCCTGGAATCGGGAACGCACGATCGGCCTGCCGCTGGACGATTTCAAGGGGATATCGTCAGTCTTGGCCGTCGCGGCCGGCATTGAGAAGGCCCCGGCAGTATTGGGCGCGTGTCGCGGCGGATTGGTCAATGCGCTGATTATCAGCGACGATCTCGCGCACGAAGTGGAGCATCTGGACAAGATCACGGGTTAGTGGAGGCAAGCATGAGAGAGAGCATTGGCAAGATCGACGGACGGGTTAAGATTGCGGCTGGCGTTTTCTGGGCCGACTACGGCATCCTGGGCGCGCAGGTCGAAGACCTCACCGCGGCCGGCGTGGATTGGATCCACATCGAGATGCGCGACGGCCGCTACATGGGTTTTGACGTTCCCCGCGGGGGGATCGACATCCTGGAAGGTATTCGCAGTCACACTGATCTCGAGGTCGAAGTGCAGCTCCAGATGGTGCGTCCCACCTTCGAGCTGTTCCGGCAGCTGGCCGATGCCGGCGCCAACATGATCTCGCTGCCCATTGAGACCACCGGCGAAATGTTGATCCAGGACATCACCTACATCAAGGAAACCCTGGGCTTGAAAGTGGGCGTGTGGGCATGGCAGGGCTTGCCCCTGATCTTCTTCGATCAGTACCTGCCGTTCGTCGATGCGATCGAATACGAGAGCCGCGCGCCGTTCTGGAAACCGACGCAGGGCGCCCAAAGCCCGCACACGATCGACCCGATCGTCATCGAAAGCGTCAAGACGCTGCACGACATGCTGGTCGGCCGCGGCGTGCAGGATCGCGTCGAGCTTATGGAGGATGGCGGCCTCAACGCCGGCAACGTCGCGCAGTTCGTTCGCGGGCATGACCGTCGGCGAGTTCTCGTCTCCGCTGCTCAAGGGCCCGAACGGCAAGCTCGCGGCCGGGACCGGCGAGATCGGAGCGGCCGTGCGCAAGCTGCGCGACGCCCTGGATCGCGCCGCCGCTGAGGCCCGGCCGAGCGGGAGCCCCGCCCGCACGGTGTCCCCCTGATGGCGAAGGAGCATCTCGTATGCGTGTCTTAATCATGGGCGCTCGGGGCATGCTTGGCCGCGAGCTGGAACGAGTGCTGGCGCCGGCCCATGAAGTGACCGGCTGGGATATCCAGGAGATCGATATCACCGACCGCCCGCGCACGATCGGGCAGATCACCGATCTGCGGCCCGACTTGGTGCTCAATTCCGCTGCCTGGCCCGACGTGGACGGATGTGAGCGCGATCCAGACAAAGCCTGGCAGATCAACACGGTCGGCGCGCAGAACCTCGCGCTCGCCGCACGCCAGGCAGGATCCGCCCTGCTCTACATCTCCACGGATTATGTGTTCAACGGGCGAACGGACTCGGACTACGACGAGACTGCGCCGGTCGATCCGATCAACCAGTACGGGCGCTCCAAGCTGGCAGGCGAGATGCTGAGCACCCAGATTTGCAGCGCCACCTACGTGGTGCGGACAGCCTGGCTGGTTGGCGATCATCCGAACAACTACGTCGATCGGGTCCTGGCGTCTGCCAGGCGCGAAGGCGTCGTACGGATGGCGCCCGACCAGGTTGAGTCGCCAACCACCACCGCGGACCTGGCGCGCGCCGTCGATGCACTGATCGGCACGGGCGCATACGGGTGCTACCACGTGACGAGCGAGGGCGCCTGCACGCGCGCCGAGTTTGCCGAGTTTGTGCTGGCTGAGGCGGGCAGCTCTGTACGCGTCGAGGTCGTCGATGCCGGCGCCTTGTCGCGCGTGGCAGCCCGGCCCAACCGCACGGTGTTGGATTGCCGCCTGTTCCGTCTCGTGACGGGTCATGCCCTGCCGGCCTGGCAAGATGCCATCCGGTCTTTCATGGCTTCGCGCGGTGACCCCGCCGCGGCATCGCGTCAGTAGCGTCCGCGTTTGCTGGACGGCCAACGCCGGCCGAGGACCAGCGCAAGAACGACAGCGTGTTCAGGATTTCATTTGACGGCCGGGCGGCGTCCGTGATATCATGCGCGCATGTTGTGGGTCATCGCAGCCCTCCTTCTCGGCTTTCCGGGGCGGAGGGTTTGTTTTTATCCGCCCATCCCGGCCGTACGCCGGTTCGCACGCTAGAGGGCTGCCGCTGTCATGCATGTAGGGATCGACGCAAGATTGGTGTATTACACCCGCGCGGGCATCGGTGAGTACACCCTCCGCCTGACTCAGGCGCTCGCCGAAGCCTATCCCCAAGACCGCTTCGTGCTCCTGCAAGACCGTCGCCAACCGCAAAAACTGATCGGCGCAGGTAACGTGCGCGTTGCCTACTCCCGCGTGCCGAGCCATCACCGCGCGGAGCAGCTGCTGCTGCCCTGGGTCGTCGGCGGCCTGACCATCGACCTTTTTCACAGCCCTGACTTCATCCCGCCGCTGCGCTACACCGGGAAGAGCATCATCACGATCCACGACCTGGCCTTCCTGATCTATCCGCACTTCCTGACCAAGGACGCGGCCCGTTACTACGGCCAGATCGACCGGGCGGTGCGCCGGGCAAACCACATCATCGCGGTCTCCCACAGCACGAAGAACGATCTCGTTCGCATGCTCGGCGTGCCCGACGAACAGATCACGGTCATCTACGAAGCCGCCGATCCGCGCATGCGCCCCATTCCACGCGAAGAGGCCCTGCAGCGGGTCCAGGCGCTCTACGGCGTCCCCGACGAGTTCATCCTCTTCGTCTCGACCATCGAGCCCCGGAAGAACGTCGGCGGGCTCCTGCGCGCGTACCAGCGGCTCCGCGAAGACTACCGCCTGACCCCGGCCCTCGTCCTGGCCGGCTCGCCCGGCTGGCTGAGCGACGACCTCCACGCGCAGGTGGCCGAGCTTGGCATCAAGGACTACACGTATTTCCTGGGCCGCGTCGAGACCAACGACCTGCCCTACCTATACAACGCCGCCCGCTGCCTCGTCCACCCGGCCTTCTATGAGGGATTCGGCCTGACGCCGCTCGAGGCGATGGCATGCGGCACGCCCACCATCGTTTCGAACGTCTCCAGCCTCCCCGAGGTGGTCGGTGATGCGGCCCTGCTGGTCGATCCCAAGCAGGACGAGGAGATCACCGTGGCCCTCTGGCGGATCCTGACGGACCGCGACCTCGCCGTCTCGCTGCGCATGAAGGGCCAGCAGCGCGCCGCCAGCTTCTCCTGGCGCCGGGCCGCGGAACAGACGATGGCCGTCTATCGAAAAGTGGCAGGCTAGTGGCGCGCATCCTGATCCTGGCTCCCCAGCTCCCCATTCCCCCCCAGGCATTGACCGGCTCCGTGCAGGGCACCACAATCCGTAATTTCAACCTGCTCGCCGGGCTGGCAAAGCGCCACACGGTCGACCTCGTCACGTTCCTCCCGCCCGGCATGGACGCAGGGGCTGTCGATCTGCTGCGCCCCTACTGCGGCGCGATCCTCGCGCTGCCCCAGCCCGCCCGCAAAATGTCGGCGCGGGCGCGCGACACCCTGCTGAGCGCCGCGCCCGACATGGCCCTGCGGCTGCACTCGCCCGAAATGCATACGGCCCTGTTGAACCTCGTCAGGAAGTCGTCTCAGGGGTATGACGTCGTGCAGGTCGAGGGCATCGAGATGGCGCCCTACATGCTCGCGCTCCAGGGTCAGTGGCACGGGGCGCGGCCGCGCTTCGTCTACGACGACCACAACGCCGAGTACGTGCTGCAGCAGCGCGCCTTCGCTACGGACGTGCGCCGGCCCAGGCGTTGGATCGCCGCCGGCTACTCGCTGGTCCAGTGGCAGAAGCTGGCCGCGTACGAGCGCCGCGTGTGCCGGGCCGCGGACCGCGTGGTTGCGGTGTCCGAGGTAGACCGGGCGGCCCTGCTGCGCCTCGATCGGGCGCTCCAGGTGACCGTCATCCCCAACGGCGTCGACCTCGACTTCTACCGGCCTGGCGTCACGCCGCCGCTGCCGGAGATGGGCGAAGACAGCCTGGTCTTCACCGGCAAGATGGACTACCGGCCCAACGTCGACGCGGTCACCTGGTTCGCCGACGCGGTCTTCCCGCTGATCCGCGATCGGGCGCCCGGACGCGCGCTTCTACGTCGTCGGGCAGCAGCCAGGCCCGCGCGTCGCCGCGCTCGCGGATCGCCCCGGCATCGTGGTCACGGGCAAGGTGCCCGACACTCGGCCCTACATCGCGGGCGCGGGCGTATACGTCGTCCCGCTGCGCATCGGCGGCGGCACCCGGCTCAAAGTGCTGGAAGCGATGGCGATGGGCCAGGCGCTCGTCTCCACCCGGCTCGGCTGCGACGGCTTCCCGTTCACCGACGACTGCGAAGTCGCCTTTGCCGACGAGCCGGAATCGTTTGCCGATCGGGTCGTGGGCCTGTTGCGGGACCGGGAAGCCGCCGCGTCGCTGGGCCGTGCCGCGCGCGCCTTCGTCGAGGCGCATTACGGGTGGGATGCGATCGTGCCCCAGCTCGAGGCGCTGTACGCGTGATGGTAGCTCGGAACGCCGGCGCGTGCGCCGGCAGCGGACAGGCAGCCGGAGCGTGCTCCAACGGGCGCGGCTGGCCGGATTGCGGGCGGCCGGTGCGGCCTACGCCAGGCCGCGGGCAGGCCGGGCGCCCCAGGATGTACTGCTGATCCGCCCCGACCACCTGGGCGACGTGCTGCTGTTGACCCCCGCGCTCCATGCGCTGCGGCCAGCCCTGCCCGACGCGCGGATCACGCTGCTCGTCGGGCCGTGGGGCGCGCAGGCGGTCCAGGGCAATCGCGGACGTCGACGCGGGTGGAAATCTGCCCGTTTCCGGGCTTCGAGCGCAAGCCAAAGTCCAGCCCGCTCGCGCCGTACCGGCTGCTCCGCGAGGCCGCGAGCCGGGCTTGCGGGCCGCTTCGACACGGCCGTCATCCTGCGCTACGATCACTGGTGGGGCGCCTGGCTGGCCGCCGCCGCCGGGATCCCCCGCCGGATCGGCTATGCCTGGCCCGAGACCGCGCCCGTTCCTGACGGAGGCCGTCGCCTTACCAGGCCGGCCGGCACGAAGCGCTGCAGAACGCTAATCTGCTCGAGGCGCTGGCGCCCGGCATCGAAAGCGGGCTCGGCCCATGCCGCTACGCTCGTTCAGGAAGCCGACGCCGCATGGGCCAAGGAGCGGCTGAGCGATCCGGGTCCGGTCCGTGGGTGGCGATCCACCCGGGAGCCGGCGCGGCGGTCAAGCAATGGCCGGTCGGGCATTGGGCGAGCGTCGCGGCCGCGCTGCGCGCAGGCCGCGGCGCGCAGATCGTCCTGACGGGCGGACCGGGCGAGCAAGCGCTGACGCGCAGCATCGCCGCCCAGCTCCCGTTCGACGTGCTCGACCTGGGCGGGCAGACCTCGTTCGGCCAGTTCGCCGCCGTATACCGGGAGATGCGATCTCGTCCTGGGCTCCGACTCCGGCCCGCTGCACCTCGCCGTCGCCGCCGGGTGCCAGGACCGTCCACCTCTACGGCCCGGTTCCCGCCGCCAAGTTCGGCCCGTGGGGCGACCCGTCCCGCAACGTCGTGCTCGAATCGCCCTTCACCTGCGCTCCCTGCGACCGGCTGGACTGGCCGCTGCACGCCCTGCCCCTGCACGGCTGCATCGCCGCGATCCAGCCGCAACATGTCATCGATGCCGCCTTGCGGCTGCTCGATTAGGAGAAGCTATCATGTCATCGACCCCGATGCTCACCGTGCTCGAAGAAGACAAGCATTGGTGGTTTGCCTCGCGCACCCGCGCGATTCTCGCCTACCTGGACCGTTACGTCGGCCCGGGCCGCAACCTGCAGGTCCTCGACGTTGGCTGCGGCGCAGGCAACATGATGCACCACCTCGCCCACTACGGCCGGGTGACCGGGGTCGACAACAACCCCAAGCCGCTCGAGGTGGCGCAGCAGCGCGGGCTGGATGTGCGGCAGGGCACGGCCGACGCGTTGCCGTTCGGTGAGGGCGAATTCGACCTGCTGACGGTGCTGGACACGGTCGAGCACGTGCCCGCGGAAGCGCAGGTGTTCGACGAGTGCTGCCGGGTGCTGCGCCAGGGCGGGCAAGCTCCTGGTCACCGGTCCCGCGTTCATGTTCCTGTGGAGCCGCAACGACGTGATCAACATGCACCAGCGGCGCTACACGGTTCCCGAGCTGCGCGAGCAAGCTCGAGGCGCACGGCTTCCGCGTGCTGCGCATCTCCTACAACAACTTCTTCATCTTCCCGCTGGCCGCGCTGCTGATCCTCCTGCGCCGCGGCCGGGCCGAGCCCGAGCTGGCTTCGCCCCACTTCGACGAAGAACGCGTACCAGGTCGAGATGGAGCCTGCGTCGCCGCTCGTGAACCGGGTGTTGACGTTCGTGGGGAAGGTGGAGGTGGCCCTGCTCAAGCGGATGAGCCTGCCGTTCGGCACATCCGATGATCGCGATTGCGGAGAAGCGCTAGCCCGTTCGCCTGGCTTGCTTGCCTACCAGTCCAGGGCGAGCAAGCCGGCCAGGTCGCTCGCGGTGTGCGAGCCGCGGACGCGGATGCGGCGCAGCTCGAAGATATCGTCGAGCGAGTGCTGCGTGCCCTGCTCGATCGTCAGCCCGCCCCAGTAACCGGCCGACTGGAACACCTCGATCGTCTGCGCGTCATATTCGCCTGAGGGGTACGCGACCCACCGCGGCGTGGTATCCCAGGTGCTCCTCGATCGCCTCTTTGCTCCCCAGCGCCACCCACACCAGGTAATCGACCGACCGACCGGCCAGGCTGCGATGGTCCTGCCGGCCGTGCGAGCCGAAGCGCTGGCCCGCCGCCGCCATCTCCTCGATCTGCGGCCAGGTCATGTAGCCCTCGGCCTTGTCGGTGACGAGATCGGTCATGACGAAGAAGGTTCCGACGAACCCGTACTCCCGTAATATCGGAAAGGCGTTCTCGTAGTTGTCCGCGTAACCGTCGTCAAACGTCAGGATGACCGGCTTCGGCGGCAGCGGCCGCCCGTCTGCCAGCGCGTACAGCAGGTCGTCCAGCGTAATCGTCGTCGTAGCCCGCGTCGCGCAGGTAGCGCACTTGCTCCGCAAACCGCTCCGGCGTCACCGACAGGTCCCGCCGGTAGACGTCCGCGCCCGCCGGCGGCCGCGACACATAGTGATACATCAGGATGGGAACCTTGAGCTTCCGCGTCACGCCGTCCGGGGTAGGCCCGGGCGTCGGCGTCGGAGTCGGGGTGTCGGTCGCGGTGGCGGTTGCTGTAGTCCGTCAAGGTCGGCGCAGCCGTGACCGTCGCCGTGGGGCTAGAGGTTGGCGACTCGTGGCCGTCGCGGGCGACCGTGGGGGTCGCCGAAGGCCATGCGGCTGCGGCGGGCGCCGCAGCCGGCGGGCTCGCGAGTCGCCGAGGTGGCGGTCGCCGCAACGTCCCTGGCGACTTGCCCCGGCTGAAATACACAACCACTGACAATCGTCGCCAGAACGAAAATTGCCAGTAAAAATCTCAGCGTTTGTGCGTATCGGAACGGGCCCATGAACGTTCGTATCACCGGTGCAAGAATAGCCGAGAGAGGAGGCACTGTCAAAAGAAACGCGTCACTCCGTTGGCACAGCCCCAGGCAAAAACAACAAAGGCCGTAACGCTCGAGACCTCACCGGCACAAGTCCTTGCCCATAGAATCCTCGGAGCAACTCAGCATAACATGATTTGACAACGTGCATCGATTCGGGTAGGATATTAGGGGATTACTATCGCTACAGGCTAAACCTTCTGATAAGTTTGACCCCCTCCTGTTAGGAAGATCGCGACAGGTGGGATTTATACGCGCTCACACCACTGAGGTGAATCATGTTTCGGGAGCAGATTCGCAAACACTACGATCATCTGTCTCGCAGTTATCGTCGTGTGGCTGACTTCATCCTTAGCGACTATCGAACCGCAGCCTTCATGACCGCGGCCGCGCTGGCCGACGCCGTCGACGTCGACACGACCACCGTCGTCCGCTTTGCCCAGCGCCTGGGTTATCCCGGCTTTCCTGAACTCATCGAAGATATTCAGGAACAGGTCAAGCTGGAACTGAGCCAGACCTACGCCACCCCGTCCGACGATGGCGGCTTGTACGGTAAGGTGCAATCTCTCGTTGCCAAAGACCGGGCGAACCTCGAAAAGGCGCTCGCCCACAACACGCCCGATTCGCTGGAAAACATCATCGACATGCTGCGGGCAGCCCCACGCATCGTCGTGACCGGCGAATCCTTTGCAGCGCCGCTGGCTGAGTCCTTCGCGGGTATGCTGCGCGAAGCCGGCCTGCCCGTCGCCTATACGTCCGGCGATGTCTACGAGCGCGCCACTGCGCTGAGCCGGGTGGTCCGCAAAGAAGTCGTCATCGGCATGACGCCGGTCGAAGGACCGTCGGGAGTATCGCGGCTGCTTGAGTACGCGCGCGGCGAAGGCGCGGTCACGCTTGCCTGCACGCCCAGCCTGAGCAGCCAGGCTGCCCGCTCGGCTGAGCATCTGCTCTACGCCCCGGGCGAGACGGATGACAGCGTACCCAGCCTGACCGGCCTCTATGCGCTCTGTACCGCCATCGCACAGACGTTGGCCCGCCTGCAGCCGGAAGCTGCATCCAAGCGATCGGCCGAGATCGCCCACGCCCTCGCAGAGCTCTCCTGACCCGGAGTTCTGCGTGCGGCTCTCGACGCGCCGCGCTCACCGCCGTCTTTCCCCCGTTGTTGTTACGGCCGTGGGCGCGGGCACGTTGAACCTTCGGCGCCGATATGGGCTGGCCGGCTGGCTTCGGCCCGTTGGACAGCCACTCACCCCCTCGGAGTATCTCAGTGTTTAGAGAAGGAATTCGCGCCCTATACGGCCAATTCTCCCCTGGGTATCGGCGGATTGCCGATTACCTGCTCAATCACTACCAGGACGCCGCCTTCATGACGGCCGCGGAAATCGCCCGCATCGTCGACGTCGATACGGCCCTGGTCGTGCGCTTCGCTCAGCGCCTCGGCTACCCCGGCTTCCCCGAGTTGATCAACGAGGTACAGGAAGAGGTCAAGCGCGACCTGCGCGCGGTTTACGAGCCACCCGAGGGCGACAACTCTCCCGCTCAGGTGTATCGCCGCAACCTGATGCAGGACCGCAACAATCTCGACTACTCGCTCCTTCACTTCGAAGCCGACACGGTCGAGTGCGTCGTCAAGGTGCTGAAGGAAGCCAGGCGCATCTTTGTCGCGGGCGAAGGCAACCTGACCTACCTTTGCGAGGCGTTCGCGGCGCGGTTGGTCGGCCTGGGCTTCGCGGCCCACCCGGTCTCCCAGGAGTTGGCCGGCCAGGCTTCTATGTCGGTCACCCTTGGCCCCGACGACGCCGTGCTTTGCATCGGGATGACGGCCATGACCCCGGGCATCGCGGTCATGCTGAAGATGGCGCGTGACTTGGGCGCCAAGACGGTTGCCATCGCAGGCTCCGCCACTAACTCCATCGCATCGCTGGCACAGTACGTGCTGTACGCGCCGGTGGCGACGGTCGGCACGCTGCCGTCCTGGAGCGCTGCCGCGGCGGCCCTGCACGCCCTCTCGCAAGCGCTCGCGCTGGCCGATCCTGATCGCGGCGCGGCCTGGTCGACGCACACCGATCACTTCCTCCGTGTGTACTCCGACACCTTGCGCGATCAGCTGGCCGGCGTGCAGACGACTCTGAAGCAGCTCGCGCCCCACAACGGGGATCGATAAGGCCAACTCTCGGAAACCGATTTGGGCTGATGCACGCCCCCACGTGCATCAGTCCCGTCTCGCGGCCTGATCCTCCCCACCCCGCACCGCCGGCTGCTCCGCCGAGAGCCGGGCCGGTATCAGCGCGCCCAGCGCCAAGAATGCAGTGATGTACCCCAGGTAGTTCTCGTTCAAGAAACGCGACACGAAGAAGAACGCGAAGAGGAAGAGCGCGTAGCTCCACAGCGCCCGCGGCAAGCGTGTTTAAGCGCCACTGGCGCAGCAGCAGCGCCGCCATCAGCGGCGCCGCCCGCCAGCAGCTCGGCAACCCAGAACGGCCACACGTCGAACCGGCTCTTGACCCACCCAAGGGCAAGCACCAGGTTCGAGGCGCCCCAGCCCCAAATCTGGTACGCGGTCGCCGAGGTCCCCGCCGACCATTTCCACACGTCGTCGATCAGCGCGGCCGGGTTCCACAGGAGGTACGGCCCGATCAGGACGACGGCCGTCGCCAACGCGGGCCAGCCCACCCGCAGCGCGGTCTTGACCGTTGCGGCCAGGCCGCTCCCTCCAGGGATCGGGACGCGGGCATGGACATCGCCGGCGATCCACAACAGGTAGAAAGGCGCCAGGAACCAGGCCGTCGGCTTGCTGGCGCAGGCCAGGCCGAACGCGACCGCCGAGGCTATCCGCCACCCGCGCCCGCCTCCCTCGCCGCGCTTCCACAGCCACAGGCTCAGCACGATCCAGGCCAGCACGAAGCTGTCGTTCTGCCCATAGATCAGGTCCGAGCCCATGATCGGGTTGAGGCCGATCAGCATGAGCAGCAGCAGCGTGCGCTCGGCCGTCCCCGCAAGGCGCGGCAGCAGCGCGAGCGTCAGCGCAAACAGCAGCAGGTAGACGAGCCGTTGATCGTACCACCCGAAGAGCGCCTGCGAGAGCAGCCTGAAGGGCGCGGAGAAGACGAACGTCCACGGCAGGTAAGGGTAATGGTAGAGCGCGGTGCGGAACTCGTCGATGCCCCACTCGGCCATCGGCGTGTTCACGTAGTCCTCGACATACGGGTTGCGCCCGGCCAGGAAATAGTCGATCGTCGCCTCGGTCTGGATCACGCCGCCATCGTGGCTGTAGCTCGCCGGGCCGCTCTGCTGCCGCAGCAGCACGAGCTTGAGGCTGGGCAAGAAGACTGTCAACGCGATGATGGCGCAGATCAGCACCAGCTTCGTCCGGTGCCGGGCCGGCTCGCTGCCCACGAACTCGTCGACCAGGAGATAGATCAGCAGGCAGCCCAGCGCCCCGACGATTAAGCAGCAGGGCGACCGGGTCGACGAGCTGCTGCTGCGCCAGCAGCCGCATCGCGTCTGGCGACAGCAGCTTGCCGAGGAACGGGTGCCGCGCCACGTCGGCCAGCCGCGTCGGGAGGACCGCGGCCTCGGCCAGGGTGTCGATGCGGATGCGGGCCAGGAGCAGGACCGTGAGCAGCAGCGCGTCCAGGCGCCGGAACAGGGGCTGCTCGGATGAGGGATTCGGTGCGTTCACGGCAGTTATTATACACGCGGTGCGTTTGTTCGTCTTGTCATTTGTCTGTGCACCCTTTATAATGACGGCGCAATTGCGTCGCGAACATCGCGCTACGCGCCGTTACGTGCGCCGGGATACGCTGCGTCTTCGGTAGGGGTGGTGAGCGGAGGCCAGGATGGACGAAAAACTCGGGTACCTGTCGGATGTGGACTTGTTCCGTGACCTTTCGGATCGCGACATGACGGAACTGGACCGCATGACGACAATCACGAGCGTCCCGCGCGGCCGGGTCTTCTATCAACCGGAAGACGTGGGCGAGGTCCTGTTCCTGGTCAAGTCGGGCCAGGTGCAGCTGTACCGCATCTCCCCGGAAGGCAAGAAACTGGTCATCGCGACCCTCGGTCACGGCACCTTGTTCGGCGAGATGGCGCTGTTGGGCCAGCAGATGCACAACGCATTTGCCGAAGCGCTTGACGACTGCCTGATCCTCGTCATGAGCCGGGCCGACCTGGAACGCCTCATCCTGAACAAGCCCGTCGTCGGCCTGCGTATGCTCGAGATCACGGGCCGCCGCCTGAACGATGCGGAGGCGCGGCTGGAGGACATGGCCTTCAAGGGCATCCCCGCCCGGCTGGCCTCCCTCCTGCTCCGGCTGTCCGCCGAGCGCGGCTCGCAGGATATCCTGGGGCTGACCCACCAGGACCTGGCCGAGACGATCGGGACGTATCGCGAGACCGCGACCCAGGTGCTGAACGACATGAAGGGCCAGGGCCTCATCGAAATCGGCCGCAAACGGATCACCATCAAGGACGCCGACCGCCTCGCGGAGGTCGCCAACAGCTAAACACCCGTTCCTTCACCCTCGTCGGTCGTTTGACAATCCATCTTTGCCGTTTTAGAATGGCGCTGCTCTGCCATTAAAGGCACATACTTTCCACATCCCGCCCGACCCAGACCCAGGAGGAGTCATATGACGCATGTAATTTTCGATCTGTGCATTCGCGATGGCGCGTGCGCAGAGGTCTGCCCGGTGGAGTGCATCATCGCCGGTGAACCCGAAGAAAAGTGGCCGTGGTTCTACATCGACCCGGACACCTGCATCGACTGCGGCGCCTGCGTTCCCGAGTGCCCCGTGGACGCGATCCGGCCCGAAGAGGACATGGCGGTCGAGTTCCCCCAGTACATGGCCTCTATCGCGCTCAACGCTGCCTTCTTCAAAGAGGGCCCGGGGTATTCGGCGAAGAAGTAGCCATCGGCGGCGCAGTATCTCAAGCCTCTGCCGGCGCGGGGCGTCCCCCATCTCGAGGGAACCCTGCCCGGGCAGGGGCTTTTTTTCGAGAGCCCGTGACCGGGGTCCGGGTGAGGACACATGACCGAAGACCGATCCGAGCGTTTGTACCCCCGCCGGCCGCTGGTCGGCGTGGGCGCAGTGGTATGGCGTGACGGCGAGGTGCTGCTCGAGCGCCGCGGCCAACCGCCCGCACAAGGCTCCTGGTCGCTGCCCGGCGGCCTGGTCGACGTGGGCGAGACCCTTGAGCAAGCCGTCGGCCGCGAAGTGCGCGAAGAGTGCAGCATCGAGGTCACCGTCGGCCCCGTGCTCGGCGTCTTCGAGCCGATCGTCCGCGATGACGAAGGCCGGATCCAGTACCACTACGTCGTGATCGACTACCTGGCCGTCTACGTCAGCGGCGAGGTTGCCATCGGCGACGACGCGGCCGAGCTGCGTTGGGTCCCGGTCGGCGAGTTGGACGCCTATGCCCTGCTCCCGGCCACCCGCGACATGATCGAACGCGCCCGCCAGTCCGCCAAGCTCGCCCCGTGAACCAAGGGGCAGGTACAACCCGTACGGGCGACCGGCCGGTCGCCCCCCGTGTGGTTCGGCAGATCGATGGAGAAACCGATGTTTCAACTCGAGCTTGACGGCGAAAGCCTGGCAATCGAAGACGTCATCTACGTGGCGCAGGCGTCCGCCGGCGGCGTGCGGATCGTCCTCACGGCCGGGGCGGAGGCGCGGGTGCAGATCGCCCGGTCAGCCGTCGAGCAGTTCGTGGCCGAAGGGCGCATCATCTACGGCATCACGACCGGCTTCGGCGCGTTCAAAGATCGGCGTCATCCCGCCCGACCAGGTGCGCGAGCTGCAGCGCAACATCGTTATGTCGCACTCAGTGGGCGTCGGCGAGCCGCTGGGCCGCGACGTCGTGCGGGCGATGATGCTCATCCGCGCCAACACGCTCGCCAAGGGCCACTCGGGCATCCGGCTCGAGCACCCTCCGCCTGCTGCTGGACATGCTCGAGCGCGGCGTCCATCCTATCGTGCCCGTGCCAGGGGTCCCTCGGCGCGTCCGGCGACCTCGCGCCCCTCGCGCACGTCGCGCTGGTCATCATCGGCCTCGGGCGAAGCCGAGTTCCGCGGCGAACGCCTGGCGGGTGCGGAAGCGCTCGCGCCGCGCCGGGCTCGCGCCCGTCACGCTCGAAGCCAAGGAAGGCCTGGCGCTGACCAACGGCACCGCGCTGATGGCCGCGCTGGGCTGCCTCGCCGTCACCGAGGCCGAGAACGTCGCGCTCTGTGCGGACGTAGCCGGCGCCCTGAGCCTCGAGGCGCTGTTCGGCACCCTGTGGGCATTCGACGAGCGGCTCCACGCGGCCCGGCCCCACCCGCGCCAGATCGATTCCGCGGCGTCGATGCGGCGGCTGCTGCGCGGCTCCACGTTCGTCCGGCCGCCCGATCATCCCGACGTGCAGGACGCCTACACGCTGCGCTGCATCCCGCAGGTCCACGGCGCGTGTCGCGACGCGATCAAGTACGCGCGCTGGGCGGTCGAGATCGAGCTCAACAGCGCGACCGACAACCCCCTGATCTTCTTCCAGGAAGACGGCTCGCCCATCGCGATCAGCGGCGGCAATTTCCACGGCGAACCCCTGGCGATCGCGTTCGACTACCTGGGCCTCGGCATGGCCGACCTGGGGAATATGTCCGAGCGCCGCGTCACGCGGCTGACCGACGGGTGCAGCAACCGCGAGGCCCTGCCCGACTTCCTGACGACCGAGGGCGGGCTGAATTCGGGCTTCATGCTGGTGCAGTACACCGCCGCCGCGCTGGCCTCGGAAAACAAGACGCTCGTGCATCCCGCCAGCGCCGACACGATCCCGACATCGGCCAACTGGGAAGACCACGTCTCCAACGGCCCGATCGCCGGCCGCCGCGCGCGCCAGATCATCGGCAACGTCGCGCGCATCGTCGGCATCGAGCTGCTGGCCGCCGCGCAGGGGATCGACTTCCGCCGCCAGGTTATGCCGGCCGCGCAGCTCGGCTGCGGCACCCGGGCCGCGTACGCGCTGGTTCGCCAACGCGTGCCGTTCATCGAGCGCGACGAGGTCATGTACCCACACATGAACGCCGTCTACGAGCTGGTAGCAAACGGCGCCATCAGCCGCGCCGTCACCGAGGTGCTGTGCCAGTAGATCCGCAGCTTACAGGAAGAACCGAACTCGAAGTCGCGCGACGTCCGACCTGAGCCTTCGTGATCCTTTGATTCGTCGGTCCATCCTGTGAGTTCTCACTCTCACCTGCACAAAGACGTGCGGGAGACACCTGCCAAAGGAGGCTATTGCGTGTTCAAGAATTTCGATGTGGCGGCCGCCTTCGTCCGCGAGAGCGGCATCCGCATGATCGACCTCAAGTTCAGCGACCTGTGGGGCCGCTGGCACCACGTCACGCTGTCCGCCAGCGAGTTCACCCCCAACCTGATGTCCGCCGGCATCGGCTTTGACGGGTCCAGCGTCGGCCTGCGCAGCGTCAAGTCGGGCGACATGGCGCTCATCCCCGATCTGACCACCGGCGTGGTCGACCCGTTCTGGGACGTCCCCACGGTCAGCTTCATCTGCAGCGTGGTAGAGGCCGACACCAAGGCCCTCTATTTCCGCGATCCGCGCGTCATCGCGCAGCGGGCCGAGGCCTACCTGCGCCGAGACCGGCATCGCGGACGAAAGCCGCTGGGGCCCGGAGTTCGAGTTCTACGTCTTCGACAAGGTCGCATACGACAACGGCGTCAACGCGGCCTCCTACCGGGTCGACTCGGCCGAAGCGGACTGGCACAGCCCCGAAGGCGGCCTCGGCCACTACGTCCCGCTCCACGGCGGCTACCACGCCATCCCCCCGCGCGACCAGCTTGCGCCGCCTCCGCACCCGGATCGTGACCACCCTCGAAGCGATGCGGGTCCCGGTCAAGTACCATCACCACGAGGTCGGCGGCCCCGGGCAGTGCGAGATCGAGACGCCGCTGATGGGGCTGCTGGCCGCGGCGGATGCGGTCCAGACGATCAAGTACGTCTCGAAGATGGTGGCCCGGCAGTGCGGCCAGGCGGTCACCTTCATGCCCAAGCCGCTGTTCGGCGAGGCCGGCAACGGCATGCACTTCCACCAGCACGTCTTCAAGCGGGGCGTCAACCAGTTCTACGATCCGGGCGGCTACAGCCTGCTCAGCCAGACCGCGCTTCACTACATCGGCGGGCTGCTGTTGCATGCGCCCGCGCTCCTCGCGCTCACCAACCCGTCGACCAACTCGTACCGCCGGCTCGTGCCCGGTTACGAAGCGCCGGTCAACTGCTTCTTCTCCACCGGCAACCGCTCGGCCGCCATTCGCGTGCCCAAGTACGCCACCCAGCCCGAGGCCGTGCGCATGGAGTTCCGGCCTCCGGACGCCACCTGCAACCCGTACCTGGCGATGGCCGCGATGCTAATGGCGGGCATCGACGGCGTGCGAACGGAAGATCGACCCGACCGAGCACGGTTTCGGCCCCATCGACGAGAACATCTTCACCTGGGAGCCCGAGCGCCGCGCGCAGATCAAGGCGCTGCCCACCTCCCTCGGCGAGGCCTGCGAAGCGTTGAAGGCCGACTACCAGTTCCTGCTCTGCGGCGACGTCTTCGACGAGGAAACGATCCTGGATTGGATCAAGATGAAGCTGAAAGAGCACTACGCCGTCCTGGAACGCCCGCACCCATACGAAGTGCAGATGTATTTCGACCTGTAGGGCCTGCATCGACCGTCCGAGGTCTCGCCAACCTCGCGAGGTCGCACGTGACACAGCCAGGAGGATTGCCATGAGCCGCGTGATCCGCGCCCCGCGTGGGACAACCCTGACCTGCAAGAACTGGCTGATCGAAGCCGCGTATCGCATGATCCAGAACAACCTGGACCCCGAGGTTGCCGCCTTCCCCGACGACCTGATCGTCTACGGCGGACGCGGCCGGGCGGCCCGCAACTGGGCGTGCTTCGACGCTATCCTGGAAACCCTGCGCCGCCTCGAGCCGGACGAGACCCTGCTCGTCCAGTCCGGCAAGCCAGTCGTCGTCTTCCGCACCCACGAGGACGCGCCCCGCGTCCTCATCGCAAACTCGAACATCGTGCCCCACTGGGCGACCCAGGAAAACTTCGACAAGTGGGAAGCCGCGGGCCTGATCATGTTCGGCCAGATGACCGCGGGCAGCTGGATTTACATCGGCACCCAGGGCATCCTCCAGGGCACTTACGAGACGTTCGGCAGCCTGGCCCGGCAGCACGGCTGGGGCACGCTCAAGGGCAAGTTCGTGCTCACCGCCGGCCTGGGCGAGATGGGCGGCGCGCAGCCGCTCGCAGTCACCATGAACGGCGGCGTGGCGCTCGTCGTCGAGGTCGACCAGTGGCGCATCGACCGCCGCCTGCAGCACCGCTACCTCGACGTAGCGACCGACAGCCTGGAAGAGGCGATGACATGGGTCGAGGAGGCCGTGGCTAGCGGGCGAAGCCAAATCGATCGGCCTGCTGGGCAACGCCGCGGAGGTTCTGCCCGAGCTCGTGGCGCGCGGGCGTGAAGCCCGACGTCGTGACCGACCAGACGAGCGCCCACGACCCACTGTTAGGCTACATCCCCACCGGCATGACCCTCGAGGAAGCCGCCGCCCTGCGCGCCGCCGACCCCGCCGCTTACCAGGCCCGCGCCATGGCGAGCATGGCGGCTCACGTGCAGGCCATGCTGGCGTTCCAGCGGGCCGGCAGCATCGTTTTCGACTACGGCAACAACCTCCGCCAGCGCGCCTACGACTTCGGCGTCAAGGATGCGTTCGACTATCCGGGGTTCGTCCCGGCCTACATCCGCCCCCTCTTCTGCGAAGGCTCCGGGCCGTTCCGCTGGGTCGCGCTGAGCGGCGATCCCCAGGACATCTACGAGACCGACCGCATCATCCTCGATCTCTTCCCCGAAAACGAGCACCTGCGCCGGTGGATCACCCTCGCCCAGGAGCGCATCGCCTGGCAGGGCCTGCCCGCCCGCATCTGCTGGCTCAAGTACGGCGAACGCGCCCGCGCCGGCCTGGCGTTCAACCAGGCGGTCGCCGAGGGCCGCGTGCAGGCGCCCATCGTCATCGGCCGCGACCACCTCGACGCGGGCAGCGTCGCCAGCCCCAACCGCGAGACCGAAGCCATGCGCGACGGCTCCGACGCCATCTCCGACTGGCCCATCCTCAACGCGCTCGTCAACGCGGTTGGCGGCGCCACCTGGGTCAGCTTCCACCACGGCGGGGGCGTGGGCATCGGCTACAGCCAGCACGCGGGCCAGGTCATCGTCGCCGACGGGACGCCCGCGGCCGCCCGCCGCCTGGAGCGGGTGCTCACGACCGACCCGGGCATGGGGGTGGCCCGCCACGCGGACGCCGGTTACCCTGAAGCGATCGAGGCTGCAAGGCGTATGGGCATCCAAATTCCCATGATTGGAACAGCTTGACGATAACTAACCTTAACGAAAAAACGCGGCTCAGACATTTAAGGTTTCAAAATCGCGGCGCTTGGCAGTCCTCATGTGGTGGGGAAAGCCGCTAGTGGCACAACATCTCGCGTAGCACGCCCGTGCGCGCGCAGCAGGCGTTACATAAGTAGCTACGGTGCGCGCAGTTGTCCTTGAACTGCGCGCTTGCGACCACTCGGAGGCGGTGCTAGAATCCCGTTCGCAACTGAGCCAGGCGCAGCCCGCAGAACCGTGCAGCCATTGCCCCCAAGATGGCGCGCTGAGGCTCGTATTCCTCTTTTCTGCCGCAGACGGCGTTCGATGCCGTCTCACAGCGTCGATTGATGTACGCGGGTTTTGGAGCACCAGGCGCTTGCGCTGACAGGCAAGCGGACGGACGCGCTCGCCCTCGAACGGGCGATACTGCTAGCTGGTGATTTTTGTTTCGTAACGTCGGAGTCATGTAGTTGTGGTGGAGTTATGCGATATGTACGCGTTTGATAGCCCGGATGACCGGTCCGCCAAGGAAGTCTGGGAAATCGCACGCAGCCACTTGCGCCTGCAGTTGCCTCAAAGCACCTACGACACGTGGGTGCGCGACACGGCCTGCCTGGCGCACGAGGACGGCGCCTTCCTCATTGGCGTGAGCAACGCCTATGCCAGAGATTGGCTGCAGTTGCGGCTGCGGCGGCTCATCAAACAGACGCTGGTAAGCATCGTGGGCCATGCGGTCGACGTCACCTTCGTGGTGCAGTCCCAACCCATCCCGGATGGCCCGGATCCCACCCCAGCGCCCTTACTCGAGGCTGAACAATCGACCGTGCAGCCCGAGACCACGGCAACGCGCCCGGGCGTCCCCGCCGCGTCCACGCCGGCCCGACCGCCCAGCCCGGACAAGTTCCCTTCAACAGAAGCCCGCCGGACCGAGAGCGCCGGCTTGAACCCGCGCTACAATTTCGAGACCTTTATCGTCGGCGCCGCCAATCGCATGGCCCACGCGTCCGCGATGGCCGTGTCCGAACGTCCCGGCACGGCCTACAATCCGCTCTTCATCTACGGTGGCAGCGGCCTCGGCAAGACTCACTTGCTGCAAGCCATCGGCCACGTCGTTGAGTTGCACGGCCGCCGCGTCCTGTACGTCACCTCGGAGATCTTTACCAACGAGCTGATCATGGCGATCCGGACCGGCTCGACCGACGACTTCCGCGCCAAGTACCGGAACACGGACGTACTCCTGCTGGACGACGTCCACTTCATCGCCGGCAAGGAACAGACCCAGGAAGAATTCTTCCACACCTTCAACGCGCTGCACTCGGCGAACCGCCAGATCGTCATGACCAGCGACCGCGCCCCTCAGGCCATTCCCACCCTGGAAGACCGCCTGCGCTCGCGCTTTGCCTGGGGCATGATCGCCGACATCCAGCCGCCCAACCTCGAGACGCGCGTGGCGATCCTGCAAAGCAAGGCCGCCTCCATCGGCCGCCGGGTGCCCGACGACGTGCTGCTCGCGATCGCGCAGCGCGCGCATCGGAATATCCGCGACCTGGAAGGCGCCCTGACCAAGATCGTCGCTCACGCCGAGACCTTCAACCGCCCGGTCAGCGTCGCCGTCGTCGAAGAGGCCCTGGCCTACCTGGCCCCCGCCCAGGGCAAGCTCAGCTTTGAGGGCATCCTCAACAGCGCGGCGGATTTCTTCGGCGTCTCCGCTGCCGAGCTCACCGGCCGCAATCGCAGCGCCAAGATTTCGCTCCCCCGCCAGGTCGTCATGTACGTGATGCGCGAGGAACTGGGGGCCTCGCTGCCTCAGATCGGCCTCGCCCTAGACCGCGATCACACGACCGTCATGCATGGGATCGAACGCATCGCCACCGAAATGGAGCGGGACGCCAACCTCGCGCAAACCGTCAGCGCATTCCGAAACAGGCTTTACGAGCCCGTCCGGGTCCGCTGATCCTCCGCTTCTCAGTCACCTGTCGCAGGCCAACGCGTTGCTTTTGTCAGTGCGTTGGCCTGTGCGTGTGGATAACTTCGCGGTTACCTGTGCATAACCACCCTTGCTTGTGGATAAATCCGCTCCTCCCCCCGTTTCTACCGCCGCCCTTCCGCCGCACCCCTATATCTAGTATTTCCTTTCTCCAACGGCACGCTGCCGCTTGTGGATAGCCGCGCCTACGACAATTTTGACTATTTTATTAATAACAATATACTTTAATCCACTACCAAATCATCACCCGGCTACGGGATAGAAAGAGACGGAATGCCCGCTTTTCTACTGAGTTTGCGCGAAGGACTGGAAGCCGCGCTGATCGTGGGGATTGTGTTCGGCGCGCTGAACCGGTTAGGGCGACGGGACCAGATGCGCTTTGTCTGGTTGGGTGTGGCTGCGGCTGCGGCTGCCAGCCTCGCCGTGGCACTTGCGCTGGATGCCGTGGGAGCCGAATTCGAAGGCCGGGCCGCCCAGATCTTCGAGGGCCTGACGATGCTGCTGGCCGCCGGCGTGCTGACCTGGATGATCTTCTGGATGCAGCGCCAGGGAGGCGAGATTCACCACCGGCTCACCGCGGATGTCAAAGCGGCGACGGCCGCAGAGGGCCGCAGCAGCGCCAGCCTCTTCCTGCTCGCCTTCCTTGCCGTGTTCCGCGAGGGCATCGAGCTGGCCCTGTTCCTGGTCGCCGCCACGTTCGCCACGTCGCCGCTGCAGACGGTCGTCGGCGCGGGGCTCGGGCTCCTGGCCGCCGGGGGCCTCGGTTACCTGCTGTTTGCCGGCTCCGTTCGGTTGAACCTCAAACTGTTCTTCCGCGTGACCAGCCTGCTGCTGATCGTCTTTGCGGCCGGCATGGTGGCGTACGGGGTCCACGAGCTGGTCGAGGCGAGCGTCGTGCCCGCGCTGATCGAACCACTGTACAACATTAACCCCTTCTTGAGCGACCAGGTAGGCGTGGGCGTCCTGTTGAAGACGCTGTTCGGCTACAACGGCAACCCGGCGCTGCCCGAGACCCTTGCGTACGTGGGCTATTTCGTCGCGATCTGGCTGGCGCTCCGCGTCCGGCGCGCGCCGCAGCCCGCGCGGGCGGCCAACTCGGGTTGAGGCCTCAGCGTTTGGGGATTTCGCCCAGGATGGTCAGTCCCAGCGCTTCGACGTCCGACCGCTCGCGCACCGAGCGATCGAGGTAATCGAGGAGAAACGCCAGCCCGACCCCTGCCGCTAGCGCCAGCAGCACGCGCAGCGGCAGGTCGAGTTGGTCGCGCGCCGGGCGGGGGATCGCATTGATGACGGGCGGGTCGATCAGTTTGATGTCCGCCTCGTCCGCGCTGAACTGCCCGAAGAACTGCGCGCTGCCTTCGGTCAGGGTCGCGCCGATCGCGTCCGCGATCGCCCGCAGCTGCTCCGGGTTCGGCCAGCTCACGTTGACCGTCATGATGCGGTGGAGCTTGCCCGGCTGCGTGCTCGCGCTGATCGCGCCCGCGGGCACCGTCAGACCCTGGCTGGCCAGCCGCTGGCTCACTGCCGCGGCAAAGGCCTGGCTTCGCACGATCTCGCCCAGGTCGTCGACCAGGTATTCGGAAGTGAGCATCGTGTAATACCGGTCATACGTGTATACCCCCGGGATGCGCTCGGGCTTGATGCCCACGTTGAAGCGCATGCCGGCCGTATAGCCGGGGGGCGTCGCCTGCCACGGCCGCTGCATGGCGAGCGTCAAAACCGCCACCAGCACCGCCAGGCCCACCGGCAGCCACCAACGCCGGCGCACGATCCGCCAGTATCCTCTTAGCTCCATACGTTCTTCCTACTGTGCCTCGCGCTACTCCACCGCGTCCAAAAAGCAAGTGCAGCTCGTCTACGAAGCGCTCTTCGCGAAACCGCTCCGCATTCCGCCGGCACGCCTGCGGATCATATCGCCCCGCATCGAAATCGGCTAGGACCTCTCTCAATGCGGCCACGCTCTGCTCGCGGAAAAACTCGCCGGTCTCACCAGCGACGACCGTCTCCAGCGCGCCGCCCCCCGCAAACGCGACCACCGGGCGCCCCGCGGCTTGCGACTCCAGGGGTGCGATGCCGAAATCCTCGGCGCCGGGGAAGATGAACGCCCGCGCATTGGCGTACAGCCGCGCCAGCTCGTCCGCGGGCACCCGTCCCAGGAAGGTCACGGTGGGCCCGGCCATCCGCTCCAGCGCGGCCCGATCCCGGCCGTCGCCGAACACGAGCAAGCGCAGCCCCAGCTCCGAGCACGCCCGCACCGCCAGGTCCGTCCGCTTGTACGGGATCAGCCGGCCGCCCGCCAGGAAGTAATCGCCCGGGGCCTCCTGGCTCGGGCTGAACCGCCTGATATCCACCGGCGGATAGATGACGGTGCTTTCGCGGCCGTAAAACCGGCGGATGCGCGCCTGTATCTCGCCACGAGATCGCGATGAAATGATCGACCCGCTGTGCTGCTTCGTAGTCCCACCGCCGCAGCGGCGCCAACAAGCGGCTTGAGCATCAGGTCCGCGGCCTTGCCCAGCGATTCGCGGGCCGCGTACGCCTCGTATTGCCACAGGAACCGTGTCGGCGCCAGGCAGTAGCAGACGTGCCTTGCCCCCGGCGGGGCGTGCACCCCGTGGCAGAAGCCGCTCTTGTTGCTCAGGATCAGGTCGTACCCGGCCAGGTTCACCCGGCCGAACGCCAGCGGGTAGACCGGCATGTACGGCTGGTGATGCCGCGTCACCCCCGGCAGGTGCTGCATGAAGGTGGTCCGGATGTCCCATGACCTGTACATGGCGGGCATCCGGTCGGCCGCGTACATGCTCGTGAAGACGGGGGCGCCGGGAAACATGCGCACCAGCACCTCGAGCACGTACTCGGCGCCCCCGATTTGGTTCAACCAGTCATGGACTAACGCCGCCCGGCGGCCGCGGCCGGGCACCGGGGAACTCATGCCGGCGGAGTCGCTTCCTCGGCCGGGCCGTCCGGCTCCTCGGCCTCCTGGGCCGGCCCTGCTCCGGCAGACCCTGCACCCGCAGGCGCCGCCTCATTCTCCGCAGGGGCCGGGCTAAAGCGCAGCGCCTGGTGGATGCGGTCTGCCGCCACTTTGTTCGCCTTGCCGCAGTGGGGGCACAGCACCTGCGCGAACTTCTTACCTTCCGCCTGCTGCAGGTACACCCTGCAGCTCTTCGTCCGTAGCCGTGTAGCGGCGCCGGCACTTGTCACACGTGATCGCCAACATCTCAGCCTCCTGTTTCCGCGGCCGGCGCCTTCTCGGGAAACCGCTCGCACACGCCCAAAAATGCTTCCGTCGGACCCAGAATCCGCCAGTCGAGCACGGTCGTGAGGTTCGTGTCCAGCACGCCCGGCACGGTCCGGATCCAGCTCATGACGTATCCGGTCAGCGCCGCGGTCCGCTCGCTCAGCAGGAGCAGCTGCAGGTCTGCATCATGGGAATGGAACACCTTCAGCACCCACACGACGTCCACCATGCTCGTGCGGCGGCAGGCGGCACAGCGCCTCATAGGCTTCGTCGTCCCGGCCCGGTTGCAGCTTCACCTGCACCGTGGCGGCGGCCCGCCGGTCCCACCCCGTGTTCAGCATCGACACGTCCATGAGCGCCTCGCTCCGGACCACGCCGTCGAACGCCAGTTGCGCGGTCGTGCCGCGCACGCCGGGCGCCTTGCGAATGACCCGGACGAGAAAGTCGTCGAACAACTCGAGGTCCTCGACCAGGCACACCACCCGCAGGTCCGCCCGCTCGCGCAGCCAGTTCACCCACAGCACGTTCAGGCACGGGTTCTTGTGCGCTTCGAGGCTCTCCAGCAGGCGCTCGCGGGCCAGCTCGTCCTCTCCCGCCGCGATATCGACGTGTATTACAGCCAGTGTCGGTCTCATTCAACACACCCCTTCGCTCGCTTCACTCGGGAATATCCACGCTAGAGGTGCGTATCTTAGCACGACTTCACCCCGCGCCCAAAGGATGCTATAATGCGGCCCATCCCCGGTTCCGGCGAACGAAGGAGTATCGAAGTGACGCGGCAGAAATTCGATCTCAGCTGGCCCATCTGAAGGAGAAGCTGGTCAACCTGGCCGTCATGGTCAACCGGTTGCAGGAACAGGCCGTCAAGGCGCTGGCCGAGCACGATGCGGAACTGGCCAAGGAACTCGTCGCAAGCGACCAGGAGATCAACCAGGGACAGCGGGATATCGAAGAAGCCTGCCTCATGCTGATCGCGAGCCAACAGCCGGTCGCGCGTGACCTGCGGCTGATCTTCTCCATCTCGACGATCGCCTCCGAGCTCGAGCGCATGGCGGATCACGCCAAGGGCATCGCCGTGCTGGCGCAGCGCCTGGCCGATCAGCCGCTGCTCAAGCCGCTGATCGACGTGCCGCGGATGGCGGAGATCGGCCGCGAGCTCCTGATGGGGCAGATCGACGCTTTCATTCGGGGCGACGTGGAGGCCGCCCGGGCCCTGGCCCGGCGCGACAACGAGGTCGACCAGCTCAACGACCAGGTGTTCCGCGAGCTCCTCGTCTTCATGATGACCGACCCGCGCACCATCACCCGCGCCACGTACCTGCTTTGGGTCGCGCACAATCTCGAGCGGTTTGCCGACCGGACAACCAACATCGGCGAGCGCGTCGTCTTCCTGATGACCAACACGATCGTCGAACTCAACGAATAAGGGAATCTCCACATGGACCTCACTCAACTCAGCCAGATGGTTGCCTGGCTCGACGAAGAGCACCGCCGCGATCGCGAAGAGATCGCCCGGCTCGACCAGCGCCTGCAGAACATGGCCATCGAGAAACAGGAACAGTCCCGGCGCATCCAGGACCTGGAAAGCCGGCTCGCCAGCACGCAGGCCCAGCTGACAAGCTTCACGCAGATCGAGCAGGCGCTGCAGCAGCTCAAGGGCGAAGTGGTCGTGCTGCTGGACAAGCAGGTGGAGGCCCGCCTGACCGCGGAGCGCGAGGCCGAGCGGTCGCGCATCAGCGACCGCGAAGCGCTGGGCCGCGGCATCGCCGAGGTGCGCAAGGAGCTGACCCGTCTCGGCCGCATCGAGGAGGAGCTTGTCAACCGCCAGGCGGAAGATCAGCGCCTGGGCGAAATGGCCCTCGTGCCAACGGGTGTGCGGTCAACAATGTGACCAAGGACCTCGACGAACGCACCCGCGGCCTGCCCTACATGGTCGAGCAGCGGGCGGCCGACAACAAGCGCATCGCCCAGATTCAGGGTGAAAACACCGAGTTGCTCAAGCGAACAGAGGCAGCCGGCCGCCCGGATCCCGGTCGTCGAGGAACGCGCTGCAGCGTCTGGAGAAAGACCTGCAGAAGATCCAGCCGATCCCCGAGCAGCTCTATCAGGATCAGAAGACCTTTCATCGAGGCGCAGAAACTCGTCTGACGTCGAGCGCAACCGGCAAATGGGCGTCTGGGAACAGGCCATCGCCGAGCAGAAGACGCTCATCGAGAAACAGCTCGTGCGGCCTGCGCGAGTTCGAGGCCCGCTACGAGCAGGCCGGCCGCGGCGCTCAAGGGCCTCGAGGAGTTCCAGGCGTCCGTGGTGCGTGACCAGAAGCAGATCGCCGAGCTGCAGCGGTTGGCCGAGGAGCGCCAGCGCAAGGAGCTGGCGGACTGGCAGGCCGAGAACGAGCAGCGCTGGAAGAAGGAGAGCCTGCGCTGGGATTACTCGATCCAGGAGCAGCAGAAGGTCAACCAGAAGCTGGCGAACGCTTCCCGCCGCTGGAGAAGCAGCTGGGCCAGCTGTCAACGCGAGATCGAGGCGCTGTGGCGCCTGCACGAAGCGCTCGGCGGCGTCGCAGATTCAGAGTTCGCAAAGCTGATGGATGCCGTCGGCGCGGCGCTGGGCGCGCGGCCCAAGCCCGAGGCCTGAGCGCCGCATGCGGGTCATCGGCACCGCCGGTCACGTCGACCACGGCAAGTCGACCCTCGTTCTCGCCCTCACCGGCATCGATCCCGACCGGCTGCGTGAGGAAAAAGAGCGCGAGATGACGATCGATCTCGGCTTCGCCTGGCTGACCCTCCCGCCGCCATCCGGGGCCGAGAACGGCGCGAGCGAGACGGTCGGCGTCATCGACGTGCCGGGCCACATCGACTTCATCAAGAACATGCTCGCCGGCGTCGGCGGCATCGACGCGACCCTCTTCGTCGTGGCGGCGGACGAGGGCGTCATGCCGCAGACCCGCGAGCACCTGGCGATCCTCGATCTGCTCCAGGTGCCTGCCGGCGGTGGTCGCGCTCACCAAGACCGACGCTGTGACCGAAGAGGGCTGGCTGGAGCTTGATCCAGGCCGACGTGGCCGAAGCGCTCGGCGGCACGCAGCTCGCCGGCGCCCCCATCGTGCCCGTCTCCGCCCGCACCGGGGCCGGGCTGGCCCAGCTCAAGCAGGCGCTCGCCGACGCGCTCGCCACCGTCCCGCCCCGCCGTGACAAGGGCGCGCCCCGCCTGCCCATCGACCGCATCTTCACCATCGCGGGATTCGGCACCGTCGTCACGGGGACGCTCAGCGACGGCCAGTTCCGGGTGGGCGACGAAGTCGAGATCCTGCCCGCCGGCCTGCAGGCGCGCGTGCGCGGCATGCAGACGCACAAGCGGGCCGTGGAGATCGGTCTTCCGGGCAGCCGGCTCGCCATCAACCTGTCCGGCGTCCATCCGGACGATCTGCGCCGCGGCATGGTGGTCGCCCGGCCGGGAACCCTCCAGCCAACCACGATGGTCGACGTTCGGCTCCGCCTCGTCGGGGTCGCCGGGGTGCAGGCCAGCCTCGAACACAGCGACCAGGTGGACTTCTTCAGCGGCGCGGCCGAGGTGCCCGCCCGCGTGCGGTTGCTCGATGCGGAGAAGCTGTCGTCCGGCGCAGGGCGGTTGGGCGCAGCTCGTGCTGGAATCCCCCGTGGCCGTCGCGCCCGGCGACCGTTTCATCATCCGCCGGCCGTCGCCCAGCCTGACCGTCGGCGGGGGCGTCATCGTCAATCCGCACCCCGCCCGCCGCTGGCGCCGCTTCCAGGCGGACGTCATGTCCCAGCTCGAAACCCTCGCCCGCGGCACGCCCGAAGACCTGCTCACGCACGCGCTTGCGCGGATCGAGCCGGGCCCGCTCAAGGCCGCGGTCGATGCCTCCGGGCTCGACGCGGCGGCCGCGGAGCAGGTGGCCGCCAGGATGCTGGAGAGCGGCGACCTGATTCCCCTCGGCGCGGTGCAGCCGCCTTACGCCCGCAGCCAGGCGCCCGGTCATCTCGCTCGGCGGCTGGCACACGCTGGCCGCCCGCATGGCCGACGTGGTCTCCGAGCACCACGGCCAGTACCCCTTGCGCCCCGGCATGGGCCGTGAGGAGCTCAAGGGCCGGGTGCAGGGCCGCGAGAAGTGGCCGGCGAAGCTCTTCAACGAGCTGGTCGGCCGGGCGGTCGCAGAAGGCTACCTGGTCGAAGCCGGCGACTTCCTGGCGCGGCCCGGCCACGAGATCACGTTCACGCCCGGCCAACAGGCGAAAGTGAACGCGCTCCTCGCCGCCTACCGCAAGCAGCCCGCCACGCCCCCCTCCATGGCCGAAAGCCTCGCCATGACCGATCCAGGAGATCCTCAGCGCGTTGATGTACCAGGGCGTGTTGGTGCGGCTCAGCGAGGACGTGCTGCTGCTCAAGGAGACCTACGACGCGATGGTGGCCGGCATCGTGGAGTACATCAAGGCCAACGGCAGCATGACCGTGGCCCAGGTGCGCGACCAGTTCGGCACCAGCCGCAAGTACGCCCTGGCCCTGATGGAGCGCCTCGACGAGCTGAAAGCTCACGCGCCGCGTAGGGGACGAACGCGTGCTGCGGTAACAGACGAACCAGGCTTCTCGATGAAACCCGGTTCGATCTACGTCCGGCGATCCTGCCCGCTCGGCTTCATCCCAGGTTCAGACTGTGCATCACTTTCCCGTCGATCACCGTCATCTCCACCCGCGCATCCCGGATCCGCATCGGCTCGATCGCGAAGATATCCTCGGCCAACACGACCAGGTCCGCGACCTTCCCGGGCGTGATGCTGCCCCGGTAGCCTTCCTCCCCCGCCGCATAGGCCGGCCAATACGTATACGCATCCACCGCCTCTGCCACGCTGATCCGCTCCTGGCCCTGCCAACCTTCCGGGCCCGGCGTCCCATCCGCCCGCCGCCGGGTGACCGCGGCATGGATGCCGATCAGCGGGTCGTGCGGCTCGATCGGGCCGTCCGACCCGAATACCAGGTGCGCGCCCGAATCGAGCAGCCGCCGGAACGCATACGCGCCCCGCCGCGCGGCCGCGCGCCCCAATACTTCTCCACGATCTGCATGTCCGAGGTCGCGTGGATCGGCTGCACGGACGCCAGCACGTCCAGCTGCGCCAGCCGCGGCAGGTCCTCGTCGTGGATGCCTGCACGTGCTCGATCCGGTGCCGCAGCCGCGGGCCCTCTCCGCCGGCTCGCTCGCTCCTGGCCTCGCACCTCCGCCAGGATGTTCAGCACGTCCCGGTTCGCCCGGTCGCCGATCGCATGGATCGTCAGGCTCAGCCCCGACCGCGCCGGCCAACAGCGCGGCCTCCAGCATCTCCTCCGGGTCCATCGCGGTCACGCCCCAGTTGCCCGGCTCGCCCTCGTACGGCTGGAGCATGCTCGCCGTCCGGCTGCCCAGCGCGCCGTCCGCGAACATCTTGATCCCGCCCACCCGCAGGTACGCGTCGCCCAGCCCACTCCGCAGCCCGATCGCCGCCGCGTGCTCCAGGTTGCAGACGGGGATCTGCTGCAGCACCCGCACGCCCAGCTCGCCTCGCCGCTTGAGCTCCTGGTACGTGCGAAATGCCAGCCCGTCGCACGTGTCGTTGGCGTTGTGGAACGCGACGATGCCCGTCCGCCACAGGTCGGGGATCGCGGCCCGCACGGCAGCGGTCGCCTCGCGCGAGGTCGGGCTGCGGGATCACCCGGTGGAGCAGCTCGGTCGCATTCTCCCGCAGCACGCCGGTGGGTTCGCCGTCCGCGTCGCGCTCGATCACCCCGCCCGGCGATGTCCGCCGTGTCCCGCGTGATGCCCGCCCGGCGCAGCCCCGCGCTGTTCGTCCATACCCCGTGCAGCTCCTTGCTGTCGAGCGCGACCGGGATGTCCGGCGCGATCTCGTCGAGCAGCCGCCGGTGCGGCTCGTGCGTCCGTCCAGACGTTCTCGTTCCAGCCGCCGCCCTGCAGCCAGGCGTTCTCGCCCGCGCCCGCAGCGCGCATCGCCTGCGCTCGCTCCGCCACCGCCGCCAGCGCAGCCGCGGCCGAAGGCGCATAGGTGACGTCCACCTCCGAAGCCCGCAGCGCAAGCTCGATGAAGTGCAGGTGGCTTTCCGTGAAACCGGGCAGCAGCAGCCCGCCCTTCAGGTCCACAACCTCGGTCTGCGGCCCCCGCAGCTCGTCCAGCTCGTGGCCGCCCCCCACCGCCAGGATGCGCCCGTCGCGCACCGCCACGGCGTCCACCCAGCGCGGTCCGTTCGGATCGGCCGTGTAGATGCGGCCGCCCCTAAAGAGCATATCTGCGTACAGTTGCATCGGCTTCACCCCTGTCCTGATTACGAAACTAAGAAACCAGGTTTCTGGCAGAAACCTGGTTTCTTTTCAGCGTCCCAGTCCGGGCGACCGACGACATCCCCGTCGTACGGGCGACCGGCCGGTCGCCCCTACCCGCATTTCGCCGCAATCGACCTCATTCCCCCACGATGCGGTCGTAGATGCTCTGCAGTTCCTCGTCCGAATAAAACGAGATCACCAGCCGTCCGCCCTTGCGGCCCCGCGTCAGCGCCACCTTCGTCCCCAGCGCGCCCGCGGAAAGCCTCTTCCAGGCGCCGCGTGTGCGCCGCTGTCCGGGTCGTCGCCCTCGTCCCGCTCTTCTTCCGGCTTGACCTCGGTCAGCTTCCGCACGAGGTCCTCGGTCTGGCGCACCGTCAGGCCCCGGCGCACCACGACGGCCGCAGTCTCGACGATGCTCTCGTCGTCCGGCAGGCCGAGGAGCGCCCGGGCATGCCCTTCGGAAAGCTCGCCGTTCGTCAGCTGCGCCTTGACCGGCTCGGGCAGCCGCAGCAGCCGCAGCGTGTTCGCCACCGCGACCCGGCTCTTGCCCACCCGCTCGGCCACCTGCTGCTGGCTCAGGCTGAAATCGGCTCATCAGCGCCTGGTACGCCTCCGCCTCTTCCAGCGGGTTCAGGTCCGCCCGCTGGATGTTCTCGACCAGCGCCAGTTCGAGGAACTGCTGCGGCGTGGCTTCCTTGAGCAGGACCGGCACGGTCTGCAGCCCGGCCATCTGGGCCGCCCGCCAGCGCCGCTCGCCCGCGATCAGCTGGTAGGGCGCGCGGGCCGCCGGCCCGGCGCGGGTGACGATCAGCGGCTGGATCAGCCCGTGTTCCTTGATCGAGTCGGCAAGCTCGGCCAGCGAAGCCTGCGTCCATGCGGTGCGCGGCTGGCGGGGGTTGGGGATGATGTCGTTGACCGGGACGTCCAGCAGCCCGGCGTCCGCCGCGCGCGGCCGCCTCCGCGCCGCCCGTCGGAATCAGAGCGCCCAGACCCTTCCCCAGTCCGCGTGCTTGTGCGCTCATCGCTTCACCCCTTGCGCCGCCGCGTTCTCGGCCACAGGAAGCGCGATCCCCTCGCGCTCCAGCAGCTCTTGCGCCAGGGCCGTGTAGGCGCGCGCGCCCGCCGATTGCGGCGCGTACTGCAAGATCGTCTTGCCGTAGCTCGGCGCCTCGCTCAACCGCACGCTGCGCGGGATGACCGTCTGGAACGTCTGGTCGCGGAAAATGGTTGCGCACCTCCGCCACCACCTGGTCTGACAGGTTGGTGCGCGGGTCGTACATCGTCAGCACCATGCCCGTGATGAACAGCTGCGGGTTCAGGCTCTCGCGCACCATCTGCACCGTGTGCCACAGCCGGCCGAGCCCTTCCAGCGCCAGGTACTCGCACTGGATCGGGACGATCACGCCGTCGGCCGCGGCCGACAGCGCATTGACCGTCAGCAGCCCGAGGCTGGGCGGGCAGTCGATCAGGATGTGCGTGTACCGGCCCGCCAGCGGCTCCAGCGCCCGGCGCAGCAGGTACTCCCGCGCCAGGACCGAGACCATTTCCACTTCCGCGCCCGCCAGCGCCGGCGCGCTGGGCAGCAGATCCAGCCCGTCGTGCGTCGTCGGGATCACGTTGTCCACCGCCGGGTGGCGGCGGATCAGCACGTCGTACAGCGAAGTGCGCAGCCCGTTCGGCTCCGCGCCCAGGCTGCTGGTCGCGTTCGCCTGCGGGTCCGCATCGACCAGAAGCACCCGGCAGCCGGCCTGCGCCAGGCATGCGCTCAGGTTGACCGCGGTCGTGGTCTTGCCCACCCCGCCCTTCTGGTTCGCAAACGCGTAGATGCGCCCCACGGCTATGCTTTCCCCGCCAAAGATTCGGCCTCGACCCACCGCTCCACGTCCGCGCGCACCGGGATCGCATCCATCCCCGGCGCTTCCACCGACATCGAGGCCACGATGTTGGCAAACCGGGCGGCCAGGAACGGATCGCGGGTCTCCGCGTAGCGGATCAGGAACGCGGTGCCGAAGACGTCGCCCGCGCCCGTCGGATCGACTTCCTTCGCCCGCCGCGGCGGAATGGCGGTCGCTTTGCCCCCCAGGTACACCGTCGCGCCGTGATACCCGTCGGTCACGACCAGCAGCCGCGCCTGCCGGGCCAGCTCGCCGATGTACGCGTCGTCGCCGCTCACGTCCTCCCGGCTCATGAACACCGCGTCGCAGCGCCGCAGGAACACGCCCCCGTCGTCCCACCGGCCGTGAGTCACGAGCCCCCGCTCGTCCCACCGGCGCATCAGCCCCTGCGGCGCGATGCCGACCAGCGCGTTCGGGAACACGGCCGCCCAGTGCGGCGGCAGCTCGCGCGCGATCGACCCCAGCAGACCACCGGCGCGTCCGCCCACTCCGCGGGCAAGCCGTCGGGCGTCACCGGCGGCGCCACCGCGGTGATGTACTGCGTCCGGCCCTCAGGCGCGTAGAGGTTCGTGAAGGTGGTGGTTACCGGCGCGGGCTCGACGATCACGGGGATGCCTGCCAGCGAAGTGCCCGGCAAGCCCGTCGTCCGGATGAGCGCCGTCAGGTCCGGCCTCGGCCGGCACCAGCCCATCCAGCGACGCCCGGGTCAGCATGCCCGGCCGCCAGCCCAGGCGCTCAGCCGTGACGGCTGCGAAGGAAACGGTCCCGCCAAGGCGAAATCCTTCGGGGGTCATGTCGCGGGTCACATTACCGATTGAGAGGAAGTTGATCTGCAACGTTAGCTCCGTCTCGACGGCCGCGCCTGGTTACGGCCGCGCTTGCTCTACATTTACGCGGATTCTAACACAGAAGGGAGGCTCACGAAAACGCCGGTCCCTGGCAGGACCGGCGTTGCATGTTCAATCGATATAGCCGCGGGCTTAAGCCGAGCTTTCCCTATTTCTTGGCGACGATGGTCACCTTGCGGCGGTCACCCTCGCCGATGCTCTGCGTGCTGACCGACGGGTGATCGCGCAGCGCCAGGTGAATGATGCGCCGCTCGGCAGGCGGCATCGGCTCGAGCGCCACCGTCCGGCCCGATTCTGCCACCTGGTCCGCCATCCGCAGCGCCAGCTTCCGCAGCGACTCGGCCCGCTTCGCGCGGTACCCGTTCACGTCCACCACGAAGCTCGTCCGGGTGCGGACCTGCTGGTTGACCATCAGCCGGGTGACGAACTCGAGCGCCGACAGCGTCTCGTTTTGCCGCCCGATCAGCACGCCCAGGTCCTCGCCCACGATGTTGAGCACCAGGGCCCGCTCGTCTTCGTCGGTCTCCGCGTCGCTCTGCGGCACGATCTCGACCGTCGCGTCCAGATCCATCAGCTGCAGCATGCCCAGCAGCAGCTCGCGGCCCTTTTCCGCCGCAACCGTGGCGCGCTCTTCAGCGGTGCCGGCCGGCGCCTGAGCGGCCGCTGCCGGTGTCGCCGCGGGCGCGACGCTCGCTGCCGCACGGGGCTCGGCGGCCTTCGGCGCCGCCGCCGGCGCAGGGGCCGGCTTCGGCTCAGCCCGCGGGGCAGGCGGCGGCTGCGCGGCACGCGGCTCTTGCGGCTCGATGCGCTCCGGACGGGGCGCAGATCGCGTCTCGCCCCCTCGCCCGATGGCAGTCACCCGCACGATCGCGTCCTCTGCGCCAATCCCCAATACACCCCGGCTGCCCGGTCGCACAACCTCAACTTCGACGTCTTCGCGGTTCAGCCGCAGCGCCATCAGCCCGGCGGTAACCGCTGCCTCGACACTCTTGCCGCGGAACTCTCCGCTCTTTTCTCCGGTCATTCGTTCACTTCCTCAAGCGCAATCTGCGCCCCCCGACGTCGCCGCGCTTAGCGCCCGCTGCGCTTAGCGCCTGCGGCGGTTCTTCCGCTTGATGGGCTTGTCGGACCCGTCCTCGGTTACCGCGGCGCGCTCGCCACTCGTGGCGCTGCCCCCGGTCACCCCCGCGCTCGCGGTCTTGCGGCTTCCGCTCGCGCTGCCCCCGTTGGAGCTGCTGTGCGCCGGCGTCACGCCCGCGCTCCGCGAGCTAGCCGCAGCGCCGCCGCTCGTCGCGCCGGCCCATGCGGGCTGCTTCGCGTGCAGGAAGGGGAACCAATCGGCCAGCCCGCCCCACCCGGTGACGAAATACTGCTGCACCACGGCCAGCAGGTTGGAGACGCTCCAGTACAGGGTCAGGCCGGAAGGCAGGCCCAGGGTGATCCAGGCGAACATGATCGGCATGAAGAACATCATCTGGTTCATCATCTTCGCCTGCGGATCCTGCGCGCCCGCCGACTTCGGCGGCTGGGCCATCTTCTGCACCAGCAACTGGGTCAGGAGCATCAGGATGGGCAGGCTCAGGTACGCCAGCGAGGACCCCCCACTGCTGCTGTTGGAACGCTGACCCGATCCACTGCGTGCCGACCATTGGGACGCAATCCGTGGTGCACCCCGCCGGCAGCGCCGGTTCCTTCACCCCGGGCGCCGCCAGCGCGGGCAGCGCCAGGCTCGGTATCCAGTAGAACCCGGCATTCGTCAGCATACCGACGGTTGGGTTCGCCAGCACGTACAGCGCCTGGTACAGGCCCCACAGGATCGGCAGCTGGATGATCATCGGGCAGGCAGCCGCCCATCGGGTTAATGCCCGCCTCCTTGTACAGCTTCATCTGCTCTTCGGCGAGCTTCTGGCGGTCCTTCCCGTACTTCTCCTGCAGCTCGCGCATCTTCGGCTGAACCTGCTGCTGCGCCTTCGTCGACTGGAGCTGCTTCAGCGTGAGCGGTAGCGTGACGATCTTGACGAGCACCGTGAAGACGATGATCGCCCAGCCCCAGCTGTACGCGACGCCGAGATTGGCGAGAAAGCCGTTCATGGCGATCAGGAGCTTGGCTAGGGGATAGACGACGACTGCGTCCCATGTGTTCGGCGGCTTGCTGAGGTCGAGCTGGCCTTGCGGGACCGCACAGCCGGAAAGGATTACGGCTGCCAGCAGCAGTACCGCCACCAACAGTAAGGTGCGGCGCTTTTTATTCACGCTACGTGATGCTCCTCTAAATTAGGGTACGGGATCATACCCGCCCGGGTTCCACGGATGGCACCGGCCGATACGCCGAATGCCCATCCACCCCCCGCGCAGCGCCCCATACTTCTCGATAGCCTGGTAGGTGTATTCCGAGCAGGACGGATAAAACCGGCATGAGGAAGGTAGACCCGGCGAAATGAAACGCTGGTAGAACCGTATCAAGGCCATCAAAACACGTCTCATCGTTCACACCGCGCCCGGCGGCCTCCGCCTCACTCTTTCAGCAAGCGTGCCCGCCGTAACAGGCGGGCACAGGCGTCTTGCAGTTCCACGAAGCTGGCCTCATTGATCCCCGGACGCGCCACCCATATCAGGTCCCACCCCGGCTCGATCAAATCCCACATACCCCGCACTGCCTCACCCATCCGCCGCCGCGCCCGGTTCCGTTCGACCGCCTTGCCGATCCGCTTGCTCACCGTAAAACCGCACCGGCTGACCTCACAGTCATTTCGCAAATAACTCAAGATCATCAGCGGATGCGCGTGCCCGGCGCCCTCTTGCCTGACCTGGCGGAACCGCCCGCTCTCGCTAACCCGAAACCGGCGCTCCAAGGCTCAGCTTCCGTCCTCGCCGCCTGCTCCCAGGCGCCAGGTTCAAACCGACAGGCGCTTGCGCCCGCGCGCGCGCGCGCCGCGATCACCCGCCGACCGCCATGAGTGCTCATGCGAGCCATGAAACCGTGCACCCGCTGGCGCCGGCGGCTCTTGGGCTGATAAGTTCGCTTGGTGGACATGAACTGATACTCCTGATCGTATTTAACTACAGACACAAAAAGCAGGCGAGACAGATAGCAGGTCTCACCCGCTTAACCTAACGGATTATACCTGCGCGCGCGAGGTTAGTGTCAAATCAAATCATGCCTCGTCGCGCCGCTGCCGCACTCGCCTGCTCTGCAGGCGCTGGCTCTTCAGGCGCTTGCTGCCCCGTGCTCGCCGAGCCCGGACGCACCGGCAGCCGCGCGACGATATAGCTGAGCAGCGCCACCGCCACCGCGCTCAGCCCCACGATCTCCATCGCGCGCGGGATGCCGATCGTATCCGCCAGCCGCCCCAGCGCCAGCATCGGCGGGATCGCCACCAGGCTGCTCAGCATGAACTGCATCGCCAGCACCCGCCCCCGGATGTACGGCGGCGACTGCTGCTGCACCAGCGTCTGCGCCAGGATGTTCACGCCCGCCATGAAGAACCCCAGCACGAAGCCCAGCGCCATCGTGGCCGTGGTCAGGCTGAACGCCGCGTTCGGATATAGCCGCAGGATCGGCCGCATCAGCGCGTTGTAGCCCAGCGCGGTCCAGCCCATCCCCGCAAAGGCCAGCCCGGCCATCGCCAGCCCGAAGAAGGTGAAGCCCACCCGCCGCAGGACGTGACCCCAGCGGCCGGTGAACCAGATCGCCAGGAACATGCCCGCGCCCGCCGGCGCAAAGACGATCACCGCGTTCTCGCGCCGACATGCCCAGCACGCGCGCCGCATACCCCGGCGCCAGCATCGCCATGATCAGGATCAGCGTCGCGATCGTCACCAGCTGGACCATCGCGGCCTGGATCGGCCGCTGCCCGCCGATGAAGTGCAGGCTCTCCTGGATGTCGCGCCAGCAGCTGCCGCCACGGCGAGAGCGCGCTCGGGGCCCGCGGGGTCGGCGTGTCCTTCGGCAGCGTGGAAACCGAGATCGCCGCGATGAGATACAGCACCGCCACCACGACGAACCCGCCCTCGACCGCCAGCAGGCTGATCGAGATCGGCCCCAGCACCATCAGCCCCAACACCTGCGCCACCGCCATCGTCAGCGTGAACAGCGAGTTCGCGGCCAGCAGGTGCTTCTCCCCCACCAGCATCGGGATCGAGGCCCCTTCGGCCGGCGCAAAGAACTGCGCGACGCGTCGAGGTCAGAAACGTGAGGATGTAGATCGCGATCAGCCGCGGCGTGCCTTGCAGGTGGCTCAAGATCGGCGACGTAGCTGAGTGCCAGGACCACCCGGATCGCGTTCGAGCCGACCAGGATCCTCTTCTTGGACATCCGGTCGACCACCACGCCGGCGATCGGGCTGAAGATGATGCCCGGAATCGTGAACGCGAGGATGGTGATGCCCAGCTGCATCGCCGAGCCGGTGAGCTGCTCGACCAGCACCAGCTGGATGAAGTTGATCGCGTTCTGGCTCGTCTGGGCCAGCAGCTGCGCGAACCACAGCGCGCGGAAGTGGCGGTTCCCCAGGACCGCCCGAAATCCCGCGGTCGTCATGTGGACTCGCTCATTCGCGGCTGCTCGCTCGCCGGCCCCGGCTTGAGCAGGGCTTTCACCTGGCGCATGAACTGCGAGCGCGGCAGCAGCACCCGCCGCCCGCACCCGTTGCACACGATCCCGATGTCCGCGCCCAGCCGGACCACTCGCCACTGGTCGCTGCCGCACGGGTGCGGCTTGCGCATCCGCACCTCGTCGCCGATGCGCACTTCAGTGTATGCGGTCGCCATGCCTGCTCACTTTGCGGCCAGGGCGTCGAGCAGGTCCTCGCCGTACTCCTGCAGCTTCCACTCGCCCATCACGCCCACGCTCGCCAGCGCATCCAGGCTCGCGGGGCCGCCCGCGCGATCGCCATCAGCGCTTCGTTGGTCAGGACGATGTCCGCGTCCACCTGCCGCTCGGCGGCGCGCTGGGTCCGCCACGCACGCAAGCGCTCGAATCGCGCCTGCACCTGCGGATCGGGCCGCCCGTTGCCGTTGTGCGGCCGGGCCGGCGGCGCAGGCGGATCGGCCCTGCGGCCGCGCGCCACCGCATTGAGAAGGTCGACGCCGAACTGGTCGATCTGGCGCGGGTTCAGGGGCAGCTCGAAGGGCTGTTCGGGCTGCATGCCGGCTGATCTGCAGCAGCGTCTCGTCGCCGAGCACTTTGAACGGCGGTCGGTCCAGCAGCCGGGCCTGGTCGTCGCGCCACAGATACAGCTCGCGCAGGATCGCCATCTCCCCCGCGCTCAGGTCGCGCGCGCCCTTCATCCGCCAGAACCCGTCCGGGTCGAACGGCTTCTCGGTATACGTGCACCGCCGGCAGCGCCGTCGAACGCCTCTTGCGCCTCACGCCACCGCTTGCGCTCCTGCAGCGCCGCGCTCAGCAGGTCGCGCAGCGCCAGCAGGTAGTGGCTGTCCAGCCGCGCATAGCTCAGCTGCGCGGGCGTCAGCGGCCGCTGGCCCCAGTCGGTCAGCTGCGTGTGCTTGTCCAGCGTCACGCCGAAATGCTCCTGCAGCAGCGCGGCCAGGCTCACCTGGCGCCACCCCAGGATGCGGGCCGCCAGCATCGTGTCGAAGATGTTCGCGAAGCGAGAACGCAAAGTCCCGCTTCAGCATCAGGATGTCGTTCTCGGCCGCGTGGAACACCTTCTGGATGCCCGGGTCCGCCAGCAGCGCCCCCAGCGGCTCGATGTCGGCCAGCCGCAGCGGGTCGAGCAGGTAGTCCTGCGTCCGCCGTGCTGATCTGGATCATGCAGACGCGGTAATGATAGCGGTAGAGGCTGTTGGATTCGGTGTCGAGCGCCACGGCAGGCTCGCCCGACAGCACCGCCATCATCTCACTGAACCCGGAAGGAGTATCGACCAGTACCGGCGGCGGCAAATGTGGCAAGCCCGGCGCGGCGGCGCTGTACGCCCGGTCCCGCCGCCGGCTCACTCTGGAAGCTTCGAAAGTCATGAGCTTTATTATCTTCTGAAGCTAAACCTATGTCAAACAACTATCAGGTGACAGCTTTCACATAAAACGTTCTAACTTGTCGGGTTCTTGACAAAGGCGGAACGATTGCGATAAGATTGTAATGTTGCGTCCCAAAACCGTGCGCCATCGCGCACTCCCGGCAGGCCCTCCCGCCGGCGCCAGGTGTGTCTTCAGTCATCTGCGGGACGAACGATTTGTCATCTAAGGAGGAGGTTCGACAGGTCTTATGAGTCACCTTACACTGACGTCCTTTGAGACGGCGGCCATCTTCGCCGTCCTGGTCGTCGCAGTCATCAGCCTCATCTACGCCTACCTGCTCTACCGTAACGTCATGGCGGAGAGCAAGGGCACGGAGAGGATGATCCAGGTCTGGACGCCCGTGAAAGAGGGCGCCGATGCTTACCTGGGCCAACAGCTGCGCACGATTCTGCCCTTCATGGGCGTGCTGGTCTTCGCCCTGTTTGCCAGCGTCTGGATCGCGCAGCCGACGGCTGAGGCCCGGGCGATGTTCGGCGAGGACAACGCCCGCATCACCATCGCCATCGGCCGCGCCGTCGCCTTCATCCTCGGCGCCAGCTTCTCGCTCATGGTCGGCCAGCTCGGCATGCGCATGGCCGTCCAGGGCAACATCCGCGTCGCCGCCGCCTCCATGCGTGACTTCGGCGACGCCCTCCGCATCGCCTATCGCTCGGGCACCGTCACCGGCATGCTCACCGACGGCCTCGGCCTGCTCGGCGGCACCACCATCTTCATCATCTTCGGCTCGGCCGCGCCCGATGCCCTGCTTGGCTTCGGCTTCGGCGGCACGCTGGTCGCGCTCTTCATGCGCGTCGGCGGCGGCATCTACACCAAGGCCGCCGACGTCGGCGCCGACCTCGTCGGCAAGGTCGAAGAGGGCCTCGAAGAGGACGACCCGCGCAACGCGGCCGTCATCGCCGACCAGGTGGGCGACAACGTGGGCGACTGCGCCGGTATGGCCGCCGACATCTTCGAGTCCTACGAAGTCACCATCGTTTCCGCGCTGATCCTGGGCCTCGCGCTCATGACCCTCACCGGCCAGATTTACTGGATCGTCTTCCCGCTTGCTCGTCCGCGCCATCGGCGTCATCAGCTCGATCATCGGCACCTTCTCCGTGCCCGTGTGGGAGCGCACCGTTGCCAAGGGCAACGCCTGGCACGCGATGGAAATCGCCTACGAGGTTTCCTCGGTCATCACCATCTCGCTGTCCTTCGTGCTCGCCTTCATCTACATCAAGAGTGTCGAGGCGGTCAACTGGTGGCAGCCCGCGGCCATGGTCTCCGTCGGCGTGATCTTCAACGTCATCGTCAACCGCCTGACCGCGTACTTCACGGCCACCGACAAGTCGCCGGTCCAGGAAATCGCCAAGAGCACCCGCTTCGGCCCGGCGACCACGATCCTCAGCGGCCTGGCCGAAGGCTATGAGTCGAGCACCTGGTCGGTCCATGACCATCGCCGCCGCCATCATGTGCTCGGTCCTGATCTACGGCCACCTCGGCCCGCAGTACGTCATCTACGGCGTGGCCCTGATCGGTATCGGCTGGCTGACCCACGCCGGCAACCTGGTCTCCATGGACTCCTTCGGCCCCATCTCCGACAATGCCAACGGCATCGGCGAGATGGCGAAGATGCCCGAAGGCGCCCGCAAGATCATGACCGACCTCGACGCGGTCGGCAACACCACCAAGGCCATCACCAAGGGCGTCGCCATCGGCTCCGCCGTCATCGCGGCCGTCGCCCTCTTCGGCTCCTTCATCACCGACATCGCCGTCGTCCAGCAGGCCCTGCTGGCGGCCGGCAAGATCAGCGAAGAAGCGCTGATCACCGTCATCAACATCGCCGACCCGCGCGTGTTCGTCGGCTTCCTGATCGGCGGCGCCATCCCCATCCTGTTCGGCGCCCTGCTCGTGAAGGCCGTTTCCCGCGCGGCCAACGGCATGGTGGCCGTCGTCCGCAAGGAGTTCGACGTGCCGGGCGTGCGCGAAGGCACCGTCATGCCCGACTACACGCAAGGCCGTCGGCATCTCCACCGACGCCGCGCAGCGCGAGCTGCATGCCCGTCGGCATCATCGTCGTGTTGATCCCCATCATCGTCGGCTTCATCCTGAAGGCCGAGGCGCTGGGCGGCTTCCTCGCCGGCGTCATCCTTTCGGGCCAGCTGCTCGCGGTGTTCATGTCCAACGCCGGCGGCGCGTGGGACAACGCCAAGAAGCTCGTCGAGGAAGGCCATTACGGCGGCAAGGGCTCCGACGCGCACAAGGCCAGCGTCGTCGGCGACACCGTCGGCGATCCGCTCAAGGACACCGCCGGCCCCGCGCTCAACCCGTTGATCAAGGTCATCAACCTGATCTCCCTGATCATCGCCCCCATCGTCGTCGCCAGCAACACCCTCGACGTCGTCACCGTCGTCGTCATGGTGATCCTGCTCGCCGTCGTCATCTGGGCCATCAGCCTCAGCAAGCGCCCCGCGCAATACGCGGTCGAAGCCGAATAACCCGTTTAGGCCAAAACGACACGGCCGGAGGCGTCATGCCTCCGGCCGTTGTTTATGTCCGCCGAGATCGACTTACTGGGGGATCCACGGTCCATTCGATGGCCACACCATGGATGAAGGATTTTCTGTCCCCGCGGCATCAAGCACAGGGCCCAGGAAGCGAGCCAGGTCGGCAACTACCGCATCGAAAGGCGCCCCTTGCACCCGACCGTTCCTCTGGATAAATGCCTGCCATTGGCGCATCTTCAGTGGCGTCTCCGCAAGCGCTCTGGCGACACGTCGCCGAAGCCGAGCAGATCGAGGTCACGTGTCGGCCGGCTGGTCTCTCCCAGCCAGACCTGGAGTAACACGGCGCCCTTAAGGACGAATAGATCGGCATACTCCGATTCAGCCAGGCGATAGAGAAAGCGGTCGATGGCGAAGCGCGTGAGCAGGAGATTGAAGTCCAGGACCTTCGCCTTACTCAGGTTGAGCAGCCGTTGGTGGACGGAGGCAGCAAGGGCAATGTCTGCTGGCGTCATTGAAGGATCGCCTCGATGTAAGGCTGCATGACGCGTTGGACTCGATTGATCGCGGCGAAGCGATTGAGCTCGGCCAGCGCGAGTCTGCGCTGTCGCCAAGCGTCGGTCAGCGCCTCCAGGGCCACATCCAGCCCAATGCGATTGCGGAACTTGAAGCAGTCCGCGACGGTTTTGGCAACGGAGTAAACGGGAACCCGTACGCCCTCGATGACGTGATGCTCGACGCCGGCGGAGAATGACGCGCCCGATAGATGAACTACGCGCAGCGGCGGATATGACACAGTTGGCCGCCAGGCCCCGCGTTCCAGGGTGACCCACACCTCGGCAGGGGACTGAACGCCAATTCCGTGGTATTGAAGGGCTGACAGCAGACACATGATGGCGTTTGGAGCCAGGCTCGCCACAACTGCGAGCGTATGATGCTCGCTGACCTCGGTGTCAGGCAGACGGTAGCGTCCGCGTGCGACGCGCTCGAGCCGGCCTGCCGCGGCCAGGCGCGGCAGCCACCCCCTGTTTATACCCTGCTCACTGACATCCGCAGCGGAGATAACGCCGCGCCGACGAGCAAGATCGAGCAGTCTTTCCGGATCTCCAGCCCTCACCATAAAACAAATTCAATACAGTTGTGCATAAATGTCAAGGTTTTGATCGACGAGCGTGAGAACAGTGTGCGACGGCGGCGTGGCGGCATCGTCGGGGATCCGTTCAAGGACACCGCCGGCCCACATCCCGCCGCCCATCCGCTCCCCCTCCCCACTCCCCACCGCACGGTTGCAGCCGTCCTCCCCGGGTGTTATACTCCGCTTAGGCGTGCGCCCGCCCTGCGGTGCACGCACGAGCACTTCGACGAGGAGATGCTACCTATGACAGCCGACGTTTCCAGCGCGGACAAGCTGGCCTTCATCCGCGAGGACATGGACCAGCTCCGCGAGAATAACCTGCTCATCAACATCCGCACCATGGATTCCCCCGCGGATGCCTGGATGGTCGTCGATGGCCGCCGCGTCCTCAACTTCTGCACCAACAACTACCTCGGCCTCGCCAACCATCCCCAGATGAAGGCCGCCGCCAAGGCCGCCGTCGACCGCTGGGGCGTCGGGCCGGCCGCGGTCCGCAGCATCGCCGGCACCCAGGGCCTCCACCTCGAGCTCGAGCGCCGCCTCGCCGCCTTCAAGGGCGTCGAAGACGCGCTCTACGTGCAGAGCGGCTTCTGCGCCAACCAGGCCGCCATCCCGCCCCTCGTCGGCAAGGAAGACGTCATCTTCTCCGACCGGCTCAACCACGCCTCCATCATCGACGGCGCGCGCCTCAGCGGCGCCAAGATCGTCGTGTACGAGCACTGCGACCCCGCCGACGCGGACGCCAAGATCAGGGAGCACCTGCCCCAGTACCGCCGCGGCCTGCTCGTCACCGACGGCGTCTTCAGCATGGACGGCGACGTGGCCCCCCTCGACAAGCTGACCGAGGTCGCCGACCGCTACGGCGTGCTCACCATGGTCGACGATGCCCACGGCGAAGGCGTGCTCGGCCGCGGCGGCCGCGGCGTGGTCGATCACTTCGGCCTGCAGGGCGAGTTCGACGTCGAGATCGGCACGTTGAGCAAGGCGTTCGGCGTCGTCGGCGGCGTCATCGCCGGCAAGCAGGCCATCGTCGACTACGTCCGCCAGAAGGCCCGCCCCTTCCTCTTCTCCAGCGCCGTCACCCCCGCCGACACCGCCGCCTGCCTCGCCGCCGTCGACCTCCTGGAGCAGTCCGAGGAGCTGGTCAAGCGCCTGTGGGACAACGCCGCCTACTTCAAGGGCGAGATGAAGCGGCTCGGCTTCGACACCGGGCGCAGCGAGACCCCCATCGTGCCCGTCATGCTGGGCGATGCGGGGCTGGCGAAGCAGTTCAGCCGGGCCTTGTTCGAGGCCGGCGTCTTCGCCATGCCCATCGGCTTCCCCACCGTGCCCCGCGGCATGGCGCGCATCCGGGTGATGAACACCGCCGCCCACACCCGCGCCGACATCGACCAGGGCCTGGCGGCCTTTGCGAAGGTGGGCAAGGCCCTGGGAGTCATTGCTTAGCAGCGTCAACCAAAAAATACCATATTGACTGCGCGTATCGCCTGTGGTATGATTGTAACAGATGTACGAATCTGATTCGCCTTCATCACGCCGGTCCGCAACGGAGGGTCCCATGAGCGTTCGCCCGAGAACTGTCGTGTTCCTCAGCCTGTTGATCCTGGTAAGCCTGGCGCTAGGCGCATGCAAGCGCGAGCGGCCTGCGACGACCACCACCACGACCACCCCGGCCGCCCGGGGCACGGTGCCCGTCGCGACGGCAGGGAGCACGGGCGTGCAGGGCGCCGCAACGGCCGGCGCCGAGAGGCGCCGTGGCGACCCCCAGCCGCGCCGTCGCCGCAGCAGGTCGTCGCCAGCCCTGCTGCGCCGGCCAGCCGCCGGCACGGGCCAGAGCTTCGCCTACACCGTCGTGGCCGGCGACACCCTGGCGACCATCGCCGCCCGCTTCGGCACCACGCCCGAGGCCATCTCCCAGCTCAACAGCCTCGTCGATCCGAACGCCCTGACGCTCGGCCAGAAGCTGCAAATCCCCGGCTCGGCCACGGCCGCGCAGGGCGGCGCTGCGGCGAGCGGCGGTGCAGCGAGCAGCGGCGACCGCCGCCGGGACCGGCTCCACCTCCTACACCGTCAAGTCCGGCGACACGCTGGGCGCCATCGCCAAGCGCTACGGCACCACCGTGCAGGAGATCGTCCGCCGGAACAACCTGGCCAACCCCGACAGCCTCAAAGTCGGCCAGGTCCTGACCCTCCCCGGCGGCGGCAGCACGGCTGGCGCAGCTGCCCCCGCTGCCCCGGCGGCTGCCTCCGGCCAGACCCGCTACGTATACGTGCAGAAGCGGAGACACGCTCTTGTCCATCGCCCGGCGTTTCGGCCTGACCGTCAAGCAGCTGCAGCGGCCAACAACATCACGAACCCGGACCGCATCTATCCGGGCCAGACGTTGACCATTCCATAACAAGCCGGCCGCGGCGTTTCAGAAAGGCGCGAGGCACGGGCGCGACGCGAAGGCGCTCCCCACTGCCTCGCGCCTTTCTGTTCACTTCCGCAGGGCACGCTGCCTCCCCGCCTTGGGCCCGGCCAGGCAAATCGCTTGACAGCCCCATAGCGCGGGTCTATACTGAAGTCACTGTCACCCTTCGCCGTCACGGCCTAGCGGGAGTCAGCATGGAGTATAAGGACTATTATAAGATTCTGGGTGTTGAGCGGAACGCGGACGAGAAAGAGATCAAGAAGGCTTACCGGCGGCTCGCGCGCCAGTATCATCCCGATATGAATCCCGGCGACAAGGCCGCGGAAGCACGGTTCAAGGAAATCAACGAGGCGAACGAGGTCCTCAGCGACCCCGAGAAGCGCCGCAAGTACGACGAACTGGGCCAGAACTACCAGCGCTGGCAGCAGGCCGGCGGCCAGGGCGGCGGCTTCGACTGGGGCGAGTACGTCTCAGGCGAGCCGGCGGCCAGGGCGCGCCCGGGCGGCGTGCGGGTGGAGTACGGCAACGTCAACGACCTCAACGACCTGTTCGGCGGCGATCAGGGCTTCTCCGACTTCTTCCAGACCATCTTCGGCGGCATGCCCGGCGCCGGCCCCACGACCACCGGCGCGCCGCACGCGCGGCGCCGCCGCGCCCCGGCAGCCCCACCTCAGGACTACGAGCACGAGGTCGAAGTCACGCTGGAAGAGGCCTTCCGCGGCGGCCAGCGCATGCTGGACGTGGACGGCCGCCGGCTCGAGGTCAAGATCCCCGCGGGCGTGAAGACCGGCTCGCGCATCCGCATGGCCGGCGAGGGGCCGGCCGAGCGCGCCCGGCGGCGCCCGCGGCGACATCTACCTCGTCGTCAAGGTGCTGCCCGACCCCAATTTCGAGCGCCGCGGGGACGACCTCTACACCGAAATCCCGGTCGACCTGTTCACCGCGCTGCTGGGCGGCGAAGCGCGCGTCCCGACGCTGGGCGGCACGGTCGCCCTGAAAATCAAGCCCGGCACGCAGTCCGGCCGCACGATCCGGCTTGCCGGCCAGGGAATGCCGAAGCTGACGAGCAGCGAGCGACGGGGACCTGTACGCCAAGGTGCGCGTGATGCTGCCCGGAGCAAACTGAGCGAGCGCGAGGAGGAGCTCGTCCGCCAGTGGGCGCAGCTGCGCGGCGTATCCCCAATAGGCGGACCGGCGTCGAAGATCACCTGCCAGCGGCGGCAGCGTGCACGGCAGTGCGAGCGCATCCAGCGTTCGCAGCCATGCACCGCGTAGGAGCGTAGACGATGATGCAAGAACAAGACCTTCAGGAACTGGCCGAACTGGTGACGGACGAAGCGCCGGTCTTGAGCCTGTACCTGCACCTGGACCGGCACAGTCGATCGAGCGACGAGCACAAGCTGGCGCTGCGCAAGCTGCTGGCGGAGGCGGCCGAGCAGGGCGCCGCCCCGGCTGATATCGAACGCATCGAGCGCTTCTTCGAGACACGAATTCGACCGGCAGGCGCGTTCGGTGGCCTGCTTTAGCTGCCAGGCGCGCAAGTTCTGGCGCGCGTATCCCGCTGCTGGTGCCCGTGCAGAACGCGGTCTATGTGGGCCGCCGCCCCTACGTCAAGCCGCTGAGCGACCTGTGGGACAACTACGAGTGCTTCGCCGTGATCATGGTCGACCGCGAAGGCGCGCGCATCCTCATCTACCGTCTCGGCGCGCTGGCCGACACGGCCGGCACGCTCGGCGCCGAGGTCAAGCGGCACAGGCAGGGCGGCCTGGCCGCGCAGAAGCTCCAGCGCTACGAGGACCAGGAGGCCCGGCACAACCTGCGCGACGCCGCCGAGTGGGCCGCAGATTATCTCGGCGCAGCAGAGGGTGACGCGGGTCGTGCATCTCCGGCACCGAAGAGAACCTGGCCGCAGTTCAAGACGCTGATGCCCCGCGCAGCTGGCCGACAAAGTGGTCGGCGCCAGTCAACCTGGATGTCAACGCTTCGCCCGCCGAAGCGTGGGAGCACGCGTACGAGGTGGCCCAGGCCAGCCAGCAGCAGCAGGAAGCCGACCTGCTCGAGCAGGTCATCACGCTGGCCCACAAGGGCGGCGCGGGCGCGCTCGGGCTCGCCGACACGCTCGCCGCGCTGCAGCAGGGCCGGGTGCACCAACTGCTCGTCGATCCTGCGCTCAGGCAGCCCGGCGCGCAGTGCGCTCACTGCGGCGCGGTGGTCGTGGAGACGCTGGCCGAGTGCCCGTACTGCGGCGGGAAGCTCGTGCCGTCGGGCGACGTCGTAAATCTGGCCATGCATCGCCGCGCTGGACGCGGGCATGAAGGTGTCGGCGCTGGAGCCGAACACCGCGATCTGGCGGAGGTGGGCCAGATCGCGGCGGTGCTGCGCTACTGAGTCACGGCGCCGCTTCAGCTCGGGGACGTATGACATTAGAGATACGCTAGAGAACCGGCTTTTGGAACGATTCATACGCTTCTGTTAACACTTCGGTGTTACGGTACGAATCGAAACCAGGAAGTCGTAGCAGATTGGGAGCATCTGCAACCCGTAGCGTGCCCCAGGCGCTACGGGTTCGTTTCTTTACAGGTTATGTTTCAAGTTAAGGGGACGCATATGCGATTTGATCGATTTACCGAGCGCGCGCAGGATGCTGCCATGCGCGCTTACGAGATAATGCAGCGGTACGGCCACAGCCAGGTCGACGTCGAGCACCTGTTCCTCGCGCTGCTCGAGCAGCCGAAGGGACTGGTCGCGGACATCGTCGAGCGGATGGGCGCGCCGATCGATATTATGAAGGAACGGCTGATGGACAACCTGCAGCGCACCCCCCGCGCCGCGGGTCCGGCCATGTTCCCGCAAGCAGTGGCGCAGGTCTTTATCACGCCCCGGCTGAAGCGGGTGATCGACCAGGCCACCGAAGAAGCGCGGCTGCTGCAGGACGAGTACATTTCGACCGAACACCTGCTGCTTGGCACGCTGAGCGAGCGCGGCGGCTTTTCCGCCGGCCTGCTGCGCGAGGCGCGCATTACCCGGGAGATGGTGTTGAAAGCAATCGAAGACGGACGCGGCGGGCAGAAGGCCAGCACGCCCCAGGCGGAGAGCCGCTACCGCACGCTGGAGAAGTACGCGCGCGACCTGACCGCGGCGGCCCGCGAGGGCAAGCTCGATCCGGTCATCGGCCGCGACGCAGAGATCCTGCGCGTCATCCAGGTGCTCAGCCGGCGCACGAAGAACAACCCGGTGCTGATCGGCGAGGCGGGCGTGGGCAAGACGGCCATCGTCGAGGGCCTGGCGCAGAAGATCGTCGCGGAGGACGTGCCCGAAAGCCTGGTGGGCAAGCGGCTGATGAGCCTGGACCTGGGCGCGATGATCGCGGGCACCCGCTTCCGCGGCGAGTTCGAGGAGCGGCTGAAGACCACGATCGAAGAGGTGCAGAAGGCCGAAGGCGAGGTCATCCTCTTCATCGACGAGCTGCACACGGTGGTGGGCGCGGGCGCGGCCCAGGGCGCGGTCGACGCGTCCAACATGCTCAAGCCGGCGCTGGCGCGCGGCGAGCTGCGCTGCATCGGCGCGACCACGCTGGACGAGTACCGCCAGCACATCGAGAAGGACAGCGCGCTGGAACGCCGCTTTGCCCCGATCTACGTGGACGAGCCGACGGTCGAGGACGCGATCGAAATCCTGCGCGGCGTGCGCGACCGGTATGAGAAGCACCACCAGGTGACGTTCACCGACGAAGCGCTGGTCGCGGCGACCCGGCTGTCGCACCGCTACGTGACCGACCGCCGCCTGCCCGACAAGGCCATCGACCTGATCGACGAGGCGGGCGCGGGGCTGCGGGTGTCGCTGTTCACCATGCCGCAGCCGCTCAAGAGCGCGAAGAAGCGGCTGGCCGAGCTGAAGGCGCAGGAAGATGCCGCGTACGGGTCGAACGACTACGCCCGGGCGGCCGAGCTGAAGAGCGACCGCCTGAAGCTTGCAGCCGCAGTACGAAGACGACTTCACCGGCTGGAAGCAGACCAGCGGCCTCGACGAGGTGGTCGATGCGTCGGACATCGCCAAGGTCGTGGCCCGGTGGACGGGCATCCCCGTCAACACGATGCTGGAGGGCGAGACGGCCAAGCTGCTGCGCATGGAGGAAGAGCTCCACCGGCGGGTGGTCGGCCAGGACGAGGCGATCCGGGCCATCTCGGATGCGCTCGCGGCGCAGCCGCAGCGGGCTGAAGAACCCGCGGCGGCCGATCGGCAGCTTCATCTTCCTGGGCTCGTCGGGCGTGGGCAAGACCGAGCTGGCGAAGGCGGTGGCCGAGTTCCTGTTCGACGACGAAGATGCGCTGGTCCGCATCGACATGAGCGAGTACCAGGAGCGGCACACGGTCAGCCGCCTGTTCGGTGCGCCGCCCGGCTACGTCGGCTACGACGAGGGCGGGCAGCTGACCGAGGCGGTGCGCCGGCGGCCCTACCGGGTGATCCTGTTCGACGAGATCGAGAAGGCGCATCCGGAGGTCTGGAACGCGCTGCTGCAGATCCTGGAAGATGGCCGGCTGACCGACGGCCAGGGCCACGTCGTGGACTTCCGCAACACGGTCATCATCATGACGTCGAACATCGGCACCGGCTTCGTGCGGTCGGGCGGCACGCTGGGCTTCCTCAAGCAGGACACGCTGAGCGCCCAGGAGCGGCAGCTGCGCGAGAACATCGAGCGGGACCTGAAGCAAACGTTCCGGCCCGAGTTCCTGAACCGGGTCGACGAGGTGATCATCTTCCACAGCCTGACGCAGGAGCACGTGAAGGCGATCGTGGACCTGCAGATGGCGGAGATCAGCGGCCGGCTGGCCGAGCAGGGGCTGAAGATCGAGCTGACCGAGGCGGCCCGCGACTGGCTGGCGCAACGAGGGGTACGACCCGCAGTTCGGGGCGCGGCCCGTGCGGCGCACGCTGGAGCGCTACGTCGAGAACCCGCTGGCCAAGCGGCTGCTGGCCGGCGAGTTCAAGGAAGGCGACACCGTGATCGTGGATGCCACGATGGACGACGACGGGCAGACGCAGCTCACCTTCCACGACCAGGGCGCCGAGCCGATCGCCGTGGAACTGCCCATGCGGCATGAGTTCAACGGGCAAGAGAAGGCGTAGAGCAGGGCGACCCGGGTCGCCCCCTACAGCTTACGCGGCCATTGCCACCGCGATGCGGGCGGCAATGGCCGCGTTGTTCTTTAGCAAGGCCAGGTTCGCGGCCAGGCTCGCTTCGCCGGTAAGCTCGCTTAACCGGCCGAGCAAGAAGGGGGTGAGGCTCCTGCCGCGGATGCCCCGTTCGCCGCCGTCTCGCAAGCGCGCGGGCAATTGCGGCGTCCATCTGCCCTCGGGGCAGTTCGTACGCAGCAGGCACCGGAACGGTGACCAGCAAGCCGGAGGGCAAATCCAGCTTGCGCTGTGCGTGATAAAGCGCCGCAACCTCTTCCGGGGTATCTGCCCGCACGTCGACCGGAAGCCCGCTGTCGCGATGGTAAAACGCCGGGAAGCGGTCCGTCTGGTAGCCGACGACGGTCACGCCGTGTGTTTCGAGCCACTCGAGGGTCGCGGGCAGGTCGAGGATGGCTTTTGCACCCGCACAGACCACGACGATCGGGGTTTGTGCCAGCTCGGGGAGGTCTGCCGACACGTCGATCGAGAGGTACGACGCAGGGCCTTCGGCGCTGCCCGGTGCACGCCGCCAATGCCCCCGGTCGCAAACACGCGGATGCCGGCCCGGTGCGCGGCCCACGCGGTGGTCGCGACGGTCGTCGCGCCATCCTGGTTCCTGGCAACGACGATCGGCAGATCCCGCCGGCTGACCTTGCGCACGCCCGAGGCGGTCGCGAGGTGCTCGATCTGGGCGCGGCTAAGTCCCACGACGATTTCGCCCGCGATGACGCCGACGGTAGCCGGCCGGCCCCCCTCCGCGGCGATTATCTCTTCCATCGCCAGAGCCGTTTGGAGGTTCTGCGGGTAGGGCAAGCCGTGCGAAATGACCGTCGATTCCAGAGCAACGCGGGGCAGGCTACCGCTGCCGCCTGCTGTCTTGGTGGTCGAGTCAATCATCGTCATCTCCCGAAGTGTGGGCCGCTCCGCCATCGAGCCCGGCGCTGGCCGGCATGAGGCGGAACACTAACCAGACGCTACTGAACCGCGCCGGACGAGCCAGCGCCCAACGAGACCAGGTACAGGGTGGTATGCGAGAAGCGCTGGACATCTGCTATCTGCCCTATCTCCCCGACATAGCTCAGAATCAGGCGCTCTTCGTCTCCCAGGCTGCCGGTGTAGACGTGGGAGAAAATAAGCCACAGCTTCCCTTCTCGAGGTAGAGCATCGATGCCCTCCTTGTACTTTACGGGCTCCCGCCGAAAAGGCCGTCCTTCCATGATCTTGCCCGGCACGTTGAGACCCATGATCGGAGCGTAATATCGCCAGGTGGGATAGGTCGCATAGTACACGTAGACCGTGTCCTCGGGCTGCCGATGCGCCGCGAGATACTCCAGCGCAGGACGCACCTGCTCCCCGCCAAATGGCTGCCGGACGGAATTGATCGTGCTGCCGAGCGGCCCAAGCAACAGCAAGAGCGCCAGCACAAGCCAGCCCGCAGTGTAAGCATAACGGTTTCTGCGCACGAGTGCGGCGACCGCCGCCATTCCCTGGCCGATTACGATCAGGATGCTCGGCACGGCAAACAACAGCATTCGATCGGCGAACGGATACACCCGCAGGGCGGAAGCACCCAGCGCAAAGACTAACGGCAGGACCAAGGCCAACCCGACTGCGAGACGTTGCGCGAGCAGGCGGACGGCGCCAAGCACAAACAGTGCGACTCCTATAACCGGCAGCGTAAGACCGACGGGGTTAACAAGAACTCCCGGCATCCTGTCTCGAAGCCAGATCAGTCCGGCGCCGGGAGAGAGCGGCATGAAGAAGCTTGCCCAATACTGGATGAGCTTCTCGGTCTGCGCGAGGTGTCGCAATAGTAGGACGTACAACGCGCCAAAACTGAGCGCCCCAACCAGTGCGTAGAGCAACAGTTGTTTCAGCCTGCGGGTGTCGCCGGCCTTGATCCGGGTGACGGCCAGGGCAACCCAAGTACCGGCAACGACGAAGACAGCGGGGTGCGAGAACCACAACGCGGGCACTGCGACCGCGGCCCAAGCGAGGAAACGCCTGGACCGCCACTCCCCGGACAGGCACGGCACCGCCAGGACGAGAAGCAGCAGGGCGATGACGGTATCGGTCGAGTACTGCTTGAATTCCGTCGCATAATACGCGGTGCGAGATCCAACAGCGTAAAGAAGCAGGGCAACATACCCGGAGGCTGCGGGAGGGATATCCTGAATCAGGCGGGCCATCAACAGTAAGGAGAGCAGTGCCGCCAGGAACGGAACGAGCCGCAGGATATAGTCGTGGTTGCCGAGCAGCAGGATTACGGCCTTACTCAGCCACAGGAAGCCGACCGGTGCGCCCTGCTCGTAGTCGAGCGGGGTCGCCAGCTGTCCGAAAGAACGGGCGACGACGTTCAGAGCCAGGTTCGCCTCATCGAGCCAGAAAGAACGGTTGTATACAAACGCCTGCACCCGCATCAGGATGCCGGCCATCAGAATCAATACGAAGGTCACATGGCGCACTACGACGATGCGCTCGGCGCCGATAGGCCGGGCTGAGAGTTGCATTCCGGAAGGCTCCAAGGGGAGACATGCTGCGGCGGGACAAAATGCCGCCTAATTAAGCCCGACGCAGCCAGCGATATCCGACGTCCATACCGCGGCCAACGTTCGATCCATTATACCGTTCCGCGCCGATGTGCTAAAATCATTCGCACATTGCCGACTCGTTACCCTCGATCCACGATCCCAATCAGGTGTTTTTGTGAAACTCATCATTCAGATTCCCTGCTACAACGAAGAGAGGACGCTACCTGCGACCCTCGAAGCGCTGCCACGGGATCTGCCGGGCGTGGACGAAATTGAGTACCTGATCGTGGATGATGGCAGCACTGACCGGACGGCCGAGATCGCGGCCGAGTTGTGCGTCCACCGTATTGTCCGTCACCGCCACAACCGTGGGCTGGCCGCGGCGTTTCAGACCGGCCTCGAAGCCTCGCTCGCCGCGGGCGCCGACATCATCGTCAACACGGACGCGGACAACCAGTATTACGGCCCGGATATCGCCGTCCTCGTCGAGCCGATCGTCGCCGGGCGGGCCGACATCGTCGTCGGCGACCGGGGGGTGAGCGATCTCGAGCACTTCTCGCCCTGGAAGCGGGTGCTGCAGCGGCTCGGGAGTTGGGTGGTGGAACGGGCCGCCGGCATTCCTATCCCCGATGCAACCAGCGGGTTCAGGGCATTCAGCCGCGAGGCTGCCTTGCGGCTCACCGTGTTGAGCGAATACACCTACACGCTCGAAACGCTGATACAGGCGGGAACCCGCGGAATGGCCGTCTGCTTCGTCCCTATCCGGACCAACCCGCAGACGCGCAAGTCGCGCTTGATTCGCAACGTCCCGTCGTTCGTCTGGTTGTCGGCGGCGACCATCCTGCGTTTCTACACCATGTACCGGCCACTGCGAGTGTTCATGACCGTGGGAGGCTCGCTGATCGGCGCGGCGCTGCTTCTGGGCCTGCGGTTTCTCGTCTACTACGCCTCGGGGCTGGGCGCCGGCCACGTCCAATCGCTGATCCTCGCTGCGATCCTAAGCATCATCGGGTTCCAGGTGGGGCTGATTGGGCTGATTGCGGACTCCATCAGCATGAATCGCAAGATGTCGGAGGAACTTCTCTACCGCGCCCGGCGCAGGGAGTCGCTGAGGCCGGGGCCTGGCAACGACCTGCGGGAAGGTAGAGATTTCGAGCTTCTTGAAGGTGCGTGCGAGGACCAGCCAGTGCTTAGGAACCAACCGGAAAAGTGAGCCCCTTGGCGACCTCCTGCGCTATCTGCGTCGTCACGCAGCAGTATCACTCGGTCATCAGCGGCATCGGCCTGCATGCCCGGAATCTCGTCTCCCAACTCACTGCCGACGGCCATCGCGTCGTGCTGCTCGCCCCTGAGGATCAGAGACCTGCCCCGGACGAAGGGTTAGAGTTTGCGGGAGTCGCACCCGCGCGACTGGCCGGTTCACAGGCTCGCTGGCTGTCGTTAGCCTGGAGCTTTTCGCGGGCTCTGCCCGCGCTCGAGCGCGAGCATCACTTCGACCTGATCCACTTCACCGACGCGGGCGAGTCCTGGTTCTGCAAACCGGGCTGCCCGACGGTTGGAAACGTGAACGACACCTACGCGGCCGAGGTCGCCGGGCCGTGGTATTACCGCGAGCATTACTCGGACTGGCTCTGGCGATGGCCCTATTACACCGCGGTGAAGCAGGCCGAGGCGGGGGCATTGCCGAGGCTTTCTGCAGTGATGGCGAACAGCCGGTATACCGCGAGCGTCATCGCCAGGCAGTACCGGTTGCGTGCTGATCGGCTCCGCGTATGCTATAAGGCTATCAATCCCGAGCGGTTCGCGCCGGCTGTACAGGCCCGCGGTGGAACTGGCGGTTCACGGTCCCCGGGTGCTCTTTGTGGGTGGCAACATGCAGCGGAAGGGGTTGCCGCTTTTGATTCGAGCGGCCGGCGCGGTGCTGGCAAGACTGCCGGGAACGGAGTTCTGGGTTGTCGGTCAGGACAAGGCCGCGGAGCACATGAAGAACCTCTGCCGTTCGTTCGGCGTCGAGCGCGCGTTTCGCTTTTTCGGCCTGCGCTCCCAGGCCGAGCTGCTGGACTTCTACGTGGAGGCGGACGTGTTTGTCATGCCCTCGCTCGTGGAGGCGTTCGGCGTCGTCTTCCTGGAAGCGATGGCTGCAGGAGTTCCCGTCATCGGCACCCGGGTGGGCGGCATCCCCGAGTTGATCGAGCATGAGAGCAACGGGTTGCTCGCGGAGCCGGAAGATGCTGCCGGATTAGCGGAACTGCTCTGCCGGGCGCTTGCCGATGCCGGGCTGCAGGACCGGCTGCGGGAGAACGGCCGGCGAACGGCTCGCCAATTCACCCCAGAGCGCATGATGCGGTGCACTTACGAGGTGTATCGAGAGGTAACCGGGTCGTCAGGTCCGTGGAGCGCCAACTAGCTCGCCCACCATCCGGCCGACCTCGCGGCTCAGCACGTCGCTGCTTGCCCGCTCCTGGAAGGTACGGAACCCGTTCCCGCCCAAGTAGGCGCGCAGTTCGGCGTCGCCCAACAGCGTGAGGACCGCGGACGCAAGCGCCTGCGGATCACCCATGGGGCAGAACAAGGCGTCGTAGCCCGGCGTGAGCAGCTCGCGGTTGGCAGGATTGTCACCCACAATCGTCGCCTTACCCATTGCCAGCGCCTGGAAAGTCTTGCCGGCGATCACCCGCTTTGCTTTGTCGATCGTGGAAAAGTGACCGCCGAGGCAGACGGTTGCCGCGGCCACTTCGTCCGCTAGCCTGTCAATGGGCATGGGAGCTTTGAACTCGACGTTCTGGACGTCCAGCTCGTTGCAAAGCTGCCGAATTCGTTCGTATTCCATGCCGTCCCCGATCACCCGGAACCGCGTGCGACTGGCAGCTCCGACGAGCTTGGCGGCCCGGATGATGATGTCGATCCCGTGTAAGGGCAAGAAGGTCCCGTAGAAAAGCACGAGTGGCTGCGGGCTTTGGATGGTCCGGGGGAAGAACACGGTCTCGTCGCAGCCAACAAACAGGCGCCTGACCTTGGCCGGGGGTACCCCAAACGTGTCGCAGAAGTACCGGGCGTGCGCTTCGGTGTCGAGCAGGACGAGGTCCGCGAGGGAGCAGCTCGTGCGGTCAAGCCAGAAGGCCAGCCTTCCCGCTGGGGAGCTGGGGGCGAACCGCTTCCGGTCGAAGCACAGCGTATCATAGACGGACAGGAAGGCGTCGAAAAGGATGGGTTTGCGTGTGCGGAGCCGCACGAGCGGCACGAGTGGCTGGCCGAGGAAACCGACGCAGGCCATATCGTGACGTGCCCGTGTCGAAAAGAGCTTCAAGATCAGGCGGGCATACCGAATGGGCAACCGCTTGCTGGCGTCGGTGACGCTCTGGACCGCAAAATTGCGCTCGAGGCACGTGCGAAGGATAATGTTGCGTTGATAGGAGGGCTCGCGGCCGCACGTGAAAAGAACCTGCATGGGGTCACCTTGATTGAACTGCCTTGCTGCGAATACTACCTCACGCCTGACACGGGTGCAAAGGACGACATGAACCGCGGATCAGATGCTGGATGACTTGCTGATAACAGTCGTGCCGAATTGGAATCTCAAGACCGACCTGATAGAGTGTCTCGAGTCGCTCAGGCGCGTCTCATACGCCCCGCACAGAATCATCGTCGTGGACAACGGATCGACAGACGGCTCTGCGGAGATGATCCCGACCGACTACCCGGATGTGATCTTGATCGCCCTGCCGGAAAACTGGGGTTATGCAGCAGCCCTGAATGCGGGCATCGTGCGGGCCCTAGCGCTGGGCGCCGTGTACGTTGTAGCTTTGAATAACGATACGGTCGTCCCGTTCGACACCTTCAGCCGCTTGGTGTCTCGCATGGCGCAAGACCCTGGAATCTCCATCGTCGCGCCCAAGATCTTGTACTATAGCCACCCCGACCTCATCTTCAGCCTGGGCGATCGCATGTATCGATGGCTCCCCGTGCCGCGGGGGTACGGGTACAAGTGGAAGGACTCGCCGTCGCTTGCGCGGTCCATGGAGTTCGACTACGTAACCGGTTGTGCCATGTTGATCCGCGCGTCCCTGTTTCGAGAGATCGGTCTTTTCGACACAGGGTTCTTCCTGTTCTACGAAGATGGGGATTTCTGTCGTCGCGCGAGAGATCGCGGCGGCCGTATCGTCTGCGACGGGAGCACAGTCATCTATCATAAGGCAAGTCTCAGCACCGGTAAGGACCGTACTCTTACCTCTCGTATTCGAGCGTGTAACCGGGTACGTTTCTATCGGCGTCACCGGCACGGCCCGTCACCATTCTTGACCTACCTTGTGCTGGCGGTTGTGGCGCTTTGGCGGATCATTACCTACGCATTTTCGGGCCAACGACAACTCGTTACGCCCTATCTCCAGGGGCTTCTTGAAGGCTGGCGTGAGGATCCGGTTCCCCCCCAGTACATTTGGTCAGACGAAGGTGCAGCGTGAGGGAGTTCATCGCGTCCTGCCTTTGGGATGCGACTCGGGTGCCACTGTCGTGGCTGAAGCTCTGCGAAGGGGCTGTTCCTGAGCAGTGCGTAACGACCCAAAATGAGCGCAGCACCTTTGCCTTCCGCTGGGCCGGCCCGGAACGAACCAAACCCACAGTTGTGCATGCAGCCTCATGGACAGTGGCTGTTTCGGGCAAGCTTCGACGCCGAACCCATGCGGCCCAACACCTAGATCCGCTGCTCTACCTGGCCGATGCGCTCGCGAATCGCGGAGTGCTTCAGCCACTCCTGGACGAGTTCGACGGTGAATACGCGCTCGTGGCTTGGGACGCAGATTCCGGCTTGACGTGTCTGGCAACGGATCCCGTTGGAAATCGCGCACTCTATTATACTATCGGTGAGGGAGGTCTCATATGCGGATCACATCCTCAGCGAATTGCAGCGCTCAACGGCAGTCTCACGCTTGATCCAGAAGCCCTCCACCTGTATTTTGCGCTCAAGGCGATCCCGGCGCCCTGGTCGATCCTGTCTGGCGTTCACAAGGTCCGGCCCGGTCACTTGTTGGTCGCTAGTTGCGATGACCTTGAGGAAAAAGAGTACTGGCCGCTGGTCAGCCGGGCGCGGGAGCCATACGAAGGTGATTTTCAAACTGCGCAGGCGGAATTACGGGACCTGCTCGTGTCAGCAATTCGCAGAGATGCGGCCGGCGCTGGCCAGAGCACGGGGCTGTTTCTCAGCGGTGGCCTAGATTCCACAGTCCTCATGGCCCTTGCCCGCCAAGCTGAAGTACCCCTTCAAGCTTTCAGTGTGGGCTACGAACCACGTCAGCGGACTGATGAGACGTATTTTGCCGGATTGGCGGCCGGGGAACTGGGAGCTGGACTCGAGGTTTATCGGGCCGGTGCCGCAGAGTCGGCGCAGGTCGTCCGCGAGATGCTGGATTCCGCTCCTGAGCCGGTCAATGATATGGCTTTTGTCCCGCAACTGCTTCTGGCGCGCCCGGCGGCCGGGAAAGCTAGCGCTATATTGGACGGCACCGGCGCGGACAGTGTTCTGGGTGGATCCAACAAGTACAAGGCCGATCACCTCAGTCGACGTTATTTGCGGATTCCCCAGCTTCTGCGCCGCGTGATCATCCAGCCTCTATCGCAGGCGCTCCCCGCATCCCGACGGTGGCGCATCACCGATGCCGTGCGGCGGTGGCAGATCTTCGCGGCTGGTTCTGAGCTGGCTGAGGATGAGCGCCGGTTCTTCTGGAGTCGCTTCCTCAGCGATTCGCTCATCGACGAACTGCTCCAACCTGAATGGAGGGTCGAGCCGAAGCTGGCCGTGAAGTGTCTCAAAGAGCACTGGGAGCGCCTGCAGGGCGAGGAGGTCAGCGCCTCGTCCTTTATGACGCTGAAGACCATTCTGCCCGGAGTGGAGTTGCTTAAGCATTCCCATTTGGAGGCGATGACGGGTATCTCGATCCGGAAACCGTTCCTCGCGCCCCCATTCATCGAATTCGCGCTTCGCATGCCAGATTCATTCAAGGTGCGCGGATCCCAGGGCAAGGTGGTTCTGAAGTCGGCCAGCCAGCAGATCGTACCCTCGGCCATCCTGTGCAGGCCCAAGGCCAACTTTCGTCCCCCCATAGGCGAATGGATAGGGTCCGAGTGGCAGGAGATGTTCTGGGAAACGCTGGGGCAGGACACAGGTCTGTACCGGATGCCGGTAGTCGCGTGCCTGATGCGGGAACAGAAGTCCGGCTGGCGTGACTGGTCGTCCGAGCTGTGGGCGATATTTGTGCTGCAGCAGTGGTGGCTCAATGTGTCGAAGAGCAGGGGTGCAGCGTGAGCACAGCCTGCAACTTCTGCGGAGCGAACGATGCCCGACCGGTCCACCGGCTGCGTGATTGGCGTCTCGCCTTGCCGGGAGAATTCGTGCTCGTGGAATGCCGGGTCTGCGGTCTTATGTATCTCGATCCTCAGCCAGAATGGTCCGAGCTCGTTCGGCATTATCCGAACGACTACGAGCCGTATGCCGCTGAGGCTGGCCTGGCCGGGTACCGGCGAGGAAGCAAGCATTACGGTCTGCGGCGACGGTGCCGCGCCATCGCCGCATTTCATCCTGCTGGCCGATTGCTAGACGTCGGCTGTGCCTCCGGAAGCTTTCTCGACGAGGTGCGCAGGCAAGGTAGCTGGGAGCCCTTCGGCGTAGAACCCGTCGCGGCTCCCGCCGCGTTCGCAAGGGAGCGGCTCGGCTTGAACGTCTTCACAGGGACTCTTGAGGCCGCTCGCTTTCCGTCCAATGGGTTCGATGTGATCACCTTCTGGGATGTGCTGGAACACGTTGAGGATCCCAACGGATCACTACAAGAAGCCGTACGAATTCTGAAACCCGGAGGCTACCTGGTCGTTCAAGTGCCAAATCCTCAAAGCTGGCAAGCCCACCGCTTCGGCAGGTACTGGGCGGGATTCGATGCGCCCCGCCACCTCTACGCCTTTCCAGAAACGACCTTGCGACGGGTTCTCGCCGCGTTGGGCTTCGACCAGATCGTGACACGGTCGCTTGAGGGCGGTAACTCGATATTCTGGCGGAGCCTTCGCGGTCGGCGCTCATGGAGCAAAACCGAGCCAGTTCCTTAGCACGCCTAGTGAACGCCCCGCTGCTCCTCCGAGCGGCGGCGCCGCTGTTTGCCGCCCTTCGGTTGCTCGGCCACGGACCGTCGCTGGTCTATTTTGCCAGAAAGACACATCGTAGAGTGTAGGTGCGCGATTTGTTGATTTCGATGTTGTACGGCAGCAGTCTCAACATTCTGTTTCTGCTCGCAGCCTTGGGTGTTGGCGCCCCTGTGACGGCTCGGATAGGAATGAAGCGCGAGTCGACGGGTTCATTCATACTATTCGCGATCTCAGTCGGCTTCGGCGTCCTGTCACTGATCACCTTCCTGTGCGGCGCGTCTGCAGCTCCTTAACACTTGGATGGCAGCGGCGCTGATTGGTATCGGCGCGCTGTTGGGAATCGTGGAATTGGCTCGACGGCGCAACACCTACGCCGCGCTCGCAAGACGGAGTCTGGCTGCTCTGCGGAAGCGACCGTCAGTGTGGACGGCGGCGCTGCTTGTGCTTCTCGTGCTCAACCTGGTGTATCCCCTGGTCGCCTACGGTTTCGTGCCTCCAATAATGCATGACGAGGTGGCATATCATCTGGCGATTCCGAAAATCTACATCGCCAATCATGCGATCACGTACATCGCATACATTCCATACTCGAACTGGCCTCTGGGCACCGAAATGCTTTACACGCTGGGCCTTCTGCTGCACTCGGAAACCCTCGCCCATCTCGTAACCTGGAATGCGCTGCTTCTGTTATCTGCTGGTCTCTGGTGGTTCGCTCGCCGTTATCTACACGAAAAGGAGGGCCTGCTGCCCGCGGTGCTGTTCTCGGCGACGCCCATGGTGGGTGCACTGGCCGGAACTTCCTTGATCGAGCTGCCCCTGACGTTGTTCACTTTCCTGGCCGTGATCTCGGCGATCATCTGGACCGAAGAACGAAAACGGTATTGGTGGATTCTGTCTGCCGTTTGTGGTGGTTTCGCCGCAAGCGCTAAGCTCAATGGCGCCGTCGTTCCCGCAATTCTCGGCATGCTGCTGCTAGGACACGGCATTTTGACTGCCCCGCGGCAGTGGCGGAGGTCCCTTAAGCAGTTCCTGGCGTATGGCTGCATCGCATTGGTAGTCGTTTTGCCGTGGTACCTAAAGAGCTGGACGCTTGCCGGCAATCCTTTCTGGCCGTTCTTTGCCGAGTTCTTCGGGGCCAAGGACTGGGACAAGTTGGGCACTGAATACCTCCTCGGTTTCATCCAGCTTGTGAACTTGCCGATCACGTTGGTGAACTGGCTCTCGGGCCTGCCGCGTCTCGTGATCCAGCCGCGGACATTTGCCCCGGTCGGCGTAGATTTATCGTGGTACTACCTGGTGCTACCCCTGCTCGCGGCGCCGCCGCTGATCCTCTGGCGGGGGAGCCGCCGCCGAGTGCTTGCATGGCTCTGCGTCGTTGCGCTGGCCCTTTATACAGCCTGGTTCTTCGAAACCCACCAATCGCGTTTTCTGTTGTCCACAACGCCCCTGATCTGCCTGATCATGAGCGCCGGTGTCGGCTGGCTTATGCACGGCCACGGCAAGCCAGTCGAGGTGGTGACCGGCACGGCGTTGATCTTGGCCGTTCTAGGTACAGGCTGGCTGTTTCGCGACAGCGACCGGGCATTGCTCCGGACTCGCTGGCCGCTGCTGACCGGCGCCCAAACGACACTAAATTTTCTGTCAACTAACGTTCCAGGGTATACTGTCTTCGAGTATGCCAACCGCTCGCTGCCAAAAGATAGCCGCGTCTGGCTGGCCCTTTATGAATCACGCGGCTATTACCTGGATCGTGACTACGTTTGGACCAACCCTATCAGTCAACGCCATATGAAACTGGAGCGATATGCAGACGCAGACGCGCTATACGAGGATTTGAGGGCGAAGGGCTTTACGCACATGATCTTCGCCCCCAACAGGTTGGAGCGTTACGAGTACATACGGTACGGCCCACAGCTGACACGGCTAGTGCGGGATCTGAGAGCACAGCACTGTCTTGTGCAGTTCGAAACACCCGATCTGACGCTGTGCAAGCTGGAGTGAATAGTAATCCAGATGGATGTTTGGAACTCCAGGTTAGCAGAGAGGATCCGCCCGCGTTTGCCGTTGCTGGCGCGCGTCTTTCGGTATGCATTTACCCTTCTCTTGGTGGCGGTGCTTGTTTACCAGGTGATGCGGGACTGGAACAGCATTCGGGACTACCCTTGGCGGCTGGACTGGGCGATGTTCATCGGAGCTTTCCTGCTGTACACTGGCAATCTCGCGCTGACCGCTTATCTGTGGAAACTGATCATGCAAACTCTCTCGGGGGTCAGTGCGTACTGGACCCACTTGAGACTGTTGTGCCTCTCAATCCCGGCGCGCCGTTTACCATCGCCCGTCTTTTACATTGGCGTGAGGGCCGCAGCCTATCAATCCATGGGGGTTTCACATTCGACGACCGTGTCTGCCTCCCTAATTGAGACGTTGGTGACGAATATCGGCGCGTTGATCGTCGTTCTTGCTTCCATCGGTCTGGCAACACCCAACTATAGCGCTGTGTGGGCGCTTGTCCTGGTGTTCCCGGCTGCCGTCGTTGCCTTTAAGCCCGCATTGCTTACCCAGGGCTTCAACTTCGTTCTGAGAAAGACACGGCGGCAGACAATCGAGGCGCAGCTCACGCGCTCTGACATTTTCCGCTGGATGCCGGTCGCAGTGATGATGTTTCTGGTCGGTGGGCTGATGTTGTTCCTTTTGATAGGAAGCGTATACGTCGTCCCGTTCAGCGCGCTTCCGACAATCGTAAACTCGTTTGCCGTTTCGTGGCTCGTCGGAACTGCGGCAGACTTTTTGTTCTTCCTGCCGAATGCCGCGATCCGGCAGGTTACGCTTGCCTATTTGCTTAGCTCCTGTTTGCCGCTGCCCGTGGCCATTGGCGGAACGCTGTTGCTCAGGATGAGCGTGCTAGGCTTTGAACTTCTGTGGGCTCTGATTTTCACCAAACTAAAGCTCTGAGTAGGTTGCGTATGAAACATTCAAGCGTCCCTCTTACCCTCCTTGGCGTCGTGCTCGTCATCGGGCTGGCAGCCTGTAACCAATCTGCGCCAACGCCACTACTATCACCCATCCTTCCCGCGCCTGCCGCGACCGTGGCCGAGGTTAGCTCTCCCAACAGCGGCGGGGGCTCTCCTCTCGCCACGCCGTCGCCGCTTGCTACGGCGCTGCCGACTCCCACGCCTGATCCGAAGCAAACGCCGCTTGTCATCACCGGCGTTGAGATTCGCCAGGACGGGCACGAGATTCTGAAACTGAAGAACATCACAGCGGAGACGATCGCTTTCACCGGGTACGCCCTTCTTAACCCGGCCACGGGTCGACGCTTCAACTTCCCGCCCGGCTTCGAACTTTCGGGGGGCGAAACCGCGACGGTCCACAGCGGAGTCGGCCAGGCGGCGGCTGGCGAAGGCCTGTTCTGGCAAGCCGAGCCCGTTTGGGCTGGTTGGGGTGAAGACGCGCTGCTCCTCACCCCAACCAGCGCGCTCGGCTTACTGGTATGTCTATCAGAAATAGCGCCTCTATGGCTCTGCAGGAGCGGCGAAGGTCTCGATAACACATAAGTAGTATTGACTTCCGCTCCCTGGCGTGATGAAATAGCATCACCAATGCTCTCGTAGAAGGAGGAACAGGATGAACAAGTTGTTCAGGATACTGTCTGTCACAATTCTAGTCCTTGCATTCGGCTCATCGATAGCGCTTGCCCAGGGAGGGGACACCCAGGCGGTGGATAGCGTTACGGCGGCCGTATCGATGGAGTCGAGCTTCCAGGTGCTCAACCTGAGCAAGACGGCGGGTCAGCAGGCGGAAATCTGGATCTACTATTACAACCCCGATGGGGGACTGGCCACCATGGCGACGGGAAAGACCAACCCGGTCCATGACTTTGTCGATTTCGGCCAGTCGAAGACCTATTATCCGATTGACGCAGCTTCCGGGTTCAGCGGCTCCGTTGTTATTGAGGCTACCGTCGACATCGCTGTTATTTCGAATACCGTAGCCAATTCCCCAGCAAAGGGGCTTGGCAGTTATGTTGGATTCATGCAAGGCGCCCCGAGCATCAGCTTCCCGCTGGTGATGAAGGGGAATGCCAACCAGACCACCATGCTTTCGGTCCAAAACGCGAACCTAACCGATGCCGATATCACCATTCGGTTCATCCCCGAGGCTGGCAGCAGCTACGTGTCAGTGGCAAATGTCACCGATACCTTGAAGCCCAGCGCCGCTCATGTCTACGACCTGAGCACGCTGACCAACTTCTCTGCTGTAACCAAGTGGGTTGGATCGGCGACCGTAACGGTAACCGACACCGCCAATGATCTGATCGTCGGCGTGGGCAATACTGTCAACACGAAGTACCCCGATGCGGTGGGGTTGTACACTTACAATGCTTTCACGGGGGGCTCGAACCAGGTTGTAATCCCGCTTGTGCAGGAGAACAACAACGGGAACCGCACCAGCATCAACTGCCAGAACATTGGGCCCAACAAGACCACGGTGTCGGTAACCTACACGCCGGAGACGGGCTCCAGCCCCAAGGCGGACGAGAGTAAGCCAGACGTGCCCCAGAACGGCATGGCCGTCTTCCTCCAGAATTACACGGGTTCGACCAAGTTCGTCGGTTCGGCATTGGTCAGCTCCAGCCCGGCGTCGCCCCTGGTCTGTGTGGTGAACCAGCAGAAGCCGGCCAACGGCCGCGGCTCGTCCTACGAGGGATTCAATCCAGCGTCGGCAACCGGCAGCGTCGTTTTGCCACTCATCCAGAGCCGCAACGGTTCGGCTGCGAATGGCTGGGTCTACACTTCAATCAACGTCGCGACCGCAGACGGCCTATCGCATAAGGTCACCTGTGACTTCGCTCCGGCGCCGGGCTTCAGCGATCCGCCTTCCGTGGAGAAGACGGGGGCATCGCTGGTCTTCCTGCAGAACGATGTGTATGGCACCGGTGCGAAGTTCATCGGCGGTGCGACCTGCAGTGTTTCGGATGGCAGCGGAGCGAAACTCTTCGCCATCGTGAACCAGACCCGCGAGAGCACGCCGCAACCCATCCGGGACACACTCGCCACCTACGACGGCTTCAACATCCAGTAACGTGTGGCAGCCGGTGTATCACCGGTCACCGACGCAGTAACCGCCAAGCGGAGCCAGTTCACTGGCTCCGCTTGCTTTGGCCCGCATTTTTGGCACTCAAGTTTGAGCTTGGCGCGCCTTAGTGGAGCAGGCCGCAGCTGCCTGTCCCACGCGCGTCGTCCCCGCACTCTCTTCTGAACCGGCAGCCGGTGCTGATATCCTGGATCGGAGTTGCGCGGCTGTTGTCTTTGTGCCTATAAACGATGCAGTCAACAAGAGCAGAGGATTTCTCCCATCGGCATCCTTGGACTATAATCACAAGCTATGGCTGATCAAGTGACGGCATCTTACCGCGTCCTGATGATCGCGCCCACCAGCTTTTTTGCCGACTACGGATGCCACGTCCGCATTCTGGAAGAAGCTCAAGCACTTCAGCGGCTCGGCTGCACAGTTACAATCGCGACCTATCATAACGGGGGCGAAGTTGCAGGGCTTGACGTGCGCCGCACCCTGCCAATCCCGGGCCGCAGCAGCTTCGAGGTGGGATCCAGCCGGCATAAAATTGCGTTTGACGCGCTCCTGGGCGCCCGCGTCCTCGGGCTGCTGGCGCGCGGGCGTTACGACATCATTCACGGCCACCTGCACGAAGGCGCGCTCATCGGCCTGGTGCTTGGTCGCGCCTTTCGCGTGCCCGTGATCTTCGATTTCCAGGGATCTATGACACGCGAGATGCTGGACCACGGTTTCGTTAGGACCGGCAGCCGCGGGTATCGGCTCTTTGAGTGGCTCGAGCAAAAGATTAATGCCCGGTCACCTCTGATCCTGACCTCATCCGTCCACGCAGAACGCCTCCTCATCGACGAATTCGACTGCCCTCCCGAGCGCGTCCGTGCGCTGCCCGACGCCGTCAATACCGAGGTCTTCGTACCCGCGGACTGCTACGACCCGGCAGCATTGCAAGCCTTGCGAGCCGAGCTTGGCATCCCAGCCGACCGCCACCTCGTCGTGTACCTCGGCCTGTTGGCGGAGTACCAGGGAACAGGCCTGCTCTTGCAGGCGATGCAGAGGCTCCTCGCCGGCCATCCCGACGCGCACTTGCTGCTCATGGGCTTTCCGAACCTGGCTATGTACCAACAGCAGAGCCGCGAACTGGGGATCGGCGAGCACGTCACGTTCACCGGGCGAGTGCCCTACGCGCAGGCACCCTCGCTGCTTGCGCTTGGCGATGCTGCGGTGTCCGCAAAGCTCAGCCTGACCGAGGGAGCAGGAAAGCTGCTCAACTACATGGCCGTCGGCCTGCCGACCGTCGCGTTCGAAACCCCCGTGGCTCGGGAGTTCCTCGGGGCAGACGGCCTGCTGGCGGCTCCAGGCGATCCAGGTAGTCTCGCCAGCTGCCTCGCCGAGGCCCTTTATCCGCAGGATCAGGTGGCTCGCGCTGCAGTGAAGACCAGTGGGCAGCGGCTGCGGCAGCGAGCGGTCCAGCATTTCAGCTGGGCCAAGGGCGGACTTGATCTCGCCTGGCATTATGACACGCTCCTACGCGGGGACAACAGCGCAGCGGTAAGCAGAGGCTGGTCGACAACCCGTAGATAGCTGCTCTGGCGCCTCCTGCAACGCCTGTGGCGGGAGCATCGTAGAGACTGCCATCACGTAATGCGCGCGGGGGAGACACGTCGGCTCGCTGCGCCGGCGATTGGCGCGCGACCGGCACTCCGTGATATGATCCAATTCACATCAGCACCGCCGAGAGTGCAGCGCCCGCTTTGCCGGGATGTATCTGTTGCGCCCGGCAGCCGCGCAGCCCATCGATCAGATTCGACAACACCGCAGGGTCGCGCTCGCAGGCGAAGTTCTCATTTCACTTGGGGCAAGCAGCGCCGAAGAAGCGCGAACAGCTAGGGAGGTTTTTTCTAACTTGGCGTCGCATCACATTTTGACTACGGTCCGGACCGTCCTTTTGGTCTCTGTCCTCGCTCTATTGGCGTCCGTCGGCCCCGCAACTTTCCCGCAAGGCGTAGCTGAGGCGGCCCCCCAGCCTCAAGCCGGCACGGGGCAGCCTGCGGTTTACCTCCCGGTGATCATTGGGCCGCCTAAGTTGAGCGCGCGCCTGGGCTATAACGCTCTCAACCCGATCCTGCGCTATCCCCTAATTAGCACCTTGCGGGCCGGCTGGTACCTGGATTGGTACGTCAACCCCGCGCCGTCGCAGCCGTACGGCGTCGAGTATGTCCCGGTGGTGCGCATGCACCAGAAGCTCGTGAATAAGGCGGGGTGCGAACCGGGCGGAACCAATGCGCACGACCGTACTTTATGTCCCTATCTCAGTCCCGCCGACTACTACGTCTATCCGGACAAGGCGCAGTTGGCGGCTCTCGTGCCCAAGCGCCCCGGGTCGCTGTGGCTGCTCGGCAACGAGATCGACCGCCGCGATTGGCCGGGCGGCGGCCAGGATGAGATGACGCCCGAGTTGTACGCAAGGGCGTACTACGAACTGTATCACCTGATCAAGCAGGCGGACCCCACCGCGCGCATCGCCAACGCGGGCGTGATTCAGCCGACACCGTTGCGGCTCGAGTACATGACCAAGATCTGGGATGAGTACTACCGCAGGTACGGCGTGAACATGCCCGTCGACGTCTGGAACGTCCACAACTTCATCCTGACGGAAGGCGAGGGCGGCGACGGCGCCGGACGTCCGCCTGGCCCATACACTGCACCGGCGAGAGAATTCAGCCGCTTCGATCACTGGTCTCACGTGAACATGGACATATTCAAGCAGCAGCTGCTCGCATTCCGCGGCTGGATGAAGGCTCGGGGTCAACAGGACAAGCCGCTCATCGTGTCAGAATACGGCGTCCTGATCCCCTACTCCGAGCTTAACAACGCCACGGTCGTGAGCAACTTTATGATCTCGACCTTTGACTACTTCATGACGACTCGCGACTGTTCCCAGGGATCTACCACTGATGATTGCCGCCTGGTTCAGCGGTGGGCCTGGTACAGCCTGGACGACACCTACGGCGGCTTCAACGTCTACGGCGCCTTGTTCAACGCGACCAGCCTCCAACTGACCGAGACCGGCCAAAAGTTCCGTGACTTTTCCATCACAAACGTGGATGCTTTGAATTGACAGGGTAGTTGTGTTTTGGAACGGAAAGTAACGAGCCTGCGCGTGACCGGACCTCGTCCCGTTCAATCCGGGGTCCGGCACGGTTTGTTTTACCACCTGACCGAGTTGTTCAAGTTTCGCGACCTGATCTGGCAGCTCACCCTCCGCGAGCTCAAGGTGCGCTATAAGAACAGCGTGCTCGGCTTCTTCTGGAGCCTCCTGAACCCGCTCGGGATGATGCTGGTCTTTAGCATCATCTTTACGCTGGTGATGCCCAACAACACGATCGAGAACTACCCGATCTTCGTCCTTTGCGGCATCTTGCCGTGGAATTTCTTCACGTCCGGCGTGATGAGCGGCACGAACAGCATCATCGGCAACGGGAACCTTGTGAAGAAGGCCTACTTCCCGCGCACGGTCCTGCCGATCGCCTCCGTTCTTGCGAACCTGGTGAACTTCCTGCTGGCAATGTTCGTGCTGTTTGTCATGCTGATCGTCCTGCACGGCCGTCTCAGCCCTTACCTCTGGCTCCTGCCGGTCGTCATCCTGATCGAGACGGCCTTCATCGCCGGCATGGCGCTGGTTCTGGGGACCCTCACGGTCTTTTACCGAGACACGCTCATGGTGCTGGACACCGTGTTGTTGGCATGGTTCTTCCTGACGCCTGTCGTTTATTCGATCACCGTTCTGCCCGCGACCCAGACAATCCTTGGCGTCGAGGTCCACGTTCGCCGCCTGATGTACATCCTCAACCCGATGGCTTCGCTCGTCAGTGCGTTTCGGGATATCATCTACTGGGGCTACCGCACCAACCTGGACTTCCTGCTGCGAACCGCCGTGACCGCAGGTCTCATTCTGGCCTTTGGTTTTTGGTTCTGCATTCGCTACAGCGCGCGGTTCAGCGAGGAAATCTGAGATGAGCGAAGTCCTCGCACGCCTGGAACGCGTCTCGAAGCGGTTTCTGCTCGACCCTACCCCCGACCGCAGCGTTGCCGAAATCCTCGTTCGCCCCTTCCGCCGGACCAGACTCAGAGAATATTCCTGGCCCCTCCGCGACGTCACCTTTGAAGTCGAGCGAGGGCAGAGCCTGGGCATCATCGGCGAAAACGGCACCGGCAAGAGCACAATCCTCAAGTTGATCGCACACATTCTGGAGCCTACCACTGGGGTTGTGACCACCACCGGCCGCATTTCGGCGCTGCTTGAGCTCGGCGCGAGCTTCCACCCCGAGCTGACGGGGCGGGAGAACGTCTTCCTGGCGGCCTCAATTGCGGGTATCGGCAAAGCGGAAATCGGCCGCCAACTCGACGAGATCTTTGCATTTGCCAGCATCGGGCCCTACGTCGATGTGGCGGTAAAGCACTATTCATCGGGCATGTACGTCAGGCTGGGCTTCGCGGTGGCCGCGCACCTCCGGCCCGAAATCCTGCTGATCGACGAGGTGCTCGCAGTCGGCGATGAGGCATTCCAACACAAGTGCCTACAGACGATCCACAACATGCAGAGCCAAGGCGTGAGCATCATCGTCGTGAGTCACGGGTTAACTCAGATCGCCTCGCTCTGCGACAGCGCGCTGTGGCTGCATGATGGTTGCATCAGGACGATCGGCGAGCCACAGGCCGTGATCGCCGACTACCTCGCGGCGGCTTCCGCGGGCGAGCAGCTGGCCCAGGTCGCCGAGTGGGCCGACCTGACCACGCCTGCAGGGGCCGAGACACCGGCGGCGGGCCAGCAGACGGTCCAGCGCTACGAGAGGGGGGCGACCTCGCCCGACGCCCGGCGATGGGGCGATCACACCGTGCTGATCAAAGCCGTGCGATTGCTGGACGGCAATAGCAGGCCGGCGGCGACCCTCGCCTCTGGAGAACCGGCGCGGATCGAGTTTGACTACGAAGTACGGCGGCCCTTGGACTACTACCCTGCGTTTGGCGTGGCGATTTACCGCTCAGACGACTTGATGTGCTACGGAACAAACACCGCAATCGAGGGCCAGCAGTTGACTTCGGGCAGGTTGCCTGCGGCCGGCACCGTGTCGATCGAGATCCCGACGCTCCACCTGCTCCGGGGCAACTACACGCTCGACGTGGCAATTCACACGCCCGACGACCGGGTGACTCACGATTACGTACGCGCCGCGCTGCGCTTTGCAGTCCAGAATCCTAGCGGTGATCAGGGAGTTGCGCGCCAGCCGATGTGTTGGTCACTGAAGGCGATTGAAAGGGAGTTGCGGTGAACGACCCTGAGTTGCAGGAGGTCCGCGCCATCCTGGCCGACTTGCAGAACGAGATTCGTCGCCATCGAATGATCCTGGGGGAACCGGAAGAGGTAACCCCTGATCCCATTTTGAATGTTCGCGCAAAGCAGACCGTTAACCCCCACCTTCCTATCGGATGGCCGAACATGCCAAAGGGTCTGCTGCCCAAGCTCTCGGCGTACGCGCAGAAAATAACCCGCCGGCTATTGCGCTGGTACATCAATCCCATCGTCGCGCAGCAGAACGAATACAACGCGGCCGTGACCGAGGTGTTAGCCAACCTTTGCCGCCAGGTCGACGAGCACACAGGTGGTTTGGCGGCAGTGCAGCGCCAGGAGGAACGGCAGGAGCAGGACCTCGAAACGCTCCGGCTGCGGCTGCAGCGCACCGAAAACTGGCGCCGGGATAGCCAGCTCTCTGCGCCGCCCGCAACTCCGCCGCCCGCACCGGCGGCGATCGATTACTTCCTGCTCGCCGCGCAGCATCGCAACACGGTGCAGATGGCCGAGCGCCTCCGTGATTACGATGACGTCTGGGCTGCCCTCCTCCAGGCTCGCCAGGCAGATCCATCGCGTGCATTGCCGGTGCTCGACCTGGGGTGCGGGCGCGGGGAACTCGTCGCGCATCTCAGGCAGATGGGCATCGCAGCCTATGGCCTTGACCTGGATGATGACGCCTTAAATATCGGCCGTGAGCTCGGCCTCGACCTGCGACAGGAGGACGCAGCCGCCCACCTGGCCGGCCTACCCGATGGAAGCCTGGCCGGCGTCGTGATGATCCAGGTGATCGAGCACTTTGCGCCGGAAGCGCTGCTCGGCCTGCTGAAGCTGATCGAGCGCAAGGTGATGCGAGGTGGGGTTGTCGTGGCCGAGACGCTCAACCCCGCCTGCGTGTACGCGCTCTCCAACTGGTTCCTCATGGACCCCAGCCACAAGATGCCGGTGCATCCCATGACGGCCCGATTCCTGCTAGAGCAGGCCGGCTTTCACCGGATCGAAGTGCGGTACATGCACCCCGTCCCCGATGAGCAGCGTCTGCAGCCCATCGACGGTGGGGCGCCGAGAGAAACACTGCAAGGCAAGCTGGCGGTCGATATCGAGCGGTTGAACGAATTCCTGTACGGGCCCCAGGACTACGCGGTGATCGCGTTGAAGCCGGACAGCTAGCCATGCGGATCGCGATATGCACGGGCCAGATTCCCTTCGTGCGCGGCGGCGCTGAAATCCTGGCGGACACCCTGGCACAACAACTGACCGCCGCCGGGCACGCCGTCGAGAGCGTCCGGATCCCGTTCCGCTGGTATCCGAAAGACGAGATTCTCAAGGGATACCTGGCATGGCGGATGATCAACCTGGAGGAAAGCGAAGGGAAGCCCGTCGACCTCGTGATTCCACTGAAATTCCCTGCCTTCGTTGTCGCCCACCCGCGTAAGGTGACGTGGTTGATACAGCAGTTCCGGCAGGCTTATGAATTGTACGGCACCGCTCACAGCCACTTTGATCCCACATCGGAGGAGGACATTGAGCTGCGCGAGGCCATCCGGCAGATGGACACTGCCACTCTGGGAGAGTCCCGGCATCTCTACTCGATCTCGCGAAACGTATCCGGCCGCCTGAAGCAGTTCAACGGCCTGGCCGCGGAGCCGCTGTACCCGCCTCCCGCGCTAGATGGACGGTTCTATCACGACGGGTATGGTGACTACATCCTCAGCATCAGCCGGTTGAACAAGCTGAAACGAGTGGATCACCTGGTGCGGGCTATGGGCCAGGTCAAGACGCAGGTGCGCTGCCGGATCGCGGGGGTAGGTGAAGAACTTGATGCTTTGAAGCGCCTTGCGAAGCAGGTCGGGGCGCAGGACCGCATCGATTTCCTCGGATTCGTCGACGACGAAGCCGCGCTCAACCTGTTCGCCAACGCGCTGGCCGTCTACTATGCGCCGGTCGACGAAGACTACGGGTTCGCGACGGTAGAAGCGATGAAATCCAGCAAACTCGTTGTCACTACCCGGGGCAGCGGCGGCGTGCTCGAGTTCGTCGAAGACGGCGCCACCGGATTGGTTGCTGAAGAGGGCGACGTGCAGCAACTCAGCGAATGCATCGACCAGTTGTATCTGGATCGGGCGACCGCTGCTCGGCTGGGCGCGGCGGCGCACGATCGGGTCAGCCGGATCACCTGGCCGGCGACGATTCAGACGCTCCTGAAGGACTGATCGCGGATGGTTAATCGATTCACGACGGCTGCCTGCGACGATGCACCCCTGACGCGCCTCGCCATGTTCAGTCCCCTGAGCCCCGTACAGACCGCGATCGCGGACTACACCGAGGGCCTCTTGCCGCACCTCGCCAGGCACTTCGACATCACCGTGATCATCGCCGGCAACTACAACCCGACGCACCCAATGTTCAGGCCCGGCGCGCAGCCGGTCATCCGCTACATGACCTATCGCGACTTCCAGCGATCGCGCGCGACTTTGAGATCATCGTCTATCAGCTTGGAGACGAGGCGACGATCCACGGCTATATGTTCGACGCGATCCCCAAGTTTCCCGGCTTCATCGTGCTTCACGATCTCGTGCTGCACCACGCCGTCATCGGCATGACCCTGGGCCGCGGCGATAAGGCTGGATACCTGGCCTGGTTGAAACAAGCCTACGGCGCGGAAGGCCAGCAGGTTGCCCAGTCGGTCTTGTCGGGCCGCGGCGACGAGCCCAACCTCTTCCTGCGGTATCCCGTCGTCGAGCCGTGGCTGGCAGGTTCGCTGGGGGTTATCGGCCACAACAATTACGTGGTCGACCAGGTGCGGGAGCGCACGCCGGGCATCCCGGTCCGGCGCATCGTGCAGCACTTCTTTCTGCCCGAAGGCTTTCCGCCCGGCTTCGACGGCGGCGCTTTCAGGCGGGAGCTCGGGCTGACTGACGACCCGGTCGTCGCTTCCTTCGGTTTCTTCATTCCCGACAAGCGCCTGGGACTGGTCATGCGCGCATTCAAGCGCCTGCTGCGCCGCCACCCGAGGGCGACCTACCTGCTGGTCGGGGGGTCGAGCCCCCACTACGACCTGCAGGGTGAGCTCAACACGATGGGGTTGGGGGGAAGGGTCCGACTGACAGGGTGGCAGTCCCAAGTCTCGTTCGTCAAGCACCTCTTCGTGCCTGACGTGGCCGTGCACTTGCGCTATCCGCACATCGGTGGCACGCCCTACACGCCGGTTCGCCTTCTCGGCCTAGGCATCCCGACCATTGTGAGCGACATCGAACCCCTCGCCGAGCTGCCTCCCGATGCCGTGGTGCGAGTCAGGCCGAACGAGCCGGACGAAGAAAGCATGCTGTTCGCAGCGATGGATTACCTCCTGACACGTCCCGATGTGGCTGCGGCCATGGGCAAAAACGGGCAAGGGTACATTGCGGCCAACCACAACTTGCCTGCGGTGATCGAGCAGTTCGTCGACTTCTTCGCTCCTCCATCCCGGCGCCCGAGTGCACCCCAGCCAACCCCAACCCGGCGCACTCGGGCGCAGACCCTCAGCGCGCGGATGTCGTCGCTTGCCGGATCGGCGCTGGCGGACAGCGGCTTACGGGAGAGTTCGGAGGCGCTGCTCGCCCCGGTCGCCCGGGTCATCCGCGACCTGTCGCGCCCACCGCGCGACGAAGTGCAGTGATGGACACGCGGGTCCTGCCCGAGACCCTCTATCCGGTCATCGTCGTACCGCTCTTCTTCGTCCTCAGTGGGCTGCTTGGCTGGTGGCTCGGCAGGCCGCTGCGCGAAGTGCGCATGCACAGCGTCGCCGAGAGGCTCCTGCTCTATGTGATCCTGGGAGTGGTGGCCTTCTCCTGGCTGGGCACGGTCTTGGCGGCGACCGGGCTTTTCCGCTGGCCGGTGCTGCTTCTCGTCCTCGCCTCGATCGTGCTCATACCGGTTCTACGCCGCGTGGCCTCAACTCGGCCCCGACAGCAGGGCGCGCCACCCGCCAGTTCGCCCCCGGCCGAGCAACTCGCAGACCCACCCGCGGACGTCGCACCCGTACAGGCCACCCCGCGCCTCGTCGTCGTTATCGTCTGCCTGCTGCTGCTCGGCGCGATCTGGCTCTATTCTCGCCCGGCGGAAAGCTTCCTCGTCGTAGATGACTCCGCGGTCTATACGATCGGCAGCGTTGTCCTGGCGCGCACCGGTTCGCTCACAGCGGAACCCGCGGTCTTCTGGCGAACGACGGAGGATTTCTCACGCACCTTCATGGTCGTGGACGCCGGGCTGATCGCTACCCGGCATGTCGGTCCCTTCTACCAGTGGACCGGGCCCATCCCTTCCGTCGAAATCGGTTACCTGCCGTTGCCAAAAGTCTGGATGGCGGTGGCAGTGTGGCTGTTTGGCGCCGGCCATGCGACGTGGGCAACGCCCTTCTTCGGGGTGTTAGGCATTGCACTCTTATATGGAATCACCCGGCGCGCGTGGGGTTGGCCGGCGGGATTGGCAGCCCTGCTGCTGCTCGGCATCAGCCTGCCGCAGGTCTGGTTCGCCCGGTATCCGCTCTCCGAAGTCTACACCCAGGCCCTGCTGCTCGGCGCCGTCTACCTGGCCGTCCTGGCGCGGGCGAACGCGGCGCGCCCGCGGCTTGCCCGCCTTCTGGCCTTGTGGAGCGGCCTGGCGCTCGCGACCATGTCGATTTTGCGCTTCGAAGGCCTCCTGCTGATCGTTCTGCTTGCCGCGCTCATGCTTGCAGCGTGGCGGCGCATCCCCCGCGACCCATTGGATTTTCAGCGGGTCTGGATCGCTGCTCTCTCGCTCGGCAGCGCGTACGGTCTCGCAATCAGCGCGGGCGCGGTGCGCCACTACTTTGTCGCGCAAACGCTCGGCACCCTGACGCCGAACGTGACCCGGGTCGCACTTTTGGGCCTGGGCGCCGCCTTGGCGGTCGCGGTCTGGCTGTGGCTGCGAAAGCCTGCCTGGCCGCGCGCCCTGCTCGAACGGGCCGTGAACCACCTTCCCCTCGCGCTGGGCGGATTGTGGCTGGCATGGGTCGCACTCGTCCTGTGGCAGGCCGCAGCGGGACGCTGGCCGTCGGCACTCCCCGGCTGGATAGCTGGGTACTGGACCCGGCCCGGTTTGGCGATCGCGGCGGTGGGCCTGGGCTTCGTACTCTGGGAGGAACACCGGCGAAAGGAGCGGCCCGAGGTCCTGGCGTTCTTGGGGCTGGCGATCCTGCTGCTGCTGATGTACACCGCCAATCCCGCGGTCAACCCCGTGCAGCCCTGGGGCATGCGCCGCTTGATGCCCGCGATCATGCCCGCGCTTGCGGTGGGGACGGCAGTGGGGATCGTCGGATTGGCGAGCTATGCCGGTCGATTGCTCGCACTGCAGCGCCTGGAAGGCGCTCGTTTCCTCCGAGCCGCCCTTGCTTTTGTGGCAGTGCTTCTCGTTGCAGCCATCACGGCCGGTCTAACCCGCATCAGCATGCCGTTGTGGCAGCACCAGGAGCTGAGAGGCTTTTACAGCTCCGCCCAAGCCGTGGCCGACTCGCTGCCGTCGAATGCGGTCCTGTTGTTCGATGACGGGCTTGTGGGCGAACGTCTCACGCAGGTGTTCGAGTTCGTGTTCGGCCGGCCGTCCCTCTCCATTCGCCTGGCCGAGGTCCCCGCTACCCATTCCGAACTCGATGCCCTGATCCAGGCCGCACACGAACAGGGCCGGCCCGTCTTCCTGGCGCTTACCGGCGGCGACCTCGCCTGGTGGCCCGACAAGTGGCAGCTGAAGAGTGCAGGCGTCAAGGAGATCCAGACGGCAACCGTGAGGCAGGTCCGCGGCCGGCCGCCAAACGCAAGCGACGTCGCGAACGTGAATTTCCGCATGGAGCTGTACGAGGTCCTTCCAGCGTCACAAGCCGCTTCGGTCACGACCCTGCCAATGGACGTTCCAATCGGTGAGGGCAGCTATACCTTTCTGCGCGAGGGATTCAAACCCTGGAGCCTGGACGCCGACGGGAAGGAGACTCGCTGGACCAATGGGGATGCGTTGGCGGTCGTGCCGTGGCCTGGGGCTGCCGGAGCACCGGCCGAGGCCTGCCTCGAACTGACGGTGGCAGGGGGCCGGACTGCGGCGGATGAGCCGGCAATGCTGACCGTAAACGCGGAAGAGAGGCAGCTGTACGCAGGGCAATTGCCGTCCGGATTTGGCCCGCAACTCCTCAAGCTGCCCATCAGGGATGTGCAGAACCACGGGCTGGACGGTCTCGAGCTGCGGCTCAAGAGCAATACCTGGCGCCCTAACGACGGCGAGGAACTCGGCGTGCTTGTAGAAGATATCGAGTTGTTGCCGCTCGCCGCCTGCGGGCAGTGACGCGGTCGTGACAGCCTTGCGGACAACTGGCGCGGTGGAGCTGGGTGGCTCGCGCAAGCCGCTGCGCGTGCTCTTCGTCACCCCGCTGTACCAGCCCTACGTCGGCGGCGCCACGGCGTTCGTAGCCGCGATGGCCCGGCGGCTGATGGCGGACGGGCACGAGGCCACGGTGCTGACAACCGCCGCAGACTCTCCTGAACGGTTGTGGCGCCGGGCAGAAGGCAAACGGGCGCTGCTTCCTCTGGCGCAGAACATTGACGGGGTCCGCGTGGAGCGCCTGCACATCGCGTACCCCAGGCCGGGACCGCAGACCTTTGCCGTTCTCCGAAGGCTCGGACATATCCTGGCACGAAGCCCTCTCCCGGAGCATCTTCAGCGCCCGGCCCTTGATTTGCTCGCGCGATGGATGCCCTGGCTGCCCGGTTTGCGAGGCACACTTGAACGCCTGGCAGAAGGGGCCGATGTGGTTCATCTGGTGGAGAGCAGTTGGGATGGCCTGTTCACGCAGGCTGCCGAGGTCGCGCTTGGCAAGGCGAAACCTTTGGTCGTGACCCCGCTGATGCATCTCGGAGGCAAGAACGTTCGGGCGCACTTCGAGATGGCACACCAGGTCGACGTCTATCGCCGCGCGTCGGCGGTTATTGCGCTCTCGCGACCTGAAGCCGAGGCCTACGAGCATCTCCGCGTTGCAGCCAAGCGCATCCACCACCTCCCGATGGGCGTGGACCCCATCCTGGATCGATTGCTCCAACCCGAGCTCGGTCAAGCCTTCCGGTCCGCGCACGGGATTAGCGGTCCCGTGGTAGCTTTTTTGGGCGCAAACACGTATGATAAGGGCGCGTGGACGCTCGCCCTGGCAGCAAGCGAACTGAACCGGAAGGGCGCGGCGGTTCACGTCGTGTTTGCCGGCCCGAACGAAGAGGCCCTCAGGACGTTCCTTTTGCGCCAGCCCGACGACGTGCGAGCCGGCCTTGCCGGCAGGATCCATATCTTAGGCCTTGTACCTGAAGACACTAAGCATGCGCTCCTGTCGGCCTGCGACATGCTGGCACTGCCGAGCCAGGTGGATGCGTTCGGCATTGTCCTGCTCGAGGCATGGCAGCACGGCAAGCCGGTGATCGGCGCCGCAGCGGGCGGGATTCCAGATCTTGTGCGTGAGGGCGAGACGGGACTGCTCGTGCCTTTCGGGAGTGTTCCGGCGCTGGCCGCGGCGATCCAGACGCTGCTTGCCGATCGCGCGCTTGCCGAACGACTCGGCGCAATTGGACGCGACCGGGTGTCACGCGAGTACACGTGGGATCACACGTACTCGAAGCTGGAAGGGATTTACGCCGCCGCTGTGGCGACTCAACGGCACTAATGCCTTGCGTATAGCATTCACGATCCACAAGTTTCCCCCGGAAAGCCTGGGCGGCACGGAGATTTACGCCTGGTCGCTTGCGCGCGCGCTAATCCGACGGGGTCACGAAGTACACGTCTTCTACCCGCTGGAAGGGATCCCTGAATCCGAGCGCCGGATCGAGCGCGATGGGCTGCAACTCTGGCGGGCGCCGGTTACGACACCGCGGGAGGCTGAGGACCCCGCTCGGCAGTACTGGCATACGTTTCGTGACGGCGCTATCGAGTCGGAATTCCGGCGGTTCCTGGAGGCCGTCCGTCCCGATCTCGTTCACCTTCAGCACGTGCAGGGCGTGTCCGCGCGCCTGATCGCCCTGGCCGCGCCGCTGCCGCGGGTGCTGACGCTGCACGACTACTGGTACTTCTGCGCGAACAGCCAGCTGGTGCGGCCCGACCACAGCGTCTGCCGCGGGCCCAGACTGGGGTGGAACTGCGTGGACTGCGCCACCGCCCGCGCGGACCTCCAGGGCCTCCGGGCCTTGCGCCCACTCATCGCCCTGCCGTTCGCCTATCGCAATGCCTATTTGCGGCGCCAACTGCAGGGAATCGACGCGTTCATCGCGCCCAGCAAGTTCCTTGCTGAGGAATACGCCCGGCAGGGATTCCCGGCAGCAGCGATCGAAGTGCTCGAGAACGGTGTCGACTTCGCGCGGCTAAACGCAGGTAGCGGCGCTCTGCTCCCCCAGCCGCAAGTGCGCCCGCATTTCGCTTTCCTCGGGTCGCTGGCGTGGCAGAAGGGGGTGCACGTGCTCATTGCGGCGTTCAATCGCCTCGGCCCGGACGCCAGCCTGACCATATATGGCAGCGAGCGCACCTTCCCCGATTACGCGCAGGGTTTACGCGCCGCCGCTACTCACCCTCACATCCGCTTCGCGGGCGCGCTCGATCCGCGTGACGTTGGCGCGGCGCTGCGCACGGTCGATTGCCTGGTCGTGCCCTCCGTCTGGTATGAGAACTCGCCGCTGGTCATCCAGGAAGCCTACGCCATGAGCGTGCCCGTCATCGCGAGCCGGCTTGGCGCCCTCCAGGAAAAGGTCGAGAGCGGCGTTACGGGCGAGTTATTCACGGCCGGCGACGATCGCGACCTGGAGCGCGTCCTCCGCGATATCATACAGAACCCAAGTCGGCTTGCGGAGTACAGGCACGGGATCCGGCCTGCTGCCGGCATGAGCGATCACGTCGACGCGCTCGAAGCGATTTACCGGCGGGCGCAGCACAAGCAACGACGTTCCTAATTCCTCAGATTCAGCCCCGAAGTTGAGCAACTTTTCACACTGTCATCCGTTCTAATGACCTGGAGGGCAGTTTCTATATCTGCATCCTCCCATCAATGCACGGATTTTTGTTCCATCATGACGACGCCGCCCGGCGTTCGTGGGGGCATTAATCATGCACTCGAGGTCCAGACACAATGCAACCCGCTAGACTCTCTCTTCGCTGCTCAGTTCGACGGGTGCTGCTTCTTGCAACCCTCTTGGTCGCCAATGTCATGCTGTCGCAACCGGCCTTCGGTCAAGAAGCACACCAGGGAAGTGAGCCACTGGATATCAGCAGCAGTTGGCTCGAACCTCAAGGCATCGGCATCGTGGACCTGGTTGGCGTCGTTCCCGAGCAATACCTGAAGGGAGCAATCCTCAGGTTCACGCCTAGCATGGGCATCGTCACCTATCAAAGCGGCACGCGAAGCGGCGACGTCGTTACGATCCGAGCGCATGCATCACCTCGCCAAATCGTGACGAGTACATGGAACGGCTCGTTCTTCGGTTGCATAACCCAGCCGGCGTGGGGCGATCAACTCGGGACCGCGTCGCCGGCAATGACGGTGCGAGTCTACCAGGGGACGCGCGAGGTGACGGGTGAGGTCGACTCGATGCGATATATCCCATCGGGGAAGGTAAAACCGTCTCTCAACCCGAAAGAGTCGCAAAATACCGGGCTCTTCCGTTACTGGGAAACGGCCCTGATCTCTCCGCCTCCTCGCACCTCTGACGGTCAGATCAGCATCCCGGGGAACATGGGCTGTGAGATGATTATCCCGTACAAGAATTACCTGGATCTCGACCTGGTCGTCAAGGTTCGCTCGCCGCAGGTAATCAGCGCGAAGGTGATGGGGCAGGAGACCTTTACTTTCCGCTCGTACCTCGGCCCGGGCAGTGCAGGCCACTTGCAGTCGCTTGTGAACCAGTTGTACGGTGCCGGCTACGGGCAGCGCCACGACAAATTCACCCTGCACGTGCCGGCGGGATCAGACTATTTCTTTGTCAACTTCCCAACCATGTCGGCAGATGCCTACACAAACTATCCGGGCAACCCACTCGGCAACGTAGATCGCCCCTCGGGGGGCACCTACCGAACGGTCATCGATCCCGGCCTATCCGTGGATCACGTTGCAAGTATGGCGTTACCTCTGGCGAGCCACTGGCAGGACATCGATCAGGCAGATGGTACATGGCTGCGTTACGACGAGCATGCCCGGCAGATCGCAGCTCCCGAATACTTCATTGCGCCGGGCGTGCCCTACGATCCGTGCATGACCCGCGGGGGGTGCTCGGCGGACATCCTCAGCCGCGCCTATAACACTACGGCGACGATGACGGTCGCGTACCTCGCCGTGTCGCGTATCTCAGCCAACCTGGAGCGGTTGCCGGTTCAGATGGTGGGCAGCGGCTACCATGCGCAGGTCGCGGAGTCGTTGCCAGCCATTGACCTGGCTGCCGGCGCTGACCCGAGCTCGCCGGCGCCTGCCGCGGAGTCACCCGCCGCAGGAGGAACGGGCCGCCGGGTATTCCTGCCCAGCGTCCGGCTGGAGCAGCCGCCTATCCCGCCCGATGACCCAAGCGGATGCAGCCCGAACGGCGGCTGCGGGTGGTTTACCCCTGACGGCCGGATGGTGGACTACATCCCATATCCTTAAAGCCACTTGGCAGGAGGAAAACAGGCCCCACCAGGGGAAGGCTCTCCTCCTGCCAATGCGGATCTGACAGTTTACATGACCCCAGTCACCTTGAGAACCGACTCGATCAACAGCGCGGCGATGAAAATCATCCCGTAGAAGCGATTGTGGTAGAACGAGGTGGCCGCGAAATAGGTCGGCCAGGCTTCCGGCGGGAAGTCGGCCGGGCGCTCCTTCGGATAGGGCTGGCTGAACACCCGCCACACACGCGGCAGGTTGACGGCCGCAAGGAGCACCAGCAGCATCACCGGCGTGAAGAAGCCCGTCGCCACGAGATAGATCACCAGGGCGTACTGCAGGACGAACATGGCCTTCGCCACTCCGCGCGCAGCGCCGCTCGCCAATGATCACCGGCAGCGTGTGGATGCCCTTCGCCAGGTCCGGGTCGTGCTTGTCGATGTGCTTCCCGAAGATGACGGTGGTCGGTCCCAGTGCGTACGGTACACTTGCCAGCACCACGTTCCAGTCCCAATGCCCGGTGATGACGAAGTACCCCCCGCCGATCATCAGCGGACCCCACACGATGATGACGGCGAGCTCGCCCAGGCCGACATACTTCAGCGGCCAAGTGTAGAACAGCACGAAAAGCGCGCCCAGCCCCAACAGCAGCAGGGCCGGCCAGCCGCGCGTCACGACGAAGAAGACGCCAGTCGCAAGCGCGACCAGCCCGGTAACGGCGGCATAGCGAAGCGAGATCCCGCTGGGTCCACAGGCCCTGCTCCAGCGGCTGCGCGCCGTACTGCGTGCGGAAGTAGTTGTCTTTGTCGACACCACGTCGATAATCGGTCAGGTCGTTCAGCAGGTTGTTGGTTGCATGCGCGAGCACCAGCCCGATGACCAGCAGCAGCCACGGAACCAGGTGAAACTGACCGTTACGAAAAGCGAAAATGCCTGCGATGGCGGCTGAAATAAAGGTCATGATGAGGACTGCGGCGCGCGTGGCGATTAGCCACTTCGAAACCGCGTCCAGGCGGTCCCATTCCGGTTTGCTCAGGCGCGGGATGATCCGCAGCGCCTGACCCCACATCTCGAAATTCATATCCACTCCCTCTCTGAGGACACTCGCAGTCGATCCGAGGCCTATTCTGATCTAGTATGTAACATAAGTAACAGAGCATTTCTGGCAGCAGTATTCCCGAGCAACGGAACTGACCTTCGGGGCTGAGGGGACGGCCGGACCACGAAGAGGTGAAAGCGAGCGAAGAACCTAAAACGCGAAAAGCACGAAGACCGCGGAGTTCGACTTCGTGGCCTTCGTGCTTCGCGTTCTCCGAAGGCTCTGTGCCTTCGTGATCCAGCTCCTCCTGACCAGCCATTACTCGTTGACTGCCTTCAGCAAGATCTGCTCCTACCCCGCCCTTAACCTTGACGTCGGCCCGATTCTCCGCCGTCGCGTAGTTGCCGGTGGTATAGACGTTGCCGTCTTTGCGGAACTGACCCTCGGTGTTGACGCCACCCAATCCGCCGTCCGTCTCGAACCGCGCAGCCAGTCCCTGCGGCACAATGATGATCACCTGGCCCACCCCGCCGTCTACCGCGACCTGATACCGCCCCGCCTGGGGCAGCTTCACCGTAACCTGCCCGACCCCGCCGTTAAGGTCGAAGCGGCGGAGCGTCAGGTTGGTCAGGTCCAGGGCGGCTTGCCTGCCCCGGCATCGACGGTCAGGTCCAGCGGGATCTCGCGGTTCAGGCTCAAGTCCCACTTCTTCTCCGAATCCCCGAACACCTCAGGGCCGACGTTCCAAGCACCCGCGGCTTTCCAGGACGTACTTGCCCGCGCCACCGCTCTCGCTGTAGCCCTTGTTCAGTTGTTCGTTCCGGCTCAGGTCCACTTCGCCCTGGATCAGCTGCTTGCTGCCCCCGGCTAACGAGCCCACGTTGAGATTACCCGCGCCGAACTTGATGCCTACCGATGCCCGCTCCGCACCCTGCAAGTCCTGGCTGACCGTCTCGGTCCGATCGACCAGCACCGCGCTCGCCGTGACGGTCTGCGGCAGCGCGCCTTGCACGGCCAACACGAGGACGCCGACGAGGAGCAGCGCCAACAGGAGTGACCCCAAAGGGAACCGCCGGCCGACCAGTAGGTCAAGGCCTATGGCAATCAGAAGCACCGGCCAGAGCCGCAGGAGCGTCAGCCAAACGCCCCAATCGACCAACCCAAGGTTGTTGAGCAGGAACACGATGCCTGCACCGATCAAGATGATGGGCCATACGAAGCCGCCCCGATAATGCCTGCGCTCGTCCATGATTCCCCCTGCCATTCGCCAACCGCGTCAGCGCTGGAAGAGCCGCCGCGGGTCAGGAGATAGACGCCCAGGCCGATCAAGGCGAGCGCCCAGATGTAGTTGATCAGGCTGCCCAGCGACAGAATCAGCAGCACGCCGAGAAGCCCCAGAATCCCACGCCGGGATGAGGGCCCACCGCTGCCGCTGGACCGGACCCGTGAGCAGGTACACCAATCCGAACGTCACCGCCATGCCCGAGAAAGAAGATCCCTCCCGTTGCCATGTCCGGCAGGCGATCGGCGAGCATCGACACAAACGCGAGCGTGGTGAGCGTGCCTGCAGGGATCAGGGCCCACCAGAACTCGCGGCGCACCACGAAGATGACCCAGAAAGCCAACCCGATGCTGCCAAGGAACAGGGCGGGACCCCAGGCGCCCAGCCTATCGCCAAAACCGATAAGTGCCGCCAAACCCAGCAGGACGAACCCGGGAATAACGGCCCACCACTGCTGAGGGCTGACGGCGAATACGTACAGGAAAGCCAGGCCGCCCGCCCCAAACAAGACGAGCCAGACGAAGTCCCCGAAGCTGCTGAACAGGCCGAAGTTCTGCAGCAAGAATAGCACCCCAAGAGCGACCAAGAGGGCGCCAATGGCAAAGGCCCCCGTACGATTATCCTTCATAATGACTCCTCCTCGACTGGTTGCGCCGCTTCCGGCGCTCTCAGTCCTTTATACGCAACGGTCAACGGCGAGTTGCGAATCGGCGCTGAAACTTCGTGCACCCGGCGTGCGTACAGGGTAGTAGGAGATTCGAGGAGGACACAATGTCTAGCGAAGAACTCGACAAGAACTTGCCGCCCGAACCCGCGCCCGAAACCGGGGGCAGTTCGAGGCCAATGGAAGAGGCGCCGGGACCGTCTGAACACCCGGAGGAGCGGCTGGGAGATGACTTGGGCGAGCGAGCGGACACCGTGACGCAGGAGCTGCGCGACCTGCAGGATGAGATGATGCCGCCTGAGACACCTTATCGCCCGCCAGAGCAACCGACTGCAGGGAGCTGAGCCGGGCTTAGACATTCCTGCTGTGGAGCCCGCGCCGGCAGCACCGCCGCCCGTAGAGCCGCAGCCCAGCTACCGCAGGTCGGGCAGCGCATCGAGCGCCGCGCCGGAAGGGACCGACGACGACCGCCTGATGTCGATGCTCGCGTGGCTTTCCATGGTGATCCTGCAGCTGCCGATCGTGTCGATCATCCAGCTGCTGTCGGAGAACACGAAGAACCGGCCTTTCCAGCGCCATCACGCGATCACGTCGCTGCTGTTCTATGTCGCCAGCATCGTCTACGAGATCGTCGCGACCGTGGTCTTCGTGATCCTGACCACAGTGACGCTTGGGTGCGGGGCAGTCTGCCTGTGGGTGCTCTTCTTCGTCCCGCACGCGCTGGCGCTGTACTACGCGTTCCAGGCGTACGGCGGCAAGCGGATCGAGCTTCCTTATCTGTCGAACTTCGCCCGCCAGCAGGGCTGGATTTAGCCCAACTAAAACCAGACCTCCGAGGTCTTAACCTGACGCAGTCAGGCGACCTCGGAGGTCTTCGCTTGTTTATCGGTCATGTAATCAGTACACCCAGGGGATCAGCTTCCGAACCTGTCGCTGATACTCCTCGTACCCCGCATACGCCTCGCACAGCCACCGCTCCTCCTGCCGCGACTTCAGGTCGAAGAAGACGAACAGGATGACCGCGAGGCCAACCCCGAGCAGATTCGCGCGGAACAGCGCCCAGCCGAGGGTGCCAAGGATCAGGCCGCTGTAGATGGGATGGCGGACGTACGCGTACGGGCCGCTGGTGACCAGCGCACCGCCTTCGATGGGCTTGGGAAAGGCGGTCAGGTTCTGTCCGAGCGCGAGGATGCCCCAGGTGCCAAAGACGCCGCCGACAGCGAGCAGCAAAAGCCCCAGGCCTCGCAGCCACATGGGAAAGACAACCGGCGGGATGCGCGGGGCCAGCAGGATCACGACGAACAGGACGAGTTGAAGGAGAACCCAGCCCTCACCGCGCTTCCCCATGCTTCACTCTCCCTCGAGCAGGGACGCGGCCGCTCGAATCCAGCAACCAGGTGAGCGTGCCGTCATTCGGCGTTAACGCGTGCCGCGGGCAGTAGGGCATCGACAGGCTGGGCGGGCGCCTCTCGTACGATCTTCCGCACCGCGTTCAGCCTTGTTTTCCCCGGTGACCAGGAAGAGCACCTCGCGGGCGGCATTCAGGACGGGATAGGTCAGCGTCACGCGGTCCACTTGGGGGCGCACGTAGTGCGGAACGCCGCGTCCCGACCACCCAGGCATCACGTTCGAGCAATGCGGGCATGCCGGGAAACAGCGAAGCCGTGTGCCCATCGTCGCCCATGCCCAGCAGGATCAGGTCGAAGCGCGGCACAGAGAGATCAGGGGCTGCGAGCGCCTGCCGGATCGTCCGACGCGTAAGCTGCGGCGGCGTCCGCGGGCGGGAGCTCGCCCGCGCATGCGGTGGATGTTCTCAGGCGGAACCGCCACATTGGTCGATGAGCGTGCGGCGGGCCATGGCGTAGTTGCTCCACTCGTGATCCGGCGGGACACAGCGCTCGTCGCCGAAGAAGATCTCCGTGCGGGACCAGTCGAGGCGGTCGCGGTTGGCCGGCGATGCGAGAAGCCGGTAGAGCATCTGCAGGGGTTGAGCCACCCGAAAGCACCAGCGCAAAGGCACCGCGCGCCGCGACGGCGCGATGCGCCGCGGATATGACCCGTTCGGCCGCCTCGCGGGCCACCGCCGATGCATCGCTCAGCACCACGACTTCCACGCTCGCCCCCGTTGTTCGATCCTCAGGCCTGGTCTTGTTCGTCCTGGCCGGCCGGTTCTTCGTGTTCCCGGTAGCAACCCAGCCGCCAGTGCCGCCCGGTCCGGCCGAGCAGCTGGTCGCCGCCCAAGGGGCCCCAGGTGCCCTGTTCGTAGAACTCGAGCGGCGGCGCAGCTGATCGGCCTCCCAGTCGCCGATAAGCGGCCGGGTGCCCTTGTCCCAGCCGGCCTGGATCGGGTCGATGATCTCCCAGCTTTGCTCGATCTCATCCGCACGCGCGAAGAGGGACGCGTCGCCGGCAATGGCGTCAAGGATCAGCCGTTCGTAGGCATCGGGCAGCGCGGCTTTGCCGAACTCGTCGCCGAAGTGAAACTCCATCTCGACCGAACGCATCCGCATCCTCTGCCCCGGCACCTTGGCCTCGATCCGCAGGTGTACGCCCTCGTCTGGTTGGATGCACAGGCTGAGGAAGTTCGCTCGCGGGGCTCCGTCGCTGCCGCCGTCTTCGCCTCGTCTCTCCTGGCTCGGGAAGAGCTGGTGGGGCACGTCTTTGAACTGGACGGTGATCTCCGTGACTTTGGCTGGCATCAGCTTCCCGAGCGGAGGTAGAAAGGCACGCCCTGCCACCGCCAGTTATCTACGTTCAGACAGATCGCGCCGAACGTCGTGGTGATCGAGCCTTTGGCGACGCCCGGCTCATCACGGTAGGTCCGGTACTGGCCGCGCACCGTGTTCGGTACGACGTCCTCCCGGCGCATCCGCCGCACCGCCTGCAGCACCTTGACCTTCTCGTCACGGAGGAACTTCGCGTTGAACGCCGCGGGCGGCTCCATGCAGGTGAGCGTCAGCAGCTGCAGCAGGTGATTCTGGAACACGTCACGCAGCACCCCGGCCGTCTCGTAATAGCCGGCGCGGCCCTCTACGCCGACGGTCTCGGCTGCGGTGATCTGCACGTGATCGACGTAGTTGCGGTTCCACAAGCGGCTCCCAGATGGCGTTGGCAAACCGGAACGCGAGGATATTCTGGACCGTCTCCTTCCCGAGGTAGTGGTCGATGCGGTACACCTGGCTCTCGTCGAACACCTCGTGGATGCGCCGGTTCAGTTCCTGCGCGCTCGGGAGATCGCGGCCGAAGGGCTTTTCGACGATGATGCGGGCGAACCCCCGGCTGCGGTCCAGGCCCGCCCTGCCAAGCTGCCCGACCACTTCGAGGTAGAGCTGGGGCGGCATGGCCAGGTAGAAGAGCCGGTTCCCGACCGTATCCACCTGGCTGTCCAGGTCGGTCAGCATCCGGCCCAGTTCCTCATACGTCTCGGGCGCGTCGTAATCGCCCCGGCAGTAGTGTAGGTGCGCTGCGAACGCCTTCCACTTGTCCCCGTCCTTGACCCGCGCGTTCTTCAGTGCGGGCTCGCGCAGGTGCTCCCGAAAGCCTGCGTCCGGATCCTTCCCGCCCAGGTCGCTGCGGGCGACGCCGACGACCGCGAACTGCTCGCCCAGCCGGCCTTCCGCATAGAGCGTGTAGAGCGCGGGGATGAGCTTGCGCTGCGTCAGGTCGCCGCTGGCGCCGAAGATCACGATCGCCGCCGGGTTCGCCTGCGCCTGGCCCGGGACTTCGTTTTCCATCTGACCCACTTCCTCAGAACGGCATCAGGCTCCGGTCAGGCCAATGATTGCAAAGACCGCCGCGATCGCGAAGCCGGCCAGGGCGACGAATGCCACCCGGCGCACCTCACCCTGGCGCAGCACCCAGACGCCGGCGAGCAGGCCAACGGCCGAAATCGCCAGCATCACCATCGCGCTGTTGATCAGCGTGATGAGCAGCAGACCCAGCACCGCCGCGATGGCATACTTTTCGGACAAGCGTCAGCGTTTGCCATGTCGCCTCCGGGCATATCACCCGATTGCCCGGCTGCGTGCTTCCTGCACGAGCTTGACAAGCTGAGCGGGAGCCAGGCTGCGGCCGTCCTCGGTTACCTCCACCCTGACCATATCGGGCCGGCCCAACCGTTCCGCCAACTCGTCGACCAATTCGCGCCGTGACGATGACGATGGCATTGGGGATACGCTCGTGATCGGCAAGTGGTTCCAGCGCGAAAGCAAAACCTCCGCCCCGCTTGAGCTCCAGGGGTCCGATCTCGTCGATCACCAGCAAATCGATGTCGGAAAACAACGCGTTGGCGAGCACGCCGCGCGCCCAGTCGATCGCGTCGGTTTCGAGCCGGTAGACGCCCACGTCGGGGCCGTCGTCAGGGCTGACGATCCGGGCGAAAGTGTGATGCTCGCCCGTTGCCAGGTTGAGCATTTCGATGCCGGTCTTCTTCCCGGCAGCGTCGAGCAAGGGAGGCGAGATGAATCCGGCCATCCTGACGCCGCTCGAGCGCAGCCCGGGCAGCGCTTTCCAGCAGGCTGTGGTCTTGCCGCAGCCGCCCTTCCCTGTGAGAAGAATGAACATCGGCGTTCATGCCCCCATCAATTTAACATGCCTCGCAAGCCCTCTCAGCGCCATTCGCACAAAGCCTCGACGTAGGCGGCGGAGCCGTCGCGGAGCCAGCCGTCCAACTGCGCCTGGTCCTTGAGGTTCTGGCCGCGCATCCGCGGCACGGCGATGAAGCGGCAGCCAAGCTCGCTGAGCGCGGTCATGTCACCCCACAGCTTCTCGAATTGGGCCACCGGGAAGATGTCTTCCTGGCCGTGGCCCCAGCGCTTCTTGACGTCTTTCAGCGTGATGTACGTGGGCATGCGGGCCGCCACCTGGCGGCTGCCGCTCACGATCGCATCCTCCGCCGCGGCCTTGCTTCAGGATCGCCGCCGGCCGCGGCCATGATGGTCTCCCGGTCCAAGCCGAACACGGCGAGGAGCCGGTCGATATTGCAGCCAACTCGTGTTCGAGTTGTAGTAGGAGAGCCCGAACTCGTCCTCTTCCCGGGGCATGGCCAGCCCTTCCACCAGCCGCACCCGGCCATCCACGCGCGCCAGCCGCCGCCGCGGTCCTCGATGCTGCGGGTGATCACTTCCGCAGTGAAAGCAGCCCCGTTCTCCATCACCCACCCGAGCACGCCGGGGTCTGCGTCCGTGCCCAGCGCGTCGATGTTGTGGACCATGAGGTACTGCAGGCCGGGCCGCTCGCGCAGCAGCGTGGCAAGCACCCCGTTCTTGAGCATGTTGGGCACTTCGTACCAGTGCCCGACGGGGTGCAGGCACTGCAAGGGCAGGTTGTCGGTATAATCGCTCCCCTCGCCGGTAGCGGTGGCCCAGCCAATGAGCGCCGCGTGCAGGCTCTCGCGCACCTTCTGCGCCTGCTCGTCGAGGATCTGCTGCGGCATTTCCTCCCATGCGAAACGGAGGTCGCGCGCCATGGGGACCATCCGCAGCCCGATGGCCCGGCCGGGCGAGAGGTGCAGCGGGCCCTTCGTACCCGTAGTTTCGCTCGTGGTCCAGGTACCGCCGCGATTCGATCGTGGTCAGGTAGCTGGTCGTGATGACGTGCGGGGACGGGCGCTCCCGCCAGGCGGCCGATGCGCCGGCTCTTGGCCAGGTGGATCTCGATAAACGAGCGGTGTTTCCCGCCAAGCCGGCAGAACGGGTGCAGCGCCTTGACCACGCCGGCGCCCTGGGTCCACCGCGTCCCAACGCCGCCCGCCAGGCTGACGACGGCCACCGCGCCCGCGGCCAACGCTTCGAGCCCCGCCTTCCGGTAACCCGCCAGGGCCTCCAGGCCCTCGCTCGCATCGAACACGTCGCCGTGAGCGACATCCCGGATGTCGCTGTTGGCCGGCAGCCGGTTTTGCGCCAGGCCCAGGCGCCCCGCCCGCAGGTCGGCCCGGATCTGTTCGTGCTGGATCGGGTCGAACCCGTGGCTGGACAGCAAGGATTCGAGCGATTCCTCGCCGTCCTCGCCGCTGCGCTGCGCGGTCGGCGGGCAGCAGCCGGTCGAACAGCGTCTGAACCATGCCGCCCAACTGCGGGCGCGGTGCGTGCGGCCGTGGCGAACAGGTTCAGCTCCGCCCGGCGGGACGGTGGGAGCAGCCGCCGGTCCAGCCGCACCAGATCAGGCACGACCATCGCATAGTAGCCGGCGGGCATGAGCGGCAGTCCCTGGCCCGTCGCGGCGCTCGTCGACGCCCAGCAGCGTGCTCCAGGTCCCGCGCTCGTTGATCGAGAAATCGTAGACGACCGGCTCCATGGCAAACGGCAGCGCAGACTCGAGCTCGGCTTTCGCCTGCGACATGATCTGCTGCATCCGGTCCTGCGCCGCGGCGCGCACGAACGGATCGAAAATGAAGCCCATGCCGCCGCCCGACATGCCCGCCGAGCATCCAGAAGCCCCAGAACCGCTCCCGGTACTCGGCCTGCACCCGGGCAGATCAGGCGCTCGGTGTACAGGTTGCTGGCCCACGGGATGATCGCCTGGATCGGCCCGACGAAGTTGCGGGTGGTCACCGCGCCGATGCGGCGCACGTCGCCATCCCGCAGCGCCTGGACCACCTGGTCGAGCATGCGGCACGCCTCCTGGCGGCCCAGCCACTCCGCCTCCGAGCGCAGCAGGTACTTCTCCGTCACCATCTCGAGGATCGGGCCGACGTTCTGCGCCATGCCGCCGTGGACGAGCACCAGGCTGTCCTGCAGGCTGCGCCGGGTCTGCGACGACACCTCATCCGCGCCGAAAATCCGGTGGGTCGGCAGCAGGCGCCCCCGGCTGATCCCGTACTCCGGGTCGCCTTCCTGCGCCAGGGCGCCCGAGATCAGCTTGACGCCCGGCCAAACGCCGCCCGAATCCTGCCACCCGCCGCCCGACCCGGCGAGCCACTCGCCCAGGATCGCCCGGGCCGCGACGAGCCGGCGCTCGGGCTCGTCGAGCTGCCCGGTCAGCGATCGCGCCTGCCCGGTCGCGCGCATGCAGCACGCGATCAGGCACGCCAGGAGGCTGGTCGAGACCGCGAGCCGCGAGCCTTTCGGGATGCCGTTCACGTTGCTGACCAGTTCGAGTCCCCGTCCCGGTCCGGCAAGCTGCGCCAGCAGGTCGGCCAGGCGCTCCTCCGACCCTTCCATGCCGGGCGGAACCAGGCCGGACGCGATCAGCGCCGCCTTGAGCAGGCCAAGGTAATCCCGCGCGAAGTCGAACACCTCGGCCAGGCTGGTGATCTCGGCCCGAGCGCCCAGGTCGACGCTGGCGAGGCGCAGCACGGGTTCGTCGATCACCCGCAGGTACGCCTCCACGGGCGGGCGGGGCGCGCTGTCGCGGCCGCGGACGCCGAGATCGATCGAGATGTTGAGGACGCGAGCGCCTTCGGGGAAATCCATGCCGAGGAAGAAGATGTCGCTCCACGCGCTGTGCGACAGGTCCATGCGCACGGGCGTCGTCTCGCGCAGGATCGGGTAGGGCGCGTCGGGCGAGGGCCGGTTGAGCAGCTCGGGCCGCAGCCGCAGCGGCTGGTCGGCCGGGTGGCCGAACCGGAACATCCACTGGTTGCCCCGCACCGATCGGACGCTGCGCCGCACCTGGTCCGCCAGGGTCTGGAACGCCAGCCGGTGGTACGCGGCCGCGAGCGCGCTCGACACGGACTGGTTCGGTCCCTGGGCAGCCTGCTCGCGCAGAAAGACGTCGATCGCCTCTTCGAAGCGCCGCGTCAGCAGGTAGGTGTAGCCGTCAAACGGGACGAATCCCCGCTGCGCAACCCCGCGCTTCTGCGGCAGGTGAAAGCGATGGATGTCGTACAGGAAGAACAGCGCCCGGACCCGCTCGTACAGGTTGCTGCTCGACCGGCGGAACGCATCGAGGTGCGGCGCACTGCGCCAGGAGCTCCTCCGCACCCACGCCGCGCGCCCAGGCATCCACCGACGCGTTGCGCTCTTCGGGTCGGGAGGAGGTGATGATCGAAACGAGGTCGCCTGTCACACCGCCTCCCGCTCGACCGGCATCGTGAGATGCGCCAGCTCGCGGTTGGTCAGCAGCTCGAGGAGTTGGGACAGGACGAGGGCGCGGTCACGGCCGGACAGCGCGAGGGCAAGCTGAGCGACCAGGAGGCCGTACTGCACGCCGACGTCGTAGCGGAACCATGCCCGCTCGAGCGCCAGGTACCGCTCGCGCCGGGCGAGCACGGCCAATGCCTGCGATAGGTTCACGCCGCGGCCGTCTCTGGCGACGAGCTCGGCCAGCACGGACATGAGGGCGGGCGTGAGGACGTGAAGGCCGAAGAAGCAGAGGTAATGGCCCGCGCGCAGGCCGGGCACCAGCAGGTGCTGCTCGGCCTCGGTGGGAGTCGGCTTTTCCATGACGGCTTCCACCAGGTAAAGGTCCTGCCGTCCGGCCAGCCGCCGGCCGCCCACTGCGCCGTAGTACGGCAGCAGGGTTTCGCGCGATGCCTGCACCGCGCTCACGACGCAGGCCTCCCGCTCGGCGACGGCGACGAGCTGCTGGGCGCAGCCCTCGCTGGTCGCGCTGACCCAGAGGTGGTCGCCGACCAGATGGAGGAACGGCTCATCGCCGACGAACGGCCGCGCGCGGAGAATGGCGTCGCCATAGCCCAGCGGCTGGGGTTGCGGCACGAAGGTCAGCCGGGCCGCCACGTCGCCCGCGGCCTGGCCGTACGGCCCTTCGTCGCCCGGATTAACGACCACGCAGATATCGTCAATGCCCGCTCGCTGCGCCTCTTCGAGGATGATTCGGAGGACCGACTTCTGAACCCCGTCGCGATCGACCAATGTCTGAAGGGGCAGGGTGCGCTGGCTGGGGCTCGCGGCCGTGATCACCGCTTTCGTGATCTTCATAGGGTGACCTCGGCGTGACACGTCATGGGGGTATGGTACGGCAAAGCAGACGGGCGTGCAAATGGCACGCCACAGCGCAAATGGCGCGCCGAGGCCGGTAGGGGCGACCGGCTGGTCGCGCCTACGGGCGGTCGAGCGTGGGACCGGGACAGACCTGCCCGACCTTGCCCAGATAGACCAGTGCATGGCCGCGTCCTTGGGAAGTCGCGAGTGTTAATAGCAGTGGTTCTGGGAAATACCCCGGCTTCCCCAACCGCCTGCGCACGGCGAAGCCCGGCTTGATTTACTTTGCGGAGGTTCTCTTGACCCGACCAGATATCGCAGCGCGTGGTCGTCACCGGCCTCGGGCTGATCACCCCCGTTGGGAACGACGTTCCCACCGCCTGGGCTGCCATCGTCGGTGGCAAGTCCGGCGTCGGCCCGATCACGCAGTTCGACACCGCGCCCTTCAAGGCGCCGATCGCCGCCGAGGTGAAGGACTTCGACCCGACCCATTACGTGGACCGGCAAATCGCGCGGCGCATGGACCGGTTCCTGCATTTCGCCGTGGCGGCGTGCCAGGAAGCGATGGCCGATGCCTGCCTGAACCCGCCCAACTGGGACGCCAAGCGGGTCGGCGTGATTGTCGGATCGGGGATCGGCGGCGTGCACACGATCCTCGAGAACCAGTTGGCGCTGCTGGAGCGCGGGCCGCGCCGCGTGAGCCCGTTTGCGGTGCCCGCGCTCATGCTCAACAGCGCCTCCGCGCAGATCAGCATCCTGCTCGGCACCCGCGGGCCCAACCTGGCGCTCGCCACGGCCTGCGCGACGGGCAGCCATGCCCTCGGCGAGGCCGCCGAGCTGATCCGCCGGGGCCGGGCGGACATCATGATCGCGGGCGGGAGCGAGGCAGCCATCGTGCCGATGGCGCTGGCGGGGTTCGAGAACATGCAGGCGGTGAGCAGCCGCAAAGACGAGCCGACCAGGGCCAGCCGGCCCGTTCGACAAGGACCGGGACGGCTTCGTGATGGCCGAGGGCGCGGGCATCGTGATCCTCGAGCGGCTGGACCACGCCCGTGCGCGCGGCGTCCACATCTACGGCGAATTGATCGGCTACGGCAACACGACGGACGCGCACCACATCACCGCGCCGGCCGACGACGGCGTGGGCGCGGCCGAGTGCATGCAGATCGCGCTCGACGATGCCGGCATCGCGCCAGAACAGGTCGACTACATCAACGCGCACGGCACCAGCACGCCGCTGGGCGATACGGGCGAGACCCGCGCGATCAAGATCGTGTTCGGCGAGCAAGCGTACAGGGTCGCGGTCAGCTCGACGAAGAGCATGACCGGCCACCTGATGGGGTCGGCCGGCACGATCGAGGCAGCGTTCTGCCTGCTCGCGATGCGCGATGGCGTGCTGCCCCCACCATCAACTACGAGACGCCGGACCCGACCTGCGATCTCGACTATGTTCCCAACACCGCCCGCCACACGACTGTCAACGTTGCCATGTCGAACTCCTTCGGATTCGGCGGCCACAACGGGACGCTCGTGTTCAGGCGGATTGGATGAGCGGCGAGAACGGGACGCGGCGCGGGGCCTCGCGGGGCAACGGCAACGGGCGCTATGCCCAGATCACGGGCTGGGGCAGCTACGTACCCGAGAAGGTCCTGACGAACGACGCGCTGGCGCGGGTGGTCGACACCAGCGACGACTGGATCACCCGCATGACCGGCATCAAGGAGCGCCACGTGGTGAGCAGCGAGCGCGAGACCACCGCGCTGCTGGCCGCACGGGCGGGCCGGGATGCCTTGATGGTGGCCGGGCTGCCCCCATCCCGGCTGGACCTGATCATCGTCGCAACCGCCACGCCGGAGTATGCCTTCCCGTCCACCGCGAGCCTCGTCCAGGATGCGCTCGGCGCGGCGTCGGCGGGGGCGTTCGACCTCAGCGCGGGCTGCTCGGGGTTCATCTACGCGCTGAACCTGGCCATCGGGCACGTGCGGAGCGAGCATGGCCGACCACGTGCTGGTGATCGGCGCGGAAACCCTCTCCCGGATCGTCGACTGGACGGACCGCAATACCTGCGTGCTGTTTGGCGATGGCGCAGGGGCGGTCGTGGTGAGCGCATGCACGGACCGGTGCGGGGTGCTGGCGACCGAGTTGGGCAGCGACGGCTCGGGCGGCGAGCTGCTGATCGTGCCCGCGGGCGGAAGCCACCAGCCCGCAAGCCTGGACACGGTCAGCAACGGCGGCCATTTCGTCAAGATGAACGGGCGGGAGGTCTTCCGCTTCGCGACGACGGTCATGCCGCGGGCGACGGAGAACGTCGTGAAGGCGGCGGGCTGGCAGCTTAGCGACGTGCGGCTGATCATTCCCCACCAGGCGAACACGCGGATCATCGAGTCGGCGGCGAAGCGGCTTGGGCTGCCGATGGAGCGGTTCTTCATCAACCTGGACCGGTACGGGAACACGTCGGCCGCATCGGTTCCGATTGCGCTGACGGAAGCGGTGGCACAGGGGAAGGTGCGGCCGGGCGACAAGCTGGTGCTCGTGGCGTTCGGAGCCGGGCTGACGTGGGCCGCGGCGGCGGTCGAATGGGGGATGCCTGCGGAGCCGACGACCAGGAGCTGGCTCGACCGCTTCCTGGCGATCATCGACCTGTTCTTCGCGGGGTCACGCTCGTGGGTGCTGCGAAGCGAGCGGCACACGTACAACTGGGTCATGGGCCCGGTGGGCAAGGACAACTGGCGCGGCCGGCTGCGCAAGCGTGTGGACCGGTGGCGCGACAGCGTCAAGCAGCAGCATCGAAGGTAACCACCAAGGACCAAAGACACGAAGTTGCACAAAGAGCGCCGGCGCTCTTTGTGCAACTTGCGTGTCTTTGATCCTTCATGGTTAAGCTGCCAGCTCCTTGCGGATGGACTCCGCGAGGCCGTCCAGCTCGGCGCGTGGGGGGAGGATGGGCGACCAGCCGAAGCGGATGCGGTCGCGGTCGCCGTGGTAGCGGGCGATGACGTGGACGTGGAAATGGAAGACCTCCTGCTGGCCCGCCCGCTCGTTCGCCTGCAATAGATCCAACCCGTCGCAGCGCAGCGCCGTCTTCACCGCCTTGGCGACGTCCACCGTGAGCCGGAAGACGGCGTCCGTGGTCTCGGGTCCATGCCGTAGATATCCTGGACGTGGGCCTTGGGGATGATCAGGACGTGGCCGTCCGTTGGCTGGTTGATGTCCATGAAGGCGAGCGCGAGGGGCGTCTCCGCCACGAGGCTGGCGGGCGCCTCGCCCCTGGCGATGCGACAGAAAATGCAGTCTCCGGTCATGCGTTCCTCCATCCAAGCAATCGAGAGCCATTCTACCAGATCGGCGGCGCATTGAGCATGCAGGTCTCCGCGTCCTCGGTGGAACGCGTGTGCGGTGCAGGTCTGCTTCGCGTCGGCGGTGAGCTGTGCCACAACATTGGCATGTTCCAAACCCTCAGTCGCGCAAACGCGACCCACCCAGCAACAAGTGTGCGCTTGACGGCCCCGGCGGCAGGTGGTAGACTGCGCGCAACTGAACAAAGAAGCGCTTGCAGACGTTTTGTAAGCGCAAGGCAGGGGGAGCTGGGTGGAGCCCGGCTGAGAGGTTGGCGTTGCACGGCACAACGCGACATGCCAACGACCCCTTGAACCTGACGGGTAATGCCGGCGGAGGGATGCAGACCACGAAGCACAGGCGGCCCCGAGGGGGCCGCTTTTTTGTTGCCGGGCGGGCGCGGGTGGAAGGGCAGCGAGGGAGACATATGCGGGTGTTCGTCGTGGCCGGGAGTCCGGCAGCGCGGCGGCCTTGGGGCCTGAACCCGGGACCGGGCGACTACGTCATCGCGGCCGACCTGGGCGCGCACCACGCGCTGGCCTGGTCGTGGCCGGTGGACCTGCTGGTGGGCGACCTCGACTCGCTGCCGGCCGACGATGCCGCGGCGCTGAACGCAGCCGGGACGCGAACGGTGCGCGTGCCCGCGGCCAAGGACGAGACCGACACGGAGCTGGCGCTCGCCCAGGCCTGGCGCTCGCCGCAGCGCAGCGGCCGGAGCGAGATCATCGTGTGCGGCGCAACGGGCGGGCGGACGGACCACCTGCTCGCCAACGTGTTCCTGCTCGCCCGGCCCGAGCTCGCGTCCCGTGGACGTGCGGCTGGTGGACGGCGGGGAAACGATCCGGCTGCTGCGGGCGGACGGCGCGGAGGCGCAATTGGAATCGAGGGCGCGGCGGGCGACCTGGTGTCGCTGCTGCCGCTCGGGCAGGATGCGCTGGGCGTCAGCACGGAGGGCCTGCTCTACCCGCTCCATGCGGAGACGCTCCACCTGGGCCAGGCACGGGGCGTGAGCAACGTATTGACCGGGCCGCGCGGCAAGGTCAGCCTGCAGCGGGGCCAACTGCTTGTCATTCAGAACAGGATGGAATGAAATGAAGAGGACAGCTTATCTGATCACGCTCATCGTGCTTCTCAGCTTCGCCTTCGCGGCCTGCACGACGATTCGCCACCGTGCCGGGCACCCCGACCGCGGCGCCGCAAGCGACGGCTGGCACGGGCGGAGGAACGGTCGAGCCAACCGCCGTCGAGCCGACCCAGGCTGCGACGGCCACGAGCGAAGGCCAACCGGCGACCCAGCTGCGACGAACCGCCGCGACCGAGCCGGCGGCGACCAGCGCACTGCACCGGCCGGGGGCCAGACGCTGACCGTCATGACGCATGACAGCTTCAGCGTCAGCGAGGACGTCGTGGCGAAGTTCCAGGCGCAGTGCGACTGCACGGTGAAGTTCCTGAAGTCGGGCGATGCCGGGCATGGCGCTGAACAAGGCGATCCTGAGCAAGGGGAACCCGCTGGCCGATGTGTTCTACGGCGTCGACAACACCTTCCTGACGCGCGCGCTGGCGGCCGACATCTTCGAGCCGTACGCGTCGCCCGCGCTGGCCGGCATGCCCGCCGACCTGAAGCTCGATCCGCGCAACCGGATGCTGCCCGTCGACTACGGCTACGTGACGATCAACTACGACAAGAAGTACTTCAGCGACAACGGCATCCCGCTGCCGAAGACGCTGCGCGACCTGACCGACCCGGCGTACAAGAGCCTGCTGGTGGTCGAGAACCCGGCATCCTCGTCGCCCGGCCTGGCGTTCCTGCTGGCGACGGTCGCCACGTTCGGCGAGAGCGGCTCCTACACCTACCTGGACTTCTGGCGCGACCTGCGGGAGAACGACGTGCTGGTCAGCGAGGGCTGGGAGGACGCGTACAACGTGCAGTTCAGCGCGGGCAGCGGCAAGGGCGACCGGCCGATGGTGGTGAGCTACGCGACCAGCCCGGCGGCCGAGGTCTACTTCGCCGACCCGCAGCCCGCCGAATCCCCGACCGGCAACCTGCTCGTCCCGGGCGGGAGCTTCAGGCAGGTCGAGTTCGTCGGCCTCCTGAAGGGCGCCAAGCAGCCCGAGCTGGCGCGGCAGTGGATCGACTTCATGCTGGGCGACACGTTCCAGGCCGACATCCCGCTGCAGATGTGGGTCTACCCGGCCCGGCAGGGCGTGGCGCTGCCCGAGGTGTTCACGAAGCATGCGGCGGTGCCCACCGACGTCGTGAACGTCACGCCCGAGCAGATCGAGGCCGGGCGCGAGAACTGGATCAAGGCGTGGACCGACGCGATGCTGCGGTAGGCGTGGAGCAGGCGCCGGGAAGAAAGCGGGGGGGATGGCGCCGCGGCGATGCGCGGCAAGGCCTCCTCCCTGCTGCTCCTGCTGCCGCTGCTGTTCCTGGGGCTGTTCTTCTTCTATCCGCTGGCTGCGGTGGTGCGCGAGAGCTTCGCGCCCGGCGGCCGGCTGGACCTGACGCCGATCGCAACGCCTGTGGCGCGAGCCCTATTTCGGCCGCGCCCTGTGGTTCACCACCTGGGAGTCGGTGCTGTCGACGCTGCTGACCCTGGCGCTCGGCATGCCCGCCGCGTTCGTGTTCGCCCGCTACCGCTTCCGCGGGCAAGACGGTCCTGCGCGCGCTGACGACGATCCCGTTCGTCCTGCCCGCGATGGTCGTCGCGGCCGCGTTCACGGCCCTGCTCGGCCCGCGCGGCTGGCTCAACACGCAGCTGATGGACTGGTTCGACCTGGCCGGCCGCCGATCCGCCTGCAGCAGACCATCTGGCTGATCCTGCTGGCGCACGCCTTCTACAACACCACCATCGTCGTCCGCATCGTCGGCGGCTTCTGGTCCAACCTGGATACACGGCTGTCGGAGGCCGCGCGCGTGCTGGGCAGCAGCCGGGCGCGGGCCTTCTTCGAGGTGACGCTGCCGCTGCTGCTGCCCGCGGTCGCGGCCGCGGGGCTGCTGGTGTTCCTGTTCTGCTTCACCAGCTTCGGCGTCATCCTGATCCTCGGCGGGCCGCGCTTTGCCACGCTGGAGGTGGAGATCTACCGCCAGGCGGTCAGCTTCATGCAGCTGCCCGTGGCGGCCGCGATCGCGCTCGCGCAGATCGTCCTGACCTTCATCGTCATGGCTATCTACACCCGCGCGCAGGCCAAGGCCTCGCTGCCGCTGAACCTGAAGCCGTCCGGCGCGAGCGAAGTGCCGCCTTCGACGCCCGGCCAGCGCCTGCTGGTCGGCGCGACGGTCGACGGGCCTGCTGCTGTTCCTCGTCGCGCCGCTGCTCGCGCTGGCGGTCCGCTCGCTCGCGCCCGGCGACCCGCTGCGCTACTTCCGCGAGCTGTTCGTCAACCGCACCAACTCGCTGTTCTACGTGCCGCCCGGCGTGGCCATCCGCAACAGCCTGGTCTTTGCGCTGATCACCACGGCCCTGGCCCTGAGCATCGGGACGCTGACCGCGGCGCTGATGGCGCGGGGGCGCTCGCGGCTCGACGAGCCTGCTGCGAGCCGCTGGTGCTGCTGCCGCTCGGCACGTCGGCGGTCACGCTCGGCTTCGGCTACCTGCTGACGATGGGCCAGCCGCCGCTGAACCTGCGCACGTCGCCCGTCCTGGTGCCCATCGCGCACACGCTCGTGGCGTTTCCCTTCGTCGTCCGCACGCTGCTGCCCGTCATGCGCGGGATCAACCCGGACTGGCGCGAGGCGGGCGCGATCCTGGGCGCCTCGCCGTCGACCCTGTGGCGCGAGGTCGAGCTGCCCGATCATCGGCCGCGCGCTGATGGTCGCCGCGCTGTTTGCATTCACGGTCAGCATGGGCGAGTTCGGCGCGACGCTGCTCATCGCGCGGCCCGAGTTTCCCACGATGCCCCTGGTGATCTTCCGGCTGCTCGGCCAGCCCGGCGCGCTGAACTACGGCCAGGCGCTGGCGATGAGCACGCTGCTGATGCTGGTCTGCGCGGTCGCCTTCGTGCTGATCGAGCGGTTCCGCGTCGGCCAGGTCGGAGAGTTCTAGCCCATGCCGCCATTGCTGTCAGTCACGGCCGTGTCGAAGTCGTACCCGGGCCTGCCGGTGCTGAAGGAAGCCAGCTTCAGCGTCGACCCGGGCGAGATCATCTGCCTGCTCGGGCCGAGCGGCTGCGGCAAGACGACCCTGCTGCGCATCGTGGCCGGGCTCGAGACGCCCGACACCGGCACGGTGACGTTCGACGGGCGAGGACGTGCGCGACATCCCGGTCCACCGGCGCAACTTCGGCTTCATGTTCCAGGATTACGCGCTCTTTCCGCACAAGGACGTCCGGGCGAACGTGGCGTTCGGGCTGCGGATGCAGCGCCTGCCGCGGGCGCAGATCGACGCGCGGGTGGCCGAGATGCTGGCGCTGGTGGGCCTGCAGGGCTACGAGCGGCGGCGGGTGGTGGAGCTGTCGGGCGGGGAGCAGCAGCGGGTGGCGCTGGCGCGCAGCCTGGCGCCGCGGCCGCGGCTGCTGATGCTCGACGAGCCGCTCGGCGCGCTCGACCGGACGCTGCGCGAGGAGCTGATGAACGAGCTGCGGGGCATCCTGAAGCGGGTCGGCATGACCGCGCTGTACGTGACGCACGACCAGCAGGAGGCCTTCGCCGTCTCCGACCGGGTGCTGATCATGCGCGCCCGGCCGGATGCAGGGCGGGGCGGCTGGATCGAGCAGGAGGGCACGCCGGCCGAGGTGTACCGGCGCCCGGCGAGCGACTACGTCGCCCGATTCCTGGGCTTCCGCAACCTGATACCCGGCGCGGTCGTCTCGGCGAGCGGGAGCGGTGGATACCGGGTTGCCACGCCGGCCGGGGAATTGACCGCGCGGGATGCCGGTGGACCGTGGGCCGCGGGCGACAAGGTCACGGTCCTGATCCGGCCGGAAGCTGCGAGCCTGTGCGATGGGGAGAACGCGGGGCCGGGCAGTCCGACGACAACCGGCTCGAAGGGCGGCTGGTGTCGGCGTCGTTTCGCGGCAGCTACTACCTGGTGCAAACGGTACACCAGGGCGACGTCAGCCTCATCACGCAGATCACCACGGCGGACTCGAGCCTGCCCGACGTCGGCGGCGAGCCTGGTCTTGAGGCTGGATCCTGACGCCATTACCCTGTTGGCGCCCAGCGCCTTAACGAACTTTCGTTCGACTGGAATTTGACTTCTGCGCCGAGCCGATGTATCCTGGGAGCTGGTCCAACGCCGGACCTTGCACGATAAGCCAGATTTCACGCACAAAAGATCCAAGGAGCACACGCACATGTACCAGAAGACGATCGTCATCGGGCACCTCGGCAAGGACCCCGAGATGCGGTACACCCCGACCGGCGTGCCGGTCACCAGCTTCAGCATCGCAACTTCCCGCAAGTGGACCAACCAGAACGGCGAGGCATCGGAAAAAACGACCTGGTTCCGCGTGACTTGCTGGCGCAAGACCGCGGAACTCGCTGCGCAATACCTGAAGAAGGGCCGGCTGGTGCTGGTCGAAGGCGATATCGACGCGCAGGCGTTCACCGACCGCGAAGGCAATCCCCGGGCGACGCTCGAACTCACGGCGACGAACGTTCGCTTCATGGGCGGGGGCCGGGAAGAGGGCGGAGGCGTTCCGGGCGGCGGGCCGGCGGGCGAAGGCGGGAACGCAGACTTCCCGCAGCACGAAGACGATCTGCCATTCTAAAGTGACCGTTCTTTGCCACAGAGGGCACAGAGGAAACAGAGGCGGCTGGAGAACCCGGAGGTTCGCCTCCCAAGTCTCTGGCCTCGGCGACCTCTGTGGCAAACCACACCGGTTGACCGCTCCCCGCACTTGGAGTAGACTGCCTCCACATCCCCAACAGGAGGCCCACATGGCGCAGCCGAACCCGGTCCAGCAGCAGATCAACATCGAGCTGCCCGAGCGACATCGAAGCGATTTATAGCAATTTCGCCATTATCAGCCACTCGCCGTCCGAGATCGTCATCGATTTCGCGCGGCTGCTGCCGGGCAATCCCACATCGAAGGTGCTGGCGCGGGTCGTCATGACGCCGCTCAACGCGAAGCTGCTCTTGCGCGCGCTAGGCGAAAACCTGTCGAAGTACGAGGAACAGTTCGGCGAGGTACGCATGCCAGCGGATACGGGCTTTCAGGCCCCCGACCGGACCATCGGATTCAAACATTAGGACACCCTATGCCCCTCAACGAAGCCCTCACCGAGTACTACCCCACGATCAAAGAGCTGCCTGAAGGAGAACGGCCGCGCGAGCGGCTGGAGCATTACGGACCGTCGGCGGTCAGCACGGCCGAGCTGCTGGCGATCATCCTGCGGGTGGGCAGCAAGGACGAGAACGTCATCATGCTGGCGCAGCGGCTGCTCACCTGCTACGGCGGCCTCGCCGGGCTGGCGCAGGCGCCGTTCGAAGAACTGGCGTCCGCGAAGGGGATGGGACGCGTCAAGACCATCGAGCTGAAGGCGGCGTTCGAGCTGGGGCGGCGGCTGCTGGTCGCCGCGCCGCACGAGCGCCCGACGGTCAAGTCGCCGGCGGATGCGGCGAACCTGCTGCTGATGGAGATGGCGGCGCTGGAGCAGGAACACCTGCGCACGGTCATCATGGACTCGAAGAACCGGGTGCTGAAGGTACACACGGTCTACATCGGCTCGCTCAACACGGCCGTCGTGCGGGTGGGCGAGCTGTTCCGGGAGGCGATCCGGCTGAACGCGGCCGCGCTGATCGTGGCGCACAACCACCCCTCGGGCGACCCGACGCCGTCGCCCGAGGACGTCCACGTCGACGCGCCAGATCGTGGAGGCGGGCAAGCTGCTGAACGTGGACGTGCTGGACCACCTGGTGATCGGGCAGCAGCGGTGGGTGAGTTTGAAGGAGCGCGGGCTGGGATTTTAGGCGGCCCGATAAAACGCCTCATACCGGCTAGGGTGCGGAGTCGGCCCGGCAGGGTTGGAGCTTGAGTGGCGGATGGAGGTAGCGGCCTGGGTTTAACGGCGCAAGTCGATTGTGCCCACATCGGCGTAGTCGGGCCCCACATGGACCCCAGGCGCCGAAGCGGTGACGGAGAGCCGGCTTGACCCCGAGTAGAGCCCAAGTCGCAAGACTAGCGAAGGTGCTTCATACGAAACAGGAATCGTGATCTGCCGCGTCTCGACGACGCGCTTTTCGGGCTGCCAAACGCTGGTGGGGTAAAGTCGCTGGAACAACACGTGATCGTCCTGCACGACGATATCGTCCGTAGCGGGATTGATCAGATGCACGAATACGCTATCGTCGCCATCAGTAGGCGCGAGGCTCTGCCAGTGATACGTTAAGGTCAGATCCTGGCCCGAGATCGAGTAGTCGAAGCCAAGGAAGCGAGCGGCATCGCCGAACGTCACGGAAGCCTCGTGGGTGGCAGGAGCGGCCTCAAGGATCGCCGGCGTGCGTGCGTACAGCAGAACCTGGCTGCCATCGGGCAACGCGAAAGTGCGCGGCAGTTGATGGAACTCAGAGCCAGCGCTGTTGAGTTCTTCCAGAAGCGCTTTGATCTCAGCGTGCCGTGGAGTAAAGCCCCAGTCTCCCGTCTTGTGGACCAAGACGTCGAGAATTGGCAGATTGGCGACGAAGGCGGTGGTCAAGTCCAGAGGGAGGCGATTCCTATATGCCTCAAACCGCAAGGCGTGTTCCTCGAGCCCGGGAATATCAGGGATCGCACCAACCACCGCCCGGTCTTTGATCCCCGGGGCAACACCTGCTGCCGACATCGTGTACTCTAGAACCGCGCGCGCAGGGGCCACGGGCGCGGATCAGGTGCAGCGTACCTGGTGTTCTCGGCCCAAGATCCAGCAGGAGAGAAGAGCTGCAACGGTTGACCTAACACATTTACGACCAGCGTGCGATCTCTCAAGCGGACCCGGGAACGTGCCAACTATCGCCTGAGCGACCATCACCAGTCCCACACCTACCGCCAGGATCGCCCACCGGCGTCGGAACAGTTCCGTCAGACCCCAGCCGGTCAACACGGCGAGGGCCGGCAAGATGCCCGCAATGTGCTTGGTGTCCTGGTTGCGAAGGCCGGTGAAAACCAGATACCCTGCGACGATGGAGCTTGCGAGGAAAACCAGGGCAACTGCGCGGTCATCAGCCCGGTGAGAGGAATTCGTGCTGCTACGCCAGCCCAGCAAGAGGCCGATCGTCGCCATGCCTGCGAGGACTAGCCCAGCAGGTGATACGACAGTCCCCACCACTGACAGGAAGTAGCGCAAGAGGTTCTGCCAAAGCCAAGGGTCGCTTGGTCCATAGGTTGCCGCCTCTGTCCCCACTGCCGCCCTGGCAGACCGGCCGATCACAGATCCCAGGTTTAAGGCGTACCAGGGGCTGGCGACGATCACGGCGAGCAGCAGCGCGGCGGCGAGGTTCCGCAACCACAGCCAGCGGTTCGATGGCGGCGCATCGTGCCTGTCTCGCCAGGACTGACAAACCGTTACCAGCCAGGGTCCAAGAACAAAGATGCCGTAGAACACTTTGGAGAGGAAGCCGAACCCTGTCAGCAAACCGGCCACAAGCGCCCAGCGAGTGGATCGCAGGCTCTGGGAGCGCCAGAGCGCCAGCAGCGTTCCCGCGACAAACGCCACCATCACAAGCTCAATCAGCAATATGTGAGTTAGGCCGATCAGCACGGGATAGCTGCCAACAACGATGGCAGACAGAAGTCCGGCACGTGGACTGTGAATGGAACGGCCGAGCGTGTAGCATGCCAGGATCAGCACCACGAATCCCACCAGGTTGAGAAGCAGCCCGCTGGCGGCCGAAACGCCGAAGACGGCATAAAAGGGCAACAGGAGTGTGGGTACCAGCGATGGCCGGGTGGGATCGAGTGTGGACCAGGTGTGAAACCAGGCTGGCAGACCGCCGGTCTGGAGGCTCCGAAGCTGCACCGCGCCCTGGTACAGGTACCACGCTTCATCCCAGTATGGCGGCACGCGGTCGATTGCCATCCATGCCCCTATCAAGGTGGCCTGAAAGAGGACGATGGCGGCCAACCAACGCGTAAAGTTTCGTCTGACGCACGGATGCAACCTGGAGATTTCAGGTGGGTGGAACTTGGCTACTCTACTTGAACAAGTCTTCGAAGTCAAACCGGGCACCGTGGATGTTATTTCATGCGCCAGCCGTAGATCAGGCGAAGACCTCGATTGATGTAGACCTACGTCATTGCGCCGATACCCTCTTCTGTGACATTTGCATGATTTCTCTAACTGGAATATAATCTGCAGACCGGGCAGGAACAAAAAGAATTACGGACCTCCGCCCAGACACACAAATCCCTCGCGCAGCCTGCTCCTCTGCCGGCTCGCCCAAGGTGCATCAGTATGGAACTCACCAACAAGAAAGCACGCGTCGAAAAAGATTACACGCTCAAGCGTGCGGCAGCCGTCGCGGTGCTTTTCGTCGGGGCCCTCGGCGCCCGGATCTTTTGGATCAACCAGGTTCGCATGCAATGGGGTGACGAGCCTTTCTATACCTGGCTGAGCGGCAGCGTGCTCGACGGACGGTCGGCAAGCGTTTCGGCGACGGGCATGTCGCCGTTGTTCGCCACGCTCGCCAACACCATCGCTCACTCGCTCCAGTCGCTCGGGATAGGGGGCGCGCTCCCGCTCGGCGCCATTTTGCCGTACCTGTTGTTCGGCGGGCTGCTCGTCGCGCCGGTGTATGGCATCGCCCGGCGCATGGGTGGGGAAGCGATCGCGGCGGGCGCGGGCCTGGCGACGGTGTTTTACCCGGCGGTGATGGCCGGCTTGCCCAAAACCGGCGCCATGATCGAGCCGATGTACCTGCTGCTGGTGGCCTCCGCCTGGTATCTCCTGCTGGTGGCGGTCGACGAGGGGTCGCTGTGGCCCGCGGCTGCGGGAGGGTTGTTCGTGGGGCTGGCTTACCTGACGCGGCCGGCGGCGTTCCTCTATTTGGGGTTCGCGCTCGGGCTCGTGCTGGTGGCGACTTGGCTTTCGCGGAAGCACAGCTTTGCGCTGCGCCGAGCGGCGGCGAATTTCGGGATTGCGCTCGCGATGTTCGCGCTGATTGCGGGGCCGTACCTGCCCGTGGTGTTCCAGGTGCGCGTATAGCACCGAGACCTCCGAGGTTTGCGAAACCTCGGAGGTCGATTTTGTTTTACGAGCAGTTGGTGACGACGGCGAGGACCATGGGCTTGCGCTTCGTCTGCTCGAAGAAGAAGCGGCCGAGGATGCCCTGGGTGCGCTCGGCGATCGCCTGGGACTGGCGGACCTTGCCTTCCTTCAGGGCCTTGTAGACCGTGTCGGCCGCGCGTTCCATCAGGTCGCTGCTCTCGCGCTGGAAGACGAAGCCGCGGGAGATCAGCTCGGGCTTGCCGGCGACATCGCCGGTGGCGGGGTGAATGGGCACCACTGCGAGCACGAAGCCATTATTCCCCAGCACCTCGCGCTCCGCGATGACCCGGCGCCCCACATCGCCTACGCCCTTGCCATGCACGTAGACGTTCCCTGCCGGCACCTGCTCCTTCTTCACCTTCAGGCGGTGCGCGGTCAGCTCGAGCACCGCGCCGTCCTCCACCATCACGATGTTTTCCGGCGGGATGCCTAACTGCCGCGCGAGCCGGGCGTGCGCGTGCATGTGGCGCAGCTCGCCGTGTACGGGCACGAAGAACTTGGGCCGGGTGAGCGAAAGCATCAGCTTCAGCTCCTCCTGGCTGGCATGGCCGGAGACGTGGACCGCGGCCAGCGGCGGGTAGATGAGCTCGGCGCCGCGGGCGATCAGCTTGTTGATCAGCCGGGAGACCTCTTCCTCGTTGCCTGGAATCGGGGTGGACGATAAGATGATCGTGTCGCCCGGCTTGACCTCGATCTGCCGGTGCGTGCCCTCGGCCATGCGCGCCAGGGCGGCTTCGGGCTGGCCCTGCGAACCGGTGGTGACGATCGCGACCTTGTCGTCGGGCAGCTTGAGCGCCTCGCTCAGGTCCACGAGGACTCCCTCCGGCGCCTCCAGGTGGCCCAGCTCCCGCGCGATCTCCGTTGTCTTCACCATGGAGTAGCCGGCAAGGGCGACCACCCGGCCGTGGCGCTGCGCCGCGTCGATGACCTGCTGGACGCGGCTCAGCAGCGACGCAAAGGTGGCGACGATGATGCGGCCGGGCGCCTCCCGGAAGATCTGGTCGAAGGCGGGCGCGATCACGGACTCGGACGGCGTATGCCCCGCCCGCTCGGAGCCGGTCGAGTCGCTGAGCAAGGCCAGGACGCCCTGCGCGCCCAGCTGGCCCAGGCGGGCGAAGCCGGGTCCGGAGCCGCGCACCGGGGTGTAGTCGAACTTGAAGTCGCCGGTGTGGATGACCAGGCCGACGGGTGTCTTGATCGCCAGGCCAACGCCGTCCGGGATGGAGTGGGTGATCGAGAGGAACTCGACCTCGAACGGGCCGACCGTGACGGTGCCGCCGGCCGCGACGGGCCGCAGGTCGAGGCCCTCCAGCGCCGGGTACTCCGAGAGCTTGGCCCGGATCAGGCCGAGCGCGAGCGGGGTGGCATACAGGGGCGTATCGGCGGGCAGCACGTCGCCCAGCAGATAGGGCAGGCCGCCGATGTGGTCCTCGTGTCCGTGCGTGATGATGATGCCCGCGACCTCCTCGGAGTGGTCGCGCAGGTACGTGTAATCGGGCAGGACGAGGTCGATGCCCAGCATGTCGAACTCGGGGAACATGATCCCCACGTCCACGACCAGGATGTGATTCTGGTATTCGAAGAGCATCATGTTCTTGCCGATTTCGCCAAGCCCGCCCAAGGGGATGATGCGTAGAGCTTCCGCCATAGTATCGCTTGTCCTTCTGACTCCCATTACACGTTCACAATCAGGACTATTATACTGGAGAATCGAGGCTATACCAGCGGGCAGATTACTGATGGATGGGCGAAGTGGGAAAGACAATCGATCTGCACCCGATTACGCTCGGGGGAAACATCGTGCGGCTGGTGCCATTGAGCGAAGAGCACGCACCGGGGCTGGCGGAGGTGGGACTGGAGCCGGACATCTGGCGGTACATGCTGTACGGCAACATCGACACCGAGGAAAAGCTGCTGGGGTTCGTCAAGGACCTGCTGGACCGGCAGGCAGCCGGGACGGACCTGCCGTTTACGGTGACGCTGCGCGACAGCGGCAAGGCTATCGGCTGCACGCGGTTCATGGCGATCGATCCCCGCAACCGGAGCGTGGAGATCGGGGGCACCTGGTACGGGCGGGCGCATCAGCGGAGCGCGGTGAACACCGAGTGCAAGTACCTGCTGCTGCGGCATGCGTTCGAATCGTGGGGGTGCATCCGCGTGCAGCTGAAGACCGACCTGAACAACGTGCGGTCGCAGAAGGCCATCGAGCGGATCGGCGCGGTGAAGGAAGGGGTGCTGCGGAACCACATGATCCGCCCGGACGGCACGGTCCGCGATTCGGTGATTTACAGCGTGCTCGACAGCGAGTGGCCGGAGGTGAAGGCGCTGCTGGAGCGGCTGATGGCGCGGTGAGCGAAGCGGTCGGCCCCGCGTATAGAACCAGACCTCCGAGGTTTGCGAAACCTCGGAGGTCTTTCGCTACTCCAGGCCCTGCTCTGCGAGCTTCTCCCAGACCGCGCCGTAGGCCTGCTTGCCCTTCTCGAAGCTCGACAGGCGGAAGAACTCGTCGGGCGAGTGGGCGCGCTCGTCTTCGAGGGCGAAGGCGAGGCTGACGGTGTAGGTCCCGAGCTGGCGGTGGAAGGCGGTGAGGACGGGGATGCTGCCGCCCGAGCGGACGTAGTGGGGCGGCTTGCCGTAGATCGACGCGAGCACGCCGCCGACCAGGCGGTTGGCGGGGTGAGCGGCGGGCATCATGTAGGGATAGCCGTTGCCCGGCTGCTGGGTCACTTCGACCCGCACGTTGGGCGTTTGCTCGGCGGCCACCCGCCGGATGTGGGCGGCGAGGGCGTCGAAGACGCGGTCCGGGTCCTGGTTCGCGACCAGCCGGCAGGTGATCTTGGCGTGCGCCTCTTTCGGCAGCACCGTCTTCGTGCCCTCGCCGGTGAATCCACCCCAAATCCCGTTGATCTCCAGCGTGGGCCGCGCCCAGGCGCGCTCGCGGGTCGTGTAGCCCGGCTCGCCGAAGCCGCCGGCGACCCCGAGGTCCGCGAAGTACTGGCGCTCGTCGAAAGGCGGCTCGGCGATCTGGCGGCGGTCTTCCTCGGTCAGCTCCAGCACGTCGTCGAAGAAGCCGGGGACGGTGATCTTGCCGTCGGGCGAACGCATCGAGTCGAGGATGCGGACGAGGCTGTGGATCGGGTTCGGCACGGAGCCGCCGTACACGCCGGAATGCAGGTCGAGGGCCGCGCCGGCGACGTCGACCTGGAGCGCGACGATGCCCTTGAACGCGACGAACAGCGCGGGCTGATCTTCCGACTCCTGCACGCCGTCGGCGCTGAGAGCGAGGTCGGCCGCGAGCAGGTCCTGGTGTTCGGCCACGAACGACACGAACTGCGGGCTGCCGATCTCCTCCTGCCCCTCGAAAATGAACTTCACGTTGACCGGCAGACGGCCCTCGGTCTTGAGGAACGCCTCGGCGACGAGGATCGGAATCAGCAGGTTGCCCTTGTCATCCCCCGCGCCGCGGGCGTACACCCGGCCGTCCCGGATCGCGGGATCGAATGGCGGGGTGGTCCACAGCTCGAGCGGGTCGGCGGGCTGGACGTCGAAATGGCCGTACACCAGGACGGTGGGCTGCCCGGGCGCATGGAGCCAGTCGCCGTAGACGACGGGATGGCCGCCGGTTGGCATAATCTGCACGTTCTCGACGCCGGCGCGGCGCAGGCGGACGGCAGTCCACTGGGCGGCCCGCTCCACGTCGGCCTCGTGCTCCTTGAGCGAGGAAATCGACGGGATGCGCAGGAAGTCGACCATGTCTGCGACGGACTGGTCGCGGTGTTCCGCCAGGTAAGTCTCCCAAGCCTTCATTATGTCTCCTCAAGCCAAGCGACCTTGGCTCACGGCCGGGCCAGGTCCAGCGCGAGCGTGGTCTCCAGGCCGGCGCGGACCTCCACCCCGGGCACCCGCTTCCGCGCCCGGCCGTCCTGCGCGGCAACCTCGACATCGTAGGTTCCGGCGGGGAGCCGGAAGTGGGCGGGATTCTCGCTCACGAAGCCGGCGAACTCCTGCCGGCCCGCGGGGTACGCCACCACGTCGACGGCGACGGGCGCGCCGTTCAGCGCGACGCTGACGGTCAGCTGCGCGAAGTCGAACAGGACGTCGTTGGAGGTCAACGGCGCCCTGGGTGACCGCGACGCCCTTCAGCGACTGCTGCGCGCCGCCCGAGCTCACGAGCACGTCGTATTGCCCGGGCTTCAGCTCGAACTGGGCGTCGGGGCCGGGCTGCTGGCTGGTCGCGGTCTTCTTGCCCGCCGCGATAAACGGCGACGACCGAGTCGGTGGCGGGGACGCCGGCCGAGGCAAAGACGCGCACCCGCAGCGTGACGCCGGGCCGCACCTCCGAGGCCTGCTCGGCGATGGCATCCTTGCCCGCCACGTCGGCGATGTCCACCGCGTTGGTGGGCGGCGGCGACCGCGATCGCGGGATCGTCATACGCGGAATAGGCGGCGGTCAGCTCGACCCAGGGCGCGGGCTGGTTGTCAGGCCCGAGGGAAAGCAGCGTCGCGGCTGCCCGCAGCACCTTGCCGGAAGGATCGAGCGCATAGGTGACGGTTTGGGGCACGAAGAACGGCGCGATTTGCTGCTCGAGGGCGGCGCGGGCGTCGTCGTTCGGCCCGGCAGCGTCGACGCCGGCGGTCAGGAGCCGCTGCACGACTTCGGTCGAAAAGAGCGCCTGGCTCTGCGTCTCGCCGGACGCGACGGGCGTACCGGCGGGCGCGGCCGAACGGGTGGCGAGCGGCCGCAGGCGGAGGACGGTGAAGGGCGAGGCAAGCCCGTATGCCGCCTCAAATGTGACGCCGGGCCAGCGCGTCCAGTCGGAGTCGCCGGCGGCGCGGGTGTAGCTGTTGAGCCGGCCGGTGGCGGCGTCGCGGACGACGATCAGCTCTTCGCCGGGCTCGCCGCCGGTGCGGGCCGTTTGGGCCCAGGCGCCGTCGCGGTACTGGCCGGAAATGACGGTGGGGTCGGCGCCGGCCTGCACGGGGCGGAGCGTTACCTCGTAGCGGAACGCGGGGGGCAGGTCGAGCAGAGCCGCGTCGGGCGCGGTGGCAGTGGGCGCGAGCGTGGCGGCGGAAGGCGGAAGGGCAGGGGTGGCGGGGACGACCGGCGGCAGCTGGCCCGAGCAGGCGGAGAGGAACACCAGGGCCAGTGCTGCGAGCGCGCCGGCGAAATGAGCGGGACGACGGACCCAGGCGGTTCGGACGAGTAAGCGGTGCACCATGAACGGCTCCCCTTTGCGCTATGCCATCGCTGCGTTCCGGCGATTATACCGCCCTTCCACGAGCGTGAGAAATGGACAGTTAGCTTGGGGAACGCTATGATTGGAGCCTCATCATCCGAATGGGAGGACTGTTCATGGCCGACCTCGCCACCCACCAGGGGCTCTACTTCGAGGATTACAGCATCGGGGATTCCGCAACCACGATGGGGCGCACGATCACCGAGACCGACATCGTCAACTTCGCGGCGCTGACCGGCGACTGGAACGCGATCCACGTCGACGCGGAGTACGCGAAGACGGGGATGTTCGGCGAGCGCATCGCGCACGGCCTGCTGGGCCTGTCGATCGCGAGCGGCCTGGCGATCCGGCTGGGCTTCCTCGAAGAGACGGTGATTGCCTTCATGGGGCTGGACTGGAAATTCCGCGGCCCGATGAAGATCGGGGACACGATCAGGGTGCGGGCGGAGATCGCGGAGAAGAAGCCCATGCCGCGGCTGGGCGGCGGGCTGGTGACCTTCAACGTGGAAGTGGTGAACCAGCGCGACGAGACGTGCCAGAAGGGCACGTGGACGATGTTGATCAAGACACGACCTGCCCCCGCTTGACCACGCTCTTCACCAGGTTCGTCCCGTAACGATACGGGAGCATCCGGTAGTCGTCCGCGTCGAGCACCAGCAGATCGGCCTGCTTGCCCACCTCCAGGCTCCCGACGAGGTGGCCCAGGCCGATTGCGTGGCTGGCGTTGATCGTTGCGGCGACGAGCGCCTCGGCGGGGAGCAGCCTCATGTAGCGGCAGGCGAGCGCCAGCATCATCTGCATGCTCTCGCACCAGGACGTGCCGGGGTTGAGGTCGGTGGCGAGCGCGAGCGCGCCGCCGCCGTCGATCAGCGCGCGGCCCGGGCTGTAGTCGCGATGGGCCAGGCCGAACGGCGTGCCGGGCAGCGCCACGCCGATGGTGTTGGACCGGGCAAGCAGGGCGACGTGGTCGGGCGGGGTGGTGACGATGTGGTCGACCGACGTCGCGCCAAGCTCGACCGCGAGCGGCGTGCCGCCGAGGGGCGCGAACTCGTCGACGTGCATCTTGAGCTTGAACCCGAGACGCCGCGCCGCCTCCAGGATGCGGCGGGACTGGGCCAGGTCGAACGCGCCCTCCTCGCAGAAGACATCGCAGAAGATGGGCCAACCTTCCCCGAACGCGCCCTTGATCTCCCGCCACTTCCCCCAGGCCGCGGGCAGCATCTCGTCCACCACCAGGTCCACGTAGGCGTCGGCCCGTCCGCGATACTCGGCGGGCACGGCGTGCGCGCCGAGGAACGTCGGGACGAGGTCGAGGGGGCCGGCCTGCTGCAAATGAGCAATGGCCTCAAGCTGCTTCAGCTCGTCGGGCACGTTGAGGCCGTACCCGGTCTTGGCCTCGGCCGTGGTCGTGCCGTAGGCCAACATGCGCCGGGCACGCTCCGCCGTCTCAGACAGCAACTGCGCCGGGGAGGCGGCCCGGGTATCGGTGACGGTCCGCACGATGCCGCCGCCCGCGGCCATGATCTCCATGTAGGTCGCGCCGCCGATGCGCAGCTCGAACTCGTGCGCGCGGTGACCGGCCCAGGGGAGGTGGGTGTGGGGGTCGACGAAGCCGGGGATGACGGCGCGGCCGGCAGCATCGAGGGTGGCGCTGGCGTCGACGGAAGCGGCGAGGGCTGCCTCGGGTCCCACGGCGACGATGCGGCCGCCGGCAATCGCGAGCGCGCCCCGCTCGACGATGCCGAGCTCGCGGATGGCAAGGCCGCGGCGGGGGCCGGGTGGTCCGGCAAGGGTGACGAGCTGGGCGATGTTGTGGATGAATAAGTCGGCGTGCATGCGGACCTCCGCGTGAAAACGATCGGGAATGGGCCTATCGGTTCGACCGCATCGTCCGACGTCAATTTGGTTGGTCTGTTAGCCTGCGACGAACCGGCCGTCCTCACCGGCGCGCGCCTGGCCCAGCGCGGCGAGTGCAGCCAGCCATTCCGCAATGCGGGCGGACGGTGCGGCGGCGAACGTTGCCGCGACCTCTTCGGCGGTCGCGGGCCGGCCCAACTCGGTCAACGCTGCCCGCACCGCGGCCGCCTGCTCTGCCAGGCCGGCGGGCCACGGCCGAAGCGCGGCAGCCGGGGCGGTCGGGGCGCGCTCGGCTTCAGCTTCTTCCTCGGGCTCCGGTGCTGCTTGCGGCGGGGCGGCTGCACCCGGCGCGGCCGCTGACGGCGCCTGGTACTCGGGCCGCAGCCAGCGCACGAGGCCGCGCGCCTCTTCCGCCGCCCGCTCGGCGTTCAGCGCGACCAGGCGAGCGAGGATTTCCTCGTCGGTGAGGGGGGAGGGCCAGCCGTAAACGTCGAAAACGGCCGCGTCGATCTCGTCGTGCAACTGCCGCAGCACCGACACCAACCCCTGCTCGTGTGTGACCTTCTCCGCCTTGGTGAGTGGCTCGCCCGCGCGCAGCTTTTCGAGGACGTTGTACATGTCAGTGAGCGTGAGCTTGGGGTGCTGGGCCTGTTGGCGCTTGCGGTGGGCGTCGAGTTCTTCGGCCAACGCTCTGATGCGGGCCTTTTTAGCATCGGTAGGATCGGGGAAGGGAAAGGTCTCGAAGCACCGCGTCTTGTTGTAACGAGGGTCGTTTCCGATACCTAGTCGACCGCCTACCGCCAAGGCCCAAGAGACATGCGCTCGGCTCGACAGGATGCCCAAGCAGTACCCGTCGTCGATCGCAATGTTGACCAGCATGTTGTCTGGAAGTATGTCCTGCGGTAGAAAGACGAAGTAACGTCGCCGCGCTGTCTCAATCGTAGTGATATACCGTGCGAGACCCTTCAGGCTGGCGCGAAGCGTGCTGCGCGGTTCTCCGTGTATCCACCAGTTTAGGCGATAGCTCGCGCGATTGTTTTGGTCCCGCTCAGGCTTCACCCGGTCGTGCAGCCACTGGTAGACGATCGGGTACTTGCTCCGAACTTCTTCAGTTGTCAACCCAAATAGGTCGATAACCAGCACGTTTCTTGGCCTGGCTGCGATGTCACGGCCGTTTCGGTATGGTCGGATGTGCTTCTCCAGGCCGGCTGTAGTGCCTAGCCCGAGGGCTTCCGCTTCCTCACGATCTACGATAAATCCCGCGCCGAAAAGTTGAACACCCCTGCCGCTTATTCCCGAGTTCGAGCGCAGAGGCTTCGCTCCCGACACTCCTGCTCCAACGGTCAGATCTGCCTGAATCGTGCCTCTCTGAGCAATCAGTTCGACCTGGACCTCACCCCCCGACTCGCCTAACTCTCTGACAACTCGTACCCGCGTCCCGAGCACTTGGCCCTGTACTGCTGCGGTCACGGCGATCCGAACATCCGCGCCTTCCGCCGTATCCACCCAAGGATGATCCGGGATGGCGAACACCACTGACAGTGGCGGGGTGGCGTCCATGTGGCGTTGAAGGACTTTGCGATTGAAGGTTTGGCGGATGCTGTTCGTCGTGATGAAGCCGAAGCGGGTGATGGCACCCTGCCGCACCAACTCCGCGGCCTTGTCCCACCAGTACATGACGTAGTCCGCCGACTCGGGTACGTCCTTGTAGGTCTTGCGGATCGCTTCGGCGTACCCGTCGCCCAGCGACGCGCGCATGGCGCTCGTCCCGATGAAGGGGGGATTCCCAACAACGAAATCCGCCGCAGGCCATTCCGCAGGCCGCGGGTTGACGTACCTGTACGCGGGGATGCGGGCCGTCTCGTCGGGCACTTGCTCGCCGGTCACCGGGTGCGGCTTCGTCGTCCGGCCGTCCCAGCGGGTCACGGGCCGGCCGTCCTTGTCGAGCAGCGGCTCGACCGCGTCCCACGCAAGCACGGCGTCCCGGCGCTCGATCGTGTGGTAGTTGCCCAGCAGCGGCTCGGGCAGGTGCATCGCTTCCGGCACGGAAGCGCCGTTGCCGGCAGTTTGCAGCCGCCAGCGCAGGTAGCCGATCCACAGCACGAGCTCCGCGATCGCGGCCGCGCGGGGGTTGATCTCGATGCCGAGCATCTGGCGGGGGGTGACGCGCACCGCCTCCAACTCCAGCAGCATCTGGTCCTTGCCCAGCTCGCGCCGCCGCTGCAGCACCTCGGCTTCGAGCCGCAGGAGGTGCTCGAGGCTGACGTAGAGGAAATTGCCGGTGCCGCAGGCAGGGTCCAGGATCTTGATCGACGCGAGCCGCTTCTGGAACGCCTCCACCTCCGCAAGCGCCTTGTCGGGCTTCCCGTCATCGTTGAGGCGCAGCGCGGCGGCCTGGACCGCTTCCCACTCGGCGCGCAGCGGCTCCACGATGGTGGGCGCGACGAGGCGCTCGACGTACGCGCGGGGGGTGAAGTGTGCGCCGAGGTGATGGCGCTCGACCGTGTCCAGCGCGTGCTCGAGGAGCGTGCCAAAGATGGCCGGCTCGACGTCGCGCCAGTCGGCCTGCGCCGCCTCGATCAACAGTTGGAGCTGGTCCGCGGTGAGCGGGAGCACCGTTGCATCCTCGAAGAGGCCGCCGTCGAAGTGGCGGATGTCCTGGCGCAGCGCGACGGAAAAACCGCCGGTCGCCATGGCCGACCAGAGCTCGCCTGCAAGCCGGGGGAAGTGGGCGACGTTGCGGCGGGAAGCTGCCAGCAGCTCCGTGAAGCTGGCCGCGGGGAGGAGGCCGACGTCCTCGGAGAACATGGTGAAGAGGCAGCGCATGAGGAAGTGGGCGACCGCGTCCGGTGCGTAGTCTTGCTCCAGGGCCTTGGCGAGCCGCGCCAGGCGGTCCGCGATGTCCCGGGTGACGCGCGCCGCGCGGCGGGAAGGGTCAAGGCTCATTGGGTCGAACCAAAGCGACCGGAGCAGATCGCGCCGCGCCGGGTCCGCGAGTTCGGGAAGGGAGATGCGGGCGGCCGGAGGATCGGGGAAGGGGATGTAGTTGCCGCCGGTGCGCGTAAACTCGCTGTGGAGCGTGAGGCACTCGCCGACGTCGACGACGACCAAGAACGGCGGCCGGCCGCCCTCCGCAAGCTCGTTCGGAGGCAAGTTGCGCGCGTAGTGTTGGGCCTGCTGCCGGGCCTTTTCCATCGCGGTGTCCCAGGCTGCCGTGCCCCGCGGCGCGGTCCCCCGCTTGCGCGAGCGGGCGCGCGCCTGGCCCTCGGCGGAAAGCGCGTGCAGGGCCGCCGCGGCCGCTGCCGCGTCGCTGCCCTGCTTGGCCTCCAGCACGAAACAGCCGCGGCGGTAGAGGTCGATGCGGCCGGAGGTTCCTTGCGGCAAGGGGACGCATTTCTCAAAGACGTAGGCATTTGCGGCGTCGTCGGGCGTGGAGGGATCGGGCCGCGGCACGTCGAGGACGTCGCAGAGCTCAGAGAGGAAAAGTTGGTAGTTCGCGCGCTCGGCTGCGCCGGACGCCTGCCAACGCGCAATGAACTGGTCGATGTTTGCGGTCATGGTCGGGCAAAAAGGGGCCACCGTCAGGACTGCCGACGCGGGCATTGTACCACAACGGGCGAGGACGTTCCCACCAGACTTCTGCCTTTGGGCGCGCATGGGGCCAGAACAGCGGAGCGACCACCACAGGACGCGGAGCGGCTTCACGCGAGGGTCCGCATCCTGCGCCGCGTACGGACTAGGCCGCGAGCGGCAACTGTCTCGTCGTCAGAACATCGCCAGGGGAGAGCCTGCGGATTTGGTGCGGCGCGAGGGTCAGCACGGCACGCGTGAGACCATCGGGGTTGACAAACTCGACGTCATAGCCCAACACTGGGGTCGTGTAGACTTCGACGATCGCGCCGAGGTCGCCCGCCAGCACCCGGTGCTCGGGGAAATTGCCCAGTGCCACAACCGTGTCCAGAAGTTCCAGGTCGGTATCCATATCAATTCACCTTACGGCGCTGCAGGCTCGATCGTCACCAGGTCCGGCGCTTGCTCGCCATGCCGGATAATCCAGACGGTCGTCACCTGCCTGGCCGGCCCGCTTGGACCTTGCAGCGGAGCTGTGACGGTGTACTTCCGGCCGAACGGAGAGCGCTGTCCCTCCTCCGCCGGCTTCGTCAAGTGCTGCGAGCGAATGTCTTGCTCCAGACGTTGCCAATTTTCCGCCGTGTAGCCCATCTGAGCGAAGAATCGCGCCTTGAATTGTCCCGTACTGTGCTCGGAATTAAGGACGTATTCCCGCAACTTGCGGGGCTCTATCCGCGCATTCTCAGCATTCGGCACGCGCTCCAGCATGCCGTGATTGTGCCATAACATCGAAAGAATTGACAGCATGAAGGCTTCCATCTTTGTGCGCAAAGCGTAAGCCACGCTGCAATAGTCAGTCGCGGGCGACGCGGCAACGAACGGTACACGAATCAGCAGCTGCGTCGGGCGCTCGCCGCTATCCGTTTCTCTGGTTCCTATCCATTGCGCCGCTCGCGTGTGGTTCAGATTTGCGCGCGCAAAGGCGTTTGGACCGCGCAGGCACAAACGTAGCCGCCTTACCGTTCTTGCGCGCGCAAATCGACTAACGAACTTCGCGTTCTTCGCGCACTTCGATCACCTTCGCGCCTTCGTGTTCCAAACCGCTAAGCCGCCCTCGCGCAAAAACGCGAACCACACTCCTCACCCGCCCCGAACTTGCGTTCTACTAACATCTGTGCTACACTCCCCCCATGACAACGACCAATCAACCCACCGGCCAGCCGCCCGACCCGCCCGCACCCTTCCCGTCGCTCGACCAACTCTCCGCCGGCATCCCGCCCATCGCCTGGCTCTGGCCCGGCTGGATTCCCCGCGGCATGATCACCCTTCTCTGCGCCCAGTCCGGCGCCGGCAAAAGCTATCTCGCCCTCGACCTCGCCCGCCGCCTCATCGCCGGCCTCCCGTGGCCCGACGGGACGCCACAGGGTCCCGCCGGGACCCCGCAAGGTCCCGCCGAGGCCAGAAACGTTATCTACGTCGACGCCGAAGCCGCCACCCAATTGCTCAACGCCCGCTCGCTCGCCTGGGGCATGGATCGCACCCGGCTTTTCCCCATGCTCGCCGTGCCCGGCGGCGGCAGAGACGCCGGCAGCGAAGCCGGTTTGCTCGACCTCAATGCGCCCGCCTGCCGGCAGCGCTTAAGCGCGATGGTCGCCGCCCTGCATCCCGCGCTCATCATCGTCGACAGCCTCGGCTCCGCCACCCGCGGCGCCGAAAACCAGGTTTCCGTCGTCGAGGGCCTCTTCAGGTACCTCAACGACCTCGCCGCCCGTTATCAGACCGCGCTGCTCCTCATCCATCATCTCAACAAGCACGCCGCGCTGGGTGGCGGACCTCGGGCCGCAACCTCCCTCGAGGTCGGAGCGGTCCGCGGCTCCGGTCACATCGTCTCGCTCGCCCGCTCGGTTCTCGGCCTTGCCCCGGTCCAGGTCGGCCTCGACCTCGATCCCGACGCGCCCCGCCGCCTCCAGGTCCTCAAGACCAATCTTGGCCTCGTCCCCGAGCCGCTCGGCGTCACCTTCACCTCGCCCTCACAGCCTCCCGCAGGAGCGGATACGTCCGGACCCGATCGGTCGGGACCCGATGCCGCGGTCGGTGCTTTGCCGGCATCCCGCGGCGTCGAGCTGACCTACGGCCCCGCCCCAGGGGCGATCCAACCACCGCGCACCCAGGCCGAGGCTTGCGCCCGCTGGCTGCTCGACATCCTGAAGGCCTACGGCCGCCCCGTCAGTCCCAGCGAGATCGAGTGGTATGCACACGAGGCCGGCTACAGCCGCGCAACCCTTTTTCGCGCCCGCGACCTGCTCGGCGCCCGGATTGCAGATACCAGGGCTCACCGCTTGCCGGGCAACCGCTGGGCCCTACCGGAGTGGCCGCCCCCACCCCCGCCGCCCCCGCCGAAGCCCCGGCCAAGCCGCACTCGCAAGTAACTCATCCCCTCTCGCAACTCGTCGGTCTCCGCCGCTCGCCGCACACCCGCGCTCCGCCTTCGAACACCCGCATCCCGGCCCCTCCTCCAGTCTCACCGCGGAGCTATGTGTAAAACTTGAGACTCGTGAGACTGCCAAAGCCAACGGTATTTGTCGCCTTTTTTCCCCTAACCGCTCCCGCGCCCCGCGCCCTCCGTTCTTACCCCCGCTCGACCGCGATCCAGGCGCCCGTCTCGGCCGATTTGTACGCTGCATCGAGCACGAGGTGGACCTGCAAGCCGTCGGCAATGCCCGGCTCGGGCGATTTGCCCGCGGCGACTGCGGTGAGGAATGCGTACTGGTTCTCGGCGATGAAGCGGCCCCAGCCGACGATCGAGCGAGCGGGCGGGGCAACGGCGCCGGGATAATTGCCGACGGTCTCGAGCCGGACCCAGCCGCGGTCTCCGCCGAGGGGCTCGCCCTTGCGCGTCGCGTCGTACCAGTAGAGCCAGTTGGCATCCATCAGGCTGAAACGGAGCGCGCCGCGGCTGCCGTGAATCTCCAACCGGAGGTCGTCGAGAATGCCGGTGGTGAAGCGGGAGGCTTCGATCGTGCCTTGCGTACCGTTCGCCAGCCGCACCTGCAGCCAGGCCGCGTCGTCCACCGTGACCGGTTCGCTCTCGGCCGCCCCACGGCGCACGGGCCGGGCCTTGTGGAAGGTGTGCATGTGCGCGCGGACGGATTCGAAATCGCCCAGCAAGTAGCGCACCAGGTCGATCACGTGCGAACCGAGGTCGACCAGCGCGCCGCCGCCCGACTGCTCCTTGCGCATCCGCCAGCTCATGGGGCGCTGGGGGTCTTCGTAGCCGGTGTGGAGATACTCCGCCCGGAACTCGAAGATGTCGCCGAGAAGCCCATCGTTGATGATATTTCGCGCCCGCATGATGGCCGGGACAAAGCGGTAGTTGAAGACCATGCCGCAGGTCACGCCGGCTTGCGCCGCCGCGGCGACGAGCTCGCGCGCCTCGGCCGCGTTCAACGCCAGCGGCTTCTCACAACAGACATGCTTGCCCGCGGCGAAGGCGGTCAAAAGCACGTCGCGGTGCAGGTAGTTGGGGAGGGAACAGTTTATGACGTCCACGTCATCCCGGGCCACCAGCTCACGCCAGTCGGTGCACCAGGATGCGTAGCCCGCCTCAGCCGCCGCGGCCTGCGCGGTTTCGGGCCGGGCCGTGCAGACGGCCGCCAGGCGCAGGGGCGGGAGGCGTCCGGGATAGTAAATCGGGAGGTCATGATATGCCAGCGAGTGTACGCGGCCGATCATCCCATAGCCCAACATGCCAATGCCGATCGATTGCATCAAACGCCTCCTTCCGATCAATTAAGGTTCGATCACGCCCTTGATGTACCCATCGCGGCCGGTCAGCATCATGTCGAAGGCGGTCTGGATATCGTCGAGCGGGAAACGGTGCGTCACCAGGCGCCCCATCGGCAGCTGGCCGCGCGCGACGCCATCGACGCCCCGCCGCATGTCCTCGTAGGGGTCCAGGGAGTAATTGGGGTGCGGCGTCAGGATGACGGCGCCAACCGTGGTCCAGTTGCGCAGCGTGTACGTGCCGGGAACGCCGTGCCAGCCGGCCAGCACGTAGCGGGCGCGGGTCTTGCGCAGCGTCTTGGCTGCCAGCTCCACCGGCTCCGGCTTGCCGACGACCTCGAAGACGACGTCGGTGCCGTGGCCGCCCGTGATGTCCTTGACTTTGGCGAGGAAGTCGGGGTCTGCGGCATTGAGCGTGTGGGTTGCGCCGAGCTCCTTCGCCAGCGCCAGTCGCCCTTCGTTGACGTCCGCGGCGATCAGCGACGCCGGCGCCGCGCCGACCAGTCCGGCCAGCACCAGGAGCCCCATGAAGCCGACGCCCATCACCAGGACGTGGTCGCCGAACTCGGGCGGGGCGGCGCGCAGGATCGTGGAGATGCACTTCAAAGGCTCGCCAAGGGCCTGTTCGGACGGCACGTGGTCCGGGACTTTGAGCATCTGGGACGGCTCGGCGACGCCATAGGTCGCGAACGACTTCAAGTACGAGAACAACCCGGTCACACGGTCGCCGGGCTTATAGCCTTGCACGTTCTTGCCGACGGCTTCGATGACGCCGACCGGCTCATGCCCGATCCGCATCGGCGTCTTGCCGATGAGACCTTTAAAATAGCTGCCGTCGTACTGGCACACGCCGACGTGGGTGATGCGGACGAGCGCCTCGTCGTCGTTGAACGATAGATCCTCTTCTTTCAGAACGAACCGGCCCGGTTCGACGAGCTCCGCATAGCGAGAGGTAACCACTGATCCCCCTTAGGAAAAACAAAGGTGGTGGCGCTGAAGCGGAAGCGCCTCAGCACCGCCACCGGTAAAGCCGGCGCATCCGGCCCGCGCAACCCGATCAGGTTGGTGCGTCCGAATGCGCCTGTCTGTGAACGCCCGTGTCCTGCGGCTTACTTTAATGTCTGCCTGCTGCAGCAGCTTGATCGGTGCGTCAATGGTGGCGGACACCGGGCGACCTTCAAGGGCCCGGATGGCGCTCTCGACGGCCAGGAAAGCCATCTCGTACGGGAACTGCGCGACGGTGCCGTTGAGGCGGCCTTCCTTGACGGCGGCCTGCGCCTCGGGGATCGCATCCGTGCCGAGCAGGATGATCTTGCCGGCCTTGCCCGCCGCATCCACCGCCTCGATGCCGCCCAGCGCCATCGTGTCATTCGCAAAGTAGATCCCGCCCAGGTCCGGGTTGGCCTGCAGGATGTTGGTCGTCACGCCGTTCGCCTTGGCCCGGTCCCAGTCGCCCGGCTGCGAGGCCACCAGGTTCAGCCCGCCGGCCTTCACCGTGTCCACGAAGCCGTCGCGCCGCGCCGTGCCCGACGAGTTGCCCGCAATGCCCTCGATCACCGCCACCTTGGCGCCCTTCGGCAGCTTGTCGATCATGTAGTTCGCCGCCAACACGCCCGCATAGTAGTTGTTCGAGGCAATGCGCGTCAGGATGTTGATCCCCGCATCCTTCGCCACGTCGGCCGGGATCAATTCGTCCACATTTACGATCGGCAGACCCGCCTGCGAGGCTTTCGCCAGCGCCGGGTTCAGGTTGTTCGGCGTCAGCGGCGACACGAGGATCGCATCGTAGCCCTTCGCCAAGGCGGATTCCACCTGCGCCAACTGCTGCGCCGTGTCCGCCTCGGTCGGCACCGTCGCCACGTCGATCGTCAGGCCATACTGCTTGGCCGCGGCTTCATAGCCCTGCTTCATGACCTGCCAATGCTCGTTGGCCAGCGTCTTCTCGACGGCCAGGAACTTGTAGGCCTTGGGCTTGGTGGGCGGTTCGGGCGCGGCGCCCGCCGCCACGTCTGCCTGCTGCAGCAGCTTGATCGGTGCGTCAATGGTGGCGGCCACGGGACGGCCCTGGAGGGCCTTCAGCGCCGCATCGACCGCCAAGGTTGCCATCTCGAAGGGGAACTGCGCGACGGTGCCGTTGAGGCGGCCTTCCTTGACGGCGGCCTGCGCCTCGGGGATCGCATCCGTGCCGAGCAGGATGATCTTGCCGGCCTTGCCCGCCGCATCCACCGCTTCGATGCCGCCCAGCGCCATCGTGTCATTCGCAAAGTAGATCCCGCCCAGGTCCGGGTTGGCCTGCAGGATGTTGGTCGTCACGCCGTTCGCCTTGGCCCGGTCCCAGTCGCCCGGCTGCGAGGCCACCAGGTTCAGCCCGCCGGCCTTCACCGTGTCCACGAAGCCGTCGCGCCGCGCCGTGCCCGACGAGTTGCCCGCAATGCCCTCGATCACCGCCACCTTGGCGCCCTTCGGCAGCTTGTCGATCATGTAGTTCGCCGCCAACACGCCCGCATAGTAGTTGTTCGAGGCAATGCGCGTCAGGATGTTGATCCCCGCATCCTTCGCCACGTCGGCCGGGATCAATTCGTCCACATTTACGATCGGCAGACCCGCCTGCGAGGCTTTCGCCAGCGCCGGGTTCAGGTTGTTCGGCGTCAGCGGCGACACGAGGATCGCATCGTAGCCCTTCGCCAAGGCGGATTCCACCTGCGCCAACTGCTGCGCCGTGTCCGCCTCGGTCGGCACCGTCGCCACGTCGATCGTGACGTCGTTCGCCTTAGCGGCCCACTCGTAGCCCTGCTTCATGACCTGCCAGTGCTCGTTGGCCAGCGTCTTCTCCACCGCCAGGAGCTTGATGGGCTTGCCGGCAGCCGCGGGGGCGGCGGCAGGGGCCTCGGTGGCGGCCGGGGCGGCCGTCGGGGCTTCGGTCGCGGCGGGAGCGGCCGCGGGCGCCTCAGTGGCAGCCGGAGCGGTCGTTGGGGCCGGGGCGGCGGTGGGCGCCGCCGTCGGCTCGGCGGCAGGGGCCGCCGGAGCCGTCGTAGGTTGAGCCGGCGCAGAGGTCGCCGGGGCCGCTGGGGCACATGCTGAAAGCAGCAGGCCCACGACCATCAACATCGCCAACAGAGTCTGCCAGTTGCCTTTCCTCGACATGGTCTTCCCTCCTTGAATTGTGGGACCGGATTGTGAACCGAGCGGCCTAAATCTCTGAAAGGCCGTCAGTTAGCCCCCATGTGTACCAGTCGAGCACCGCCCAGAACGCCCGCTCGGGCGCCCAGGCGGCTCAACTCGACGCGCGATCGTTCAACGAGCGGCTGGCGCGCGCGTTGGCGTACGACTTCCCGGACCGGGTCCAGGATCTGCGATCCTGCGGCGGCCATCCCGCCGGCGAGGACCACGACTTCCAGGTTGAAGACGTTGATGACGTTGGCGACGCCAATGCCGAGATACTCGACCGCCGTATCGACGACGCGCATCGCGGCCGGGTCGCCCTCACCTGCGGCCTTGAAAACCAGGTCTGCCGTGATTGCGCCGCGCTGGCCCCGGGCAAGGGACCACAGCAGGCTTTCGGGCGCGCGATCCGCTGCAGCCTGGGCCTCACGGGCAATGGCGGTCGCGGAGGTCAATGACTCAAGGCAGCCCCGGTTGCCGCAAGCGCAGCGGGGGCCATCGCGCGCAATCGTGATGTGGCCGATTTCGCCCGCGCCGCCCCAGGCCCCCCGGAAGAGCCGGCCGTCCAGGATGATCCCGGCGCCGATGCCTGTGCCCAGCGTGAAGCAAACGCTGTAGTCGGTCCCGCACGCCGCGCCCACCCAGGCCTCGCCAAGGGCCGCCAGGTTGGCGTCCCGCTCGACCCACGTTTTCACACCCGTGCGCTCGGCGACGAGGTCGGCCAGCGGCATGCCCTCCCAGTTGCGCAGGTTGGGACAGGACAGCGCCAAGCCAAGCCGGTACTCGACGATGCCGGGAAGCCCGATGCATACCCCTGCCAGGTCTGAAGCCGCGAGCCCGCCTGCGGCCATCAGGCGGCGCACCAGGTCTGCCACGTGATCGGGGACCTGGGCGGGCGGCAGCGAGGAGGCGGTCGGCTCGCTCCATTCGTAACGCGCCTGGCCTGCCTCGTCGACGACGGCGCACTTCGTCAGCGTGCCGCCCACGTCAATGCTGATCGCCAGCATCACCGGGCCTCCATCGCCAAGCCGGCCTGCGCGGCACGAATCTGGCCCCGCAGGATTTCCACGCTTTCGGCCAGCGTGGGCGCAAGCGTGAACAGGCCCGAAGTGCCGACCACCAGGATGTTGGCTCCGCTTGCCAGGATGGGCGCAATCGTCGGCGCGTTGACCTGGCCGTCCGCCTGGATGTCCACGGCGAGCCCGCGCTCGGTGACCCAGCGGCGCAAGGTGCGGATCTTCTCGAGCATCGGCCAAATGAGCTTCTGCCCCGCAAAGCCGAAATCGACGGTCATCACAGTGACCATGTCGAGCTCGGGCAAGAGCGGCTCGAGCACTTCGAGCGGCGTGATCGGGTTGATGACCACCCCTGCCCGCTTGCCCAAGGCATGGATCTGGCGGACCGCCCGGAAGACGTGCGGGGTCGTTTCGAGCTGCAGGCTGATGATGTCGGCGCCGGCCTCCGCGGCGTCGGGGATATAGGCAGCCGGGTCCATCAGCCCGAGGTGTACGTCGAATGGCACCTTGGTGTGGGGGCGGCAAGCTGCCATAACGGCGGGACTGAGCGGCGAAGTTGTGCACGTAGACCCCGTCCATAACGTCCCAGTGGAACTGGTCGACGCCCGCCTGCTCCAATTCCGCGAGGGAGCGGCCGATATTGCTCAGGTCGGCGCACACGACGGATGGGCTGATCTTGATATCCATCTCAGCGCTTCCGAAGAACGTCCAGCGAAACCGCCAGGATGATGACGATGCCGATCGCGACCTGCTGGTAATAGGACTGGATGTTGAGCAGGTTCAACCCGTTGCGGAGCACGCTCATCAGCAACGCGCCGATGATGGTGCCGAAGATGGTTCCCTGCCCGCCCATCAGGCTCGTGCCGCCCATGACGGTGGCCGCGATGGCGTCGAGCTCGTAGTTGACCCCGGCGATGGGCTCGGCAGCTGACAGGCGTGCGGTGAGAATGACGCCGGCGAGGCCGCACATGAGGCCGCTGAGGGCGTAGATAACGACCTTGTATTTACGGACGCTGATGCCTGAGAGACGGGCGGCCTCCTCGTTGCCGCCGATGGCAATGGTGTACTCGCCCACGGTCGAACGCCGCAAGACGAAATGCGCCAGGAGCGCGACCACGATGGCGATAATCACCGGAATGGGCACCGGGCCGACGTAGCCCGAGATGATGCGCAGCTCGCTCTGCGGAAGCCCGTACACGGGCTTGCCGTCGCTGACGATGAGGGCCAGGCCGCGGACGATGCTCATGGTGCCCAGGGTAACGATGAAGGGCGGCAGGCGCAGGCGGGTGATCAGCAGGCCGTTGGAGGAGCCGACGGCAAGGCCGGTGACCAGGGCGCCCAGCAGGGCGACCGGCAGGCCGCCGATGTGGTTCTTCATGAGCAGGGCCATGATGACGCCGGCGAGGGCCACCATCGAGCCCACGGAGAGGTCGATGCCCGCGGACGTGATCACGAAGGTCATGCCCACGGCCACCACGAGGTTGATCGAGGCCTGGAGCAGGACGTTGAGGAGGTTGGGGACCGTCATGAAATACGGCGACAGGAATGCCAGCACGATGCAAAGCGCGATCAGCGCGAAGAAGATGCCGTAGCGTTCGAGGGCGTTCGTCGCGGCGCCCACCACCCGCGAACCCCCCGACCGCACCTGTGCCTCTTTGGGGTCTTCGAGTTTGCCCGTCGTCATGTATCTTTCTCCTCCGAGTCATGCAGCGATGAAGCGGCCGCGCTGCCCTGGGTCAGGCCGCTTGAGGAGCCCGTACTCCGGTAGCGTATTCCATCACCAGCTCCTGGGTTGCGGCCCCGCGATCGACCTCGGCCACAATGCGGCCCTCGCGCATAATCAGGATCCGATCACTCATGTGGAGCACCTCGGGCAGCTCCGAAGAGATCATGATGACGCAGGACCCGGCCTTCACCAGCTCGTTCATCAACTGGTAGACCTCGGTCTTGGCGCCCACGTCAATGCCCCGGGTCGGCTCGTCGAAGATCAGGATGTTCGTCTGCCGGGCGAGCCACTTGCCCAGAACCACCTTCTGCTGGTTGCCGCCGCTCAGGTAGCGCGCCTGGCGTTCCGGCCGCGGTGGACGGATGTGCAACTGATCGACGTACTGCTTGCCGGTCTTGCGGCGGGCGGCCCGGTTGATGACCCAAAACCGGCTCAGGCGGTCGTAGATAGTCAGGGCGAGATTGCTCTCCACGGACATCACGAGGACAAGTCCCTGGGTCTTCCGGTCTTCGGTGAGGAAGCCGATGCCGTTGGCGATGGCGTCCTGGGGTGAGAGGATGCGAACGGGCCGGCCTCGGACGTATATGGCGCCGCGATCCACCCGATCGGCGCCGAAGATCGCGCGGGCAAGCTCGGTGCGTCCGGCGCCGACGAGGCCGGCGATGCCCAGGATTTCGCCCTGGTAAGCCGAGAAGGAAATGTCGCGGAGCTTGCCGGCTTGCGCGAGACCCTCGACCCTCAGGAGCTCCTGCCCGCGTTCGGCCTGCACTTTGGGGAACATCTGGCTGACGGACCGGCCCACCATGGCCTGCACGAGGCGCGGCATGTCCACGTCCGTCACGGGCCAACTGCCCACCTTCTGGCCATCGCGCAAGACGAGACACTCGTCGGCAAGCTGGAAGACTTCCTCGAGGCGATGGGTGATGAGAATGATGCCGACCCCCTGGCTTGCGAGGTTTCGCAGCAGCGAGAAGAGCTGGTCGATCTCGTGGAGGGTCAGGGAGGACGTGGGCTCGTCCAGGACGAGGACCTGGGCGTTCCATGCCAGCGCCTTGGCGATTTCCACCATCTGCTGTTGGGCAACGCTGAGGCGGCGCACGGGCACCCGCAAGTCGACGTCGACGCCAAGCCGGTCCAGCTGGGCTTGGGCCTTTTCGTAGATCGAGCCCCAGCGCAGCCAAGTCCCGAGGGCCCGATCTTCATGGCCCAGGGCAATGTTTTGAGCGGCGTTCATGTAGGGCACCAGGTTAAGCTCCTGGTGAACCATAGAGATGCCTAGTTGCAGAGCGTGATGGGGACTGCGGATGGCGACTTCTTCGCCGCGCACGAGGATTTGGCCCGCATCTTTGGGATAAGCGCCGAACAGGATGCGCATGAGGGTGGACTTGCCGGCGCCATTTTCGCCCAGGAGCGCCAAAATCTCGCCGGGACGCAAGTCCAGGTCTACCCGGTCCAACGCACGCACGCCGGGGAAGTCCTTGACAATTCCACACATCTCGAGGAGGTAGTCTGAAGTCATCGGCTCGCTCCGGCGAAACGGCCACGGTCATCAGGGCCAGGAAGTGGAATCCCGACGCCCTCGCGTCACATTTGCCTGATCCGGGGACCAGGCAGCGCCCCCTGGCAGGGGCGTCAAGGTCAGGCGCAGAATCGCATTCAAAGCGAGCGTAATTCATTCGGGGCGCTTTGTCAAATATGAAAAGTAATGTTACGATCGAACAAAGTCGCACATGGCTCGCGGGAGCGCGTCCGCCCCAGGCGCGGCGAAACCACCTGGATCACGAACCTTCGAGCCAACGCGTACGGGAGGGGCTTCATGCTTCGGGCGCAACGACAGAGCGGAATCGTCGATCATCTGAGCGCAAAGGGGTTTGCCAGCGTTGCCGAGCTGGGCCAGAGCTTCGGGGTGTCAGAGATGACGATCCGCCGTGACCTGGCCGAGCTGGAGCAACGCGGGTTGTTGCAGCGCAAATACGGCGGGGCCGCGGCCAGCGAAGCCGACTTCTTCGAAATGCCGTTCCAAGCCAAGAACGCTCTCTATGTCGCAGAGAAGCAGCGCATCGGCCGGGCCGCGGCGGCCCTCGTGCAGCCGGCCGAGACCGTCCTCCTTGACTCCGGATCGACGACCGGGCAGGTGGCGGCGTACCTGAAGAACCTGCGCCTGACCGTGGTGACCACGGGGTTGAACATCGCGTCAGAATTGCTGCGGGCCCAGCGCATCGAGCTCCACCTTGCCGGAGGCATGCTGCGGAAGGCCACGCTGGGCCTGGTGGGCCCGCGCACGGACGAGTTCCTGTCGACGATCCGGGCAGACTGGCTCTTCCTGGGCGTGGACGGAGTCGACGTCTTCGGGGGCTACACCGTGCCGGACGTGATCAATGCAAGCACCAAGCGGGCCATGATCGCGGCGTCCAGAAAGACGGTGGTAGTGACCGATCACAGCAAGCTCGGCCGGAATACGCTGTGCAACATCGCACCTCTGAATGCCGCTAGCTTGTTGATCACGGGCCAAGAGGCGGACGCGGCAGATCGTGGAAAGCCTGCGGCAGTACGTCGAAGTGATGTTGGTCTGACTGAGGCAGTCGCTGCGCGGCGCAAGGAAAGCCAGGTGTCCTGGCAGCATCGCCGGCCATGTTTGTGCATTCGTCTACTGGCGCAACTGAACTCTGGGCCGAACCAGCCTACTCCTGCCTAAACAGCTTCCAGTGCCCCTCGGAGATGACTTCGACGGCGCCATCGACCACTTTGATGGCCGTCTGATCATCAATCGCGTAGGTCCGCACTGGAACCTCGGCAGCCATTTTTTCTACCTTGGCCATGGAACTCTCCGGGTGTCCCTCGTGATCGACGTGCGGAAGCAGCGCAAAGTCAACCAGTCCCAGCCCCTTATCGACGACGAACGGCCTATCCGGGTCGTCGTACGTTTCTCCGAAAACCGGGGCCGTCACCATGCTGCCGGCGCTCACGCCCACATAGACTTCTCGCGCAGCGACGGCAGGAGGTCTGCCAGTCCGGACTCCCGCATCCAGCGGCACAGGTACCAGACATCGCCGCCAAACACCAGCAGGGCGTCGGCCTCCCGGACGGCGGCGATCCAATACTCTGCTTTGATGCTGGGTAGGGCCGTGAGTTCCAGCACACCCAACGATTTCCAACCCAACTCGCACATGGGGCTGGAGGTTGAGCCGGTGATAAACCGGTAGGCCATGGAAGGTCCACCGGGGAAGGGATAGATCGCGGTGGGTATGCAGAGCGCCCTGGACTCGGCGACCGGTTTGCCGAGCAGGCCGAGCAGCGCGTTATGGATACTGGCGTTTTTGATGCCAGCGGAAGTGAGAAGAAACCTCATGCTGATTCTCCTGGTCACTACAGCCAAGCCTCGGTGTGCAATTGTCACATTGTACCATCAACACAAGTAATCGGCAAAGACAGGACGAACGTCCGTTCTACAAGGGAGACACTGTCGTGTTGCGCCGTTAGACATGGACGAACCGGCGGGAGTGGGATCGCGCCGCCGCCCCTCTTTGTGCGATAGGGCGTAAGCTATGCTACAATAGCCTTTCGGAGGCGAGCGGATGGCGGATTGGGGCGTGGTGGGGCATGGGTGGGCGATCGATTTGCTGGCGCAGGCGGTGCGGAGCGGTCGGGTCAGCCACGCGTACCTGTTCCTCGGCCCGTCCCAGGTGGGCAAGTCGACGCTGGCGAAAGCCTTCGCCCAGGCGCTGGTGTGCGAGCGGGCGGACGGCTCGCCGTGCGGGGTGTGCCGGGCATGCCGCCGGGTGAGCGAGGGCCGCTACCCCGACGTCCAGGTCATCGCGGCGGAGAAGAACTGGATCCAGATCGACCAGATCCGCAACGTGCAGCTCGATGCGGCAGTGGCGCCGCTCGAGGGCAGGCGCAAGGTCTTCGTGATCCAGGAAATCGAGCGGGCCACGGCTGCAGCCGCGAACGCGCTGCTGAAGACGCTGGAAGAGCCGCCGTCGCAGGTCGTGCTGCTGCTGACCAGCAACCGCCGGGACATGGTGCTGCCTACCGTGCTGTCGCGCTGCCAGATCATCGGGCTGCGGGCGCTGCCCGTCGACGACGTGGCGGCCGCGCTGCAGGCGCGTTGGGGCGTGGCGGAAGACCAGGCCGCGCTGCTGGCGCGGCTCAGCAGCGGCCGGCTCGGGTGGGCGGTCGATGCGGCCACCGATCCGGGCGTATGGCAGACCCGCGCCAAGTACCTGGACGAACTCCTGACTTTGACCGGCGAAGGCTACGTGGGCCGGCTGAACTATGCCGAGAGCCTGAGCCGTGCCAGCGATAACGTCGAAACCGCGCTCGGCCTGTGGGCCACGTGGTGGCGCGACGTGCTGCTCGTGCAGCAGGGCCAACTCGAGGCCCTCCTTAACCTCGACCGCAAATCGCAATTGATCCAGCAGGCTGCACTTTATCGTCCCGAGCAAGTGCAGGGGGCGCTGGGGGACTTGATGCAGACGCTGCGCCGGGTGCGCGGCAACGTCAACGTCCGCCTCGCGCTGGACGTGCTGCTGTTACGGTTGCCGAAACCAGCGGTAACATAACCGGTCGGAAGCGGTTTGCCCCGGCGCCACCACGCCCCGCGAGCGGTTTCCGAACGATTCCAGGAGCTAACAACATGCCAACGGTTATCGGTGTGGCATTTCGACCCGTTACGAAAGTCTATTACTTCGATCCCGAGGACCTCGGCGACCTGCAGCCAGACGAATATGTGATTGTAGAGACGTCACGTGGGCGGACGATGGGCCAGGTGGTCTTTTCGCCCCGCGAAGTGAGCGACGACCAGATCGCCGGGGCGCTCAAGCCGGTGGTGCGGCGCGCGACCGCCTTCGACATGGTGCAGGCGGACCAGATGAGGCACCGCGAGCCCGAGGCGCTCCAGATCGCGAGCGCCAGGGCCCAGGCGCTGGGGATGACGATCAAGATCAGCAACGTCGAATTCAACTTCGACGGCTCCAGCGCGATCGTCTACTTCACGTCCGAACAGCGGGTCGACTTCCGGAACCTCGTACACGACCTCTCGGGCCAGCTGCGGACGCGGGTCGAGATGCGGCAGGTGGGCGTCCGGGACGAGGCGAAGTTCCTCGGCGGATACGGCAAGTGCGGCAAGGAGCTGTGCTGCGCCACGTGGCTGCGCGAGTTCACCCCCGTTTCCATCAAGATGGCGAAGACGCAGGATTTGCCCCTGAACGCGCCGGAGGTGTCGGGCGTCTGCGGGCGGCTCTTGTGCTGCCTGGCCTACGAGAACGACTTTTATACAGAAGCGCGGAAGCAGATGCCGCGGGTGAACAGCATGGTGGAGACGCCAGAGGGGCCCGGCAAGGTGCGCCAGGTGCACGTGCTGGCGAACACGATCACGGTGATGGTCGAGGGGCCGAACGAGACGCGCTCGTGGGTGCAGATGGAAGTGCCGGAGCCCGACTTTACGCTGCCGGCCAGAGGCGCGGCCGTGGTGGTGCGGGCCGCGCCCGGGTGCGGCAGCCGAGGCCGACGCGCTGGATGCGCAAGACGAGATGGACGCACCCGGCGAAGACAACCTCTCGAGGGAGGATGCGGGCCGGGAAGCGATGCCCGACGAGGCGAGCCACACGGGACCCCGGAGCGGCAGGCCGAAGCGTAGGAAGCGCTAGGCCGGGATTAACTGACAGGCGGACAGCACGTGCTGTCCGCTCTCACTGTGATCACGCGCATCTCGCGGATGACGGGTCGCCCGGCGCCCTGCCCCCTACCCGGCCGGAACGGTGCGCGGCAGGACCATGAGCTTCACTGCCGTCCGGTCCTTGCCCTCGATGTCGATCTCGACGAATTCGGGATAACAGACGATGTCGATCCCATCCAATAACAGGTAGTTGCGTGCAATCGCGATCGCCTTGATGGCCTGGTTGACGGCGCTCGCGCCGATGGCTTGAACCTCCGCATGGTTGAAATCACGCATGACGCCGGCAATGGCTCCTGCCACGGCTGTGGATCGAGAGTGGGCCGATACTTTGATGACATCCATGTTGGGCTCCCTCCGGACGTTGCGACGGCCGATGTGCTGCGCGGCGGACTCCGTCGATCGTGCCGCTACGTCGTAGCGGTATAATACACGATACACGGTCGAAAATCAAGCGCCATTGCAACGACTATGGCCGATTTTCACGGCTTCGATTAAAGGGCGTCGCACCGGACGGGTGGAACCGAAAAGCGACGGCGGGCTTCGGAAGTTGAAGGTTCTCCTGGTCTCCAAGGCGCTCGTCGCCGGCGCATACCAGCGCAAGCTGGAGGAGTTGGCGCGGCTGCCCGGGATCGAGCTGACTGCGCTCATTCCCGAGGGCTGGCGCGATGGGCTGTTCGGCTCGATGACTCCCCTGGAACGCGCCCACACGGAAGGTTACCGCCTGGTTGCCGCGCCGCTGCGCCTCAACGGGCAGTTTCACCTGCACTATTATCCGACCCTGCCCCGGCTGCTCGCGGAGCTGCGGCCCGACGTGCTGCACATGGACGAAGAGCCGTACAACCTGGCGACGTGGCTTGCGCTGCGGGCGGCCGAACGGCTCGGGATTCGGAGCCTCTTCTTCACCTGGCAGAACCTGCAGCGGGCTTACCCCTGGCCCTTCCGGCATTTCGAGCGGGCGAACTACCGCCGGGCAGCGCATGCCATTGCGGGCAATCCGAGCGCGGTGAGGGTGCTGCGGGCGAAAGGTTACGCGGGTCCGACCAGCGTAGTCCCCCAGTTCGGCGTGGACCCGGCGCTCTTCTCGCCCGCGGCGGAGCCCTCAATGACCCAACGCCAAAAGGTGGTCGTCGGATACGCAGGCCGCCTGGTTCCTGAAAAAGGCGTCGACGTGCTGCTGGCCGCGTGCGCGCGGCTCCGGCCGGGCTCGTGGACGCTGCGAATCCTGGGCGACGGTCCCGAGCGGCGCGGCCTGGGTGAGCTGGCGAGCCGGCTGGGCATCACCCAGGACGTCGAGTTCCTCGGGCGGACGCCGTCGACGGAAGCGCCGTCCTACTACCGGCAGCTGGACGTGCTGGTCCTGCCCTCGCTCAGCCGGCCCAACTGGGTGGAACAGTTCGGCCGGGTGCTGATCGAGGCGATGGCGTGCCGGATCCCGGTGGCCGGCTCGGCAAGCGGCGAAATCCCGTGGGTCATCGGCGATGCGGGGGTGCTGTTTCCCGAGGGGGACGCGGAAGCGCTGGCGCAAGTCCTGGAGGGGCTGATCGACGACCCCGAGCGCCGCGCGCGCCTGGCGAGCCTGGGCCGCGAGCGGGTGCTGGCGCAATTCACGCAGTCGCAGATCGCGGAGGCCACGGCGCGCGTGTATGGAGAGATCCGCGAGGGGAAGTAGGATTTTCACCACAAAGGAACAAAGAAACGAAGGTTCACAAAGCTTGATTGGCCTTGGTGTACCTTTGGTTCTTTGGTTCTTGGTGGTGAACATCCTGCCTGCTGAGCCGGAAGGCGATTGGAGTGATCGCGAGGGGCGTGCTATAATGCGACGTGTGACGGGTAACATGGCACCGTGGCGCGTCGGGCTGGACGCGCACCTGCTTTCCCTGACGCAGACGTATCGCGCCGCGGGAATCAACGGCTACATTTACGAGTTGCTCACCCGGCTGCCGGCGCTTGCACGTAGCGAGCCGCAGCTGGAACTTGTGGCCTATCTCTACGATGCGGCCTTCCGCGCTCCGAAAGGCCTGCGCGTCGCGCGCAGCCGCTGGGACACCGCTCAGCCGTGGCGCCGGATCCTGTGGGAACAGACCGCGCTCGCCAACCAAAGCCGCTCGCTCGACCTGCTGCACGCCATGGCCTTCGCGATTCCACTTGCGGCGGCATGCCCGACGGTGGTCACCGTTCACGATTTGAGCTTCATGCGGTTCCCCGGCGCATTTCGCCGGCTGAACCGGCTCTACCTGAGCACCCTGACGCGGCTTTCAGTGAAGCGCGCGGAGCGGGTGATTGTCGGGTGCGGAGAGCACGAGGCGCGACGTGATCGAGCTGTGCGGGGCCCGGCCGGACCGGGTGGTCACCGTGCCGTACGGCGTCAGCGATGCGTTCACGCCGGCACGCGACCCGGCTGAGGTCGCGGCCGTCGAGGCATTCCGGCGGCGCAAGGGCCTGCCCGAGCAGTTCATCCTGTTCCTGGGAACCCTGGAGCCGCGCAAGAACATCGGGATGCTCATCGAGGCTTACGCGCTGGCTGCGCGAGCGCCGGGCCGCGGCGCAACGGGGGAATCAGGCGCCAAAGCTGGTGATCGCGGGTGGAAAAGGCTGGTTTTACGAGAGCCTGTTTACCCGCGTCACGCAACTCGGGCTGATCGAAGACGTCCTGTTTACAGGCTACGTCCCCGGCGACGAATTGCCCTGGTGGTATCGGGCAGCCGCGCTGTTCGTGTTCCCGTCGCTGTTCGAAGGGTTCGGGCTGCCCGTCCTGGAAGCGATGGCGTGCGGGATACCCACGATCACGTCGACCGCGTCGTCGCTGCCCGAGGTGGCGGGCGAAGCCGCGATACTCGTCGACCCAAACGATCAGGAAGGCCTGGTAAGCGCGATGGAGCGGGTGCTCAACGATGCCCGCCTGCGGAGCGCACTGGCGGAAGCAGGCGTGCAGCAGGCGCGGAAGTACCCGTGGTCGCGCACGGCGGTCGAGACGATGGCCGTCTACCGCTACGTCCTGGCCGGCGTGCGGCAAGCAGAGCCGGCAGGAGCGCGCCGCGGAGAGGTGGCGCGGAGTGACGCACCCAGCGGGGGCCCGCTGGGCGGGGGCGCTGCATGACACCCGACCCCATCATCCAAGAGCGTGCGAACGGCGAGGCGGTGACGCAGCAGGAGCTTCCCGCCGCCAAGCCCCCGGGCGGACGCGCGGGGTGGCTGCCGAGGCGAAAGGCTGCGTCGCGGCCCGGGCCGGCCCCTGCGGAGAGCGTGCGGGGCGCCGGCCGCAGCACTGGCGAGGGCGTCAGCCGGGACCTGCCGACGCGCGACGTACGGGTCTGGATGCCCCTGGTCACGGTGATCACGGACGTTATCCTCATCAACGTGGCGTTCCTCATCGCCTACTGGCTGCGGTACGACCTGCAGCTGTTCCGATCGGTCGACCCGGCGAACAACGTCCCGTACTCGGTGTATTTGCCGATGGTGGCGATCCTGACCGTGCTGTTGCTGCTCACCAACCGCCGGGAGGGCGCGTATGACGTCCGCAAGGGTCGTCCGCTCTTTGACGACCTGTACGGGCTGCTGAATGCGACCACGACGGCCATCATGGTCATGGTCGTCATGGTCTTCTTCTATCGCCGCCTGTTCTACTCGCGCTTCATCTTCATCTATGCCGGCATCCTGATCATCTTCCTGCTCGGCCTGGCCCGCGTCGTACGCAACATGGTCCTTGCCCGCATGCGCGCAACCGGGCAAGGCGTGGACCGGGTGCTTATCATCGGCGCGGGCGAGGTCGGCCGCACGGTCATGCGGAACCTGATCGCGCAGCCCGAGCTGGGGTACCGCGTCGTCGGCTTCCTCGACGACGACCCGGCCAAGAGCGGCGCGGACATCGGCCCGATCCGTGCGCTGGGCTCGCTCGACGCGCTGCCCGAGGCGATCGCCGCCAACGACATTTCGCAGGTCATCATCACGCTGCCGTGGCAGTATCACCGGAAGGTGATCCGGCTGGTGACCGAGGCGGAACAGTCCGGCATCCGGGCGCGGGTGGTGCCCGACCTGTTCCAGCTGAGCCTGGGTGGGGTGGACGTCGAAGCGATCAACGGGATCCCGCTGATCAGCGTGAAGGGCAGCGCGCTGACGGGATTCAACAAGGCCTTGAAGCGCGCGACGGACGTGATCATTACGGGGACCGCGCTCGTCCTCATCTCGCCGCTGTGGGGGCTCATCGCCCTGGCGATCAAGCTGGATTCGCCCGGCCCCATCCTGTTCCGGCAGGAGCGTATCGGGCTGCGCGGCAAGCCATTCACCGTACTGAAGTTCCGCTCGATGCGCGTCAACGCCGAAGAAGAATTGGAAAAGCTGAGGGCGCGCAACGAAGCCGCCGGTCCGTTGTTCAAGATGAAGGACGATCCGCGACGCACGCGCGTCGGCCGCTTCATCCGGCGGACGAGCCTGGACGAGCTGCCGCAGCTGATCAACGTCTGGCGGGGCGAGATGAGCATCGTCGGACCGCGGCCGGGGCTGGCCAGCGAAGTCGCCCAATACCAGGACTGGCACCGCACCCGCCTGAACGTGCTGCCCGGGATCACCGGATTGTGGCAGGTGAGCGGGCGCAGCGAGCTGACCTTCGACGAAATGGTGATGCTCGACATCTACTACGCTGAGAACTGGACGCTGGGCATGGACCTGCGGATCATGCTGCGGACCGTGCCCCAATTCATTTTCGGGGACGGCGCGTACTAACCGGCGCAAGGCCGCTCGTGCGGGCGGGGGTCTGTTTCTGCAGGAGGGGTATATATGGCAGGGGCTGCGGCCAACGCCATCAGCGGCGCACTCGCAGGTGGGCGCGCCGGGGGAGCTTTCGCGGCGGCGGACCTGGAGGGGCTGGCGCGCCTCAGCCAGGCGTTGGTGCGGACCCCGAGCCTCCCCGGGCACGAGGGACAGGTGGCGGCGCTTCTGACCGAAGCGATGCGCGATTGCGGCTTCGGCGAGGTTTGGACCGACGCGGCGGGCAACGTGGTCGGCCGGTATCGCAGCCAGGGCCGGCCGCGCGGCGCCCGGACGCCGGTGCTGCTTTTTGACGGCCACATGGACACGGTGGACGTCGGCGACCGGGGCGCCTGGCAGCACGATCCGTTCGGCGGCGAGATCGAAGACACGGCGGAAGGCCCGGTCTTGTACGGCCGGGGGGCCGCGGACATGAAGGGCGCGCTGGCGGCGATGATCTATGCCGTCAAGTGGCTGGCCGACCAGGAAGTCGAGCTGAACGGCGAGCTGGTGGTCGGCTGCGTGGTGCAAGAGGAGCCGTGCGAAGGCGTGGCGGTCCGGCACCTGATCGAGGAGACCCTGGGGCGAGAGGCCGGCTTGCAGCCCGACATGGTCGTCCTCGGCGAGCCGACGAACCTCGGCGTGTACCTGGGACAGCGCGGCCGGGTGGAACTGAAGGTGGCGACGTACGGCAAGGCGGGGCATGCCTCGATGCCGCAGGCCGGCGTCAACGCGATCTCGGCAGCCGCCCGGTTGATCTTCGGCATCGAGCTGCTGGGACTCCAGCTGCTCAGCGATCCGCAGCTGGGTTCCGGCTCGATCAGCGTCACGCAGATCAGCTCCAATGCCGGCAGCCTGAACTGCATCCCGGATCTCTGCGAGTTGATCGTGGACCGCCGGCTGACGCTGGGCGAGACGGAGGCGCGGGCGGTCGCCGAGCTGCAGGGGATCATTAACCGGGAACGGATCCGGGCGGAAGTCTCGACACTCACGTACGACTTGCGTTCTTATTCCGGCTACACCGCTTCGGGCCGGAAGTACTTTCCGCCTTGGCTGCTGGCCGAGGAAGATCCGGTGGCCCGGAAAGCGATCCGGGCTATCGAGAGAGTGCTCGGGGTCAAGCCCCGCACCGGTTTCTGGCCCTTCTCGACGGACGGGACCTACACCATGGGCAGCTGCGGCATCCCGACCGTCGGGTTTGGGCCCGGCGAGGAGCGATACGCCCACGCCAGCGACGAACAGGTGGGCGTCGAAGATATCGCCCTGGCTGCACGGGGGTACGCGCAGCTTGCCATCGATCTCTTGAGGTAACCGCGTCATGTCAGTGACTCCTGCTCCCCTTGTGCGACCATCCACTGCACCCGCGACCCGGGTTCGCGGCCGTCCGGCATCCGGCCGCGCCCTGCCCCGGATCACCATCCTTACGGCCAACGCCGGTGGGGGACACCGAGCGGCGTCGCGGAGCCTGTCGGAGGCGCTGGAAGGCAAAGCGTTCGTAACCGAGGTGAGCATGATGGACGATCATGCCCCGTTCCCGCTGAACACCTGGTCCGCAACGTATGCGCCGTGGGTCAATTACACCCCCTGGCTCTATCGCATGGTCTACCGGTTCGGCGAGTCGCGCGAGCGGGCGGTGGCAACGCAGAAGGCGGTATACCCGCTGCTGAAGAAGCACATCTCGACGCTGCTGCACCCGGAAGAGACCGACCTGTTCATCAGCGTGCATCCCTTGCAGATCGAGACGCCGCTGTGGTACATGGAAGAGATCGGGCTGCGCGTCCCCTTCGTGACCGTCGTGACCGACCCAGTGACCGCGCCGCTGGCCTGGTTCTGCCCGGACGTGGACCTGTGCGTCGTGGCAACCGAGCCCGCCTACCAGACGGGCCTGACTTGCGGCCTCGATCCCACACGCCTGAAGCTGATTGGGCTGCCCATCCGCCGGGCGTTCGGGCAGATGCAGGGCCGGGATAAGCAAGACATCCGGGTCCGGCTCGGCCTCGCGCCCAAGAAACCGCTGATCCTGATGTCGGGGGGCGGCGCCGGCATAGGCCGGATCGTGCCGATGGCACGCGCGCTGGCAAAACAGCTGGCCGCGCAAGGCCGCGACGTCCAGATGGCCGTCATTGCGGGGCGGAACAAGGAGCTGTACAAGCGGCTGAAGCGGCAGAAATGGCCAGTGCCGGTGCAGGTGCTGGGCTTCGTCGACAACATGGCAGAGTGGATGGCCGCCAGCGACTTGTTGCTCACGAAGGCCGGCCCGGGGATGCTGGCAGAAGCGGCCTGCCTGGGGACGCCCGTGATCATTACCGACTTCGTGCCCGGCCAGGAGATCGGGAACGTGTCCTGGGTGGTGAAAAACGGCGCGGGGATCTACGAGCACGAGGTCGAGGGCATCGCGGCCGTGGTGAGCGAGCTGCTGCGGCCGGGCAACCCGACGCTCGAGATGATGCGCGCGCAAGCAAAGGCGATGGCCCGACCGCACGCTTCCGCACAGATAGTCGCCGAAGCGCTGCGCCTGATCGACTAAACTCGTTGGAAGATGGAGCGGTCTCGTTTTTGCCACAGAGGTCACCGAGGGAACAGAGATCGTCGGACGGGAACTCAAGGAGGAGACAGCCAGATGGGTACAGCAGAATTGACGTGGAAAGGCGGCATGCGGTTTGAGGGCGTCGGCGCATCCGGGCACGTGGTGGCCGTCGACGCGAACCCGGATGCGGGCGGGGCTGACTCGGCGGCGCGGCCGATGGAGGTGCTGCTGGTTGGGCTGATGGGCTGCACCGCCATGGATGTCGTGAGCATCCTCAAGAAGAAGCGGCAGGACGTCCAGGACTTCAAGATCTTCGCCACCTTCGAACGATCGCCTGACCACCCCAAGAAGTACACCCGAATCCATCTCGAATACGTCGCGTATGGCGACGTGGAGCTGAAGGCTTTGGAGCGGGCGGCCGAGCTGTCGGAGACGACCTACTGCGGCGCGATTGCGACCGTTCGAGGCGTGGCCGAGGTGACGCGACAGCTGCCGGGTCGAGCCGATGCCCGAGACAGCCGCTGCCGCCAAGACGTGATCCGAAACGCGAAGCTGCCCCGGCGCCCGGTCTTCTGGCTGCTGGTCGGCCTGACCGCGATTACCGTCGCCGTAGGCGCGTGGCAGTGGCAGGCGGGCCGGCAGGAGCGCGAGCGGCGCATCGAACAGCAGTCGCACCCTGCGTTGGCAGGCGCATCGCAGTCCCGGGCGCCGGATTTTACCCTGGATGCACTGGACGGACGGCACGCTGCGCCTCTCCGACCTGCGCGGGAAAGTCGTGCTCCTGAACTTCTGGGCCACCTGGTGCCCGCCGTGCAAGGCGGAAATGCCCGATCTGAACGAGCTGCAGGCCAAATACGGCGAGGCCCAGGACTTCGTCGTGGTGGGCGTGAATGTGGAGGAGGATGCGGAGACCGTCAGACGGTTCGTCGAGGAGCAAGGCCTCGCCTTCCCCATCGCGCTGGACCGGGACAGCCGGGTAACGACGGAGACCTTCGGGGTGCGTCCCTTGCCCAGCACGTTCATCATCGACCGCGAGGGCTACATCCGCGACGCGTGGAGCGGGCAGATCGCTCCCGAGGCGATGGCAGCCCGCCTGGAGCGGGTCTGGTGATCGGAAAAGGGCAACACAAAGACACAACGGCACAAGGATTGCACCAAGTTGCGGCTTGGTGTCTTTGTGCCGTTGTGTTGAAAGAGCTCTATGCGGCGAGTTAACCCGGTAGCGCCCAACGGGCGATGGACTCTCGGCCTGCTGACCCACGGCGCGGGCGACCCCAACAGCCACAACGTGTGGGCCGGGGTCGTCAGCTTTGCGGAAGAACGCGACATCAACCTTGTCTGTTTTCCGGGTAAGCCGCTCCGCTCGCCCGTCGGCTTCGAAGCGCAGTCAAACATCCTCTACGACCTTGTCAGCAGCCACGCAGTCGATGGTCTCGTCGTCTGGGCCTCGGGCCTCCCATTATTCGTCGAGGCGCAGGCTGTGCGCGCCTTCTGCGAGCGGTACCGCCCCTTACCCATGGTCACGGTCGGTATTCCCGTCGAGGGTCTGCCCGGCGTCCAGGTCGACAACTACGGCGGCATGCGGATGGTGGTCGAGCACCTGATCGACGTACATGGGCGGAGCCGCTTTGCGTTCATTCGCGGCCCGGATGTACACCAGGAAGCGATGGTGCGGTACCAGGCATTCGCCGACGTGCTGCGCGAACGTGGGTTGCCCCTGCGGCCCGAACTCGTCTTTAGCGGAAACTTCAAAGAGAGCGGCGGGCAGTACGCGATCGAAAAGCTCATCGACCAGGATCACGCGACCTTTGACGCGTTGGTGGCGGCGAGCGACAACATGGCGATCGGCGCGATGAAAGCGCTGCAGAGTCGGGGCATCCGCGTCCCTGATGTCGATCGCGGTTGCCGCTTTGAACGACGAGCAACAAAGCGCCGTCGTCTCCCCGCCGCTTACGACTTGCCCGCTCCATTTCTACGAACAGGCGCGCAAGGCCGCCGAAATGGTGCTCGCCCTGTTAGAGGACGTGGAGGTGAAGCCCGATGTCGTGCTTCCCACCCGGTTGCTCGTGCGACAATCGTGCGGCTGCGCGAACCCCAGGGTGCTGGAGGCCGGGCGCCGCGGGCCCGCGGCGCCGTCCACATCGCCGGCGGCGCCAAGCAGCCGTGAGGAGCAACTCGACGCGGTGCTCGCGCAGCTCGACCCAACCGAGGCGCGGGTGCCCAGGGCGGCGGCCGGCCGCTTGCTCGACGCATTCACGGCAGCCGTGGATGGCTTGGGGGCAGCCGCAGAAAATGGCGGCCAACTCCTTGCCGTGCTCGGCGATTTACTGCGCGATGGCGATGAGGGAGGCGTACCGACCCGAGGCGTACCGACCCGAAGCGTACTGACCGGAAGCATGCCGACCGGCAGCATACCGCTTGACCGCTGGCACGATGTCCTCTCGGCGCTGCGGCGGGTTCTGCTTGCCGGGCAGCCTGGTCAGGAACAAGCGAGCCGTACTGAAGACCTTTTTCAGCAGTGCCGCGTGCTCCTCGCCGAGGTAGCGCAGCGCGCCGCAGGCCTACGAAGTGCTCCAGGCCGAGGAGCAGGGCCGCCGCCTGGCCCACATCAGCGAGCGGCTGGGCGCCAGCGTCGAGATATCGGAACTGCTGGACATCCTCGCCGAGACGCTGCCGGAATTGGGCGTCCCTTCCTGCCACATCGCGCTTTACGAAGACCCGCAGCATCCGGCCGAGCAGGCGCGTACGGTCATGGCGTACGGTCCGGGAGGGCGGATGACGATCGAGCCGGGCGGTCGGATCTTTCCGGCGCAGGAGCTCATACCGCGTGATCTGTGGCCGGTGGACCGGCGCTACAGCGTGGCCGTCCAGCCGCTCTACTTTCGCGAGGACCAGATCGGTTTTGCAGCGATCGAGGCCGCTCCGCACCAGGAGGAGATGTACGAACTCTTGCGGGGCGAGATCGCGGGGCGCTCAAGCGCCACCAGCTGCTCGCCCGCAACGTGCAGCTATATCGCGACGCGGTGCGCGCTCGGGTCTTTGCCGAGGAAGACCGCCGGGTTGCAGAAGAAGCGAACCTGCTCAAGAGCCGCTTCCTGGCCACCGTCAGCCACGAGCTGCGCACCCCGCTTGGCCTGATCGTCGGCGCGGCCGACCTTATCCTGCGCGGCCAGTCGGGCGGCGCGGGCTTGCCCCCCCAACTCCGCCGGGACGTAGAAAGCATCCAGACGAGCGCGGAACACCTCGCTCGCCTGATCAGCGACGTGCTGGACCTCGCAAGCAGCCAGGCCGGCGAGCTGAGGATCGTTTCGCAGCGGCTCTCCCTCACTGACCTTCTGGCAGACGCCGCGGTGCTGGGCGAGCGAATGGTTCGGGACAAGCGGCTGAGCTGGCGCAGCGAAGTGCCGGTCGTGCTCCCGGTCGTCATGGGTGACCGCACCCGGTTGCAGCAGGTCATTCTCAACCTGATCAGCAACGCGGTGAAATTCACCGAAGAGGGCGGCGTCACGCTATGGGCCGAGGTGGGCAAAGACGAGGTCGTGATCGCGGTCAGCGACACGGGGATGGGCATCCCGAGCGCGGAACAGGAGGTCATCTTCGACGAGTTCCGGCGTTCGGAACGCACAACGCAGCGCGGATACGGCGGCATGGGCCTGGGACTGGCGGTGAGCCGGCGACTGGTGGAGCTGCACCACGGGAAGATCGGGGTCATCTCGTCTGGAGCCGACCGAGCCGGCTCGACCTTTTACTTTACCTTGCCCGTCCTGGAGTGGCCGGATGAAACAGAGGCCCAGCCTGACAGCCGGCTGGGGGTCGTGCTATTGCTCACGGAGCGGCCGGTGCAGGCCGGTAACCTTGCGAACCACCTGGCAGGACGGGGGTTCGAGGTGGAGACGCTCACGGTCAGCGAGGGCGAGAACTGGCTGGAACAGATCGTAGCCGCGCCCCGGGCGCAGTGGTCCTGGACTACGAGCCCGCCGCCGAAGCGGGCTGGCGGGTGATGCAGGCCCTGAAGCTGAACCCCGGGACGCGCGAAATACCGGTGCTCTTCTACTCTCTGCTCGACGATCTGGGCGGCGGCTCGGTCCTGGCGCTCGACTACCTGGCGAAGCCCATCGGCAGCACTGCGCTCACCCGAGCGCTCGAGCGGCAGGGGATCGAGTGCGACTCGGAGCCGGCGAGGACGATCCTGATCGTCGACGACGAGCCGGGCATGGTGGAGTTGCACAGCAGGATCGTGGAGGCCAATATCTCGCCGTGCCGCATCCTGCGGGGGAAGAACGGCGTGGAGGCGCTGGCCCTTATGCAGCAAACCCGGCCCGACCTCGTCCTGCTCGACCTCATGATGCCGGAGATGGATGGCTTCACCGTGCTGCAGAAGATGCGCGAGGCAGAGAGCACGCGCAGCACGCCCGTCATCGTTCTTACGGCCCAGGTCCTGACGCAAGAGGACATCGTCCGGCTTCAAGGCGGCGTGACGGCAGTGCTGAGCAAAGGCTTGTTCAGCACCGAGGAAGTGTTCCAGCAGATCGAACAGGCCCTGAGGCGCAGCAAGCGCCTGGGCACAGAGAGCCAGCGCCTGGCGCGCTCGGTGATGGCCTATCTGCACGAGCACTTTGCCGAGCCGGTCGACCGCGAGGAACTGGCGCAGCAGTTCGCGGTCAACGAGCGTTATCTCACCCGCTGTTTCCACCAGGAGATGGGCATCCCCCCGATCGCGTATCTGAATCGCTATCGTGTGCGCCGGGCGTGCGCAATGCTCGAAGAAGGCGCCACGAGCATTACGGATATCGCGCTTGCCACGGGTTTCTCCGACAGCGCCTATTTTGCCCGCGTTTTCCAGCGGGAGACCGGCTTGACGCCGAGCGCGTACCGGCGAGGCCAGCGACCTGCCGCATAGAAATCACTCACACCCGCTGTGCCTCCAGCCTCCCCGAGTACAGGTTCCAATCGTCCAACAGTCCGTTCCAATCAGACAAGACGCGTGACTGTTACTGTGGTGAAATTGAACGATCAAAATGCCTCGTAATCATCGTCGAGCTGGGCCAAGGCGCCCCACACGTAAACCCCCTAGGAGGACAAAGCAAATGGTGAATCGGAAGCTGTCCCTGCTGCTCGCTGCCCTGATGATCGCAACCATGATCCTCAGCGCATGCGGGACCACCGAGCCGGCCCCCGCGCCGGCGCAACCGACCGCGGCCCCGGCGGCGCCGGCTGCGGAACCGACCAAAGAACCCGCCGCGGCGGCCCCAACCGCCGAAGCTGCGAAACCGGCCAAGAGCGACAAGGTCTCGATCGCCTACCTGAACAAGATGGGTGACAACCCGTGGTTCGTGGAGGAAGTCGCGGGTGCGAAGGCCGTGGCCGACAAGCTGGGCGTCGAGTTCTTCAACCAGGACCTGCAGTTCGACTCCAACCTGGCGATGACCGCCATGGACACCTACATCGGCAAGGGCATCTCCGGCATCATCATCGTCGTGCCCGACACCAAGATCGGCCCTGCGGTCATCGAGAAGGCTCAGAAGGCCGGCATCCCGATCATCGCCGTCGACGACACCATCCTCGACGCCAGCGGCAAGTCCGCCCCCTTCGTCGGCTTCGATGCTGCCTCCGCCGGCCTCAAGGTCGGCGAACTCATCGCCGACTACTACAAGCAGGAAGGCTGGGACAAGCTCTCCGGCGCCAAGATCAAGGCCGTTTCCGTCGAGGACCAGGACCTCGAGGTCTGCAACCTGCGCACCGACGGCGCCACCAAGAAGCTCAAGGAACTCGGCATCCTCAAGGACGCCGACATCATCCACCTGCCCTATGACAACACCGCCAACTCCGGCATGGATGCCATGGCGCCCGTCATCACCGCCAACCCCGACGTCACCAACTGGCTGCTCTACTCCTGCAACGACGACGGCGTCCTCGGCGCCTGGCGCGCCCTCCAGAACTCCGGCGTCGACGCCAAGAACGTCATCGGCGTCGGCATCAACGGCCAGCTCGCCGCCGAGGAATTCAAGAAGGGCGAACCCACCGGCCTCCGCGCTTCCTCATGGCCCAGGCCAAGCAGCATGGCGGCCAGGCCGTCCAGTTCATCTACGACAACGTCACGAACGGCAAGGAAATCCCGCAGACCACCTTCATCCCCGCCGCGGTCATGACGGCCGAAAACTGGGCGGAACTGACGGGCCAGAAGGCCGAGACCAAGCCGGCCGCCACGGGCAAGAAAGTCTCGATTGCCTACCTGAACAAGATGGGTGACAACCCGTGGTTCGTGGACGAAGTCGCGGGTGCGAAGGCCGTGGCCGACAAGCTGGGCGTCGAGTTCTTCAACCAGGACCTGCAGTTCGACTCCAACCTGGCGATGACCGCCATGGACACCTACATCGGCAAGGGCATCTCCGGCATCATCATCGTCGTGCCCGACACCAAGATCGGCCCCGCGGTCATCGAGAAGGCCCAGAAGGCCGGCATCCCGATCATCGCCGTCGACGACACCATCCTCGACGCCAGCGGCAAGTCCGCCCCCTTCGTCGGCTTCGATGCTGCCTCCGCCGGCCTCAAGGTCGGCGAACTCATCGCCGACTACTACAAGCAGGAAGGCTGGGACAAGCTCTCCGGCGCCAAGATCAAGGCCGTTTCCGTCGAGGACCAGGACCTCGAGGTCTGCAACCTGCGCACCGACGGCGCCACCAAGAAGCTCAAGGAACTCGGCATCCTCAAGGACGCCGACATCATCCACCTGCCCTATGACAACACCGCCAACTCCGGCATGGATGCCATGGCGCCCGTCATCACCGCCAACCCCGACGTCACCAACTGGCTGCTCTACTCCTGCAACGACGACGGCGTCCTCGGCGCCTGGCGCGCCCTCCAGAACTCCGGCGTCGACGCCAAGAACGTCATCGGCGTCGGCATCAACGGCCAGCTCGCCGCCGAGGAATTCAAGAAGGGCGAACCCACCGGCCTCCGCGCTTCCCTCATGGCCCAGGCCAAGCAGCATGGCGGCCAGGCCGTCCAGTTCATCTACGACAACGTCGCGAACGGCAAAGAAATCCCGCAGACCACCTTCATCCCCGCCGCGGTCATGACGGCGGAAAACTGGAAGGAACTGACGGGCCAGAAGTAATAAGCCCTGGATCGCAGCGCCCAAGACCTGACAGGTTCTCACCCTGCCGCGGCAGGGACCTGTCAGGTCTGACAAAACAGGTTGGAATACATGGAACAAACAACTCCCACGAAAGAGCCGATCCTTCAGTTCAACCACATTACGAAGGTCTTTCCCGGCGTGCGCGCGTTGGATGACGTCAGCCTGGAGGTTTACCCGGGCGAGGTGCTGGCGCTCGTGGGAGAGAACGGCGCGGGCAAAAGCACGCTCCTGCGGGTGATGAACGGCGATTATCATCCCGACGGCGGGGCCCTGAGCTTTGAGGGGCAGCCGATCACATTCGCCACCCCGCGATTCCACGCGGTCGGCGTCCGGGTCATTTACCAGGAGCCCGAGATCCTGATGGACCTGTCCGTCGGCGAGAACGTGTATTTGGGCGAGCTGCCGCGGCGCGGCAAGGGCGTCGTGGACTGGAACGGCCTATACCAGCAGGCCGGGGACGCGCTGAACCGGCTCGGCGTCGGCCACGTCATTTCGCCACGGGCGAAGGCCGGCTCGCTCAGCGCGGCGCAGCGGCAAATGGTGGAAATCGCCCGGGCCATTAAATCGCAAGTCAAAGTGCTTGCCCTGGACGAACCCACTTCATCCCTCAGCGAGAGCGACTCGGAGCAGCTCTTCGAGATCGTCAATCAATTCCGCAGGGCCGGCGTCGCGATCATTTACGTCTCGCACCGGCTGCCCGAAATCCTGCAACTGGCCGACCGGATTGCGGTGTTGCGCGATGGGAAGCTGGTCGCGGTTCGCAAGGCTGCGGAGACCACCGAATCCGAGCTCGTCAGCCTGATGGTGGGCCGGGAGTTGGTGCGGCGGTTCGACCACGACACGTACACGCAGCCCGAGGTCGTCATGAAGGTCGAGGGTGTGACGACCGAGAAGGTCCGCGACGTGAGCTTCGAGCTGCACAGAGGTGAGGTGCTCGGCTTTGCCGGCCTGGTCGGAGCCGGGCGCACTGACCTTGCGAAGGCCCTGTTCGGCGCGGACAGGCTCATCCGCGGCAAAATCAGCGTCAAGGGCAAGCCGGTCGACCTGCGCCACCCGCAACAAGCGATCCGGGCGGGCATCGGGTTCACCCCGGAGGACCGCAAGAAAGAAGCGTTGGTGCTCAGCCGCAGCGTGCGGGAGAACATCGCGCTGGTCGTGCTGCGCTCGATCAGCCGCCTCCGTTTCGTGAGGCGCGGGACGGAGCAGAAGATGGTCCAGGAGCTGGTCGATTCGCTGCGGGTCAAGACCCCGTCGGTCGACCAGGAAGTAAGCAAGCTGAGCGGCGGCAACCAGCAGAAAGTCGTGTTGGCCCGCTGGCTGGCGCGGAAACCCGACGTGCTGATCCTCGACGAGCCGACGCGCGGCATCGACGTTGGCGCGAAGGTCGAAATCTACAAGCTGATCCACGAACTGGCGCGGCAGGGTATGGGCGTCGTGTTCATTTCATCGGAGCTGCCCGAAGTGCTGGGCGTGAGCGACCGGGTGATCGTGATGCAAAACGGCCACGTTACGGGCGAGATGCCTGCCGAGGGCGCGACGGAAGAAGCTGTGCTGCGGCTGGCGATGGCCGACACCTTGAGCTGAGGACGATATCATGGCGACATCGAACGAAACGGTCTCCCGGCCCGGCGCTCGCAAGCTCCGCCTGCCGGCTCTCGAGCCGCAATTGGTGGGGCTCCTCATCGCGCTGGTGATCCTCCTGGTGGCAGGGGGCCTGCTCGCGCCCGGGCAGTTCTTCAAGCCGGTCAACCTGATCAGCATTGGCGAGGGTATCACCCTGATCGGCCTGACCGCCCTGGCCCAAGCCGTCGTCCTCATCCTGGGTGGATTGGACATCTCCATCGGGTCGCTGGTCGGCTTCTGCTCCGCGGCCGCGGGCGTTGCCATGTTGCACGTCGATTCGCCGTGGGCGGGCCTCGGCGCGGCGCTGCTCATCGGCGTGCTGGGTGGGCTGCTCAACGGTACGATCATCACCAAGGGCAAGCTGGATCCCGTCATCGTCACCCTCGCCACCTACTCGGCCTACCGGGGGATGGCCCTGCTCACGACGGGCAACGGCTATGCCGTGAACGTCCGCAACCTCTGGTTCAACCGCATCAGCACGACGACTTTTGCCGGCATCCCCATTCCCGTCATCGTCCTGCTCGTGGCGACCATCGTGTTCATCTTTCTGATGGGCTACACCCTGTTCGGCCGCAACCTGTACGCAATCGGCGGAAATCCGAACGCGGCCCGCCTTGCCGGCGTAAACCTCGACCGCCACAAGCTGCTCGTGTACACGCTGTCCGGCCTGATGGCGGCCCTCGCAGCCATCCTGTTGACCGCCCGCACGAAGTCCGGGCAGCCCATTTCCGGCTCGGAAGGACTGGAGATGCAGGCGATCACGGCCGCAATCCTGGGCGGCGTGTCGAACCGCGGCGGCAAAGGCACGATCCTCGGCGCACTGCTGGGCGTGCTCGTCATCGGGATCCTGAACAACATCATGATCCTGTTGAGCGTGCCGACGTTCTACCAGCGGATTGCCCGCGGCCTCCTGCTGATCGTCGCCGCGTTGATCATGAACTGGTCGCTCTTCGCCCCGCGCAAGCGGGTGGCAAAGGCATGACGTCCGGGTTGCCAGAAGCGGGAGGGCCAACATGACAGGTTACGGCTACGGTCGCTGGCGCTGGAGAACGATGCGCTGCGCGTGATGGTGACGCCGGACGTGGGCGCCAAGATCGTATCCCTGGTCGACAAGCGGACGGGACGCGAGTGGTTGGTGACCGCCGAACAGTCCAACCCGCTCCGCGCCTGGCCCTACGGCGCAGAATACAACCCGAATCAGGGCGGCGGCTGGGACGAAATGATCCCAACGATTGTGGCTTGCCCTTACCCTGCCGAGGGTCCATTCCACGGCGCCTCGCTGCCCGATCACGGCGAGGCGTGGACGCTGCCCTGGGAGGATGCGGGCTCGAATGAGGGTGAGATCGCGCTCGCGCTCAGCGGCCGAGCCTTGCCCTACTACCTGCGCCGCGTCCTGTCCCTGCGGGATGACCGCCTCGTGCTGTCCTATGACCTTCGCAATAAGGGCGACGCCGCGTTGGCCTATCTTTGGGCCGCACACCCGCAGTTTGCCTGCGACCCCGGCGCGACCATCGTGCTGCCCGCAGAGGTGACCGAGGTGGTCAACGTGCTGCCCGTCGAGTGGGGTGCGGAGTTCGGTCAGCCGGGCACGGTCAACCGCTGGCCCTGTTTCGAGCACGAGGGGCGTGCGGTCTGCCAGGACCGGGTTGCGGGGCCGGAAAAGCACGGGGGCCGAAAGTTTTATCTGCCGCCCGAGCACCCGGCGCACCCGGGCCAGTCCGGGTGGGGCGAACTGCGGCAGCCGTCGGGGGACTGGCTGCGGATGAGCTGGGACCGCGGCTTCGCACCCTATTGCGGGGTGTGGATCGACGAAGGATACTTGAACAAGGTGTCAGACATGGCGTTCGAGCCGGCGACGGGCTATTACGACAGCCTGGCTGCGGCCTGGGCCAATGGGCGGTGTTCGGTGCTGGGCCCGGAGGCCGTCGTGAACTGGGAACTGGCGGTGCAGCTCGGGCTGCCCGATCGGAGGTGATCTAGCGTGACAACGATGAAACCATCCGCCGATACTTCTGCGAGCGCGTTGACCCGGCGCCGGCCGCATGTCGATCCGCTGATCGCGGCGCTGCTCATCGCGCTCGGCGTGCTGATTGCGATCATCGGCGTTCAAAAGCCGGGCGTTTTCTTCTTGCCCGTCAACCTGCTAAACATCGGCCAGTCCATCACCCTGATCGGCCTGATCGCGCTGGCCGAAACCGTCGTGATCATCATGGGCGGGCTCGACCTGTCGGCAGGTTCGATCGTCGGCATGGTGTCGATCCTCATCGCGATCGCGATGCAGAACAACAACAACATCTTCGTCGGCATCGCGGCGGGGCTGGCCGCGGGCGCGCTGGCGGGCCTGTTCAACGGTTTGCTCATCACGAAAGGGACGCATCGAGCCGATTATCGCCACCCTGGGCACCATGGCCGTGTTTCGTGGGCTTGCCTTCACGTTCACCAAGGGTGCGCCGATCGGCATCATGGACAAGGCGTTCAACAGGATCGGCTCGGGGAACGTGCTGGGTATTCCGAACCCGGTGGTCATCCTGATCGTCGTCGCCGTCGCCTTTTATGTCCTGCTGAACTACACCTACATCGGCCGCCACATTTATGCAATCGGCGGCAACGCGGTGGCCGCGGGCCTGACCGGCATCAACATCCAGCGTTACAAGCTCGGCATCTACGCGCTGAGCGGCCTGATCGCCGGGCGTCGCATCGATCATCCTGACGGCCCGCTCCAACGCCGGCCAGCCGAACTCGGGCGTCAACTTCGAGCTGGACGCGATTACTGCGGCAGCGCTGGGCGGCACCGCGCTGTCCGGCGGCAAGGGTTCTGTGCTCGGCACGATTCTGGGCGTGCTGATTATCGGCGTGCTGAATAATGGCATGATCCTGCTGGGCGTGTCCCAGTTCTACCAGTTCATTGCCCGCGGCGCACTGCTCATTATCGCCGTGCTGATCCAGCGCTGGTTCCAACGCAACTAATCCATCCCCCGCAACCGACCGAGGTATGAGATGAACTCACGCACGCGCGTCGAAATGGCCCTCAACCACCAGGAGGCCGATCGAATCCCGCTGGACCTGGGCGGCTGCGGCCAGACCGGCATGCACGTCAGCACCGTGTACAAGCTGCGGCAGGCGCTGCACCTCGATCGCGCCGGGCACGCCGGTCAAAGTCATCGAGCCGTACCAGATGCTCGGCGAGATCGCCCCCGACCTGCAGGAACTGCTGGGCGTCGACGTCGCTAACCTCGGAACGCCGGGCACGCTGTTCGGTTTCAGGAACGAGGGTTGGAAGGCATGGGAGTTCTGGGACGGGACACCGCTGCTCGTGCCGGGCAAATTCAACACTGAGCCGGACGAAAACGGCGACATCCTGATGTACGTGGACGGCGACAAGGAGTCGCCGCCCTCGGCCCGGATGCCCAAGGGCGGCTTCTACTTCGACTCGATCGTGCGCCAGGATCCGATCGTAGAAGAAGCGCTGGACCCGCACGATAACGTCGAGGACTTCGGGCCGGTTTCGGATGACGACCTCGCGTACCTGGAACGCGAATCCCGCCGGCTCCATGAGGAAACAGACAAGGCGCTGATGCTGGTGTTGGGCGGCGCAGGCTTCGGCGATATCGCGCTCGTGCCCGGCCCGTGGCTGAAGCGGCCCAAGGGGATCCGCGACGTCGCCGAGTGGTACATGAGCACGGTCACCCGCAAGGAGTACGTGCGCGAGGTGTTCGAGCTGCAGTGCGAGATCGCGATGGCCAACCTGCCGAGGATCTACCGGGCCGTGGCGGACCGGGCGACCGTGGCGTGGGTGAGCGGCACGGACTTCGGCTCGCAGAACAGCTGCTTCATCTCGCCGCGGGCGTTTCGCGATCTCTACAAGCCCTTCTTCAAGCGGGTCAACGATTGGATCCACGGCAACACCCCGTGGAAAACCTTCATCCACACGTGCGGCTCGATCCAGCCGCTGATCCCCGACATCATCGAGGCGGGCTTCGACATCCTGAACCCGGTCCAGACCTCCGCCGCCAATATGCAGCCGGCCGAGCTCAAGGCGAAGTTCGGCAAGCAGGTGACCTTCTGGGGTGGGGGCGTCGACACGCAGAGCACGCTGCCGTTCGGCACGCCGGACCAGGTGCGAGCGCAGGTGCAGGAGCGCCTGGCGATCTTCGGCGCAGGCGGCGGTTTTGTGTTCAACCCGATCCACAACGTGCAGGCAAGCGTGCCCGTCGAGAATCTGCTCGCAATGTACGAAACCGTGCGCGATTGCGGCCGGTATAACCGGTAAGGCAACCGACAAGGCAACGTCACAGAGACACGGGGTAGCAGGTTGCGCCCCTTGTGCTTTTATCTCAAGTCATGAGACCCTGGAAGGAGACCCCTTATGTCCAGCCTTGAAACCATCTACAACGCGGTGCTCGAGGGTGATGCTGCAGGCGCCAAGGGCGGTGTGCAGTCCGCGCTTGCCGAAGGCGTGCCTGCGGAGACCATCCTAAAAGACGGCTTGATCTCTGCGATGGGTGAAGTCGGCCGGCTGTTCGAGGAGAACGAGTACTTCGTCCCCGAGATGCTGGTTTCGGCCCGCGCCATGCAGGGCGGCCTTGCGCTGTTGAAGCCGTACCTGGCCGATGCGGGCGCGGCCTCGGCCGGCAAGGTCGTCGTTGGCACCGTCAAGGGTGACCTGCACGACATCGGCAAGAACCTGGTCGCCATGATGCTGGAAGGTGCGGGCTTCGAAGTGGTCGACCTGGGCACCGACGTGACGCCTGAGAAGTTCCTGAAGGCCGTCATGGAGCACAAGCCGAAAACCGGCGAGAGCCCGCTCGTGATCGGCATGTCGGCGCTGCTGACGACGACCATGCCGTCGATGGGCGGCACGATCAAGGCGCTGCAGGAAGCCGGGCTGCGCGAGCAGGTCAAGGTGATGATCGGCGGCGCGCCGGTGACCGAAGGCTTCGCGAAGCAGATCGGCGCGGACGGCTACAGCCCGGATGCTTCATCCGCAGTCCGGCTTGCGAAGTCCCTGGTCAGCGAGTAAGACCGAAGCCGGCCCCTTGCGACCGCCGGAATGATGGACGTGGGCGACCGTAATCAGCAGGCGGGGATCGCGGCCAGTCCCTGCCGAGGGTCGCCCACGTCCGCATTCCGTCCGAACTTACTCTGGAGGACCTATGTGGGAGATGGAACTCGAATCCAAGCCGGACTTCAACCAGGCCATGCAGCGCATCTATGCCTGGTACGAACAGGAGATGATCGACCGGCCCCCCGTGCGCTTCACCCGGCACAACGCCGAATTCGAGGCGGCGGACAACATATGGAAGCCCCAATGGCGTGATCTGCGCGATAAGTGGTTTGACGAGGAATACCAGCTCGAAAAGTTCATGACCCAGGTGCGCGGGAAGCACTATAACGGCGAAACCTTTCCGGTCTTCTTCCCCAATCTGGGCCCGGCCGTCTCGGCTGCGTTCTACGGGTGCCCACTGGAGTTCGCCGACGTCACGTCGTGGTCCCGCCCGATCCTGAATGGGCCGGCGGCAGAGGCTTACGCGCAGCCGCTTGTCCTCGACTGGGACGGGCCGTACATGAAGAAACTGGAGAGCCTGATGCGCTGCGCGCTGGAGGTCTGCGAGGGCAAGTTCCTGGTGGGCTACAGCGATCTGCACGGGGGTATGGACTGCCTGGCCGCGCTGCGCGGCACCAACGAGCTTCTGCTCGACCTCGTCGACGACCCCGATGCGCCGCTGCCCATGCTCGATCAGATCGCCGACGAGTTCCTCGCCGTCTTCGACGCCTTCGACGCCATGCTAAAAGAACGGCGCCAGCCGTCTGTCACCTGGATGGCGATCCCCTCGTTCGGCAAAATGCACATCCCGAGCTGCGATTTCGCGTTCATGATTTCGACGCCACAGTTCATGCGTTACCAGTGGGACCTCAACCGCCGCGAAATGGTACACATGACGCATAACGTGTATCATGTGGACGGCAAGGGCGTCGCGCGCCACCTTGACCGCATCCTGGAGCTGCCAAACCTGCACGCGATCCAGTGGGTGCAGGGGATGGGCGACGACCTCCCGATCATGCAGTGGGTGCCGTTGATCAAGCGCATCCAGGCTGCGGGGAAATCGGTGATGGTCGATCTGACGCACGACGAGCTGGACGACTTCGCGTCGGCGGTCGAGCCGAAGGGCATCCTGTTGACGATGGCCTCCGAAGACGAAGAAGAGGAACACGCGATTCTCAAGCGCGCCGCGCAGTGGGCGGCGCGGCGGCAGGTAGCAAGGTGAGCATGAAACATCGCGAACGTGTACAGGCGGCGCTAAGCCATCAGGAACCCGATCGCTGCCCGATGCAGGTGAGCTTTACGCCGGAGTTTGCAAACCGGCTGCGGGCGGATCTCGCAGCGCGGGACGGGCTGCGACCGGCAGGGGAGTTGAACCAGGGGCGCAGCGGCCACAACCCGCACGGCGGCGGCAACACGTACGAGCTCGAACGGGCGCTCGGCGAAGATATGCTCCTGACGTCGGTGGGGTGGGCGAACAGCTACTACCAGGACGGGCCGGAGTACGTGGACGAGTGGGGGATCGGGTGGCGTTCCGTCCCGTACGAAACGCCGTTCGGTGCGGGCGCGTACACGGAAATGACGTCTCATCCCCTGGCGGACGACGGCGCAATCTCGCAGTACCGCGGCCCGGACCCGACGCGGCCGCACCTGTATGACGACGCGGCGGCGACCCTGGCCGATTTTCGGGACGAGTACTGGATTGTGGGCGTCACCGTGACGACCATCTGGGAGACGGCCTGGGCGCTCCGCGGGTACGACCGGATGCTGCAGGACCTGGTGGAGAACCCCGACCTCGCCGATTGCATCCTTGAGATCCCGTACCAATACCACCTGGCGGCTGCAAAGCGGCTGGTGGAGATGGGCGTGGACATGGTCTGGCTCGGAGACGACGTGGGCAGCCAGCGCTCGATGCTGATCTCCCCCCGGCACTGGCGCAGGTTCCTCAAGCCGCGCATGGCGAACTTCATCGCCGCGCTCAAGGCGATTAATCCGGCCGTCAAGGTCGCCTACCACTCGGACGGCGATATCCGGCAGATCATCCCCGAGCTGATCGAGATCGGGCTCGACGTCCTCAACCCCGTCCAGCCGGCTTGCATGGACCCGGCCGAACTCAAGCGGCTCTACGGGGACCGGCTGTGCTTCTGGGGCACGATCGACGAGCAGGAAACGCTGCCGTTCGGGACGCCGGAGAGCGTGCGGGACGAGGTGCTCCGCCGGCTGAGGACGGTTGGGCAAGGCGGGGGGCTGATCATCGGACCGACGCACCACGTGCAGCTCGACACACCGATGGAGAATTTCCGGGCGATGATCGAGGCGGTCACGGGCACGCCATATGCGGCACTCCGTGACAGGCCGGCGGGCGAATGAACCTGCAGCGGCTCGACATGATCCTGGCGCAGTTCAGCCAGAAGAAAATCCTCGTGGTCGGCGATTTCCTGCTCGACAAGCGGCTGATCGTCGAACAGGCGCTCGCGCGGACGGCGCCGGAGACGGGGCTTGAAGCGCACCAGGTCGTCGAAGTCCAGGCCAGCCCGAGCGCGGCCGGGGCGGTGGCGAGCAACCTGCGCCGCGCTGGGAGTCGACACGCTGGCCGTGGGCGTCATCGGCGACGACGGCGAGGGGTTCGACCTGCTGCGCGGGCTCGACGCGACCGGCGTGAACCTCGACGGGTTGGTCATCCGGACGGACCGTTTCACACCGACCCGCATCAAGCCGGCGCAGCGGGTTCGGGGCGGCGCGCTGCGCGAGATGAACCGGTTCGATGTCGCCAACCGCGCGCCGCTGCCGGACGATGCGGAAGAACTGGTGATCAAGACGCTGCGGGGACTGCTGCCGCGCGTACACGGCGTCGTCGTCGTGGACCACGTCCAGGAAGAGAACACCGGCGTGATCACCGAGCGGGTGCGCGACGAGCTCGGCGTGCTGGCCCAGACGTACAGCGAGGTCCCGTTCGTGGTCGAGTCAGAGGAGCGCACGGGCCAGTTTCAGAACGCGCTGATCGTGGCAAACGCCAGGGAAGCAGTGCGAGCCGTCGAACCGGACGCGCGGTGGCAGGGGGACGGGGGACCCGATTGGGGGCCGGACCGCGAGCTGATCGAGCGAGCCGGAGAACGCCTCTATCGCAGGAACGGGCAGCCGGTGTTCATCACCCTCGGCAGCCACGGCATGATCGCGTTTCACTCGGAAGGGCCGACGCTGGTCCCCGCCGTCGCCGGGACGGGATGGGGCGACGAGGTAGGTGGGGAGGAAGCGGCGGCGGCAGGCATCGCCGCGGCCCTCTGCGCGGGCGCGTCGGCGCCTGAGGCTGCGGAAACGGGCTGCCTTGCTGCAAGCGTGGCGGCGCGCCAGCCGAGAAGGACCGGCACGGCTTCCAGGACGCAGCTGCTGGAGCTGAAGCGAGAGAATCCAGGGTAGAGGCGAAGCGCCGCCCGGCGCAGGCCGGCACGTGAAATGCAATCTCGGGGCTACCGAGCTCCTGCGCTACGCCGTTTTGGTCGGGGTGTGCCTGCGGCGCATGACCTCGAGCACCTTCGGCATGGCCCGGGTGTAGGCCCAGTATAGGCCGCGGTTCACCGGAAAATCCCACGCCCCGATGTGGGGGGCGAACTCGCCGCCGAAGCCCTGCTTGAAGCGGTAGACGCCCCACATCGGGTCGCTTTCTTCCAGGACGTCGGGCGCGCCCCACCAATCGTACCGCGTGCAGCCGTGCGCCTTCGCCCACCGCATCGCAGCCCATTGCAGCGCATGGTTCGGCATGAGGTCGCGACGCTTAGCAGTCGACGCGCCGTAGAAGTACCACGCGGTCGGCCCGAACCGGAAGAGGACCAGCCCGGCAACCGCCTCATCCCCGACCACTGCCAACAGCAGGTGCGCGAGGCCCTGCGCCAGGAAAGGCTCCCAGATGGCCTGGTAGTAGGCGAACGGCCGGACGAGGAAGCCGTCCCGGCCGCCCGTCTCCTGGTACATGGCATAGAACAGGGGGAGGTCGGCGACGCCGCCGGCGCGCACGCAGACGCCGCTGCGTTCGGCCAGCCGGATGTTGTAGCGCCACTTCGGCTTCATGCCCTGCCAGCAGCGCGTCCTCGCCCGCCGAGAGGTCGGACACGACGGTGTTGCGATACTGGATCTGCTCGGCCGAGAGGGTCCACCCGCGACGCGCGAGCAACGCCACCAGCCTGTCTCCCTCGGGAGAGCCGGCAAGCACGTCGGGATCGATCTTCACGAAAAGTGCTCGCTCCCGGCGGGCGGCCTGCTCGAGGTCGTGCAGCACCCGCACGCTCAACTCCTCGTCCGACCAGTCGAGCAGGGGACCTTTCGGCACGTACGCGACGGCCAGCGGCGCCCGAGCGGCCAAGCGCCGCACGAGGAGGCCCGCGCAGGCCCACGCCGCGAAGCGGCCGCCTGCGCCGGGCACAGCAAGTTCTTCGCCCCATACCAGCCGCTTTGCGCGCCAACCTGTCTGCGCCTTCGTCTCGCCCCAGGCCCAGCTTTGCAGGATGTGCGGCTCGGGCATCGAAAGGACCGCCTGGTCCCAAATCTTCGGTTCCGTGATCTCCTGAACCGCCAGGTTCCCTTCGTTCATCCGGCCACCTGCGACTTCCTGACGCGCAGCGCCAGCTTGTAGAGCGCGTAGCCGGGGCGCGAGAGCGGCATGTCCCACGCGCCGGTAAAACGCACGACCTCTCCGCCGAAACCCTGCTTGAAGCGATAGACGCCCCACAGGCCGCCCTGGCCCCAGCTTTCGGGATCGGCGTAGGCCGCGGGATCGTCGCCGACCTCGTCGGGAACGCCCCACAGGTCATAGGCGGCGCAGCCCCGCCCGCGCGCCCAGCGCATGGCGGCCCACTGGACGGCATGATTCGGCATGACGTTCCGCCCGTCGTCGGCCGACGCGCCCCACATATAGTACGCGGTGCGGCCGAACGCGAAGACGGCGATGGCCGCAAGGAGGTTGCCCTCGTGTTCGGCCAGGAGCCAGGTCATCATGTCCGGCGCGAACAGTTCGGTTGCGCGGCGATAGTAGGCCGCATCGTGGATGCCGAAACCGTCACGCGCGCCTGTCGCATCCATCAGAACCTGGATCGCGGGCAGATCGGCGAGGCCGCCCGCGCGCACGGTCACTCCCTTGCGCTCGCTCAGGCGGATGTTATAGCGCCATTTCTGCTTCATGCGCGCCAGGATCGCATCTTCGCTGCCCGAGAGGTCGACGACGATCGTGGTCAGCGGCTGGACGCGGTGGGGGCTGGGTTGGAACCCGAGCTCACGCAAAGCGGCCGACAGCCGGGCGAAGCAGGAAAATCAGGCTCGATCTTGAGCAGCGCGGCCCGGCCCTTGACGGCCGCATTGCGCGCCATCGTCAGAACGGCGCGGACCTGTGCGGAGTCCGACCAGTCGACAGCCGGTCCCTTGGGCGCGTAAGCGACGGACTGGCCCCAGGGGAGCTTGCGGAAGAGGACGCTGGCGCCGCCCAACAGGGGCGCATCGGGGCTGGGGATGGTGCGGAGGACGACGCGCTGCGCGGACCAGCCGAAGCCCGCCTTGAGCCGGGCCCAACGCGCGCTCTGGAGCAGATGGCCGTGCGGCGACTCGGCAAGGAAGGCGTCCCAGGCCTCGTCCGCCTCGACGCTCTTGCCCGGCGCGACACTTTGCCGGTCGGTCACCCACACGTGCCGCGGCTCCGGGACGTCCGAATACAGCTTTTCCAGGTCCAGCGCCATCCTCCCCTTGATCGAGGTCCACGCATTATAGCGCGAACCACGAAGAACCGAAGAACCGAAGCTTCACGAAGCTTCGTGAGACTGCGGTTCTTCGGTTCTTCGTAGTGAAGGTTCGACGTGCAAGGCGCTTTGACACTCGCGGGGCGCGTGCTATCATGCGAGACAAGACGTGCGCTGGCCGGAGGGCGGCGCACGTTCATTACGTTTATTCCGCTTCCAGTGAGATAACATGCAACCCAACCTGGTGAATGGCTGGCGCGAGGTCCTCGCCCGCGTCTTCGAAGGCTTCGACGCCGAGCTTAACCTGTCGCCCGAGTGGCTGATCAACCCCGACACGAACCGGCGTCTCAAGCTGGACTATCTCTACCATGACATCAACCTGGCGATCCGCTTTGTCGGCCTGGAAGGCTCCGGGCCAAAGCGGCGCAAGAGCGACCAGGAAGTCCTGTCAGAGCAAGAGCGCGAGGATGCGCGCGAGGCCGTGTGCCGCGAGCACGGGGTCGTGCTGGTCAGCATCGACCCGGACGACGAGCCGCGGAACGCGCTGCGGCGGCTGGAAAGCGGCCTGTCGCGAGCGGCCGCGCAGCTGGCGCAGAACGGCAGGGTCCCGCACTCGAAGAAACAGCTGCTGATGCCGCTGCTGAGCCAGGCGCGACGCCGGACGGGCGAGTTCACGACCAAGCTGACGGTGCCGGAAAAGCTGGGCATCTACGCCGAGATGTGGTACGACCGGCAGGCCAACCTGGCCGCTCAGGGGCCAAAAGAAGCCGGGCGCAACGGCCCGCCGCCCGCATTCCGCCAGGGCATGGAGGTCTATCACCAGCGCTTCGGCGCGGGGGAGATCACGGAAATCCGGCCGGACGGCAACGACATGAGCATCAGCGTGCGCTTCCGCGACGGCACGGTGCGGATGTTCCTGGCAAGCCTTGTCGCGGACAAGCTTGCGCCGCAATGAACCGGACATGGTGAGGAATGACCGTCACAGATAGCGTCGGGCCGAGCATCGCGGACCGCGAGAAAAACGGCGCGGCGCTCAGCTCGGTGATCGCAGCCGTCTTTCTGACGCTGTTCAAGCTGGTCGTGGGGATCATGACCGGCAGCCTCGGCATCCTCGCGGAGGTGGCGCACAGCGGCCTTGACCTCGTTGCCGCGCTCGTCACCCTGGTGGCGGTCCGCCTCTCGGGCCGCCCCGCGGATAAAGAGCACACCTACGGCCACGGCAAGGTCGAAAACCTCTCCGCGCTTTTCGAGACGCTCCTCCTGCTCGGCACCTGTGCCTGGATCATCTATGAGGCGATCCAGCGGCTGTTCTTCGAGGACGTCCAGGTCGAAGTGAACATCTGGGCCTTCATCGTCATGGGCGTCGCCATCGCGATCGACTGGACCCGCTCCCGGATGCTCTACCGGACCGCGAAGAAGTACGACAGCCAGGCGCTCGAAGCGGACGCGCTGCACTTCTCGACCGACATCTGGTCGTCGGCGGTCGTCATCTTCGGCCTCATCTTCGTGTGCCTCTCGGAGCGCCTCGGCATCCCGGCGCTGGCGAAAGCCGACTCGATCGCCGCGCTGATCGTGGCCGGCATCGTCGTTTACGTCAGCCTGCAGCTGGGCAGCCGGACGGTCGCCGCGCTGATCGACGGCGTGCCCGGCTTCGGTGCGCGACGAAGTGCTGCGAGCGGCGCGAGTGCCGGGCGTGGTCGAGGTCAAGCAGGTGCGGGTCCGGCGGTCGGGCCCGGAAAGCTTCGCCGACGTGCGCCTGACGGTCGCCCGCGATGCTTCCTTCGAGAAGACGCACGAGATCGCGGTGGCAGCGGAGCAGGCGGTGCGCGAGGTCCTGCCGGGCGCGGACGTGGTCGTCCAGGTCGATCCGGTCAAGTCGGACCACGAGGGCGTGCTGACGACGCGTGCGGATGCTCGCCGCGCAGCACGGCATGGGCGCGCACGGCGATCCGCATCTACGATCTGCAAAGCGGCGGGCACCTGCTGGAGCTCCACCTCGAGGTGAGCGACGGGCTGACCGTCGAGCAAGCGCACGAACAGCGCCTCGCAGTTCGAGGAGGCCCTGCGCAAGAGCCTGCCCGCGATCGACCAGGTGGTCACCCACATCGAGCCGACCAGCGACGCGCTCGTCCGAAAAGCAAGCGACTGCCGCGGACGAAGAGCGGGTGCGGGATGTCCTCTGCAGCCTGGAGCTCGACAACGGGCTGGCCTGCAGGCCGCACGACATCACCGTGCGCCGCGTCGGCGGCGGAGTTACAGGTCACGTTCCACTGCACCATGGACTCCGCGCTGCCCATCACCGAGGCGCACACGCTGACCGAACACGTCGAAAGCCTGCTGCGGAACCAGGTGGACAACCTGGGCCGGGTCGTGATCCACGTCGAGCCGCCCAATGGAGAGACGCGCTGGGTGAGCGGCGATGCCCGAAGTCCGGACGGTCGAGGCGAATGGCACGACGCTCAGCTACGTGGAGGCCGGAAGCGGGCCGGAGACGGTCGTCTTCGTCCACGGCAGCCTGGACGACTACCGTTCGTGGCGCTACCAGATGGAGCCGTTCGCCGAGCGACTACCGGGTGCATCGCGCTACAGCCGGCGCTACCACTATCCCAATGCGTGGGATCGGCGACGGCTGCGAATACTCGGCCGTGCTGCACGCGGCGGACCTCGCCGCCTTGATCGAAGCGTTGACGGCGCCGCCGGTCCACCTGGTCACCTCGTCCTACGGCGGCAACGTCGGGCTCTACTGGCATCGCAGCGACCCGAACTGGTGCGGTCGCTCGTGCTCGGCGAGCCGCCGCTGCTGCCGTGGCTGGCCTACATCCCGGGCGGCAAGGCGCACGCGCAGCGGTTCCTGGACGAGGCCTGGCTGCCCGCGCGCGAGGCCTTCGCGGCAGGCCGGCTCGAGGACGGCGCGCGCTTGTTCCTGGACGGCGTCATGGGCCGCCCGACGTTCCAGCACCTCGGCCGCCGCGGCTACCAGATGATCATGGACAATGCGCCGGAGATGCGGGCGGAGACGCTGCGCGAACCGACTACTTCCCGCCGTTCGGCTGCGCAGAGGCGGCGGCGCTCGCCCAGCCCGGTCCTCCTCTGCAAGGGCGAGCGAAGCCCGCGAGTTGTTCCACATGATCACCGACGACCTGCGCGACAGTGCCTGCCCGGCACGCGGCCGCCGGTGGTCATACCCGGCGCGTCGCACGCCATGCATGTCGGCAACCCCGCCGCATACAACCAGGTCGTGCTCGACTTTCTTGCGGACTTCCTGATGCACATCATGGCCCCGCGCGCGGCTCAAGGCGCGTAGCACTATGAGCGTTCTGCCACGTCTTGACAGTACCGACATACCGATGGAGGTTGACAAAGTGATCCGACTGCTCTCCGGCGACGAGGCCGTAGCGCGCGGCGCATGGGAGGCCGGCGTGGCCGTCGCCTCCGCCTATCCTGGGACCCCCAGCACCGAAATCCTCGAAGAATTCGCCCGTTTCCCCAACGTCTACGCCGAGTGGGCGACCAACGAAAAGGTGGCGCTGGACGTCGCGATCGGCGCGGCCTATGCGGGCCGCCGCGCGCTTCGCGGCCATGAAGCACGTCGGGCTGAACGTGGCCGCGGACGCGTTCATGTATGCGTCGATGACCGGCATGGAGGCCGGGCTGGTCATCGTCTCGGCGGACGACCCGGCGATGCACTCCAGCCAGAACGAGCAGGACAACCGCACCTTTGCGCGCGTTCGCGCGCATCCCCTGCCTCGAGCCGAGCGACAGCCAGGAAGCCAAGGACATGACGGTGGCCGCGTTCGACCTGAGCGAGCGGTTCGACACGCCCGTGCATGCTGCGCATGACCACCCGCATCTGCCACTCGGCGAGCGCGGTGGAGCTGGGCGAGCGGCAGGAGCGCCCGGCCACCGATCAGCAAGTTCCCGCGCAACCCGGCCAAGTACGTGATGGTGCCGGGCAACGCGCGGCCGCGCCACCCGGTGATCGAGCAGCGCATTCGAGGACGTGGCCGCCTTCGCCGAGACCTATCCGTTCAACCGGATCGAGCCGGGCGACGCGTCCCTCGGCATCATCACCGCGGGCGTGGCCTACCAGTACGCGAAGGAGGTCTTCCCCGACCGCCTCGGTGCTGAAGCTGGGCATGACCTGGCCCCTGCCCGAGCAGATGATCCGCGATTTCGCCGGCATCGGTCGACCGGCTGATCGTCATCGAGGAGCTGGACCCATTCATCGAAGACGCGGTCCGGCTGCATGGGCATCCCGTGCGAGGGCAAGAGCATCTTTCCGATGACCGGCGAGTTCGACCCGCGCGTCGTGCGCGAGTGGGCCATCGCGGCGGGCCTGCTGCCCGAGTCCGAGCGCACGTGCCGCTGGTCGACGGTCGACGCCGGCCCGCTGCCCGCGCGGCCGCCGGTGCTGTGCCCCGGCTGCCCGCACCGCGGCGCGTTCTACGTGCTGAACAAGCTGAAGGTGCCCGGTCAACGGCGACATCGGCTGCTACACCCTGGGCATGATCCCGCCGCTGAGCGCGATCCACACCTGCGGCGCGATGGGCTCGAGCATCGGCGCAGGCGCACGGCGCGGCGAAGGCCGGCAGCCCCGAGCGCCACGTCGCCGTGCTCGGCGACTCGACCTTCTTCCACACCGGCATCCCCGCGCTGATCAACGCGGCCTACAACCAGGCGCCGATCGTCACGATCATCATGGACAACCGGGTGACGGGCATGACCGGGCACCAGGAGAACCCGGGCACCGGGCACACGCTGCAGGGCCAGGACGCGCCGGTGATCGAGATCGAGCCGCTGGTCCGTGCGTGCGGCATCCGGCACGTCAAGACAGTGCCGGCGTACGAGGTGGAGGAGATCGAGAAGACGCTGAAGGAGTACCTGAAGCTCGACGAGCCGTCCGTGCTGATCACCCGCGAGGAATGCGCGCTGCTGCCCGCAGCCCGCAAGCGCTGGGTGCCGCTGGAGGTGCTGGACGACGTCTGCAACGGCTGCACGCTGTGCTTCCGCATCGGCTGCCCGGCCATCCTGAAGAGCGACGAGCTGGACGAGAAGACGCAGCGGCCCAAGGCGCTGATCGACGCGGCGCTGTGCACGGGCTGCGAGGTCTGCGCGCAGATCTGCCCGCGCGACGCGATCAAGTTCCGCCCGGCGGCGAATTGAGGAGGCCGACGATGAAAGACACGATCAACTTCCTCCTGGCGGGCGTGGGCGGCCAGGGCACGATCCTGGCGAGCGATGTCCTGGTCAATGTCGGGGTGCGCGGCGGGCTACCAGGCCAAGCAGGCCGAGGTCCACGGCATGTCGCAGCGCGGCGGCAGCGTCACCAGCTTCGTGCGCTGGGGCAAGGTCGTCTACTCGCCCGCTGGTCGGCGCGGGCGAGGTGGACGTCTACCTGTCGTTCGAGAAGGCCGAGACGCTGCGCAACCTGGGCCAGCTGCGGCGGGGCGCGCTGATCGTGGTCAACATGCAGGCCATCGAGCCGGTCACCGTGACGTCCGGCGGGCAAGCCTACCCGGACGACGAACGGCTCCGCAAGGCGGTCGCTCAGGTGACGGACAAGGCCGTGTACGTCGACGGCGAGCGGATTGCGGGCGAGCTGGGCAACACCAGGGCGGCGAACGTCGTGCTGCTCGGCGCGCTTTCGGCCCTGGTCGAGCAGGAGGGCCTTGCGCCCGGCCTGACGCCGGAGGCCTGGCTCGCCGTGATCGCCGAGCGCGTGCCGGCGAAGTACCTGGAGCTCAACCGGCAGGCGTTTGAGGCGGGCGCAGAGGTCGTGCTGGCGGCCGTGCTCGTAAGAAAGGCGGGCCGTCTAGGCTGGAAGACCTGCCGACTGCGACGGGTGCTTCTCGTAGCAGGGCGATCGCTTCGTGGTCGCCCCTGGCCTCCGCTGTCCAACCTTTGTCTAATCGGTGTCCTCCTTACCGCCCCGCTTCGTCCCATCGGTTATACTTAGCACAATCAGAACCGCCTCGAGAGGCGGAGCGTTTTGTATCGAGGGATTCTTATGGGGTTGTTTGGAGCGAAGCGCCGGCCGCTTGCACCTTCGTCAAACGGGCAAGACACCGAGAAAAATGCGTTCATCCGCCTCGTCGATCTTTCCAAGGCGTACCAGGAGGGCGACCGGCGCCGGGTAGTGCTGCAGGACGCGTCGGCCGCGTTCCGCGCAGGGCGAGTTCGTCGCGCTGCTGGGCCGCAGCGGGAGCGGTAAGAGCACGCTGCTGAACGTCATCAGCGGCATCGACCGGCCCGACGGCGGGCAGGTGTGGATCGGCGGGCAGGAGCTGACCGCCATGAGCGAGCGGGACCGGACCCTGTTCCGCCGCAAGCACATCGGGTTCGTCTTCCAGTTCTTCAACCTGATCCCCACGCTGACCGTGCTCGAGAACGTCACGCTGCCGGTGGAGCTGAACGGGGCCGCGGCCAAAGCCGCCCGGGCGCAGGCCGAACCGCTGCTCGACGCGGTGGGCTTGCTCGACCGGGCGGGCACGTACCCCGACAAGCTGTCGGGCGGCGAGCAGCAGCGCATCGCGATCGCCCGGGCCCTGGTCCACGATCCGCTGCTCGTGCTGGCCGACGAGCCGACCGGGCAACCTGGACGAAAACACGGGCGAATCGGTGCTGGCGCTGCTCGACCGGCTGACCCGGCAGGCGGGCAAGAACCTGATCATGGTGACCCACAGCGCGGAGTCGGCCGCGTGGGCGGACCGCGTCTTCCACATGCGCGAGGGCCGGATCGAGCACGATCCCGCGTTCGGGAAGGCGGCGGCTGCGCCCACAGGCCGGCCGCTCCCAGAGCGCCGAACGAGCGCCGCGCGATGCACGCGCCGGGCCAGACCCTGTTCAACGTCGGGTGGCGCTATCTCCTGCGCCATCCGTGGCAGACCGTGCTGATGATCGTCGGCATCATGCTCGGGCGTCAGCGTCATGGTCGCCATCGACCTCGCGAACAGCGCGGCGAGCCGGGCGTTCGACCTGAGCACCGCATCCATCGCCGGGAAAGCCACGCACCAGATCGTCGGCGGGCCGGGCGGGCTGGACGAATCCGTGTACACTCGGCTGCGCCTGTCCGGCCTGCCCGTCGCCAGCGCGCCGGTCGTGGCCGACTACATCACGTCGCCGCAGCTGGGCAACCGGCCGATCCAGCTGCTCGGCGTCGATCCGTTCGTGGAGGCGCCGTTCCGCTCCTATCTTGGCGCGGAGCAGGCCGGCTCGGTCGCGCAATCCGATCGAGGTGGGCCAGCTCCTCACCTTCCTGACGCGGCCCGGCGCGGTGCTCATCTCCGAGGGCCTGGCCGAGGACTACAACCTCAAGATCGGGGACAGCCTCGACCTCGAGCGCGGGCGGCCACAGGTCGAAGGCGTTCGTCGCCGGCCTGCTGCGGCCGAGCGACCGGCTGGCGCAGCGCGGCGCTGGAAGGCGTGATCCTGGCCGACATCGCCACCGCGCAGGAAGCGCTCGGCCAGGTCGGCCGGCTGAGCCACATCGACCTGATCGTGCCCGAAGGCGATTCCGCGGACCTCGGACGCCATCCGCAGCCTCCTACCCGCCGGCGCGCGGCTCCAGCCGGTCTCGGCCCGCAGCGGCGCGGTCGAACAGATGACGGCCGCGTTCCGCACCAACCTGACCGCGCTCAGCCTGCTCGCACTCGTCGTCGGCATGTTCCTGATCTACAACACGCATGACCTTCTCGGTGCGTGCAGCGCCGGCCGCTGTTCGGCACGCTGCGCTGCCTGGGCGTCACCCGCGGGGAAGTGGCCCGGCTGGTTCTCGGCGAAGCGGCCGCTGGTCGGATTGCTCGGCTCCGCTCCTCGGCATCGGGCTCGGCGTGCTGCTCGGCCAGGGCGCGGTGCGGCTGGTCACGCAGACGATCAACGACCTCTATTTCGTCGTGACGGTGCGCGGCATCGTCATCCCGCCCGAGAGCCTCGTCAAGGGCGGCCTGGCGGGGCTGGTCGCCACGGTGGCTTCCGCGGCCATCCCGGCGTGGGAGGCGTCCACGGTTTCGCCGCGGCTGGCGCTGACCCGCTCGGGCCTCGAGGACCGGGCCCGGCGCCTGCTGCCCGCTGATCTCGCTCGCGGGTGTGCTGGCGATCGCGGCCGGGACGGGACTGCTGCTAATTCGCACCCGTAACCTGGAGATCAGCTTCACCGGCCTGTTCTTCCTGACCATCGGGTTTGCGCTGCTGGCCCCGCTCGCGACGCTGCTCGTCAGCACGCTGGTGCTCCGACCGGCGAACTGCAGTCTTCGGGCCGCCCGGGCGGCTCGCGCCGCGGAGCGTCACCGCGTCGCTCAGCCGAACGGCCGTCGCCATCGCCGCGCTCATGGTGGCGGTCTCGGTGACCATCGGCGTCGGGCTGATGGTCGGCAGCTTCCGCACGACGGTCGTCGACTGGCTGGGGCAGACCCTGTGGGGCGACGTGTACGTCTCCGCGCCCGGCATCACCGCAACCCGCTCGGCCGAGCCGCTCGACCCGCGCGTCATCGAGGTGGTCGAGCAGCTGGCCGGGCGCAAAGCGGTCGGACGTCCTGCGCTCGACCGACGTGTAGTCGCCGGACGGCCCGATCGCGGTGACCGCCGTGTCGGACGAGGACTTCACCGCGCCGCGCATCTTCGTCTCGACGGACGGGACGCGCGACGATGTGCGCCGGGCGGTCGAAAACGGCGCGGTGCTGGCGAGCGAGCCGCTTGCCAACCGGCTGGACCTGCCGGCGCAGGGGCGCCGAGGTGACCCTGTTCACCGATCACGGCCCGCAGGACGTTCCCGGTGGCCGGGCATCTATCGCGACTACTCCAACAGCCAGGGCACGGTGATGATGGGGCTCGACCTGTACCGGAGCAACTGGAACGACGAGACCATCACGGCCGCGCTGCTGGTGCTGAAGCCCGGCGTGACGGCGGACGAGACGGTGCGCGAGCTGCGGGCTGCGCTCGCGGGCATCCAGGGCGTCATCGTCCGCCCGAACGCGGCGCTGCGCCAGGATGCGCTCGCGGTGTTCGACCGGGCGTTCGCGATCACCGGCGCGCTGCAACTGCTGGCGGCAATCGTGGCGTTCATCGGCGTGCTGGCCGCGCTGCTGTCGCTGCAGCTGGAGCGGGCGCGCGAGATGGGGCTGATGCGGGCGGTCGGCCTGACCGTCGCGGCAGTTGCGCGGGCTGGTGTTCCTCGAAACCGGGCTGATGGGCGGCGTGGCGGGCCTGCTGGCTGTCCCAACCGGGCTGGCGCTCGCCATCGTGCTGATCTTCATCATCAACCGGCGGTCGTTCGGGTGGACCATGCAGCTGTTCGCCGACCCGTGGGTGTTCCTGCAGGCGATGGCGCTGGCGGTGGTCGCCGCGCTGCTGGCGGGCGTGTATCCCGCGATCCGGATCGGGCGGATGGCCGCGGCCGAAGCGTTGAGGGGCGAATGAAGCGAGTTCTTGTCGTTGTCGTGGTCGTGGTGCTCGGGGTGGCCGCGTGGGCGCTGTGGCCCCGGCCGAAACCCGAGGTGCGGGCGAGCCTGGTCGCGCAGGCGGCGCCCGCGGACGCAGCCGGCTTTCCCCGCGCTGCAGCCGGGCAACCGCTGGAGTTCCCCGCGACCAGGGGCCGCACGACGATTACCAGACCGAGTGGTGGTACTACACGGGCAACCTGCAGAGCGAGACGGGCGAGCACTTCGGGTACCAGCTGACGTTCTTCCGCCGCGCGCTCGTCGCCACCCGGACAGCGGGTGCAGCGCTCGTCCGACTGGGCCGCGGACCAGGTCTACATGGCCCACTTCGCGCGTGACCGACGTGAAGGGCAACCGCCACGAGTCGTTCGAGAAGCTCAGCCGGGGCGCGGGCGGCGTGGCAGGCGCGCAGGCCGACCCGTTCCGGGTGTGGCTGGAAGACTGGTCGGTGACCGCGGAGGCGGCGACCGGCGCGACGACGCCCTACCGGCAGCCGCCTGCCCGGCTAAAGGCGGAGGCGGGGGGTTACGCGCTCGACCTGCGGCTGGTGGACGAGAAGGGTCCGGTCCTGCAGGGCGACCGGGGATACTCCCAGAAGGGCGCGGATCCCGGCAACGCCTCGTATTACTACAGCCTGACGCGGCTGGAAACCACGGGCGACGTGACGATTGGCGGGAAGACGTACGCGGTAACGGGCCTGAGCTGGATGGACCACGAGTACAGCACGAGCGCCCTGGGGCCGGGGCAGGCCGGCTGGGATTGGTTCAGTCTCCAGCTGAGCAACGACACCGAGCTCATGCTGTTCCAGCTGCGCGGGCAGACGGAAGCATCGACCCGTTCTCCAGCGGGACTTTCGTGGCCGCGGACGGGACGACGACCCGGCTCAGCCGCGAGGATTTCACGGTCCAGGCCACCGGCCACTGGCGAAGCCCGCGAACGGGCGGAGAGTATCCGTCGGGGTGGCGCGTAAGCGTGCCGAAGGCCGGCCTGGACCTGGAAGTCACGCCGTGGATCGCGGACCAGGAGATGAAGGTGTCGTACGTCTACTGGGAGGGCGCGGTGCGGGTGAGTGGAACCGCGCAGGGCAAGCCTGTCAGCGGCAACGGATACGTGGAACTGACCGGATACGCGGGGTCGATGCAGGGGCAGTTCTAAGCGGTCGCCCCCGGAGCGCCGAGCCCCAGCTCGGCTTGCGGCACCGGCCGAGCTGGGGCTCGGCGCTCCGGCCTCAGGTCAGCGACAACCACTCCCCCTGCGTCACGCGGGCGAGCTCGGCGGGTATGACGCGCAGGAGCGTGCGGTCGTCGCCGCCGCCGCCGTACACCACGTCCCAGCCGCCGATCCGCTCGTCGAGCAGCACGGGGACGGTCAAGACGTGGCCGAACGGCGGAACCCCGCCGACTGCATAGCCGGTCACCCGCAGCACCGTCTCCGCATCCGCCAGCCGCACCTGCTTCTTGCCCACCCCGTACCTGCCCGCCACCGGCCGCCGGTCGACCGTCATGTCGCCGCGCGCGATCACGACGACCGGCTGGTCCTTGACCAGGAACACGAGCGTCTTGATGATCTGTGCCGGCTGGACCCCGAGCGCCGCGGCCGCGGCCGGCACGGTCGGGGTCTCGACCTGCATGGGGACGATGGTCGCGTCGATGCCGCGTTCACGGATAAGGCGCTCGAGATCGGCGGGTGTCAGCGGGTCGCTCAAGGACTCACCTCGAAGGCAATACGCGGGCTGGATTTCAGGGCAAAGTCTATCGCAAGTGCGGTGGCCCGGCAAGGAGGGCGAGGCAACGGATGGCCTGCGGCCAAAACGGAGAAACGGATACGTTATGGAAGGCTCGGGACATCAACACGCGGTGTGCCAGCCAGGAAACCCCATAACGGGATAGTGGCTAGAATTGCCCTGCCATCCGTTCCTCCGTTCCGGCCGCAGGCCATCCGTTGCGTCGTAGTACCACTACGCGCTTCTGGTAGCGCCGCCATCCGTTCCTCCGTTCCGGCCGCAGGAAATCCGTTGCGTCGAACTCCCTCCACGCGCCAGGCATTCCTTTGCGCGCAGCTTTGCCCAAACCATCACCTGATGCTAAACTGTTTTCATGCTCGAGCGCAACACACCCTCTGCTCCCGCCTTTTATCGCTGCGTGCGCGGATGCCCCGGCGCTTACGACGTCTTCAGCGTCATCTATCGCTGCCCGATATGCGGGGGGCTGCTGGAGGTGGCGCACGACGAAGCGCGGTTGGCGAGCGCGGCGGACGGCGCGGGCTGGCGGGCCGTGTTCGACGAGCGGCGCTCGGGTTCGGGCGTGTGGGACAAGCAGGAATGGGTCCTGCCGCAGGTCAACGGGCGGGACATCGTGACGCTCGGCGAAGGGTGGACGCCTCTGCTGCCCACCCCGGCGCTGGCGCGGGACCTCGGGCTGGACGACCTGTGGATCAAGCAGTGCGGGATCAGCCACACCGGGTCGTTCAAAGACCTCGGCATGACGGTGCTCGTGAGCGCGGTCAACCAGATGATGGCGAAGGGCGACAGCCCGGTGCGGGCCGTTGCTTGCGCCTCGACCGGCGACACCTCGGCCGCGCTGGCTGCTTACGGCGCGGCGGCAGGGATCCCCACGATTGTGTTCCTGCCCAGCGGCAAGATCACGACGGCGCAGCTCATCCAACCGATCAGCCACGGGGCGCTCGTCCTCGCGCTCGACACCGACTTCGACGGCTGCATGCGGATCGTCCAGGAAGTGACACGGGACGATTCGATCTATCTCGCCAACTCGATGAACTCGCTGCGGGTCGAGGGGCAGAAGACCGTCGGCATCGAGATCGTGCAGCAGCTCGGCTGGCGGGCGCCCGATTGGATCGTCCTCCCGTCGGGGAACCTGGGGAACATTTCCGCGCTCGCCAAGGGGCTGGCGCTTGCAAAGCGGCTGGGCCTGATCGACCGCGTGCCGCGGCTTGCGGCCGCGCAGGCGCAGCGGGCGAACCCGCTCTACCTGGCCTACCGGCGCCAGTTCGACCGGTTGGAGCCGGTCACCGCGGGCAACACGGCGGCGTCCGCAATCCGGATCGGGAATCCGGTCAGCTACGAAAAAGCGGTCAACGCGTTGCGCGATTTTGAAGGCGTGGTCGAGCAGGCGACGGAGGACGAGCTCGCCGAGGCGTGCGCGCTGGCCGATCGCCGGGGTCTCTACACGGACCCGCACACGGGGGTGGCACTGGCCGTCGCCCGCAAACTGGCGGCCGCGAAGATCATCGAGCCGGGGCAGCGGGTCGTCGTCATTTCCACCGCGCACGGCCTGAAGTTCAGCGAGTTCAAGACCGGCTATCACGAGGGCACGCTGGCGGACGTGGTCGCACGGCGGTCCAACCCGCCCGTCGAGCTGCCGGCCGACTCAGCCGTCGTGAAAGAGGAAATCCGCCGCCGGCTGGACGCCTGATCGCAACGGGGCCCGCATCGCGGCGGGCTGCAAGATCGAAATCAAGACCGGTCGAACGGTCTCTTGGCTTGTCACGCTCCCCAGGCACCTCGAGGAGGAGGCACTATGGATATCGGAATCCCCAAACAGAAACGACCCTTTGACTTTCGCGCCGGCCTGACGCCGATGGGCGTCGAAATCCTCACGCGCATGGGCCACCGCGTGTACGTGGAACGTGACGCGGGCACGGGCAGCGGCTTCGACGACGACCGGTACCGGGAAGCGGGCGCCCAGATCTGCTACTCGACGGAGGAGGTCTACGGCCGGTCGGAGATGCTGGTACTGGTCTCCCGGCCGCTGCTGACCGACTTCGACCTGCTGCAGGAAGGGCAGATCATCTGCGGCTTCCTGCACCTGGCCGTGGCCCACCCCCACAAGATCGAGCTGCTGCTGGAGCGTAAAATCACCGCGATCGCGTACGAGACGATCCAGGACGGGCACGGGCACCTGCCGGTACTGGCCGCCGCAAGCCAGATCGCAGGGCGCATGATCCCGCACATCGCCGCGCAGCTGCTGCAGAACAACGAGGGCGGGCACGGGATCCTGCTCGGCGGCGTGCCGGGCGTGCCGCCGGCGCGCGTCGTCATCTTGGGCGCAGGGACGGTGGGCAGCAACGCGGCCGGGATCTTCCAAGCGATGGGCGCGCACGTCACCATCCTCGACCACGATATCTCCCGGCTGCAGGCGCTCGAAGAAAGAGGCTTCAAGGCGGACACGGTCGTCGCCTACGATTTCAACGTCACACGGGCGGTGAAACGGGCGGACGTGCTGGTCGGCGCGGTGCTGGCGCCGGGCGCGCGGAGCCCGCATATCGTGACCCGCGAGATGGTGTGCACCATGAAGCCACGCTCGGTCATCATGGACATCGCCATCGACCAGGGGGGGTGCGTCGAGACCAGCCACCCCACCACGTACCAAAACCCCACCTACATCGAGGAAGGCGTGACGCATTACTGCGTGCCGAACATGACGGGCGTGGTGGCCCGCACCACGACCCATGCCGTCAACAACGCGGCTTGGCCCTACATCATGGAAATTGCAGAGAAGGGGCTCTCGCCCGCCTTGGCGACGAACCGGACGCTGCGTTACGGGCTGAACACGTACGACGGCAAGATCGTTCACCAGGGGTTGGCGCGTTCGCTCGAAGGCAACCCGGTCCCGGCCTGGGGCGCCGAGACAACCGGAGGCGCCGAATGAAAGGCGCGTCATACCACAACCGGCTCTGTTCGGCAGACATGGCCGTCGAGGAGATCCAATCGCACGACCGCATCTTTATGACGGGCAACTGCTCCGTCCCGCGCGAACTGCTGGGCGCGCTGGTGCGCCGCGCGCCAGAGCTGGAGGATGTCGAGATCGTGCAGGTGCTGACCATCGGCCCGGCCGAATACGTCGCGCCCGAGATGGAAGGCCACCTGCGCGTCAACTCGCTCTTCATCAGCCACAACGTGCGCAAGGCGGTTAACGACGGCCGGGCCGACTTCACGCCGATCCACCTGAGCCAGATCCCGCGAGCGCTCCGCGATCCAAGCCTGCTCAAGCCGCGGGTTGCCATGATCCACTGCTCGCCCCCCGACGAGCACGGGTATTGCACATTCGGCGTGGAGGTCGGGCTGACGAAGCCCGCGGCCGAGTCTGCGGAGATCGTCATCGCCGAAGTCAACGACCAGATGCCGCGCGCGCTCGGCGACAGCTTCATCCACGTCAGCCGGCTGACGCACATCGTGCCGGTGAGCTATCCGATCGTCGAGGTGCCGATGGGCTCGCCCGGCGAGCTGCAGAAGCAGATCGCCTCGAACATCGCCGACTTGATCCCCGACGGCGCGACTATGCAGATGGGCATCGGCGAAATCCCGGACGCGGTGCTGCTGTACCTCAAGAACAAGAAGGACCTGGGGGTTCACACGGAGCTGTTCTCGGACGGCGTCATCGAGCTGATCGAGGCGGGCGTGCTGACCAATGCGGCGAAGACGATCCACAAGGGGAAGTGCGTGGCCGGCTTCGCGCTGGGCTCGCAGCGGCTGTACGACTACATGGACAACAACCCCATGTTCGAGTTCCACCCGCAGGACTACGTCAACGATCCGTTCGTCATCGCCCAGAACAACAAGCAGGTCGCGATCAACTCGGCGATCGAGGTGGACCTGACGGGCCAGGTGTGCGCGGACTCGATCGGGCCGACGTTCTTCAGCGGCACCGGCGGGCAGCTCGACTTCATGTACGGCGCGCTGCGGTCGCCGGGCGGGGTGCCCATCATCGCGCTGCCGGCTACGGCAAAGGATGGGACGATCAGCCGGATCGTGCCGATGCTCAAGCAGGGGGCGGGCGTGGTGACGACCCGCAACCACGTTCGCTTCGTCGTGACCGAATTCGGCGCGGCCGACCTCTTCGCGCGCAGCGTCCGCGAGCGGGTGCACGCGCTGGTCAACATCGCCGCACCGCAGTTCCGCGAGGAGCTGCTCTACTTCGCGAAGCAGCAGCACTGGATTTAGGGCAAAAAGAAACCGGGTTTCTGTCGTGTTCAGTCCTACCCGCGCTGGTCCATCGGCACCCAGGGCAGCTGGTGCTCGCCCATCCAGTTGGAGAGCGGGCGGATCAGGCGGTTGTTGGCCTGCTGCTCGTAGACGTGCGCTGTCCAGCCGACGATGCGGCTCATGGCGAACATGCAGGTGAACGCGTCGACCGGGATGCCGATCGAGTAGAGCAGCGGCGCGGAGTAGAAGTCGACGTTCGCGCTCAGGTTGCGGGACTTGAAGTACTCGTCCTGCATCGCGACCGCTTCGAGCTTGCGAGCGATCTCGAACCACTGCGTGTCGCCCGTAGACTCCACCATCTTCATCACGTTCTTCATGAGCGGCTCGGCGCGCGGGTCGCGCACCTTGTAGACCCGGTGGCCGATGCCCATCACCCGGCGGCCGGTGCCCTCCAGTCCGTGGAACCAGTTCTCCACGTTGTCCTGCGTCCCGATCTCGAGGAACTGCTCCATCGCCTCCTGGACCGCGGCGCCGTGCGCCGGGCCCTTGAGCGCGCCCATGGCGCCCGTGATGGCGGAGTGCAGGTCGGAGCCGGTCGAAGCGATGACGCGGGCGGTGAACGTCGAGGCGTTGAGCTCGTGCTCCGCAAGCAGGAGCAGGTACTGGTCCAGAGCCTTCGCTGACGTCGCGTCGGGCTCTTCGCCCGTCAGCATCCACATGAAATTCGCCGCGTGATCCAGGTCCATGCGCGGCTTGACCGGCTCCTCACCCCGGCGGATGCGTTCGTAGGCGGCAACCACGCCCGAAAGCTGCCCCATGAGGCGGCAGGCCTTGTGCTGGTGCGCCAGCGGCGTGTTGTCCTCCGACTCGGGGTCGTAGTGTGCGAGCATCGACGCCATCGTTCGCATGACGGCCATGGGATCGGCGTTGCGCGGCATGTTCCGCAGCGCGGCGATGATCTCTGGCGGCATGAACCGGCACGCGCGCGACTGCCGCTTCATCTCATCGAGTTCCTGGGCAGTGGGCAGGCGGTCGTTCCACAGCAGGAAAGCGACTTCCTCGAAGGTGCTGTTCTCGGCCAGCACGCGAATGTCGTAACCACGGTATTCCAAGATACCGTTTGCGCCATCGACAAAACTGATACGACTATCGGCAACTACCATGCCGGCAAGGCCGCCGCCTTTGTTGGCTGCTGGCTTGGTCGCCTCTGCTGCTGATGTCACTGCACCCTCCTGCTGGTCTGGGGCTTCTGCAAGCCTTGAGGATTCCCCATTCTCATGTGGTTGAATCGACGGTACAACTATAGGACACACGTACCCGCACGTCAAAAAGCTGGCTTACAATACACAGACAGACGACTCACACCTCCGAGGTTTGACAAACCTCGGAGGTGTGTGGTTCCTCGATTACTTGAGCAGCTTTTGAAACTCACGCATCAACATCGGCTCGGGGACGGCGCCCTCGATGTGGATCGTCTCGTCGATCACTGTCCGCGGCACGCCCATGACATTATACTGGTTGCCCAGGTGGGGGAACTCGATCACCTCGACCATGTGGCCCTGGATCAGGTCGCTCTCGATGGCAAGCTGGTACGCGAGCAACACGGCTCGCGGGCAGTACGGTCAGGTAGGGGTGATGAACACCTGGATTTTGACCGGCTTGGTGAGCTTCGCCACCTGCTTCTTGGTCTCAGCAGAGAGCCCCGACTCGCCTTCCGACACGAGCTTGATGCTCTCGATCAGGCTGCCGAACTCGTAGCCCGACGGGATGCCGAACATGCGAATACCGTAGTCCTTCTTGCCTACGACCGCGACTGCGGGCGCCTTGTCCACCCCCATGCTCTCCGCAATGGCGGCGTCCTTGACGAGGTCGTAGACCTCGACCGAGAGCTTGTCGGAAAGCTCGGCGACTTCCTCCACGAGCTGCCGCGTGTCGGGGCAATACTGGCATTCGTCTTCTTGCGTGAACACCTTGAACACGACAGGCTGCTCTACGTCGGCCAGCGCAGCCTTGACATCCTTACGAATCTGGTCGTTCAATAAGGCCATATCGAAATCCCTTCTGGTGAAAGACACCCTGTGCCTTGCGTTCCTGTCCGAATTTAGATACAACTCGCGGCGGCGCGGTTACAGTGGGAACGGAGCGTCCAAGGCGCCTGTGCCCAGTCTGAGCAGGTTGCGCGAATTGTAACATGCCGGTACAACAGGGGCAACGAGCCTGGGCATTGTAACACTCAGCCGCATGCGGCGGATGGAGCAGCGCAACGATGAGCGACGAGGCAATTTCGGGGATGAGCCCGCACAGCAACCTGTGGATCGAACGGAACGACCGGGTGGTGCTCAGCCGGTGGCGCGTCCAGCTACTCCACGCCATCGGGGCTACCGGGTCCATCAGCGCGGCCGCTGAGCAGATGGGCATCCAGTACCGGTTGGCATGGGAGCGGCTGCAAGAGATGGAGGAGGGGCTGGGCCTCCACCTGGTCGAGCGCCATGTGGGCGGCGTACACGGCGGCGGCGCAAACCTGACGTCGGCCGGGCAAGACCTCGTCGTACGCTTCAACGCCTTCGCATCGGCGATGGACGACGCTGCTGCGCGACGAGTTCGCCCGCCATTTCCCCACGCCGTAAGCCAGGCATCCCCCGTTACGCGATTTGCGCGCCCGCGGGTGGCCGTATATAATGCAGAATGTAATCTTCTTTACGTATCTTGCATGAGTTTACGCTTTTCACGACACTTTACGTCTTTCCGTGCTCCACGAACTTTCCTAGATGAAACCAAAATACCCGCCCCTGGATCGACGATTGCCAGGCCGGGGACCCGCCGACAACCAAGTTGGCATCGCTCCTCAGGCGGCTGAATCGCCGGGGATCGCTATGTGAGCTAAGCATAGCGGTCCCCGGCTTTTTATTGCAGAAAACCATACCAAACATGGAGGGATACGATGAATCTGGGTGGCTACAAGAACCGCGTGGCTTGGGTCGATCTGACCGACGGCGCAGTCGACTACAAGCCTATCGCAGACGAAGACGCGCGCTTGTACGTGGGGGCGCGCGGCCTGGGCGTGAAGTACGTATTCGACAATGGCCCCGAAGTTGAGCCTCTCTCTCCCGAGAACATCCTCGTCCTGATGACGGGACCGCTGAGTGGAACCGACGTAAACCTGAGCGGCCGGATCGCGTTCGTGACGAAATCGCCGCTCACGGGCACGGTGACCGATTCGCATCACGGCGGCTGGTCGGGCGCGCGCCTCAAGTGGGCAGGCCTCGACGGCATCGTGTTCAAGGGGAAGGCAGAGGCGCCGGTCTACGCGATCGTGGAGAACAACGAGATCACGCTGCACCCCGCGGCTGACCTCTGGGGCATGAGCGTACACGAGACGGTGAAGACGCTGCAGGCGCGCCACGGCGACAAGGACGTCAGCGTGATCTGCATCGGCCAGGCGGGTGAAAACCTGGTGAAGTTCGCGTGCTGGATGAACGAGAACGACCGCTCATCCGGTCGCGGCGGCACCGGCGCGGTGGGCGGCAGCAAGAATCTGAAGGCCATCGTGATCAAGGGCAAGCACGCGGACCGGCCCCGGCCCGCCGACAAAGACCTGTTCAAGCAGGCCCAGAAGAAGGCTCTTGCCCAGCTCTCGGATGAGAATTTCCTGACCGCGCCTCGGAAGGGCGGCCTCAGCGTTTACGGCACCAACGTGCTCATGAACATCGCGAACGAGCTTGGCGCCTCGCCAACCCGCAACGGCCAGGCGACCTACTTCCCGGAGCACGACAAGATCGGCGGCGAGTTCGTCAAGCAGAACATCCTCGTCAACGATCCGACCTGCCACGCCTGCCCGGTCGCCTGCAAGAAGGAGGTCGAGGTCAAGGAAGGGCCGTGGAAGGTCCACATGGAGAGCGTCGAGTACGAGCCCGCGTGGTCGCTGGGGGCGTTCTGCGGCAATGCGGACGTAAACCTGGTTGCGTACGGGATCGATCGCGCCAATGACTGGGGCTACGATGCGATCGAGATCGGGACCGTGCTGGCGATGTACATGGAATACTCGGAGTGCGGGTTCGCCGGCTCGGAAGGCCTTGCGTGGGGCGACGGCGTGGGCATGGTCGAGACGATGCGGAAGATCGCGTTCCGCGAAGGCATCGGCGACATTCTTGCGGAGGGCACCGGCAAGGCGGCGGCGCTGCTCGGGCATCCCGAGTTTGGCATGGCCGTGAAGGGCCAGGGCATCCCCGCCTACGACCCCCGCGGCATCAAGGGCATGGGCCTTGGCTACGCGACCTCCAACCGCGGCGCCTGCCACCTGCGCGGCTACACCCCGGCGTCCGAAGTCGGCGGCAACGTCCTGGGGACGCTGTCCAAGACGGACCCGCTGGCGTGGGAAGGCAAGGGCGAGCTGCTGATGATCTTCCAGAACGTCCATGCGGCGACGGACTGCCTGGACATCTGCAAGTTCGCAACCTTCTCAGAGGGCCTGGACACCTTCGCGATGCAGTACCAGGCGATCACGGGCGCGCCGTACGAGGCAGGCGACCTGCTCAAGCTCGGCGAGCGCGTGTACAACCTGGAGCGCTATTACAATAACCTGAACGGCTTCGACGGGAAGGACGACACGCTGCCCCAGCGCTTCCTCCTCGAACCGTCGCAGTTCCTGGGGTCGAAGGGCCACGTCTGCGAGCTTGACAAGATGCTGGCGGATTACTACAGGGTGCGCGGCTGGGTGGATGGCGTCGTGCCGGAGAGCAAGCTCCGCGAGCTGGAGATCATCTAGCGATACGCAAGGAGGCCGGTCCGACGCCCGCAGGGGTGACCGTGACCGGCTTGCGGTTCAGGCGGGACAAACCCGGTTTCGCATTCCAAGCAGACTTGTGGTGCGAAGCCGGGTTTTGTTTTGACTTCCGAGTCGCGAGACCTCGGAGGTTCGCGTCGTCCATCACGATCAGTCACTCGCCAGTCCGGTAGGTTTATGACTTCAACAGATCGACCGAGCCTCGGACCAGCATGGCAAGCTCTTCCCACGCCTCGCGCTCGCTCGCGATCGCGGCGCTGCGGGCGTTGTCCTGCAGCCGGCCGTAGGCCACTTCTATTCGGTTGAGCAGGAATTCCCGCCGGGGCTCCGGCCGGTTCCGGCGTCGCGCCTCGCGGATGATGGCCGGATCCGGCTCGATTTTGCCAGGGGTCGCATCCAGCCGGCGCAGCACCCGCGCTAGCCGGTAGATGACCTCCTGCTGGATGTCCGCTAACCCGCGGTACAGGACGCTCTGCTTCGCCTCCTGCGGATCGCGCTGGTAGCCGTGCAGAACCTCGGACAATGTGATATGGCGCGTCAGCTCGGCGACGAGCAGGCTGACGAACGCCGGAGAAGGCTCCTCGGGCGCTTCCTCCGGCTGCTCCTCGCTCGGCGCCGAGTCCCCCGCGCGGATCAGGTAGGTGTCACCTTCCTCAAGCCCCGCAAACAGATCGTCGGCGACGCCCGTCGGCAGCGGTGCGCCGGCGATGAGCAGGAACTGCTCGTTTGCGGCCATCTCCTCGCGCAGCCCGTCGGGCATCACGGAGGAGAAGCCCTTGGGGTTGTGCTGGGAGACGTGGCAGGCCCAGGCGGCCATGCGCCGCGACACGGTCGAGGCCACGTGCATCGTCACGTCGATCTCCTCGTCGGGCGTGCCCATGAACGGCAGCAGCTCGCCGTTGAGCTCCACCCGGAACTCCTGCAGCCCGGGCGCGCGCTCGAAGATGCTCTGCGGCATCGCGCGGGTGTACAGGCGCTGTGGCTGCCATGCGGGGCCCGCGTCGACGTACCGGCCTTCGTCGCCCGCCGCTTCGTACGCGGCCCGCACGATCTCCCATACCGCTAGGTGGTCGGGATGCGGGTAGAGGCCGTTCTCGGGGTGCGTGACGACGACGGTGGGGCGCACGTCGCGGATCAGCTGGACCACCTGGCCGACGGCTTCCTCCCGCGGCAGGTTCTTGATCCCCCCGTCGGGCCAGTCGAGCCAGCGCAGCTCGTGGATGCCCAGGTGATCGCACGCGCACTGCAGCTCCCCCGTGCGGACGTCGGCGAGGGTCTCCGGCTCGGCGCAGCCGTCGCAGAAGATGGTGGCGGCTTCGCCGCGGGTCGCGCAGGCCAGCACGATGCGGACCCCCGCATCGCTGTAATACGCAAAGGTGGAGCCGGCGCCGATTTCGTCGTCGGGATGCGCGAAGATCGCAAGGATGCTGTAGTTGTTGTCAGTCATGCTGTTCTTTCCTGCTCCTGTCCGAATTATGCCGATCGAGTATAGCAGTACGGTTGTGAACGCGAAAACGCGCCAGGTGAACCGGCGCGTCTCGAGGCGAACGGACCTCGTGGTTGCGCCGCTGCGTGGCGGTCGCATCCTCGATGTCGATCGTTGGCTATGGTGCAACCTGCGTGAACTGCCCGTCCTTTACCTGGAAGATGTAGATCTGGGCGGCCTTCAGGTCGCCGTTGTCCTGGAACTGGACCTTGCCAAGCGGCGTGGTGATGTCCAGCCCGCGGATGGCGTCTTCGACCTTGCGGCTGTCGAGCGATCCGGCCTTCTTCACGCCTTCAGACAGCACCTCCATCGCACTGTAGCCGTTGACGGAGTACGTGTCCGGGTTGCGGAACTCGACGGCCTGGTACGCGGACACCCACTGCTGGTCGACCGCGGTCTTGGGGCTGGGCGCAAAGCCGGTCACATACATGCCCTCGGCCGCGCCGTCCGAGTTGTCGATCGTAGCGGCAAGGAAGCAGCCGTCGGAGGCCATGAAGGTGAGATCCTTGAGTCCCGCGTCGCGCAGGTCGGCCCGCAGATACGGGCACTCGACCTCGTAGCCCGCATAGTAGATCGCGTCCACGCCGGCCTGCTTGATCTTGGCGACCTCGTCGGGGAAGCGGTTCTGCTCGACCTTCACCTGCTGCGAGAGCGGGACGTCCGCGCCGAGGGCCTTCAGGTCGCCGGCCACGAGCTTACCCAGGTCCTGGCCGTAGGGGTCGTCGTTGAAGAGCACCGCAACCTTCTTCGCGCCGAGCTTGTTGACCAGGTAATCCGCGCCGGTTTTCGCCTGCAGATCGTTCGCCGCATTGACCCGGAAGAAGTTGCGGTAGCCCTGCTTCGTCAGGCCGACTTCGGAGGCGGTGGGGGTGATGACCACCAGGTTAAGGTCCTTGTACACGCTCATGGCGGCCGCGGTCTGGCCCGAGTTCGGGTGCCCGATGACGCCGACCACTTTGTCGCCCCGGTCGACGGCCTCCTTGATCTTCTCGCGCGACGCTCAGCGCCACGTCGGAGTCTGCCTCGTCGTCCAGCGCCACAACCTTGACCTTGTAACCCAACAGCCCACCCGAGCGATTCAACTGCTCGGCCATCAGCCGGACGCCGCCCGCGACGGTCTGGCCGGTGTTCGCCTGGAAGCCGGAAAGCGGCCCGGCCACGTAGACGGTCACGTCGCCCTTGGTCGGCGCAGCCGCGCCCCCGCCGCCGCAGGCCGAGGACGAGCGCAGCGATGATGAAAGAAGATCCAGAGATGCTTGCGCTTCATTGATTCTCCTTTAACACAAAGGCACAACGGCACCATGCGCCTGTATCTTCGTGTCTTCGTGCCTTTGTGTTATCGTGCCTCTACTTGCTCGCGCGATTTGTCTGCTGGAGCCGCCGGGCGGCCTCAGTCTGCTCGGGTGATAGCTCGGTCGACGTGGTGTTGTAGACCTCGTTGAGCGAGTCGACGATGTCCTTCAGCGCCAGCACTTCGCCGCCGATGTCGTCCCGCAACTGGTCGGCCCGGTCGGAGTCGACCTCGTTCGTGCCGATCAGCAGCAGCTGGGTGTAGACCGTGCCGAGCGCGGCCAGCGAATGGTCGAGCTGCAAGTCGGCGCGGTCCATGCGGCCGCGCAGCTCGGACAACGCCTGCACCTGCTGCTGGTTCGACGCCAGCGTCTCGGTCATCTGCTCCCGCACCCGTGGGTCCCGTTCCGCGGACAGCCGCGCCTTGAGCCGCTCGACCTCGCGCGGGACGTGCTCCAGGTCGCGCCTGAGGATCGGGTCCGACCGGTACGTGTCCAGCCGGCGAGCCAGCGTCACCATGTTCGCGATCCAGTCGTACACCTGGTCGGTCGTGCGCTTGAGCCGGTCGCGCAGCACGCCTTCGCGGTGCTGGTCCGCGACCGCCTGGATCTTCTGCCGGTACTGCTCGGCTTCCTTGAGCTTTTCCTGCAGGTTCCGGTCCCGGATGCCCGAGATGCTGTACTTCTCGCGGAACAGGCCTTCCAGGGCCTTCTGCTGCTCGGCCTTGTCGGTCAGCCGGGTGATGATCACGGCCGTCTCCCCGACGATCCCGAGCAAGGTCCAGATGAACCAGGGAATGAAGGGGATAACATTCGGCAGCAAGGCGCTGGCCGCCACCGTGCCGGCCACCATCGCCGCGCTCTCCCAACCGAAGATCGCGTTGCGAAGCAGCGCCTTGCCGACTTCCTGTTCCAGGCGGTCACGTACCGATTCGCTCATCAGAAGTAGCTCGACAGGATCTTGTACAGATCGCGAATGGTCTCTTCGTTGCCCTCGCGTACCTGGCCGCCGCTCGCATCGGCAATGGACTGCAGGACGTTGTAGTCCGCATCCGAGCCATACGCGATACGGAATACCACCACCGGGAAATTCTGGTTGCCCGCCTTAATCTCGTCGATCAACTGGCGCAGGTTCACCATCGACGCGTTCTCCCGGCCGTCCGTCATCGCCACGATCGCGTTGATGCGCTCCGGGTCGCCGTTCTGCTGCAAGCGGTTGTAAGCGACGCGCACCGCATCGAGCAGCGCGGTGTTGCCGTTCGCGCGCAGCCCGTCGACCGTGCCGTTGAGCGTCGACCGGTTATTCGCCAGCGTATCCAGCTCGACGATGTTGGTCACGCCCGTGTTGAACTCGACGAGGCCGACCTTCTCCTGGTCGCTCGGAATCTGCGCCAGGAAGGTCTGCAGCGCGGCCTTCGCGCCGTCGAGCTTCTTGCCCTGCATCGAGCCGGAGGTATCCACGACCAGGAAGACGTTCGTCTTGCGCTTGGTCAAGGCCCAGACGTTCTGCACCACCTGGACGACGTCGGCGGCCGGGAGCTGCAGCGTCGTCTGCGGCTGCTTCGGGTCGACGCCGTTCGCCTGCGAGAACGGCGAGCCGTCGCCGGTCAGCGGCAGGCTCAGGTCGGACGGGCGATAGCCCGCGGCGAGCACCTGCTTCTGCGTCTCGGCGCCTGCCAGGTACTCCCGGAAGGCCTGGAAGGTCCGGCGTTGGTTGTCGGTCAGCGCCGGCGTCTCGAGCAAGGCGAGCGGATGATCCGCCCAGAAGGTGCCTTCGGCGGGATAAAGCGCCACCAGCTTCTTGGTCTGATTGCCGAACTTGCCGGTGTTGAAGGCCGTGACAAGCTGCTCGGAAACGACGAACGCATCGAGCGCGTTGGGGTCCTTCGCCACCCGGTCCATCACCGCCAGCTCGGCCTCGCCGTAGTACTTGACCGTCTTCTCGATCGCGGAGACGTAGTCGACCGTCTTCTGGTCCTGCGCCATCTCGGGGGTCAGGCCGCGCTGCACCCCCGCGCCCGCATAGAACTCGGCCAGCGTCGCCAGCAGGCCGCTGGCGTAGGACGTGCTCGGGTGGCTCCAGCGGAAGTTGGGGTCGCTCTGCGCCGCGGCTCTGCAGCGTGTTCCAGCTCACCGGCTGGTCGGGCCAACCCAGGCCGCGGGCCACGTCTTCCCAGGCCGCGATGACGATCGGGCTGATGGCATACCGGACGGGCTCGCCCGTCAGGCGTGCGGGCAATGGCGCTGCCCGCGCCCGCGCCGCCCTCGCCCTGGGACGGCTGGCTCTGCGCCCACTTGCGGTTGAGCTGGTCGAGCCAGAGGGACGAATCGGGCGTGACCGCCTGGAAGGCCGTGTCGCCCGCCAGCGCCCGGTTGACCATCTCTTCGGGCGTCAGCTCGAGCAGCCGGATTTCCATCGCCTGGCCGTCGGGCGTCTTCTGGCGCTTGGCGTTGAACCCGTCGGTCAGCGTCTTGATCAGCGCGGCCTTCTCGGGCGAATGTGCGATGACCAGCGTCGGGTTCTTGGCGTCGGCCTGGGGCGTCTCGCTTCCGGGTGTGCTCGTGCGCTGGGTCGGGATGAAGATGAGGGCGATGGCCACGCACATGCACAGGAGCAAAGCCCCAAACAGGGCCCCGCCCACAGCAACGCCTCGTTGGGGCGTCCGTTGATTCGTACGCGGTTGCCAGCTCATGTCACTTCCCCACGTTCAAGTCGAACCAGCGGAGCAGCGCCAGCAGCACATCGCGGCTCGGCGAAGCCATGCGGGTGGTGCGGGGCACCACGGCCGCCACGCCCTGGCTCTGCCACTTGGTGAACAGGTTGTCGCCCTCGGTCACATTGACGTCGTTGGTCACCGGACGCAGGCCGGACTGGACGGCCAGCTTCTGCATCTCGGGGGTCAGCAGGAACTGCTGGAACTGCAGCGCGGCGTTCTTCTCGGCCGCGGTCGTCTCGGGACCCACCCAGGTCGTGTACGGGAAGTCGAACCACGTCACGTATTCCGGGTAGCGGATGACCAGCGGGTCGGACCAGCGGGTGCGGATGCCTTCCATGTTCTTCAGCAGGTCGCTCTCCAGCAGCTGCCCGCCGTCGCCGGCCGAGTAGCCGAACAGGGCGAAGTCCTCGGCGGTGTAGGCGCTCGCGCCGCTCACGTCGGTCAGCGAGCCCATCAGCTCGCCCAGCCACTTCTGGAAGTCGGGATTGGTCACGTCGTCGACGGAGATGTTGGTGCGTCCGTAGTATTCGCCCGCGGCCGCGATCATGGCGGCCAGGCCGCCGACGTTGCGCCGCGGATTGGGCACGACCAGCTTGAAGAAGCCCCAGCTCTTGTCGCCGCCCAGCTCGGGCCAGCCGCCCTTGGCGATGGCCGCGTCGTGGATTGCCTTCCAGTTGATCTCGCCGAACTTCTGCTCGAGCACGTTCGCCCGGCTCTGGTAGATGCCCCAGACGAACAGGGAGATCGCGATGGGCCGGGCGCGGTATTCGCCGTCGGTCAGGAAGACGTCGCGGCCGATGCGCTCCTTGTACGACGCGTTCGCCAGCTCGACCAGGTAGCGGCTGTCGGGAATCCAGACGGTCGGGAAGGTGGTTTCGAGCCTCTTGAGCTCGTCGGGAGTGAGCTGGTCGCGCGTCTTGTCGCCGAGCGAGCCGAAGTCGTCCCGGTCGAACTTGCCGAGCGCGCTCAGGCCGTCCTGCGCGGTGACCACGACCTCGATCGGCTGGCCGTCCTGCGTGGGCTTGCTGTCGTTGAACGCCTTCGCGGCCTCGCGCACCCACGGCTCGACCGGCAGCGCCGACAGGACGCGCACCTGGACCGGCCCCTTGGGGGTGGCTACCAGCGGCGCGGCAGTGCCGCCCGGGTTCGCCTGGCTGAAGTTCTGCCAGCCGAGCGCGCCGGCCACGACAAGGAGCACCAGGCCGACGATCAGGAAGAAAACTGCCTGTGTGCGCCGGCCGCCGCTTGCAGCAAAGAAATAGATCGCCACAACGAGCGCGATCAGGCCAAGGGCCAACGCCACAATCATGGGTGCAAGGGACATAGGGTCTCCTTCACTGCCTCCACGCGTTACGCCGTAGGGGCGGGGTAACCCCGCCCCTACAACTGCACCTACTGTATGGTCGGGCCGGGTGTTTGCCCACAGGCCCAGCCGCGCCTTGCGGGCTTCGAGCTGCGCCTCTAACTCTTTACGCTTCAGCACATCGGGAGTTTCGCCGCGCGCCAGGCCGCGCTGCTCCAGCTCCTGAAGCTGCGCCTCGGCCTCGGCCAGCCGGGTGCGGATGGCGCCCACCACTCGCTCGGCATCCGGATCGCCCGCGCCCGACAGGTCGTCGAGCGACTGGCGGGCGGCGGCGGTCAGCTGCTTGGCGCGCGCCAGCCCCAACATGCTGCGGACCTCAGGCTCGTTGCGGACCAGGGTGTCGATGCGCAGGTCGAGCTGGGCCTTGGTGTCCGCCATTTCCTTGTACTCGGCTTCCAGCCGCTCGACCCGTTCGGCCGCGTCCGCCGCAGCGCCAGCGGCTCTGGTTCAGCCGGTCCTGGGCGGCCAGCGCATCGTCCTGCAAGCCCGACTGCAGCAGCTGGTCGACCTCCGCGTCCTGCTTCGCGACCAGCGCCTGCTGCTCGTCGCTGCGCTTCTGCATCTGGTTGAGCTCTGCCCGCAGGGAGACCAGCTGGTCGGCCAAGCTGCTCCTGAAGCGTCTGCAGCTCGCGGATGTGATGCTGGTACAACGCTTCCTGGTTCGTCCCGCCGATGCCGCGATCGACCAGCCGGTTCAGGTCTGCGGAGACCATGATCCGAACTTTTTCGAGAAGAGATGCCATCGAATCTCCCCTGAAGCCTCCGAGGTTCTGCGAGACCTCGGAGGTTCTGCTCGTGTCCGACTGAATCTACCCGGCCTTCTGCAGCCCCAGCCGCGCCTTGCGGGCGGCGAGCTGGCCGTCGAGTTCGCCGCGATCGAGCACGTCGTCCATCTGCTTGTCCAGGCTGGCGGCGCGCATCTCGCTCTCGGCCGAGGCGCGGTCCAGGCGCTGGCGGATGGAGTCGGCGATGCGGGCCACGTCCGCGTCGCCCACGCCCGACAGGTCGTCCAGCGACTTGATCGTCTTGGCGGTGATTTCCTTCGACTTCGCCAGCTCGAGCAGGGCCTCGAGTTCCTCGCGCTCCTGCTTGATGGTGGTGAGCTTCGCTTCCAGCTTCAGCCGGGCGTCGATCAGGCTCTGGTACTCGCGCTGCATCTGCTCGAGCTGCTGCGCGTAGGTCTCGACCAGCCGCTGCGTCGAGTTGTATTTGCTCTGCGCGGCCCGCGCCAGGTCCTCGCGGCCCTCGCGCAGGAACAGGTCGATATTGCGGTCCAGTTCGGCGGCCTTGGCCTGGAACTCCTCGTACTTGCGGCGGATCGTCTTTACGTTGCCGCCGACGGTCGCGGTGGCCTCCGACAGGTCGTCCAGGTTGTTCTCGACCTCGCGGATGTATTGGTTGATGACCGCGATCGAGTTCTGCTTCAGCGACTGGTCGACCAGGTAATGCAGGTTGGCCGAAATGAGCGTTTGTACCTTCTCGAGAAGGGTTGCCATGCGTACGCCTCCTGGGAATCGTAATGGGACTCTAGAGCCTATCGTAGTGATGATACGCCGGCCCGCGCCGGGGCGCATGACCGGCGGCGGACAGAATACTGACACTGTCCTTACGAAAAGAAACGCCGGCAGGTTGCACGACGGACCGCGCCACCTGCCGGCGTATTGTACCACTTCTGGCTGCGGCTTTCAGCCCTCTGTGAGCGGCTATCCTTCGGTTAGCTTGTAACCCCGTCCTCGCACGGTGAACAGGTACTTGGGATTTGCCGGGTCCGGCTCGATCTTCTGCCGCAGCCGGCTGATCAGCTTCTCGATCCGGGCGTCGTCGACCTCGTCGATATAGTCTTCGCCCCAGACGGCCTCGACCACCTGGTACTTGTCGACGATCTTGCCCATGTTGCCGTAGAGCAGCAGCAGCAGCCGGTACTCGAGGTTGGTCAGCGCGGGAAGCTTGACGCCGTTGACCCACACCTCGCCGCTCTCCGGGTCCAGCCGCAGGGCCTGCCTGACGGGCGCCGGGACGCGTTCTGCCGGCCGACGAACTCGGCAAAACTGCGGGAGAAGATCTTGTGATCGGCACCGTTCGGGACCACAAGGTGCTTGGCGAGCACGCTCTCCAGCCCTGTTCCCGGCCCGGCCTCGCTGCCCGCGGCCACGCCCAGCAGCGCTTCCTGCTCGGGCTCCGTCAGGTCATTCCAGATCTTGCGGCACTCGCCCAGCACGTTCAGGTCCTGCACGAGCATCTCCGTCGCGCGGCGGTGGATGATCGAGTCTTGCGACGGCTCGCGGACCGGCCGGCCGGTCAACATCCCGAGGATGCGGCAGGTCGTTTCGAGCAGCGCCGGGTGGCCGCCGGTCCACTCGCCGATGAACTTCAGGTCTTCCTCGCTGAACGTGATGCCGTCTTCCTCCGCGTAGCGCATGGCAAGCTGGCGGATCTCGGCCTCGTTCAGCATCGACAGGTAAGCGTGTCGTGCTCGAACAACTCGGCGAACTCGGCGACGTCCGCGTCCTGGCGGATCTGGTCCAGCCGGCGGTTGGTGGCGGTGACGTAGGTCAGACCGCTGCGGTGGCGGTCGCGCAGGGCCCGCAGGTTGAGGAAGACCCGGCCGTCGATGCCCGCGACCGGGCCGTCGACCTCGTCAAACAGGAAGACGACCTTCTGCTCGAGCTGGTCGCCGATGGCTGCCATGCCCTGGCGAAGCTCAGCGGGACCTCGAAGGGGCTCGCGGGCGCGACCAGGCCGGTGTACGCGGCTTCGCAGCGCCCGCAACACGTCGCCGTTGATGTTCTGCGCGCGGATCGACTCGATGGAGGCCCGCAGGACGAGCTCGTAGAATGCCTGGTCGCTCATCTCCAGCATCTGGTTGAAGTCGATGTAGACGAAGAGGTAATCCGCCGGCATTGCCGTCCAGGTACTCTGCCTGCACGGCTGGATCGCACAGTGCGCGCAGCGTGGCCGACTTGCCGAGGTTGCTGACGCCGACGACCGAGAGGCAGTCCATGCTGCAGGCCGCGTCGAAGATGCGCGTCAGGTCAGCCGGGCGGGGGAGATAGATCCATTCGCGCGGTTTTGGCGGCATTCAGCAGTCTCCGTGACACCGCCTCCGGGGTTTGCGAAACCCGAGAGGCATCTGATCGGACCGCCGAACCCCAGTTCGGCAGGGCGAAGTGTGCCGAACTGGAGTTCGGCGGTCCAACAGCCTCAATGTCGCTTGCCCGATTTCGCGGGCTGCTTGCCGCCCGCGTGTTTGCCGGCGGGCCGCGCCGTGCCCTGGGGTGCAGGTTGCGGTGCGCCGTTGCCGGCCGCCCCGGCGCCTGTCGCGGCGGCTGCCGGCGCACGGCCCTGGTCCTCGCGCATGTGGCACTGCTTGTACTTCTTGCCGCTGCCGCACCAGCACGGATCGTTGCGGCCGATCTGGCCCTTGCTGCTGGCGCGCACCGGCTGGCTCCCGCCGTCGCTGCGGTTGGTTTGGATCTGGCGCACGGGCGGCGCGACGGGCCGGGTCATCAGCTGGACATGGAAGATCGAGTAGGCGATGTCGTGCGAGATGGACTCCACCAGCTCGCCGTACATCTCGCTCGCCTCGCGCTTGTACGCGACCAGCGGGTCCAGCTGGGCGAACGCCCGCAGCCCGATGCCCTCGCGCAACTCGTCCAGGTCGGTCAGGTGGCGAATCCAGCGGTTGTCGACGATGCGCAGCATGACCAGCCGCTCCAGCCGGCGCATGTTCTCCTCGCCCATCGACTGCTCGCGCTCGTCGTAGTCGGCCTCGGCCATCGCCACCAACTCGTCGGCCAGCTGGTTCGCGGTCAGCGAGCGCCACTGCTCGGGATCCAGGTCCTCGGGCAGCGGCAGGATCTTGTTGACCTCGCCGGCCAGCGCGTCCAGGTCCCACTGGTTCCGCTCGAGCGGGATGCCCTTGCCGCTCTCCTGGTCGCTCGTAATCAGCGTGACCAGCCCCCTGAGCTCGTCCTCGACCATGCCCATGATCGTGGGCCGCATGGTCGGTTCGTTCAGGATCTGGCGGCGCTGGCTGTAGATGATCTCGCGCTGCTTGTTGACGACGTCGTCGTATTCGAGGACGTGCTTGCGGATGTCGAAGTTATAGCCTTCGACCCGCACCTGCGCGTTCTCGATGGCCTTGCTGACGATCGAATGCTCGATCGGCACGTCTTCGTCCATGCCGAAGCGTTCCATGATGTTGGCGACGCTCTGCCCGCCGAACCGGCGCATCAGGTCGTCGTCGAGCGCGACGAAGAAGCGCGAGGAGCCGGGGTCGCCCTGGCGGCCCGAGCGGCCGCGCAGCTGGTTGTCGATGCGCCGCGCCTCGTGGCGCTCGGTGCCCAGCACGTGCAGGCCGCCTGCCGCGAGCACTTTCTTGCGGTCGGCCTCGACCTCGCGCTTGGCCTGGTCCAGCGCCTGGAGCCAGACGGGGTCCTCCTCGGACAGCGTGGCCAGGTCGACCTCTTCCTTGCGCAGGCGCTCGCGCGCCATGCCGTCCGGGTTGCCGCCCAGCAGGATGTCGACGCCGCGGCCGGCCATGTTCGTGGCGATGGTCACCGTGCCCGGGCGGCCGGCCTGCGCGATGATGCCGGCCTCCCGCTCGTGCTGCTTCGCGTTGAGCACGTTGTGCGGCACGCCCTTGCGCTTCAGCAGGTCCGAAAGCATCTCGGACGTCTCGATGGCGACGGTGCCGACGAGCACGGGCTGCCCCTTCTGGTGCAGATCGGCGATCTCGTTGACCACGGCGCGGCACTTGGCCGGCTGCGACTTGATAGACCAGAGTCGGCGTAATCGGCGCGGACGATCGGCTTGTTCGTCGGGATTGCCATCACGTCGAGGTTGTAGATCTTCCCGAACTCCTCGGCCTCGGTCATCGCCGTGCCGGTCATGCCGGCCAGCTTCTCGTACATGCGGAAGTAGTTCTGGAAGGTGATGGTGGCGAGGGTCAGCGATTCGCGCTGCACTCGCACGCCTTCCTTCGCCTCGATGGCCTGGTGCAGGCCCTCGGAGAAGCGGCGGCCGTGCATCAGGCGGCCCGTGAACTCGTCGACGATGATGACCTCGCCGTCCTTGACGATGTAGTCGCGGTCGAGCTGGTAGAGCACGTTCGCCCGGAGCGCATTGTCCAGGTAGGGCGTCTTCTCGAAGTTCTCCGGGTCGTAGAGGCTCTGGCCCGCGGGCAGGCCGATCAGGTTCTCGACGCGCTGGATGCCCTCCTCGGTCAGCGTGACGATGCGGTCCTTCTCGTCGACCTTGTAGTCGCGCTCGGGCGCCAGCCGGCGCACGACCTGCGCGAACTTCGAGTAGAGGTCCGACGACTCCTGCGCCTGGCCCGGAGATGATGAGCGGCGTGCGCGCCTCGTCGATGAGGATGTTGTCGACCTCGTCGACGATCGCGTAGTGCAGGTCGCGCTGCGACATCTCCTCCAGGTCGGTGACCATGTTGTCGCGCAGGTAGTCGAAGCCGAACTCGTTGTTCGTGCCGTACGTGATGTCGGCCTCGTAGGCCTCCCGGCGGCCGACCGGGCGCAGGTTGCGGTAGCGGTCGTCGGAGTTCGGGAAGGCCGGATCGTAGACGAACGAGCCGAGTTCGGGGTTAGCCGCAGCCGACTGGATGACGCCGACGCTGACGCCCAGCTTGTGGTAGACCGGCCCCATCCACTGCACGCCGTACTTCGACAGGTAGTCGTTGGGCGTGACCAGGTGCGCGCCGCGGCCGGTCAGCGCGTTCAGGTACAGGGGCAGCGTCGCGACCAGCGTCTTGCCTTCGCCGGTCTTCATCTCGGCGATCTTGCCCTGGTGCAGCACCATGCCGCCGATCATCTGCACGTCGTAATGGCGCAGGCCCAGCGAGCGCTTTGCAGCCTCGCGCACCGCGGCAAATGCACGCGGCATGATCTCTTCCATCGCGTCGGCTTCGGCCTGCCGCAGCTCCCGGCGCAGCCGGTCGACCTCGATTTGATCCTGGATGCGGTCGTTCGCGTCGGTTTCCTGCAGCAAGGTCTCCCGCGCGACGGCCAGCTCTTCTGCAGCGAGCCGACACGCTCGGCCAATGTCGCGCGGAAGATCTCGGTCTGCCCCGCGAGCTCGGCATCGCTCATGCGCTCGAACTCGGGCTCGAGTGCGTTGATCTGCTCGACAACCGGGTTCATCCGGCGAACTTCCTTTTCGTTCGGGTCGCCGAACACTTTCTTGACCAGGTTCTTGAACATACTACTTCTGTCTTTCTGACCGATCTATTCGTTGAACAACTCGCCCACCGAGCGGCCCTCGTGGATCCGGCAGATCACGTCGGCGAGCAGCGGCGCGACGGGGAGGACCTTGATCTTGCCCCCGCTGCGCTGGCACTTATCCTCCGAGATCGCGACCGTGTCCGTGACGATCACCTCGTTCAGCAGCGCTTGCCCGGATGCCGGTCGACGGCCGGCTCCGAGAAGACCGGATGCGTGGCGCAGGCGCAGATATCGAGCGCGCCCTGCTCCTTGATGAAATCGACGGCCTCAATCAGCGTACCGCGCCGTGTCGATCTCGTCGTCGACGATGATGACGTTCTTGCCGCGCACGTCGCCGATCAGGTTCAGCATCTCGGTCCGTTTCGCCGTCCAGCGAGCGCCGCTTCTCGATCACCGCCAGCGGCAGATCCACGCCCTCGGCAAAGTTGCGGGCCCGGCGCAGCGCGCCGATGTCGGGCGAAACGACCACGGCGTTCGGGACCGGATGGGCGCGGAAATGCCGGACGAACAGGCCCAGCGCAGGCAGCTCGTCGCACGGGATCGAGAAAAAGCCCTGGATCTGCTTGGCGTGCAGGTCGATGGTGACGAAGCGGTCCGCGCCGGCGACGGCGATCAGATCCGCCACCAGGCGGGCCGTAATGGGCACGCGCGGTTGGTCTTTCTTGTCCGTCCGCCCGTAACCGTAGTAGGGCACCACCGCCGTGATCCGCCCGGCCGAATCGCGGCGCAGCGTGTCGATGAAGATCAGCAGCTCCATCAGGTTCTCGTTGACCGGCGCGGCGGTCGGCTGGATGATGAACACATCTTTGGCGCGGACGCTCTGCGCCAGCTTGACGAACGTGTTGCTGTTGGCGAACTGCATGATGTCCGCCCCGCCCAGTGGGAGCTTCAGACGAGCAGCCGCTTCGCGGGCGAGATGGACGATTCGCCGTGCCACTGAACACCATCAAATCGCCGTACATCTTCACTGACATGACCTCGCATCTGCCCTCCGACTGCACGCACGCCGGGCTGATCACCTTCCGGTCGCCGTACAGCCGCCGGTAGTACTCCTTGAACTCGCCCGACTTGATCTTGCGCCACCACCATTCGTTGTCGACGTACCAACGCACTGTCTTGCGGATGGCTTCCTCGTGCGTGTGCCGCGGCTGCCAGCCCAGCGCCTTGAGCTTGTCGACATTCAGGCAGTAGCGCCGGTCGTGGCCGGGCCGGTCTTCGACGTGCTGGATCAGCGAAGCGGGCTTGCCCAGCTCGTCGAGCAGGATCTCGACCATGCGGAGGTTTTCCATCTCGCCGCCGGTGCCGACGTTGTAAATCTCGCCGATCTGCCCGCTGTGGAGGACGACGTCGATGCCCTCGCAGTGGTCCATCACGTACTGGTAGTCGCGGCGCTGCTTCCCGTCACCGTATACGGGCAGGGGAAGGTTGTCAATGGCATTCGTTACAAACAGCGGGATCACCTTCTCGGGGTACTGGTACGGCCCGATGTTGTTGGCCCCGCGGGTGATGGTCACCGGCAGCCCGTAGGTGACGTGATAGGCGATCGCCATCAGGTCGCCGCTGGTCTTGCTGGCCGCATACGGGCTTCGCGGCGCGACGGCGTCGGTCTCGAGCGACCGGTGCTCGCCGTGGATGTGGCCGTACACCTCGTCGGTCGAAATCTGGTGATAGCGCTCCAACTTGAACTTCCGGGCGGCCTCGAGCAGGACGTAGGTGCCGTAGACGTCGGTCTGGATGAAGGCGTCCGGGTCCATGATGGACCGGTCGACGTGCGTCTCCGCGGCGAAATTGACGATCGTGTCGATGTCGTGCGCGGTGATCGCTTCGCTCACCGCGGCCGCGTCGCAGATATCGCCCTTGACAGAAGCTGAAGCGAGGGTCCTCCTGAACGTCGAGCAGGTTATCCGGGTTGCCCGCGTAGGTCATCTTGTCATAGACGAGGATGCGGTAGTCCGCGTGCTGCCCGAGCATGTAGCGCACGAAGTTGGACCCGATGAAGCCTGCGCCGCCGGTGACCATGATGTTCTTCATCGAGATGTGACCTCTCCTAAAGCAAAGGGCGAGTTGATGCCAACCCGCCCTTGGACCTCTCCCCCTGACCCCCCTCTCATATCCCTGGATGGGAGAGGGGGAGCGAGGGGCGCGAGGTCAACCCGCCAGGTAGTCGCGCACTGCCGCTTCACGCCGCGACGTTGACCAGGGCCGCGCCGACGACCCGCGCGCCGACCTGGGCCAACAACTCTTTCGCCCGCTGCGCCTCCTCGCGCTTCGTCACGCCCGGCGGCCACGGTCAGCAGCACGCCGTCGACATGTGTCGCCAGCTCCGCCGCATCCGTCGCCACGGTCACGGGCGGGGCATCGAAGAGCACGATGTCGGCTTCGCCGGCCAGCCGCTGCACCAGGCGGCCCATTGCGGGCGAGGCCAGCAGGTCAGACGGCACGTCCACTCGGGGGCCGGCCGGAAGCACCTGGAGGCCCGGCACCTCGGTCGGCTGCAACGGCAGCGGGGCCTTCTCGTCCCTGACCGCGGTCGTGACGCCCTGAGTTCGCGCCGACGCCGAAACAGCGTGTGCTGGCCCGGCTGCCGCAGGTCGCAATCGACCAGGATGACGCGCTTGCCGACCTTGGCAAAAGCGACGGCAAGGTTCGCCACCACCTCCGGCTTATTCGTTGGAATCGCTGGCCGCCGCGACCAGGATGGTGCGTAGCGGCTGCTCTTTGTCGGCGGACATCAGGTTGACGCGCAGGCGGCGATAGGCCTCGGCGACCGCGCCGATTCGGGTCGGTCAGAGTTGCGAGGTTCAGGGTCATAGACTTTCCTTAGTGCGCGCCACCGGCACAGCGCCGGCGCGGCTGGCCGAGTGCACGCCGCGCTTGCCTCCGACCGGGATGGCGCCCAGGACGGGCAGGCCGGTCACTCGCTGCACGTGCTCGGGCGTCGCCAGGACGTCGGCGGCCATCCATTCGAGCAACAGCACGATCAGCGTCCCGATCAACGCGCCGAGCACGAACCCTGCGACCAGGTTCATCTTGATGTTGGGCCGGTAGAGCGGCGCGTCGATCACGGTGTCGACCAGTTTCACCTCGATGCGATCGCGCTTGTCCTGCGTGTTGTAATACGAAGTCCGCTCGTTGACGAACAACTGCGCCATGGTCAGCACGATCTTCGCGGCCACCTGCGGGTCCTCGTCGACCGCATCGACGCGGATGGCGAAGTTCTCCGGCTCCGCGGCGACGGTGAGCTTGGACAACAGGTCATAGGAACTCATATCGAGGTTCGCGGCCGAGATGACCTGGTTGGCCATGTCGTGCGTGTTGATATTCATGACGAAATTGCGCAGGAGGTCTTTGGCGCTCGAACCCAGGCCCTAGTCGGGACGCGCAGGAACGGCGCTGATGCGCGCCGTTGCGCGATAGGTCTTGGTCTGCACGCAGGCTTAACCCACCGGCGAGGACCATGGCGAGCAGGGCAGTAACGAGGATGATCCAACCGCGGCGCTTAAGGATACTGAGATACGCGCGTAAATCCATGAAGACTCCTTCCAGGTCATTTTATCACGCGCGAGGTCGGAACTGCCAAAAGAATGGCGCAGTTTTCGCCCCGCGCTACGCGCTGCTCTGGTGATGACTTTGACAGCCAGGGAGGAAGATGCGATAGTGTACGACCGTAACTCGGCCGCATCTGACTCGGAGACGCCGCCATGTCCGAACCCGTTCCGAACCCGGTTCGCGTGCCCATCCAGGTCCGCTGGCGCGACCTGGACGCGCTCGGCCACGTCAACAACGCGGTCTTCATCACGTATTTCGAGTATGCCGCGGCTGGCCTACATCCGCGAGCTGCTGGGCCCCGACGCGGCGCTCGACCGCCAGACAATGCTGCCGGTCGACTTCCAGTTCATCCTGGCCGAAGTGCACTGCCAATACCGGTCGCCGGCGACGCTGGAGGACAGCCCGGTCGTGGAGATTTGGGTGTCGCAAGTGGGGCGGAAGAGTTTTGTCTTCCAGTACCAAATGATGGACGAGAGGAGCAGGCCGCCTGCTCGCGGAAGGGTGCAGCACGCAGGTGTGGTACGACTACAAGACGGGGACGAGCCAGGTGATACCGGAAGCAATCATTACAATGATCGAAACAAGGCAGGGCGCGGCGGTGCCTAGAGCTTAGCATTAACGCAGAGGGGCTGTCCGATTCTTTTCGGACAGCCCTTCTCGTTCTCACCGTGCGCCAGTCGCCTTATGCTAGAAGTCCAACGACGCTGCCCCACCCACGAGTTGCTCGACGGCGTTCGCGGCCGACACGATCTTGGCGCCCGGGATCAGGTCTGCGTCCGTAATCCCGCGTGGCTTGGCGCACGCGCCGCACGCCCAGATTTGCCCCCCGTTCTGCACGAAGGAACGCATCACGTCGCTCAGCGGTTGGAACCCTGCCTTGTGAACACGGTCCGCGCACCCGTTCGTCGCTAGCCACACGCCCTCGATGGTCAGCAGCACGATCGTGTCCTGGTCGGCGGATGCCGCAACGTTCCCGACGACAAAAGCAAGCGTGGCCCGCTCCGGGTCGTCTTCTCCATGCGTGCAGTTGATCAAAAGCTTCGCCATCTCTTAACCCTCCTATCCCTGTTCTTCACTTACTTCTTGCGCAGATAGAACCGCAAGCCGTTCGGTTCGTCCGGGAACATCCCGAGCAAGGTATTCCCTGACATCCGGCTCCACGACAGGATGTCATCCTTGGCCGACGGGTCACTCACCCGGACCTCCAGCACCTCGCCGGAAGCCAGCTCGCTCAGCTTGGCCCTGATCGCCGGCGTCAACACCGCGGACGTCTGTCCACTGCTCTCGCCCGCATCCATGAAGTGCAGGCGTGCACTGGGTGCAAAATCATCCTTGCTGACCTTATCTTGCATGCTCGAACCTCCCACCGTGCCTTACCCCGCTGCTTCCTCGGAAGCGTTCGCCCGGGTTGCGCAGCCAACGACAGTTGATTGCAGCGAGCAGGATACCGGATGGGAGAGGAAGATACATCGGGAGGTATGCCCATTTTTGCGGCGCAGGAGTACCTATATTAGAGGCATTAGGCGTGCCTGAGGGAGGAGGCCTCTCTTGCGGGCAGCAGCCACGACCGGTGTAGTCGTGGACGAAGAGTGAGCGCGGGGCTGTCCGAAAAATTCCGGGCAGCCCCACGCTCACTCTGAAAGACCCGCCATCCGCCGTTAATTACCTGCTTGACGATCCTTGAAGGCGGCGTAGGCGCTGGGGCGTGTAATCATGAGCGAGGCGACCTTGATCGAGGTCTGGCAACTGGCCTGAGCGATTGCTCTGCCACCCATCATGCGTTCCATCTGCCCATCCTTGAAGGCAACATAGCGCTGGAAAGTCGGGGCCGATAGATGTGAAGGCGCCGGGCTGCCTGCCACGCAGGCTGCCGCACTGCGTGCACGTGCATTCGGAACCGGGGCGGCGCTTGCCACCCCGCCGGCAACGGCCAGCACTAACATCACGACGCAAACGACCGATCCAGTGAACAAACGACTGCGCTTCATCTTGTTTCTCCCTTCCAACTGTCTGAGTGGTTTGGCTGTCCGACTTCAGTACGGTTTCAGCCTACCAGGGAGGACTCACTCGGTCATCGGGAGAAATGCCCAGGTTATTGCCGCCGGGGTGCCTAAACTTTTCGACAGCCAGCTCATCCAGGCTCAGGCGAGGCCCTTGTTGATAGCCCAGGCGGCCACTTGTGTGCGTGAGGTGAACTCCAGCTTGGAGAGGATGTTGCTGATGTGGTGATCGACGGTCCGCTCGCTGACCACGATTTCCTCGGCAATCTGCCGGTTGGACTTGCCCTGCGCCACCAGGCGGGCGATTTCACGCTCGCGGCGGGTGAGGCCCCCCCACTGCGCCTTCAGAGTTCGCAGAGGTGTGAGGGCGGGTGCCGCAGCCGGAGGAGTGGGCGGACGGCTAGCCTCCGGCTGTGGCCCATTTGAAATGGCCGCGATGGCCTCGAGGGGTTCCTGTGTACGACCCAAAGCCCATTCCGCGGCGAGCGTGGACGGATCGAGCGCCGCTCGAACGGCCTTGAGCTGCTGATTATAGTCCGGCAGGTCACGCCAGTATCGTTGGGTGGCTGTTCTTTCCAGCGTAGTCTCGGCGATACCCAGGAGTCGCGCCGCACGTCTCGGATCTCCTTGCATGATGCTCAGTTGCGCAAGCCCAGTCAGGCAGGCGCACGTACCCGCATGGTCACCGATTGCGGAATATTCCGCTGCTGCGTCGTCGAAAAACGACGCAGCCTCTTGCATCCCGCCGCGCTCCAGAGCCAGATAGCCAAATTCGAGGGTTTGATTTTGGGTTCCCCCGCCGACCTTCCTTTTCAGGGCCGCAGCTTGATCCTGGTAGGCGTGTGCTCGGTCCAGATTGCCTTCGAGCCTGGACACAAGGCCGAGCTCAGAGAGTCCTGCGGCAACGCCTGGCCAGAACCTGAGCTTCTCGTCTGCGGCAAGGGCCTCGTCAAATAGCCGCCGGGCAGAGGTGTAATTACCGTCAGAAAATGACACACGCGCAGCAATCTGAAGGGTCCGGGCCGTGCCCCAAATATCGCCGTGCTCGCGGAATATCGCCAGGCTCTCGTCCAACAGAGCGCGAACCTCAGCCGTCTCGTCGATCTGCGCGGTCATGATCAGGTCGCGTAGCGCATAGGCTACGCCCAGCGGACTGTTTGTCTGCCGGCAGAGCGTCAGGCTTTCCTCCAAAAGCGGTCGCGCAGCCGCAGGGTGGCCCCATGAGAGCACCATGATTACCCGCGACCAGCAGGACCTCGGCCAGTGTCTGCCGTTCCGCTGGTCCGAGCCCTCGCGCGATGGCGGTGCTCTGATCCGAGCTGGCCTGCGCCGCAGTCAAATCGTCCAGTAACCAGGCAAATCGGGCCGCGCCGGCGAGCGCGTGCGCCCGCTCAGCGCCGGGTTGCTGCGCAAGCGGCAGCCCGAGCACCTTGTTAAGCCATGTGCGTGCCTCATTGAGATGACTGCGGATAAGCCAGAATCGCTCGAGGTACACGGCTAACTGTAAGCCGTGGTGCGCGGCACGGGCGCCAGCCTCAGCGTCCGGCGCGTGCTCGGCCTGATTGATCGCCCAGCCCAACGCTTCCCGGAAGTTGTCGTGCTCCGCGTCGAGCCGGTCCAGCCACGCGACAGCGTTCGCTCGGTACAACTCCGGCTCAGCCTGCTTCGCCAACTCGGTATAGTATTCAAGGTGGCGGCCACGGACGGTTGATTCCTCGCCGGCTGCGGCCAGACGCTCGCGCGCGTACTGCCGGATCGTTTCGAGCGGTAATAGCGGGTCTCATGGCCCCGCTCACTGATGACACTCAGCACCAGCGATTTGTCGACCAGGCGCGAAACGATATCGAGGATCGCGTCACGGGCGACGGAGGTGTCGGCGCAGATTGCTTCGACCGCCTCGAGGTTGCCGCCGCCGGCGAACACGGAAAGCCGGCGCAGCAGGATCTTCTCTTCGGGCGAGAGCAGCGCATAAGCTCCAGTCGATCGCTGCCGCGAGCGTCTGCTGGCGGGCTGGTGCGCTGCGAATGTTCGTGCGGAGCAGGTTGAAGCGGTCGTCCAGCCGGGCCGCTATTTGGTCCACTGTCAGAACGCCGACCCGCGCGGCCGCGAGCTCGATGGCCAGCGGCATCCCGTCGAGGCGCCGGCAGATCTGTGCGATCGGCTGAGCGTTGTCGGGTTGCAACGCGAATCCGGGCGCGGCAGCCTGGGCGCGTGCGACGAACAACCGCACCGCCTCGGACTGCGCGACAGCGGCGATGTCGGCAGTAACCGACACGTCGGCAGCCAGCGACTCAACTGGGGGCAGCGAGAGCGAGGGCACGCGCCAGGCAACCTCACCTGGAACACCGAGCGGCTCGCGGCTGGTGGCCACGATGCGTAGGTCGAGGCAACAGCGCTGGAGCAGTTCTTCGACGATCCGAGCGCAGGCGGCGATCAGGTGCTCGCAGTTGTCCAGGACTAGCAGCAGCTCGTGCACCTCTAGGAACGTGGCGAGCGTATCGACCAGCGAGCCGCGACGGTCAACGAGACCCAGGGACCCGGCGATCGCTGCGGGAACGAGAGTCGGGTCGGTCAGCGGGGCGAGCTCGACCAACCACAGCGCCATCCGCGAACTCCGGAGTGACGCGTCGCGCGACTTCGAGCGCGAGCCGCGTCTTGCCAACGCCGCCGGAGCCCGTAAGAGTCACCAGGCGGCTCGTCAAAACGAGGCGTTCGAGCTGCGCCAGTTCCTGCTCCCGGCCGACGAGGCTGGTTAGAGGGAGCGGCAGGTTGGTCGGTTCACTCCTCACCATGAAGCCTTTTGTGCTTCTATTGTACAGATTGCGTCCGATTGCTGGACTGATTATGACAGAAAGGGACGCCTTGTCAAGGATCAGCCGTCGCTCCAGATCCGCATATGAAAGCAAGCCTACCATAAAAAACGGCTGCCTGGATGTTCTTTCCAGACAGCCCGTCTAATCCCTCAACCCGTTCCGCTCAGCCCTGTGGTTGGTTCTGCGCCTGCTTCGTCCCGATCTGGATGACCCTCGGCTTGGCAGCCTCGGCCTTCGGAATCACCAGCGTCAGCAGGCCGTTCTCGTACCGCGCCTCGGCCTTGTTAGCGTCGACCGGAATGTTGATGTTCAGGGTCCGCTGGAACTTGCCAAACGGCCGCTCCTGCATCACGTAGTCGACGTTCTCCAGCGGGCGGGGCCGCTCGCCACGAATGGTCAGGGTGTCGCCCTCGATCGTGATCTCGACATCTTCAGGCTTGACGCCTGGCATGTTCGCCAGGACGATGATTTCATCCGCCGTCACGTACGCATCCAGCGGCAGCCGCCAGGTGCGCTCGCTGCCGTTGCTGTCGGCCTGGCGCCGGGCAGGAGTGTAGCTGTCTTCAAAGAGCCGGTCCATGGCCTCGCGCAGCGTCACCGCTTCGCGGAAAGGATCCCATCGAGTCATCTGTGGCATAGTGAATTCCTCCGTCACTGACCTTGATTCACCGGATTGCTGGAGACCTGATTACTTCTGCGTGATCTGGACTTTCTTGACCTTGGCCTCTTCGGCCTTCGGCAGCTTGAGCGTGAGAACGCCGTTGTCGAACTCGGCCTGGCAGGCTCCGCATTCACGCTTGCCGGAAGGGTGACCTGGCGGGAGAAGCTCCCGTAGCGGCGCTCCTGGCGGTGGTAGTTACGCTTTTCGTCCTTGTCCTCGGTCTCGGACTTGAACTCGCCCTTGATCGAGAGCAGGTCACCCGTCACCGTCACGTCGATGTCCTCGGGCTTGACACCCGGGAATCGCCGCCTTCACGACGACCTCGTCCTCGGTCTCGTACATGTCGAGCGGCATCTGCACCGACGCAGAATCGTTTCCGCCGAGAAGACCGGGCCGGAGGAAGCTCTCCTCGAACAGCCGGTCCATCGCTTCGCGCAGGCTCACCATCTCGCGAGCCGGGTCCCAACGAACCATGTTAGCCATACCGTCAACCTCCTGTTTGCGTCTCATCATGCTATCTGCACGAGCGCTCCATTCACATTCGATTCTGATCCGACTATAAGCAGCCAGCCGTTAGAAGCATGTTGGATCAACGTTAGAAATCTGTAAGCGCTGCAACCTCGCCCATTGATTGACGCCCGTCTGCTTTACGTGTATTCTCTCACCATGTTTATAGATGAAGCACGAATCAACATTAAGGCCGGCGACGGCGGGAACGGCGCGGTTGCGTTCAGGCGCGAGGCGCACGTGCCGCGCGGCGGGCCGAGCGGCGGCAACGGCGGCCGCGGGGGTGACGTCTATCTCGAAGCGGACACCCAGGCGAACACCCTCATCGCGTTCACATACAAGATGCACTTCAAGGCCGACAGCGGCAGCCACGGCAGCAACAAGAACCAGACGGGCGCCAGCGGCCCGGACCTCGTTATCAAAGTGCCCGTCGGGACGGTGGCCTACGAGGTGGAAACGGGCCTGCTCATGGCCGACCTGACCGAGCCGGGCCAGCGCGCGCTCGTGGCGCAGGGCGGCCGGGGCGGCCGGGGCAACTGGACTTTCCGCACGCCCACCAACCAGGCCCCGCGCATCGCCGAGAACGGCGAGCCGGGCGAGGAGCGCACGCCTCCGCCTGGAGCTGAAGCTGCTGGCCGACGTGGGCATCGTCGGCATCCCGAACGCGGGCAAGTCCACCTTGCTGAGCCGGGTGAGCGCGGCGCGGCCGAAGATCGCCGACTACCCCTTCACGACCCTCGAGCCGAACCTCGGCGTGGTGGTGATCGACAACCGCGACATGGTGTGGGCCGACATTCCCGGCTTGATCGAGGGCGCACACGAGGGCGCCGGCCTCGGGATCCAGTTCCTGCGCCATATCGAGCGGACACGGCTGGTCGTCCACCTGCTCGACGGCATGAGCGCCGACCCGCTGGGGGATTATGCGGTGATCAACGAGGAACTCGGGCAGTTCAACCCGCTGCTGGCCGAAAAGCCGCAGGTGGTCGTCGTCAACAAGATGGACCTCACCGAGGTGCAGGCACGCTGGCCCGAGCTGGCGGCCGGGCTGAGGAAGCGGGGGGTGCCCGAACCGTTGGCGATTTCCGCGGTTTCGGGCGAGGGGGTGCAGGCGCTCCTGCGCCGGGCGGCCGACCTGCTTGCCGAGCTGCCCCCGGCGCCGCGGCTGGAAGAGGTCCAGCCGCTCGTCCCGCCAACGCGGCGAAGAGGACATGAGCTTCTCGATCGAGCGCGAGCCAGACGGCGCATACCGGGTGCGCGGCCGGCGCATCGAGCGCATCGTGAAGATGACGCGGTGGGAGTATTACGACGCGGTCATGCGGTTCCAGCGGATCCTGAAGGCGCTGGGCATCACCGACGCGCTGGTCGCAGCGGGGAGTCGAGGTCGGCGACACGGTGCGCATCGGCGACAAAGAACTGGAATGGGCGGACTAGCGGCTGGCAGCCGCGAGGCCGGCGCGCTGCGGGTGGGCCTCCTGGGCGGCAGCTTCGATCCGCCGCACATCGGCCACCTGATCCTGGCCCAGGAAGCGTGCGAGCAGCTTGGCGCTGGACAAGGTGCTTTTTGCGCCGGCCGGCCAACAGCCGCTCAAGGCGGGCCAGGCCGTGACCGCGGTGGAAGACCGGGTCCGCATGACGCAACTCGCGATCGCAGGTAATCCGAACTTCGAGCTCTCGCCGCGCCGACGTCGACCGCCCTGGACCGCACTACACGATCGACCTGGTGCGGATCGTCGCCGGGAAAGTTTCCCCCCGGCAGCCAGCTCCATCTTCCTCATGGGGTTCGACAGCCTGGCGGACCTGCCCAAGTGGCGCGAGCCGGACCAGCTCATCCGCACGGTGCGACTGGTCGCGCTGACCCGGCCGGAAGTGCGGATCGACTGGGACGCACTCGAGGCGCAGCTGCCGGGCGTGCGTGAGCGGGTGCAACTACTCGACATGCCCGAGATCGAGATCGCGTCGCGCGACCTGCGCGACGCGTGCCGCAGACCGGCCGGAGCATCCGCTACATGGTCCCGGACGCCGTCATCGGACTACATCGCGGAAAAGGGTCTTTACAGGCAAGAGCAATCGTAACCACCAAGAAACAAAGAGACGAAGGGCCACGAAGCGGGCAATCTGTTCCCTTCGTGGACCTTCGTCTCTTTGTTTCTTTGTGGTGAGCCTACCACCCACTACCCTATCGTCACTGCTCCCACGCCCGTCTCGACGTCGATATCGACCTTGTTCGCTGCGGTTTCGTAATCGGGCGACTGGTAGCGGTTGTCGAAGCCCGGGAAGCGGGTTTCGTCGACGTTGACCGACGCGAGCGCGCCGCTCGCCTTCACGCGCGCCGCCACCCCGCCGGGAACCCGGATGTCCACCCGAGCCGCGCCCGCCTGCACCTTGACCCGGGTGTAGCCCGCATTTGCCGGCAGCGTCACCTCGGTGGCGCTGGCGCCCGTCTCTAGCTTCAGCTCGCTCACTTTCAAGTCGCGCAGGTCAAGGACGCTTTTGCTCGCGCCCGTCTCGCACTTCAGCACCAACGGGCACGTCGGGGTTGAGCCGCACGTCCCAATCGTAGCTGCCCGGCGACCAGTTGAAGAACGCGGCCGGCTCCACGACCATCTTCATCCGCACGTCGAGCAAATCGCCGCGCCGCGGTCGCTCTTCGAGCGAAGCCCGCCGCCGAATGATCCTTCGGCCAGCACGCCCGCACCGGCGCCCGACGTCACCCACAGCTCGCCCGCGCCGTGCTCCAGCTCGATCTCAGCCCGGGCCGCACCGTCCAGCGGGATGCTCGCCCGCTCCATCTCGGCCTGAGCCGGGCGGATGAAGGTGCGCGAGATGAACCAGACGCCCAGCGCGATGAGCACAATCGGCCAGATCAGGCTCCAGGCGCTGACGCCGAGGTCGGGCAGCAGGCCGAAGTTGTTCAACAGGAACAGGAAGCCAACCAGGATCAGGACTACCGCCCAAAAGACAGAGCTGCCGCGCATTTCGCCCCCCTCTCCGACACTGAAAGCTGAATCGCCACAGGGATCGCCGGGAACGCGTTGATGATTCCGCGGTCCCGGAAACCGCTGTGGCGACGATCGTTCCGTCCTGGAACAAGCCTTACGCCGGCTCGAGCGGTATGACAATCGCCAGGACGATGTATAGGAGCACGCCCGATCCGACGCCGAAGACAACCAGCAGTGCGAAGATCAGCCGGATCAAGGTCGGATCGACCCCGAAATACTGGCCCAGCCCGCCGCACACCCCGGCGATCATCTTGTCCGTGTTGCTCCGATACAGCTTCTTGTTCTCCATAGTTGCCCCTCCTGCACGTTGGCGAGCATTCACCACTCGCCCGCTTCACCGTACTCTACGCAGCCGGCGGGCAAGAGTTGCAGCGGGGAACGCGCCGTGACAGGGTTCGCATAAAAACTGGCACGTCTTGCGACTTCACGCGCCCAGGCGGGCCAGCTTGCGCACGTAGACCACGTCCACCTCCTCGTACCCCAGCTCGGCGAACAGCGTCCGCGATGCATCGTTGTGCGTGTGAATCAAGGCCGAGAAAACCTCGACCCCGACGTCCTCGCGGAACCAGCGCTCCGCCTCGGCGACCAGGCGCGAGGCGTAACCGTGGCGCCGGTAATCCGGATCGACCGCCAGCCGGTTGATCCACCCCTTGCGCCCGTCGTGGGTCAATATCGCGACCGCGACCAATCTGCCATCCGCCTCGCGGATGCCGATGGCCCGCTGCAAGCCCCGCCTCGTGCTGCGTGCGGAACGCAGCGGGCGCATCGCGGCCTTCCGGCCGCGCCGGCAGCCCTGCCCGCGCCCACAGCGCCAACACCTCATCATAATCGCCTGGCTCGAGAGACAATATGTCAAGAATTCGCGCGTTATTTGCGCTCATAATTGACTCCTCCGTAGTGTTTGCGTAGGGTAGAAGCATGGATTGCGTCGAAAAGAAGTATCCTTTACATGGGGAAAACGTCCAGTACCTTTTGGCCGTCCATGTTAGTATACCGTTCGAGAGATGCAAACAGATTTCTCTCCTTCTCCTCCTTTTGATGAGCACCAGGGTAAGGGCAGCCCTGGTGCTCGCGCGTTAACGGGCCGGTTCCCGCTCATACTCCGCTGTCATTGCACTTGAGATTCCTCTCACCATGTTGCGCAACATTAATCAAACGCTTATCCCTGGTTTACCGCTGGTTAAAGCACCCACCTAGGCTTACAAGTATAATCGGCACAAATAGGCGGGCAAACCCGTCTACTGTAGTCATCTGCCGCGTGGGCGGCATCTTGTGAATCGATCAGTGGAGGTAAAATGCGGAGACTCTTCTTGGCCCTCTCGATCCTCGTCGTGCTCAGCCTGGCCGGCTGCGCGGCGGTCCCTGCGGCGGTGTCGGGCCTCGCCAGCCTCGGCCGGAGTGCGGCGCCGGCCGCCCAGGCGCAGCCCACGGCCGCTGCGCCTTCAACTCAGGACACTAACCAGTCGGGCGCAACGACAACCCAGCCCGCTGCCCCGCTGGCGCAGAACATGCCGGCCGGCATCGCGGACATTCAGAATACCCTGTCGAACCTGTACTCGACCGTCTCGCCCTCGGTCGTCAACATCAACGTGATGATGAGCGCGACCGGCAGCCAGAATGCACTGCCCGACATGGGGCAACTGCCCAACATCCCAGGTTTCCCGTTCGGCGGTCAGGATAACGGCAACCAGGACAACGGCCAGGACAACCAGCCTGGATTTGAGGCGGCGGCATTGGGTTCCGGGTTCATGTGGGACACCAACGGGAATATCGTGACAAACAATCACGTCGTCGACGGCGCGACCCGCATCTCGGTGACCTTCTCGGACGGCCTGACGCTGCCCGCGACGCTCGTAGGCCGCGATCCCGAGAGCGAACTGGCGGTGATCAAGGTGGATGCGAGCAAGGCCGGCAAGCTTCAGCCGGTGATTCCGGGCGACTCCACGAAGGTGAAGCCCGGCCAGTTTGTCGTAGCGATCGGCAACCCCTACGGGCTGGAAGGCACCATGACGTTCGGCATCGTGAGCGCGCTTGGGCGCAGCCTGCCGGTCGGCAACACCTTCACGGCAACCGGCTCCTACACGATCCCCGACATCATCCAGACGGACGCGCCGGTCAATCCGGGCAACTCCGGCGGAGTGCTGGTCGACATGACCGGTCGCCTGGTCGGCGTGCCGACCGCGATCGAATCGCAGTCCGGCGCCTCGGCGGGCATCGGCTTTGCCGTGCCTTCGGTGATCGTGCAGAAGGTCGTGCCTGAGCTGATCAGCACGGGTAAGTTCGAGCATCCCTATATCGGTATCCGCGGCGGCACCCTCACCTCGCAGGTCGCTGAGGCGATGGGCCTGAACCCGACGACTCGCGGCGCCCTGGTGGTGGAAGTCACTCCCGGCAGCCCGGCGGAAAAGGCCGGCCTGAAGGGGAGCAGCAAGACGACGCAGATCGATGGCCTCGACGCTGAGATCGGCGGCGACGTGATCACCGCGATCAACGGGCAGCCCGTGCGTGATTTCGAAGACCTGACGACCTACCTGGCCCGCACCGCAAAGGTGGGCGACCAGGTGAACCTGACGATCAACCGCAACGGTGCGATCCAGAGCGTGACCGTGACGTTGGCGGCCCGCCCCGCTCAAACCACAACGACTCAGCCCGGCCAGGACCAAGGCCAGCAGGGCCAGGGTCAAGGCCAGCAGGGCCAGGGTCAGAACCAGGCGCCGAGCGCAGGCAGTGTCTACCTCGGCGTAACCGGCATGTCCTTGACGCCTGAATCGCACAGGCAATGAACCTGGGCAACCGGCAGGGCGTGTTGGTGGTTAGCGTGGTGCCCGGCAGCCCGGCGGACAATGCGGGCCTGAAGGGCAGCAACCAGCAGGCCACGATGAACGGCCAGCAGATGATGGTCGGCGGCGACGTGATCACCGCGATCGACGGCAAGACCTTGACGGCCGTGGAGGACCTGGTGGCTGCGGTGCAGTCGCACAAGGCCGGTGACACCGTCAATCTGACGGTCCTACGTAACGGCCAGGAACAGACTGTGACCGCGACCCTGGCAGCCCGCGGTGGTGCGGGCGGCCAGAGCGGCTCGACCACGCCTCAGGCCACGCCCAAGACTCCGGCATCGCCTGTACCCCAGGCAACGCCGCAGACCCAGGCTACCCCGGGGACCGGCACCGGCACGGGGACCGGCTCTTCGGGTGGTGCGACGTCTCCGGCTGCGGGTGGACCGTGGCTTGGCGTCAACGGTGTAGAGGTGCCGGCGCAGCTGGCGCAGGTGCTGGGCATGGGTAACCAGGGTGGCGTGCTGTTGGTGAACGTCGTACCAGGCAGCCCGGCGGAGAAGGCCGGCCTGAAGGGTGCAGGCGTCAACCTGGGCCAGGGCGCGGTGAACGCGGATGTGATCGTGGCGGTGGACGGCAAGAACGTCTCGGACATGGAAGGGCTGGCGTCCGCGATCCAGGCGAAGAACGTCGGCGACACGGTGACGCTCACGGTAGTGCGCAGCGGCCAGCGCCAGGATATCGCGGTGACCCTGGGCGCGCGACCCGCTCAATAATCCGATAACCTGTTCCTGCTCTTGCCGCAAGTCCTGGTCTGCCAACCGGGGCTTGCGGCCGTTTGTTTAATCCCGTTCCATCCCCTTCACCTCCCGCACCAGCACGCTGGTCGACAACCCATCCCGCTGCATCAGCCCTTTCACCACCAGGAACGTTGCCGAGTGCAGCAGTCCCGCCGCTTCTCGTACAGGTCCGGCCGGATGATCAAATTCGCCAGTCCGGTCTCATCCTCCAGCGTGATAAACAGGTGCCCCTTCGCGGTCGGCGGCGCCTGGCGCACCACGACCAGCCCGGCGATCGAGACGGTTCGCCCCGCCGGCAGCCTCTCCAGGTCGCCGGCCGAAAGCACGCCCGCGCCTTGAGCTTCTGCCGCAACATCCGCATCGGATGATCGCCCGGCGAAAGCCCCAGCAGCTCGTAATCCCACGTCATCGCCTCGCGCTCCTCGAGCGCAGGCAGCTCCGCCGCCTCGTCCGGCGCCTCGACCAGCGCCTCTTCCTCGTATTGCAGCCCGCCCAACGTCCACAGCAGCCCGCGGCGGTCCGGCGAGAGGCTGTCCAACGCGCCCGCCCGCACCAGGTCCGCGATCAGGTTGCGCGGCAGCCGGGTGCGCCGGCAGAAATCCGCCAGGTCGACAAACGGCCGGTCGCCCCGCGCGGCCAGCAGGCGCTCGCTGCCCGCTTCGCCCAGGCCGTGGAGGTAACGCAGGCCGAGACGGACCTCACCCCCCCGGCCTTTGCTACCTTTGGTAGCGACCTCTCCTATCTGAAGATAGGAGAGGGGGAGTCAGGGCGTCTCCCCCCCTCCTGCCTGCGGGCAGGAGCGGTCGAGGTAGCGGGGGGTGAGGTACATTCGTCCAGGCTCAAATTCACATCCGGCCGCAACACCCGCACCCCGTGCCGTTGCGCATCGCCCACCACGACTTCCGGCGAATAGAAGCCCATCGGCTGGTGGTTGAGCAGGGCGCAGTAGAACTCCGCCGGGTAATAGAGCTTCAGCCAGAGCGTCTGGTACGCGACCAGGGCGAACGCGGCCGCGTGCGACTTGCAGAAGCCATACGTGGCGAAGCCCTGAAGCTGCTTGAACGCTTCCTCGGCGACTTCCCGCGCCACCCCGTTCGCCTCCGCGCCCGCCACAAACCGCTCGCGCAGCTCGGCCATCGCCCGGGCGGAGCGGCTCCGGCTCATGGCCCGCCGCAGCAGGTCCGCCTCGCCGGGCGTGAACCCGGCCAGTGCCATCGCCACCCGGATCACCTGCTCCTGGAACAGGATCACGCCGAGCGTCTCGCCCAGGATCGGCTCCAGCTTCGGGTGGAGGTAGGTGGGGCGCTCCTCGCCCCGGCGCCGGCGCAGGTAGGGATGGATCATGCCGCCCTGGATCGGGCCGGGCCGGATGATGGCCACCTGGATCACGATATCCTCGAAGCGCCGCGGCTTGAGCCTGGGCAGCATCTGCGCCTGTGCGCGGCTCTCCACCTGGAACGCGCCGATCGTGTCGCCCGCAGACAGGGCACGGTAGACCGCGGGGTCGTCCAATGTGAGCGCGTCGAGCGGCGGCTTCTGACCGGTGCGGGCCGTGATCAACTCCTCCGCCTCGCTCACCAGGTCCAGCGTGCGCAGGCACAGCAGGTCGATCTTGATCAGCCCCGCGTCCTCGACGGAGTCCTTGTTCCACTGCGTGACGACGATGCCTTCCTTGGTTGCCCGCTCCAGCGGCACGACCTCCACCAGCGGCTGCGCGGTGATGAGGATGCCGCCCGAATGGACGGACAGGTGCCGGGGGGTGTCGATCAGCCGGCCCGCCAGCTCTGCCACCACCGCAACGGCCTCCTTGTCAAGCCTCGACGACCTTCGTGGTTTCGGGCCTTCGAAGGTCCTGGCGCTGCGCGTGCCACTGCGTGTCGTCGTGGGTCAGCGCGTTGGACCGCTCGGGGGTCAGCGCGACGGATGTGTCGTACAGGGGCGCGTCCGACCGTTCGTGCAGGGCCTCGCTCACCCGGTTCACATCCTCAGGGGTAAAGCCGAGCGCACGCGCGACGTCGCGCACCGCCAGCCGCCACTGGTAGGTGACCACGTTGCACACCATGGCCGCATGATCCGTTCCATAGCGCCCGTAAACGTAGGCGATCACCTCGTCCCGGCGGTCCGCGGCGAAATCGATGTCGATGTCGGGCATGGTGTCCGTGCGGTCGCTGAGAAAGCGCTCGAACAGCAGGTTGTGGCGCAACGGGTCGACCGGCGTGATGCCGAGCACGTACGCGACCAGCGAGTTGGCGGCCGAGCCCCGGCCCTGGCAGCGGATGCCCTGCTCGCGGGCGTGCCGCACGATGTCCCACACGATGAGGAAGTAGTCAGCCAGCCCGACCGCCTCGATCACGACCAACTCGTGGGCCAACTGCCGCAAAGCCTGCGGGGTGACCGGCCGATAACGGTCGGCCAGCCCCTGGTGGCACAGGCCGTAGAGGTAGCTGAAGGCGGTCTCGCCCGGGCGGGATGCCCGCGGGCGCCGCCACGGAAAAGTCGGGGGCCTGGCGCGGGAAGGCGGGCGTGCGGCGGCCGGAAAAGTCGAGCGAGACCTGGCAGCGCTCGGCGATGGCCTGGGTCGCGGCGAGCGCCTCGGGCAGGTCGGCAAACAGCCTGCCCATTTCGGCCGCGCTCTTGAGATAGAACTCCGTCGAGTTGTGCGTGCCCGGCCGCGCGGCCAGTTCGGTCAGGGTGACGAGGTCCTGGGTCGCCAGGAGGATATCGCGCAGCCGGTGGTCCTCGGCCGTCGCATAATGGACGTCGTTGGTCGCCACCACGGGCAGCCCGGCCGCCCGCGCGACCGCCAGCAGGCCCGCGTTGAGCCGGGCATCGTCGGGCAGCCAGTGCCGCTGCAGCTCGATCCACACCCGCTCGCGGCCGAAGATGTCGGCCAGCTTGCCCGCGGCCCGCGTCGCAACCTTCGCGTCGTCCGCCAGCACTGCAGCCGCCACCGCACCCCGGCTGCACCCGGTCAGGCACAGCAGCCCGCCTGCATGCCGCGCCACGTCCTCGATCGCCAACAGCGGGCTGCCCTTGCTGCCCGCCAGCTGCCCGATGCTGATCAGCCGGCTGAGGTTGCCGTAGCCCTGCTGGTTCTCGGCCAGGAGGGTCAGGTGCGAGCCGTGCGCGAGGGTCAGCTCCGCGCCGATGAGCGGGTGGATCCCGCGCTTGCGCGCCGCGCGCCAGAATTCAACTGCGCCGTACAGCCCGTCGTGGTCGGTGAGCGCCAGGCTGGACATGCCCAGGCTGGCCGCGCGATCGAGCAGCGCCTCGGGCGAAGATGGGGCGTCGAGAAGGGAATAGTGGGAGTGGCAGTGGAGCTCGACGTAGGCATCAGTCATAGATCCGCATGCAATACCACGAATCGTCCCGCAAATCCCGGTACAGCGTGCACAACAGGCCGTCGGTCGTCGTCAGCTTGAAGTATTCGCGATGGGCGTCGGCCGCGGGCAGCCACCAACTTGACCGAACGCGCCAACGGTTTGCCACTGCATCCACCGTGTGCCACCGGCCATGCCAGAAGAACTGACCGGGCGCCCCATCCTCCACCGTCACCACCTGGATGGGGTCACCTGCGGGCCAAAGTCGTGTCACGTCGTTACTCGAACCTCTGCCAGCTCACCCTCCGCTCCGGCAGAGGGTGGTCCGGCTCGGTCAATACCGCCAGCCAAAACACATCGGGGCCGTAGCGAGCGGCCAGTTGTTCCAGCGTCGCGGTCAGCGTCTCGCGCGGGGTGGGCATGTCGAGCAGGCTGAGCTGCTGCGCGGGCGCGTCGGTGATGTCGCCCAGGGTCAGGCGCACGTCCGTCGCGCCCTCGCCGTTCCACGCCACCCGCCCGAGCACGCGGTCCAGCGCCAGCTTGACGCTGCTCCCTGCCGCCGTGGGCATGGGAAAGGTATGCTTGACCGAGATCGTGCGGCGGTCGGCCCTGGTGATCGCCAGCCCCAGCCAGCCGATCGCCTGCAAGCTGGTCGCGCACGGGCCGGAGCAGCTTCTCGGCCTTGCGGACCAGCGCAGCGAGCAGGATATCGCGGTCCAGCAGGACGCCGTCGAACTCGATGTGGGCCGACACTTCCGACCGTTCGGACGGCGGGATGACCGGCCGGTCATCGTAGCCCTGCGCCCAACGCTGCGCGGTGCGGCCGGGCCGGCCCCAGCGCGTCAGCACGGCCGCGGCGGGCAGCCGGGCGTACTGCCCCAGGGTGCGGATGCCCAGGTGCCGCAGTTGGAGGAGCGCGTCGGGCTCCAGGGGCAGCAGGGCTGCGGTCTGCTGGGAAAGAAACTCCGGCTGCATGGACGGGGTCGAGGATCAGCGCCTGGAACGGCGCGGCCGATCTGGCCCGCCGCGCTGGCGCTGAACTTGCCGTTCGTCAGCCCGATCGACGGCGCGAGCCCCATGGCATGCACGTCGCTCGCCAGATCCTGGCACCACTCGACCAGGTTGCCGGGCAGGCCTGTCGTGTCGAGATAGGCTGCGCCCAGCCCTGCGGGCTGCCAGCGACTGGCATAGCGCGCAACCCGTTCGGTGAACGCCGCCTGCGCCTCGTCAATCGGGTAACGCGCGGCCGGCTGAAGCAGCGCGAGCGGGGCAGCGTGCGACCGCCTGCCGCTCCGTTTGCCCGGACGCAACGCCGGCGGCCGACGCCCGGGCATCCGCGGCCAGCACGTGGCCGTCATCGTCAAGCAACACCAACGGGCGCTTGCGCAGCGACCCTTCGCTGAGTTCCGGATCCGCCTGCCGCGCAATGCTCGCCCCGAAATGAGGCACATACAAGTAAGCGATCGCTTGCGCAGCTGGTCGAATGGCTGCACGCGCTTGCTATAAGCCATCTCCCCGAACCGTGCCGTTAAATGTGATCCGGATGCGCGCGGTCCCTGTGCGGCCCAGGCGGTTCTTCAGCAGCTCCGTCTGGCCCTCGTAACCACGCACGTCCCCGTTGCGAGTGATCCAGCGCTCGCGACGGATGTTCAGGCGCACGGCTGCGGCATGGGCCAGCGCCCGCGAAGATTGTTCCGGATCGGTCAGGAACACGACGGCCGTCTGCGTCTCGGTCAGCAAGGTCGCCAGCCGGGAGAGCGCGCCGGCAAGGACCCCTCGCCGCCCCGGGCCGCGCACCGGCTCCGCGGCTGGCGCCAAGGCAGCGTGTCCATGACCAGCACGGCCAGCGAGCGGCTTTCGACCAGGTGCAGGCCCATTGCCAGCGCATCGGCCAGGGTGGCGGGCCGGGCCACCAACAACCGGCTCAGATCGACCCCGCACCGGTGCATGTAGTCCGCGTCGCACGTGCGCCATGTGTCGATCCAGGCCGCCACCGCATCCCGCTCGCGGTGCGCGGACGCGATCACCTTGGCTGCCAACGTCAGCTTGCCCGACGTTGCCGGGCCGATCACTTCGCTGATCCGTCCCCGCGGCAGCCCGCCGTCGAGCAGCGCGTCCAGTTCTGCGAAGGTTGTCGGGATGCGGGCGACGGCCGGCGTGTGCTCCCCGGCTCCGCCCGGCGAATGGCGCGGGGCCCGTGCTCGAACTGAAGCTGGGTGACCAGGGCGTCCAGCTTGCGGCGGCGTTGAGATGGCATCATGTCCTCGTACAAGTGTTCGCTTATTGTACGCCTGTTCTAGTGAAATGCAAAACCCTGATCAGCAAACCGCAATTGACAGCCGGCGCGAACGCGTGATATCCTCTCGCAACCTGGGAAGAACGTGCGTGAGGCTGCGACCCAGGGCAACAACAACAAAAGCGATGATGGAGAGAGTACGGGGCCTGCGCGCAGTCCAGAGAGCGGCCGAGGCTGTGAATGCCGCCTGCGTTTCCCCGGAAAGACACTCCGGAGCTGCTGGACCGAAAGACGAATGCGCTTGCCTACGCTTAGCGTATGCGAAGCAAGAGTCGTAGGTCTATGCCGGCGCCAGCCGTTACCTGGCGGGGTCATGGTTGACCGGTGAGGCCGGGATCGTGAGGTTCCGGCGAACCAGGGTGGCACCGCGAGCGCGCTCCTCGTCCCTGGCGAGGGCAACGTCCTTAGAAGGCTTGCCTTCGCAGGGAGAGCGCGTATTTTATTAATCTCGGGGGTGCCCAAATGGAACGTATCTACACATCGGAGGTCGGTTCTCACGTCGGACAACGCGTCCGGCTGGCGGGGTGGCTGCACGCACTGCGCCGGATGGGCGGCATCAATTTCCTCGTGCTGCGCGACGTGCGCGGCACGGTCCAGGTGGTCGTCGACACGCCTGACGCGCTCGCCACGCTCGAAGGGCTGCTGCCCGAAACCGTGCTGGCGGTCGAAGGCGAAGTGTGCGCCGAGCCACAGGCGCCGGGCGGCATCGAAATCCACTGCCCGCAGTTCGAAATCCTCTCGCCCGTGCGCGACGCGCTGCCCTTCCCCCTCAACAAGCCCGAGGTCAAGGCCACGCTGCCCACATTCCTCGATCATGCCGTGGTCGGCCTGCGCCACCCGCAGAAGCGCGCGCTCTTCAGCCTGCAGGCAGGCGTCATGGCCGGCTTCCGCGCGACGCTCACCGGCCTCGGTTTTACCGAAATCCAGACGCCCAAGCTGGTCGGCTCGGCTACCGAGGGCGGCGCGAACGTGTTCGGCGTGAAGTATTTCGACCGGCAGGCCTATCTCGCGCAAAGCCCGCAGTTCTACAAGCAGATCATGGTGGGCGTGTTCGAGCGTGTGTTCGAGGTCGGGCCGGTCTTCCGGGCCGAGCCGCACGACACCGTCCGCCACATCAACGAGTACGTCAGCATGGACGTCGAAATGGGCTTCATCCGCGACCACCGGGACGTGATGGCCGTTCTGACCAAGGTCATGCGCGGCATCATCGGCTACCTGGAAACGCACTACGCGCCCGAGCTGGCGCTGCTCGAACGTCGAAGCTGCCCGTCGCGCCCGACGCGTTCCCGTCGATCTATTTCCCGGAGGCGCAGGAGCTGATCCTGCAGAAGTGGGGCGAGGACTGCCGCGGCGAGCCCGACCTTGCGCCGCAGCACGAGCGCTGGCTGGGCGAGTGGGCGCGCACGGAGTACGGTTCCGATTTCCTGTTCGTGACCGGCTACCCGATGGGCAAGCGGCCGTTCTATACGCACCCGAACCCGGCCGATCCGGCGCTTCTCGAACTCGTTCGACCTGCTCTTCCGCGGCACGGAGCTCGTTACGGGCGGGCAGCGGCTGCACCTGTACCAGGACTACCTGGACAGCGCGGCGGCGCGCGGGTACACTGACCTAAGCGCGTTCGAGACCTATTTCGAGGCGTTCAAGTACGGCATGCCCCCGCACGGCGGGTTTGCCATCGGCCTGGAGCGCTTCATCATGCAATTGCTCGGCCTGGACAACATCCGCCTGGCCACGCTGTTCCCGCGGGACCTGACGCGGCTGGCGCCGTAGACTCAAGCAGCCTCCGAGGTTTGCGAAACCTCGCGAGGCCTCTTCTAATGCCTATGAAAATCAAAGTCCTCTATCGCGACGACGACATCATCGTCGTGGATAAGCCCGCCGGGATTCCGACCCATGCGCCGGAGCCTTCCGACCCTTATCCCGGCGATGCGCTCCGCGTCGTTCAGCGGCAGGAGGGGCTTGGCTACCTGGGGATGCACCAGCGGCTGGATGCGGACACCTCGGGCGTGCTGCTGTTCTCGCTCCGGCCGGAGGCCAACCGGGGCCTGGCCGCGACCTTCGAGGGCCGGGCCGCCCGCAAGGTCTACTTCGCCGCGGTGCTCGGCGCACCGGAGGTCGACGAGTCGACCATCGACGCGCCGGTCGCGCGGGACCGCGACGGGCGCTACAAGATCACGGCCCGGAAGGACCCCGCCGGCCAACCCGCGCGCACCCGCTGCCAGGTCATCGAGCGGGGCTGGATCGGCAAGAAGGGCCAGGGGCTGCCGTTCGCGGTGATCGAGGCGATCCCCGAGACGGGACGCACGCACCAGATCCGCCTGCACCTCGCGCACGTCGGCCTCCCCGTGCATCGGCGACACGCTGTACGGCGGGAAGGCGGCGGCCTATCCCGCGCCTATGCCTGCACGCCGCGGAGCTGACGATCCCGCACCCGTCGACCGGCAAGCGCATTACCTTCGACGCGCCCCTGCCCGCGCCGCTCGACCGGCTCGTGGCCGGCGTGCCCGAACCGAGCCTGGCCGTGCTTGGCCGGCCCCCGGTGCATATCCGGGAGGCATGGGCGCAATCGCCCGAGCTCGTGCCGCGGCTGGTGCGCGCTGGCGGTAGAGCGCCGCTCGCCGCTGGCCGCGGACCCTGACACGACGTCTACCGGCTGGTCAACGCGGCCGGCGATGCCCTGCCGGGCCTGACCGTCGACCGTTACGGCGAGGCGCTGGTCGCGAGCATTTACGACGAGGACGAGGTCCTGCCCCCGCGACCGCTCCCGGACGGGCTGGCGCCCATGCTCGCGCAGGCCGCCGGCATGCGGTCGGTGTACGTCAAGTACCGGCCAAAGCAGGCGAGCCGTGTGCCCGAAGAAGAAATGGCATTCCTCGCGCCGCCCCTCCCGGTCTTCGGCCCGGACTGAGCGCGCCTGTGCAAACCTCGAGGTTTTGGAAACCTCGGAGACTGCGGAGGTTCCGCGGGGGCTTCACCGCGCGGGAAGAAGGGCCTGGCCTACTTGATCCGCTCGACGGAGGGCTCTGAGCAGCGGCCTCTTCGCTGACATGCGCGAGAGCCGCGGCGCGGGTGCGCGCGTGGGCGGAGGGCAAGACGGTTCTCAACACCTTCGCTTATACTTGTGGCTTCGGCGTCGCAGCGACAGCCGGGGGCGCGGCCCGCGTGCTGAACCTCGACCTGTCGCGCAACGTGCTGGCCTGGGGCCAGGAAAACTACCGGCTTGAACGGCTTCGAGCCGGACCCTCATGACTTCGTGTTCGGTGACGTCTTCGACTGGCTTGCGCGCTTCGCCCGCCGGGGCGAGGTCTTCGACCTCGTCATCCTGGACCCGCCGAGCTTCTCGAAGACCAAGAGCGGGCGGTTCTCGGCCGCAAAGGACTACGCACAGCTAGCCGAGTTGCGGCAAAGGTGGTCGCGCCGGGCGGTCAGATGCTCGCGTGCAGCAACCTCGCCGAGCTGCCGTGGCGCGCGTTTCGCGAGCGGGTGCTGGCGGGGGTGGCGCCGCGGGCCGGCGGGGCGAAGTGACCGGCGTGTACCACGAACCCGCGCTCGACTTCCCAACGCCAGGAGAGCCCTACCTCAAGATGGCCTTGCTGCAGCTGAGCTGATCTCGCATTCGTGATGGCAAGGCAGCGGATGCCCGAGCCCGAGCTGGGCCGCGCATCCGCTGCCTCGTGATCACCACCTCTTTGTAGCTTCACGCGTTTATGTTTACAATGCACCCGCGCAGCGTCCGAGCGAATGGGAACTGCGCGCCTATTCTGTTCGGGAGCATGTATGGCCGTCCACATCCTGACCGATTCCAGTCACTATCTCGATCCCATCACGATCGCGGCACTGAACTTGCACGTCCTGCCCTTGACGCTGCACCTGGCGGGCGCGGATCGCCGCGAACGGCTCGACATCACGACCGAGGACCTGTTCGAAGCGCTGAAGGACCGCAATGCCGGCTGGCCGACAACCGCGGCCGTGTCACCCGCGACCTTGGCCAAGGCGTACGACGAGCTGACTGCCGGCGGGGACGAGGTGCTGGGGGTGTTCATGTCGAGGGGGACGAGCGTGACGGTCGAGAATCCGCGGGCGGCGGCCGCCGAGCATCCCAACTGCGCCCGCATCCGGATTGTCGACTCGCTCGCGATCTCGGGCGCGCTTGCGCTGACCCTGCGGTCGCTGGCCCAACGCCGGGGCGAGGGCATGGACTCGACAACCTGGCGCGGGTGGCACGGACGATGGGCGAACGAATGCATGTGACGTTTACGGTGGACACGCTCGATTACCTCCACCGTGGCGGCCGGATGAAGGGCAGCCAGGCGCTCGTGGGCACACTTCTCGGCATCAAACCCGTCTTGTGGCTAAACGAGGGCAAGATCGAGTTGTGGAGCCGGGCGCGCGGAAAGAAGAAGGCTTTCGAAACTATGTTGGAAGAAACCGTCAAGGCCATGCCCGCAGGGGAACCGGTCCGGGTGGTCATCTTTCACACAGCCAGCGGGAACGAACCCGAGGAACTCGGCAACGCCCTGGGTACTCGCCTGAACCTCGAACGCCTCGACGTCGACCTGATCGGGCCCGTGGTCGCTGCGCACGTCGGGCCGGGCTGCGTCGCGATGGCCGTCTGTCCGGTGAGCGCGACATGCTGATGGCGGGCGGAATAGGCGTCGTCGAATCGCCCGCCTGGGAGCCGCCGTACCTGGCGCTTCATCGCAGCGGCGAGCTGCGGCGCCGCGCGCGCGAAGCGATGGCCTCGCTGGCCGCATGCGAGCTGTGCCCGCATGCCTGCAAGGCGAACCGCCTCGAAGGCAAGCACGGCGTCTGCCGCATGGGCGCCGATCCCGTGATCGCCTCCTGGAACGTTCACCCCTGGGAAGAGCCGCCCATCTCCGGCACGGGCGGCTCGGGCACCATCTTCTTCTCCGGCTGCACGGGCCGCTGCCGCTTCTGCCAGAACTACTCGATCAGCCAGATGGGCTACGGCAACAAGGTCACGGTCGAGCGTTTTGCCGGCATGATGCTCGAGCTGCAGCGGCGGGGCGTCCACAACATCAACTTCGTCACCCCGACGCACTTCGCTGCGCACATCCTGGCTGCGGTCGACCTCGCGGCCGCGTGGGGGCTGCGGATCCCGCTCGTTTACAATACCAGCGGCTACGAGCGGGTGGAGACCCTGCGGCTGCTCGACGGCGTGATCGACATCTATCTGCCCGACATCAAGTACACCGACGATGCAGTTGCAAAGCGGTTGTCTGGCTTCCCGGGGTATGTCGAGCGCGACCGCCTTGCAATCAAAGAAATGCTACGCCAGGTGGGTCCGCGTCTGGTTTGCGACGAGCAGGGCATCGCCCGGCGCGGCATGATCATCCGCCACCTGGTCCTGCCGGGCGGCCTTGCCGATACGCCGGGCGTCATGCAGTGGATCAGCCGGGAACTTTCGCCGGAGGTGTACGTTTCGGTCATGGACCAGTACTTCCCGACCTACCGCACGGTCGATGATCCCGAGTTGGGCCGAAAGATCACCGAGGAAGAGTACGAGGAAGCGCTGGACGCGTTCGAAGCGGCAGGCCTGCAAAACGGCTGGCTGCAGGATCATGAGTGTGAATGATAGAAACCTCCGAGGTTTTTCGAAACCTCGGAGGTTTGAGTGGACCCGAAACAACCTCCGAGGTTTTTGAAACCTCGGAGGTTTGCCGGCATGCAAGCGTTCGACTGATGGAAGGCCCTAAACGACAGTCGCTTAGCATCCGCGCGGTGAACCTTGGCCTCGCGACGAACGTCGCGCTGGCAGCGCTGAAGGTCAGCGTCGGCATCTTCGGGCACAGCGCCGCGCTCCTCGCCGACGGCATTAACTCGACCTCCGACGTGGCCTATTACGTCGTCGTGCGGATCTTCATGCAGCTTGCCGCGCAAGCCAGCCGACCGGGAGCACCCCTATGGCCATACGCAGCTGGAGAGCATTGCGGCCCTGGTCGTTGGCGCGTTCGTGATCACCACTGCGGTCGCCATTTTTTGGGACGCGGTCAACAAGCTTTACGAGCTGTGGTCGGGAGAGGCCACCTTCGAGGGTGCGGCTGCCGCCGCGCTTGCCGTCGCGCTGCTGACCGTCGCGATCAAAATCGGCTTGATGCTCTACACCCGCCGCATCGGCAAGATCACGGGCAACGTTGCGGTCGCCGCGCTCGCACAGGACCACCGCAACGACATCTTCGCGGCCGCCGGCGCCGCGCTCGGCATCTTTCTCAGCCGCAACGGCGTGCCTTGGGGCGACCCGCTGGCAGGCGCCATCGTGGCCCTGCTGGTGCTCCGCACGGGGATCGCCATCCTCTCGGACGCCTCTGCCGAATTGATGGACACTGTCCCGGGGGACGAGCTGGCCAGGCAAGTGCAGGAGCTGCTGGCAGATGTTCCGGGCGTCATGTGCGTCGAAGAGGTCTACGCGCACCGGTTCGGGCCCTATCTCGTCATTAACCTCACTATCGGCATCGACGGCTCCCTTTCGGTGGCCGCGGGCGACTCCATCGCCTCTGCCGTCGAACGACGCCTGTACGATCGCATCGAGCTGCTGCGCCGCGTCCACGTTCACTACCACCCCGAAGGCATTACCCAACTCCCGGAGCCGGGCCTCCCCCCAAGGAACGTCGTCGACGCGGATTGACGGCGATTGCAGGGAGGGGGGATGAGGGAACAATCCAAAAGGCGAGGCATGTCCCTTTCAGCTATCCCCTCATCCCCCCATCCCCGCAACTCGAACGCTTTGGATATTGGGGTTACTTGGTGCTATACTACGGCATCCCGTTATGGTGAGCCGCTGGGGCGCACGAGCGCCGCGGCGGTCAAGCTGAACCTCTGGAGGTGTCGCCGTGCGCCTGTCCGTCATGCAAGAGAACCTCGCCAAGGGGCTGTCCATCGTCGGCCGCGCGGTTTCGTCGCGCAGCACCCTGCCCGTTCTGAGCAATATCCTGCTGAGCACCGATGAAGACCGGCTGAAACTGGCGGCGACAAACCTCGAAGTTGGGGTCACCTGCTGGCTGGGCAGCGTGGTCGAGGACGACGGCGCGGTCACCTTGCCGGCGCGCCTGCTGACCGACTGGGTCAACTCGATGCAAGCCGGCCGGATCGACATGGAACTGAGCGTCCGCACGATGAGCGTACATCTGCGAAGCGGCCGCTCCGAGTCGAACATCAAAGGCATCGACGCGAGCGAGTTCCCGCTCATCCCAACGGCAGACGGGGAGCAGCCTCTCGGCCTGCCGCCCGCGACTATCCGCCAGATCATCGACCAGGTGGTCTTCGCGGCCGCGGATGCCAAGGACACCAGCCGCCCCGCTCTGACCGGGGTGCTGGCGAAGTTCGAGGGCGACCGCCTGACCCTGGCAGCCACCGACGGTTACCGCCTCTCGGTCCGGCGCACGATCCTGCCTGCAGCCGTCCCCCAGGACGCAACTGTGATCATTCCTGCCCGCTCGCTCCAGGAGGTCAGCCGGATCAGCGGTGAGGCCGACCCCGACCGGCCGGTGGACTTTGTGGTCGCAGGCGCGCGGAACCAGATCCTCTTCCGGCTCTACGGCAAGGGCGACCAGGAAAAGGGCGGCGCGTTCCACCAGGTCGACCTGGTGTCGCAGCTCATCGACGCGAAATTCCCGGATTACAACGCCATCATCCCGAAGAGCTGCGTCACCCGCACGGTGCTCGACACGCAGGCGTTCCTGCGCGGCCTCAAGGTGGCTTCGCTCTTCGCCCGTGACGCATCCGATCGCGTCGTGTTCACTGTGACGCCGGGCAGCGATGCGGAGCCGGGCCAGCTGACGATCCGAGCGACGTCGCAGGAGGCGGGCGACAACGTCAGCGACCTCGACGCGCTGGTCGAAGGCTCGCCGGTGGAGATCGCGTTCAATGTGCGTTACCTGATGGAAGTGATGAACGTGATGGACACGCCGCAGGTCGTGCTCGAGACGACCCGTTCCGATCGCCCCGGCGTGATCCGCCCGGTGGGAGCGGGGCCCGAGGAGTTCACGCATGTCATCATGCCGATGCAGCTCCAGAAGTCAGTAAGTCGGGTGTGCGGCTCAACCACCTTTCGCTCACCAATTTCCGCAACTACGCGCGGCTCGAGCTGAGCATTCCCGGCCGCCTGGCGGTGTTCCAGGGGGCCAACGCGCAGGGCAAGACCAACCTGCTGGAATCGATCCACCTGCTCGCCACCGCCCGCTCGCCCCGGGCGGCGGCCGAGCGCGAGCTGATCAACTGGCTGGCGCTCGAAAGCCCGCTCCCCTACGCCCGCCTCGCAGCCGAGATCGGCGACGGCAAGACCGTCGAGCGGCTCGAGCTCGTCCTGGAACTGGGCAGCCGCGGCAGCCTCGGCCCGGTCGTCCGCAAACAGGTGCGGATCAACGGGGTGGCGAAGCGGGGCCTGGACCTCATCGGGCGGCTGCGGGTGGTGCTGTTTCTCCCCGAAGACGTCAGCCTCGTGTCCGGCTCGCCGGGCGAACGCCGGCGCTACCTCGACATCGCGCTATGCCAGATCGACCCCGGCTATTGTCGCGCGCTCACCGATTACAACAAGGGCCTCGCACAGCGGAACGCCCTGCTCAAGCGGCTGCGCGACGAGGGCGGCGACGCCGGGCAGCTGGCCTTCTGGGACCAGCAAATGGCCGAGCATGGCGGCCGGGTGCTTGGCCGCCGGGCCAGGGCGGTGAGGATGCTGGACGACATCGCCCGGCTCCGCCACCGGGAGCTGTCGGGCGGACTCGAGTGGCTTACCCTGACGTACCTGCCCAGCCCCGCCTACCCGGCGTCTGGCGCGAAGGTCCTGGAGCCGCTCGCCGGGGGCGGCTACGAGACGCTCAGCTCGGCGGCGATCGGCGACGTGTTAGCCGGGCAGCTCAAGGCGCACCGCAGCCGGGAGATTGCGGCGGGCACGTCCCTATTCGGACCGCACCGCGACGACCTGGCATTTCTCGCCGATGGGAGGGACCTGCGGACATACGGCTCTCGGGGACAGCAGCGCACCGCGGCCTTGAGCCTCAAGCTGGCCGAGGTCGAAATGATGCGCGCCGAGACCGGCGAAAGCCCGCTCCTGCTGCTGGACGACGTGATGTCGGAACTGGACGAGGTGCGCCGGCACGCCCTGCTCGACGCGCTTGCGAGCGTGGACCAGGCGTTGGTGACGACGACCGACTGGGGCGATTTCAGCGAGGCGCTGCTGGCGCACGCGCAACGTTACCGCGTGGAAGCTGGGAGGCTGAGCGGAGGGTGAGGACGGGCAGCAAATGCTTGCGTCGTCCTACACCGCTTCCTCGTTTGCATTCTCGACCGGCTTGCAGCCCAGCGGGTGCTTGCGAGGCAGGCCTCGGCCGCGGGGATACCCGTCGGGCGTCTGGGCCACCTTGTCGATGAGGACCAGCACCCGCGTTTCGACGAGACCGAGGATATCGACGGGAATCAGCTTGGTCAGGCGGCCGCCGAGCGTGCGGATCGCCTGCTCCGCGCACATGGCTTCCTCGTGTGCGGCTGAGCCCTTGTAGGCCACCACCTGCCCGCCGCGCCTCGAGAGGGGCAGCAGGTACTCCACCAGCGTCGGCAGCGTTGCGACCGCACGCGCCAGCACGAGGTCGTAACCCGCCCGGTACGGCTCCTTCAAGCCCAGCTCCTCCGCCCGTCCCTGGATCAGCCGCACGTCGTTCAATCCGAGCTTTTCCGCCACGTGCTCGAGGAACCGCACCTTCTTCCCCGTTGCCTCAATCAGCGACACCCGGCACGCGGCCAAACGATCCGGAGCGCCAGGCCCGGGAAGCCGGCGCCGGCGCCGACGTCGACAATACGAAGATTGCGGGACAGCAAGGTAGGGATCGGGACGCCCTCATGCGCTGCAAGCGCGGGAATGAGCGCAAGAGAGTCGAGGAAATGGCGCGTTTCGACTTGCTCGGGATCGGTAACCGCAGTGAGGTTGAACTGCTGATTCCAGGCGAGCAATTCGTCGCTGTAAGTCCGGAAGGCGGCGACGTGCGCCGGGGTGAGGTTCACCCCCATCTGCGCGGCGCCGGCGATGAGACGTTCCATTCGTGCGTGATATTACCACAGAGTTGAGTTAAGGCGCTACCACGCGCAGCAACGCGCCCCGATCACCATCAAGCGCCGAACACCGGCTCCACCTGGCCAACCACTGCCGGCACCCCGATCCCCCGCGCCACTACCATCCCCGGCGACAGCGGATCCGCCCCGGAAGTATGCACGCACCCCGCAAAGCCCCAGAACGGCGCGCAGCCCGGGTCAGCTGTCTCCGCGAGCCAGATGGCGCCTGCCTCAGGCAGTGCCTTGCTCGGCGTCACCCGATAAAGCGACCCCTCGCACTCTCCTGGGCAAACCGTGAAGGGAACCTGCGCGGCCTGTGGCGCAGGGGGTAAGGCCGCGGCCCGCATCCGCTCCTCAACCGCGGCCCGCACCCGCTCGCTATCGCCCGCGTGCCACTCGCCCGTCGCCACCTGCTTCAACTCTTCAAGCTCCAGGTAGAGGACGTCGGCAGGGTGGGAGATCAGGCCCGCGGCCAGGGTCTCCCGAGCGGCTGCGTTAACCCACCGCTGGCTAGCCGCCATAACAAGGGTCAGCGCATCCCACGCGATGTCAGCAGCCCGCATGGCTCCGCCAAGGTTTCGGAGCAGTTCTTCGGCCTCCCGGAACCGACCCCCGGGCAGCGCGCGCTCCAAGGCGGCCAGGGACTGCTCCCGCCGGGCGACCGCGCCGGCCCCCGTCCATGCGGGTTGACCCAGGTTCGCCAGGTGACTCAACAGGTCGGACGCGTCGGGCCAACGCGACGCGTCGGGCCGGATTTCGCCTGGCCCGCGGTGGCTGCAGTGCGCGAGCGTCGCGAGCCGCCGCGGATCGGTCGGCGGACGCCGGGCGGCATCGAAGATTGCCTCGGTCATGGCGACAGAGGGGAGGTCTGGAACGCCGAGGGTGAGCTCCAGCACCTGGCCGGCCGGAAGCACGGCCTGCCACTCGGGCAGCCGGGCTTCGAACGCGGCCCAACTGGCGTTCAGCCCGACGCGCAGGAGGAAATAGGTCTGCAAGGCTGCCAGCGCGTGCGGCTCAAGCTCCTCCATCACCTGCAGCAGGTCGGCCTGCGTCCACTTTACCCCGTGCACCCATGCCAGCCAGCGCGAGAGCCGGGTTTGCAGGCCGCTCGCCTCGGTCGCTGCTGCGGCCACCCGGGCGTGGCACCGCTTCGCTACTCCGCCTGCCTGCAGGCGACCGCGCAGGCCGCCCGGGGCCTGGGGCTGGCTGACGCCCAGCCACCCCGCGCCGCACAGCGACTGGTCCGCCTCGGCGATCGCGCTGGCGTCCAGATATACATAGCCGCCGCCCAGATGCCAGAACGGGCGCGGTGCGGCCTGACCCGCCAACTCGTTGTAGGCGTTACGCAGCGCGCGCTCGGCCGGGCCGGCCAGGAGCGTATGGGCAAACGGCGTGACCGATCCGGGAAACAGATCGCGGGCCAGGTCCCTCGTCCAGCCGGCCCGGCCCGCGTCCGCCGTGGTTGTCGATGCGGTGGTGTTCAAACAGGGCCTTTCGAGTGTCAATCCACCGAACCAATGCCCAGCAGCAGCAGGTCTACGATGCCGGTGAGCCGCTCGCCGAGCGGGTAGGGACGTATGCTCTCGCACCAGCGCACGAGCTGCTGCAAGTACAGCGCATCCAGCGCAGCCGCCAACCCATCCGGGTCCAGGTCGCGGTTGACCTCGCCATTATACTGCGCCTGGCGGATGAGGAGCGACGCGACGGGCTGCAGGCTGAAGCCGCCCGCGTCGCCGGCGAGCAAATCGGGCGCGGACACACCCTTCCGGAAGATCAGCGAGACCAGGGTGCGGTCCTGCTCCAGGTTGCCGGCCAGCGCGGCCATCAGCCGCTTGAGCTTGCCGATCGCGGTCCCCCGGCCGTTTCCGTTCGTACCAAACGAGGACCCCAGCCGGCCGATTTCGCGCGCGCCGAGATACCGCAGCACGGCATCTTTGGTAGGGAAGTAATTGAAGAACGTGCCCTTGGCCAACCCGGCCTGGCGCGTGATTTGATCGACGGTGGTGCTCTCGTAGCCCTGTTCGCGGAAGAGGCTCAACGCGGCCTCGTAGATCCGCTCCCGGCGCTCGAGCTTGGCCTGTTCGCGCCGGCCGCTGCGCAGTGGTTCGGTCATCTATTCCCTCCAAAGGGGTCATTTTGCCTGTTTCTCAGATAGAAAGACGTCTGCGGAGGCGAAATGTTACGGGAAAAATGACCGAAGTTCAAAAATATCTCGTGAAGGGGTCGTAGAGGCGGGGTGACCCCGCCCCTACGTGCGAGACAAAGCTATTTGCCGAAGCGTTCGGCCACGGCGCGCCAGTTGATCACGTTCCAGAAGTTTGCGATGTATTCCGGGCGGCGGTTTTGATACTTGAGGTAGTACGCGTGCTCCCACACGTCCAAACTCAGGAGGGGCTTGTCGCCGGTCATCAAGGGGCTGTCCTGGTTTGGCGTGCTGTACACGTCGAGGCTGCCGTCCCGTTTCTGGACCAGCCACGCCCAGCCGCTGCCGAAGCGAGTTGCGGCCGCGGTGCTGAACTTTTCCTGGAAGGCGGCGAAGCTGCCAAAAGCCCGATCGATCGCCGCAGCCAGCTCGCCGGTCGGCGCGCCGCCCGCGTTCGGTCCCATGATTTGCCAAAAGAGGTTGTGGTTGACGTAGCCGCCGCCATTGTTGCGGACGGTCGTGCGGATGTTCTCGTGGACCCGGTCGAGGTTTGCCAGCAGTTGTTCGACCGGCATGTTCTCCCATTCGCTGCCCTCGATGGCCTTGTTCAGGTTGTTGAGGTAAGCGGCGTGGTGCTTGTCGTGATGGATCTCCATCGTGCGAGCGTCGATATACGGTTCCAAAGCGTCATTCGGATACGGTAGCGGAGCCAATTGGTGTGCCATGCGAATACCCTCCTCGGTCCTGCAAGTTCGATTCGACGGTTCGCCAGTGTATCCCGCCCGGCCGAGTTTGTCAAGTATATAAATGATATTGTTTATAAATGACGCAGGAACTTTGAGCCTCCCGGATATCGTTTGACACTCGGGTGGAGCAGAGTATAATGGGCGAACAGAAGTGCATTTGGCAGGGCCTGCCCGTTCTCAGGGTGGGTTTTTTTGTTTGCGCGCGAATCTCCGGTTTGCGCGGCTTCGGGAGTGAGGAATTTGGGCCGCGTCGTCCCGCACGGTTCATGCATATATGCAGCAAATTGACGAGGACTCCGTTGGGGTGCAGCAGCGGTCAACCGCGTACGTCCCCCGGCGCTCGTGGCGCACCTGGCTGCTCGGCCGTCCCCTGGCGACGGCGGATGCGCCGCATCAGACGATAACCAAGATCGTCGGCCTAGCCGTGTTCTCATCCGACGCGATGTCGTCGGTTGCGTACGGTCCCCAGGAAATGATGCTCGTGCTCGCGCTCATGGGCACGGCATACCTGCACCTGGCCATCCCAATCGCCATCGCGATCGCAATCTTGCTGCTCATCCTGACCATTTCCTACGAGCAGACCATTCACGCCTACCCGTCGGGGGGCGGCGCGTACATCGTCTCGCGCGACAACCTTGGCGAGACGCCCGCCATGATCGCGGGCGCCGCGCTGCTGACCGATTACATCCTGACCGTCGCGGTCTCCATTTCCTCGGGCGTCGCGCAGATTACCTCGGCATTCCCGTTCCTGTTTCCTTTCCGGGTGGAGATCGCCGTCGCACTCGTGCTCCTCGTGATGGTCATTAACCTGCGCGGAGTGCGCGAATCGGGCGCGGTCTTTGCGGTTCCCACCTATTTCTTCGTCGTCATGCTCTTCGCGACGAGCCTGCTTGGGATGGCCCGCTTCCTGGCGGGCACCCTCGGCACGGTGCCCAACCCGCCCACGTTCGAGGCCGAAGGCGCCGTGCACGCGCTCTCGCTGTTCCTGATCCTGCGCGCCTTCGCCAGCGGCACGACGGCCCTGACCGGGGTAGAGGCCATTTCCAACGGCATCCCGGCCTTCCGGGAGCCAAAGAGCCACAACGCGGGCCGCACGCTGATCGCGATGTCGCTGATCCTCGGCTCACTGATGCTCCTCATCACGTTCCTGTTCGTCCACGTCCAGGCCGTACCCACGGCGTTCGGCGAGACCATGATCTCGCAGCTCGCCCGGACGGTCTTCGGCGGCCGCAACATCGCCTACCTGCTGACCATCGCCGCGACGACCGTGATCCTGATCCTGGCCGCGAACACCTCCTTCGCCGACTTCCCGCGCCTGAGCGCGCTGCTCGCGCAGGACGGCTTCCTCCCGCGGCAGCTGGCGTTCCGCGGCAGCCGGCTGGTCTTCTCGCGGGGCATCATCGCGCTCGCCGGGTTCGCGATCCTGCTCATCATCATCTTCCAGGCGAGCGTTACCGGGCTGATCCCGCTCTACGCGATCGGCGTCTTTCTCTCCTTCACGCTTTCGCAGTCAGGCATGGCGCGGCGCTGGCGCAAGACGGGAACGCTGCGCGCCGGCGAAGAGATCAAGGAACGCGGCTCGACCTTGCGGTTCGATCAGACGTGGCGCACCAAGATGGTGATCAACGGAGTGGGTGCGGTGCTGACTGCGATCGTGGCGATCGTTTTTGCGGTGACGAAGTTCAGCGAGGGCGCCTACGTCGTCCTGATCCTGATCCCGCTGCTGGTGCTGGCGCTCAACGCCATTCACCGCCATTACCGGCAGCTGGCGCGCAGCCTCTCGTTGGAGGACTTCGGGGAGCCGCCGCCCATTTCGCGGCACCGGGTGATCCTGCCGATCAGCGGTGTCCACCGGGGAACGCTCGCCGCGCTGCGTTATGCGCAGGGGCTTTCCCGGGACGTCACAGCCGTGCACATCTCGATCGATCCTGAGGACACCGAGCGGGTCCGCAAGAAGTGGGAGACGTGGGGTGAGGGCGTCCGGCTCGTGATCCTCGACTCGCCCTACCGCCTGCTGATGGAGCCACTGCTGGAGTATATCGAGGCGATCGACCGAGAGCGGCAGCCAAACGACGTGATCACCGTCGTCGTCCCGCAGTTTGTGCCCAAGGAAGCCGCGGCCAACTTGCTCCATACGCAGGCCGCCACGTGGTTGCAGCTTGCGTTACGCGGCCGGCCTGGCATCGTCATCACTGATGTACCCTATCAAGTTGTGTAGTCAGGAACTGAGGAACAACCGATGAACGTAATCGTGGTTGGCTGCGGCCGAGTTGGCTCCGAGTTAGCCTACAATCTTTATAAGCGGGGACACAAAGTCGTCGTGCTCGACCGCGATGCAGACGCCTTCAAAAACCTGCCTGCTGACTTCCGGGGCCGCACGCTTGCGGGCGAGGTGCTGAGCAAGGAGCTGCTCCTGCGCGCGGGCATCGAAACGGCGGACGCGCTGGCGACGGTTACGCCGGTCGACTCGGTGAACTCGGTCATCGCGCATGCGGCCAGAATCGTGTGGGGCGTCAGAAACATCGTCGTGCGGGACTATGAACCAAGCAAGCGCGGCTTGCACGAGGCGTTCGGTTATCAGCTCGTGAGCCCGAGCGTCTGGGGCGCGCAGCGCATCGAAGAAATGCTGGGGGGCGGCGCCCTGCGCACCGTCTTCTCGGCCGGCAACGGCGAAGTCGAGGTGTACGAGTTCACGGTCCCGACCGCCTGGAACGGCAAGCACCTGACCGAGGTGCTGTACAACGCGCATTGCCAGCCTGTTTCCGTGTCGCGGGCAGGTCGAGCCATGTTGCCTTCGCCCAGCTTGCCCCTGCAAACCGGCGACGTGATCCACGTCGGCGCGACGCAGGAGGGCATCGAGGGACTGCGCAAGCGGCTGAGCGAAATCTCGGAGGGTTGATATGTTCGTAATTATTGCCGGCGGTGGTCGCACGGGCGCTCAACTCGCCTCTCTGTTGGTCAATCTGAACCACCGGGTGCACCTGGTCGAGCAGCGCGCGGACGTCCTGGACCGGATCCATCATGAGCTGCCAACCGAGGTGATCTATCAGGGCGATCCAACAAACCCGGAGGTTCTCGAGAGCGCGGGGATCCGCGACGCGCAAGTGCTGGCCGCATGCACGACCAGCGATGCGGACAACCTGGTGCTCTGCTACCTGGCGCGCGAGCGTTACGGGGTGGCGCGCACGATCGCCCGGATCAACAACCCGCGCAGCGCCTGGTTCTTCGACGACAAGTTTCACGTCGACGTCGCGCTCAACCAGGCGGACCTGATGTCGAAGCTAATCGCCGAGGAAATGTCGCTGGGCGACATGATGACGCTGCTGAAGCTGCGCAAGGGCGCGGTCGCGCTGGTCGAGGAGAAGATCGTGCCGGGCGCTGAGGCCGACGGCGCATTCGTGCGCGACCTCAAGCTGCCTAACGACTGCACGCTGGCGGCCGTAATCCGCAAGCAGGACGTGCTGGCCGTGCGCGGCGACACGCAGCTCAAGGCCGGCGACGAGGTCCTGGCGGTCATCACCACCGAGCAGCGCGAGGCGCTGGCGTCGATCCTCGGGCGTAGGGCTGCCCGGCCTGCGGCCTGAGTGATGCGCGCCGGCGGACTGCTACTTGCGGCCAAGAAGCCGAGACGCCTCGCCCCACTCCCGCGGCTGCGCAGCATACTGCCGCTTTTGGTATCGGACACTTCCAGAACCAGGATTACAAATACGGCTAACCTTGCATCTTTCGCTACGCCTTTTCTGCTTGGTCGTCTGGCAGCGTGCGTGTCGCGGTACTGCGTATCACAGATGTCCTGAGGAGATCCGCCGGTAGGCTTATTTCGGCAAGAGATTCCCCCGCCTCCTCGCAGGAGGCAGAGAGGCTGAACCCACATATGAGCGCCACTAACCCCGGACCGGCCGTTCAGACCATTCGAGCGGAGCTTTCTGCGGGCGCTGCTCGGGTAGATATCTTCTGGCGGGATTCCGCAGAGCCGGCGCCGCTCGTGATCGTTGCCCACGGGTTCTCGCGACGCCGTCGCAACATGGCCGGCTGGGGCCGATATCTGGCCGAAGAGGGCTTCGTGGTGGCAGTGCCGGACCTCCCGGCATGGTCTGACCACGCTCGCAACGGTCGTTTCATATCGCAACTGCGCGCGGATCTCTGCGCCGGCGAGCCCTGGCGCCGCCGCATCGACGCGTTGCGAGTGGGGCTGATGGGATTCTCCGCCGGTGGGCTGGCCAGTTTGCTATCAGCCACCGACAATCCGCCGCCCGCGATTTGGATCGGGCTCGACCCAGTCGACCATCGCGGCATGGGAGCGAAAGCGGCCCCTCTGGTCAAGTGCGACGCCGTCGTGCTGACATCAGAACCCTCGGCCTGTAACGGACAGGGGAACGCTCTCAGCATCATCGCCGCCCTGCCCCAATGCGAGCACATCAGGATCGCCGGGGCGGTCCACGTAGACGCAGAGTGGCCAACGGGCCGCCTGGCCGAAGTTGTCTGTGGCCGCTCGATGGAGGAGAAACGCGGTGAGTTCCGCGGGCTCGCGAGCGCAGCCCTTCATGCGAGACTCTCAACTCCAACGTATACCAAACTCCAGATCGACAACCGCGACTGATCAAAACAGCGTCCCAGAGATCAGGAGCGAAAACGCGGGCCGGCGAGATGATCGCGCGGCATGCTTACGGATGAGGAGGTTCCCGTGAAAATGCTGGTCTTCGGCCCCACTGGGGGTACTGGCAAACAGGTCTTGCTCCAAGCGTTGGAGCAGGGACACACGGTCACCGCGTTTGCGCGGCGGCCGGACGCCGTGTCTCCCCCGCACCCGGCTCTGGCTGTGCTTGCCGGGGACGTCCTGGACTCCGGCGAGGTGGCCGCGGCTGTCGCCGGCCACGACGTCGTGATCTCGGCCCTGGGCACGCGGCCCGGCGACGACTGGATCCTGCCCCAAGCCACCGCGCATATCTGCGCGGCCATGCGGGAGCACGGCTTGCCCCGCCTGGTCTGCGTCTCCTCACTGGGTGTCGGCGAGAGCGGGGCTCAGCTTGGCCAGGCGTTCGCGTGGCTATCCGTCGACCTGGCGGACTCGCTGGCCGAAAAGGAGGCCCAGGAGCAGGTTGTCCGGGAAAGCGGGCTGGATTGGATCATCGTACGGCCCGGTGGGCTGACCGACGGCCCGCGCACCGGCGTATATCGCTGCGTGACCGATCCGGCCGTGCCCCTGCTGCGAGCGGCGATCAGCCGGGCGGACGTCGCCGACTTCATCCTGAGTCACCTGGCGGGCGAGGAGTACGTGCGGCAGGCGGTGAGCCTGGCTTACTGAGGGCTCAGGGGCGGCCTCGTGTTCATGGCCGCAACAGAAGCTTTCGGTGAACATCAGACCGTGGCCCGCCGCGGCGGTGAAGCTGTCGCACGGCGCGGCGGGCCTCCGGCCCCGCTAACGCTGCCAGGTCAACTGCGTCAGCTGGACCAGGTTGCCGCAGGTGTCCTTCACCTGGGCGATCGTGGACCCCGTCACCTGGGTCGGAGGCATGGTGAACTCGGCCCCGCGCGCCTTCATCCGCTCATAGTCGGCCTGCACGTCGTCGGTGAACAACATGACCGCGGGCTGGCCCTGCTGGAACAGCGCCTGCTGGTAGGTCCTGGCCGCGGGATTGTCGTTGAGCGCCAGCTGCAGCTCCGCGCCGTCCGGCTCCTCAGGTGAACCCACCGTCAGCCAGCGATAAGGGCCGTTGCTCACGTCGGTCCGCTTAACCAAACCCAGCACGTCGGTATAGAAGTGCAGCGCTTTCTCCTGATCGTCCACATATACACTTGTCAGCTTGATCTTCATCATTCATCTCCCTTATATTTCGGTCACATTAGGCTGGCATCGCTCGTTAACCTTATGACGAAATCAGGCGGGAGAATGTGACCGGTGGACGACAAATGGCTGGCAGAACGCTTTGAGGCCGACCGCGGCCGGTTGCAGGCCGTGGCATACCGGCTGCTCGGCTCGACGAGCGAGGCCGACGACGCGGTCCAGGAGACCTGGCTGCGGTTGAGCCGGGCCGACATCAGCCGGGTGGAGAACCTGAGCGGGTGGCTGACGACGGTCGTCTCGCGAGTGTGCCTGGACAAGCTGCGCTCGCGGCGTTCGCGGCGCGAGGAGCCGCTTGCCGAAGACCCCGAAGTTATCTCCGACGCGGCCGATCCTGCGGGCGACCCGGCGGGCGATCCCGCGGCCGAGGCGCTGCTGGCCGAGTCGGTTGGGCTGGCCATGCTGGCCGTGCTCCAGCGCCTGGCCCCGGCCGAGCGCGTCGCGTTCGTGCTGCACGACGTTTTCGGCGTGTCATTCGACGAGATCGCCGGCATCGTCGGCCGCACGCCGGTCGCCGCACGCCAGCTTGCGAGTCGCGGCCGGCGCCGGCTCCAGGGCTCGGCGGAGGACGGCCGGGCCGCCGACGTGGCGCGCCACCGGGACATCGTCGAGGCCTTCTTCAGGGCCTCACGCGGCGGCGACTTCGGCGCGCTGCTGGCGGTGCTCGATCCGTACGTGGTGCTGCGAGCCGACGAGGCGGCGCAGAGCATGGGCGCGCGGACCGGCTGGCTGACCGCGGAACTCCGCGGCGCGCAAGCGGTGGCCGAGCAGTTCGCCGGCCGCGCGCAAGCGGCGGAACTCGCGCTAGTCGACGGCGCGCCGGGTGCGGTGTGGGCTCCCGGCGGCAGACCGCGAGTGGTCTTTTGCTTCACGATCCGGGACGGCAAGGTGGTTGAAATCCAGCTGGTGGCTGACCGCGAGAGGATCGGGCGGATGGAGATCGAGATCGTGTCGTAGCCCGCGGCGAACCCAGGAGTCAGTAGACCTCGCCGTGGCTCCCGACGTCGACCAGGAGAATCTCCAGCTCGCGCACTTCGAGCACCAGGGTGATGCGATACTGCAGGCTGATGGAGACCGCGTGCAGACCCGCTAAGCGCCCCTCAAGCGAGTGCAGGCGCAAAGAAGGATGAAACGGATCGAGTTCGAGGAGCGCGAGCGTCTTGTGGTAGCGCTCAAACAGGTCCGGATGCCGCTTGAGGAAGCCGCGCTCGATCTTCTCGTAGCTCTCGGTGAAGATCAGGCTGTAGGGCATCGCCCTACTCCTGATCCAACTCGCGCTTCAGCCGGATGCGGTGCTCCTCGGCGCTCTCCCGTCGGTAGCGGCCCGCTGCTATGTCCTCCTGTCCGCGCTCCCAGGCCGAGGCAATCTCGCACTCCTGCAGGTGGTCGTAGTGCTCGATGTCCATGATCACATAACGGGGCTGGCCGCGCACGCTGATCACCACCGTCTGTTCGTCCTTGAGCAGCCGCTCGATATCCGAGACGCCCCTCGTCTTGAGCTCGTTTGCCGTGATGATCGCCATCATCCGCCCCCTTTATCGTACTCTCAATCGGCCTGATTATCGTACGATTGATAGTGCTATAATAGCTTGATACAGGCGAGATTGTCAAGAGGCGAATTCCAGCCCGCTGCGGTTCATGGGTTCGCGTGCGCGGCAGATCCCGCAGGCTCCCCGTACCCGAAGATCGCATCCATCGCCGCGCTCGTGTCGAAGATGAGCCGCTCCGGGTGAAAGCCGTAGTGCGGGAAGACCTCGGCCGTCAGCCACCCATCGTACTCAATCCCCGCCAGCGCCGCCCGCACCTGCGGCCAGTCCACCGACCCTGCCAGCAGCGGGGTCGGGAGCACCGCCCCGTCGGCCGTCACCCGGTTGTCCTTCAGGTGGACGCGGTCGATGCGCGGCCCGAGGATCGGGATCCAGTGCTCGGGAAAACCGTAGGCCAGCGCGTTGCCGGTGTCGAAGCAGGCCCGGACCCACGGGCTGCCAACTTCGTCGAGGAAGCGGGCGAACTCGAGCGGGCTGACCAGGAACTTGCTCGGGCAGTTCTCCGCGGCCAGCGCCACGCCGTAGCGTTCTCCCGCAGCCGACGCTACCTCCCGCAGCACCGCCAGCGCGTTACTGTACGCCACGTCGTACGGCACGATCTCCGGCTGGGGGGCCAGCGCCCGGTTGTCGACCGAGCCAGGCATGACGAGGACCCCGTCCGCGCCGAGGACCGTCGCGGCGTGCGCCAGGGCGGTGATGATGCCCGCGCACCGGGCCCGCACCAACGGGTCACGGCTGGTCATCGGGTAGTGCCACTGTTCGCGGTCGTAGACCGTGCTAACGGTCAAGCCCGCGAGACTCGACGGCCCGGCGCAGCGAGCGGAGGTCCGCGTCGCTCGATTCGAGCGAGTACTCCTGCCACGGCTCCAGGTTCACTTCCACGCCGTCGAACCCGGCCGCCCGGGCGATGTCCAGCCGGGCAGCCGTGTCCATGTCGGGCGGAAACATGCGCAGGGAGATTGACTTACGCACGCTCAACTCCCTCTCACAGCCCGCCCGCTCGGCCCTGCCACATCCCCAACAGGCGCAGCAGCCCCTCCTCTTCCTCAGTCATCGGATGAGCCAGGTTCTCGCGGTACGCCCGCTTGAGCATCGGGTACCCCGCCTGCTGCTCGAGCATCCATTCGCGGGCAAAGGAGCCGTCCTTGATGCGGGCGATGATCCGGCGCAGCCGCTGCCGCTCGGCCGCCTCTTCCTCTTCGGTCATGCGGCTGGTCACCTGCTGCCCGTACTGGCTCGTCTTTGAGTGCAGCGGCAGCTGGCCGAAAAGCCCGTGCGCCTGGATGGCCTCGGAGACGTCGGCCGATTCCCCCGACACCCAGAACTCGAGCATCGCCGCCTCCGGGCTGACCCCCGCCTCGACGAGCGTATCGAACGCCCGGCGCATCACGTAGAGCCCGCCCGAGTGCTCGTTGAACAGGTCGCACAGGGTCTCCTCCTCGCAGCTTGACTCGATGCAGCAGCGCTTCAGGCTGCCCATCGCCTTGGCGAGCGCCAGCATCACCTGCTTTGCCTGCCCAGTGGCATCGCGCTCGACGCTGACCAGGCTGGGGAAGCCCCTCCCCTCCAGGAAGCTCTTGCGGACGCCCGTCCCGATCGTGCGCGGCGCGATCATCAGCAGGTCGACGTCCGGTGGGCAGTCCAGGAAGCCGTATGCGACGTTGTACCCGCTCGACACGATGACTGCCTGCCCCGGCTTCAGCGCGGGCCGCACGTCCCGGCCGAACACCGCGGGCATCACCTCGTCGGGCACCAGCAGGAAGTGATAGTCTGCCCGGCTGACTGCCGAGGCGATGTCGTACGCCTCGAACCCGTCCCGGACCGCCACGTCGAATGAAGCGTCGGGCACGTTGCCGACGACGACGCGCACGCCGCAATCGCGCATGTTGAGGGCCTGCGACCGGCCTTGGTTGCCGTAGCCGAGGATGCTGACGGTTTTGCCGTCGAGCAGGCTGAGGTCGCCGTCCTGTTCGAAGTAGATGGCTGCCATGAGAACTCCTTTGCGTGGCCCACGGTGGATGAGTTGCGTGGTGGGCCTTATTGAACGCCGGGGACGCGTTCTTGTCAAAGTGATCGAAAGCGCCGCCCGTGTGCTATAATAAGGGATACGCCCCGCACGAAAGGGCGTTGCTTTTCATGGAGCATGCGTATGTCTGAGAAGATCCTCGTCTGCGTCGCCTGGCCATACTGCAACGGCGACATGCACATCGGCCACATCGCCGGGGCTTACCTGCCGTCGGATATCTTCGCGCGCTATCACCGGCTGCGCGGGGATGACGTGCTCATGGTCTCCGGCTCCGACACACACGGCACGCCCATTACGGTGCGCGCCGAGGAGGAGGGAATCTCGCCGCGCCAGGTGGTGGATCGCTACCATCCTCGCAACGTGGAGATGATGCGGCACTTGGGGATCAGCTTCGACCTGTTTACCGAGACCGATACGGAGAACCATTGGGCCGTCACCCAGGAGATGTTCCTCGAGCACGTCCGGCACCAGATCGTCTACAAGGACACCATGCCGCAGCTCTACTGCGTCGACTGCAACAAGTGGCTGGCCGACCGCTACGTGGAAGGCACCTGCCCCTACTGCGGCTATGGCGAGGCGCGCGGCGACCAGTGCGACAACTGCGGCAAGACGTACGACGCGATCCAGCTGATCAATCCCCGCTGCAAGTACTGCGGGGGCTCAAACATCGAGGTGCGCGAGACGGAGCATTTCTTCCTCGACCTGGGTGCGCTCAACCAGCCCCTGCTGGACTGGGTGACCACGGGCGATAGGAGGGAGCGCTGGCGGCCCAACGTGTACAATTATACGCTCTCCCGCTTGGAGAGCCGCGAGCTGCACGGCCGGCCCATTACGCGCGACATCACGTGGGGCGTGACGATCCCGCTCCCCGGTTACGAGAGCAAGCGCATTTACGTCTGGTACGACGCGGTCATCGGGTACCTCAGCGCATCAAAAGAGTGGGCCGCGGTGGTCGGCGAGCCGGAACGGTGGCGCGAGTGGTGGAACGACAAGGACGCCCGCACCTACTACTTCATCGGCAAGGACAACATCGACTTCCACACGATTATCTGGCCCGGCATGCTGATCGGCTACGACCACGACCTGAACCTGCCGTACGACGTGCCCGCGAACGAGTACCTGAACGTCGAGGGCCGGAAGCTCAGCAAGAGCCGCCGGTGGATGATCGTGATGCGCGACGTGCTCGAGCGCTACGCGGCCGACCCCTGGCGCTACGCGCTCTGTGCCAGCATGCCCGAGAACACCGACGTCAACTTCACCTGGGAGGAGTTCGTCCGCCGCAATAACGACGAGCTGGTGGCGACCTGGGGCAACCTGGTCAACCGCGTGCTCAGCTTCGCTTTCAAGCGTTTCGACGGCAAGGTCCCGCAACCCGCCGCCCTGAGCGCCGAGGATCAGGCCATGCTGGACGCGGTCCAGCCAGCCTTCGAGAAGGTCACGGCTCTGCTCGAGGCGGTTAAGCTAAAGCAGGCGCTGGGCGAGATCATGGCTCTGTCGCGGGAAGCGAACGGCTGGCTGTACATCCGAGAGCCGTGGAAGCAGATCAAAACCGATCCGGAAGGCGCGGCCACCAGCGTGTTCGTCGCGCTGCGGGTGATCGACACGCTCAAGACGCTCTTCGCGCCATTCCTGCCCGCCACCTGCCAGGCCCTGCACGAGTACCTGGGCTACGACGACCAGTTGTTCGGCCGCTCGTACACCGAGACGCTCCGCGAAACCGAGCGCGAGCACCTCGCGCTGCGCTACGACGCAACCGACGCCCGCGGCTGTTGGTCTGTCAGCGACCTGCAGCCGGGCCAGCCCCTCCGCGAGCCCAAGCCCCTGTTCCTCAAGCTCGAGCCGTCCGTCGCCGAGGAAGAGGTCGACCGGATGGCCGCGGGCGCGTGATCGTGAAGAAACCTGGTTTCTGGCAGAAACCAGGTTTCTCAGCCAACGGGTTTCTCGGCCAAGTCCACGGATATCTATCAAGTAATTCATAGTAATTGACAGCCAGGTACCTCTGTGCTAACATGCTGCTTCAGGCTCGCCGGATGAGCGCGGTAGTGGCATGCGGCGGGCTGTTCTGTCAGAGAGGAAAGCCGTGCAATCGGTTCGACGTCGGATTACCGAGATTCTAAAGGAAAACGGTTCGGCCACCGTGGCCGAGCTGGCGGATGAGTTGGGCATGGCCCAGGTCTCGGTGCGCCATCATCTCGATATCCTGATCGGAGAGGACCTTGTCGAACTGACCGGCGTTCGCCGCCGTGACGGCGCGGGCCGTCCTTCGCAGGTGTACGCGCTCACGCCGAACGCGACGACGCTCTTTCCGCAGCGCAACGCGCAGCTGGCCGCCAGCGTCCTGGCCGAGATGAAGGCGGTCCTGCCAGAAGACGAAGTGACCCTGATTCTGCTGCGGGTGGCCGAGCGCACCGCGGCCGAAGCGCCCCGGCCCCGCGAAAACCAGACGCTGGAAGAGCGCCTCGATGAGGTGGCCGGCTTCCTGACTCAGAAGGGTTACAGCGCGCGGTGGGAGAGCTGCGACGGCCACTACGAGCTTCACGCATGCAATTGTCCGTACAGCGGCGTTGCCGAGGAGCACCCGGAACTGTGCATGATGGACAACGCCATGATTGCCCGGCTGCTCCCCGACGCCGTCCGGGCAGAATGCCAGCAGCAGCGCTCACACGCCCTCGACAGTGCGAACCGCTGCACATACATTCTCAAGCCGAGCGATTGGCCCGTCGATCAGCCGGCTGAGAGGAAATAAGGGTTCATCCGAGTGCGATGAACGAGATTCCTTTCGGCGAAATCCGCCTTTACGACTACGATGGCCCCGGCCGGGTCATGATCGACAGCTTCGGCCGCCACCTGCACTACCTGCGCGTGTCGCTGACCGACGCGTGCAACCTGCGGTGCGTCTATTGCATGCCGGAAGACATCCGGTTCCGGCCCGCCGCGTCTCTGATGCAGGATGACGAGCTGCTGACGCTCGTGCGCGTGGGTGCGAGCCTGGGGGTCAACAAGATCCGGCTCACGGGTGGGGAACCGACGGTCCGTCGCGGCGTCGTAGATTTGGTCCGCGCGATCAAGTCGATCCCCGGCATCGAGCGGGTGGTGATGACCACCAACGGCGTGAAGCTGGCCGAGCTGGCCGAGCCGCTGGCGCGGGCCGGCCTGTCGCAGGTCAACATCAGCATCGATTCGCTCGACCCCGACAAGTTCCGTCGCATCACACGTCGCGGGGACCTCGACGACGTGTGGCAGGGCATCGCGGCAGCCGAAGCGGCCGGGCTGAGCCCGATTAAGCTGAACTGCGTCGTGACGCGGGGCTGGAACGACGACGAGGTGGTGGAGCTTGCCCGGCTCTCACTACGCAACGACTGGGAAGTCCGTTTCATCGAGTTGATGCCGTTTGGCAGCGTTGCGGACTTCCAGCAAGAACAGGTGGTACCGTCGATCGAGACCAAGGCTCGCATCGAGGCGGCTGTTGGGCCTCTCGAGATGATGCCCCACAATGGTCACGATCCGGCACGCTCGTATCGGCTGCCCGGCGCCATGGGCCAACTCGGCTTCATCAGCAGCGTCAGCGAGCCGTTCTGCGAGGGCTGCAACCGCCTGCGGCTGACGGCCGATGGCAAGCTGCGGCTCTGCCTCCTACGGGACGACGAGGTCGACCTGCTCACGCCGCTGCGCGCGGGCGCCGATTTCGATACGCTGCGCCAGCTCATGGCCGATGGCGCATACCACAAGCCGTGGGGCCACCGCCTGGAGCAGCACGACATCGCGCATTCGCGCGAGATGAGCCAGATCGGCGGCTAATTCACATCTGTAGCAAAAGCTACGTGCTATCATCTGTTCCGATGGTATCAAGTCGGATAATCCGAGACTGAGGGAGGATCTCATGTCGGTAGAAGTTGAGTCTGTCGAGACCATGGAAGAGACTGCGGTCGTCAATCTGACGGAGACCGCGGCCGAGAAGCTGGATGGTATCATGAAGGAAAAGGGCGTCCGCGAGACGCATGCCCTTCGTGTTTTTGTTAGCGGCGGCGGGTGCAGCGGCTTACAGTACGGGATGACCTTCGATCCCAACCCGCGCGAGATCGACACCGTCGTGATGCAGCACGGCATGCGCGTTGTGATCGACCCGCAGAGCCTGCAGTACATGGGCGGCGCCACGATCGACTACGTTGACAGCCTGATGGGCGGCGGTTTCCACATCGAGAACCCAAATGCCGTCTCGGCCTGTGGCTGCGGTCAGTCGTTCCGCACCAAGGACCAGGAAGGTGGCGGCTGCAGCAGCTGCCACTAATTCGCAGTACCTTACAGAAACCAGGTTTCTTGAAGAAACCTGGTTTCTTCGCCGGGTTTGTTCCCGAACCAAGTCACCGCCTATGAAACCTGTGACACGCGCCGATATCCACCAGATCGGCACGAACCTGTACCAGATTCCCCAGGACTTCCGGCCTGACATGCGCGTCCCCGCGCACTTCTATGCCGACGAGGGGTTTCTATCTGCCGCGCTCGAAGACCGTTCGCTAGAGCAGCTCGTCAACACTGCGACGCTGCCGGGCGTGGTCGGCCAGGCAATGGCGATGCCCGACATCCACCAGGGCTACGGCTTCCCGATCGGCGGGGTAGCAGCGACGCTGCTTCCACAAGGGGTCGTGTCACCCGGCGGCGTTGGGTATGATATCAACTGCGGGGTTCGCCTTCTTGCGTCCAACTCCACGACCGATGAGCTCCGCCCATTCCTGCCCAAACTGGCCGATGCGCTCTACCGCCATCTGCCCAGCGGCGTCGGCGTCAAGGGGCACCTGCACACGAACAAGACCGAGCTCGAAGGCATCCTGCGCGACGGCAGCCAGTGGACGCTGCGCGAGGGTTTCGCGCGGCCCGAGGACGTCGCTCACACGGAGGAGCACGGCCGAATGGCCGGCGCGAACCCGGATAAGGTGAGCAAGGCCGCCAAGGATCGCGGGCTCGAACAGGTCGGCACGCTGGGCTCGGGCAACCATTTCGCCGAGATCGACGAGGTAACGGACATCTTTGATGCTGAGGCCGCCGCGCTATTTGGCCTGCGCAAGGGGCAGGTCGTATTTCAGATCCACTGCGGCAGTCGCGGGCTCGGCCACCAGGTGGCGACCGACTACATCGAGACGTTCCAGCGCGCGTCCAAGCGCTACGGCTACGAACTGCCTGACCGCCAGCTTGTATGCGCGCCGCTCGATTCGCCGGAAGGCGAAGCGTACCTGGCAGCGATGAACGCGGCCGCCAATTACGCGTGGGCCAACCGCCAGGTGCTCACCTACCACGCCCGGGAAGCGTTCGAGGAAGTGCTCGAGGGCAAGGTTCGCGACTTCGACCTGCGCCTGCTCTACGACGTGGCGCACAACATGGCGAAGGTCGAGACGCACACGGTCAGCGGCAAGCAGCAGCGGGTGTGCGTGCACCGGAAGGGCGCAACGCGCGCCTTCGGTCCCGGCCACCCCGACGTACCCGAAGACTACCGCCCGCTGGGCCAGCCGGTGCTGGTTCCGGGCAGCATGGGCACCGCGTCCTACGTCCTGGTCGGCACGGCCGGCGCGATGCAGCACACCTTCGGCTCCTGCTGCCACGGCGCAGGGCCGCACGCTCAGCCGGGCGGAGGCCAAGCGCCAGGTGCGCGGGCGAGACGCTGCGCGGGGAACTGGAGCAGGAAGGCATCGTCGTCCGTGCCGGCAGCCTCGGCGGGCTGGCCGAAGAAGCGCCCCAGGCCTACAAGAACATCGACCGGGTCGTCGCAGTCGTCGAGTCCGCCGGGATTGCCAGAATCGTCGCCCGCGTCGAACCGCTTGCGGTCATCAAGGGATAGGTTGCAGGTTGCAGGTTGCAGGTTGTAGGTTGAAAACGAGGTAATCTGGAACCTTCAACCTGCAACTTTCAACCCACTAATTGGAGTGAATGTTGCGCGTCCTCTTCGTTGCCCAGGAAATCAGCTACGAGCCGCAAGGCATCATGTCTATGTCAGCCGTGCTGAAGCAGGGCGGCCACGACGTGGCCCTCGCCGTGGCCGACATCGAGGATCCTGTCGCCTACGCGGTCGACTACGAGCCCGACATCGTCGCGTACAGCGTGATGACCGGCTCGCAGCGCGGCTACTTCGACATGAACCTGAAGCTCCGCGGCGCGGTGAACCCGGTGCGCGAGGCTGCGGGCAAGAAGCCCGTCTTCTCCGTGTTCGGCGGCCCGCACCCCACCTTCTTCCCAGAGATGGTGACCGAGCCGGGCGTCGACGGGATCTGCGTAGGCGAGGGCGAGGGCGCGATGCTGGACCTGGCCGATGCGCTCGCGGCGCGCAACGGGACCTTCAAGACCGACATCCCGAACTGGTGGTTCAACGTCGAGGGCGAGGTGGTCAAGAACCCGCCCGCGGCCGCTGATCCACGAGCTGTCGGACCTGCCCCATCCGGACCGCGCGCTCATCTACGACAAGCTCCCGCACCTGGGCGCGAGCAAGATCAAGCACTTCATCACCTCGCGCGGCTGCCCCTATGCCTGCACGTACTGCTTCAACCACGCCTACTACCAGATCTACAAGCGCGAGAAACGCGGGCAGCAGCGCAGCGTCGACGACGTGATCGCGGAAATCAAAGGGGTGCGGGAGCGCTGGCCGCTCGAGCAGGCCATCTTCATCGACGACCTGTTCGTCATCTACAACGACTGGCTGGAAGAGTTCGCGGACAAGTGGCCGCGCGAGGTCGGCCTGCCCTTCTTCGCCAACGTCCGCGCCAACCTGCTCGTCAAGGACCCGTACAAGGTCGAGCTGCTCAAGCGGGCGGGCTGCGGCACGGTCAGCATGGGCATCGAGGCGGCGAACGACGAGGTGCGGGTCAAGCTGCTGAAGCGCCGGATGAAGTGCGAGGAGATCGTCGAGGCGGGCAAGATGGTGCGCGCCGCGGGCATGCACATCACCGCCACGAACATCCTGGGCCTGCCGACGACCACGCTGGAAGACGACCTGGACACCATGCGGCTGAACGCGCAGGCGGAGATCAGCTACGCGCATGCCTTTCTGTTCCAGCCCTATCCCGGCACGGAGCTGGGGCAGTTCACCGAAGAGCACGAGCTGATGGCCGGCACGCTGGACGATATCGGCGAGGTGGCCTGGGACCATTCGATCCTGGTGTTTCAGGACGAGGACGACAAGCGGGCGCGCGAGCACCTGCAGCGCCTGTTCGCGCTCGGCGTCGAATTTCCGTGGACCGAAGGCCTGATCCGCCGCCTGATCCGCCTGCCGCGCAACAAGCTCGTCGATACGCTGTTCTGGTGGGTGCACAAGCTGCACAAGGGGTATGCCATGCTGTTCCGGGTCCACCCCACGCATGCCGGTCCGGTCGAGCTGTTCAAGACCGCGCTGCACTTCATGAAAATCAAGAGCTAACGGTGCAGGTTGCGGGTTCAGGGCGTGCAGCGTTCATACCTACAGCCTTCAACCTGCAAGCTTGAGGCCCGTCGGAGGAACCTTTGCGAGTCGCACTGATCAATCCGAAATTCCGCCTGCCGATCGACACCCGTACGTCGCCGCACCTGGCGCTGGCTTACCTTGGCGCGGTGTCCGAGCGCCGCGGGGACGAGGTGCGCGTGTACGATGCGGACGTGGAGGAGCAGCCACTGGCCGAGTTCCTCCGCGAGTTCAAGCCGCACCTGGTGGGCATCACGACCAACACGCCGCAGGTCAAGCAGTCGTGGCGGACCGCGGCCGCGATCAAGCAGGAGCTGGACATCCCGATCGTGCTGGGCGGGCCGCACGTCAGCGTCGTGTCCGAGGAGCTGGACTTCGAGTCGCTCCGCCAGCCGCAGGTGGACCTGGTCGTGCGCGGCGAGGGTGAAGGCCCGTGGCTCGAGATCAGCAACATCGTCGACCGCTTCCTGCGTGACCAGCCCGAATTCACGAGCCAAGGGGCTGATGGACCCGGCGCTGGACCTGTTCCGCGACACCAAGGGCGTCAGCTACAAGACCTCGGACGGCCAGCTGCACCGCAACGCGGACGCGTCGCCCATCGCGGACCTCGACAGCCTGCCCTGGCCCGCGTACCACCTGTTCAAGATGAACCGGTACACCAACCTCCAGCCGGCCACCGATGCGATCCACGGGCGAGCGCAGCTTCTCGATCATGACCAGCCGCGGCTGCCCGTATCGCTGCACGTTCTGCTCGCAGAGCATCATGCCGATCAAGTGGCGGGCGCGCTCGTACGAGAACGTCATCGAAGAGTGGCGGCACCTGGTCAAGGACCTCGGCGCGCTGGAGATCGGCGTGCTGGACGACAGCGCCAACATCCGCAAGCAGCGCCTCGTGCAGCTGGCCGACGGGCTGATCGCCGAGAAGCTCAACCACGTGCCCTGGATCTTCGTCAACGGCATCCGCGCCAACCTGGCGGACCTGGAGATGCTGACGAAGCTGAAGCAGGCCGGCCTGAAGCGCACCGCGTTCGGGGTCGAGACCGGCGACGAGCAGATGATCATCAAGATCGACAAGCACGTCGACCACGACACGATCCGCGCAGGCGTTCAAGAACGCCAAGGCCGCGGGCATCGAGACGATCGGCTTCTTCATCATCGGGCTGCCGGGCGACACCCGCGAGACCATGCAGAAGACGATCGACTTCGCGATCGAGCTCGACCCGATGATCGCCAACTTCAGCATGATGACGCCCGTACCCGGGCACCATCGTGTACGAGCAGGTCAAGCGCAACGGCCGCTTCCTGATGCAGGACTGGGAGGACTACGTCTTCTTCGACGCCAAGGCGCGGTACGAGATGGGCGACCTGACCGCCGAGCTGATGGAGGAGATGTACCGGAAGGCGTACCGGCAGTTCTACTGGCGGCCTAAGTACGTGATGCGCGCGATGCGGCGGAAGGACTTCTGGATGAAGTTCGGCCGCAACGCCCGGATCGCGTACCGCACCATCGTCCCGCGCAAGGAAAAGAACGAACTGCGCAAGGCCATGGAATCGTCGGTATAAAGACGTCATAATCGATCGATGGTTCGTGCCGGAATATCTTGAACGTGCTGCGTTTACATGTAGTACAGCGGCGAGCAATTCCGGCCACCCGCCTGGGCCGGAATGCTCGCCTAATTTTTCTGTGACCCAAGTCTGCGGGGATTGGGGGATGAGGGGATGCTGGTTCTAATAGGCACATCCCCTCATCCCCTAATCCCCGCAAGACCATCGAACAGAGTGCAAGCCGCATCATGACTATACGTAAGATTGTTTTGATCCAGCCGGGGCGCGACGGGCGCAAGTTCGGCCACGCGACGAGCGAGCCCTACACCCTGATGCGCCTCGCGTCGCTGGTGCCCCTGGACATCCCGGTCGAAATCTGGGATGAGGACCTCGATGCGCCTGCCCATCGAGACGTTGGGCAAGGGCGACCTGGTCGGCATCACGGCCAAGACGCTGCTGATCGACCGCGCGAAGGCCATGAGCCGGCAGATCCAGGCGCAGGGCGCGACCGTGATCATGGGCGGCACGCACACCACCCTGGTGCCCGAAGAGGTCGAGGGGTGGGCCGACGCGATCGCGGTGGGCGAGGGCTATCGCACCTGGCCGCAGATCATCCGGGACTTCGACAACGGGCACGCTCCAGCCGCGCTACTGCGACGAGGAGTGGGCGCCGCTCGACTCGGGCGTGGCGAACCTCCAGGATCGCGTGCTGAAGATGGTGGACGAGCACCGCAACTACTGGACGCCGTACCTGGAGATCACCCGGGGCTGCCCGCGCTCCTGCACCTTCTGCACCGCGATCCGGGTATCGGGCCAGAAGATGCGGCTGCGGCCGGTCGGAAGAGGTGGTGGAGGAGATCGAGCGCCGCAAGCTGCGCCGCTTCTTCCTCACCGACGACAACTTCGGGCTGAACTTCCGGCTCTTCCCGGAGTACATGGAGGAGCTCTTCCGCGCGCTGGCCAAGCTGCCGCTGCGACGGCTGGACCGCGCAGGCCGAGCAGATGGTGGCCGAACACCCCGACCTGCTGGACCTGGCCCGCGAGGCGCACCTGGACAAGTTCTTCATCGGCTTCGAGTCGATCAACCCCGGCAACCGGAAGGAGCTGGGCGGCAAGGCGCGGGGCGACGTCGATCAAGTCCAAGCAGGTGATCGAAACGGTGCAGGAGCACGGCATCGGCGTGGTCGGGCCTGTTCGTCTACGGCTTCGACAGCGACACGCCCGAGATCTTCCCGACCGCGTGGGATTGGATCCGGAACAGCGGGCTGGACAGCGTGAGCGCAACGATCCTGACGCCTTACCCGGGCACGGTGCAGCGCAAGGAGCTGCTGGCGCAGGGCCGCATCCTCCCGCACGACGACGTGGGAGAAGTACAACACGAACCACGTCACCTACATGCCGGCGCAGATGACTGTGGAGCGAGCTGCAGAACGGCTACGACTGGCTGTGCCGGCAGCCTGTACAGCCCGGGCTGCGATCGTGACGCGCGGCCTGCGGGCCTGGCGCCGCCAGTGGCCGGACCGGGCGCGACAGCGGCTGTTCTCCAGCTTCAGCACCGACGTGGGCTACCGCTGGGAAACCGCGCACCGGCTCGATTGATTAGCCACAGAGGACACCGAGGGCGCAGAGGCTCTTGCTGAGAGAACGAGAGGAGCTTTGAAGTGCAAAGCAAACTCTTGTCCTCCGGAGCGTCTCTGAGTCCTCTGTGACTTCTGTGGCAAAAAGGAAGCACCTATGAGAGTTCTATTGGCCAGCCCGGAATCGGGCGTGTGGACGTCACGCAAGCACATCCCCCTGGGGCTGGGGTATCTGGCGGCGGTGCTGCGCGAGGCGGGGCACCCGGTGGGGATTTACGATGCGGCGATCGAGGACGAGCCGCTGGAGACCGTGGTGCGCCGCGGCGGGTACGAGATGCTGGGCATCACGGCCGCCACGCCGCTGATCAAGGACGCCTGGAACATGGCGAAGGAGGGCAAGCGGCTGGGCCTGATCACCGTGCTTGGGCGGGCCGCACCTGACCCTCATGCCGGAGGAGTCGATCGGGCCGGAGCACCCGGAGGTCGACTACGTGGTCAAGGGCGAGGCCGAGGAGAGCATCATCGAGTTGGTCGACGCGATCGAAGGCCGCCGGGCGATGGAGACCGTGCACGGGCTGTACTGGCGGCGGAACGGCGCAGATGGTGGTCAACCCGCCCGCGGGCCTGATCTCCAACCTGGACGGCATCCCCTATCCCGCGCACGACCTGTTCAAGATCAACCGCTACACCAACCTGCAGCCGCTGACCGACGGGCTGGACAAGAACGCCCGGGCCTTCACGATCATGACGAGCCGGGGCTGCCCGTACAAGTGCACCTACTGCTCCAAGCCGATCACCGGCGACACGTGGCGGGCGCGCTCGGTCGACAACGTGATCGGCGAGTGGCGCTGGCTGGTGCGCGACCTGCGCGGCGACCGAGATCGGGCTGACGGACGACATCTGGAACCTCAAGCTGGACGCGGGCGAAGGAGCTGTGCCGGCGCATCATCGGCCGAGGGGCTGAACACGGTGCCGTGGGTGACCGTGCACGGCATGAAGGTCAACCACGCGGACGCGGAGCTCTTCCAGCTGATGAAGGCCGCGGGCTGCAAGCGGGTGGGCTTCGGCGTGGAGAGCGGCGACCCGCTGATCCTGCGCAACGTGATCAAGAAGAGCCAGACGCTCGACATGGTGCGCAACGCGTTCAAGTGGTCGCGGGAAGCGGGGCTGCAGACGATGGGCTTCTTCATCTTCGGCATGCCGCACGAGACCGAAGAGACGATGGAGAAGACGATCCAGTTCGCGCTGGAGCTGGACCCCGACCTGGCGAACTTCATGCTGGCGACGCCGTACCCGGGCACCGAGATGTACGACGTGATCAAGAAGTACGGCAACATCTTCGCCAACGAGTGGGAGGACTACGCCATCCACTCGGATCATGCCCGGTTCACCATGCCCGATTACGACCCGGACATGGTCGTGAAGAAGTGGAAAGAGGCGTACCGCCGCTTCTACCTGTACCGGCCGAAGCGGGTGTGGCAGAAGGTGTCGAAGAAGAGCTTCTGGACCGAGCTGCCGAGCACGGTGTCGAACGCGAAGCGGTTCTTCGTGCCGGAGAAGGGCGCGCAGGCGCAGGGATAGGGCCAACACAAAGGCACGAAGACACAAAGGGTAATGGATCGCCCCGGCAGTTTGCCGGGGCGGTTTTGTTTTGGCTCCGAGCAGGCCGGGAGGCCGGATGCGGGTTGGATCGCCCGACGCCCCTCGCTTCTGCTACCCATCCCCCCGTTAGTCCGTATTCATAGTGACACGCCAACACCCACAAAAAGAGGATCTTGCTATGAAGCTCGTACTCTTCGTCTTGCTGTCGTTCTCGCTGCTGTTTGCCGCGGGCTGTGCGCCCATCGTCTCCAGCATGCAGCCTACGCAGCTGACCGGCTCGGGGAACCTGGTCACGCAGGAGTTCACGTTCGACAAGGCGGACAGGCTGCTGGCCGCCTCGAACTTCAAGGTCACGCTCAAGCCGGGCGACAAGGTTACGGTCCAGGTCACCGCGGACGACAACGTGATGCCGTACCTCTATGTCCATGTATCGAACGGCGAGCTGCGGCTGGAGATGAAGCCGGGGCGGGGCTACGACATGAACAAGGTGACGCAGCGGGCCGAAGTCACGATGCCCGCGCCGGGCGCCTGACGCTGCAGGACAACGTTACGGTTGCGGCTGACGGGTTGCGAGCCGGCGAACTGGCGCTGCGCCTGTCGGGGAACGGGATCGCGACGGGCGAGGGCGTCTCGATCGCGCGGCTGAACCTGACGGGCGATGGCAATGGGCAGGCGAGGCTGGCCGGCGCGGCAGCGGAGCTCACGCTGGACGGGCGAGGGAACGCTATCGCCGCGCTCCCGGAGCTGGTGGTTCACTCGGCCAATGTGACGCTGCGCGAGAACGGCATGGCGACGCTGCAGGTGACGGATAAGCTGGACTACAACGTGTCGGGGAATGCGGGGCTGGTGTACAGCGGGAACCCGCAGGTGGGTCAGCAGAAGCGAAGCGAGAACGCATCGGTGACGCACAAGTAGCCGCTTAGCACGGATGTCGGAAGGGTCACACCTCCGAGGTTTCCGAGAACCTCGGAGGTGTGCGTTCTCTTGCGGTCCGCTGAGTGGAAAGCAGTTCCTTCAAGCCTGGCGTGAGGAGCGAGCGGGCATGAACGATCACCAGGTCGTCGTAACCCCTCGACTACTCGTCTTGAGGCCGGAGATGTAGTGCTTGGACCGTGCGAGAATAGGATGAAATCGAAGGGTGGAGAGGTTGGTGATGGCACGGTGGTTGGGATCGAATTGTAGTAGGACGGTCGACCCGGCGATTTGCACTTAGGGCAGCCGGACGATCAAAGGCACGCGCGATACACAGTGGGCATACATACTGAACAGGTAGATGTTGGGTGCAGGTAAAACAACGGATCGAGGTCCTGGCTGCCAGATATCCGGCTTGAGCGCAGCCCACTCCGGGCCGGCTAATGCTGCCAGGATTTTGTAGTCGGCCAGCGTGGCATCCGCTTCGAACAGCAATGCTGCGGCTCGCAGCGCCGGTGGTGTCGGACCCTGAGCGGTCAGCTTCGCGGAGCGGGCGAGCCCCCAGGCTGACCACATCCCAGGCAGAGGGCATGCTCGCCGATGCGCAACGCCGCGACGGTCGCCGCGCTCGTACAGGGCCGGGCCACCGGCAGCGTTCTTCGGGCGAGATCAGGTTGCCGGGCGAAGTCCTTGGCTTGTCCGCGTGAACACGGATACACGATGTATCAGGTCAGGACCTCGCCTTCCGCCATGGCGCGGTTGAGATACTCTTGAGCGGCCCTGGCGCTCAACCACCCTGAACCGGATAGCAGGAGGTCGTCGCCGTACCATTCGCAAGATCGTCGCCTTCCAGGCCAGCGCCGCTCTCCTCGTCAAACTGAGACCCTTCGCCGTCGCCGTCATCCAGGCCATCACGGACCACGAGCACGTAGCCGCTCGCGAGCTTCCGGCGGAGGATCGGGTCGTCCCAACCCTGCTGCGCGGCCAGGATCGTGACCCAAAAACGTCGTACAGCCCGTAGTCGCCCAACTCGTCGTGCCACCGCTGGAGCTGCGTTCCAGACTTCACGCCTGGAAGGCGCCAGGGACGCTGTCAGTATCGCCTCGGCCAGCACCTCGCCGAGCGCCCTGAACAGATCACCGAAGTCGCCGTCGGAGTCGTCGTAGGTGGTCCATTCGTTAGTCGCCGTCTCGGCGATGATTTGGACGATCGCCAGGGCCGACTCGCCGTCGGATTGCTCAACGGCTTTCCGGGCAAGGTCTAGCACCTTCTCGAGCCCCTCGACGGCTGCAGCCGCCGCGCCGTATCCGCCGGAGACATTCATTGCGTCGCGTACAAGGCGGCGAATGGTCCGGTCGTCCACGGCCGGTCTCGGTGGTTGAGGGGCTTGTCCGGCCTCTTTGCTCGCGTTCGGCGCGACGGGGCGAGCGGCCAGGGCGATTTGGGCCTCGAGCCAGGTTGCCAGGTCGGGCTGGCGGGCCACGATGTCGCGCAGCAGGCCGCGCAGTGTCTCGGCATCGAGCCGGGCGAGCATCTCATCGACCGAGGGACGGGCCTGGATCTGTCCGGTCGCGCCTGCATCGCGCACGAGGGTCAGAAGAACGGCCACAATGTGCTTGCAGTAATCCCCCCAATCGTAGGGGCAGGTGCAAGAGGCGGAGTCCAGCTCGTCGCCGTCCAACTCGATTACCACCTGGTAGGGCCATGGCCCGCTGCCGCCGACCTGTGCCTGCACGAGGTCTCCGCGGCGGACGACCGAGTAGACCTTGCCGGAAGCGTAGTATCCCTCGCCGCGGGCGTAACTCTGCCGCGTTGGTGAGGCCGCGGATATCAGCTTCAGTGATCATCGACGGAAGGTCTCCCCGGTTTGGAGTGGTGCAAGGAACGTATCGCAGGCATTATCGCGCTATTGTCAAGCAGGGTTGCGTCTTTGACGCTTAAGGGACGATGAAGACGGGATCACGCTTCTTGTGCGGCGGTGCGGAAGCGGGTTTGGGTGGCGTAGTGGAGGGTGTAGAAGGCGGCGGCTGAGATGAGCGCGATGACGCCGCAGAGGTACCAGACCCAGCGGGGGTCGTAATTGTCCATGATGAGGCCGGCGGCGGCGGGGCCGACCATACTGGGGATCGACCAGGACACCTCGAAGAACGCCATGTAGCGCCCACGCATGTCCTCGGGCGCAAAGCGGGCGGCCAGCGCCTGGCTGACGGGGATAACGATCATCTCCCCGACGGTGATGATCAAGATGGCAACCACGAACATCGCCATGCCCGCAACGAAGCCGTACATCGTGAACCCGACCATGTAGAGCGCGGTCCCCAGAGCCATCATCAGCATCGGCGGATACTTCTTGGTCCGGGCGGTGATGGGGAACTGGAACAGCACGACGACGAACGCGTCGATGCTGAGCAGCAGCCCGTAGTCCCGATCGGGGAGGCCGTGGACGCGGCTCAGGTAGACGGCGAGCGTGCTGTACATCTGCTGGTAGACGACGCCCATGAGGACCGAGGCGACGATGAAGGCGACGAACAGGCCGTCCTTCGCGACGAGTGCGTAGCCGGCGACTGTGCGGGCGAAGGACTGGGGCTCGGTTCCCGGCTGCACCTCGGGTTTCGTCTCGGGGATCATGCGGAAGGCAATGGCGGCGGTGATGGTGCTGGTCACAGCATCGGCGACGAAGAGGTACATGTAGGAGTGGGCGGCGAGCAGCCCGCCGATGGTCGGGCCGATGATCCAGGCGAGATTGCCGGCGACCCGCAGCAGGCCGAAGCCCTCGCTGCGCTGCTCTTCGGGGAGCATGTCGGCGACCATGGCGCCGTAGGCGGGGCCGGCGACGGAGTTAAGCAGGCCGCTGACCGCGGCCAAGGCGTAGAAGCCGGCGAGGTTGTCCATCAGGCCCATGCCCAGCGAGCCGAGCGCGCTGCTCAGGAGGCCGAAGATGATGAGCTTCTTGCGCCCGATCCTGTCGGCGAGCGCGCCGCCGACCACGCTGCCGATGAGCCCGGTGAGCCCGAAGATGCCCATGAGGAGGCCGGCCTCGGTCATGCCGACGTCGAAGCGGCGGGTGACGTAGAGCGCGAAGAACGGGAAGAGCATGGTGCCGCCCAACCGGTCGATGAAGTTGGCGGCGACGAGCACCCGGAACTTGGGCGGAAGCGCCCGAAGCGACGAGAACAGCCTGGAAAACACTCTACCTCTACAGAGAGCTATGCAATGCGTACGCCGAACCTGGTCTGCCGGCGTTTGTCCGAGGGGGCAGTCTATCACCGGGCCGGCGGCAGGGCAAGCGCCGCGCGAAGTTGACAGTCGTGTTCTGATAGGACAAAGCGACGATGACGCGCCTGCCCGCCACGCTTATACTCTTCTGCACCAGCCATAGTCATCAGCTACTGAAAGGAGCAAGCTATGGAATTTCTGATTGCGTTCTTGATTTCGCTGATCGTATCAGCCATCGTGATCTACATTGTTGGAAGAATGAACCTGGGCATGACGGTGAGTAGCTTCGGCAGCGCAATTGCCGCGGCTTTCGTCATCGCGATTGTCACAGCAATTCTCCTCTGGCTGCTCAGATTGATCGGACTGAGCCTGCCCACCGCAGGCTTGCTGGGAGCGATCATCAACATCATCGTGGCCGCGATCGTCCTGATGATTGCCGACCGCTTCCTGCCCGGGATGCGCGTCAACGGCTTCGCCGGCGCGATCGTCGCGGCGATCGCAATCGGCGTGATCGCCTTCGTGTTGGCGTGGCTGCTCAGTCTGCTGGGCATCAATCTGCCGAACGGTGCGATCATCCCGTAAAGGCTGGGAAAGTCGCACCTATCCTTCAGAATGCACGGATCCCACCGGGTTCGTGCATTTCTGTCAGGCTCCACTGAGCAACCGGGCGATTCGGCGCGATAATGGTTGCGGTTCCCGGGCGCCACCTTCACGGCAACTTCATGTCAATCGCCGTGATCCTCAGCCCTTTGCCACCAAGAGCGGAGGCCAACATGATTGCTAGACCCTGGCTGGAGCATTACGAGCCCGCCTTGCCGCGTACGCTGCGCCCCTACCCGGAGTGCACGCTGCTGGACGTGATGAGCGACACCGTACGCCAACGGCCGGACCACACCGCGCTGATCTTCAAGGGGACGCGGATGTCGTACGCTCGGCTGGAGCAATTGACGAATGCGTTCGGCGCGGCGTTGGTTGCGCAGGGCGTGAAGAAGGGCGAGCGAGTGGCGCTGCTGATTCCCAACTCGCCGCAGAGCGTCATCGCCCAGTTCGGCGCCTGGAAGGCAGGGGCGATTGCGGCCCCGATCAACTCGCTCTATACGGAGCGGGAGCTGGAGCATGCGCTGAACGAAATCGGTGCGGAGACGGTCGTCGTCCTGACGCCCTTCTACGGTAAGATCAAGTCGCTGCAGGGGCGCACCTCTGTCCGCAGGGTGATCGCGACGAACATCAAAGAGTACCTGCCGCCGCACATGCGCCTGCTGTTCACCCTGGCGAAGGAGAAGAAGGAGGGTCACCGGATTCAGCTTCAACCGGGCGACCTGTGGTGGCGCGACCTGATGGCGGCGCATGCCCACGCGCCTCGGCCGGCGGTGCCGCTCGCGCCGGGCGACCCGGCGATCCTGCTGTTCAGCGGCGGCACGACCGGCACGCCGAAGGCGGTTCTCGGCACGCACCACGGCCTGCTGATGTCGGCCATGCAGCTTCACGCGTACGCGGCCACCGCGCTGGACGATTGGGACGACACGCTCACGGCCGTCATGCCGATGTTCCACGTATACGGCAATATGGCGATCAACACGTCCCTCGTCGCGCGCTGGCCGATGGCGGTCGTGCCGAACCCGCGGGATATCGACGACCTGGTGTCGACCATCGAGAAAGTGCGCCCGGCGGTGCTGCACGGCGTGCCCACGCTGTTCATCGCGATGCTCAATCACCCGAAGGTGAAGGCGGGAAAAGCTGACTTCAAGTCGCTGAAGATATGCTATGCGGGGGCCGCGCCGCTGATGGCCGAGACGAAGCGCCGGTTCGAGGCGCTGACGGGGGGGCGGCTGCTCGACGCGTACGGCATGACAGAGACGCTGCTGGCCGCGGTGGTCTGCCCGGTGCACGGAGAGTACAAAGAGGGCTCGGTCGGCATCCCTGTGCCGGACGTCGACGTGCGGGTGGTCGACATCGAGACGGGGAAGCAGGTGTTACCGCCGGGCGAGATCGGGGAGTTGTGCGTGACCGCACCGCAAATCATGGTGGGCTACTGGGGCCGGCCGGCGGAGACCGCGGAGATGGTCCGGGACGGCTGGGTGTATACGGGCGACCTGGCCTACCTGGACGAGGAAGGTTACGTGTTCATCGTCGACCGCAAGAAAGACCTGATCAAGCCGGGCGGATTCCAGGTCTGGCCGCGGGAGGTGGAAGAGGTGCTTGCGACACACCCGGCTGTTGCCGAGGTCAGCGTAGCCGGCGTGCCGGATGAGTATCTGGGTGAAGCCGTGAAAGCGTGGGTCGTCCTGCGCGAGGGCCAGCGGACGACCGTGGAGGAGCTGCGGGCGTATTGCAAGGAGCGGCTGGCCGGGTACAAGGTGCCGAAGCAGATTGAGTTCCGGAACGCGCTGCCGAAGACGATGGTTGGGAAGGTGTTGCGGCGGATGTTGGCGGCGGACGAGGGTAAATAGAGCCGCCCTAAGTTGCGGGGCACGGGCGAAGATCAGCCGGAAGGGGCCCGTGCCCGACATTTGGCGGGGCGAGGGCAGCATGCGGACGAGCATTGCTTGTGGCAGAAGACCGTTGATTATGGCATGCCTCACAAATCCCACAAATCTCAGGTTATAGGGATACCCAGCTACAGGTGTTGCGCCACCTAGGGCTTGCCAGCCGGTGGAGGCGCGGAGCTGTGAATCATTCCAGCCACGAGGCGAGTGCAATGCGGATGATTTCGATGTCACGGGCGCGATCGCGAAGGAGCCGCTTGCTGCGTTTGCAGGGGAATTGATCGAAGGAGAGCTCAACGAGGGCCAAGCCGCAGGCGGGAAGCACCTCGCGGCGGCGCCGGTCGTAAAGCGCGCGCTGCTCGCCGCGGGGCACGCCGCTGACCGTCATGCGTTGATCCATGATGGGAATAGACTCGGTGTGCTGGCGCTCGCGGAACTCGATGACGAGCTTGAGGGAGGGATAGTAGGCGTCGACGGGAAGCTTGACGCCCTCCTTGCCGGGCATCGCGTCGCCGCGGAGGAAGTCAAAAGTGGCCTGACGCTCGGCAGTCAGGCCGAGGACCCGGTCACATAGATCGATGACGTATGCTTCGTCACTCTTCAGCGCGCGGCGCCATCGCCGAGAAGCCCCCTCGCATCCATGGCTGGAACTCAGAAGGTCCAGTCCTCGCGTTCCATGAACCCTTCCAGGTCGCAGCATGGGATTCCCGAAGTGTTGGCAGACGTTGGGGATCTTTGCGGCGTTCGGCTTGACGCCCTCCTGTGTCACCACGCACCCACCCGACACCTTGGCTCTCGCAATGACAAACGGGATCTGCTGCCGGCTTGCCCTGCAGCTGGTTTTGCTTGCTCACCAGCATCTGGAAGTGGGGGACCTTGAAGACTCCGTTTACGAACTCCATTTCCTCGACTGTCGGTATCGGGAAGAAATCACGGTGCTGCTTGGCCCACTCCGCGAGCGCGCTCATCACCTCGTTCAATCTCCCCCAGGACTTCCCTGACCGAGACAACTACTCCCGAATCAACTGCCGTCCAAAAACGCTCCCATAAGGAGGGAAAGCGCTTTGGATAGTAGTTGCGAAACAGGTGAATCAGCGCGCCGGTATCAAAGACGTAGGTCATGCCGGGCGATTCCCGGCGAACAGCAGCGCCTCCATGCCCGGAACTTTGCTTACCTTCACTCCGAGAAAGCCAGCAAGTTGATCGACCGAAATCTTGTGCTGGTAATACTGCGCGAAGGCCCGTTCGAGATATTTCTCGCCCAAGTACACGCCCTGAGTGAGATAGTAATTGCCTCCGCCGCCTGCACTCCGAGGGACCGATGACCGCCAACGCGCAACGAGCTGCTGATAGGCCTCCGGCGACGTCCGACCCTTATCGAGCAACCGCCGCAGGATCACCTCCCGGCTCACGCTGTACAGCCCGGCCCACTCTGCGATGCTTTGCTCGCTCACCGGCACGGACCGGGTGCGCCGGTCGAAGTCGTCTTCGGGTACCAGGAAGGCGCCCGCGAACCGGTTGCAGAGGACTTCAATCTGTCGATCGCGACCCGCCAGTTCATCAATGTAGTCGTCATCGGGCTTGTCGACGCCGCCGGTCTCGAACAGGAGATGGCAAAGCTCGTGAAACAGCGTGAAAACCTGGTTTGTCGCCGGCCGGCTGTTATTTACGTAGATCAGTGGATATTGACTATGATAGAGGCAGAAGCCGGAGAAGTCCTCGGCCTTGAAAGCATCCTTGAATACGAATACGCCAGCCTCCTGGAGTGCCTCACGCCAGCGCTTGAATGCAGTGGTAGAATTCTTCCACTCGAACTGCTCCGCAAGCTCGATGCCCAGGTACTTGCGGACGGTCGCCGCAAGCGCGCTTGCCGCCGTGGGGAGCGTCGGATTGATGTCGTGGAGGATCTGGCGTGGACTGGGCTGCCCATCTGCATACAGCTCTTCTAGGTTCGCCTGCATAGCCGCGGCCCGACGCACAAGAAGACGTATTCGGGGAGAGAGGCGCGCGATTTCGGCGTCTGGCAGGGTGCGGAAAGCCTGCCTGGGCGTCTCTTCTGGGGGCGGCTTCGGAAAGAAAAACATCGCTAAGGGGCGCTTAAGAATATCATACGCCAGCTTCTCCAGGTGCGCGTATTCCGGAGCGAGCTCGCCGTTCTCCCAGGCGGCCACCGTCTCCGCCGTAATCGTCTTGCGCGCCAACTTCGCGACGACCTCTTCAATCGACAACCCAGCCGTCGTGCGCGCCCACCGCAGCATCGTCGGATTGATCGGGCTTGGGGTGGTCATGCTTTGACCTCGTACTGTTCGCGGCTAGACCGAACGGCGATCACTATGATTGTAACGCCCCTATAAGCATACTGATAGTATAGCGTGCGACACGGGTTTTGCAAGCGAGAGAGGCTGGACGTCCTCGGGAGCGCTCGATGCTCCAAACTTCGGCGATGACAAGCACGCATAGAGGGCGGCATCCGTCATGCTCCTGACGCGTGCCGGGCAGACAGGAAGCCGGTCAAGCCCGGTATCCACAGATTCGCGTGTTCACTATCAGCGGGCGCCTCATAACGAACACGACCAGTTGAGATACCCAGGTCGAAGCTCGTCAGTAGTACTGTCTAGCGTATCCGTACGCCTTCTCGAAGAGCTCGACGTCCTGATGGATCAGGCCCAGAAGCGCCACCAAGGTTTTCTGTCGCGGGCCCGTGCCCCGAGCTCGTAGAGATAATACTCGCCGGCGGCGGTGAGGTCGTTATAGTAGTCCACGCCCACCTGGCGCATCACGCCAAGAATGTCGTCCTCGGACACGTCGGCGGGGTCATCGGGGAAGTCCTCTTCCTCGGGCTGTTGGGGGCCCTCGTCTTCATCCAGCGTGCCATCGACATATCCCACGACCCTGAGGAGGTCGTGGTCGTAGAAACCGTACCTGTAGGCGCCGGTGCGGCTGTCGCAGTGGAGCGCGAACACGCGGCTCTTCAGCCGGCGGGCCAGCTTGACGCACGGCTCGTCATCATCGGCCATGGTCAGCTCGGGGTCGAGGATGACGGTCCAACCGTTCACCACGCAAGCGGCTTTCGGTGAGGTCCAATCGCCATCTCCGGCGGGGCCTGGCCGGACGGGGTCCGCCAGGGCTTCCACGACCTGGCCCCAAGCCTTAAGCGGGGCGGGGCCCGACTTGACCCGATAGTCGAACTGCTCGAACGCGGCGGGGAGCGCCGCGCGATGATCGCCGCGTATCATGACGAGAGTGGTGAGGAAGCTCATGTGGGTCTCCTTATGGTTGGAACCTGCATGTCCTGACTCGACCGAGAGTTTTCGCCTGCTTCGCCATCACCATCCGGGCGCGGCCGCGGCTTCTCAGCTATCGCGCACCACATCCCACACGGCCTCCGGGTGGCGTGCGGCGACCTGCAGCAGCACGCGCTGCGCCAACCGGCGCACGGCGGCCTTGCTCCCAATTCCGCAGAGTTTTGACGCTGATTCCCAAGAGGGCCGCGAAGCGCGTCTGCGAGAGATGGTAACGCTCGCGGATCGCTCTTACGTCGAGCGGCTCGGTGGCGACCACAAAGGAGCGCGAGGGCTGCGTCTGGCCGCGCCGGATGCGGCCGGCTTCCTCCACGCTTTCCATCAGCTCGGCAAACAAGTCGTCGCTCATCACCATAGCGCCTCCACGGCACGTTTCAACATGCGCAACTGCTCCGCCGACAGGTCATCTTGCTCGTTCTTGCCGTAGATCATCAACATGTAAAACTCATCCCGACTAATCGCATGAAAGTAGATTACCCTCACGCCTCCGCTTCTGCCATGACCTAACGCGGCCCACCGGAGCTTGCGCAGGCCCCCGCTGCCAGGAATCATATCCCCGCTCTTAGGATTTGAGACGAGGAGCATCTGCAGCTCGGCGTATGCGCGGTCGGGGAGCAGATCAATGACGCGCCGGGTGAACACTTTTGTCTCGATGAAGACGGCCATGTTGGATGTGCCCCGTATTCGATCGCCATTGTCAGTCGTTGACAATGGCGGCCAACCTCACGGCAAGAGTAAGTATACGCCGTTGGCGTAGGTTGTCAAGAGAATCCTTGGCAAGGGATCGAACCGCCGGCGGCAGAAGGCGAGGGGTTGGCTACGCGCTGTTGACGGCCCAAATGCCGGCGAGGAGCAAGGCCGTGCCTACGAGGATGGGGAGGGTGACGATCTCGCCGAGAAAGAGGACGCCGATGACGACGGAGAAGAGCGGGGTGGCGATGCCGGCGAGGCCGCCGAGGGACGCGCTGTACCGGTTGACCATGTGGAACAGGAGCCAGAACGCAATCACGGGGCCGGCGATGGCGGAGGCGAGCACGGCGGCAAGCGCAGTGGGCGGGACGGCGGGCAGGCTTGCGGCGCCGCCGCCGATCAACAGGGCCGGGCCAAGGACCGCGAGACTGGCTAACACCTGGCCGGTCGACAGGACGAGCGTATTCTCCGCGCGCAGGTAGCGCCGGGTGTACACCAGCGCGGCCGCTCCGGTGATGCAGGCGAGGATGATGAGGAGTTGGCCGATCCACCCGCGGTCGCTCGACGCGGTCCGGCCGCTGGCGTTGCTGCCCATCAACAGCACGGCCCCGACCAGGGCGAGGATCATGCCAAGCACCTTGCCTCGCGTGAGGCGCTCGTCGTGCAGGGTGAAATGGGCCATGAGGAGGGTGAGGGGCGGCCCGAGGTTAAACAGGATCGCGGCGAGCGACGAAGAGATGTAGCGGAGAGACAGCGGAAGCAGGACGAACGGGAGTCCCACGTTGCCGAGGCCGACGAGGAAGATCTCGGCGACGAGGCGCGGCCGCCAGCGCACGTGGGGCCGGACCAGCAACAGCACGGCGCCGAGTACGACGGCAGCGGCCAGGAGGCGCACGACGGAAAGCGCCAACGGGCTCATGTCGCGCGAGGCGATGCCCACGCACGCGATGGAGATGCTGTAGAGCAGGCTGGACAGCAGCACCAGCGCGGCCTTGCGCGCGGCCTGGTCCGCGCCGGCGGCAGGAAGCTGCAGCTTGCGGATGGGCGTCTCCCGTGAGTGCCGGCGTGAGTGATGTGTCGGGTTCGGTTTGCCGGCGGTCACGCTATTGTAGCAGAGATGCCGGCGGAGGGGAGGCTCGCGCGTGCAACCGGGGCGCGGCGGGAAGCGTTTTCTCCTTGTGGATTGTGTTTCGCGCATTCAGGCGCGGAGTGAACTGTATCGAGTGGGAGGGTTGTAACGTGAACGGAAGGATGAGATGGACCAGCATGCTGTTGGCGCTGGTCTTCGTGCTGCTGATGATGATGGTCGTGCCGACGGGCGTATCCGCACAGGGCGGGCCGGGCAAGGGGAATCCGCCGCCGGGGCAGGAGAAGCCGAAGAGCGGTGAGGGCGACCAGGGGAACAACGGTGCGCCGGGGAACAGCGGGGAGGCCGTCAAGGCAGTCGGCGAGCTGGCGGCGCAAGGTAACAACCCGGTGGAGATCCGGCTGATCAACATGCGGGCGAGCCGGCTGATCGGGCTGCCCATTGTCAATCGGGCGGGCAAGGAGATCGGCAGGGTCGCGGACGTGCTGGTCAACCTGCGGGGGCAGCGCCAGTCGGGGAACGGCCAGCAGCCGGCGAGCGGCGGACCGGTGGCGAACGGCAGGGCCGACTACGTGGTGGCGCGGTTCGGAGACGTGTTGGGGTGGGGCGGGGAGAGCGTGCCGGTGCCCCTGACCGCGCTGCGGCTGCACGTGGTGGACGGCGGGGCGCTGGGGTTTGACGACAACCTGGTTTACTTCCCGGGCACGGAGCCGGGCGACAACGCGGTGGCCGCGCGCAAGCAGTTCTTCAACGGGAACGCCCTGGTGCTGGCGGGGCAGGAGCAGGACCTGAAGGGCGCGCCGCAGTACGACCTGAACCAGCTGCGGAACGATGCGGACCCGTCGTGGGACCGAAGCCTGCGGGCGTACTGGCAGGGGCTGGGGACGAGCTTCCCGGAGGACAAGGCGGGAGACGGCGCGGCGTACCGGGTGGCGAGCGTGCAAAACCTCGACCGGTTCGGGCTGCGCGAGCTGGGTGGCAATGGGCTGGGGTCCGTGGCCGACGTGCTGCTGACGCTGGGGGTGGCGAACCCGAGCCAGGTGCCGGTGCCGGCAGCCGAGGCGGCGGACAACAGCGGGAACAACGGGAACGGGAACAACGCGGATGACCAGAACCGGGCGGCCGCTGCGGCGCCGGTGCTGGCGCAGACCCTGCCGATCGTGGGATCAAGGATGGATTATGTCCTGGTGAATCACGGCGGATGGTGGGGCTGGGGGGCGAAGACGACGCCGCTGCCCCTGAGCATGCTGATCATGGACCGGAACTACGACCAGCGGTCGGTGTACACGGAGGCGGACGGGAAGATGCTGGAGAACGCGCCGGCGGTGGACAAGGACCCGGGGAACGAGCTGAACGACGGGAACTTCTTCCAGCGGGTGCGGGCGTACTGGCAGGACGCGGGGTTCGGGCCGTTCGAGCAGTAGGGGAGGGGCGACACCAGGCGGGGATCGAGGGACATGGGGATCACGGTTCGATGCCTGCTGATGACCTATCCATCCTCGCATCTCTGGTGGCGACAGGAAGCACCCGTACGTTCTAACCTGGAACCAGCCCCGAGGGCGCAGCGTCGGGCAGGTAAGACAAATGATCTCGAAGGAGGAGATGATGCTGCTCAAACAGCGTGTCGTTCCCTTGCGGGCGCTGTTCCTCCTGGCGCTCGCGGTTATCGTGGCGCTGCTTCCGGCTGCGACGACCGCGGCGGCCCAGGCGGCGGTGTCGGGACAGATCCAGCCGCTGAACGGCTCGACGGTCAGCGGCACCATGACCGTGTCGGCCGGCGACCAGGGCATCGCAGTCGTCGGGGTGAACCTCAGCGGATTCGTACCGCGCACCGTGTTCGACGTCAACGTGTATCATTGGAACCTGCAGCCAGCCGGGCTCCAGGGTCGCGGGCGTGTTCACGCTGGGTGCGGACGACGGGGGGCGGGCATCGGGCGAGGCGCCGGTGTTCAAGACGAACGGGTCGGCGATGCCCGTTCGCCGAGCTGACCGACGGCAACTATATCCTGCTCGTACGTTCAAACGGGTGGGCGATGGCCTGCGGGCGGGTGCCTGCCGACGTCGGCGAGCCAGGTCGGGCTGAACGCGGCGCTGCTGGCCGAGGGCGAGCGCCAGCAGGTGATGCAGTTCAACCCGAACGCGGCGCTGCAGAAGCGCATCTTCGCGGACGGCTTCGTCCCTAACTCGGCCGAATTCACCACCTGGATCGAATGGCACGTCGTTTGCGGTGCAGCGGGCCGAGAACCTGGGCAACGGCGTCGTAAGGGCTTACTTTCGCAAGGACGGGCGACTGGGGCAACGTGGTGTTTGCGCAGCGAGGCCGGAGCACGGATCCGCTGGGCCTGTACATGCTGGCCGAGGCGGAGAAGCACCAGGCGATCCGGTTCAACCCGAACGCGGCCCTGCAGAAGCGCATCTTCGCCGATGGCTTCGTGCCGAACTCGCCCGAGTTTCCGCTCCTGTACGCGGGAGTCAATTACACCGGGCAGCGGTCGGAGAATCTCGGCGACGGGCGGGTGCGGGTGTATTACGCGGTGACCGGGCAGTGGTACGACGTGCGGTACGCGCAGCGGGGCGGCGGCGCGCCGCCTCCACCACCGCCGCCGGCAAGCCCTGCGGTCAGCATTTCGCCGACGAGCGGGCCGCCGTGGACGGTGGTGCGCGTGACGGGCAAGAACTTCGGGCGGCAGGTTGGCGTGGCGCTGTGGGGCGGCCAGGTCGGGTGGCCGTTGACGCAGTTGTCGAGCGGCAGGACGGATGAGAACGGCCGGGCGGTGTTCGACGTGCCGGTGCAGGGCGCGCCGGGACAGCGGTGGGTGTTCAGCCTCGTTTCGGGGCAGCAGCATGCGGAGTCGCAGGAGTTCCAGGTGACCGGGTGAAGACCCGGCAAATCACAACAGGATAGATGTGGCAAGCAAGGGCCTCGGCGCATGGCGCCGGGGCCGTTGATTTAGGGGGTGGACGGGGCCGAGCTGGTGCTCGGCGGTCCGATCGATTTGGAATGGCTGCCGCCGCGCCGCGTGGGCGCTTGACAAGGCCGAAGCGATCAAGTAGACTAATGTTATAGTGCGCTAGTACGGTTTAGCACAAACGCCGGTCCGGAATCCTTCGAAAGGCGCGCAGGTGCAGGTCCGTCTCGATCGCAACTTGCCCATTCCCCTCGCTGACCAGATCAAGGGTCAGATCATTTACGCGGTTTCGACCGGGCTGCTCCCCGCGGGCGCGCGGCTCCCATCCGTGCGGATGCTCTCCGAACAACTCGACGTGGCACCCATGACCATCGCTCACGCATATCGCAAGCTCCAGGCCGAAGGCATCGTCTATACCCGGATGGGAGCCGGCACGTTCGTCGCGGACATTTCGGGCCTCGACGAGCTGCAGCTTTCGGCGGCGGCGCGCGATAACCTGCACCAGATCGTAGAAAGCGCGGTGCGGCAGGCGGTGTCGCTCGGCTACTCGATCGACGACGTGCGGCGACGCGTTCGTGGATCAACACGGGTCGAACGGTCACGCGGACACGCGTTGGGTCGCGCTGGTAGGGAACTTCCAGGCGGTGTCGCAGGCATACGCCCACGAGATCGAGGCGCTGCTGGCGGACCTGCAGGTGCAGGTGCGGGTGTTACTGATTCGCGATCTGCGCGCCGACCTCCCGGAGTTGCTCCGGAACCTGGAAGGCGCGCGGCTGGTCGTTACCGTCCCGACACGGCTGCAGGAGGTGCGGGCGGCGCTGGAGCCGCACGGCTGCCGGGTGGTCGGCGTGGCTTTCCGGGTGAGCGCCGCGGTCCGGCGGCAGCTATCGGAGGTGCGGCCGGAGCAGCGGGTGGGCCTGCTCGCGACCTATCCCGAATTCCTCTCGACGATGATGGACGAGGTCAGCTCCTTCTGCCTGGCCGCGATGCCTGCGCCCTACGCATTCCTGGGGCAGGACAACCAGATCGGCGAGCTCCTGACGCAAATCGACGTGTTGGTCTATGCCAGCGGATCCGAAGCGGTGCTCGACCGGGTGCCGGAGCGGGTGCGGCCGATCGAGCTCCGCCACTCGCTGGATCCGGATTCGGTCCGCCGGCTGCGACCGTTTTTGGTCTGAGGGCCACGGCGCCGGGGCCTGAATCCCGACGAAAGGAGGCATCAACGCGACAATGGCGCATCCACGGAGCCCCACCGGCGTTGCTGGGGAAGGCGTCCCTTTGAGGGCACGAACGCGTACAAGCACCTATTCACATCATGAGAAGGAGACCACTAGTATGTTTGGCATCCACAACTCATCCAGGAGCAAGCTGTTCGGCGTCCTGGTCGTGGCCGTGATGCTCGGGACCCTGTTGGGCGCCTGTGCCACGCCTGCCGCCCAGCCTGCTGCCCAGCCGGCTGCAACCTCAGCGCCTGCGGCGCCCGCTGCGACCACGGCCCCCGCGGCCACGGAAGCACCTGCGGCTGCACCGGCGGCTACCGAAGCACCGGCGGCTACCGCCGCGCCTGCAGCCGCTGCGGGCGAGGGGAAAGTGCTGAAGATGGCCCGCATTTACGAGCCGTTCAGCACGTTCATCCCCTGGCAGATCGACGACAACCCCGCGCTGTTCCTCTCTGTCAACGTCTACGACTCGCTGCTGCGGGTGTCGGCGGACGGCACGAAGATCGAGCCCGGCCTGGCCACCGAGTGGAAGACCTCCGAAGACGGCCTGAGCTGGACGTTCACGCTGCGCGACGGCGTCAAGTTCTCCGACGGCAAGGACCTGACCGCGGAGGACGTGAAGGCGTCGCTCGACGCGGCCCGCGGGAGCAAGAAGAGCTCCTGGTCCTCCAACTACAAGGCGATCAAGGACATCGAGGTCGTCGATCCGAAGACGGTCAAGATCAACCTGACCGAAGCCTTCGCGCCGCTGCCCTCGGTGATCGCGCTGTTCGCGTCCGGCATCGTGCCGGCCGACCTGGTGCAGGCCAGCGAGGCGGAGAATTTCGACCCGGCGACCGCGTGGAAGACGCGCGGCACGGGCGCCTACATGGTCGACGGCTGGAGCAAGGGCGAGCCGATCGTGATGAAGGCCAACCCCTACTACTGGAAGGGGAAGCCGGACGTCAGCGAGGTCCAGATCGAATACGTGCCGGACGACAACACCCGCATCCTCAAGCTGCAGGGCGGCGAAACGGACGTGATCGACTTCGTGCCGTTGAGCCAGCTCAAGGCGGTGGACGACCAGGAGAACATCTCGGCCAAGCCGTTCACCATCGCGCAGATGACCTTCATCATGCTGAACAACTCGAAGAAGCCGCTGGACGACCTCAAGGTGCGGCAGGCGTTGAACTACGCGACCGACAAGGATGCGATCAACAAGGCCGTGTATTTCGGTTTCGCCAAGGTCGCCAATGCGCCGATCCCGCCCGGGATGTACCAGGCGACGGACCTGGCCGGCTACCCGTTCGACCTGGAGAAGGCCAAGAAGCTGATGGCCGAATCGTCGGCGCCGAACGGCTTCGACCTCGAGATGCAGGTGCGCTCGGGCAACACCGAGTACTCGAACGTCGCGACGATCGTGAAGGACCAGTGGGCGAAGCTCGGGGTGAACGTCAACATCGTCAACCTCGAGACGAGCGTCGTCCGCACCAACTACCGGGCGGGCGATTACCAGTCCATGCCGAGCGGGTGGACGAACGACATGAACGACCCGTCGCAGATCGTGAACTACGAGATGCGCGGCGGCGAGGGGACGCAGTTCGCGTACTGGACGCGGTACAACAACCCCGAGCTGAACGACATGATCACGAAGGCCGACCTGGAGCAGGACCCGACCAAGCGCGAGGCGATGTACCACGAGATCCAGAAGATCTTCTCGGAAGCCTCGCCCGGTCATCTGGCTGGGCTACACGCCCGCGACGGCCGGCTGGCAGGACTACGTCGAGGGCGTTCAATATCGAGACGCCTGGGCTACTACCGCTTCGAGAACGTGAAGCTGAATAAGTAGCGTCAACCCGTTCGACGGTGTCGACGCACGCTGCAGGGGCGAGGTGACCTCGCCCCTGCAACGGCCACGATACGAGAGTGTTGGTCGTTCAGGGGTTAACCATGGGACGAGTTGGCTATATCCGCAACCGCTTGCTGCTGATGGTGTTCGTTCTGGCGGGGGTGACCATCATCATTTTCAGCATGGTGCGCCTGCTCCCCGGCGATCCGGCGTTTCTGATCCTCGGGGAGCGCGCCACCGAGGAGATCGACCGCGCGGCTGCGGGAGCAGCTGGGGTTGAACGAGCCCCTGCCCAAGCAGTACTGGATGTTCGTGAGCGGCCTCGTGCGGGGGGATTTCGGCGACTCGTTGCTCTACCGGCAGCCGGTGACCCGGCTCGTGATGAAGCGGGTGCCGGTGTCGATCTTCCTGGCCGTGTACGCCATGACGCTGGCGGCGATTTTTACCATGACCTTCGGCATTCTTGCCGCGGTGAAAAAAGGGCGCTTCGCGGACCACGCCATTCGAGTGTCGTTTCTTTTCTTTGTCACGACGCCCAGTTTTTGGCTGGGGATCCTGCTGATCATGCTGTTCAGTTTACGTCTGCATTGGTTCCCAGTGGCCGGCTACGGCAAGACCTTTCAGGATCATCTACGGTACCTCTTCCTGCCGGCCCTGACCCTGGCGCTGGGGCTCTCCGCGGTGCTGATACGCAACCTCCGCGGGCAGATCATTCTCGTCCAGCGGGCGGATTACACCCGCACGGCGCGGGCGAAGGGGGTGAGCGAGGGCGGCATCCTGCAGAAGCACGTGCTGCAGAATGCGCTCATGCCCGTGGTGACCCTGTTCGGGCTCCAGTTCGGGTACCTGGTGGGCGGCACCGTGGTCGTGGAGACCGTTTTTGCGATCCCGGGCATGGGGCAGCTGCTCATCCAGTCGATCACGGCGCGCGATTACCCGGTCGTCCAGGCGATCACGCTGATCAGCGCGTTCCTGGTGATCGTCGTCAACCTGCTGGTGGACCTCTCTTACTCGTTCCTCGACCCGAGGGTGACCTATGACTGAGCCGGCCCCGATTACGTCAACTCCCGGCCGGGCGGCAATCAAGCGCACGACCATTGCCGAGCCGCGCGTGCCGCTGCGGACGCGCGTAAAGCGCATGCGGCTGAATGGCATGATCATCGGCGGCACCGTCATCATGCTGATCGTCATCATCATGGGCTTCGCGGCACCGCTGCTGACGCCCTATGATCCGATTGCGCAGGATATCGACGCCGCGTTCCTGCCGCCGGGCAGCCCGGGTCACCCGCTGGGGACGGACAATTTCGGCCGGGACGAGTGGGCGCGCATCGTCTACGCGATCCGGTTGGACCTGCAGATCGGGTTCATCAGCGTGCTGTTTCCGTTCCTCTTCGGCGCGTTCCTCGGCGTCGTGACGGGGTTTTTCGGCGGAAAGGTCGACGTCGTCTTCATGCGGCTGGTGGACATCCTGATGGCGTTCCCGTTCCTCATCCTGGTGATTGCGATCATGAGCATCCTGGGAACGGGCCTGAAAAACCTCTACATTGCCGTCGCGCTGGTGGGTTGGATTGCGTACGCCCGGCTGGTGCGGGCGGAAACCATGGCGACCCGCAACCTGGAGTACGTGCAGGCCGCGGTGACGCTGGGCTGCAAACCGAACCGGATCATCTTCCGGCACGTCCTGCCGAACGCGATCGCGCCCGCGCTGATCTACGTCTTCACCGGCATGGTGCTCGCCATCATGACCGGCGCGACGCTGAGCTTTCTGGGGCTCGGGCCGCAGCCGCCGACGCCGGAATGGGGCGCGATGATCGCGGAGGGCCGGCAGTTCCTGCTGCAGGCGTGGTGGATGACGACGCTGCCCGGCATCGCGCTGCTGATCGTGGGGGTGGCGCTCAGCCTGATCGGCGACGGCCTGGCGGAGCGGCGGTAGGCGGGACACCCCTGTTTGCTCGGTTTTCAGTTAAACAATCGCACACTTGAGGGAGGCAAACTGATGAGCCAAGACCGGTTGGCAGTCGGGGCCTTGTCGGCCGCGCCGGGCGAGAAGATTTACGGCGTGGAGACCGTCGTCGCAGGCGGGCAGCAGGTGCCGCTCGCATTCTTCCTGATCAATGGGGACCGGCCGGGTCCGACGCTGGTGGTGACGGCGGGGGTGCATGCGGCCGAGTACGCGAGCATCGCGGCGGCGCTGGAGTTCGGCCGTTCGCTGCAGCCGAAAGGGCTGGCGGGCCGGGTGATCGTCCTGCCCGTGATGAACGTCCCCGGGTTCAGCGTCCGTTCCATCTACACCTGCCCATTGGACGGGACGAACCTGAACCGCCAGTTTCCCGGGCAAGGCGGACGGCAGCGGGACCGAGCAGCTGGCGGAGTGGGTGTTCCGCAACGTGATGAGCCAGGCCACGCATTACGTCGACCTGCACGGCGGGGACCTGATCGAGGCGCTGGTGCCCTTCACGATTTTCTTCCGCAGCGGGAACCCGGAGGTGGACCGGGTTTCGCCGCGAGATGGGGGAGGTGTTCGGCATCCGCTACCTCGTGCGGAGCGAGACGAGCGGGTCGACCTATTCGGCCGCGAGCCAGGCCGGCATCCCGGCGATCCTGACGGAGGCCGGCGGGCAGGGCATCTGGACCGCGGAGCATGTGGCGCTGCACGTGCAGGGGCTGGGCCGGCTGCTGCGACATCTGGGCATGACGGATGGGCCGGCGCCTGCGCCGCTGCCCAGCACGCTGCTGGACCGGTTCCTGTGGCTGCGGAGCGAAGGTGGGCCGGCGTTCTGGTATCCCGCGGTGGCGGTGGGGGACACGGTGCGCGAGGGACAGGAACTGGGCCGGGTGCTGGACTACGAGGGGAACGTGCTGCAGCGGGCGGTTTCGCCTGCGGACGGGGTCGTGTTGTTCCTGGTGACGTCGCTGGCGATCAACAAGGGGGACCCGCTGCTGGCGGTGGGGGCGTGAGAACGGTGTAGGTCCGTGGAACAACGCCGCAAGGGGCCGCATCCTTCGACTGCGTCGAGCGGAACGGCCGCTCGGCTCCGTCAGGATAGCGTTATTGTAGCCCGAGGTTCGAAATCTCGGAGAAGGTCTGGTGGGAGCGGAGGGGATTCGTGAGAATCTCTGAGATGAACTGGATGCAGGTGGAAGCGTACCTGCAGCACGACGACCGGGCGGTGCTGCCGATCGGGAGCACGGAGCAGCACAGCTACCTGAGCCTGACCGTGGATTGCATCCTGCCGGAGCGGGTGGCGGTCGAGGCGGCGGAGCCGTTGGGCGTCCCGGTGTTTCCGGTGCTGGCCTACGGGGTCACGCCGTATTTCCGCGAGTTTCCGGGGTCGGTCTCGCTGCGGGTGGAAACCCACCTCGCGGTGGTGCGGGACATCCTGGACAGCCTGGCGCGCAGCGGGTTCCGGCGCATCCTCATCGTTAACGGGCACGGGGGCAACGGCGCGGCGCAGTCGCTGGCGCAGCAGTGGGCCGCGGACCATCCCGCGTGCCGCGTCAAGTTCCACAACTGGTGGAACGCGCCGCTGACGTGGCAGAAGGTGCAGGAGATCGACCCGGTGGCCTCGCACGGGTCGTGGATGGAGAACTTCCCCTGGACCAGGCTGGCGAGCGTCGCCCTGCCGCCCGAGCAGAAGCCCATGTCGGACCTGACGCGGCTGCGCCTGCTCGACCCGGCGGCCCTGCGGGCGTACCTGGGCGACGGCAATTACGGCGGGCTGTACCAGCGGCCCGACGAGGACATGCTGGCGCTGTGGCAGGTGGCGGTGGAGGAGACGCGGGAGCTGCTGACCGGCTCATGGGGCCAGGCATGAGGATGCTCGTATGGGGCGCGGGCGCGATCGGGGGGACGCTCGCGGCTTATTTGCACCGGGCGGGGCATGACATCACCATCGTGGATGCGGTCGCGGAGCACGTGGGAGCGATCAACGAGCATGGGCTGCGCATTACCGGGCCGATTGCCGAATTCACCGAAGCGCTGCCCGCGCACACGCCCGCGACGGTGAGAGGCGAGTGGGAGACGATCGTCCTGGCGACCAAGGCGCACCACACGGCGGATGCAACCCGGGCGCTGCTGCCCCACCTGGCGGCGGACGGCTTCATCGTCTCGGCGCAGAACGGGCTGAACGAGCTGACCATCGCGGAGATCGCGGGCAAGGAGCGGACGGTCGGCGCGTTCGTCAACTTCGGCGCGGACTACCTCGAGCCGGGCGTGATTCATTTCGGGGGCCGGGGCGCGGTGGTCGTGGGCGAGCTCGACGGGAGCATCACGCCGCGGGTGGAGCGCATCCGGCAGGCGTGGCTCAATTTCGACCCGAACGCCATCGTCACGCGCAATATCTGGGGTTACCTGTGGGGCAAAGAGGCGTACGGCGCGATGCTCTTTGCGACCGCGCTGACCCACGACTCGATCGCGGATGCGCTGGCCCGGCCGGAGTATCGCGCCGCTCTACATCGCGCTCGCGCAAGAAATCCTCTCCGTCGCGCAGGCGCTTGGCGTGGCGCCCGAGCCGTTCGACGGGTTTGACCCGCGAGCCTACCTGCCCGGCGCGGACCCGGCGCTCGCGCAGGAGTCGCTCGACGAACTGGTCGCGTTCAACCGGCGGTCGGCTAAGACGCACAGCGGAATCTGGCGGGACCTGGCCGTGCGGAAGCGGCGCACCGAAGTCGACGCGCAGCTCGGCATCATCGTCCCGCCTGGGCCGGCAGGCCGGCGTTCCCACGCCGCTCACCGCCCGGCTGGTGGAGCTGATCCACGACATCGAAGAGGAGCGCCGAAGCCAGTCTCCCGCCACCCTGGATTTGCTCCGCAGCCTCCTGCCCGACCCGGCCTGACCGGGCGACACACAACAAAGGGAACGCTTCATGACCCAAGCATCGGACATCACCGTGATTCGCAAGGCCGATTTCCAGTTTCGCCCCGTGGGCGGGGACGGCGCGGCGGGACTCAGCCTGGCGCGGCTGTACCAGAACCCGGAGCGGGCGCTGACCTTTCAGATCGCGCGCATCGATCCCGGCGGGATCTCGCGGCGGCACGCGCACCCGTGGGAGCAGGTGAACCTCGTGCTCGGCGGCACCGGCTCGGTCGACGCGGCGGGGCAAGTGGTCGCGATCGAACCGGGCGACTGCATCGTGTTTGCGCCCGACGTCAGCCACGCGATCACGAACACGGGCAGCGAGCCGCTGCTGCTGGTCGGCGTGCTCGGCCCCGGCGCCGCGTGAGGGGGATAGAACGATGAACATCGAATTCAGCGGCAAGACGGCGATCGTGACGGGCGCGGCGCACGGGTTCGGCCGGGCGATCAGCGTGGCCTTGGCGGCCCGCGGCGCGCACGTTTGGGCGTGCGACGTGCTGCCGGACGAGCTGCAGGAGACGCAGCGGCTGGCCGCAGAGGCCGGGGGCCGGTGCGATGCCAGGCGGGTGGACGTGAGCGACAAAGCCGCGGTGGACGCGTTCACGGCCGAAGTGCTCAGGGCGGACGGGCGGATCGACATCCTGGTGAACGACGCGGGCGGCGTGCTCGGGCAGGTAGGCAGGCCGCTGGAAGAGGTGACGCCCGAGCAGTGGCAGCGAATCTTCGACGTCAACGTGACGGGGGCCTTCTACTTCTGCCAGGCGGTCGCACCCGCGATGAAGGCCGCACGCTTCGGCCGCATCGTGAACATCTCGAGCGGCGCGGGGCTGGGGATCAGCCTGACGGGCATCCAGGCCTACGCGTCGGCCAAGGCAGCGCAGATCGGGCTGACCCGGCAGCTGGCGCACGAGCTGGGGCCATGGGGCATCACGGTGAACAACATCGCGCCCGGCTTCGTCCTCTCGAACCCGACGACCGAGAAGCAGTGGGAGTCGTACGGGCCGGAGGGACAGGCCGCGCTGGTGAACGGCATCGCGCTGAAGCGGCTGGGCAAACCCGAGGACATCGCCTACGGGGTGCTGTTCTTTGCCTCCGAATACGCGGACTGGGTTACGGGGCAGGTGATCTCGATCGACGGAGGCAAATGATGGCGCAGGACGCGCTGAGCTACCTCGAAGCAAACCGGGACCGGGTGCTGGCCGAGCTGATCGAGTTCGCATCCATCCCCAGCATCAGCGCGGACCCGGCGCACACGGGCGGACGTGAAGGCGGCGGCGCAGTGGGTCGCGGACCGGCTGGCAGCCGCGGGGCCGTTTGCGATCGAGGTCCTGCCCACCCCCCGCAACCCGGTCGTCTACGCCGAATGGCTCGGCGCGCCGGGCGCGCCGACCGTCCTGGTCTACGGCCACTACGACGTGCAGCCGCCCGACCCCCTGGAGAAGTGGCACAGCGAGCCGTTCGTCCCCCAGGTCGCGCGACGGCCGGCTGTACGGCCGCGGGGTGTCCGACGACAAGGGGCCGATGCTGATCCCGATCGCGGTCGCGGAGGCGTTCTTCAAGACGGCGGGCGGGCTGCCGGTCAACGTGAAGTGCGTGTTCGAGGGCGAGGAGGAAGTCGGGAGCCCGAGCCTGCCCCGATTCATCGAGCAGCACGCGGCGCGGCTGGCCGCGGACGTCGTGATTTCGGCGGACGGCGCGATGTGGCGGGTCGACGAGCCGTCGCTCACCATTGCGAGCCGGGGGCTGGTGGGGCTCGAGTTCACGCTGACCGGGGCCGCGCAAGGACCTGCACTCCGGGCCGCCACGGCGGCGCGGTCGCGAACCCGCTGCACGCGATGGCCCAGCTCGTCGCGTCGCTGCACGACGAGGACGGGCGGGTCGCGGTGGCCGGTTTCTACGACGACGTGCGCGAGCTGCCGGCATCCGAGCGGGCCGAGATCGCGGCGCTGCCTTTCGACGAGGCGGACTACCTGCGGCAGGTGGGCGCGCCGGAAGCGTTCGGCGAGCCGGGCTACGGCACGCTGGAGCGCCTGTGGACGCGGCCGACGCTCGAGGTCAACGGGATGTGGGGCGGGTACGAAGGGCCGGGCAGCAAGACGGTCACGCCCTCCGAGGCGCACGCGAAGATCTCCTGCCGCCTGGTGCCCGACCAGGACCCGCACGACATCGCGGAGAAGGTCGTCAGCGCACCTGCACGAACATCTGCCGCCGCGGCGTGCGGCTGGAGGTCGACGCGGGCGACCATGCGGGCGATGCCGTACCGGATCGCCGCGGATCATCCGGCCCTGGCGACGGCCGCGGCCGCGCTGCAGGACGTGTACGGCGTGCCGCCGCTGTTCGTGCGGATGGGCGGGACCGTGCCGGTGTGCGAGGCGTTCAAGCAGACGCTGGGGCTCGACACGGTCTTCTTCTCCTGGTCGGTCGCGGACGAGGACTTTCACGCGCCGAACGAGTTCTTCCGGGTGAACCGGATCGGCGAAGGGCTGGCCGCGTGGGCGCGGCTGTGGCAGCGGCTGGGAGAGACGGGTGGGCTCGAAGGAGAGAGAGGACGAGGATGAGCGCATACGAGGAATTCCGCAACCACTTCGCGGAGATCAACGATCTCTGCTGCGTCATCAACCTGCTGACGTGGGACTCGCGGACGCAGATGCCGCCGGGGGCGCGGGACCCGCGGGCAGCAGCTTGCGACGGTCACCCGGCTGGCGCAGGCCAAGTTCGTGTCGGACGAGACCGGGCGGCTGATCGACCGGGCGGCCGCGGAGGTGGAGGCGGAGACGACTGCGGACGCGTCCGACTCGTACCCCCTGCGGGCGGTCCACCAGGCGCGGGAGGCGTACGACATCGCCCGGCGGGTGCCCCAAGAGCTGATGGGCGAGATCGCGGCGCTCAAGGCGCCCGCGCAGCAGGTGTGGGCCGAGGCCAAGGCGGCGAGCGACTTCGCGAGCTTCGCGCCCTACCTCGAGCAGATGCTGGCGCTGACCCGGCGGATGGCGGATGCCATCGGGTATACGGAGCACCCGTACGACGCGCTCCTGCTGCGCTACGAGCCGGGCATGACCGCGTCACGGCTGAAGGCGCTGTTCGAGGAACTTAAGGGTGGGCTGCTCCCGCTGCTGCGGCAGGCGGCGGGACGGAGCGAGCAGGTCCGGGCGGACTTCCTGGAACGGGATTATCCCGAGGCGGCACAGAAGGCGTTCGCCCTGGAGATCGCCCAGGCGTTTGGCTACGACGTGAACCGCGGGCGGCTCGACATCGCGCCGCACCCGTTCGAAATCTCGTTCACGCGGGAGGACGTCCGCATCACGACCCGCTACAACCGCCGGTTTCCGCCGATGGCGCTGTTCGGGACGTTCCACGAGACGGGCCACGGGTTGTACGAGCAGGGGGTCGATCCGGCCCTGACCCGCGGGGTGCTGACGACCGATCTGCTGGACCTGTATGCGGTGGGCGGAACCAGCTATGGGGCGCACGAATCGCAGTCGCGGCTGTGGGAAAACCTCGTCGGGCGCAGCCGGCGGTTCTGGCAGCACCACTTCCCGCGCTTCCAGGCGTTCTTCCCCGAGCAAACGAAGGACGTCACGGCGGAGGAGTTCTACCGGGCGGTCAACCGGGTCCGGCCGTCGCTGATCCGGGTCGAAGCGGACGAGGTGACGTACAACTTCCACATCATGCTGCGGGTCGAGATCGAGATGGCGCTGCTGGATGGCACGCTCGAGGTGCGCGATCTGCCCGAGGCGTGGAATGCGCGGATGCAGGAATACCTGGGCCTGACGCCGCCGGACGACGGACGCGGCGTCCTGCAGGACGTCCACTGGTCGACGGGGCTTTTCGGCTCGTTCCCGACGTACACGGTGGGCAACGTGATGTCCGCGCAGTTCATGGCGGCCGCGCGGCGTGAGCCGGGCCTGGACGACGCGCTGGGCAAGGGCAACTACCAGCCGCTGCTGGCGTGGCTGACCGAGAATGTGTACCGGCACGGCCGGGCGTTCAGCCCGGAGGAACTGCTGGTGCGCTCCACGGGCGGCGGCTTGTCGGTGGCGCCGTATCTCGCGTATCTCCGAGAGAAGTTCGAGGACCTCTTTCCACCCACGCTTTAGACGTGCGGGCTGGGGTCGGGAAGGGGAAAGGCGAAAGCGGGGGAAATGCAACGAAAAACGAAAGGCGAAAGCACGTAGGTTGCCCGCGGCCCTGGCTGTGCGGCTACAAGCGCACAGGGCATGTGTGTTGGCGTCCTCACACGGCGCGATGGCTTTCGCCTTTTCGGCTTTCGTTTTTCGTTGATTTCCCCCGCTTTCGCCTTTCCCCTTCCGGCCTCACCCACTAAATCCCCCAACAGGTATATTGTATTTCATTCCGTAGTGTGCTATGATTCGCCCAATAAATCGTGTATCCTTTTGACGACCGGAGGAGCACATGGGCATCTTCACTCGGAGCGATTCCGCGGCGACTGCCACCCGTGCGGAAGCGCAGCCCCTCGTCGAGCTGCTGCCTGGCGTGGACCTCGCGAAGTTCTATGCCGACGCCACCGGCTACACGCCTGACCCGAACTATTTCGGCGTGTACGCGGTCGAAGCCATCGGAAAGATGCTGTATCTCGGCCTGGGGACGGCGCGGCCGGCCGAATCCGACGGCGCGCTCCTGGTCCAGTTTGACGGGAATGACCTGGCGGTGGTGGCGAAGCTCGACGAGCAGGGATTTGTCGAGATGCGCGCCGATGGAGAGACGCTGTATGTGCCCGGGCCCGACCCGACGGAAGACTGGACGCCTGGGGAACACGTACACGGACAAGCGGCCCGATCCGGTCGTCAAGCACCGCAACATGACCAACGTCATCCATACGTGGGGGATCTATCGCGACCCCGCGGCCAAGCGGGTGTATGCGGCGGTGGGCCAGCACGCGGGCGACAACAAGACGTTCTACGGCGGCGTGTTTATCAGCGACGACGAATGCGAGAGCTGGACGGTCGTGAGCGACCCGAAGCATACGCTCGGGGATTACCGCACCTACGACATCATGGGGTTTGCGGGGAAACTCTACGCGACCGTCAACGATCAATACGAACGGCAGTCGCTGCTGGCGGTCAGCTCGGACGGGGGCGCAAGCTGGAAACGCATCCACATGCCGGTCGAAAGCCGGACCGCGGCTGTGCGCGACGGGCAGCTACCTCGCGGCGCTCGCCTGGGGCCGTGATGGCTTGCAGCTGATCTCTGCGGCAGGCAAGACCACGCGCAGGAAGTTCCGGAATTTTCTCGCCGCGGACTGGTCGTACAACTACCTGTGCACCGGCTACGGGGGCTGGTGCTACATGCTCGGGGACGGCGGGCGAGTGTACAACTCGCGCGACCTGAAGACGTGGACGTTGGTGGCGGATACCGGGCTTACCCTGCTCGGCACCGGCTACTGGCAGCAGAAGAACTGGCTGATCGTGACGGACCGGGGAGCGGGCGCGAGCGTGTACCGGCTGGACCTGGCGCTCTACGGCGCGGTGTGATCCGGCGTGCCGCGGGCGTCCGCAGGCTATTGCTCGCTCTGGGCAACGGACGGATAGACCCACGAGTTGAATAACTGGTCCAGGTTCTTGCCGGCAATCCGGCTGGCGAGCGCCTGGAACTGGGCCGGCGTGCCGACCTTCCACTGCTGCTCGCCGGCCCATGCCCGCAGCAGCTGGTTGAACTTGGCCGGACCCATCTCATCACGCAAGGTGGCAAAGAAGAGCGCGCCCTTCCCGTACACCACCGTCTCGTAGTCCTTGGTGTAGTCCCAGACGGGCATGCCGATCGGCTGGTCGGCCCCGCGACGCTTCAGGCTGGCGATGGGCAGTTCCCAGCGGCGGGCGCGCAAGTCCTGCCCGGCCTGCTCCCCGTCGCGCTGCTCGAAGTAGTAGAACATCGAGAACTCGGCCAGCCCCTCGTCGAGCCAGGGGTTGCGGACCTGGTCGCTGCCCACCAGGTTGTACCACCACTGGTGCGCGACCTCGTGGACGACCAGGTTCTCCAGGTCCTTCTGGTAGAGGTCGTACACCTGGCTGCCGATCAGGTCAATGGAAGGGAACTCCATGCCCTTGAAGGTCAGCGGCGCCTGGACGATATTCAGCTCCCGGTAGGGGTACTGGCCGAACTGGTCCGAGTAGATCTGGAGCGCGGCCTGGGCGGCGTAGAGCGCGGTCTTGGCCGCGTCCGCGTTGGCGCCGGTGAAGTACGAGCGGACGCGGGCGCCGAGCGATTCGACCTCGAGGACCTGGAATTCCGGGTTGAGCAGCGCGGTGAACTCGCGGGCCGGGCCAAGCGCGTAGCGGGCGGTGGTCCAGCCCGCCGGACTGGGTCCGGGTGATCTCTGAGCCGGAAGCGACCAGCACCTGGTCCGAGGGGTAGGTCAGGGTTACGCTATAGAGCGAGGCATCGGAAAACCGACGTCGCCCTGGGGGTGAGGCACGTCGAGCGCCCACTCGTCGCCCCGGCGGGCCGCCAAGATCGGGTAGAAATTGGTTAAGCTGGTCGTGCCCTCGTTCGTGCCGAAGATAGTATATTCGCCCTTGACCGAGTCGTGGACGATCTGGCCCTGGTAGGCGAGGGAGACATGCGCGCGGCTGCCCGGCTTAAGGGGCTCGGGCAGGACGAGCTGCACGGCGGTGCGGCCGGCGGCTGGGCCGAAGTTGACCATCTTGCCGTTCACGCGGGCGCCGGTCAGGTCCAGCTTGCCGCCGAAGAACTGCAGGTTGGGATAGGTGCGGAAGTAGAGCTCGGCAAGCGGAAGGGTGGTCGAAACCGTGAAGTCGAGGTCGAGGGAGCCGGTGTAGGCGCGGCCGGCCGGGTCGACTGGTCGTCGTGATGCTGTAGAACGGCATGGCGGCGAGCCGGTCGTCCGGCACGCTGTAACCTGCCCGCCAGGACTGCCGGATCTCCGCGAAGGGGTCGGGCGACTGCGCTTGAAAGTGGGTGCAGCCGGCGAGGAGCGCGGCGCACAGCAGCAGGGCGAAGACGCAGACGAACAGCCCGCGACGCAGCCTGGGCCGTCCGGCCTTGGCGCCGGGCAGCGCGCCGGTCCCGTCACCGACCTGATTCATGGGGACCTCCGAGGAATGCAACACCATCTTCGCGAGATTATACCACAAAACCATTGACGCGAAAAAGAATATATTATATAATTGTGGTCATCAACAGCCGTGCAAGCCTGTAGCGAAAAGGAGTCAACGATGTCACCTTCGAAAGCAGTTTATGGCAGCATCTTCGTCAGCGTCCTGGTCCTCACCCTGGTGCTGCTGGCGGGGAACTTTGGCGGGAACGCGATGGCGCAACCGGCGCCCGCGCCCGAAGCGGTTGCTGCAGCTGCGGCCCCTGCGGCTGCGGCGCAAGCTCAGGACGCAGCGGGCGAAGTGACGGGAACCGCTCTGCCGGGCGATAAAGTGGTCGTGACGCAAGGGCAGACGCTGATCGGCGAGGCGGTTGCGGGCGCGGACGGTGCGTGGCGGGTGCCGATCCCGACGGTGAGCGCGCCGGCCGTCCCGTACCACGTGCGCATCCTGCCTTCGGAGCAGCGCGGTGGCATCAATGTGGAGGTGGACGGCCCGGTTTCGCTGACCGTGGCGGTCATCATCGGCGCGACGAAGGTTGAAGTGCGCGTGCAGGTGACGTCGTCGAACGGGCGGATCGAAGTGGACATCCTCGCGCCGCTGGACCCGGTGACGTGCAAGGAGCCGCCCAAGCCGGCGAACGAGCAGCCCAAGCCGCCGGCTCAACCCACCGCGCAGGCGGCGGGGCAGGCGAGCTATCACCAGGTGAAGTCGGGCGAGACGCTGGCGGGGATCGCGAAGAAGTACGGGGTGACCACGCAGGCGATGGTGCAGGCCAACAAGCTCGCCGACGCCAATCGGATCTACGTCGGGCAAAAGCTAGTTGTCCCGGCAAAGTGAAAAAGTGACCACTTTGGTGTCACTTATATATGCTTAAAGTTTCGCGTTATACCAAAATTCGGTGATTTCACCCGTTGCCCGGCCGTGGATTCCTCGTCTTGTAGAGTAGGTGACAGGGACTCTACAAGAACAACGACAGGAGAGGAATCCAATGAAGAAGCTAGTAGTGATCGGCGTGCTGGTCATGATCGTGCTCGCGATGGCGGTTCCGGCTGCGTCTGCACACTCGGCGCCGCCCGGCAACAACACGACCGTGACGGTGTACGGTTACCACAACGCGGGCCAGGTCTTCGTCCAGGGATCGGGCAACAACACCAGCCTGTATTTCGGGCCGAAGTCCAAGTACAACATGGCCCTGATCGGCGTGATCGGCTGCAAGAACAACACGAAGGTGTCGTTCGGCTATGGCGCCAAGGGCAACAACGTTGGCGTCATGGTGATGAACCCTTGCCATTGATCGGCGGACCGCGCTCCCTTGCGGGACAGGCGGTTGTGCCATCCGGCCCCAGCGGCCGGTGGCTGCAAGTGTCCTTGTCCCTGAGTCACCTGACATCGGCATCGCGCTTCACATCGTAGCCAACCCGATGCGACCCCGTCCTGCGACGGCGCGCTAGTTCTCTGGCCCCGAGCGCATCTGAGGCTCACCTCAGGCGTGCTCGGGGTCAGGGCTTTTCTCCCCCTTCTCAAGCCCCGGTGCTATAATGCGTCCCACGATAGGAGAGTTTATGCCCCTTTCATCGAGCGAAGTAGAGCACGTTGCAGAGTTGGCGCGGCTGCAACTGAGCGAGGCAGAGAAGACCCTCTTCCGGGAGCAACTTTCCGCGATCCTGGACTATGCGGAAGTCCTGCAAGGCATCGATACGTCGGCCATCCCACCCACGGCCACCGTCCTGCCGCTGCGGAGCGTCATGCGTGAGGACGAGGCGCGGCCCTCCCTGCCCCAGGAGGACGTGCTGGCAAATGCCCCTGAAGCCCGCGACGGCTTTTTCGCGGTCCGCGCGATCCTGCAGAAGAAGCCATGACCCAAGACCCTCTCTCCTTGCCGGGCCTGACCCTGCACGAGGCTGCCGCGCTGCTGCGCGCGGGCGAGATCGGCGCCGTCGAACTCACCGAAAGCGTGCTCGACCGCATCTACAGCCTGGACAACACGATCAAGGCGTACCTCGCGCTGACCCCGGAGGCGGCGCTCGAAGCGGCGCGGGCCGCGGACGAGCAGCTGGCGTCTGCCCGGCGGGCCGGGAATGCGGACGAGCTGCCGCCGCTGCTGGGCATCCCGTTCGCGATCAAGGACGTGATCACGGTCGAAGGCGTGCCGCTGACCTGCGGGTCGCGCATCCTCGAAGGGTACCTGCCGCCCTACCAGGCGACCGCGGTGAACCGGCTGGTCGAGGCGGGCGCGGTGCTGCTGGGCAAGACCAACACCGACGAATTTGCGATGGGTTCGAGCACCGAGAACTCGGCGTATTTCACCACCCGCAACCCGTGGGACACGAGCCGGGTGCCGGGCGGATCGAGCGGCGGGAGCGCGGCCGCGGTGGCGGCGGACCTGTGCCTGGCCGCGCTGGGCTCGGACACGGGGGGCAGCGTGCGCCAGCCGGCGAGCCTGTGCGGGATCGTCGGGCTGAAGCCGACGTATGGCCGGGTGAGCCGCTACGGGCTGGTCGCGTACGCGTCGTCGCTCGACCAAATCGGGCCGCTGACTAAGGACGTGACGGACGCGGCGCTGGTGCTCGGCGACGATCGCGGGGCATGATCCGGCGGACAGCACGAGCGTGCCCGCGCCGGTCCCCGACTATGCGGCCGCGCTGCGGCGGAGCGGCAGGCGACGGCTCGCGGCCGCTGGCAGGCCTGCGGGTCGGCGTGCCGAAGGAATACTTCGTGGCGGGGATCGAGCCCGCGGTCGAGGCGGCGGTGCGGGGCGGCGGTCGCGCACCTGGCCGGCCTCGGCGCGGACGTGCGGGAGATCAGCCTGCCGCACACGGACCTGGCCCTGCCGGTGTACTACCTCGTCGCGCCCGCGGAGGCGTCGGCGAACCTGGCGCGCTTCGACGGCATCCGGTACGGGCTGTCGGTGGAGGCGGCGTCGCTGTGGGACACGTACCGGCGCACGCGCGGGGAAGGCTTCGGCGCGGAGGTCAAGCGGCGGATCATGCTGGGCGCGTACGCCCTCAGCGCGGGGTACTATGACGCGTACTACCTCAAGGCGCAGCAGGTGCGGACGCTGATCAAGGCGGACTTCGACGCGGCGCTGCAAGAGGTGGACGTGATCGCCTGCCCGACCAGCCCGACGACCGCGTTCCCCATCGGCGAGCGCGCGGCCGACCCGCTGAGCATGTACCTGGCCGACATCTTCACGCTCTCGCTGAACCTGGCGGGCATCTGCGGGCTGTCTCTGCCTTGCGGGTACGACGACTGCGGGCTGCCGATCGGGCTGCAACTGATCGCGGGCGCGTTCGAGGAGGAGCGGCTGCTGTCGACGGCGTACGCGTACGAGCAGACGACGGAATGGCATGCGAGGAAGCCGGTCATTGAAGCAGTTGAGGCGAGTGAGGGCAGAGTGATGAGTGAAGTGCAAGGCCGACTTTCGGCCCTTTGCCGAGCGGATGGCGGCAGAACACCTGCCGCCGGTCGTGATCCGCACGTTCGAGCATTATTACGATCAGCTGGCCGAGGGCAAGACCGGGCTGATCCCCGAGAAGGAGATCCGCCCGGTCGAGTCGCTGCCCGACCGGGAGCAGCTTCCCGGATCGCTCGCCGATGTGGGCCGGGCCGCGCTGGCGAAGGCGGTCATCGCTCAAGCTGAACGGCGGGCTGGGCACGGGCATGGGGCTGGAGAAGGCGAAGTCGCTGCTGACGGTCCGCACCCTGCCCGAAGGGAGGCGCTGACGTTCCTGGACATCATTGCGCGGCAGGCGCTGCACGCGCACGTGCCGCTGGTGCTGATGAACAGCTTCAACACGCGCGAGGATTCGCTGGCTGCCCTAGCGAAGTACGCGGCGCTGCGCGGGCCGGTTCCGCTCGACTTCGTGCAGCACAAGGTGCCCAAGGTGCTGCAGGACGGGCTGCGGCCGGCCGACTGGCCGCAAGACCGCGAGCTGGAGTGGTGTCCGCCGGGCCACGGCGACATCTACACCGCGCTGGTGACCAGCGGCATGCTCGACACGCTGCTGGAGCACGGCTACGAGGTGGCGTTCGTCTCGAACGCGGACAACCTGGGCGCGGTGCTCGATCCGCTGGTCCTGGGCTATTTCGTCGACAAGCGGCTGCCCTTCCTGATGGAGGTGGCGGACCGGACGGCGCGGACCGGAAGGGCGGGCACCTGGCGCGGCGGACGAGCGACGGCCGGTTGATCTTGCGCGAGTCGGCGCAGTGCCCGGACGCGGACATGGACGCGTTCCAGGACATCGAGCGGCACCGCTACTTCAACACGAACAACCTGTGGATCAACCTGCCGAGCCTTCGAGACGCTGCTGGCCGAACAGGACGGCGTGCTCGGGCTGCCGATGATCCGCAACAGCAAGACGCTCGACCCGCGCGATCCGGCTCGTCGCCGAAGGTGTACCAGCTCGAGACGGCGATGGGCGCGGCGATCGCGTCATTCGAGGGCGCGGGCGCGCTGCGGGTGCCGCGGACCCGGTTTGCGCCGGTCAAGACGTGCGACGACCTGCTGGGCGTGCGCTCGGACGCCTACGTGCTGACGGACGACTGGCGGGTGGTGCTGAACCCGGAGCGGCGCTACGGCGTCCCGGTCATCAGCCTCGACCCGAAGTATTACAAGCTGATCGACCAGATGGAGGCGCGCTTTCCCTATGGCCCGCCGTCGCTGATCGAATGCGAGCGGCTGACGGTGAAGGGGGATGTGCGGTTTGGGCGCGGAGTGGTGTGCAGGGGGGTGGTCGAGGTGGTGAATGAGGAACCCGAGCAGATGATTATCGAAGGCGTGACATTGAGCGAAGCGGCTGACTGAGCGAGCCAGCCTTCTATTCCACAAGGAGGAATCCCTACACCCATGTCCGATCGTATCTCCCGCCGGGTGGCGGCCGTGCCGCCGTCCGGCATCCGCAAGTTCTTCGACATCGCTGCGACGATGCAGGATGTCATCTCGCTGGGCATCGGCGAGCCGGACTTCGTCACGCCCGACGTCATCCGCCAGGCCGGCATCGCCTCGCTGACGCGCGGGGAGACGCGCTACACGTCCAACTCGGGCATCCTCGAGCTGCGCCGGGCCATCGTCGACAAGTGGGCGCAACTGTACGGCGTCGAGTACGACCCGGAGGCGGAAACCCTCATCACCATCGGCGGGTCGGAGGCGCTCTACCTGGCCCTGACGGCGATCCTCAACCCGGACGACGAGGTGCTCATCCCCGAGCCCTGCTTCGTGTCGTACGAGGCTGAAGTCACCTTCGCGGGCGGGACGCCGGTGCCGATCGCGACCAACGTCGAGACGCTCTTCCAGGTGACGGGCAGCCAGCTGGAAGCCGCGATCACCCCCCGAACCAAGGCGATCCTGATCAACTACCCGAACAACCCGACGGGCGCGATCCTGACGGGGGAGTACATGGCCGAGATCGCGGCGGTGGCGGCGAAGCACGACCTGCTCGTCATCTCCGACGAAATCTACGACCGGCTCGTCTATGCGGGCGGAGCACACGACGTTCAGCAGCCTGCCGGGCATGCGCGACCGGACGATCATCATCGGCGGCTTCTCGAAGGACTACGCGATGACGGGCTGGCGGCTGGGGTTTGCGCTGGGGCCGGCCGACATCCTCTCCGTGATGCGGAAGGTCCACCAGTACACGATCATGTCCGCTTCGACGACCGCGCAGATGGCGGCGATCACCGCGATGACCGACCCGCGGGCGGAGGATGCGGTGCTGGCGATGCGCGAGAGCTACGATGTGCGGCGCAAGCTGCTGGTCGGCGGGCTGGCGAGCATCGGGCTGCCGGCGTTCGAGCCACGCGGCGCGTTCTACGCGTTCCCCGATATCCGGATCAGCGGGATGACGTCGGACGAGTTCGCGATGACCCTGCTGGAGGAGGAAGCGGTGGCGTGCGTGCCGGGGCCGGCATTCGGGCTGGGCGGCGAAGGGTACGTCCGCATGTGTTACGCGACGGCGAAGGAGCAGATCGAAGACCGCGCTGGAGCGCATGCACCGGTTCGTGCAGCGGCACGGGTGACCTCTCCCCCCAGCCCCCTTTCCTGTCTGCGGACAGGAGAGGGGGAGTTTGTGGGGGTGAGGTTCCTACACTTGCAGTTCCTCCCGTAGGTCGGCGATTTCCGCGCGGAATGTGCGGACAGCTGCTGCTTCTCAGCCTCGGGCAGGGTGCTGGCGGCGATGCCGTTCAGGCTGGCCCGGGCGAGGTCGTCGGCGGTGAAGGCGAAGTGGTCGACGAGCGCTTCGTACTCGCCGTTCAGAGTCGGTGCCGAAAAGGGGTGGGTCGTCGGAGTTGACCGTCACCAGGAGGCCTGCGTCCCAGAGGCGGCGGAGCGGGTGCGAGGCGTAGGCGGGGTAGACGCCGAGTCGCACGTTGCTGGTGGGACAGAGGTCGACGGCGATGCGATGGTCGCGCAGGTGCGCGACGAGCGCGGGGTCCTCGATCGCCCGGACGCCGTGCTGCAGGCGGTAGGGCTGCAGCAGGCGCACGGTCTCCCAAATCTTGTCCGGGCCGGATAGCTCGCCGGTGTGGGGGATGCCGGGCAGGCCCGCGGCGCGGGCGCGATCGAAGCTGGGCTGGAAGGTAATCGTGCTGTCCAGCCGCTCGTCTCCGGCCAGGCCGAGCGCGACCACCCCCCGGTCGCGGGCGGCCAGCGCCATGTCCACGACCTCGTCTTGCAAGTCAGGCCGGTCACGCACGATGTCGAAGATCCAACCCCACCGGACCCCCCATTCCGCCTCAGCCGCCGCCCGGCCCTCATTCAGGGCATCGAGAATCACCTGCCAGGGCAAGCCCGAGTACTTCACGTTCGAGATGATCGTGAACGTCACCTCGCGAATAGCGGATGTTCTGCCGGGCCGCTTCCCGGCCGAACTCGTAGGCGATCAGCCGGTAGTCGTCGGGCGTGCGGAGGCACTTGAGGATGGTGATGTAGAGGTCGAGGAAGTGGCTGAAGTCGCGGAACTGGTAGTACGCGCGCAGGCCCGCCTCGTCCGCGGCAGGAAGCGGCTGGCCGTTTTGCCGGGCCAGCTGCAGCAGCGTGGCGGGCTGGATCGAGCCTTCGAGATGGACGTGCAGCTCGGCCTTCGGCATGCGGCGGGCGAACTCGTGTAGGGAACTCGGGCATGTTCTTCTCCGACATGCATGTGCAACGACATGACGAACGGAGAAACGGATGTCGAAATTTGCAGACTTGGTCTGAGACTCGTTCTGTCACGTTGCGTCATCCGCTGCTGCGTCGAGCGCAAAATACCGCGTGCCTACTTTAGCACACTTCGCCGGATTGTGCCCTGCGCCCGGCCCGTGATATCCTCCGGCGAACGGAGAACGCCATGACTGCTACGAGACAATTATCGGCCTGGAGGTGCATGCCCAGGTCCTCACGGCTTCCAAGATGTTCTGCGGCTGCCCGGCGGAATACGCCGCGGCCGCGCCCAACACGCACGTCTGCCCGGTGTGCATGGCGCTGCCGGGCGCGCTGCCGGTGATCAACCGGACCGCGGTCGAAAAGACGATCGTCGCGGGGCTGGCGCTGAACTGCACGATCGCGGAGCAGGCCGTCTTCGCGCGCAAGAACTACCACTACGCGGACCTGCCCAAGGGGTACCAGATCAGCCAGTACGAGCTGCCGTTCTGCCGGGACGGGTGGCTGGAGATCCAGATGGACGGCGGCACGCCAAGCGGATCGGCATCACCCGGGCGCACCTGGAGGAGGACACGGGCAAGCTGGTCCACGCGGTCGAGGGCGGCCGGCTGATGGGGCCGGATACCGGCGCCGCGGGGAGCGTCACGACGCTGGTCGACCTCAACCGGGCAGGCGTGCCGCTGCTGGAGATCGTGACCGAGCCCGACCTGCGCTCGCCGGACGAGGCCTACGCGTACCTGACGACGCTCCAGCGCATCCTGCGCTACCTGGGCGTGAGCACGGCCGACATGGAGAAGGGCGCGATGCGGTGCGAGGCCAACGTCAGCGTGCGGCCCGTGGGCCAGGCCGCGTTCGGCACGAAAGTGGAGGTCAAGAACCTGAACAGCTTCCGGTCGGTCAAGCTGGCGCTGGAGTACGAGGTGCGGCGGCAGATCGAGGCGCTGGAGCGGGGGGAGCGGGTGGTCCAGGTGACGATGGGCTGGGACGAAGAGGCCGGGACGGACCGTGCTGCAGCGGAGCAAGGAGTCGTCGGACGATTACCGCTACTTCCCCGAGCCGGACCTGCCGCCGGTGGTAGTCAGCCGGGCGTGGGTGGAGGAGCTGGCGCGGCGGGTGCCCGAGCTGCCCGACGCGAAGCGGGCGCGGTTTGCTGGCGCAGTTGGGCCTGGACCCGAAGGACGCGGCGGTGCTGGCCGAAGACCGGGCCGTCGCGCGAGTACTTCGAAGCAACGCTGGCGGCGCTGCGAGCAGGCGTGCCGGCCTTGGCAGAGCAAGCGGCGGCGAAAGCCGCGGCCAACTGGATCACGGGCGAACTGTTCCGGCTGATGAAGGCGGGCGCGACCGAGATCGGAGCGGTCCGGGTGCCGCCGGCGGGGCTGGCCGAGCTGATCGCGCTGGTGGAAGGCGGGCAGATCAACGCGCAACAGCGGCAAGCGGGTGCTGGGCGTGATGTTCGAGTCGGGCCAGGCCGCGCCGGAGGTCGTGCAGGCGCTCGGCCTGAGCCAGGTGAGCGACGCGGATGCGCTTGCGTCAATTGTAGCAAAAGTTCTAGAAGCCAACGAGGACCAGGTCTTAAAGTACCGGTCAGGCAAAGAGAGCGTGTTCAACTGGCTGCTGGGGCAGGTGATGCGCGAGACACGGGGCAAGGGCAATCCGGCCCTGGTGCGCGAGCTCCTGGAGCGCAGCCTGCGGGAGACCGCGCCGGGGGAGTAACGGATGTCTTTTGACCGGGCGATCGAAGAGATCATTCAGGCCGCAATGGCCCGCGGCGAATTCGACAATTTGCAGGGGCAGGGCCGGCCCCTGGACCACGGCGATTACTTCTCCATGCCGGAAGAAGACCGGCTGGCGTACACGGTGCTGAAGAATGCCGGCTTCGTGCCTCCGGAGGTCGAGCTGCTGAAGGAGATCGACGCGCTGCGGGGCCGCCTGGCGGGCGCCGGGTCCGAAGGCGAGCGGCGCTACCTGGTCAAGCAGATCGACGAGAAGACGCTCGCGTTCAACCTGTTGCAGGAGCAGAAGCAGGCGGCGCGGCGCCGCGCGCGGAAAATGCGCTGAACCGACCACACCTCCGAGGTTTTCGGAACCTCGGAGGTGTCATGCCCACATCCTCCTCGAGGCAAGCATGTCACGTCTCTCCCGCTGGCTCTACCGCGTCTCGAGCGGCTGGGTGACCCTGGCCGCGGCCGTCCTCTTTTTCGTCTTCACGCCGCTGGTGCTGCCCGGGCAGGCCGCACGGTTCGAGGCGGTGGCAGGCTCCGGCCCGTCGCCGGACCAATCCTTCCTCTACTCGCCCGGCGACCTGTACCGGATGGCCGAGTCGTTCGGCGCGGCGGGCCGGGCGTACTACGTGCGCGCCCGCTGGACGTTCGACCTGGTCTGGCCCCTGGTGTACACGTTCGCGCTCGTGACTGCGGTGAGCTGGCTGGGCAAGCGGGCGTTTTCCGAAGGGAGCCGCTGGCGCCTGCTAAACCTCGTGCCGGTCGCGGGGCTGCTGTTCGACTACGCCGAAAACATCTGCGCGTCACTCGTGATCGGCCGTTATCCGGCGAACACGCCCGTCTTCGACTTCCTGGCAACCGTGTTCACACCGTTGAAGTGGCTGTTTGTTGGGGGAAGCTTCGTGGTGCTGGTGGGGGTGGCGATCGCCGCATTGGTGCGGGGACTGCGACGCAGCGGATAACGTAACGGAGAAACGGATGCCACTCCCTGCGCTATCCGTTTCTCCGTTTACGTTGATCCGCTGCGTCGTCAACCGCTGACCGTTGCCTGGGTCTCGAGCGCGCGGTCCCAGGCGTCAAGGACGGCGGGCAAATCTTCCAGGGACGCGATGCGGGCGTCAGGTATGATCTCGTCGCTGGTCTCGTTCCGGTACGGAGATGCAACCAGGACGGCGCGCATGCCGATCTTCTGGGGGCCGGCGATGTCGACGTCCAGCTTGTCGCCAACGAACACGGCCTCGGCGGGCGCAACGTCGAAGCGGTCGAGCGCCTGGCGGAAGACCCGCTCGTCGGGCTTGACGTAGCCTGCCCGGCTGGAATAGACCCGCACGGGCAAGTACTGGATCAGGCCGAAGCGCTCGAGGTCGGCATCGTGGACCTCGGGCGCCCACAGGGTGTTCGACACGACGCCCAGCACGCGGCCCTGGTCGGTGAGGCCGCTCAGCACCCCGGCCGTATCGCCATCGACGGGCTGCACGACGTCGGAGATCACTTCGTAATAGGCCTTCATCGCTTCGTCGAAGGCCGTTTCGGTCACACGCACGCCGACGGCCTCCAATCCCTCGCGGATAACGGTCTCAGCCTGGTTGCTGTAGTGCGTGCGCTTGGCCTTCGCCTCGAGCGCGGCGCCCATGCGGGCAACCGCCCGAACGGCAAGGTCGGGATCGGCTACGCGCGCGCCCGGCGTGCAGCCACCTGCAGGAACGCGCGCAAAGCGCGGCCGTTCATCGCGTCAAACGTATTTTCTGGCGGCTGCTCGTAGTGCAGCAGCGTGCCGCCAAGATCGAACAAGACAACTTGGATTATCGGCATCAGGAGTTCTCCGTCTTCCCCATATCTACACTCTCGCCGCCGGTCACGGCCTGGGCGGCATCGAGCGGATCAACCTCTATGGCGCTCATGATCTTGTGCAGGTTCGTCTGCACGGACTCGGCCGTATCGACGACGGTGCGCGGGCCGCTGATGCGCTCCAGGCGCTCGCGCGCCTGCTGATACGCATCCCAATCGCGAACGCGGTGGTCGGGCAGGTCCGCGCCGCGGCGCTCGATCCGTTCGCGCAGCAGGGGCTCGTCGGTGTTGATACATTCGACCAGCTTGAAGTCAACCCTCACGCTCCGCACCAACTGCTCGATGGCATCCTGGAAGGAGCGATAGCCGGCCGGGCTGTCGATGACGACGTGCGTGCCGACGGTCAGGTTATCGCGGGCCAGCGGGACGAGCAGCGTGTAGGAGAGCGCGCCGGCGAACTGCCCCAGGTTTTCGAGCTTCATCTCGCGGGCAAGCGCCAGGGCCGCATCCTTGATCGTGTCCTTGTCGAGGTAGGCCGCCCGCAGCTCGCGCGCGACGGCTCGGGCGAGCGTGCTCTTGCCCACGCCCGGCGCCCCGGCAAAAACGACCAGCAGCGGGTCTGCCACCTAGAAAGCCACCTTCAACAAGCCCAGAACGAGCACGATCGCCGGGGCAACGAAGACCGCGGGCAGCAGGTTGGCCGTGCGGATGCGCTTGATGTCGAGCAGCATGAACGCGATGCTCAGGATGACGACGCCGCCCGTCGCCGTCAACTCGATCACCCAGGGCGTCGCCCGGGTGACCCCGCCCAGCGAGCTCGCGAATAGCCCGGCCGCAAGGCTAATGGCGCCCTGGTAAACGAGGACGGTGACTGCGGAGAGCAGGACGCCGGCGCCTAGCGACGCAGCCAACGCCATGCCCGCGAACATATCCATGACCGACTTGACCGCGAGCAGTGAGTAATCGCCCATCAGGCCATCCTGGATGGAGCCCAGGATCGACATGGGTCCGACGCAGAACAGCAGGCTGGCGGTGACGAAACCCTCGGCGAACGTGTTCCGGCCGCCGGTAAGCCGCCCGCCCAACCGGGCTTCGCTCCACAAGCCCAGGCGCTCCAGTCCGTCCTCGATGCGCAGCAACTCGCCCAAGATACCGCCGATCAGAATGCTGAACAGCGGGATCAGGATGTTCCGGGTGGTAATCGCCATCGTAATCCCGATGGTCATGGTGATGAGGCCGAGCCCGGCCAGCACCGTCGTGCGCATCTTCTCGGGCAGCCGGTTACCGAGGAGCGTGCCGGCGAGGCCGCCGGCGAGCACCGCGCCCACGTTGATGAGCGTTCCTGTAATCATTCGTCGCTTTCTGCACCGCAGCGCGGTTTATCCGCCGATCACGTCGAGGCGGCGGTCTCGATCTAAGACAAAAAGCATAGCACGGTTCGGAAACGCGAGCAAGCGCGTTTTTTGAACGAGCAGTCCGGATCGGGACGCTCACCACGCACGCATTTTCCAGCGGGCGGTTGACGTAAAGCGGAAAGCGGTGTACAAGTAAGGCACCTCTTGACCACAAGGTGCGCGATGCGCGATGCGGTGCTGGCATTTGCCAGGCGACATGACTTCGACGAAGAACACTCGCTGCAGGACGAGCGGCTGGCGCTGCGGCTGTTCGACGAGACCGCGCGGGTCGGGCTGCACCACATGGACTACCTGCCGCCCGACGACGGCGAAAAGCAGCTCAGCCCGCGCGACCTCCTGTCGTGCGCCGCGCTGCTGCACGACATCGGGTACGTCGAGGGGTACGAAAACCATCACAAGACGTCGTTCAAGCTCATTGCCGGAGAGAAGATCGACGGGCTTTCCAAGCGCGACCGGCTCCTCGTGGCCCTTGTGGCCCGCTACCACCGAGGCGCGACGCCCGATCCGGAGAAGCACGAGCCCTACGCCGGGCTGTCGATGGAGGAACAGCGGATGGTGGCGCAGCTGGGCGCGATCCTGCGGTTCGCGGACGGCCTGGACCGCAGCCACAGCAACGCGGTGCGCGACCTCAATCTCTCGCTCGAAGGCACCCGGCTGACCGTCGCGCTGGAACCGGGGATGGACGACGAGGCGGAACGCTGGGCGGGGCAGAAGAAGGCCCGCTGGTTCGAAAGCCAGTTCAGGGTGCGGGTGGAATTGAGATAGGTCCCGTCTGAAGCCCGACCTCCGAGGTTTTCGGAAACCTCGGAGGTCTGCTTAACGATAGCTATCTGTCGACGTAGTCCGAGTAGCCGCCGACGATCTCACGGGCCGACCCTCCCTCCAGCGCGACCACCCGATCCACGATGCGGTCCAGGAAGTAGCGGTCGTGCGAGATCACCAGCACGGTCCCGTTGAACTCCTCGAGCGCGGCCTCCAGCACCTCGGACGAGGGGATGTCCAGGTTGTTCGTCGGCTCGTCGAGCATCAGGAAGTTGACGTCGGAGAGCATCAGCTTCGCAAGCTGCAGCCGGCTGCGCTCCCCGCCGCTCAGGTGGTGCACCTGCTTTTGCGCGGCGTAGTAGTCGAACAGGAACCGCTGCAGGATGGCGACCGCGTCCGTGTCATACATGGGCTTCGCATCGCGAATCTCCTGCACGAGCGTCCAGTCGGGGTGCAGCGTTTCGTGCTGCTGCGCGTAATAGCCGATCTTGACGCTCGGCCCCAGCCTGATCACACCCGCAATCTGGCTGCTCGAACAGCGAGCGGGCAGCGAGGCCGGGCTCCCCAGCCTCCACTAACCCGCCGGAGCCGGCGGCGGCGAGCGCGGCGGGCAGATTGCCGGCTTCGAGCGCCGCGCCGAGGATGCAGCGGAACAGGACGGACTTGCCCGCGCCGTTTGGGCCGACGAGGCCGACCCGCTCGCCGTGCCAGACCTGGAAGCTGACGTCTTCGAGAACCACGCGCAGGTCGCCGTCCCCGTCCTCGAACCACTTGTCGATCTGCTGTACATCGAGCACCTTGTTGCTGCCCGCGCCAGCCGCCGAGCTCCAGCCGCATGCGGCTCGCCTCCTGCGGCCGCTCGACCTTGTCCATCCGCTCGAGCATCTTGTGGCGGTGACGCGCCTGGCGGGCGTGGCGCTCGTCCTGCGTGTACGCCGCGGCCTCCTCGAAGCGCTTGATCGCGGCCTCGATCTGGACGATGCGCTTCTGCTGCGCGCGGTACAGCTGCTCCTGGCGCAGCATCGCCAGCTGCTTGTTGACGGCGTAGTTGGAGTAGGTGCCCGGCCAGACGGCGATCTGGCCGCGTTCGAGCTCCGCGATCAGCTTCACCGTTTCGTCCAACAGGTAGCGGTCGTGCGAGACGATGACGACTGCGCCGGGATACCCGCAGACCAGCCTCTCGACGCGCTCCTTGCCTTCCAGGTCGAGGTGGTTGTCAGGCTCGTCCAGGAGGAGGAGATCGGGCGCCCAGACCATCAGCCGCGCGAGGCCGACCAGCTTGGCCTGGCCGCCGCTCAGCACGCCGACCGGCTGGTCGAACGCATCGTCGCCGAACCCGAGCTCGCGCAGGGTCGAGCGGACCCGGTTCTCGTAGGTCAGCCCGCCCGCGGCCTCGTAAGTCTGGAGCAGCCTGGCGTGCTCCTCCATGACGCGGTCGAGAGACGCTTCTCAACGCCGTACACGGCGGGATCGCCCATCTGCGCTTCTTTCAGGGCGAGCGAGTGACGCAGGCGGGCGATCTCGGGCGAGCCGGAGAGCGCGGCTTCGAGGACCGTCAGAGCGGCCGTCCCGTTGCCGGTTGCGAGCGCGGTCTCGCCGGCCAGCGCGTCGACCGTGACCTCCTGCGGGAGGTAGCCTACGGTCAGCCCTTTCTGCTTGAAAATCGTGCCGGAATCGGGCTGGAGCTGCGCCGAGGATGAGCTTGAGCAGCGTGGATTTGCCGCCGCCGTTTGGGCCGACCAGGCCGATTTTCTGCCCGGCCTGAATCTCCCAGCTCAACCCCGTGAGGATGGGCTTGTCGAAATAGGTATGGTTGACGTCGTTCAGATTGACGATGATCGCAGCCATTGCATTTGCCTCGCTTCGCCGGCTCGAACGGCGAAAAAAAGACCGTGAGCGAAGCGCCCACGGTCGTAAGTTGATGTCATCTCTCGGTCACTGGGCGCGCTGAACTAAGGCTGCACCCCCCAGGACGAGATGCGAGGCAACGGCAGGATCGAACAGGCCGTACGCACGAAAAGCATGGTTGGAGTATACTGAGGGCCGGATTCCTTGTCAAGCGGAAAGACGATCAGTTTGATGCCAACTGTCGATTATCCCTATCTCATCAGCCGGCTCCGCGATGCGCTGGCGCGTCCGCTGCCCGGCCTGTCGGCGCAAATGGGCATGTCGCCACAGCCGCGGCCCGGCTCGGAGCGCATCCTGGACCCGGGGCTGGACTGCCGGCGGGCCGCGGTGCTGGTGCTGTTCTATCCCTGCGCGGGCGACCTGTGCCTGGTGCTGACCCGGCGCACGGACCACCTGGACAGCCACCGCGGGCAGATCTCGTTTCCGGGCGGAAGCATGGAGCCGGGAGAGGATGCGGTGGCGGCGGCGAAGCGCGGAAGCGATGGAAGAGCTGGGGGTCGAGCCAGGCTCGGTCGAGGTGTTGGGGGAGCTGAGCCCCCTTTATATTCCCCCCAGCCGGTTCTGCATCTACCCGGTCGTCGGCTGGGCGGCCGAGGCCCCGTCCTTCACGCCGAGCGCGGACGAGGTCGCGGAGGTGCTGGAAGTGCCGGTGCGCCACCTGCTGCTGCCTGCGACGCGGTGCGAAGAGGTGTGGGAGCTGCGCGGGCGCGGGTGCGCGTGCCGTTTTACGCGGTGGGCGAGCACAAGGTGTGGGGCGCAACGGCGATGGTGTTGTGCGAGCTGCTGGGGCTGGTGGCGGAGGGAGAGGAGTGAAGTGCGCTCCGCTCACTTTCCAGCCACCTCCAACTCCGTGAGCACCACGCGTGAATCGGGCAGGGGATTGCCGGCCGCGTCGTAGGCGGGGACGCGGGCGCCGCCGTTCTGCGCGTCATACAGGCCCACGGCCAGGGTGTAGCGGCCCGGGCGGGCGTCGGGCGCGATCTTCAGGACGACTTCCTCGCTGATTTGCTCGCCGGGCGCCCACGACCACGTCGGGTTCTGACCGCCCTGGGGAATGCCGTCGCTCTGCGCGGCCATGCCTAGCTCCGGGTTGTGGAACTGGGCGAAGCGGGTGAGGTCCTGGCCGCTATTCTTCTCCGCCTGGTAATACAGCGTCAAGCGGAACTCGTCGCCGGGGTGCAGCGGCGCGGGGGCGTCCAGGGTGTAGCCTGTCAGATGCGCCACGTCGCCAAACCGGGCGGACAGCGCAGTCGCGGGCTTACCCTGCTCCTTGCCGACAACCTTGAGCGGCGGCAAGCGATAGTATGAAGCATCCTCTGCATACCCCTCGGCCTTGACCGGCAGCCGCTGAAGGCCGGCAGCGTAAAGCCCCACGTCAGCCGAATAAAGTCCGCTGGGACTGTCCTCGGGAATGATCAGGCGGTAGCGGTCGGGAGGGAGGCTGGTTGCGTCCCACTGCATGGGCGGCGCGTACATCGTGCCGGCCATCTGATCCCGCTCGGTCAGCGAGTTGCCTGCCTGGTCGAGCAGGTGGACGAACCCGTGCAAGTTCGCGTCGCTCGGGCGGGCGGCCTGCCAGTACAGGTCGTATTCCAGCTTGTCGCCGGGGCGAACGACGGGCGGCGGGGTCTGCCCCAACGAGACCGGGCGGCCGTTGACCGCCAGCCCGTAACCCTGGAGCCGGATCGCGTCCCCGAAGGCCACGTCGAGGGGGGCGGGCGGCTCCGCCGGCACGGCCTGCCGAGCGGCGAGTTCGGGGGCGCCGACGACGACGGGCGCGGCCATGCCGCCACCACCCGGCTGCTCGATCTGGACCGCGAGTTGGTAAGGGCCCTGGGCCCCGGCAGCGGGAAGGGGCAAGCGGTAGACGTCGCGCACGATCGTGGCCGGCGGCCAATCGGCGGCCGACGTGGCGCCGTAGTAGGGCGCGCCTTCAACCTCGGTGAGGACCTGCCCGCCGGCGTCGAGCAACTGCCAGCGGACCCGCAGGTCGGACGGGGGGGTGCGGTTGGTATACCAGAACGGGCGGACGAGCACGTCCGCGGCGTCGCCGGGCTCAAGCTGGTATCCGAGAAGCTGGACGGAGTCCGTCTTTACGCTGGCGGAAGGCGCGGTTACCGGGTTCAGCGCGGGCCGGTAGAACGTGACGACGCAGCCGAGTGCGAAGAGCGCGAGCAGCGGGACGGCCAGGATGGACCGCGGCCGGAGCCAGAGGCACCACAGCGCGGCCGCCAGCAGGGCAACGAGGGTGATGACGCTCGCCACACGGGCCAGCGTGTCGTCGTGCCAGGCCAGGCTAAGCTCGTGGTTCCCTGCGGGGACGTCTACGGTCAACAGCCCCAGCGTCGTGCTCGGATAGGCCGGCACATCCCGGCCGTCCAGCTTGGCGGTCCACCCGGGATAGAAGAACGTGTTGGCGCGCAGTGGGCCGCCTTCTCCGCTCACCTGCAAGACCATGTCGAACGCGTTGGCCGAGCGCAGCCGGACCGCGCCTGCGGCGTCGGGAACGGTTCCCGGCGCATCGAGGAAATGGCTGCTCTTGACCCAGCCGGGCACGAACTCGCTCGAGTTGCTCGTGCCGAGCGCGCCACTGTCCAGCTCGAAATGCGCGGCGGAAGCCGGGGAGATCGGCGCAATGTCCAGGGGCATCGAAGTAACCCAGGACGGCTGGGGCCGCTGGCTGACGACGATCAGGGCAAGCACGGCGACCGTGACGGCCGCACGGACCCATCCCGGTCGCAGGCGCACGACCAGCCCACCGGTGAACAGCGCCAGGGGCACGGACAGGATGCTGAGCAGGCGCCAGGGGAACTGGACGGTGAGCAGGACCTTGGTGTTGAGCCAGATAGGCAGCGTCCACTGGCCGATGGCGAACCCGGCGGCCAGGGCCAGGGCGCCGAAGAAGAGCCAGATTGCGTCTTTGCGGCGGGCGAGGAAGAAGCCTGCGACGGCCAGCCCAAGCTGGACGATGCCCAGGCGGTAGGGAACGGCGTAGCCGTACTTATAGAAGAAGTTGAGGTCGAGGAAGTCGCCCCAGGTCCAGACGTTTTCGTGGAGGAAGCGGGCGGAAATCTTGTAGGCCGCGTTCGACAGGTAGGCGCGCTCCACGGCCATGGGCAGCCAGAAGAACACGCTCAGCCCCATGGCAAGGAGGCCGGCCGCGGCCGCCCAGAGCAGGAGATTTCGGCGGCGACCGCCCTGCCACCACAGGACGAGCACGTAGGCGAGCCAGACGAGGGGCAGGAAGAGCAAGGTGATGTTGTGCATGACCGCCAGGGCGGCGATCGCGAGCGCGGCGGGGACGAGGTCGCGCCGCGGTTGGCCCCTGAGGAGCAGGCGGTGCGTGGTCCAGAACACCCAGGGCAAGAGGGCCTGCGCGCCGACCTCGGCGACCGCGCCGCGGACGAAGCTGTTGGCCATGAGGTAGGGCGCGTACATGTAGGCCGTGGCGGCAAGGAGGCGGGCAGCCCGTTGCGACGAGCCGAAGACTTCGCCTGCCAGCAGGTACATCCCCCCACCCGCCAGGAGGATCAACAGGGCGAACGTGAGCGCCATGGCGTGCTGGTAACCGAGGCCGAGAAGGTGCAGCCCTTCGGCCAGGTAGTAGGACGCCGGCGCGTAGAAGTTGAGCAAGGGGTAGCCGCGGCCGAGCACGAGGTCGGGGAGCCAGCGCGGGTAGAGCCAACCCTGCCCGACGTAGCGGTCGATCAGGGCCAGGCGCAAGAGGTGCAGGTGGCCGTCCGCGGTTTCGGGGAAACCCGTTAGGAAGTACGGCAGCACAGCCGGGAGCGCCAGGAAGGGGAGGGCCAGCCAGGCATGCCGGGCGGCGAAGGACGCCAGCCGTTCGATGGTCTGCGGCCAGTGGAAACCCGAGCGCGGCCGGGCGTTTGCTGCAAGCATGAGAGAGAAGCGTCCTCCGATTACTGCGCCCCGGCCAGCGGCAGCAGCACGAACGTGCCCTGCTGGGGCGATGCGCCGGCGGTCAGGGCAAGCTGCTTGCCCGAGACCGGCTCGTAAAGCCCGACGCGGAGCCGCAGCGGGGCCAAGTCCAGCGCCTGGGTCGACGTCCAGGTACGCCGTCGTCCGCACGGTTTCGCCGGGCACCCAACGGGTGGTCGGGTTCTCATCGCCGCCAGGGGGCCGGTCGCTTTGCGCGACGATCTGTCCGTCCGGGTCGATCAGGTGGATGAAGGCGGTGTAGTCGGTCGTCGAGCGGCGATCCGCGCGCCAGGCGAGGTCGACACGCAGCTTGGCGGGATCCTGCGGGTCGCGGGCCGCGGACCAGCCCAGCAGCGAGATGCGGTCCGTCGAACGTCGCGGCCAGGTCTTGCAGCCCTGCCATGTCAGCCTGCGGCGGCTCGGCCCGGACCATGACCGCGGCCAGGTCGACCTGGTCGGCGGCGACGCGGCCCTCGCCGTCGACGATGCCGACACGCGGGCCGGCCTGCTTGGGCTTGGCGAAGTCCGCCTCGTAAAGCCCGGCCTCGAACCAGGCCTTCCCCGCGGGCATCTCCTCGGGCACGGGCATCACGCGCACGTCCTGGATCTGCAGGTCCCCGTGCAGCCAGGGAAGGAGGTAGCTCTCCGACAGGGGACCGTTCTGCGTCCACCACACGCCCTGGTCATCCGCCAGGTTCAGGAAGACCCATTCGGTCATGGGGCGCTTCGCCCGTATCGGATAGCTGCCAGAAGAGCGTGACGCGTATGCTCGGGGGTTCGAGCCGCCGGCTGCGGCTCGACGTCGTAGCCGATGAGCCGGGCGCCATTGGCAAACGTGACATCGAGGGGGTTGGCGATCTCGCGTGCGCGGAGCGGGAAACCGGCGGGCAGGCCGCCCTGGAAGACCGTGCCCCAGCGGGGCTGTTGGCCTGCCGCGGCCAGCGTGCGAACGGACGGGTCCTGGCCGAAGCGGGCTTGCAGCGCGGCGGCATCGGCTGTCGGGCAGCGGCTCGACGGGCGTGACCGGGGCCGCACCGTTCACCTTAGTCAGCAGGTACATGGGCTGGCGCGGGTCGAAATGGTTCTCCAGCAGGAAGTCGACCTTGTCCGTGCTGGTGACCGGCAGCGTCGCGCCGAGCGTGGATTGGGGCAGCATGCCGAGGGCAAACACCGCCTGCGGCTGGCTGAAAAGCCGGGCTGAGACGAGCAAGCCCGAATCCGGCGCGGCCGAGTCGAGGAACTTCGCCGCTGCTTCGGCGGCAAGCTGCTCCTGGAGCGAGAAGGCTGCGCCGAGGCTGCCGGACTGCGCCCAGCGGACGAAATAGTCGCGGGCGGTGAGGCTGCCGCTGACCAGCAAGACGGCCAGGAGTAAAGCGGGCGCGGCGACCCGGCGCCAGGAGGCGCGCGGCAGCAGGGCGATCAGCGTGACTGCGCCGAGCCCGCAGAGCAGGGCAAAGGGCGGCAGCACGCCCGACGCGCGCAGGCTGTGGGGCGCCTCGATGCTGAAGACCGTCGGGGCGAGCATGACGCCGAACCAGATCAGCAGCAGGCGGCAGCGCGGCTCGCGGATGCGCCAGAGCGCAGCCAGCCAACCGGCGGTGAAGAGCGCCGCGAGCAGGATGTCGGTTGCGGGCCGGCCGGGCAGGTTGTGGCGGACGTTGAGGTCGCCGCGGTCGTAGAAGGCGCGGAGCGCGACGATCAGCATTCGCGGCGACGCGGCGCAGGCCCTCGGCGAGCGGGACGCCGGCCAGGATCGAAACCTGGCTCGAGCGATCGGTCATGGTTGCCGCGCTGCGGAGCGCCAGGGCCAGCGGCAGGAACAGGACCGCGGCCACGAGCGCGAGGACGGCCAGCCCTGCGAGGGTGGATTTCCACGGCCGGGCCGGCGCGGCCGGAGGCGTGGCGGGCGCGGGCGACGAGGGCAAGCACGGCTTCGAGCGCCACGAATGCAAGCAGCACGAAGGGCAGGAGCCGGGCGGCGAGATACGAGTAGAGGGCTGCGGCCAGGAAGACGCCGGCAAGCGCATAGTCGCGGCGGCGGCCGCCGGTCCATGCCTTCCAGAAGAACCCGACGGCCAGCGTGCTCGTGAGGGGCAAGAGGACCGCGCGCAGGCCCAGGCGGCTGAGGCTCAGATGCCAGTAGGAGACCGCAAGGGCGGCGGCCGCGATGAGGGGCGCCCAATGCTGGATCAGGTCGCCGCGGCTGCGCCGGGCATCATGGGGTGCGCCGCCAAACAACACCCGGCCGCACCAGTAGACGGCGGGCACGGCGAGGATGCCGGCGATGGCGGAAACCAGGCGGAGGGCGAACGGGGTCGGCCCGAGCAGCGCGACGGACAGCGCCTGCAGATAGATGAAGAGCGGCTCACGGCCGTTGTTGGCGACGAAGTAGATGGGCAAGCCGCGGCCGGCCAGGACCATGCGGATGTCGACGCCGTTGACCGCCTCGTCGTACCACAGGCCGGGAGGCAGGCGGTCGAGGTGCCAGAGGCGCAGCGCCGCGGCCGCGAGGGTCACGAGCAACATCAAAACCGCCGACCAACGAAAGGCAGCAGTCAGCCTTGTTCGTGTATCAGACGTCGGGTTCCCCGGGGGGGCGGCTATGGAGCGGCGGGATGGGATTGGCATGCTGAGACCTTGTCCCGCCTTTATACCATCATTCGCGGATTTGCGCATGTTCGGAGGGGATCTTCACCACAAAGGACCAAAGAAACAAAGATTCACGAAGGTTTTTGAGACCTCGGTGGGCCCCTGATTCTTTGGTCCTTTGTGGTGAGGGCGGCCCTTGGGTCTATGCAAACGCGACGCAGACAGGGACGGGGACGCGGACGGTTTGGCCGGTCCAGTCGAGGAGGCCGGTCTTCCGGTCGACCCGGAACGTGGTCAGGTTGTCGCTCTTCTGGTTCGCGGCCACGAGCCATTGCCCGGTGGGGTCGAGGGCGAAATGGCGCGGGAACGAGCCGCCCGTGGGAACTGGCCGGCCAGCGTGACCGTGCCGGAATCGTCGTGGACCCGGAGGACGGTGATGGCGTCGAAGCCGCGGTTGCCGGCGTAGATGAAATGCCCGTCGGGCGAACAGGCGACCTCGGAGGCGGTGTTTTCGCCCGTCCAGCCTTCCGGCAGGAGCGGTATCGCCCTGGGCTCGCGGAGCAGCCCATTGTCGCCGTCGTAGGCGTAGACGACGAGCGTCGAGCTGAGCTCGCCGATCACGTAGAGCCAGCGGCCCGGACGGGTGAAAGGCGAGGTGCCGGGGGCCGGTGCCGGGGAAGACGTCGTACACGGTGACCGGCTTCCGCGCTGATCTTTCTCGCGGCGGCGTTCAGCGCGTACTGGTAGATCCGGTCCACGCCCAGGTCGGCCGCGAAGGCGAAGCGGTTGTTGCGGTCGGGGATGATGCAGTGCGCGTGCGGCGCGTCCTGGCGGTCGGCGACGGGACCGGGGCCTTCGTGCGGCATGTGATGTGCGACAACCTGCGACGGCGGCTGCGAGCGCGCCGCCTGCGCCGATGGGCAGGCTCGCGACGCTCCCCCCCACGTAGTTCGCGACCAGCGCGACCCGGTCGCTCTCGTCGGTGGCGATGTATGCCGGGCCGGAGCCGCCGCTGGACTGCTGGTTGATCAAGCGAGAGGTCCCCGGTCGCGGGATCGACCGCGAACGCCGCGACGAGGCCGCCGGCTTCCCCGTCGTGCTCGTTGACCTCGCCGATCGCGTAGATGCGGCCGCCGCGGACGACAGGAAGGTGGGGTTGGTCATCCTGGCCGCCACGCCTTCCACCCGGATCGCGCCGCTTGCGGGCAGCAGGCTGGCGCGGTAAATGCCCTCGCCCACGCGGCCCTGGGGCGAAGGCTGGTCCGTATAGGTGCCGATGTACAGAGTCAGCGGGTGATTGTCGTCCGAAGCCATCTTCCGGTCCTTTCACTGAAGCACAATGGTTATCGCTGCATCTTATCATGCCCGTTCAGCCGGGCATCGTCATCTGCCTTCCCAACCCCAGAGCGGACAAGGGTATGCTATAATGGCGCTGCCACAAGACTCAATTCTCATCGGAGATATCCTCATGCAATATCGGAAGTTCGGCAAGCTGGACTGGCAGGTTTCGGCGCTCGGTTTCGGCGCGATGCGGCTGCCGGTGATCGACAACGACCCCAAGCAGATCGACGAGGCGCCCGCGATCGACGATGATCCGGCAGGCGATCGACGGCGGCGTCAACTACGTCGACACCGCGTACCCGTATCACGGCGGCACGAGCGAGCCGCTCGTCGGGCCGAGCGCTGAAGGATGGGTATCGCGAGCGCGTGAAGCTGGCGACGAAGCTGCCCTGCTGGAAGGTGGAGAAGGCCGAGGACTTCGACCGGTATCTCGACGAGCAGCTGGCGCGGCTGGATACATCCCACATCGACTTCTACCTGCTGCACTCGCTCGATGCGGGGTCGTGGGCCAAGGTACGGGACCTCGGCGTGCTGGCGTGGGCGCAAGGACGCGCTGGCCGACGGGCGCATCCGCCACCTCGGTTTCTCGTTTCACGACAAGTACGAGGTCTTCCAGGAGATCGTGGATGCCTACGACGCCTGGACGTTCTGCCAGATCCAGTACAACTACCTCGACATCGACTACCAGGCGGGCGCGCGCGGGCTGAAGTACGCGGCGGACAAGGGGCCTGGCCGTCGTGGTGATGGAGCCGCTGCGCGGCGGCTTGCTGGCAGGCAATGCCGGCTTCCGGCAGGGGCAAGGCGTGCCTGCCCCGGTCCAGACGCTGTGGGACAAGGCAGCCGACGCGCCGCAAGCCCGGCCGAGTGGGCCCTGCAGTGGGTGTGGAACCAGCCCGAAGTGTCGCTCGTGCTGAGCGGGATGAGCAACGCGGCGCAGCTGGAGGAGAACCTGGCCAGCGCGGACCGCTCGGGCGTGGGTACGCTCACGGAAGCCGAAGAGGCGCTGGTCGGCGAGGTGCGGACGGAATTTCAGCGGCTCGCGCCGATCCCATGCACCGAGTGTAAATACTGCCAGCCTTGCCCGAACGGGGTGCAGATATCCCAACATCTTCGCCTTCTATAATGAAGCGATGATGTTCGACGCGTACGAGTATGCGAGGATGGCGTACAACAACTGGATCGCGCCGGAGGGCCGGGCGGACAAGTGCCTGAAGTGCGGCGAGTGCGAGGCGCAGTGCCCGCAGCACATCGCGATCATGGAGTGGCTGGAGAAGGCGGACGTGTATCTCGCTTGAGAGCAAAAATGCAGAAATTATTTATTTTTGTACGGACGTCATCGTGGTCGGCGGCGGGATCGTCGGGACTGGCGACCGCATACAGGCTGTTGCAGGCCCACCCGGAGCTGCAGGTTAAGATCCTGGAGAAGGAGCCCGAGGTCGCCCGGCACCAGACGGGGCACAACTCGGGCGTCCTGCACTCCGGGGTGTATTACAAGCCGGGATCGCTGAAGGCGAAGAATTGCCTGGCGGGGCGGGCCGCGATGCTGCGGTTCTGCGACGAGCAGGAGGTCCCGTACAGCATCTGCGGCAAGGTGATCGTCGCGGTCGACCGAGGAAGAGGTCCCGAAGCTCGACGCGCTGGCGGAGCGGGCAGCGGCGAACGGCATCGTGTGCGAAGCGATCGGGCCGGAGCGGCTGCGGGAGATCGAGCCGCACGCGGCCGGGGTGAAGGCGCTCTATCTGCCGAAGGCGGGCGTGGTGGATTTTCGCATCGTGTGCCGAGCGCTGGTCGCGCTGCATCGAGCGGCTGGGCGGCGAGGTGGTGACGGGCGCGCGGGTGACGGGCTTGAAGGAGACCGCGAGCGCGTGCACCGTCGCAGAGCACCGCGGGCGACTTCGAGGCGCGCTACGTCGTCAACTGCGGCGGGCTGCACTCGGACCGGCTGGTGCGGATGAGCGGGCAGCGTTCTCCGGCGCGCATCGTGCCGTTCCGGGGCGAGTACTACACCCTCCGTCCCGAAGTCCACAGCCTCTGCCACGCCTTGATTTACCCCGTGCCCGACCCGCGCTTTCCGTTCCTCGGCGTCCACTTCACGCGCACCGCGTGGGGCGAGGTCGAGTGCGGGCCGAACGCAGTGCTGGCGTTTGCGCGGGAGGGCTACCGCAAGACCGATTTCAACGCCCGAGACCTGGCGGAGACGATGACGTACGGGGGCTTCATCCGCATGGCCGCGCGCTACTGGCGGATGGGCGCGGGCGAAATGCAGCGTTCGTTCAGCAAGCCGGCATTCGTGAAGGCCCTGCAGCGGCTGATGCCGGACATCGAAGAACGGCACCTCGTGGCGGCGGGGGCGGGCGTGCGCGCGCAGGCCGTGGGGCCGGATGGAAGCATGCTCGACGATTTCGCCTTTGCGGAGTCGCCGCGCATGGTCCATGTCATCAACGCGCCCTCGCCGGCCGCGACTGCGTCGCTGAGCATCGGGAGCGACGATCGTCGAGAGGCTGGAGAGCCGCCTGCAATAGATCAAGCGAGGCCCTACCGGTCGGGGCCCTCCATCCCGAGCGCGGCCTCATTCCGGCGCCGGAGGATGTAGACCGGCACGAGCAGCAGCCATGCGAGCGCTGCCGCGTCCGCATTGAACACCGCGACGACGGCCGAGGCGACAAAGACGAGCGGCGGCAGAACGAGGTTGAGACGGATGTCCTTCACGACCGCAGGCGATGCGGCGGCCGAGACGAAGCGGTGGCGCACCGCATACCACCACATCGCGGCCAGGGAGAAGCCCATGCCTGCGGCCGTGCCGGCGTACAGGATCACCGACGCGGACTGCACCCCGCTGTTGAAGAGCAGCGAGGTCGGGAACGGCATGAACGCGATGAACATGAGAAACAGGAAGTTGAGGTACATCAAGCGGCGGTTGTAGCGCTGGATATAGCGGAAGCTGCGATGGTGGGCGACCCAATACAATGCGATCACCCAGAAGCTGACGGCGAAGCCAAGGTACTTGGGCCACATGTCGAGCAGGCGCCGGCCGAGATCGAGCGCTGAGGCGGCGGTCAATTCGGGCGAGCGGATGTCCAGCACCAGCAGCGTGATGGCAATGGCAATGACGGCATCGCTGAAGAAGACGAGCCGCTCGAGGCCGAGGGCAGTCCCCTCGTCCGGTCGTGCCGGGCTGTCTGTGTGACCGGGCTTGATGGGCTTCGGCATGCGTTCCTCCGGGTGAGGCAAAGTTTAGCATACCGGTGCGGCGGCGCCAACCGAGAACATTCGCTTGCCAGATGATCCGGCCTGCGTTACATTAGGCACGGAGGCAGGGATGGATCCGGAGATCGCGCGTGCGGCCAAGCTCATTTCGAGAGCCCGCCGGCTGGTCGTGCTGACGGGCGCGGGCGTTTCGAAAGAGTCGGGCATCCCCACCTTTCGGGAGGCGCAGGACGGCTTGTGGGCGCGGTACGACCCGCTGGAAATGGCGTCGGCCGAAGGGTTTCTGCGCAACCCGAAGCTCGTGTGGGAGTGGTACGAGTACCGGTTCGGGATGGTCAAGCAGGCGCGGCCGAATGCCGGCCATCTTGCCATCGCGGCGCTCGAGCAACTGATCCCCAAGGTCACCGTCGTGACGCAAAACATCGACGGGCTGCACGCGGCGGCGGGCTCGAAGACCGTGCTCGAGCTGCACGGCAGCATCCAGCGTTACAAGTGCCTGAGCGGACGGCATACGGGATTCACCGTGGAAGATGTCCTGGGGCAGAGCGGAAAAGCCGCCTCGTGTGCCCGAAGTGCGGCGACCTGCTGCGGCCCGACGTGGTCTGGTTCGGCGAGTACCTGCCCGAAGACATCATGCGCCGGGCCTACGATGCCTGCCTGCGGTGCGACGCGATGCTGGTGGTCGGCACCTCCGGCGTAGTTCAGCCGGCCGCGTCGCTGCCTTATGCGGCCGCGCGCACCGGGGCGTTCGTCGTCGACGTGAACCCGGAATATGACGAACTGAGCGAAATGGCCGACGTTTATCTGCAGGGCAAGGGCGGGACCGTCCTGCCGGAACTGCTCGCCGCGATGCGGACGGCATAGTATTCGATATGCGAGGGGTGGCATGAGCACATCGACGTTAATTCGCAACGGGCTGCTGGTCCTTCCCGACGGCGAGCGCCAGGGAGATGTTCTGCTTGCAGGTGAGAAGGTCCAGGCGATCGGGGCGGGACTGGCGGCTGAGGGCGCCGACTCGGTCATCGACGCGTCCGGCTGCGTGGTGCTGCCCGGGCTGATCGACCCCCACACGCACATCGTGCTGGATACGGGGATCTACAAGACGCCTGACGACTGGGAGGTGGGCACGCGGACGGCGGCCTGCGGCGGGGTGACCACGGTCATCGACTTCGCGACCCAGTTCCCGGGCCAGGACGTGCGCGAGGCGCTGGCCGCGCGCGAGCGCGAGATCGGTGGGCTGGCGCAAATCGACTACGGCCTGCACATGATGCTAACCCAGCTGCCCGAGGACGACGCGGTGCTCGACCGCTGGATGGCCGACCTGCTCGACATGGGCATCAACGCGGCCAAGGTTTACACCACCTACAAGCCCAACTACTTCCAGCCGGACGATGCCCTCCTGCGGGTGTTCAAGGCGGCGGCCGCACGACAGTATCGTCGTGATGATCCATTGCGAGAACGACATGATCGTGGCGGCGGCGCGCGACGCGCTGGTGAAGGCGGGGCAGACGAGCCTGGCGTACCACGGGCAGGCGCGGCCCGCGCTGGCCGAGGTCGAGGCGGCGAACCGGGCGCTCTTCCTGGGCCGGGCCGCGAACAACCCCACCATCTACGTCGTCCACTGCTCGGCCAGCGGAACGGTGACCGAGGTCACGCAGGCCGCGGCGCGGGGCCAGCGCGCATCGCCGAGACGACGGTACAGTACCTGACCATCGACGAGACGGTTTACACCGGGCCGCATCCCGAGTGGGGCATCATGCAGCCGCCGCTGCGCGCGCCGGAAGAGAAGGAAAAGCTGTGGGCGCAGATCGTCGCGGGCGAAATCGCCACCATCGGCACGGACCACTGCGACTATACGATCGAGCAGAAGCGCGAGCACACCGAGTTTACGAAGACGCCCGGCGGGATTCCGGGGCTGGAAACGATGCTGCCGGTGCTGGCGACGCAGGGGGTCGCGGCAGGGCGCATCGGGTGGTCGCGGCTGGCGGAGCTGACCAGCGCGAACCCGCGCGCGCATTTTCGGATTGACGAACAAGGGCGCGCTGCGCGAGGGCGGCGGATGCGGACGTGGTGGTCTATGACCCGCGGGTGGAGAGCACGATCACGGCCGCACGGATGCACAACCTGGCGGGATACACCCCTTACGAGGGGATGAAGGTGCAGGGGGCGGTGCGCGACGTGTTCGTGCGCGGGCGCGCAGTTGGTGCGGGAGGGAGAGTTTCAGCCCGCGCCGCATTGGGGGAGGTTCGTGCGCGCAGCAGGGCTTAGGAGCGCCTACTCGTACCGCAGCGCCTCGATCGGGTTCAGGGACGCGGCGCGCCAGGCGGGATAGATCCCGAAGAACAGGCCGACGGCCAGCGCAAAGAGGGTGGCGAGCAGCACCGAGTCCGGCGCGACCACCGCGTGCAGGGGTGCGCTGCCCAGGTTGAGCCCGGAAATGACGTGCGCGATCCACGCGCCGAGGCCGACGCCGACCAGCCCGCCGAGCACGCTGAGGATCGTCGCCTCGGTGAGGAACTGGAGCAGCACGTTGCCCCGCGTCGCGCCGATGGCCTTGCGGATGCCGATCTCGCGCGTCCGCTCGGTCACCGACACCAGCATGATGTTCATGATCCCGATGCCGCCGACGAGCAGCGAGATGCCCGCGACGCCGCCGAGGAACAGCGTGAGGACGCCGGTGATCTGATTCGCGCTGGCGAGCAAGCGCGTCCTGGCTCTGGATCGTGAAGTCGTCGGACGTGCGGATGTGGTGGCGCGTGTCCAGGATCGCGGTGATTTGCTGCGTTGCCGCCGGCATCTGGTCCGCGGCCGCCACCTGCACGCTGATCTGGCTGACCGCGTTCCCGCGGGCGGTCTGGTTTCGCTGAAGGCGCGCCATCGCCGTGGTAATCGGGATCAGGACCTGGTCGTCCTGGTTGCCGAAGCCCGTTCCCCCCTTTGCTGTGAGGACGCCGACCACCCGGAAGCTGTTGTTGTTGATGCGGAGCGACTGGCCGACCGGGTCCGCGTCGCCAAAGAGCTCCGAGGCCACGTTGGCGCCGATCACGGCCACCGCAGAGCGCCCCTGGACGTTGGATGCCGTGATGAAATCACCCTCGCTGATCGAGTAGTTGCGAACCGCCGCGTACTCCGGCGTCACACCCACGACGGGCGTGTTGGCGTTGTTGCCCTGGTACACGACCTGGCCGAAGCTCCGCATCTCCGGGGCGACGGCCGCCACGGAGGGCGCGTTGATCGGGTCGGCGAGCGCCAGCGCGTCCTGGTACGTCAACGTTTGCGCGGAACCCGCCGCGGCGCGCACGCCCCCCTCGGACGCCGCGCCCGGGGAGACGAAGAGCAAGTTGCTGCCCAAGCTGTTGATCTGGTTGGTGATGGCGGCCTGCGCGCCCCGGCCGATGCCCATGAGCGCGACGACCGCGGCCACGCCGATGATGATGCCGAGCATGGTCAGGGCGGACCGCAACTTGCTTCCCGAGAGGCTGACCAGCGCGATGCGAGTGCTTTCAAACAGGTTCATCGACACGCTCCTGTACGGCTCACCGGCCAAACCGGCCGAGGAAGCCAAAGCCGCCCGGACCGCCCGGCGCTCCGGCCTGGGCGGTCGAGCCCGCCAGGTTCACGACGACCTCGTCACCCTCATTCAAGCCGCTCACGACCTCAGTCATCGTATCGTTGCTCAGCCCGACCTGCACCGGAACAGACACTTCCTGGCCGTTCTGCAGCACGGTCACCGTTGCCTGCCGCGCCCGACGCTGGAAGTTGCCGGCCCCGGCTCCGTTACCGAAGCCGCCCGCACCATTGGCGCCACGGTCCGGGGCGCCTTGGCCCGGTTGCCCTTGGCCGAACTGGCCCCGGCGCCCCTGGCCGAACTGGCCGCCGGCCGCGCCCGCCCCGGCCTGGTTCCCCTGGCCTGAGCCGGCGCCCGCGGCCCCGCCATTCCCACCGCCCGCGCCAGAGAAGCCGGCGCCGCCCGGTCCGGTGCGTGTGCCGGCCGCAAACTTGACCGCCCGGATCGGGACCATGAGCACGTTGTCGCTCTCGGCAATGATGATGTTCGCGTTCGCCGTCATGCCGGCCCTGACGAACGGGGGCGTGTTCGCCAGCGCGATGACGACCGGATAATTGACGACGCCCTGCTGGGTCACGCCCACGGGCGCGATCTGGCTGACAGTACCGCTCAGGTCCACGCCGGGCAGCGCATCCAGCGTCACGCTTACCGGCTCGCCGGCCCGGATGCGGGCCACGTCCGTCTCGGCCAGGTCCGCGTCGATTTCCAGGTGACCAGTGTCCGCAAGCTGGATAGCGCCCGTCGTGGCGGCCGGGCTGTTCTGGCCGGCAACCGCGCTGACCGCGGTCACGACGCCGTCAAACGGTGCGACGAGCTCTGCCTGCTGCTGCTTCAGCTGCGCTTGCTGCAGCGCGATCTGCGCCTGCACCACGCCGTTCCGGGCGATATCGACGGAGTTGGCGTCGGGGCCGGCCAGGAGCTTTTCCAGGTTGTTCTGTGCTTGCGTCAGCTGCGCCTGGGCTGCTGCGGTGTCGTTCTTCGTCGGAGGCGCCTGGAGCTTCGCCAGGCTGGCCTGCGCCTGCTGCAGCGCGGACTTCGCCTGCTGCACCTTGGAGTTCGCATCCGCACCTGCGGTGGCGGCGAGCGAGTTGTAGTTCGCCTGGGCGGTTTCGAAGTCGATGGTCGCCTGCTGGAGCGCGGTGGCCTGGGGCAGCATGGCGATGTTGGGCGCATCCGCGACCTTGTCGTACGCAGCCTGCGCCTGCTGCACCGCGGCCTGCGCCTTCTCCAGCGCGGCGGCTGCAGCGGTCATCTGGTTGTCCTGGGTGCCGGAAGCCTTGACGGCAGCGGTATAGGCGGCCTGAGCACTCGTAACGGCGGCCCGAGCGGCAGCCACGTCGCTCGCCGCGGGGCCTTCGGTCAGCTTGTTCAGAGCTGCCTGTGCGGCGTCCACCGCGGCGCGGGCGCTGGCGACGTCCTGCTCCGTCGTTGGGTTCTGCGCTTGGGCGAGCTTGTCCTGCGCCAGTTTCAGATTTACCTCGGCGTTTTGCACCTGGAGATCGAGATCCGAGGTGTCGAGCTGTGCCAGGACCTGGCCGCGCCTTGACCGCGTCGCCGACTTTGACGTTCACGCTCTTGACGAGGCCCGACTGCTGGAAGTTGAGGGTTGCTTCCTGGGCGGCGGAGATGTTGCCCGCCGTGTTCACCGTCGCCTGCAGGTTGCCACGCTGGACGAGCGCGGTGCTCTGGCCCGCCGTCGTCGCGGCGGCCACCTGGCGCGTGCCCAATTTCCACCATGCCACTGCCGCGGCCGCCACTACGACCACGATCACCAAGGCAACACCCAGCTTTCGATTCATCGTCTTCCTCCACCTCCCGAGGCCCAAGTCACCCAAAAGCATGAGCCGCCGCACCTCACGGACCAACCCGTCTGCGCGATGGCTCAAGTCTGGTTTACTCTGCGGGTGTAAAGTTCTAACAAAGATCGGATGAAAGCGAGGTTAATAAAAAGTTGTACTGAGGAGGGGACAAATAGGGTGCAAGATGAAAGACCTGACAGGTTTGCGAAACCTGTCAGGTCTAGGGCGGAGGTTTTCGAAACCGGCGAGGTCTCGACCGCGAACTGGTCAGTCAGCCCACAGCGGCACGAGCTTGAATTCGTCGACGTCGACCAGGCCCTGGTCCGTCATCTTCAGGTGTGGGATGACCTCCAGCGCCAGGAAACTAGCGCCATGAACGGGTCGTGCAGATCGGAGCCGAGGCCGTGGGCGGCGGCGATGACCTCGTCGCATCCCCGGCGGACCTCGTGGATCGGCTTGTTTGACATGAGGCCCGCGACCGGCAGCGGCAGGCGGGCGAGGATGCGGACGCCGTCGACGACGGCGAGGCCGCCGCCCATGTCGGCCACGGCGCCGGCCGCGGTCGTCAGCGACACGTTGTCCACACCCGCCACGGCCAGATTGTGGTGGTCGTGGGCGATGGTCGATGCGATGGCGCCCCGGCGGATGCCCAGCCCCTGCACGAACCCCTTGCCCATCTGCCCGCTCGCCATGTGGCGCTCGATCACTGCCATCTTGACGATGTCCTGCTCGTAATCAGGCGTGGCGACGCCGGACTGCGAAGGGATCTCGAGCACACGCTTCTCGGTGATGAGCTGGTTCGGGATCACGCCGATGACGTTCGCGCGGCGGCCCTCGGCCGGAATGGTGAAGTTGACGGTGTGCCAGTTGATGTTCATCGAGCCGCGGAGGTAAGAAGGCCGCTCGGGCACGTCGAGGGGCACGATCTTGCCGTCTTCCGCCGCCACCTGGCCGCCGCGGATCACGAGGCGCACGTTGAACTCCTGCGGATCGTCAAACACGATCAGGTCGGCCCGGTTGCCGGGACGGATGCCGCCCCGGTCGTACATGCGGAACCACTCGGCGGTGTTCAGCGTGGCCATGCGGATGGCTGTGACGAGGTCGACGCCGCCCCTCACCGCGCAGCGCACCAGGTAATCGACGCTGCCCTGGTCAAGGAGATCGGCGGGGTGCCGGTCGTCGGTGCAGAAGCAGATGCGGCGGGCGTTGTCCGGGGTGATCATCGGAAGCAGGGTCGCCAGGTTGTGCGCGCCGGTCGCCTCGCGGATGAGGATATACATGCCCAGGCGCAGCTTCTCGAGCGCCTCCTCCACGGTCGTGCATTCGTGGTCCGAGCCGATGCCCGCGGCCGCGTAAGCGTTGAGGTCCTTGCCCGCCAGCCCGGGGGCATGGCCGTCGAGCACGCGCGTCCGGAAGGCCTCGATCTTGTCAAGCGTGCCCTGGTCCTGGTTGACCACGCCCGGGTAGTTCATCATCTCGCCGAGCCCGAGGACCCAGGGGTCACCCTGGAGCGAGGCGATATCCTTTGCCTCCAGATACGCGCCTGCGGTCGCCATGTGGGTGGCGGGCACGCAGGAAGGCACCATGACGAACATGCTGAGGCGGCCGTACTTCGCCTGATCGAACATATACCGGATGCCGTCGAGGCCGAGGACGTTCGTGATTTCGTGCGGGTCGGCGACGACGGACGTGACGCCGCGCGGGACCACGGCCGCAGCGAACTGCCGCACCCCGACCATGGCGCTTTCGATGTGAACGTGTGCGTCGATCAACCCGGGCGCGAGGTACGAGCCTTTGAGGTCGAATTCCTGGACGCCGGTGTAGCCGCTGCCGATGCCGGCAATGCGCGCGCCGCATATGGCAACATCCGCCGGGTAGATCTCGCTCGAATAGACGTTGACGAGCCTGGCGTTACGTAGGACGATATCGGCCGGCACGTCGCCGCGAGCAACCCGTACGAGATGGTTGAGTTCCGTCATGGATGCCTCCAGAGACAGGGGTTGCGCGATTATACCACGCCGGGAGGGCTGAGACATTATGACGCGAGTCATTTGCATTGCGGTTCAGGACAGGCTACAATCAAACGGCGCAACAGGGGCGTTGCGTACCTCAACAATGCGTTCGCCCTGACACCGGTTGCATGAACATACCCAAACACCCTTAGGAGGAGTCTTCGATGCGCAAGCAGTACTGGGGCATCTTCGCCCTGCTGTTGGTGATCTCTATGATCGCCTCGGCATGCGCCACGCCAGCCACGACGCCGGCCCAGGCGCCGGGGGCCACTGCGGCGCCCGCGCAGGCAACAGCAGCGCCGGCCCCGGCCGAACAGGCGGCCCTTCAGATCCCTGACGTGGAGCAGGGCAAATTCAATGTTGGTGCGATCCTGATTGGGCCGCACGACGACGGCGGCTGGAGCCAGTCGCACTACGACGGGCTTAAGTACCTCGAGCAGAACGTGCCGAACACTCACGTGGCCTACGTCGAGAACGTGCCCGAAGGCGCGGAGGCCGAGCAGGCCATCCGCGCGCTGGCCCGCAAGGGCTTCAACCTCATCTTCACGACCTCCTTCGGCTTCATGGACCCGACCGCAACCGTCGCCGAGGAGTTCCCCGACACCACGTTCGTTCACGTGTCGGGTTACAAGACCAACAACAAGAACTTCGGCAACCTGTTCGGCGCCATGGAAGACATGAAGTACCTGGCCGGCATGGTCGCGGGTTCCCGCGCGAAGACCGACAAGACGCCGAAGCTGGGCTACATCGCCACCTTCCCGATCCCCGAAGAGCTGCGGCTGGGCAATGCGTTCGCGCTCGGCATGAAGAAGACCTGCCCCGAGTGCACCATGGACGTGCGCTGGATCAACTCCTGGCACGATCCGGTTGCGGAGAAGGAAGCGGCCGCCTCCCTGTTCGATGGGGGCGCGCAGGTTGTCTTCACGGGTGCGGACACGCCGGCCCCGGCCGACGTCGCGCAGGCCAAGAGCAAGTGGGGCATTACCTACGACTGGGTCGGCTCCTGCAAGGTCGAGCGCTGCCTCACCACCATCTACTGGGACTGGGGCAAGGTGTACTCCAAGATCGCCAAGGGCGTGATGGACAAGACCTACAAACCCGGCTTCGACTACTTCGATGCGGACAGCGGCGCGCTGGGCCTGTTCGGCTTCATGGAAGGCCAGCAGCCGACCAAGGGCATGCAAGACCTGCCCGCGGAAGACCTGCAGATGGTGAAGGACACCCTGGCCAAGATGCTGAAGGGCGAGTTCAACCGCTTCGACGTCTTTGCCGGCGAGATCAAGGACAACAAGGGCAAGGTGATCGTCCCGGCCGGCGAGAAGATGACCCAGAACGATCTCGACCAGTTCCCGCCCGGTGCGAAGGGACTGGAGTGCAAGTACTGCATGTACTGGTGGGCTGACGGCGTGACCGCCGAGCTGCCCAAGCAGTAACAGAACTACAGTAAGAAACCAGGTTTCTGAGCGATGGGAAAAACACTGGTTTCTTCTACCTGGGAAACCACATCCCAGCTAGAATTCGAGGTTCCCCATGCCCGACACCCCATTGGCAGTCGAAATGCGGGGCATTGTCAAACGCTTTCCGGGCGTCCTCGCCAACGACCACGTCGACTTTACGCTCTACGAAGGTGAAGTTCACGCACTGCTCGGCGAAAACGGCGCCGGGAAAAGCACACTGATGAACGTGCTCGCCGGCATGTACAAGGCCGAGGAAGGCGAAATCTTCGTCTACGGCAAACGCGTCAACCTGAGCTCCCCGCGCGACGCCATAGCCGCGGGGATCGGCATGATTCACCAGCATTTCATGCTCGTGCCGTCGCAGACCGTAACCGAGAACATCATCCTTGGCTTGTCGGACCCGCGCTTCACGCTCCCGATGGCGGAGCTGGACAAGAAGGTCCTGGGCTTGCAGGAGCAGTACGGCCTGAAGGTGGATCCCAAGGCCAAGATCTGGCAGCTTTCGGTGGGCGAGCAGCAGCGCGTCGAAGTCCTCAAGATGCTCTACCGGGGCGCCAAGATCCTCATCATGGACGAGCCGACCGCGGTGCTGACCCCCCAGGAGGTGGAGGAACTCTTCGTCACCCTCCGCTCCATGCTCCAGCGCGGCCATTCCATCGTCTTCATCAGCCACAAGCTCGACGAAGTGCGCGCCATCGCCAACCGTGTGACGGTCCTGCGCCACGGCAAGGTGACGGCGCCGGGCGTGACCGCCAAGGGCGCAACGAAGACGCACCTGGCGCAGCTGATGGTGGGCCGCGAGGTCGTCTTTACGGTCAAGAAGAAGCCGGTGCAGCCGGGTAGGGTCGTGCTCGATCTCCAGGGGGTGTGCGCCGAGAACGACCGGGGCGTGCCAGCACTCCGCAGCTTCACGTTGAACGTGAAGGAAGGCGAGATCGTGGGCCTTGCGGGCGTTGCGGGCAACGGCCAAAGTGAGTTGGCGCAGGTGATCACGGGCCTTCGCCAGGTGACTTCGGGCCAGATTCTCGTCAACGATGAAGACCTGGCGAACAAAAGCCCGCGCGTCGCCATCTCGCGACACATCGCGCATGTCCCGGAGGACCGCACGGGGGTGGGGTCTTCGCCGGGGCTGAGCCTGGCCGAAAACCTCATCATGAAGAATTACCGGGCCGCGCCGATTTCGGCCGGCTGGGCGCTCAACCGGCCCGTCATTCGGAAGCAAGCGACCGAGATCCGGAAGGACTTCGACATCGCGGCGCCGAATATCGACGTGCAGGTGCGGCTCCTCTCGGGCGGCAACCTTCAGAAGGCGATCCTGGCCCGCGAAATCGGAACGCAACCCAAGCTGATCATCGCCTGCCAACCGACCCGCGGCCTGGACGTGGGCGCGATCGAAGCCGTACACCAGCACCTGCTCGCCGAGCGCGAGCGTGGGACGGCGATCCTGCTGATCTCCGAGGAGCTCGAAGAGGTGCTGTCTCTGGCGGACCGGGTGGTCGGCATCTACGAGGGGCAGAACATGGGCGAGCTGAACGCGGAGGACGCGAGCCTCACCGAGATCGGCCTGATGATGGCGGGCACCCGGCAAGGCAGCGCGGAGCCGCAAGCACAGCCGGCGGGAGGGAACCATGGCCGCAAGTGAGAGCATCAAGGGCGGGGGTGGCTTCCACATGCCGGTCAGCGTGCGCATGGAGCGGCGCCTCACGCAGCCAAAGTGGTTGGCGCCGGCCACGTCCATCGGCGCAGTGATTGTCGCGCTGATCATCGGCGGCGTCGTCATCGAAGTGGCGGGCGGCCAGGCGTGGCAGTCGTACGTCCATATCGGGAAGGCTGCTTTTGGCAGCGCCGGCCAGTTCAATGACACCCTGGTGCGTGCGACCCCGCTGATCCTGGTGGGCCTGGCGTGCGCGCTGGCCTTCCGCATGCGCCTGTGGAACATCGGCGCGGAGGGGCAGTTCTTCCTGGGCGCGTGGGGCGCGAGCGCGATCGTGCTCTCGCCGGTCATCTCGGAAACGGCTCCGAGGTGGCTGATGCTCGGCACCATGGCGCTGGCGGGGTTTGCGTGCGGCGCGGCGTGGGCCTTCATCCCCGGCTACCTCAAGGCGCGCCTGAACGTAAACGAAATCATCACGACGCTGATGCTGAACTACATCGCCACGCTGTGGGTGCTCTACTGGGTCTTCGGGGCGTGGAGCGAGGCCGGGCTTCCAGATGTCGCCGACATTCCCGAAGAATGCCTGGATGCCTCGTCTACTGGACTACGCCAAGCAGTTCAAGGGTTTCAGCGGCCTGACGCTGCACGGGGGCATCATGTTCGGGCTGATCGCGGCAGTGGTGGTCTATTTCATCATCTATCGCAGCAAGTTCGGCTACGAGCTGCGGCTGATCGGCGACAATCCACGGGCCGCGAAGTACGCGGGCGTGAACCTCGTCCGCAACACGGTGCTGACCATGATGATTTCCGGCGGGCTCGCGGGCCTCGCCGGCATGTCCGAAGTCACGGGCGTCGTCCATCGCCTCCAGGGCGCGATTTCGCCGGGCTACGGCTTTACCGGCATCATCATCGCCTGGCTGGCGAAGCTCAACCCGTTCGCGGTGGTCCTGGTATCGGTCCTCTTCGGTGGGCTGATTCAGGCCGGGCGCGAGATCCAACCCTCGGGCGTGCCCCGCATGCTCCAAGGCATCATCCTGTTCTGCGTGATTGCCAGCGACGTGCTGCTGCGGTATCGGGTCCGGGTCGTAAGGAGGTAAGGGGCCATGCTTGACTGGAGTATCATCCTGCAGGCCGGCATCGCGTCCGGCACCGTCCTCCTGTTCGCGGCCATCGGCGAAATCCTGGCCGAGCGCTCGGGCGTGATGAACCTCGGCGTCGAAGGCATGATGCTGTTGGGCGCCATGTTCGCCTTCAAGATGGCGGTGGCCACCGGCAACCCCTGGATTGGGTTGGTGGTTGCCGCAGTGGCAGCGGCGGCGCTCGCGCTGCTGCACGCGATCGTGACGATCAACTTCCAGGCCGACCAGGTGGTCAGCGGCCTGGCAGTCAATTTCGTCGGCGTAGGACTGGCCATGGTGTTGGGTGAGGGACTGAGCAAGGCCGGCGCCACCTCGGTGCTGCCAGTCATTACGATTCCCGTCCTCTCTTCCATCCCGGTGATCGGCCCGATCCTGTTCACCAACCACAGCCCGCTCGTCTACTTGGGCTACCTCCTCACCCCGGCGGTTGCGTTCTACGTGAACCGCACCGGCAGGGGCTGCACCTGCGGGCGGTGGGCGAGTATCCGGCGGCCGCCGATGCCCTGGGCATCAACGTGGCACGGACGCGCTACCTCTACGTCATTGCCGGCGGCGCGTTGGCCGGGCTGGCAGGCGCCAACATTTCGCTGGCGGTTGCGCCGGGCTGGTTCAGCGAACTGACGACGGGCGGCCAGGGCTGGATCGCGATCGGCCTGGTCATCTTCGCGCAATGGAACCCGTGGCGGGCCGCGGCGGGAGCCTACATGTTCGGCGCGCTGCGCCGCCTGATCCTCGACCTGCAAGCGCCGACCATGCTGTTCGGCTTCGCCAACCCGATCTACTACGCGCCGAAGCTGAGCTTCTTCCTGCAGATGCTGCCGTACACGCTGGTCATCATCATCCTGGTGATCGGTTCGCGGGAGGCCATGAAGAAACGGATCGGTGCGCCGGCCGCGTTGGGGGTGCCGTACATACGTGGGGAGCGCGGGTTGTAGGAACCACGGACGCAACGGATAAAAGACGGATCACCGGATGGACTCGTCGTCCATCCGGTTTTCATTTCCCGCGTGCGAAAATGGAACGCAGATGCGAACTGAAGTTAGGAGCAGATGCTGGCTAGCTCCGACCCCGGGTTCCAAGCGCACGATTCCCGGGATCCGGTCGAGTGCTTGTCGTTGCAACCTTCGCGGACCCGATTCACCCGCGCGGCAGGAAGGCTTCGGACGAGTCATTCTCGGCTGCCATAAATAGTCAGGGCTACATGATGGCCTGCGTCCGTTTGGATCCCATCCGCGCAAGAAACTCCATCAAGCGTGGCCCCCAGGGGTTTGAGTTTCTACGAAGTGGCCAAGCCCGAGTCCGGCATAGTGATCTCATCCACTCGGAGGGTGACTCGCGTTGCGGCCGCGTCCATCAGCATCACGACCTTCTCGAACATCTCCGCTGGTTCGCCCGTAAGTAGCGGATAATCAGGTCGCGACAAGCGAAGGGGAACTTCCCCATGCCTTCCGGCATGATCCTCGCCGCCACTTCCTCCCGAAACTCCGAGGTCTTCCATGTCCGGTAACGGTTGATCCGGCCGAAAAATGCCCGCCAGATCACTGATCGGCCGACGTCGAACCGGTATGACAATAAGCAGCTCACCCTCGAGGAACGACAAATTTGTTTTGGTCATCGTCCTTAGTCGTCCGCGTCCGCGAATTGATATTGGCATATGACCTGTCCCTTTAACCAAATAAGACAACAAATATGTGATGATGTCAACAAACCGGAGTAAGACCAGAATTGACGCGGGCCGGCTTGTTAAGTCAAGAGCAGGCAGCATCCCTTATTCTACGTGCTCCGCCAGAAGTCCAGCCCCGTTGGGCTGCGGGTCGCACCGAGATCGCGGAGCAGCGGCTCGCCGGGGCTCCCACTGACCGGGCCCCCGTTCCATGATTCGATCGCAGTCCGTCGCGGAGCGGTCGGACGGTTGAGATACAGCCGCAGCGCTTCCTCCAGCACCTCGCCGCTCACGCCGGCGGCAGTCAGGCGGCTGCCGTTGTCTTCCCCCACCAGCACCGGCGCGCCCTGGTGGAGAACGAGATGCGTCGAGGCGACGCGTGCAAAGCGGAGCTCCTTCCGCTCGACAGAGGCCCGCTCGCCTGCACTCGTCTCACCCTCTGTGACCTCTGTGCCCTCGGTGGCTAAGACTCCCAGTTCCCCGCCGTACAGGTTCACGGGATCGAGGGCAGACAGGAGCGTCACTGCGGTGGTGGCCGCCAGCCCATTGCGCGCCTCCCGCAGCGCCTCCACAGCCTGCGGCAAGGCATACTGCACCCCAGACAGGCCGTTCACGAAATAGCCGCGGCGCACCTCGCCACGCAGCTCCATACGGCCGAGTTGCTCTGCCAACTCGCCCCAGCTCCACCCGATCTCGCGCGGGCCGTGCAACTCGGCTTTACCATGGTGACCTTCCCACAGCGCCCGAACCCGCGGACTCGGCCGGGGCTTCTTCCGCCCAGGTCCAGCGGGACTCGAAGCGGGTGACGATTTCGGGCGCCAGCAGGCCATAGCGCTCGAGGGCGATCCGGGCAAACGGAGCGGCGCCGCTCGTCGCTGCGGCCGGCCGGCCCCATCATCGCGGAGCGGTTGACGAGGGCCCAGCGGCCGCCCCAACCCTCCTCGGCGTCGGCCTCGGCCTGCAGTCGCTGACCAACCAGGCGCCGCTGCTCGCGCACCCGCTGCTGGGAGGCTCGCGTGCTTCCCAGCATCCGGCCCGACGGCCGTGAGGGCAGGCGCTGGGCCAGATCCTCTTCCAGGCTGCTCGCCGCCCGGGGCGTGGCCGGCTCCTCACGGCTCGCCAACACTGCGGAGAGCGCCGCGGTGTCTTCGCCGGTGACGACGCCGGCAAGCGCCAGCTGCCGGAGCGCATCGCGCAAGGCGGGCGTGGCGAGCTGCGCACCGGCCTGGATATCGGCGAAGAACGATGGTCCCTCGGACTTGAGGTAGTCGAAGACGGCAGCCGGCGGGCCGTCATGCAGCCCGGCTAGGGGCTCGGCCAGGAAGAGGCTGCCTTCGCGCCGCGCAATGAAGCGGAGGTTGGCCCGCCCCTCGCCGCCCGCCGCGACCCACGTGTAGTCGCCCTTGCGCACGAGCCCGTCCAGGTCGGCCAGGGGCGGATCACGCCGCGGGCCGGCAGCACTTCGCGCTCCACGCGGCGGCAGGGAGGGCCGGCCGCGGAGTTGCCGGAGCGCCTCGGCCGCGCGTCCCGCGCCCGGAGCCGACTCGCCCA